>CAVTCV010000032.1:0-155521 GCA_963733315.1 uncultured Alphaproteobacteria bacterium | reverse complement strand
GGCTCGCCCGCCTCGTGCACGAGGGACTACTGCGACGAGAGCCTTACCAGGAGGCGGGCCAGCGCAGCCGCCACGAGTACCGCATGACCCACAAGGGCCGGGACCTCTACCTGGTCATGACCGCACTGCTGGACTGGGTGACCGGTACGCTGCTGGCCGGGAGGTCCTTCGCTGGCTCTCACCCACCGGGGCTGCGGCGAGCCGGTGCACGCGCAGTTGGCCTGCTCGGCCGGGCACACCCTCGATTCCCCCGCGTGAGGTCACCGCGCTCCCCGGCCCCGGCGTGCCTGCCGCATGCCCTAACTGGAGGGCCCGGCCGGGCGAGCCTCAGCCGACCGGCAGCATGCTGCTGAGCCTGCGCGCCACCGCGCCGGTCTTCGCCGACGCCTTTGCGGTCTTCGCGGCCACCTTGGCTGTTTTGGCCTGGGCCTTGGCGCTCTTGGCGACCAGTTTCGCGTCGTGCTTGGCGGAGTCGACCGCGTGCCGGCGATGCCAGGCCTCAGCGATGGTTTCCGGCCGTGTCGCCCGCCGCGATCAGCAGCCCGCCCAGTATGGAAAGGTTCTTCAGGAAGTGGATG
The DNA here is from genome assembly GCA_963733315.1 of uncultured Alphaproteobacteria bacterium. Taxonomy (GTDB): domain Bacteria; phylum Pseudomonadota; class Alphaproteobacteria; order Rhizobiales; family Xanthobacteraceae; genus Pseudolabrys. The sequence goes on along the minus strand of CAVTCV010000032.1, from coordinate 154,943 downwards.
CGCTGCTGCATGCGTTCCTGCATGTCGTCGGTCTCCCAGAACCGGTGCCCGGCGTAGGTCGTGGGTACCAGGTCCACCGCAATGGCGAGGGCCGACAGCCTCGGGAAGCTGGCCATGGCCAGCAGCGCCCCCGCGACGACCTGAACCGCGCCGCCCAGCCGGACCGACATCTCGACGTCATCCGGTATGAAGGGCACCCGTTCGGCGAGCGGCCGGACCACCGGTTCCGCAGCCGCCACCTTCCGGTCCGGCTGCAGGACCTTGTCCCAGCCCCTGCACGATGAAGATCGAGGCCAGCATGGGCCGCGCGACAGCTCTAAGTACAGCCATCGTCACCGGATGCCCCGTCGCGGGGGGTTCTAACCCTCCGGCGGCGTGCCATTCAGCGCGTACTGCCAGCCCGGCCGCGCTTCCGCGGATACGCATCCGGCGGACCTTGGCCGGGTCCCTGGCGGCGGCGCGGTTTCCGCCGCCGGAGGGCGGGGCAGTTTACTAAAGGTGAAAGCCATCAGTGGGGAAGCCCACGCGGACACTGACCGCACCGGGATGGCGTCACCCGGCGAGGGAATAGGGACAAACGAGGTCGATGAATATCGAGGTAACGCGCATCCTCGGCGACGGCAGCATCCGGCGTGCCCGGGTCGAGCCCGAGGAGCGCCCCGACGCCGCCCGCTGGCGCGAACTGCTCAGCCGGGCCAATCTGGGTCTTGCCGCCGCCCTACCGCCCGGATCCGGGACGGCCGGTTTACCAGGTCAGCGACGGAGAGCACTCCATTCAGGTCGCTGAGCGGGGCCTGGTGGGCCCGCTGCGGGATCTGGTCGCCGCAGTGCTCGCCGAGGGCGGCGAAGGGGACTGGCCCGCCCGCCCGCGCACGCCAGCGATCGGGCCAGGGGCGGCCCGGTCAGGCACAGACCAGGTGAAGTCGGGGACCGGGGGAACACGGGGACGGCACCGGGGTGCACGGCCGGAGGACGGCTGGATCAACATCAGCTGATCGTGGCTTGGCGCTGCGCGCGTCCCGGTTGACACCGAATTCTGCCCGGACCGGATCGGCTAACCGGGGCCCCCGTACCCGCGGCTGGGCCGTTCCCTGAGCCGGTTCCGCCCGCTACCGGCGGTCAGCGGGGCTGCTGGTTACGCCGCCTACCCAGCCGCATCCCGCCGAAGACCAGGTTGGCCAGGAACAGTACGATCCCGATGATCAGCAGCCAGAACAGCCCCTTGAGCACGATGCCCAGGATGCCCAGGGCGATCGCGATGATGATCACAAACAGAAACAGCGCCATGGCTGTGTCCTTCCCCCCTGGGCCGCGCCATCGCGTCTTACCGGACCGACGGTCCGGCGGGCCCGTGGCCCCGTGAGCCACCTGGCCCAGCTACCGCCGGGCCAGCAGGCGCTCCGTCTCGCTCGCATCATATGGCAGCTCATAGTGCCTGAATACCGCGGGTTCGTCGATCGCCATCAGCTCCCCGTCGGTGTCAATCGACGGGGCGTCCCGGACCAGTTTCTTGGCGAAGGCGACCTTGAGAAAGTTCGGGCCGACCTTGGCCCCGGCCAGCGGCACGAACACCAGGCGTGACCGGGATAGCCTCCCGATCTTCACGGTCGCGAACGTGTACTCGTCCGTCCGGGTGTCGACGTAGAGGGCCTCGAGCTCGCCGATCTTCCCCCCCGAGTCGTCGACCACATGGTGGCCCCGCCACTCCCGAATATCATCGGCCTCAAACACCGGTGGGTGCCTCCGTCCGGTCTGCAATCGTGGGCGGCTAGCCCGGGGAGACTAGCCCACGTGACATTATGCTCGCTGTCCTGCTGTTTTGCCGTGAGCGGCACGGTGCCGGGCGAGCCCGCCCGGCTGCCCGCGGCGCCCGGTCAGCTGACCCGTGCGGAAGGTGGTCCCTGGATGTGCCGACTGTTCGGCTTGCACGCCGGTACGCCGGTGGATGCGGAATTCTGGCTGCTGGTGCCGCCGGACTGTCTGGCGGCACAGAGCCACCGCAATCCGACGGCGCGGGAATCGGAGCCTTCGGCCCGGCCGGCCGGCCTGAGGTTTCCAAGCAGCCCATCGCGGCCTGGCAGGACACTGATTTCGCCCGCGCCGCGCGCCATCTGCGCGGCACGACGTTCGTCGCGCACGTCCGGTACGCCAGCACCGGTGCGCACACGATGGCCAATACTCATCCGTTCCTGCAGGACGGCCGGCTGTTCGCGCACAACGGTGTCGTTCAGGGCCTGCCCGACTTGGACCGGCGGCTCGCCGAGCTGGGCACGGCGGACCTGGTGCACGGTGAGACCGATAGTGAGCGGGTGTTCGCCCTCATCACCGGGGAGACTCGGCGGCACGGGGGCGACCTGCATCGCGGCATCGTGGAGGCGATCGGCTGGATCGCCGTGGAGCTTCCGGTCTTTGCCCTCAATCTGGTGCTGACCACCGCGACTGACCTGTGGGCGCTGCGCTATCCCGATACGCACGAGCTCACGTGCTCGACCGCCCGGCGGGCGGCAGCAGCGGCAGCGGTGCCCTGGAGGCACACCGCCCGGATCAGCGCCAGGTCAACACGTCTGGCGGCCCAGCCCTCGGTGATCATCGCCAGCGAGAAGATCGACGACGACCCCGCCTGGCGGCTGCTGGACCCGGGTGAGCTGCTGCACATCGGCCCTAGCCTGGGTCTCAGCAGCAGCGCACCCTTCCCGCCAGAGCCCCGGCACCCGGTACGGGAATCCGACCTGAACCCGGCCGCCGCGGCCTCCCAGCACCCGTCCTGACGGAGTTACCTGCCTGCCCAGCCCCCGGGGGGCTCACGGCAGCAGCCCCACCTCGCTGGAGATCAGGCGGGCCTCGATGTGGCGGGATGAGTTGGCCGACTGGGGATGCCGAGCTCGACGTAGCCCCAGGTGACCTGCTGGCTGACGAGGTAGCGGGCCGCTCCCGGCAGCCGGATGGTCGCCTGCGCGGACTTCAGCGTGAGACCGATCTGCCGCGTCGGCCCGGCGAACGAGGCGATGACCGGGTTGATCTCCAGCCTGCGGACCTGGTCGCGGTAGCGCTCGTGGTCGTAGCCGCTGTCGGCGTAGACCCTTCTGGGGCGGCGCAGCGGCTGGCCGCGCTTGCCGCCCGGGGCGGTGGCCAGGCTCAGAGCGCCGACGTGGTTCCGACTGCCGCATCAGGCCCGGCGGCGCTGGCGCATCACCGCATGGCCGCAGGATCACCGCGCTCAGTACGAGGCCGGTTACCACCTACAGGTCAGCGAGCTCAGCCGGGAGATTCCGCCCGAAGGCCCCAATAGCGCCAAAACTCCCTGGCGCTATTGGGCGCTCCCTGGCGTTATTGGGGTCTTCCCTGGCGTTATCAGGGTCTTCGCCGGCATAATTGGGGTCTTCCCCAGCGTTATCGGGGTCTTCCCCGGCGCAATCCGGGCCTACCCCTTCGCGCAAACTCTGGGAAGACTAGGGGGAGCCGCGCAGACTAGCTGAGGGAGGACCCAGTGAGTGAACACTCATCGCCGTTTCCGCCGGAGCCCAGTTCGGAGGTGAATTCTCCCCTTCCGCCCGAGCCGGACGAGGAGGCCGGTGAAGCGTTTCCGCCGGAGCCCAGTTCGGAGGTGAATTCTCCCCTTCCGCCCGAGCCGGACGAGGAGGCCGGCGAAGCGTTTCCGCCGGAGCCCAGTTCGGAGGTGAATTCTCCCCTTCCGCCGGAGTAGTGACCCCGGAAGAACTTCTCCGGTTCCCGTCCGCACCGCCGTCCACCGGGTCCCAGTCGCGCTGAGCACGTCCCGCTGAGCGCGCATCGACGCGTGCCCAGACGGGGCGCCCGCACGACCCTCGCGCACGCTGCCGTTAATAACGGGGTCCAGGTTCGGTCAGGCTGATCTCTGTCCGTCAAAAACAATCGAATCTTCTATCGATGCTCTAGATATCTATCTATGAGTACGATACTATATTCGAACCAAGACGTTTAGGCATCCTCCACCCGAACAATTTGGCGGTAACAGATGGCAGCAGGACCGGCCCCGGGCGCCGGGCAGGACCCCCCGCCCCGCGGCGAGCCATCCCGCCCCACGTCCGGCCAGTCCGCGCCGAGCTACTCCGCGCCGGGCCAGTCCACGCCGGCGCCACGGGCGTGGCTCCCCCTGCTTCCGCCGCTGCGCGCGGTGAGGCGGGCGCGTGGTGGGAGGGGGAGGAGCTGGTTGATGAGGATGATCTGGAGGAGGCGGGGTGGGCCGATCCGCCGGGTGAGCCGCTGGATGAGCGGGCGGTCCGGGCGGCGCGGGCGGCCAGCATTTCCGCGGAGGTGCTGGGCGCGGGGTTCTGGCCCCGGGCCGGCGCCGGTCCCGGGGCCCGGACGATTCTCCGGTCGCGGTCGGGGTTCGGGTCGGGGGATGACCTGGACGAACTGGCGCCGGGCCCGGCGCTGGCCGGGCTGACCGACACCGCTACCCGCCCGGGCCGGATCGCCGGCCTGGATGATGATGAGCTGATCGGGGCGCTGCGCGCGTGGCGGCGGCTGGAGTCCTGGACCGCGGCGGGGACCCTGGCGGTGGTGGCGGAGCTGGCCCGCCGCCGTCCCGCGGACCGGACTGCTGCCGCGGCGCCGGGCCAGTTCCCGGACCAGCCCAGCGAGTTCGTCGCCGACGAGATCGCCGCCGCCTTGACGCTGACCGGCCCGGCCGCCGGGACCTGCCTGGATCTGGCGATGGATCTGGCGATCCGGCTGCCCGGCACCGCGGCGGCGCTGCGCGCCGGGATCATCGACTACCTCAGGGCCCGGATCATCGCCGAGGCCACCCGGATCCTCAGCGACCACGACGCCCGCCAGGCCGAAGACCGGATCCTGCCGGGTGCGGGGCAGCAGACCTCCGGGCAGCTGCGGGCGGCGCTGGCCCGGACGATCCTGGCCATCGACCCCGCCGCCGCGCAGCGGCGCCGGGAACAAGCCCAGAAAGACCCGCGGATCCGGCGGTGGCGCGAAGACGCCGGCACCGCCGCCCTGGCCGGGTACGGGCTGCCGCCCGCCGACGTGCTCGAAGCCGACCAGCACCTCACCGAACGGGCCCTTCACCTGCGCGACGCCGGCCAGCCCGGCACCCTGGACGAACTCCGCGCCCGCGCCTACCTCGACGCCCTCCTCGGCCGCGAGCCCGCCGCCACCCCGTCCGGGGAACCCGCCGCACCCGGGCAGGCCGCCGCACCCGCCGCACCCGCCGCACCCGCCGCAACCCGCCGCACCGCGCCGGGCCCCGCCAGCACCGCCGCCGCCCGGGCAGCCCGCGGCAGCCCGGGAGCCCGCCGGCACCCGGGCACCCGCCAGTGCCCGCCGCCTCCTGGCCCATCCACCAGCACCCCACCGTCCACTGCGCCGGCCCTCCGCTGATGCCGCGCCGTCCCCTGGCTGCCGCGGCCGTCCGCTGGTGCCGGCCGCCGCTGCCGCGCCGTCCGCTGGTGCCGCGCCGTCCGCTGGTGCCGCGCCGTCCGCGGCACCCGCTGCGCTCACTGGGCCGATCGGGCCGGGCGGGCGGCTGGCCGCGCGCATCAACCTCACGGTGCCCCTGGCCACCCTGCTCGGGCTGCCCGGCGGTCCCGGCGACATCGGCGGGTTCGGGCCGATCGACCCCGCCCTGGCCCGCGACATCACCGCCCGCGCCGCCACTCATCCCAGCACCAGCTGGAGCCTGACCATCACCCACACCGGCCAGGCCATCGCGCACGGCCGCATCCCCGCCCGCCGCGCCCGCCGCTTCCTCAGCCACCCCAGCAATCCCGGCGACGCGGCCCCGGCGACGGCGGCCCCGGCGACGGCGGCCCCGGCGACGGCGGCCCCGGCGACGGCGGCCCGCACGGCGGCGGCCCCGGCCACCGGCCACCAGGACAGCCCAGGCCGCCCGGCAGACCGCCCAGCCCCGGCGATCTCACCGTCACCCTCACCCCGCTGGCCCGCGGCGGCTGCGACCACCGCACTGAAGAGTTCCGTTACGAACCGTCCCGGCGGCTGCAGGACCTCGTCATCGCCCGCACCGCCACCTGCTCGGCCCCCGGCTGCCGCCGCCCGGCCGCCCGCTGCGACCTGGACCACACCATCCCTTACGACCACGGTGGCCGCTCGTGTGAATGCAACCTGGCCCCGCTATGCAGACACCACCACCGCTGCAAACAAGCCCAAGGCTGGCGGCTGGAACAGGTCTCACCTGGCATTATGCGCTGGACCACCCCCGCCGGCCGCCGCTACATCACCAGACCTACGAGCTACGACTAATCGTTCAACGGCACGTGCGATCGGTAGGTGATCAGCTCTGCAGTTGCCCGGGACCCAGCACGACCTCACGACCGCAGATCTGTTCGCGGGAATCCCCGTCCGCGATGACGGCCCGGCGGCGGCGTGGTACGAGCGGCTCCTCGGCGCTCCGCCGTCGTTCCTGCCCAACGACACCGAGGCGGTGTGGGACTCACCGACCACCGGACTCACCGACCACCGGTACGTGTACATCACAGTGCGGCCCGGGCATCGGCCAGCAGGTCGCGTGCCCGGCCGATGCGGGTGTCCAGGTCGGTCAGGAAGGTGTCCAGCGCCGCCCGCTTCGCCTCGACGGTGGCGCGGAGGTTGAGCTGTAGCGCCAGGCACTCGCGGGTCAGTTCCCGGCGCTTGTCCTCGCTGGTGCGTTCGTCGCGGTAGGCCAGGCAGATCTGCGCGATCCGGTCCTCGTTGCGCAGCACCACCGCGATCTCGTCCAGATTGAGGCCGAGCAGGGCTTGCAGCTCCCGGATCCGTCCCACCCGGGCCAGATCATTCTCTGAGTAGCGCCGCAGCCCCCCGGGCGTGGTGCGGGCCGGGACGATCAGGCCCAGCTGCTGGTAGTACCGCAGGGCCCGTTCGGATACGCCGAGCCGCTGCGCCGCAGCGCCGATCCCGAGCAGCGGCCCGTTCTCGTCGGGCCGCCCAGGCTCATCCGCTTCTTCGGCACGCTTCCCGGTGCTGGCGACGCCCTGGGCCACGGGCACGGTGGCCATGGCTCAGGCCCCGCCGAGCGGCGCGCCCGGCTCGTCTGCCGCCCCGCCGAGCGGCGCGCCTCGCTCGTCCGCCGCCCCGCCGAGCGGCGCGCCCGGCTCGTCCGCCGCCCCGCCGACCGGGGCGGCAGCCGAGCCGTTGGCCGCCTGGCCGTTGTTTCGGCGCCCGTTGGCCCGGCGCCCGTTGGCCCGGCGCCCGTTGGCCCGGCGCCCGTTGGCCCGACGCCCATTGGTTCCCCGTCCATTGGCCGGGGCCGCCTGCCCGTTCGCGGGCGGTCTGCCGTCGCCGCCCGTGTGGCCTGCGGTGGCGGCGGCTCCCGATCGTGTCCGGTGCGTCCTGCCCGTCGGTCGCGAACGGCTCCAGCCCCATCAGCCCGCCTTCCTCGGCCACCCCGTCAGCCAGTTCTTCGGCTAGCGGCTCCATCTGGTGCATGTAACGCTGGCCGCGGAGGGCGGAGGCGACGATGGCGATCGCGGTGGCGATGGCGGCGAAGGTGAACGCGAGGTGCAGGCCGTCGGCGAAGGGCTGCTCGATGAGCTTGGGGAAGAATGACCGGCCGGTGATGTAGGCGGCCTGGCCGGGCGGTAGGTGCTGCAGGGCGCCGGTGGGGCCGAGCAGTTCCTTGATCGGGTTGTACCCGAGGAAGGCCGAGAACAGGCTGCCGATCGGCGGTTCGCTGGCGACGGTGTGGGCGGCGGCGGGGCTGACGCCCGCCGCGACCAGCCCGCTGTACAGGTGCTTGGGCAGGTGGGAGGCCAGGCCGAGGGTGACGATGGTGAAGAACAGGCCCATCGACAGCACGGTGGCTGAGTTCTGGAAGGTGTTCAGCATGCCTGCGCCGGCGCCGCGCTGATCCGGGGGCAGGCTGTTCATCACCGAGGCCTGGTTGGGGGAGAAGAACAGCCCCATCCCGACCGCGAACAGGAAGATGAGCAGGGCGAACCAGATGTAGCGGAAGTTGATCGGCAGCAGTTCCAGCAGCAGGAAGGACGCGCCGGAGACGATCAGCCCGGCCGTGGCCAGCAGCCGGGCCCCGTAGCGATCGGACATCCAGCCCGCCAGCGGGCCGACGACCAGGAACCCGACGGTCAGCGGGACCATGGCCAGACCGGCCCACAGCGGGGTCTGGCTGAAGCTGTAGCCGTGCTGCGGCAGCCAGATGCCCTGCAGCCAGATGATCAGCATGAACTGCAGGCCGCCGCGGCCCAGGGCACCTAGCAGGCCGGCGATGTTCCCGGCTGTGAAGGCCCGGATCCGGAACAGGCCCAGCCGGAACATCGGCTGCGGCACCTTGGTCTCCACCCAGGCGAACAGGGCCAGGATCACGATGCCGCCGATGATGGCGGTCAGCACGAAGGGGCTGGTCCACCCGGTGGGGTGACCGCCGTAGGGCAGCAGCGAGTACACGATCCCGGTCAGCAGGGCGACCAGCCCGATCGCGAACAGGGCGTTGCCCAGCCAGTCGATCTTGGCCGGGATGCGGATGCCGTTGTCGCGGAGCATGAGGTAGGCCCAGACCGTGCCGAACAGCCCGAACGGGACCGACACCAGGAACACCAGCCGCCACTCGATGGGCGCGAGCACGCCGCCCAGGATCAGGCCGAGGAATGAGCCGCTGATGGCGGCGATGCCGTTGATGCCCATCGCCTTGCCCCGCTCGTCCTGGGGGAAGGCATCGGTCAAGATCGCGGTCGAGTTGGCGAACAGGAACGCGCCGCCGACACCCTGGAAGATCCGCATGATGATGATCCACAGCGCACCGGCCGGGCCGGTCAGCCACGTTATGGACAGCATGATCGAGAAGAACGTGAAGACCGCGAAGCCGAGGTTGTACATCTTGACCCGGCCGTAGATGTCGCCCACCCGGCCAAGGCTGACCACCAGCACCGCGGTGACCAGCACGAAGCCCATGAAAACCCACAGGAAGTAGCCCGTATTCGACGGCACCAGCGGGTTAAGGCTGATCCCGCGGAACAGCGCCGGCAGCGAGATCAGCAGGATCGACTGATTGATCGTCACCATCAAGATCCCGAGCGTGGTGTTCGACAGCGCGATCCACTTGTAGTGGATGCCCCGCCCGCCCGACGCGACGGGAGAAACCGACGGATTTCCCGCCACCGACATAGAACTCCCCAATTTCACCGAACGGCCGCCATTCGCAACAGAATCCTAGCGGATCTTAACGTCAACGTCAGGTCTCGGAGCCCTCGCCCACCGCGAGCGCCTCCTCTTCCAGGTCGGGCTGGGCCGCCGCGGCGGCGTGGGCGGCCTGCACCTGCTCGGCGTGACCGAGCAGGCCGTGGGCGGTGGACAGGATCACGATCCCCCGCCCTGCCGTGGGTGCCACTCATGTCCTGCTCCGTTCCGGGAGATATGCGCTGCGACAAGGCGGGCCGCACCGGGGCTGCCGCACCGGGAGAACCTGCATCAGGAAGGCTGGGCCGCGGTCAGCGGGACACCGCGGTGCGCGCTGGTCAGGGCGTCCATCGCCGGGAGGGCCGCGGCCAGCGCCAGCTGCTGCTCCGGGCTGAGCTCGGCTAGCATCCCGGTCAGCCGCTCGGCCCGGTAGAACCGCCGTCGCGCGAGCAGGGCCTGGCCCTCGGCGGTGATCCGGACCTCCACGGCCCGCCCGTCGGCAGGGTCGGTGGCCCGGGTGACCAGCGCCGCCTCCTCGAGCCTGGCGATCAGCTGGGTCATGGCCGGCTGGGTGACCCCCTCGCTGGCCGCGAGCGCGGTGAGCCGGGCGGGTCCGGACCGCTCCAGCGTCGCCAGCGTCGCGGTCGACGTCAGTGACAGCCCGCTCGGTGGGCTCAGCCAGCGGAGCAGCCCGATCAGCCGCTCGATCCCGGCTGCCACACCCGCCGCCAGGGTCTCATTACCGGCCCGGCCGGTCTCCGGGGTGCCTTCCCCGGCCCGGCCGGTCTCCGGGGTGCCTTCCCCGGCCCGGCCGGTCTCCGGGGTGCCTTCCCCGGCCCGGCCGGTCTCCGGGGTGCCTTCCCCGGCCCGGCCGGTCTCCGCGGAACGATCCATAAGTTATTTATATCACTTGCTTATGTTTCGATTGGGACAGGATGTTGGCTAAATCCCTGAAATAAACGAGTTGCGCCGCGGCTTAGGCTTCACAGATGGGCAGAATTAACCGGTCTGGCCGCTAACTGATCTTCCGTAAGTTGTAACGCGGAGTGATCAGCATGTGGCGGGTAGGGGACTGAGCCTGCGATGCTTGATGGGATGCCAGGAGTCCGCGGCGGGGGCCCGCGGCGTGCCGCCCCCCGCCGGGGCTTCGCCGGGCGGCCGGCGCTGATCATCCTGGGCGCCGCGGTGCCGATGGCCGAAGCCGCCGCGGTGAGCGCCACCGTCCCCTCGGCTCGTGTCCTGGCTCCAGAAGTTACCGCCCTGGCCCCGCTGGCTGTCTTCCACGACCTGCGCTGGCTGTTCGGGTTTGGCGGTACCTGGCCGCGCTTCGCGTTGACCCTGATCGTCGTGGTGATGGCCCGCAGCGTGCTGGACGCGGCCCTGGCCTGGCTGGCCTGGCCGCGGGGGCAGGCCCGGCCCCGGCCCGTGGTCCTGCTGGGCGCGGGGACCATTCTGACCCTGTGCGCGGGGCTGCTGATGTCGCCGCTGGTCACTTTGACGTTCGGGGTGGCCCTGCTGCCCTTTTCCTGGCCGTTCCTGGGCGCGCTGCCCGCGCTGATCCTGTTCGCGCTGCTGCTCAGCCACGGCGGTGCCGCGAGCTGGTGGTGGCGGACGCTGCCACCGCTCCGTTCGGCTGGCTGGCTCGTCGCTGACTTTCTGGCTCTCTCGCTAGCCGCGGTGGTGATCAGCTCGCTGCCGCCCGCCTGGTCGGTGCCGGTGTCCGGGCTGACCGGGATCGTCAATGCCCGCGCCTGGTACGGCGTCACCGCGTCCCTCGCGGTGCCCCGCGCGGTCAGACGGCTCCCGGTTCTGGTGCGCTGGGTCCCGATTGCGCCGACCGCTGCCGTGCTGGCCGTCGTGCTGGTCCTCGGCGTCGCCCGGGCCGGCTTCGAGGTCGCGGCCGGCTCGCACGCGCAGCTCACCACGGCGGCGCCGGCCGGGGCCGCGGCGGCCAGCATCGCCCGACCGGCCGCGGCGCCCGCGCCGGCCGCGAAGCCCGGCCCGGGCGACGCCGTGCTGGAGATCGAGGGATTTGGCTCGTCGTGCTGCTCGGACGGAGCGGGCCTGCGGGCCATCGCAGGCCGGGCCGTCGCCCAGCAGTTCTCCTACCGCGGACTGAACTCCCGCGACCAGCCGCTGCCGCACGGGCCTGCCGCCAGTGACCTGCCGCTGTCCGTGCTGGGCGACCGCATCGCCGCTCAGGTGCAGCACCTGCACGCCGAGACCGGCCGGCCGGTGGACCTGGTGGGGGAGAGCGAGGGCACGCTCGGCATCTACGCGATGCTGGCCCGGCACCCCGGCGAGCCGGTCGGCTCGATCGTCCTGCTCAGCCCTATCGTCGCGCCGGGCCAGGTCAGTTACCCCACGGACGACCGCGACGGGAGCGGGGCGGTACCTGGTTACGCGCTGCAGGCGGTCGTCTGGTTCATCGGCGGCCTGTCACCGTTTGGCACATCCGGGGCCGAGGAACTGATCAGCTCGGTCGACCGGAGCGGCGCCGCGTACGCCGAGCAGGCCAGCCGGGAGACCCACAAGCACACGCTCCGGTGGCTGGCGGTCGTCCCGCTGGCGGACAGTCTCACGCTGCCGGCCTGCCAGCTCCCGGCGGGTATGGTCGTGGTCCCGGCGCTGCACGGCGGACTGCTCGGCAACACCGACGTTCAGCGGGAGGTACGCAACTTCCTGGACGGCGGTGCGGTCCACAGCCAGGCGCCTATCAATGACGCGGCGGAGTTCGTGGCCCAAGCGGCCGCGGCGTGGCGGATGCCGGAGTTGGTCAACTTGTCGACACCCTGCATGTCCCGCTGACTCGGCCCGCCCGGCTCTCCAGGGATTCGGGCCGTGTTACCGGTGGTATTCGTGGGGCGGGCCGCCATCGCGGAGCCGGGCGGTGGCGGTCAGGGCTGGCCGGTGCCCGTGGTGTACCGATGCGCCCGCAGCACCTCCAGCCGCTCGCGGTATTCCCTGGCGCCGATCTCACCGGCTGCGAACCGCCGGGAGAGGATCTCCTCCGCGTCTCCGGGCCACGGGCCTTGGCCCGGCCAGGGCCCGTCCTGCCGCTCCGGCCCCGGAGTCGCAGGGCCGGGCCGGCCCTGGCGCGCCCAGCCCACCAGGGCCGCGATCGCCCAGATGATCAGGCCCCAGAAAATAACCGAGGTGAAGATACCGAGTCCCAGGCGAAAGTCAAGCGCATCGCGATCAACGGCAAGAACTGAAGGCACGGCAGCCGCGTCGGGGCGGCCCGCAAGGGACGCCCCGGCGGCCTCTTTCGTCAGTTGCAGGAGGTAAGCGATGCAGCATGTCCGGAAAGAGACGCAATTCACAAACTGCGGTCCGATTGATTACCGCGGCCTAAATGGCGGTCATGACGCTGCCAACACGAACAACCGGCCGATTTTTGGCGATTTGCTTTTGCCCTCGGATGCGGTCGCCCGCATCTATCGTCCGGCGCGCTCTGCCATGACTTCGGGCAAGGCGCGGACGAAGAATTGGGTGCTGCGCTTTGATCGCCGCACGGCGCCCTTCATCGAGCCGCTGATGGGGTGGACCGGTGGCGACGACACACTCAGCCAGGTCGAGCTAACTTTCGCGACCCGCGAGGCCGCGGTTGCTTACGCGCAGCGACAAGGTCTGGCCTATGTTGTGGAAGAGCGCTGCAGCGGCGGGGTTTTGCAGTCGTCACATGACGCCTGGAAAGTTGACCCGCAACAGAGCCAGGCGTTTAAGGATATCATTGGGAGCTATCTGTCATTCGCGTGGCTGCAGGCGCAGTATGGCCGCTGCGACGTATTTGAGATCCCCGACCTCGAACGTGCGCTCGTCAATCCCGCAGCCGTGTTTCGTTCACCGAGCGATGTGGTCGACGATCCCATCCTGCCGGTTGACTGTAAACGCGAAATTCTCAGGCGCTGGGCTTGGGACGAATACCTGCTGCAACTCGCAAGCGACGAGGCGATGCCGGAGGGCAGGGAACCTTCGCGTCTCGACGAGGTGAAGTGCGCGCTGCTCGCTTTGCAAGAGCCGGAGCGGCGTGCCCCGGTCATCATATCGTACGCGCCCAACGAGGTGCCGCGCGCCGCATAGCGAGGCAGCCATGGCAAGGATTACGACAACGGATTGCGAACGCATTGTGCCGAACCGCTTTGAGCTCGTAGTGCTCGCCGCCGCGCGGGCGCGCGAGCTTCTGCGTGGCGATGAGCCAAGAGTCCTGGCCGACGGCGATCAACCGCCCGTAATCGCGTTACGCGAGATCGCGGCGCAAAAGCTCGACCTCATTGAACTCCGCCAGCGGCTCCTGCGGCGCTGGCTCGATGGTGCCGAGAAAGACGAGAAGCCCGAAACTTCCGTCAGAATCGGACCGTCTTCCAACGAAGATTGTGGCTTGACCGGCATCGCCTCTGATGCCGGTGCAGTCACGGCAGCTTCCCCATCGAGGGAAGTATCTCTGACACAACTGACGAAAAACAGGAGTATCCCATGTTCAACCGCACTACGAAAAGGAGAACGGAAAAGACAACGATCGACGTCGTGAATTTCGTGCTCGGCGCGTGCTTGGCATCTGCGCCGTGGGTGCTGGGTTTTACCGGCCAAACGGCTGCCGCCTGGAACGCGTGGGTGGTGGGCGCTGCAGTTGCCTTCGTCGCAGTGGACGCGCTCGCCAACCTCACTGAGTGGGAGGAATGGGCAAATATGGCACTGGGCATATGGGCTATCCTGGCGCCGTGGCTGCTCGGCTTCGCCGAGGTGGCTCAGGCGATGTACGCCCATCTGTTCATCGGTCTGATCGTGACCGTCCTGGCGGCTGTCGATCTGTGGATGGCTCACAACAGACCCGTTTCCATGGCGTGATTGCTCACAGCGCCCGGCTGGAAGCAAATCGAATGGGTCGCCGCGCTATGTACCATCACGAAGGTTCGCAACGCAGCTTGATTCCCAAATCCGCAAGCAGCCGCACAGTGCTGCCACGGACGGAAAATGCCATGGGCCTCTCTGAAGAGCGGAATAATCGCCGCCCCAACACGGAGGGCGCTCCGCCCTGGCCGCATGTACGGCTCGCTGACACCGATCGGCTGGAGTCATTCAGCGACAGCGTTTTTGCGATCACGATCACGCTGTTGGTCGCCGAGATAGTCCGCCCGGAGTATGAGCCGGGCCACCTCTTGGAAAAGCTGTTGGCACAGTGGCCCAACTATGTCGCCTTCCTGGCGTCATTCTTCTACATTGGCATCATATGGCTCAATCATCGCGCAGTATTCGCCCGCGTCCGCTACTGTGACCGGAGCTTGCATCTCGCTAATCTATTTTGTTTATTGGCCTCGGCGCTGATCCCTTTTCCCACAGCGGTGTTATCCACGGCGCTCCAGCACGCCAACCCATTCGACGCCACGATCGCAGTTGCGCTCTATGCCGCCATCGGCGGCGTCATGTGCCTGGCGTGGCTCCTCCTGTTCCATGTCCTCAGCATCCACTCGTACCTCCTGGAGGATCATGTCGATCCGACCTTTTTCCCAAAGGAGAGGCATCGTGCGGTGCTCGGAGTGGCGCTCTACGCGGCCGGGGGAGTGATCGGCTGGGTATATGCGCCGAGGTTTGCACTGATTATCTTCCTGGCTTTGCCGATCTTCTATGGGATAACCAGCGAGGGACTGACGGAAACGCGCGTTCGGATTCTGCTCAGAAGAGCTACGCACGAGCCTCAATAAAAAGATTAACGCGTAAGGCAGAGAGTTCGTGCCAATAGGTCGTCAATCTCGTGAGGCCACTCGTTTCCGCACTCGCTCCTGGCGTGACCCATTGGCTGCCTTAGATCAGGGACGTCGAAGTCCGTTGTGGGTCAAACGCTGCGGACCAATTCAGCCCTAGCGCCGACCTATGTCCGTTGTTGGTCCAACAGCGTCCTAGATTTTGCGGCGCAGCGAAAGACGCGAAGTGCCATAAGCGACACTCGCGGCCATAGTTAGGCGCGTAGCATTACGAGGAGCCACGTCGGCAAATCGAAACAAAAAGCTAGCATGCCAAACTAGGCCTGCTCCTTGATCATCTTCCCAATCTGTTCGCGCAGCTCCGGACTGTCCTTGTGGCCATGCACCGTTACCGCGTGTTGGGTCGCCGCGTCGATTAATTCCTTCTTGCTGTCGGCGGCAATCGAAACCGAGCAATTCATTTCACTTGGGTATTGACGACAGTCGATGTACATCCTCGCCATGATGACATTCCTCCGGTGAAGGTACTTCGCATAGGCTTACCTAAATGGTCTCCATTCGAAAGCTTCTAGTGCGGCTTTACCTGTCATGCACTCACCAAAACAGTTCCGTCGATAGCCTCTGTTGGTGATGCGAGAAGTGGCCCAAGATTTTCTTTGATCCACGGCATCAACGTTTGTGTTGATGTTTCCGCGACGGCCTTATTGGTGAACAGCGACACGGCAATGATCGTGTCGTCAGCGCCTGCCACTAAGTAATAACCCTTGAACCCGTCCATTTTCTGCATGACCGGCAGGGCGCCCGCTTTGACACGTTTCGCAAATTCATCGGCCATGCCTGGTTTGACTTTGCCGCGTCTGATCGCAGCGAATAATTGCTCACTCATCTGATTGCCCCCATGGTAAGTGAGGCCGCTATTCTGCAAGTAGCAGCGCAACATCGCAAGGCCATGCGCGATGAATAGGGCCTACATTCACTCCCATCTCGGTAAGCGTCGAATGTCGCTCACGGGTCATTCACGTCATAGCCGTCGCGGGCCAGAATTGACGTTTGATCGCGGTAGGGACGCGAGTTACCTCGCGCCCCCCGCACAGATCCACGCAAGCGGGATTCCCGCACGCGGCTCCCACCTTGGGTGTCTGACTGCAAAGCGCACATCAGGCCAGGGGTGAAGAATTCGCGGTTTTGGGAGCCAGTCGTTGGCCAACCGCGCGGCCCGCTCCCGAGTCGTCCAATCCTTCTGGCTCCGCCGCCGCAGCGTGCGCCGCCATAGGTTGGTGACGTGGAAGAGGAACGCGGTCAGTGTCGGACCGTTTGTCGGCACCGCGTGATAGTTGAAGTAGCCGGTGACGACCTGCTTCAACCACTTTCCCTGCTCGGGAATCGGTTGATGCATACGCCGCCGCAGTTCCTGTTTGATGGCTTGCAACTTCGTCCGCATGCGGTCCCGTCGGGTCTTCCGTTTGATCTGGAAATTGCCCTGGCGTGTTTTGCTGCAGATGAAGATGAAGCCCAGGAAGGTGAAGGTTTCCGGCTTGCCAAGCCCGCGCCGCTTGCGGTTTTCCACCGCAAGTCGTCCGAACTCGATGAGCCGGGTCTTCTCCGAATGAAGCGACAGCGCAAACTCTTGTAACCGCTCACGCATCATGTCGAGGAAGCGCCGGGCATCAGCCTCGTGCTGGAAACCGACGATAAAGTCGTCGGCATAGCGCACGATGATCATGTCGCCCCTAGCCTCGCGCCGTCGCCAGCGCTCGGCCCAGAGGTCGAGGACGTAGTGCAGGTAAACGTTGGCGAGCAACGGCGAGATCACCGCGCCCTGCCCCGTCCCCTTCGTACTAACCGTCGCGACCCCGTCTTCCAGGATGCCCGCCTTCAACCATTTCTGGATTAGGCGGATAATGCGTCGGTCGCCGATCCGGTGTTCCAGGAAGCGGACCAGCCATTGCTGGCTGATTTCATCGAAGAACGATCGGATATCGGCGTCCAGTATCCAGTTCACCTTCGTGCTCTTGATTCCGACGACGAGCGCATCCAGCGCATCGTGCGTGCTACGTCCGGGTCGGAATCGATACGAGAATCCGAGGAAGTCTTCCTCGTAGATCGCGTTGAGCACCGCAACAGTCGCCCGTTGGACAATCTTGTCCTCCAGGGCGGCAATCGCGAGCGGGCGCTGCCGACCGTCCGGCTTAGCTATGTAGACGCGCCGTGATGGTAGTGCCCGGTATGCTCCCCGATGAACCCGCTCATGCAGATCAGTGAGGTTTCGGTCAAGGTCTGCTTCGTAGGTCCGCCACGTCAGTCCATCTACACCCGGTGCGGCATCTTCCTTAAGTTCGAAGAATGCCTCGTCAAGCAGCTCGATGCTGATGTGGTGGAGGAGCGATGTGAACCTCTCCTTCTTCCTTTGCCTTGCTCTTTGCCGTATGCGCTCCAGCGCTTGTGACACGCTTACCCGGCTCTGTGCCCGGCGCGTGCTTTGCTGGCTCGCATTTCCCTTGGTCTCCGCCCTTGGCTCCACCGGCTCCGTAGCGGATCGATCCGCCTTGTTCGTCGGCTTCCCAGCTACTATGGCGAAGTCTGACTCCCCATGCCCGTGCATCATCGGCTACGGCTCCTCACCTTCCCGATGCGGACCAGATCGGCAACATGCCTATGGTCGGACGTGGGGTCTCCCGGTTCCCGCGCAAGGAACTTCCGCACATGCCAGTGTCTTCGACCACGCCGGGCCGTCTGGGCGCTCGCGATATCGCGCCCATCCGTGTTGCTTTCCGTTAACGGAACAACGTCAGCGCCCGAGATGAGACAACTTTCGCGGCTCAATGGCTGGCCTATGCGCTCCCCTGTCAACGCTTCGCTGATGCCCTCGCGGGCAGCCGCGCATGAACTCGGGGTCGATGCGGTTCGCTACTCCTTCATCGTGATGGACTTGCACCATCTACTCCTTGCCGGTCTCCCGGCGCACTCCGTTGTTGTCCAATCGCGTCCTAAATGGTGCGGTGCCGCGAACGCAGTAAATGGGATGGACCGGCCGTACTCCTGCCCCGAACAACCCCTTAGAGTTGGATCGGGGTTTTTGAAGAGCACGAGGAGCACACGCCATGCCCTGTCCTTTCCGAAAATCATATCCGCACGTATTCATGATGTAGTCCGCCGAGGATTGGGATGGCAGTGATGTTGCTAGTCCGTTGGATTTCCCGCTGCAGCGGCGCATCCTTCTGTAACGCCAGGTGCGTGCGCGTGCGGTTGTAATAAGCTGCATAGGCAGACAGAATACGGCGCAGTTGATCCTCGCCATAGATCAGCACCTGATCTAGACACTCCCGGCGAAGGGTTCCGATCAGACGTTCAGCGATGCCATTTTGCCAGGGCGAGCCTCGACTGATCGGCCGGTCGCGAATTCCCATCGCCCTCACCCGGCCGGTGAAGATATGCCCGTAGGCGCCGTCATTGTCACGGATCAGATACCTCGGTGCCACAGCCCAGGGAAACGCCTCGGTGATCTGCCGGGCCAACCATTCCGCCGTGGGATGCCGCGTTACCTCAAGCCACAGCAATTGTCGCCGGCCATGGCCAACGACCAAAAAGGCAAACAGCCGTTCAAACCTCACCGTCGTGACCACGCAGAGATCGATTGCGGCGATCGCATTGGCGTGATTGCGCAGAAACGTGTTCCAGCTCTGCGATGGCGGCCTTCGACCGCGCACCATATATTTTGACACCGTCGACTGCGCCACCTCAAAGCCCAGCATCAACAGCTCGCCGTGGATGTGGGACGCGCCCCAAAGCGGATTTTCCTGGCTTATCCGCCGGATCAGATCCCGCAGTCCCCGGTCAATCCTCGGCCGCCCTACCCGCTTCCGCGACTTCCAGCGCCAATAGATACGGAACCCCGCTCGGTGCAATTCATCGCCGATGGCAGCAGCATCGGCGAAGTTTGGCGGCAGGCCTCGGAACAGGGCTGGGTCAAGACTTCTTCGCCTAACGGGTACTACTGCGCGCGCTGCGCAATTGGCATGCGTCAAAAATAACCAACTCGAAATTTGAAAAATTGGACGACCATCGCCACCTAACGGTGCATGAGCGAAAAAGATGAATTTGACCCAGCCGACTATTCGGTCGTCGTGAAGTTGCGAGGGAATCCGCCTAAGCCCTGGCGGTGGGAGATTTACCGTGCCGGTCGGTGGGGGCCGGTAAAGAGTTCGCCAGTCTTTTTTGAAAGCATGGCAGAGGCGGCTAAAGAAGGAAAAAAGGCCCTCGAATACTTGCTGGCGAAACAGGCGGCGTGACGGCGATGACTGCGCAGCAAGCTGCCTCTCATCCATCGGCGCGGCGGGAATTTCCTGGTCGGAAAGACCATGTGGGCGCCGCGACCACTATGCGGTGGCGCTGCCGCTCGCATTTGATGTTGGAAATTGTCGCCCACCGCTTCACATGGTGGACATAGGCCTTCGAGTGGTTCCCATACCTCAACGCTAGCCCATTTCGTAAATTGAGATTATTTTATCGGATTATGGCTGATGCGGATCTTGCAAATCATCAATGCCCTAATTGCAAGGCAAAACTTCTCGTTACGCGTCGATCTGAACCAAAAAAGTGGCGTGAGGAGGCCTTGTGTCCCTGTTGCTCGGTCAACCTGCCTCCGCGCGACGGCAAGGATATGCTGCGATATTCGCTTGTTGAAGTGCCACCAACCTAAAAACCATGTGCGGCCGCTTCACCCAGCACTACACATGGCGCGAGTTGGTTGCGCTCTATCGGCTGACCCAGCCGGCCATCAACTTGCGACCGCGCTACAATATCGCGCCGACGATGATCATCGACGTGGTGATCCCGCGCGGTGGTGATCGGCTTGAACTGGTGCCCATGCGCTGGGGCCTGATCCCATCCTGGTGGAAAAAGACCGCCAAGGAAGTCCCCTCGACCTTCAATGCTCGCGCCGAGACGGTAGCAAGCAAGCCGATGTTTCGTGCCGCGTTCAAGCGTAGCCGATGCGTGATCCCAGCCTCCGGCTATTACGAGTGGAAATCGACATCAACCGGCAAGCAGCCCTATTACATCTCCGCGAGCGACGGCTCGGTGCTGTCCTTTGCCGGGCTGTGGGACGAATGGCACGACGTTGAGACAGGCGAGGCCAGGAAGTCCTGCACCATCATCGTCACCGCCGCGAATAACCTCACCCGAAACGTTCACGACCGCATGCCGGTGGTGCTCGATACTGAGCATTTCAGGTCATGGCTCGCCGGCATCGGCGGGTCGGAATTGCTCAAACCCGCGCCCGACATTCTGCAAATGTGGCCAGTGTCGCGGCGGGTCAACCGGGTCGGCAATGACGACGATCCGAAACTGATCGAGGCGATCCAGTAAGCGCCGGGGTCTCAACCAGCTATCGGCAATTTTATCCGTGAATGATTTGCATCAAGGCAAAACGGCCCGATTTCGCTACTATAGGATCGGTCGAGCGGGGGCGATGATAATGCCCAGCTTGGGGCGGTCCTAGCCGAGCGGAGTCGCTGAACGTTACGACTGGGACCGCTTCCGCATGAATGGCGCAGTAAGGTGTCGTTGCTCATAAGCCAGGGCCTAGAGGTGCCACTAGTCGGCCGACAACGGCGACCTTTTCGACCGCGACTATCGTACACCGGCAACAAATGAAGATTGAGCGCGGCGTTTGTTGAACCTACATCCATCTCTCGACACTAGATGGAGACCAGAATGCAAACCCTATCCTTTGCTGCGATTTCTCTCCTCGCCCTTGCGGCAGCAGTACCGACATCTGTGAATGCCTTTACCGTTCGCTTTTCGTGGGCAGGCATTCCGGCGTGCGCTTCGATTTCGCCAGCGTTTGACCTGCGGGGAGTACCCGCCGGCACTAAACGTCTGCGCTTCACGATGACCGATCTGAATGTGCCGGCATTCCACCACGGTGGCTCAACAATCGCATATAATGGCGATGCGGTGAGCCGTGGCGCCATCCACTACACAGGCCCATGCCCGCCGCCCGGTGAGCACCATAATTATCGCTGGGTGGTGCAGGCGCTCGATGCGACAGGGAAAGTCTTAGACCAAGGCAGCGCCGAAGCGAGGTTTCCACCCTGATGCGGTCAGCTACGAAGGACAAGCGAACGCGATAGTTATGTGCGGTCGGTTCACTCAAGCCTAGCCTTCGCTTGCCGATCCGCTCTGCCCTGGCAAATGCAGAAAGACCGCCTCGCGGCGGTCTCTCCAAAATCCGATCAGGTGTTTTTTGCTAGCGCTGATGGCCGAGCCCAATACCAAGCTTGTTTGCCTGCTGGCGTAGAGCACCAATGGTGCGCTTCATCTGCTTGGAAATTTTAACAACCGGCGTCTTCGCCTTTGAGTGCGCTTTCAGTGTGCGATAGTCGCCTTTAGTCCACCGTGCGCGCTTCGTAGCCTTCTTAGTAGTCTTTGCCATGTAACAATCCTTCATTTTGATACGAAGGCGCGTACTACATAAAAACAAATGAATTTTCAATTAATTTATTGCACTTTTGTACATTCAGTTGAACCTAACTGCAGACACCAGTTTGACCGATGCTCACCCTCAAGCTTGCCTCGAAATCCCGCCCGAGCGGCGAATGGTCTGACGACGACTACGACGTGCTCGACGGTGACCGGCACATCGGGCGCATTCTATGGTCCTACGCTGCGCCGGAAGATCGCCGCTGGTTCTGGACGATCACGGTGCGGGTGTCTCAAAAGCTCACCGAACGGGGCTACACGGCAACACGCGGGGATGCGATGGCGGCGTTCAAGGCGGCGTGGGAGCGTGCGCCGTGATCCTCAAACTGGCGTTAGCAACGGCGACTGATGCAGTTGCGATTGTATATCGTTGCCCCGCATGGATGCACTCTGCAATGGGGGATATATGCGGTGCAGGTCGGCGGGATCAATCTGCCACTCGCCGTTCTCGTCCTTAGCAGCTAAAATCTTTCCGGCTTCGATCGCCCGCAGGATCGCGGTCTTGTTCCGGCCGACCGCCGCAGCGGCTGTGGCGATGGTGTACATGGTGCGTTGCCTACCGTTTCAGCACTAAACGTCTGAAGGCAACATGGGTGCGCGCAGCCGTGATTCTCAAGTCCGAAACGTATAATTTCCACCGCTTCGACCTCACCCGACAAGGTGGCTTCATCGTGACGATATACGACGAAGACGGGCTGCGGCTGGCCGCAACGATGCCACGCGCAACGCCGGCCGAAGCCTTCGCGGAAGCGCGAATGATTGTGGACGGCAACGTTGAGGGACCGAGGAAATAACTCAAGCAGCGATTAGCCAATGTCCGCTGTGCACCCAAAAATGGTGAGCCGCAGCGAATGGAGCGAATGTGCCAGGAACGGACATCACGCGCGGGTGGCTTGCCGGTTGATCGACATCAATGTTGCCTCAATAAATCTTCATAGAAATTGCGTCTATGAAGACGCTGGTTCTCGTCAATAACCCGCCCTGCGGCACGCAGCGTGTTTATAATGCGCTTCGGCTCGCGCATCCGTCTTGGTCCCCAGCGGGCTATGCTGTTGCATGTTGAGTTGAATGGGTGAACAGATGACCGCTTTGAGGCTACCAACGGTCAGCTTTGGCGCTACCTCTGCAATTGTAACAAGCATGGGCGTGATTATCGGTTTCGGGGTTGCAGGCATATCTAAGTCAACAATCATCGCTGGACTTCTTATCGTTGGCCTTGCCGATAACGTTACGGATTCGTTGAGCATTCACATTTATCAAGAATCCGAGAGGCTCGAACAAGACGCTGCGTTCAGAGCAACGATCGGTAATTTTGCGACCAGACTTATTATTTCGCTGAGTTTCATAGTTCTAGTGTTCTCGTTTTCAAGTACGAATATGTTGTTGGCCTGCCTAGTATGGGGTGTGCTCCTACTCGCAAGTCTCACATGGCTCGTCGCAAAGAACCGAAATGCGAATGTGTTGACCGAAGTTCTCAAACATCTCGCGGTGGCTGCTGCTGTAATCGCTGCGAGCCTCGCTACGGGCACATTTATCAGCACTTATGTTCAATAGGTGAGGTGGGCTCCTGGTTGTTGCGTTGCCTACCTCCAATGTCGCTGTTGGGTCTTTAGCGACCGATGGGCCGCAGCAAACAGTGTCTTTATTCGATCACTTTGTCGGCGCAGCTTGCCTCTGATAATCTGCCTCCTATAGCTTCAGCTAATTTTATTTGGAAACCTCCCCATGCCCCTCAGCCCAGTCCCCGGCGGGCGAGACTAGGCCTCACGTGGGATAGTGCCTCCGGCCTCCATGCCCGCCGGATAACTCGTAGGAGCATATGACCCCCGTCACATCAGCGCGAAGCTCCCGGACGCATTCCCATTTGGGCCATGGCCGCGCGTGGTTAGCGCCGGGATAATTCATCTGTGACAATTTGAACGATTGCCGCAACGCGAAAACGATATCTTTCTGACAATATTAAATAATTGCATACGGGGCTTTTCTGACACCCGCTTTCTTCCGCCGTTGGAGGCGCGATGACTCGGCAACGCAAACCGCAGGTGTCGGCCGGAATCGATCGAGGCGACGAGCAAGCTCGATGATGCACTTGCGATCCTCGCAGCGCATCGGCGGGACGCCATCCTCGAAGCGGTGGCGGTGAGCGCGAAGGAACTTCTCCGCTCCCCCGATCTCGAACAATCGCTGCCGGAAGTGATCGAGCAAATCGGGCGCGCCACCGGTGTCGACCGAGTGCACATTCTCAAGATCGATCCGACCTCGCCCGATCAAGGTCACATCGTCCAACATCATCTCTGGAGCGCATCAGGGATATCGACACCGCCCTATTTCAAGGACGCGAAGGGCACAACCATGATCGACGTCGGCCTCGAGTTGTGGCTGCGGAGACTGGCAGTGGGCAAGGTTGTCGTGGGCCACGTCCGAAATTTCGAAGAACCCGTTCGCAAGTTCTTCAATTCGGCTGGCGTCAAGTCGGCCATGGCTGTTCCAGTGTTTGCCGATGGCCATTTATGGGGGCACATCGGACTTGACGACTGCCGCGACGAACGTGAGTGGTCGCCCACCGAGATCGATACGCTCAAAACGCTAGCAGAACTGATCGGCGCGACCGTCTCGGCCCGGCGCCACGAGGCCATCCTCGAAGCGGTTGCGATGAGCGCAAAGGAACTTCTGCGCACGTCCGATCTACAGCAATCGTTGCCGAAGGTGATCGAGCGGCTCGGCCAAGCCACCGGCGTCGACCGGGTACACATCATCGAGATTGATGCCGGCAGGTCTCCCGAGCACAGCCCAGTCGTCCAACACTACGTCTGGAACGCGCCCGGCGTTTCATCGTCGATCAATTACCAGGAAATCAGGGATCCCATGGCCGAAGTGGGACTCAAATCCTGGGTGCCGAGGCTCATCCGGGGCGAGACGGTCGTCGGCAACACCCGCGATTTCGAGCCCGCCGCTCGCGCCTTGTTCGAAAGGGGAAACGTCAAATCGGTAATGGCCGTCCCGGTGTTCGTCGACGGCCAGTGGTGGGGGCTGATCGCTTTCGATGAATGCGGGTTTGAACGCCATTGGGGACCTGCCGAGATCGATACCTTCAAAACGCTAGCCGAACTGGTTGGCGCAGCTGTCGGCCGTACACGACGCCTCAAGACTCTGGCCGATGCCAATCGCATCATTGAGAACAGCGCGACCATTCTTTATCGGCTCGGCCTACAGCCCCCGTTTCCGTTGATCTTCCTGTCACAGAACATCAGCCGGTACGGCTACCAGGCCGACGAACTGTTGGCCCATCCCGAGCGCTGGGCGCAACTCATTGACCGCGCCGACCTGCCCGCCATGGTCGCCGATATCCGGTCGATCAGCGAAGGCAAGATGGAGTACAATCAAAAGGAATTCCGTGTGCGGAAGCCCGACGGTTCGATCGTGTGGTTTGACGGCCACGGCCGCGCGCTGCGTGACAGCGAAAACCGGCTGGTCGCCGTCGAGGGCATCCTCACCGACA
The DNA here is from genome assembly GCA_963733315.1 of uncultured Alphaproteobacteria bacterium. Classification (GTDB taxonomy): domain Bacteria; phylum Pseudomonadota; class Alphaproteobacteria; order Rhizobiales; family Xanthobacteraceae; genus Pseudolabrys. The sequence goes on along the minus strand of CAVTCV010000032.1, from coordinate 130,121 downwards.
TTACCGAGCGCAAGCTCGCGGCAGAGAAGATCGCAACGCTGGCGCGGACCGACTCGTTGACGGGCCTTCCCAACCGCGCAGCATTTCTCGAACGGCTCAATCTGGAATTCGCGCGCGCTAAGCGCGGCGGCAATCAATTTGCCGTGCATTACCTCGACCTCGACCATTTCAAGGACGTCAACGACACGCTTGGCCACCCAGTGGGCGACAAATTGCTGCAGCGCGGTCGCCGAACGTCTCACTGAGCTGCGTGCGCGAGACCGATATGGTCGCCCGCTTCGGCGGCGATGAATTTGCCGTGCTGCAGGACGACATCGCAGACACCATCAATGTCGAAACGCTGGCGGCCAAGATCGGCGAGGTCATTTCCGCCCTTTACGCCATCGACGGCAATCAGGTGTACACGCACCGCCAGCATCGGCATCGTCCCCTACGGCAGCGACGTTGACAGGTGTCGACGCCATGATGATGAAAGCCGATCTCGCCCTCTATCGCGCGAAGAACGACGGCCGCAATCAGTTCCGCTTCCATGTCGCCGAACTCGACGAGCAGACCAGAGAGCGCATGATCATCGGCGAAGAGTTGCGGCACGCGATCATGCGTAGCGAATTCGAATTGTACTATCAGCCGCAAGTCGAACTTAAGTCCGGATTGATCGTCGGCCTGGAAGCGCTGATCCGATGGAATCATCCAAAACGCGGCTTGATGCTGCCGAACGACCTTCATTCCCATCGCGGAGATGACCGGAAGCATCGTCCCGATCGGGGAATGGGTGATCGAACATGCTTGCCAGCAGATCAAGATCATGGAGCGACCTCGGCATTGCGCCGCCGATCGTCGCCATCAATATCTCCGGCGCGCAGTTCAAGCTGGCGTCGCAGCTTGATCAGATCGTCACCGAAAATCTCGCCCGCTATCATGTCGCACCCGAGCGGCTGGAGCTCGAACTCACCGAATCGGTTCTTATCGAGACGACGCAACGCCACGGCGAGGCATTTAATCGGCTTCGAAAGATCGGGGTGCGGCTCGCGATTGACGATTTTGGCACCGGCTATTCCTCGCTCGACTATTTACGATCGTTTCGCGTCTCCCGTCTGAAGATCGACCAGCGCTTCATCAACGATGTGACGACGAGCGCCGACGATGCGGCGATCGTGCGGGCGACGATCGGGCTCGCGCATGAACTGGGCATCGAGGTGGTGGCAGAAGGCGTGGAAACCGACAGGCCAGCGGGATTTCCTGATCGCGGCCGGCTGCAAGGTCGCGCAGGGCTATTATTTCGGCAAGCCAGTGCCGGCGGCGGCTGCGAGCGAACTGCTGCGCCGTAATCTGCATTTGCCGTGATCTAGGCAAGCATTTGCATCTCAGCGCGCTAGATTCTGCCGAGCGCCTCCCGCAATTGGCGCTCCGAGGCATCGGAATAGCGGCCCAACGCATGCGCCTCAGCACCCGTTAGATAGATTGCGATGTCGCTTAATGGGATGGTCCGGCCGTGCTCCTGCCCCGCCAGCAGTAAGCTGGCCAAGGGGCGCCAAAGACAAGGAGCACGCCATGTCTCAGAAGCTCAATACCGTAATCGCCGTGGTTGGCATCGATATCGGCAAGAACTCGTTCCATATCGTAGGTCACGATGAGCGTGGCGCAATCGTGCTGCGTCAGAAATGGTCGCGTGGCCAGGTAGAGGCACGGTTTGCCAACATGCCGCCGTGCCTGATCGGCATGGAGGCCTGCGTCGGAGCGCACCACCTCAGTCGCAAGCTTAAAGCCCTTGGCCACGATGCGCGGCTGATGCCGGCGCAGTATGTGCGGCCCTATTCGAAGGGACAGAAGAACGACTTCCGCGATGCGGAGGCGATCGCCGAGGCGGTGCAACGGCCGACGATGAAGTTCGTGGCGACGAAGACCGCCGATCAACTCGACCTGCAAGCGTTGCACCGGGTGCGTGAGCGTCTGGTCAGCCAGCGCACCGGCATCATCAACCAAATCCGAGCCTTCCTGCTGGAGCGCGGCATTGCGGTGCGGCAGGGACAACGGTTTTTGCGCGCCGAGCTACCGCGCATCCTGGCCACGCCCCCAGATGTCCTGTCGCCGCGCATGGTGCGGGTAATCGAGGGCCTAGCCGGCGACTGGCGCCGCCTCGATGAGCGCATCGAGGGTCTATCGGGCGAGATCGAGGCCCTTGCACGCCAGGATGCCGGTTGCGAGCGGCTGATGAGCGTGCCCGGCATCGGGCCGATCATCTCCAGCGCGATGGTAGCCGCGATCGGCAGTGGAGATGCGTTCACAAAAGGCCGCGACTTCGCCGCCTGGCTGGGGCTGGTCCCTAAGCAGATATCGACCGGGGACCGCACGATCCTCGGCAAGATATCCAAGCGCGGCAACCGTTACCTGCGTGTGCTGTTCGTACAGGCGGCATGGGTTGTGCTGATCAAACCGAAGATCTGGGAGCGTCATGGGCTCAAGCCGTGGATCGAGGCGGCCAAGAAGCGGCTGCACCACAACGTGCTGGCGATCGCGCTCGCCAACAAGCTCGCCCGCATCGCCTGGAGCGTTCTGGCTCATGGCCGGGACTTCGAGGTTAGGAAAGTTGATGACGTCTCTGCTCAGCCTGTCTGATCTTCATTCTACGCCGACGATCACAGGGGCCGCGCAAAATGAGGAGCCCGCAATGACGTAGCCAAATCGATACACCTTACCCGCCGAGGTCTGCGAGAGGACGAGACGAGATGGAGGTTCGGTCTTCCCGGCGCATGCGAACACTGGTGACCCAACTGGCCCAGTCGAGGTCTGTCGCATAATGAGCTCGCACGCGCGCTGATACCCATGATGGCCAGGAGCACAACACTCCAATCAAAGGTCGGATACATTGATGCAAGATCGCTAACCGCCAGCTCGACGAAATCCACTTGCGACGCACGGCCGGACCATACATTGGGTCAATCGCTGCATACCCGTTCAGCCTCGAAACTGGGCTCTGTCCGCTCTTGGTCCGATAGCGACCGTGTTGGTTGCATCGCGGCGAACGACGCTTTGTGCCAATCGCGACCGATGCACCGCAGCAAAATGTCTCTCAATTTGATCATCTCGTAGGTGCGGGAGTTCATCATTGTTGTGGCGGCCAAACTCGTGGATTGTCGACTTGGTAAGGCCAGCCGTTTGGCGAACGTCCACAAGAGGGAATGCTATGCAGCAGGCGCCCGACCCGAGAGTCGCGGACCTCGTCAAGGCGGGAAGACTTCGAGTTGGGCTTGGCCTGGGGAGCCCAGCATTAGCTATCAGGGACCCAGTAACCGCTGAGATGCGCGGCCCAGCATTGGACCTCGCGCGCACACTCGCAGCAAGGATCGGTATTGAGCTGCAACCGGTCGAGTACCCAAGACCGGGCGCGATTATGGAGGGTATTCGGAACAACGCTTGGGACGTAACGTTTTTCGTGATCGACCCGGTTCGAGCAGCCGAAGGTGACTTCTCGCCTCCGTACATGCAAAGTGACTTCACTTATTTGGTGCCGCCTGGTTCCTCGATCCGTAAGGTCGCAGACGCGGATCGGTCCGGGGTTCGCATCGCGGTACCGCGCGGCGACGCGTCGGACCTCCATCTGAGCAAGATACTGAAACGAGCTGAACTAGTGCGTGCCGACAGCTTAGCTGCCGCCGTCGACCTCCTGCGCACTGGACAGGCTGACGCATATTCAGCGGGTCGAACGGTACTGCTAGCGCTAGCGGCCCAGCTACCCGGTTCTCAAGTGTTGGAGGACGGCTTCGCGGTTATCTTCTATGCGGCATTGGTTCCAAAAGGTAATGGCGGGCGTCTTGCCTACATTAGCGAGTTCATCGAAGAGGCCAAGGCCTCGGGATTAGTGAAGCAGACAATCGAGCGCGCTGGCTTGCGCGGAGTTAAGGTGGCACCTCCGGTGAAACATAATTGAACAACTCAATCGCCGAATGAGCGGCCATGGCCCAATTCATCGACGGAATAAGTGGGTGCTGCCAAATCGCATTATGTCCGGTGTGGGTCAATCGCTGCATACCCGTTCAGCCTCGAAACTGGGCTCTGTCCGCTCTTGGTCCGATAGCGACCGTGTTGGTTGCATCGCGGCGAACGACGCTTTGTGCCATTAGCGACCAAACGCACCGCAACATGATCAACGCAAAAAGAAAGACCGCCCAGCGTGGCGGTCTCTCCGAAATCCGATCAGGTGTTTTGGCCAGCCGGCTGCAATGTGCCGCGAGCTACTTCCCCTGGAGGGTGTAGATGTAGCCGATCAGTGCAATGATCCGGCCCCGCGCATACGAGCTAACCTGTCCGGGAGTAGCCTCATAACGTGAAGCTAGGGCTCCTTGCTCCCTATAATATCCCCCCCATACTGGCATATCGCGCGGGCCATGAACTGCAACCGCTTGGCGGCCGTCAATCACATCGTAGACCCGTGCAAAGGGGAATACGCCTGCACTGTTTTTTGCGAGCATGGTAAGATCGGGAGTTTTCTGCTTAAGGTATGCAGCAACTGGGCCGGTCCCTTTCGCGTCAGTCCCATGGCAAGCTGCGCACGTATCGACGTACTCTTGTTTGCCGATGTCTGCTCCCTGCGCGTAGCCGGACACCGGAGAAACAATCAAGCATACACTAAGGGCACCTAGTCCGATCCATAATCGTTTCATAATGTTTTTCATGGAATTCTCCTCCCATCGAATGGGTGCGCAGCGAAAATGCCAACGCACCTCTAGGGAGCATTAATGGGATCACGTAAATCTCTAAGCGCAATGATGTGGATCAAGAAAGGTGCGGTGAATCGCTTTGGCGTAAACGACCGTAGACGGCCGCGCTTTCAGCCTTCCCCAGCGCTGCATAGGGCCCTACCGGCATTGCAGCAAATCCGCTCTGCAATGTCGCATATCCGAAAGCGGACATTTGTCGGCTCGTCCACACCGACATTTGGCGGCCCATCTGTGAGTCCACGCCCTAATTAATCGTGCGGACATTGGAGGGGTTACTATGGCGACGAATAAAGCCGTTGAAACTGCAAAATACGTTCGAGCACAAACGAAAGAGCTGACGCAACTGTCGAGAGCTGCGGGTTTGGATATATTGGCCTACCTCCTTGAGGTCGCCGCCTTGGAAGCCGAAGCCGCGATACTCAATGACACTAAAGAATAACAGTTTGTTATGTGCCATTGCCTCAGGTCTATTCAGGCGCTGGTTCTGTTTTTGAGCCGCCCAGGAGATCAAATAAATTCGGCTGGTTATTAATTGGCGTTGAGATTCGACTTCTGCTGGCCGGCGTAAAACCGAATTCGGATGCAATTCGCATCATGATCTCCGCCTGACGATTGGCGATCGAGACGTAAGGCGACTGGATCGGATAGCCGGACGGCGACTTGACCATGGTGCCGTATTTCTGGATCGCTTCGGTTGCTTCAGCCCAGAGCGCATAGGCCCCGCAATAAGCTGCAAGCGCCGCGCGATCGAGCGCAGTCAAAATCTTGAGCTTGCCAAGCTCGTTTGCGAGCCGATCCCATTCCCGTCGGGCGACGGGACCGAGTTCGGCCGGACAGTCCGGAACAATCGGCTCGGGTTTCGGCTCGAATTTATTCATGGGACGTTTTCCAGGATTGCCGGTGAGCACCTTTATGCGGGTTGGTTTCGGACGCCGACCGCGCATGTCAGGCGCCCGATGTTCGTGGCGCTTCAGCTGCTACCGCTTCGAATAAACGCCCATCCGCGAGCAGCGCCGCCTTCTCGCCGGTGAACGCCTGCCAGCGGCGCACCGCGACGTCGACGTAGGCCGGGTCAAGCTCCAGCGCGAGGCACACGCGCCCGGTTGTTTGTGCTGCGATTAGGGTCGTTCCGCTGCCGAGGAACGGGTCATAGACCGTCTCTCCGGGACCGCTGTTATTCCGGATCGGCCGTCGCATGCACTCGACCGGTTTCTGAGTGCCGTGGGCTGTTTCAGTGTCCTGGCCTCCGCTGCCGATCGTCCAGAGCGTGGTTTGCTTACGGTCGCCGGTCCAATAGCCCTTGGTTCGCACGGCATACCAGCAGGGCTCGTGCTGCCAATGGTAGTCGCCCCGCCCGATGACCAGCCGCTCCTTGGCCCAGATAATCTGCGCGCGAATATTGAACCCCTGGCGGACGAGGCTCTCGGCCACCGTCGCGGCGTGGAGCGCGCCATGCCAGACGTAGGCGATACTGCCCGGGAATAGCGCCCAGGCGGCTTCCCAATCCGCCCGCCCGTCGTTGCGCACTTTGCCGGTGCGTTCGGAGTTGTTCACGCCGGCGCGGTGCCGCCAAGTCGGATCGTAGTCCACACCATAGGGCGGGTCGGTCACCATCAGTGGCGGATGGCAATCGCCAATCAGCGCCTTGACCGTAGCGGAATCGGTACTGTCGCCGCAGGCGAGCCGGTGCGAACCTAGACACCAGATATCGCCGGTGCGCGTAACTGGGCTCTCGGCCAGAGGAGGAACGTCATTCTCGTCAGTCAGCCCACCCGCGCTGGCGGTGGCGAGCGCGTCGGATAGCTCCCTAGGCGTGAACCCCAGTACCGACAGATCGGCGCCGAGCGCGGAGAGATCCTTGAGTTCGAGACTAAGCATCTCGAGGTCCCAGCCGGCATTCAGCGCAATGCGATTATCGGCCAGCAGCAATTGGCGCTGCTCCAATTCGGTCAACCCGTGCAGAGCGATTACGGGCACCGCAGCAAGGCCTAGCTTGCGCGCCGCCGCCAGCCGGCCATGGCCCGCAATGACGCCGCCATCCTCGTCGACCAAAATTGGATTGGTGAAACCGAACGCGCGGATGCTGCCGGCAATCTCAGCGATCTGAGCGTCGCTATGTGTACGGGAATTGCGGGGCGAAGGCACAAGTCGATCGGGCGGCCAGTACTCCAGTCGGAGCCGGCCGGCTTCGCTGTTTTTTTGTTCTGATTGGGATCCTTTGCTCATCTCAGCACTGGCCATCAGCTACCCCCCCACCCTGAATTTCGCGGCACTTTTTCGCCTGTTGGTACTCGGCGGCGACCCCGGAAAATAAATACGCGATCAGCGTGCGGGAAAGTCCGGATAGCCCAGTGTTGACGGGCCCGAGGCCTTTGAAATTTTTGATTTCGAGAAAAAAATTCAAACCTCCGGCGACCAAAAAAAATCTGTGCGTGAGACCAGGGGCGGTAACGGTCCCCAAAGTGCCAGAGATTTAAACCCCCCTCCCCCCATCGGCCATAGGCGATCATCGCTGCGTGCCTTTACCTCAGTGGAATCGATCCGACGACCGCCCAATCGATCAATGATGAATGGAAGCCCGGATCCAGGCTTCTGTAGTTCAGCCTCGGTCGCTGCTATTTGCAGATGCGCATCGATTAACCCGACAATGCGTATGTATGCGGAAGGCTGTTGGAGATACTGATCCTGCAGAGCCTTATTCCATCTGCGTTCGGCCGCATCGTAGGCGGCGGCCCGCGACGATATTTGCCTGGGCTTAAACTCACTATTTTTCGGAAGTCTTGTCGCTTTCAATTTTCCAACAGATTGGGGCGTTACTTGCACGATCGCGGACGAAGATGTTCCTTTAGAAATATTAGTTTGAAAGGTTTGGGTGTCTGGCTTGTCATCGGCAATGCGACAAGATTGCCCCTGGCATTGTGGCAACGCCCGCATTGCATGCGGCGTGCTTTATTCTCGTTGCGAAGTCTCTTCCAATTGACTTCGACGTGCCTCAAAACGTCCAGGCAGGTTCATAGAAGTTGCGATGGTAGTTTCCGCCGTGCCGAATACGGCGAAAGAACCCCGCCCGGACGATGCCATTGACGCATCTAATGACGGTGCGACGACTTAAGCCTACGAGAAACGCGATAGTGTCGAGCGAGGGATCACACTGTCCCGTCTTATGATTGTAATGATCCAAAATTGCGGCAGCGACCGAGCGCTGACTATCCTTCAATGAGCCGGACAGGCAAATCGCTTTGAACCCAAGAAGCATGCCGCCTGGTTTCGGTTTCATTGTGAACGTACCGATCCTATTTCAGCCTGTGCGGAAGCATTGAATATGTCGCCCTTACCAAAGTCGCGAACTTCTAAGCTGCCCTTCGAGGCGGATGCCGCACCTCGCGCCTGCTGAGGTGTTACTTCCTGTTCGTGCGCCCAAGCAATTAAAGCCGGCCTGCGATAACGGATTGCCCGTCCAGCTCGCACGAAGGCCGGTCCAATTCCTTGGCACCGCCAAGCCTGCAAAGTACGCGGCGACAGCCTCAGCAGGTCCGCCGCTTGCACTTCCGTCAGCAGTCTTTCGTCATCGATTGCGCTATTGGGAATGGGCATGTTTCGTCCCGCGAATATGGGCACGACGAGGTTTGCCGATTTATAATGGTATGAATAGATGCTACGATTTATACGGTGCGGCGATTAATGCTTCGGTTTTGCTTTGGAGCACCACCGGCGCCCCAAACAGTAGCCTTGCTTTGGCGTATCGCTTCAGCACGAGCATTTAAAAAAGCCCGATTGCTCAAGGTGATCGGCCATTTTTTCTTGGCCTTCGCCCACAAACTCGCGTTGATTTCCGTCCGTTTCTTTGGGCTTGCCCGCATAATTTCGGTTAGCCATTCGACGCATTCCTCGTAAGCAACATTGCGTCGCTCAACTGCAACTACCGACTTTTTGGTTTGGCTGGGAAGCGCGGTATTGGATCGTACGTCATCGTCAACGGGCGGTTTCACGTGTAACATTGTATTTGGGCTTCTTATCATCAGGCCCAAAAAAAGCAGTGAATAGAGCTCCGAAGAATTGCCTTCTGGTCGATACTCCAGCAAATCCCCATTAGTGAGTTCTATAAAGGCTCGCTCGCGCAACCAGAGGGCCCTGGGAATTTTAGTGAGGCTCCCGTCACGAAACTGAACTCCCTCAGCGACAAGCCCTCCTTCAATGAAATACCGCACGAGACGGGCAAATCGCCGCGCTAACACGAGGTTCGCAAAGCGGGTGGAAGGCAATTCGTTACACCGGTTGCCCATCGGCTTATTGAAGACGGACTTAGGGCAATAGCTCACAGGCCAAATAGCCTGCATTAGCCGTCTCTGAAATCCAATTTTGTACGGCTCGCCGCCCTTAGCAATTGCGCGCTTACGCAATACGGCAACTTGGGGATCGCCGAAGACATAGTTTCGAAAGGCTTCCAAAAGAGGTTTGTCGATTAGATGGGCTAAACCGTTCGGAACATTCAGAACTGGATAAATGCGAAGATCGATGATCTTCTCATCCCCGATTTTGATATTCATCGCTCGTCGAGGGAAACTAAGCTTGGCAAGCGGCCACTCCGACGGGGCGATCGGTTCTAGCTTAGCGGCGCGTGTGACCCGCTTTCCCCATGCAAGCAGCCGTCCACTCTCGAGATGCCCCCTTAAGTCGTCGACAATCCTTTCCGTCATTTCTCGCCTGCCGGAATTGATAGCGACTCTGTCTGAAGCGCGCTCGGCGGAGATGCATTCTGTGAGAAGTCCAGGATCGACGGTTCGCCGAGCCGCCTCGCGAAAGTTCCACCCTTCAGGTCTGCCGGATTTGCCTGCCATCACAACTCGCGAAACCGAATCGAATCTGGGCAACGAATTATTTTGTATCCAACCCCGAATTACAGCGAGCTGCGAGGCCGAATTTGTCACAACTACGGTTTTCGATTCTCCACGTTTAGCTACTCGTAGTGACGCTCATGTTCGCTAACCTCTTGGATGCTCTCGACAAATGTAATTATTAGATCAGTTTGTAGAGATGCGTGCTTCGCCTCAAACTGCCGAAAGAGCACACGGCGCAATTGCGGATGTCGCCGAAATCCTGGCGGCCGGCCTCATGCGTCTTCAGGCGCGGAAGTCCAGTCAAATCTCTGCCGCACATCGGAGAAAGTTCACTCGACATCTCGGCCGCCGAGAGCGGTCATCCGACCCCGATAGACCGGAGAAAGTCGGATGGCTGATACCGTTTTGGCCCAATTGGCGGCCCTAAAAACCGCGCCCGTCGGCGATCTCAAGCAGAAATGGCGCGACTTATTCGAGCGCGAGCCGCCGCCCTATAACCGCCGCTTCCTGGAGAACCGCCTCGCCTACCGGATCCAGGAATTGGCCTATGGCGGGCTCAGCCAGGAAACCCTCGAACGCCTGGATGCCCTAGCCGATGAGCTTGAGGGCAAGAAGCCAAAGCGCCGCAGCTCCTATCGAGAATCGCCCGATTGCTGGCACGCGTCTGATTCGCGAATGGCGGGGCGTCGAACACTGCGTGACGGTTCGGCACGAGGATTTCGAATATCAGGGCCGGCCCTACAAATCGCTCTCGGCCATCGCGCGTCACATTACGGGCACGCAGTGGAATGGCCTGGTCTTCTTCGGCATGAAAAACACGCGGGGGCGGTCGTGAAGAGCCCCGCTCGCCGTCAAGCCGAAGCTCCGCTGCGCGGTCTATACCCGCAAGTCATCCGAGGAAGGGCTTGGAGCAGGAGTTCAATAGCCTCGATGCCCAGCGCGAGTCCTGTGAGGCCTATGTAGCGAGCCAACGCGCGGAAGGCTGGCTCCTGGTGCCCGACCGCTATGATGACGGCGGGATTTCGGGCGCCACATTGGAACGCCCCGCCCTTAAGCGCCTCTTGGCCGATATCGAGGCGCACAAGGTCGATGTCGTGGTGGTCTACAAGATTGATCGCCTCAGCCGCGCATTGATGGATTTTGCCAAGCTGGTCGAAGTGTTCGACCGCAACAACGTCACCTTTGTGAGCGTCACCCAGTCGTTCAATACAACCACTTCAATGGGCCGATTGACGCTCAATATCCTGCTGTCTTTTGCCCAGTTCGAGCGCGAGGTGATCGGCGAGCGCATCCGCGACAAGTTCGCAGCCTCCCGGCGCAAGGGCATGTGGATGGGCGGCTGGGCCCCGCTCGGCTACGACATCAAGGACCGCAAGCTGATCGTCAATGAGCGGGAAGCCAAATCTGGTCCGCTCGATCTTTACCCGCTTTGCCCGCGGTACTCCCCCACAGCAATTGATCGAGATGCTGGCAAAGGAAGGCACCCTCAACAAGCGAGGCAAGCCGATCGACAAGGGCTATCTCTACCGCGTCCTGAACAACCGCGTCTGCCTGGGCGAAGCCGTGCACAAGGGCTCGGCTTACCCTGGAGAACACGACCCGATTATCGAAAAAGACCTCTGGGAACAAGTTCACGAGCTGATTTCCGCAAGCCCGCGAAAGCGCACCAAGCGCCCATTGGGACGCACGCCAGCCATTCTGAAGGGTACTCCCGTAATAATAGCTTTTCCTGTAAGCAATAACGTTGATTTGCACCTCTCGAATCCAGGAAAGGCCCTTCGCAGAACTCATAATGCTTTATTCATTGATACTCATTCGAGATTGGTGTCGTGGTGGCTCGTTAATGCGTGGAGGAGCCAACAACTCGCTGCCGCGACGTGGAGCCTTGGTGACTTAATGCAAATCATCCCGGCCGCTGCATGCGCGCGTTCTTTGTTGGAGACAGCGGCCTCGTTCTGGGTCGAAACAAAATACCTGCAAGAAATATGGAGTGAAACAAAGCGGGATTGTGCCGAAACCGGAATTACCTACGAACACTGGCACAGACTGACTAGTCAGGTTTACAAAATGGTATGGGGCGCAAAGTTTGATAACAAGGTGCCAGATTTAGCGAAAACATATCAGATTCCGCGGCCGAACGTTTTGACTCTGATCGAAAAACTTGGGCGCGCAACCGAAAATCCCGTTCAACAAGACTACCAATGGCTGTGCAACGCTGTTCATCCAAGCATAGGTGGGATGCTTGCTTTTGCTTCCCCATTATTGGTGCACACTACAAAGGCCAGCGCCTTCCAATGGATATGCGCTGCCCCAATTCACGTTGACACAGCCGGGCAAATAATTCGTGTGACGACAATACAGGAAGCATTGGCAAGGGCTTCTGCATTGGCGGTTGATGTTCTTGTAAAGACGCTCGATGACGCGCTGAAAATAATAGATGATATTGGCTTGACCACGAAGGCGCCTACGATGGCAAGCTTTGATTATTGGCGTAATATTGCACAGAAAAAGGGTGATGCGCTTTGCCCGTGTCGCTCGGGGCGGACGGCGAGGAATTGCCTTCACCGCTGGACTGACGCTACACCGACCGTCGCCGAACGTTTTTGACCAATAACAGAAGATCAGTCGCACCCAACAGCAACGTTAACACTCACACCAAGGGTCACCCGCTTTGGGACCTTCCCCAACTCTCCGCCACAGAGGTCAGGTGAGCCAAAACCGAACGGATGAGGATGACCTTTCTTGTCTATTGTGCGCAGGCCCATGCAGCTCATGTCAGCCGACCATGCGGGCAGAATTATTAATCGGCGCTGAGATCACAGCGGCGCTCATGGGGGCGTCTCTGGTTACCCGTGGTCCCCGCGTCTACGGACAATTCGGTTCAACCCGACGTTTTTTACAGCTCCGATATTTCCCACCCGATTTCCCACCGAACTCCTCACTACAGGGTGGGAAATGGCGTGGTTGGATGGTTGGTGATTAGTCAAAAACGCCTGAATTTCCGGATGAAACGGCACTGCACGATACAGGCCAATATGGATGGCAACGGTTTAGGAAACCGCTGCTCTATTCGGAAAGTGATGGAGCCCCCTGATTGACACGTGCCGACCTTCCTCGGCGCAGGAGCAGACTATTTCAATCCGACGAGCTTCTCGGGCCGAACCTGGAAACTCTTGGTCGCCCCCCATCGCGATTGCGGACACAGTGCGCACTCTGACTACCTCGGCCTGTCATGGGGGGAGGGGACCACATCCGTTCAGCGCAGATTCAAATGGCCGAGAGGGTAACGTTATGTTCGCGCCCTCCCAACTTCGGAGGTAAGCCGCGAAGGGCCGAGAACGGAACGTGCATGGATGCACTCGCCCCTGCTAGGGCACGAGCTAGGGCACGATATTCCAGGATTAAAAAACCGCAGGATCGCCAGATCAACTTTTCAGTTGATGGCGGAGGGAGTGGGATTCGAACCCACGTTACGGTTTCCCGTAAACACGCTTTCCAAGCGTGCGCCTTCAGCCACTCGGCCACCCCTCCTCACCAGCTCTCGCAACGGCGCACGCCCTTTTACACGAAGACGCGCGCGGGCGCGCTTTCAGCGCCTTCAGCCACTCGGCCACCCCACCAATTGCCAGCTGATCGTTACGTCATGCAGGCGTGGACGGCCTTTTTCAAGTCGAATGGCCTCGTCTTCAACGGCTGCAAGGCAATGAAACTGCAGGCAATCTCCTGTTTTAATATGTTTTTATTTCGAAGATTGACCGATTACGGAACAAAGGCGCAAAATATCAAAATGACTAGACACAACAGTTTTTCGGCCTCTGGCGGCCCAAAAGTGCCTGGAAAACCGACATGACCGGCGATGGATCCGCACTGCATTTGGTGCTTACCGGCGATCCCGGCTTGTTCGCCATCGTCAAGCTGTCGCTCATCGTCAGCATGAGCGCGGTGCTGCTCGCGGCCCTCATCGGCGTACCGCTCGGCGCGTTCATGGCGCTCACGCGTTTTCCGGGGCGCGAGGCCGCCATTGTCGCACTCAACGCCATGATGGGCCTGCCGCCGGTGGTGGTGGGGCTTGCGGTTTTCCTCGCGTTGTCCCGGTCGGGGCCGCTCGGAACATGGGGACTGTTGTTCACCCCGCAGGCCATGGTGATCGCGCAAACCATTCTGGTTGCTCCGATCATCGCCGCGCTGACGCGGCAGACCATTGAGGACCTTTGGGCCGAGTATCGCGACGAACTGGCCGCGATGAACATCGGCGCCGCCGGCCGCGTCATGACGCTGGTCTGGGACGCGCGATTTTCCCTGGTGACAGCGCTGCTTGCGGGCTGGGGCCGCGCGGCGGCGGAAGTCGGCGCCATCATCATCGTCGGCGGCAATATCGACGGCTTCACCCGCACGATGACCACGGCGATCGCGCTGGAAACCTCCAAAGGCGACCTGCCGCTCGCCATCGGCCTCGGCCTGGTGCTGATTGCCATCGTGATTGTGATCAACGCGCTGGCCTGGGGCGCACGCCGCGCCGGCGAACATTACGCGGGATGACCATGCGTGCACCCGCCGCCGACTTGCCGTTGATGTTCGTGGATGTGGCCATTGTCGCCGGCGCGGTGACGATCCTTGACAATATTTCGCTGACGCTCGCTCCCGGCGCGCCGACCGTCCTGATCGGACCGAACGGCTCCGGCAAGACCACGCTCTTGCGCACGGCCATGGGCCTTATCCCCGCCACGCGCGGGCGCATCACTTGGGGTGGCCGCGAACTGTCCCCGCCCGACCGCCGCGCCATTTTGTTCCAACGCCCGGTCATGCTCCGGCGCAGCGCCGCCGGCAATGTCCGTTATGCCCTGGCCGCGGCCGGTGTGCCGCGCGCCCAGCGCGCGCAACGCGCCGCCGAATTGCTTGCCGACGTCGGCCTGCAGGGACTCGAGCACCGGCCGGCGCGGCGATTGTCCGGCGGCGAACAGCAGCGGCTGGCGCTCGCGCGCGCGCTGGCGCGCGATCCCGCCGTGCTGTTTCTCGACGAGCCGACCGCCAGCCTCGACCCCGCCGCCACGAAGGCGATCGAGGACATCGTGGGCGCGATCAGCGCGCGCGGCGTCAAAGTGGTGATGTCGACCCACGATCTCGGCCAAGCCAAGCGGCTCGCCGGCGAGATCGTGTTGCTGCATCGCGGGCGACTGATCGAAAGCGGGTCCGCGCACCAATTTTTCGCCAATCCGCGCACGCAGGAGGCGCGGACGTTCATCGCCGGCGAATTGCTGGTGTGATTTGAATCTTGTCATCGCCGGGGCCTGTCTCGGCGATCCCGATAAGGCGGGCACAGTTGCCCTCCTAAGCGAGATGGCCGGGACAAACGTAAGTAACGAAAACACAAGGAGAAGGATTCACATGCTTAACCGTCGCGCAATCATCGCCGTCGCCGCACTCGCCGCGCTCGTCGCCGCACCGCCCGCGTTCGCGCAGGACAAATCGATCGTGGTGGCCTCGACCACCTCGACGCAGGATTCCGGCCTGTTCGAATATCTACTGCCGCTGTTCAAAAAGAAGACCGGCATTACCGTGAAGGTGGTCGCACAGGGCACCGGGCAGGCGCTCGACACGGGCCGGCGCGGCGACGCCGACGTTGTCTTCGTGCACGCTAAATCAGCCGAATTGAAATTCCTCGCCGAAGGCCAGGGCGTGCATCGTTATCCAGTGATGTACAACGACTTCGTGCTGATCGGGCCGAAGACCGATCCGGCCGGCATCAAGGGCATGAAGGACGTCGCCAAGGCGTTCCAGACCATCAAGGCCAAGCAGGCCTCGTTCATCTCGCGCGGCGACCGCTCCGGCACCAATATCGCCGAGCTCAAGCTTTGGAAGGATGCCGGCATCGACATCGATAAGGACAAGGGACCCTGGTACAAGTCGATCGGCCAGGGCATGGGCGCGGCGCTCAACACCGCCAACGCCGGCAATGCCTACGTCTTGTCCGACCGCGGCACCTGGATCCATTTCAAGAACAAGGGCGACTTGCAGATCCTGGTCGAAGGCGATAAGCGCATGTTCAACCAATATGGCGTCATGCTGGTGAACCCGGCCAAGCACTCGAGCGTGAAAAAAGAACTCGGCCAAGAGTTCATCGACTACCTGATCTCGCCGGAAGGGCAGAAGGACATCGCCAATTACAAAATCAACGGCGAGCAATTGTTCTACCCGAATGCGAATGATCCGAGCGCGTAAAGCCTCTTTTTCACCTCTCCCGGCATGCGGGGAGAGGGAGCGCCCCACGCTCGTTTTTGTCGCTGTGTTCTTCCTGCTCGTAAATCCTGCCATGGCGCTTGCCGAACCAATCGAGCTCTACGCCGCCGGCAGCCTCAGGGGCGCCTTGACTGACGTGGCCAAGGCGTTCGAGGCGAAAACCGGCGGCAAGGTGGAGATGAAATTCGGGCCGTCCGGCGCGCTCAAGAACGAGATCGCCGGCGGCGCGAAAGCGCAGGTTTTCGCCTCGGCCAATATGGAGCATCCGCAAGCGCTACATGACACGGGAAAAAGCGGTCCGGTGGTGCGCTTCGCCCGCAACAAAATGTGCGCGCTAGTCAATCCGCTGCTCAAGGTCGACAGCACGAACCTGCTTGAGCGCATGCTCGATCCGGCGGTGGAGCTCGGCATTTCGACGCCGAAGGCCGGCCCCTCCGGCGACTACGCCATCGAGATCTTCCGCAAGGCCGACGCGGTCAAGCCTGGCGCGCGCGCCGAACTCGAAAAGAAGGCGCGTCAACTCACCGGCAGCCCGACCAGCGCAGCACCGCCGGAAGGCCGCCTGGTCTACGGCTGGCTGGTGGCCGAAGGCAAAGCCGATGTCTTCCTCACGTATTGCACCAACGCGCGCGCCGCGCTGAAGCAGAACCCCGGTCAGCAGATTGTCCAATTGCCGGGCAATCTGAGCGTCGGCGCCGACGACGGGCTCACCGTGATCGATGGTGCGCCGCCGACCGCGCAAGCCTTCGCCAATTTCATTGTCTCGCCGGAGGGCGAGGCGATCCTGACGAGCTACGGCTTCGCGCCTGGAAATTGATGCACTGTGAAAAAAAATGCGGGGCCGAACCGGCCCCGCACATCTCTTGTCTTGGATTCTAAGCTTTTTGACCGCGCGGATTCACATCTTCGTCCCAGACGCTCATATGGCGCGTTTCGGGCATCAGGAACAGCGACAGTATAAGGCACACCGCAGGAACGGCGATCGGGTAGATCAGAGCATAGAAGAGACTGCCGGTCGCAGCGTACGCCGCCGTGGTGATGAACGGCACCAAACCGCCACCCCAGCCGTTGCCGATCATGTACGGCATGGACACCGCCGTGTAGCGGATGCGGCCGGGGAAGAATTCGGCGAGGAAGGCGCCGATCGGCCCGTACACCATGCCGACGTAGCAGACCATGATGGCGACGATGAGGATCGCAATCGGGATGTTGAGATGGCCCGGCGCTGTGACCGCCCCGAGCCAGGTGTACAGCGGATAGTAAGTGACCGCCGAAAGGAAGAAGCCGCCCAGGATCACCGGCTTGCGGCCGATCTTGTCGGACAGCCAGCCGAATAAGATGAGCGACGGAGTCCCGATCACCAGCCCGATGCCTACGATCCATGAGGCAGTCAACGTGTCCACCTTCGAAACCGTCTGGATATAGAACAGCGCCCAGAACTGGCTCGAGTACCAGACCACGCCTTCGCCCAAGACCACGATAGTGGCGATCACCACGTACTTGAGATTTTGGGGATTGAGGAAGGCCTCGCGCCATGGGTTTTTGCTTGTCTTACCCTTGGCCTTGATCTCCTCATAGACCGGCGACTCCTCGAAGTTGGCGCGCATGTACATGGTGACGAACACCAGCAGGAACGAGCACAAGAACGGGATGCGCCATGCCCAGTCGCTGAACGCGGCTTCGCCGAAGTAGGTGCGCGTCGCGATGATGATGATGAGCGACAGCACGATGCCGAGCGTCGGCGAGGTTTGCAGCCAGCCGGTATAGTAACCGCGGCGGTCTTCCGGCACGTGCTCGGCGACATACGTGATGGCGCCGCCGTATGAGCCGCCGAGGCAAAGGCCCTGCAGCATGCGCAGCAAGAACAGGATGATCGCGGCGGAGAGACCGATCTGGTCGAAGGTCGGAATCAAGCCGATCGCGCCGGTGCCGAGCGCCATGCCGACGAGCGTCAGGATGAAGGTGTACTTGCGGCCGACGCGGTCGCCCAGCCAGCCAAACACGAAGGCTCCCAACGGCCGGACCAGGAACCCGGCGGTGAACAGCGCGATCGTGCTGAGCAGGGCGGCGACGGGGTGGCTCTTTTCGAAGAACTTGACCGACAAGATCGTGGCCAAGCTTCCGAAAATATAGAAGTCATACCATTCGATAACATTGCCTCCCGCCGCGGCGGTAATCACGCGTCGGAAGTTTGCCGGAATTCGAGCAGCCATTATCTTCCTCCCCAGTCGTTATCGGGGGACCAGAATTGATAGCCGCGGAAGTCCTTCCGGATTTCGCGCGTCATTGTGATGCCCCCCGGCGTTTCATCGAATCGCGGCTGCGCCAAACTGGACCGCACGCCGCGTATTGTAGTGCGCCGGCGTTCGCTGAAATTCAATCCGGCGTTGTCATTCGGCCTGAACAAATTATGGGGCGCCTTGACTTTAGTCAGAGTTCGCCCCGCCTTAGACTAAAGAGATGGCTGAAGGGCCTGCCCTTCTTGTATCATTGATTCCCATACGCTTTTAGCGATGGCGAGGCGCGGAAGGCGGCTGAACCGGCCCTCGCCATCGGTCTGCCGAGTGGGCAACGTCGTGGGACGGTTGCCGGCGCGTCTCAGGCGGCGCGCCGGAAATTTTCGTCGCGGTGCGATCGCGTTTCAGGCCTGCGAGATGAACTTGGTGTTCATGTAGGCCTGCAGGCCTTCGATGCCGCCTTCCGAGCCGTACCCCGATTCCTTGACGCCGCCGAACGGCGTCTCCGGCGTCGACACCGCGACGGAATTGACTCCGACCATGCCGGACTGGATGGCGTCGCCGATGGCGGCCGCCGTCTTGTCCGACGAGGTGAAGGCATAGGCCGCAAGCCCGAACTGCAGCGAGTTGGCGCGCTCGACCACCTCGTCGAAGGTCTTGAACGGCACGATCGGCGCCAGCGGACCGAACGGCTCCTCGGTCATGATCTTGGAATCGTCCGGCACGTCGGTGATCACCGTCGGCTGGAAGAAGAAGCCTTGGTTGCCCTGGCGCGAACCGCCGGTTTGGATCTTGCCGCCGCGCGCCTTGGCGTCATTGACGAAGCTTTCCATGGCGTCGAGCCGGCGCGGATTGGCGAGCGGGCCGAGCGTGATGCCCTTCTCCAGCCCATCGCCCATCTTCAAGCCCTTGGCGTATTCGGTGAAGCGGGCGACGAACTTGTTGTACGAGCCCTCCTGCACGTAGAAGCGCGTCGGCGAGATGCAGACTTGGCCGGCGTTGCGATACTTGAACGCGGCGATGGTGTCGGCGGCTTTCTCCGCATCGGCGTCGTCGAACACCACCACCGGCGAATGCCCGCCGAGTTCCATGGTGGCGCGCTTCATGCCTTTGGCGGCGAGGCCGGCAAGATGCTTGCCGACGGGAATCGAGCCGGTGAAGGAGATCTTCTTGACGATCTTTGACGGGATCAGATGCTCCGACACATTGGCCGGCACGCCGAACACGAGATTGAGCACGCCCGCCGGCAGGCCGGCATCGGCGAAGCACTTCACCAGTTCGATGCAGCCGCCCGGCGTTTCTTCCGACGCCTTGATGATGAGCGAGCAGCCGGCGGCGAGCGCGCCGGCGATCTTGCGGATCGGCGTCAGCGTCGGGAAATTCCACGGCGTGAAGGCCGCGACCACGCCGACCGGCTCCTGCAGCACAAGCTGACGCACGCCCTTCTGGCGGCCGGGAATGACGCGGCCGTAGGTGCGGCGGCCTTCCTCGGCATACCAATCGATAATGTCAGCCGACGTCAGCACTTCGGCGCGCGATTCGACATAGACCTTGCCCTGCTCCTGGGTCTGCACCTTGGAGATGTGATCGTAGCGCTCGCGCACCAGATCGGCGGCCTTGCGCATGATCTTGGACCGGTCATAGGCCGAGGTCGCCTTCCACACGGCGAAGCCCTTCGCGGCAGCTTCGAGCGCAGCGTCGAGATCGGCGGTCGAGGCATGCGGCAGGTGCGCCAGCGTCTTGCCGGTGGCCGGGTTGATCACGTCTTCGCCCTTGCGGCCCTCGCCGTTGAGCCATTTGCCGTCGATGAAAAGCGCGAGCTCGGAATACATGGGACCCTCACTGCTGGCGGGAAATTCTTGGGCGCTGGATTAGCACTTTCGCGTGCAAGCGGCCAGTAGAGCAGCGTATCCCGGATCTGCGGTGCGGCGCGAAGTGCCGCGCCGCAAATCCGGGACCCAACTCTCTTAGTGGTAGCTGTGGACCCCGGGTCTGCAGCGCACCATTTCGTGCTGCGCTGCGCCCGGGGAACGCGGACGGGCATCGGCTAGCCGAGGAACGCCCCGCCGTTCACATGGATGGTCTGGCCGGTGATGTTGCGGCCGCCGGGACCGGCGAGAAACCGCACCATGGCAGCGACGTCGTCCGGCTTGCCCGGTTCCCCGGTGATGGTGCCGTGGGTGAGATGATGCGCCGGGGTGAGCGAGGTGCGCGGCCGCGTGGTGTGGATCGCGCCGGGCACCACGCAATTGGCGGTGATGTGGTGGGCACCGAGATCGTGCGCGAGCCCGCGCGTGAAGCCGACGACGCCCGCTTTCGCCGTCATCACATGGGCGCGGCCTTTCGAGCCGATATGCGCGCTCATGCCGCCGATATTGATGATGATGCCGCCATTCTTTTTCATCGCCGGCAGGCAGGCATGCACGCCGTGGAACGCGGAGTCGAGCGTGGCGTCCATGATCTCGCGCCACTCGGCGTAGCTCATCTCGTCAATCGGTTTTTCGCGGCGCAGCGAGGCGTTGTTCACGAGGATGTCGATGCGGCCGAAGGCCTTCAGCGTGGCCTGCGCCATCGCCTCGACCGCGGCGGCATCGGCGACGTCGGCGAGGACGGCGATGGCCTTGCCGCCGGCTGCCGCGATCTCGGCGACGACGGCGTCGGCCTCCGCCTGGTTGGAACGCGCGTTGACCACCACCGCGGCGCCGCCGGCGGCGAGACGCAGCGCGATGGCGCGGCCGATATTGCGACCGGCGCCGGTGACGATGGCGACTTTGCCGGCGAGTTCTTTTCCTTCAGCCATTCATTTACCCCCGTAACGGTGCGAGATCGATTTTTGCATCATAGAGCCTACCGAGCAGCTTGAGCGCGGCGGCGCTGCGCGTGGCACCCCAGCCGCCGTGGCGCGCGTTGAGCGCGAATTTTTCTTCTATATCGGCACGCGTCAGCGGCTCGTTGGCGCCGCCGCGGAAATGCGGCTGGCGTTCTTCGACGACGCTGCCGTCAATGAGCACGCAGCGGATGTGGCCAGTGAAGGCGTTCGGATAGGGATTATTCGGATCGATGACGTAACGCACCTTGGCGGCGAGCGCGAGCACATCCGGATCGCGCACCGCCTGTTCGGTGAAGGCATAGAGCCCGACGCCGCCGCGCACAAAGCCGGTGGCGAGGATGAAGGGCGTGGCGAATTTCGCGGCATAGCCGTTTGGCGGGCGCTGCTTCGCAGCGAGCGGCTCCCACAGCCGGTGCAGGGTGCCCTCCGCCACTTCGCAGACCATTTCCTTGACGTCCTCCGGCTTGATGCCGCGCGCGGCGAGCTTTTTCGCGCAATCGATATACGGGTGCGCCATGGTGCCGCAGGGATAAGGCTTGAAGGCAAGCGTCTCGGTCACCCAGCGCGTGCCGAAATCGTCGAGCACACCGTAGTTGCCTTGCGTGGTGTGGGCGAAACCATGAAACAGGCCGTGCACGCCTTCGAACACCGTGCGCGGGCCGAAGAAGCCGCCACGCGCGAGCAGCGCCGCGCGGATGCCGGACTGCGCCGCCCAGCCGGGATGCAGCCGCTTGGTCCAGGCGCCCTCGGCGAGATATTCGATGATGCCGGAAGCGAAGCTGCCGGCAATGCCGAGCGCGTCGACAAGCTGCTTGGCGTTCAAGCCAAACGCGGCGGAAACGCCGGCCGCCGCGCCCATCACGCCGAAGATTGCAGTCGGGTGGAAACCGGCCTTGTGCACCGCCTTCGGCACCACGGTGGACAGCCGGCACATCGTCTCGGTGCCGACCGCAATGCCGAGCAACGCCGCGGCGCCGTCCGGCTTGTGCCGCTCGCAAGCCGCCAGCACCGCCGGCACCACCACCGCGCCGGCATGCACTGGGCCGCCCTCGAAGGTATCGTCGAAATCCTCGCCATGCGCGGCGGTGCCGTTGACGAAAGCGGCGCCGGCCGCACTCAACGTGCGTGCGTGGCCGATCGCCGTGCACGGGCCGTCGTCGTCCCAACCGGCGAGCGCGCTCTTAATGTAATCCTCGTTGCGCGCGGTGACGCAGAGGCCGGCAACGTCGACCAGCAGATCCTCGCATTTTGTGCGTACGGCGGCGGGCAGCTTCGCCGCGTCGAGCGCGACGATGCGCGCGGCCAATTGTTCGGCGATCGAGGGCGACGCGGTCATTGAAATCAGCCCACGCGTTGAGCGCCGAATTTCGGCAGGTTATTGGCGAGGATAACGACCCCCGAGGTGACGACGAGCATGAACACGCCCAGCACGGCGATGGCGGCAAGGTCGCCGCTTTCGTTGAGATCGTAAATGAGCACGGAAAGGACCTTGGTCTGCGAGGTGAACAGCATGATGGCGGCCGACAGTTCGCGTACCACACCGACGAAGATGAAGCACCAGGTGGCAATCACGCTGGTGCGCAACAGCGGCGTGGTGATCTGCCACAGCGAGCGCAGGCGCGTCGCGCCGAGGATGCGGCTGGCGTCCTCCAGCTCCGAATGCACGGCCCGGAACGCCGACTGCAACTGCTGATAGGCCGCCGGCATGGTGAGCGTGACGAAGGCGATCAAGAGGATCCACAGCGTGCCATAGAGTACGACCGGGCCCTTGGTGTAGCTGAAGAACAGGCCGACGCCGAGCACGATACCGGGAATAGCAATCGGCGCCGACGCCAGAAAGCCAAGCACGCGATAGCCGGCGATCAGCTTCCGCTCGGCGATGTAGGCGATCACGACGGCCATGACGGTGCCGACGGTGGCCGAAAGTATGCCGAGGATGAACGTGTTCTTGATGGCGACGTCCGTCTCGGACAATTCGACAAATACGAATTCGGATGTTTTTCAGAGTGAAATTATTGAGACTGACGATGTGCGAGGCGATTTTGGAGAAGCTCGCATTGAGCAGCGCGAAATACGGCAGGAAGACCGGGCACATCAGCACGAGCATGCTCAAGGCGAGCGCCAGCCATTTGTAGCCGCCAAGGCGCACCAGGCGCGGCTCGCTGTTCTTGCCGCCGACCACGGCATAACTGCGGCGCCCGAGCACCATGTTCTGCGCGCGCAAAAGGATCACGGTCAGCAGCAACAAGGGCAGAGAAGCCGCCGCGGCGAGTTCGGGATGCGGCGGAAACTCGAACAGGCTCCAGATCTTGGTCGTCATGGTGTGGAAGCCGGCCGGCATCGCCAAGATCGCCGGCGTGCCGAATTGCGTCATCGCCTCGAGAAACGCGACCAGCGCGCCGGCCGCCAGCGCGGGCAGCGCGAGTGGAATGGTCACCCGCCGGGCGGTCACCCAGGTGCCGCCGCCGAGGATGGACGAGGCGTCCTCGAGATCGCCCGGCGTGCGGTCGAGCGCATTGGCGACCAGCACGAAGACATAAGGAAAGGTGTAGCAACTGATCACGAAGACGAGGCCGGAAAACGAATAGATATTCAGCAGATGCGTGCCGGCGTCGGCGCCGGTCAGATCGCGGAACAACTGATTGAGCAGCCCGCTGTTCGGCGCCGCCAGCAACTCCCAGGCGATGGCGCCGATGAACGGCGGCGTGACAAACGACGCGGTTACCAGCAGGCGCACGGTGCGGCGCAAGGGCATATCGGTGCGCGACACCAACCAGCCCATCGGCGCGGCCACCGCGCAGCAGATGACTGCCGACAGGATGGCTAGCGCGAAGGTGGTCAACAGCGGATCGAGATAGGCCGCGTCCACCACCAGGCTGCGGAAATTGGCGAGCGTGAGCGCGCCGGTCTTGTCGGTGAAGGCGAAGGCCGCGAGCCAGCCGAGCGGTAGCACGATCAGAAGACACAGCACGGCCGCGAACAGCAGCAGCACCGGGATCGAAAGATCGAAGCCGAAGCGCCGCGTTTCGACCGGGGCGGCGGGTGCGAGCGCGGTCATGACGGAAGGCTCTTCCCTCCCCCCGCGAAGCGGTGGGGAGGGTCGGTTCCCGTCGCGTCAGCGATGCGAACCGGGGTGGTGGGTGCATCTTCGCAATATGCCCCCCACCCCTGACCCCTCCCCGCCACTCGCAAAAGCTCGTGGGGGGAGGGGAAAGATAAGGCCGTCGCTGAACGCTCACACATGGAACAGCTTGACGTAATGCGCCTTGATCGCCTCGGCATCCTTGAGCACCCCAACCGCGTCGTCTTTCATCAGCTTGATGTCCTTGAGCGGCGTGCGGCCGGGCTTCTCCTTCGTCTGCGGGTGCGCCGAGCGCAGGCCGCCAGTGTTGATATTGACCTGCTGGCACTCGGCCGTGAAGCAATAGCTCTGGAACAGCCGCGCCGCGTTCGGATTCGGCGCCGCCTTGAAGACGCCGTTCGGCCCGATGATCAGCGGCGTACCTTCGCTGGCATAGACCGGGTCGACTGGCTGGCCGGATTCCTTCTCCTTGAAAATCAGATATTCGACGCCGTCGGCCTGCACCGCGCGCTCGCCGAGCGCGAGCTTCTTCGGCGGCACCGAGGCGGATTGCACCTGCAGCACGTTCTGCTGGGCGAGCTTCTCGAAATAACCCCAGCCGAGATCGCGTGCCGTCTGGAAGGTCGCCGTCAGAATGGTGCCGCTGTAGCCCGGATGCGCCTTGACGATCTTGTTCTTCCACTGCGGCAGCAGCAGATCGGCGAAGCTCTTCGGCGCTTCTTCCTTTTTCACCAGGCTAGTGTTGTAGGCGATGATGCACAGGAAGATGCGGAAGCTGGCATACATGCCGTCCGGATCCTTGTGCTCGGGCGGATAGAACTTGGCGACGTCTTCCGGCACGTAAGGCGCGAGAAAGCGTTGCTCCTTCCAATAGGCGAGATGCGAAGCATCCGAGGAATTGACGACGTCGACGGCATGGATGCTGCTCGAATATTCCTGGCTGATGCGCTGCAGGATACGCTCGGCGCCGGTCCGCTCGACTTGCACTTTGACGCCGGGATATTTGGCCTCGAAGGTCTGCGCGATTTCCTGCGATACTTTCAGGTCGATCGAGGTGTACCAGACGACCTTGCCTTCCTTCTTCGCCGCCTCGACCAGCGCCGGGGTAACGGGCGTGGCCGGCGGCGCGGCCGAAAGCACGCGGGTCGAAAACGACGCCCCGGCGGCCAGCGCGCCCGAGCCGATCAGCACGTCGCGGCGTGAGAATTTCGAGCCTTGCATGCGTATCCTCCCTGAATTCGATTTTGTTGTTTTTTCGTTTCGCGAAATCTCTTGCTGTCACCCCATCAGCGCCTGGCATTTTTCGGGCGGCAGATGCAGCCAGACCGCGCTGCCTTCGGGGATGCTGTCGCCTGCGGCGGTGACGACCCGCAACTGTGCGCCGTCCTTGAGCTCAACCATATAGTCCCGGCTGCCGCCGAGAAAGACTTGCCGCGTCACCGTTGCCGGCAGCGTGTTGTCGGCCCGCGGCGGCGCAACCGCTGAAATCGTGATGTCGTGCGGGCGGATGGAGACCGCGGTGTCGGCACCGACGTTGAGCTTGCCGCCGACGCAGCGCAGCGCGGCGCCGGCGAAGGCGATGCGGGCCTCGTCCTGCGCCTTGCCCTTGATGACGTTGCTGGAGCCGATGAAGCGGGCGACGAATTCCGAGCGCGGCCGGTCGTAGACGTCTTCCGGCGAGCCGGACTGCTCGATCTTGCCGTGGTTCATGACGCAGATCAGGTCGGCGGTGGTCATCGCCTCGGACTGGTCGTGGGTGACGTAGACCGTCGTGTAGCGATAGGCGTCGTGCAGCCGGCGCACCTCGAAGCGCATCTCCTCGCGCAGATTGGCGTCGAGATTGGACAAAGGCTCGTCAAGCAACAGCGTCTCCGGCTCCACGATCAGCGCGCGCGCCAGCGCCACGCGTTGCTGCTGGCCGCCCGACAATTCGCCCGGATAGCGCTCGGCGAGCGCAGCAAGCCGCGTAGTGGCGAGAATGGCGTTAAGTTTTTTGTCGATGGTGTCGCGGTCCATTTTGCGCAGCTTGAGGCCGTAGACGATGTTCTCAGCCACCGTCATGTGCGGCCACAGCGCATAGCTCTGAAAGATCATCGACATGTTGCGCCGCTCGGGCGGCAGCGAATGCGACGGCGAGGAAATCACCTTGTCGCCGACGCGGATCTCGCCCTCACTCGGCTCGACGAAACCGGCGATCAGCCGCAGCGTGGTGGTCTTGCCGCAGCCGGAGGGGCCGAGCAGGCACACCAACTGGCCGTGCTCGATGGCGAGCGAGATGTCGCCGACCACGGCCACGTCGCCATAGCGCTTGGTCAGGCCGCGCAACTCAACCGACGCCACGCCAATCCTCCCCTTGCTTTCGCATGCGCGGTCGTTGACCGGCCGGCATTGTTCTTGAACCCCGCGCGCCGCTTCCCATTCGGACGGACGCGTCAGGTGCCGGTGAACGCCGGCTTGCGCTTCTCCATGAAGGCGGTGCGGCCTTCCTTGTAGTCGTTGCTGGCGAAGCATTGCGCCACCAGATCGGCGCATTTTTGCAGGTTGCGCTCGCTTTGCGGTTTGACCGTCTCGCCGACAATGAACTTGACCGAATTCACTGTGAGCGGAGCGTTGGCGCTGATGGTGTCGGCATAGTCCTTGACGTATTTCTCGAGCTCTGCTTCGGGCAGCACGCGGTTGACCAGACCCATGGTTTGCGCTTCGGCGGCGGTGAACTGGCGCGCGGTGAAGAAGATTTCCTTGGCGAAGGACGGCCCGACCACGTCGACCAGTTTCTTGATGCCTTTATAGCCATAGCCGAGGCCGAGCTTGGCGGCCGGCACACCGAACTTGGAATTGTCCGAGCAAATGCGCAGGTCGCAGCCGAGCGCGAGGCCGACGCCGCCGCCGATGCAATAGCCGCGGATCATGGCGATAGTCGGCTTGGGGAATTCGTAGACCGCGGTGTTGGCCTTATCGACCGCGATGTTGTAGCGCTCGATCGCGTCCTTGCTAGCGCGCTCGCTCTCGAACTTGGAGATGTCGGCGCCCGACACGAAAGCCTTGCCGCCGGCGCCGGTCACCACCACGACGCGGATCGCGTTGTCGGCAGCAAAATCGGCGAGGATGCCTTGCGCAGCCTCCCACATGTCGAGCGACACCGCATTGTGGCGCTCGGGATTGTTGAAGATGAGATAGCCGACGCCACCCTCCTTGCGGGACAGCATTTTGTCGGTCTGCGTAATGGCGTTCATTGAATACTTCCTTCTCTTAACGCTCGCTCTTGCCGCCGGCGGCCGGCGTCTACAGCGCGTTCGCTTTATGCAGATCCGCGATTTCATTATCGGCGAAGCCGAATTCCTTGAGCACCTCGTCGGTGTGCTGACCGAGCTCGGGCGGCACCGCGGCGATCTTGCTCGGTGTGCGCGACAGCGAGAAAGGCTGGCCGACGAACGTCTCTTTCGTACCGTCGGGCCGTATACCGTCTTGCGCGATGCCGAGATGCTTGACCTGCTCGTCGGCGAACACCTGGTCGATCGAGTTGATCGGACCGGAGGGCACGCCCGCCTTGTTGAAGATCTCGATCCATTCCTTGCTGGTCTTGCCGACCGTCTTGGCTTCGACCGCGGCGTTGACCGCATCGCGGTTCTTCGAGCGCGCGGCGCCGGTCTTGAAGTCCTCGCGCGTGGTGAACTCCGGCGCGCCGAGGGCGTTGCACAAGCGGTCCCACATCACGTGGCCGGCGGTGGCAATGTTGATATAGCCGTCCTTGGTCTTGAACACGCCGGTCGGGATCGAGGTCGGATGATTGTTGCCGGCTTGCTTGGCCACCTCGTGCGCCTGCAGCCAGCGCGAGGCCTGGAAGTCGAGCATAAAGATCTGCGATTGCAACAGCGAGGTGGTGATCCACTGACCTTCGCCCGACACTTCGCGTTCGTGCAGCGCAGTCAGGATGCCCAGTGCGCAGAAAAGACCGGCGCAGAGATCGGCGACCGGGATGCCGACGCGCACCGGGCCCTGCCCCGGCAGGCCGGTGATCGACATCAGCCCACCCATGCCTTGGGCGATCTGGTCGACGCCCGGGCGGTCGCGATAGGGGCCGTCCTGGCCGAAACCGGAAATGCTGGCGAGGACGATGCGCTTGTTGGCCTTGCGCAGCGTGTCGTAATCGATGCCGAGCCGGTGCTTCACGTCGGGGCGGAAATTCTCCACCACCACGTCGGCCTTCTCGACCATGCGCAGCAATGTGGCGCGGCCCTGCGGCGACTTGAGGTCGAGCGTCATGCTGCGTTTGTTGCGATGCAGGTTCTGGAAGTCCGGGCCCTGGCGCGGGCCACCCAACGCTTCGCCTTTCTCCAGGCGCGCCGGCGTCTCGACCTTGATGACGTTGGCGCCCCAATCGGCGAGCTCGCGCACGCAGGTCGGCCCCGAACGCACGCGCGTGAGGTCAAGGACGGTGAAGCGGGAAAGGGCCTGGGATGCCCTGGGAAACGGCATTTCGACGGCTCCGGCTGGCTTATTCGGGTCTATAACGACGAATGGGGGCCAAACATTCCCCGATCTAAAGCGGCTTGTCCATCAGCAGAAAATGGACAGTTCCATGCATTATTCATCATTCGGCGGCTTAAGGGCTATTCCTGCCTTGAAATTACCACCGCCACCTGTCATATGACCCGCGACGGACGAACAACTCGATCGCGAGTCTGCGGGCTGCGTGCACGAAGCTCTTTAAAACGAATTTCGCCCC
This sequence comes from uncultured Alphaproteobacteria bacterium, assembly GCA_963733315.1. Classification (GTDB taxonomy): domain Bacteria; phylum Pseudomonadota; class Alphaproteobacteria; order Rhizobiales; family Xanthobacteraceae; genus Pseudolabrys. The sequence goes on along the minus strand of CAVTCV010000032.1, from coordinate 101,453 downwards.
GCCTCTTCCGTTTCTCAATCGACCGACAACCCTGGTCACGCGGGATGTCTTTGAACCCCGCGATTCCGCCGTTCGCATGAGCGCACGGCCGCTTCGCTATATAGAAAAGAGCCTCTTTGACTTCATTTAACGACTTCGGCCTCGTAGAGCCGATCCTTCGCGCCCTCGCCGAAGAGAAATACGTCACTCCCACCCCGATCCAAGCCCAGACCATCCCCCTCGCCATGCAGGCGCGCGACGTCATCGGCATCGCGCAGACCGGAACCGGCAAGACCGCGGCCTTCGCGCTGCCGATCCTCAATCACTTGCACACCAAGCGGCTGCGGCCCGAGAAAAAGGCCTGCCGCGTGCTGGTGCTTTCGCCGACGCGCGAACTGTCCGGCCAGATCTCCGACAGCTTCCGCGCCTACGGGCGGCACATCCGCCCGCTCGCGATCGCGCTCGCCATCGGCGGCGTGCCGATCAACAAGCAGATCCGCTCGCTGGCGCACGGCGTCGAAGTGCTGGTGGCCACGCCCGGCCGCCTGCTCGATCTCGTCAACCAGCGCGCGCTGCGCCTCGACCAGGTCGAGGTGCTGGTGCTCGACGAAGCCGACCGCATGCTGGACATGGGCTTCATCCATGACATCAAGCGGATCGTCGCCATGCTGCGCAAGGAACGGCAGACGCTGTTCTTCTCCGCCACCATGCCGCAGGAAATCACTAAGCTCGCCGATGCAATGCTGCGCGACCCTGCCCGCGTGGCGGTGACGCCGCAGGCTTCGACCGTCGACCGTGTCGAGCAGCGTGTCATCCTGATCGACAAGTCGGCCAAGCCGAACCTGCTGGTCGAGGTGCTCAAGACCGAAACAACCGATCGCGTGCTGGTGTTCACCCGCACCAAGCATGGCGCCGACAAGGTGGTCCGCGCCCTGCAGAAATCCGGCTTCGGCGCCGAGGCCATCCACGGCAACAAGTCGCAGAACCAGCGTGAGCGCGTGCTCGCCGACTTCCGTGTCGGCAAGCTGCGCATCTTGATCGCCACCGACATTGCCGCCCGCGGCATCGACGTCGACGGCGTCAGCCATGTGGTCAATTACGATCTGCCGAACATCCCGGAATCTTACGTCCACCGCATCGGCCGCACCGCGCGCGCCGGCGCCGACGGCATTGCGATCTCGTTCTGCGACCACGAGGAAGCACCCTTCCTGCGCGATATCGAGCGCATGATCAGGATGTCGATCCCCTCGACCGACAAGCGCACCGGCCGCGCAACCGCGCACCGACCGGCCCAGCAAAACAACGGAAACCGTCATAACGGGCGGCCCCAGCGCAACGATCGCCAGCAACGCGGACAAGGTGGTGGATTTGGCGGCGGCAATGGCCATCATGCCAACAACGGCCACCGTGCCTATAACGGCGGCAACGGCCACCAGGGCCGTCCAAGCCAGAACGGCCACCAGGCGGCCCCCCGGCAGGACGCCACAGCGGGGGAGCCAAGCGGCATCGAAAATGTTACATTCCTCCAGCGCCAGAATGAGCCGCGCCGCAACGCCGGCCACCGCGCACGTTGAAATCGACCGGGAGACGAATTGGATGGCGAAAGAAGAACTGCTGGAGTTTGACGGTACGGTGACCGAGGTTCTGCCGGACGGCAATTTCCGGGTGAAGCTCGACAACGAACACGAGGTGCTTGCTTATACCGCCGGCAAGATGCGTAAATTCCGCATCCGTACCGGCGTCGGCGACCGGGTCATCGTGGAAATGTCGCCCTACGACCTGCAGCGCGGGCGCATCAGCTTCCGCCACAAGGGCGACGCACCGACCCCGGGCCCACAGCAGCGGCGGCCGAACTTCCGGCGGCGGTAACGAATTGAATGTCCCGGCCGCGCTGGCCGGGACATTTTTTTGAGGCTGGGGGCACGGATCGACCGCTGGAGCGCCGGGCGTGCCATGAAAAAAGTTTCTATCTTGTATCTCGCGCTGGCGATCGTTTTCGCTGGCGCGCTCGGCTCGGCGGCCGCCCAGGACGCGCCGAAAACGCCGGCGCACGGGCAACCGAGCCATGTTGTCGAACGTGACAACGGCAAAGGCGTATTGCGCCTGCTGCCGGCGGACGCGGTCACCGAGCATTCCATCGACACGCCGCACGGCAAGCTCGCCTATACGGCAACCGCCGGCACGCTGCCGTTCTACGACCAATCCGGCGAGCAAAGCGCCGCGGTGTTCTACACCGCCTATGTCGCCAAGAACGCAGGTGCGAGCCGCCCGCTCACTTTCGTGTTCAACGGCGGGCCGGGCGCGGCCTCCGCCTTTTTGCATCTCGGCCTGGTCGGACCGCGCATCCTCGATCTCGGGCCCGACGGCCGCGATGCCGCGACCGCGCAGTTGCGCGACAATCCCGATACATGGCTCGCCTTCACCGACCTGATGCTGATCGATCCGATCGGCACCGGCTGGAGCCGTACCCTCAAGCCGGACGACGCCAAGCATTTCTGGAGCATCCGCAGCGACGCCGAGTCGTTCGCCAAGGCGATCGCACTTTACGTCGCGAAAAACGATCGCACCGCGTCGCCGAAATATCTGTTCGGTGAAAGCTATGGCGGCTTCCGCGCCGCCAAGGTGGCGCGCGCGCTGCAGCGCGACCAGGGCATCCTCGTTTCCGGCATCGTGATGCTGTCGCCGATGCTGGAGGGCTGGCTGACCTTCGGCGACGACGAATCGGCGCTGCGCGCCGCGCTGCAACTGCCGTCGCTGGCGGCGGCCAATCTCGAACGCAAGCACGCGTTCACGCCGGCTGCGCTGGCGGACGCGGAGAAATTCGCCATGACCGATTATCTGACGACGCTCGCCGGCTCGCCGCCGCACGGCGACGCGGGCAAGCCGTTCTATGACCGCGTCGCGCAACTGACCGGGCTGCCCATGGACGTGGTGACGCAGGCGCGCGGCTTCGTCGAGAACGCCTTCGTGAAGAACCTGCGCCCGGACGGCAAAGTCGTGAGCCGCTACGACGCGACCTTTGCGGTCGACGATCCCTATCCGGAGGCGCGTTCCGCGCATGGACCCGATCCGATCCTCGACGGCGTCTCGCGCGCCTATGGCGGCGGCATGGCCGCCTATGCCCGCAACGAGCTCGGCTTTAAGACCGAGATGACCTATGCGCTGCTCTCGTCGCAGGTGACCGGCGGATGGGACTGGCAGGGCGGCCGGCTGCAGGCGAGCGCGGAGGACGACCTGCGCACGCTGCTCGCGTTCAGCCCGTCGTTCCGCCTTTTGATCGCGCACGGCTATGCCGACATGATCACGCCCTACGGCATGACGCGCTACGCGCTCGATCATTTGCCGCCGGACACCGCCAGCCGCGCGCAGCTCAAGCTCTATCGCGGCGGCCACATGCTTTATATCGATGCGCAATCGCGCAAGGCGTTCAGCGCGGACGCGGCGGCGTTTTATCGCAAGGCGGGGGAATAATATCTTTCGTCATTCCGGGACGCCGCAAAGCGGCCGGCGCGTCCCGGAATGACTCAGTGGCCGGTATACTCCAGCACATCAAAGCCGACGTGGCGGTCGACGATGTAGATGAGCCCGCGGTCGTCGAGCATCACGTCGTTGCTTTGCGGCGCGGCGCGGCCGGCGACCGGGTCCGGGATGAAATAGCCGACTTCGCGCGGCGCCATCGGATCGGCGACGTCGATGATGCGCAGGCCGCCACCGAACCACACCGCATGCACCAGCGTGCCGGTCATGCGCTCGTTGAACTGGTGCGCGCCGAAGCGCGACCCCGGCGTGCGGGCAAACGGCGAGTCGAGTTCACTCACCTCAAACAGCGACAGCGGCTTGACGTTGGCATAATCGGTCACGTCGAAGACGCAGATGCCGGCGTGCAGGCGGCCGCGGCGCGCTTCTTCCTCATTGGCGCTCTGCGCCTGGTCTTCCTCGTCGATCGACAGCGCGATGCGCTTGCCGCCGATTTTGTTCGGCACCGGCATGAAAGTGTGCGTCGGCTCCGGAAACGGTGGATGGTAGTTGTACGCAGCGACGGTCTTCGGCTTGGCGATGTCGCTCACATCGACAATGCGGATGCCGCCGTGCCAGCAGCTCGCGAACATCTCGTCGCCGAAACGCAGCGCGTGGTGCAAGCGGTGGCGCTTGCCGGACCAGGCCGGCTTTTCGCCGGCCGCGATATGCTGCCCCGGCAGCCACCAGCGCGAAACCTCTTTGGGCTTGGCGGGATCACGCATGTCGTAGGTCACCAGCATGGCGCCGAGGAAGCCGTCCATCTCGGTGGAGATGTAGGCGTAGCGCTCGTCCATGTCGAAACGGTGCACGCCGCTGCCGCCGGTCAGTTGATGGTGGATCAGCTTGGGGTTCGTCCGGTCGGAGATGTCGAAGATGCGGAAGCCGCCGCTGCGATAGGGCTGCTTCTCGGCGGCCTCGATCTCGACGACTCCGGCCTCGGTGATGCTGAGCTTCTGCGCCAGTTCGGCGCGTGTCGGCTCGCGGCCGAGCGCCGCGTGCAACTCGCGGCGGACGCCCGGCATCTGCTCGGCGCGGCGGCCGACCGCCGTCATGTTGCGCTCGTGGTTGACCACCATGATGTCGCCGGCGACGCGCACCTTGTGGCCGTGCGAAGCCAGATCGCCGACATTGACGGTCGCGACGACGCGGGGATTGGCCGGATCGGCGATGTCGATGATCGAGGTTCCCAGATCTTGCTTGTTGGGGATATGTCCGACATAGGCGTAACGGCCGTTGATAGTGACCTGCCCCGCGCCGGGCAGATCGAGATGGCCCACGCGGCGCACATTGCGCGCGAGCGCGCCGTTCGGCCGTTCGACTTTATTCATGGCGTTCCCTTCCGCACGACCCGTTCGGGCAACCGGTTCCCACGTTTCGCGGCCGTGCGCTACTTATCCACGGTGGCGCCGGAGGCTTTCACGACCTCGGCCCATTTCGGCACTTCCTTGGCGATGTAGGCTTTGAACTCGTCCGGCGTGTTGCCGACGATATCGACGCCGAGCCGCCCCAGCGACGCCTGCACGCCGGCGTCGTGCAGCGCCTTGACGGCGGCGGCGTGCAGCGCCGCGATCACCTTCGGCGGAGTGCCGGTGGGCGCGACCAGCCCATGCCAGGTGCTCGCTTCGAAGCCCGGCAGGCCGGCTTCGTCCATGGTCGGCACGTCGGGCAGGATGGCGGTACGCTTGATCGTGGTCACCGCCAGCGCCCGCAACTGTCCATTTTTGATATGGCCGATCACCGACGCTGCGGTGGCGAACATCATCTGGTCGTTGCCGGCGATCACGTCCTGCAGCGCGGGCGCCGCGCCCTTGTAGGGCACGTGCACGATGTTGACGCGCGCCTCCGCCTTGAACAATTCGCCGGCGAGATGCGCGGCCGCGCCGTAGCCGGACGAGGCGAAATTGATCTTGCCGGGCTGCGCGCGGCAGAGATCGATCAGTTCGGTCAGCGACTTCACGGGCACGCGCGGATTGACCACCAGGATATTGGCCTGCGTGCCGATCAGCGTGATCGGCATCAAGTCCTTTTCCGGGCTGTAGGTAAGCTTCTTGTACAGGCTCTCGTTGGTGGCGAGGATGCTGTTGTTGCCCATCAGCAGCGTGTAGCCGTCGGGCGCCGCGCGCGCGACGAAATCCGCGGCGATGTTGCCGCCGGCGCCGGGCTTGTTCTCGATGACGAAGGGCTGGCCGAGCAATTGCTCCATCTTCTTGCCGACGATGCGGGCGAGCACGTCGCTCGGGCCGCCGGGCGGGAACGCCACCACCAGCGTCACCGGCCGGTTCGGGTAATCGGCCGCCTGCGCCGGCAGGCCGAGCGCGAGCAATGCGGCGCAGCCGGCGAACAGAATCGCGCGGCGCGCTCGGTTGGCGAAAACTGGCATGGCAATGGACCTTCGGCTTGACGGCGCGCCCCCGCGGCGGTCGCGGGCCAATGCTACCTTTCTGCGGCGCATCCAGGAAGCCAATGCCATACCGATTTTTGCGCCGCGGCACGCAGGAAACGCCCGTAAAACAAGATCAAATCTCCAGCCCCCCTTGATGTAGGTCAAAGCTGCCGGGGATGAATGTGGTGTCCTAGCCGGGACCCATAGTTGCCGGCGAACAGCCTTTTTGAGCAAGCGGCTTTTGCGCGGCGTTGGTGCGCCCGACCGCCGATGCGGACCAGATCTTGCCGATCGGCATCGTGTGAAGCTGCAACCATCGGCAACTCAGCGAACCTGCGTGAGTGTGCGAAGCGGACAAGATCAATGACAATCGGAGGAGATCGGACATGAAACGTCGAGATTTTATTGCAAGTTTAATGCTCAGTACCGTTGTCGGCTTCGTACCCGCAAATGCGGCCGAACCGAGCAAGATCAAGGTAGGCATCCTGCTTCCGCTCACCGGGCCGTTCGCGGCGGTAGCGGAAACTCAAAAACAGGGCGCGCTGCTGGCGATCGACGTCATCAACAAGCGGGGCGGTCTCAATATGCCCGGCGGCAAGGTGATGGTGGAAGGCGTCGTCGACGATGACGAAGCCAAGCTCGACGTCGGCGTCCGCCGCTATCGCTACATGGTTTCGCAAGGCGTCAAGGGCGTCGGCGGCCAGACTTGGGCGCCACTCGCTTACGCGCTCAATGCCATCGTCTCCAAGGAGCCGATGCCTTACTTCCCGATCTGCGTCATGGCCGAAGGAAGCGTTCCAAAAAGGCAAGCTCGCCGATTCCAGCTTCGCCGCCGCCTACAGCCCGTGGACGGTCGGCTATATGGCCGGCAAGGCTGCGGTGCAGACGCTCGGCAAAAAGCGCGTCTTCTTCCTGGCCCGCAGCGACAGCTGGGGCTGGGATATGCGCGACGGCGCCTACGCCGCCGCCAAGGAATTTGGTGCCGAGATCGTCGGCTATGACGAGGCTTCGCTCGGCACCAGCGATTTCACCACCATCCTGCAGAAGGTCCGCGCCGCCAAGCCGGACGTTTTGATCGCGGCTCAGTTCGCGGCCGACTCGGTGGCGCTCCTCAAGCAGGTCTCGCAGATGGGCCTGGGCAAGGAGATGACCATCTTCAACGCCTTCATCACCAACGTGGTCGCCAAAGGGCTGCCGCCGGAAGCGCTGCAGGGCGTCTACGCGATGCACTACTTCTACTACGACCTCAGCGGCTTCCCGGACAAAGCGGTGGCCAAGAGCGCGGAGGATTTCACTGCGCTCTACCGCGCCAAGTACAACGCGCCGCCGGATGCTTACGCGACGATCGCTTACATCGCCTACATGGAGATGTTCCGCGGCTTCGAGGCGGCGAAATCGTTCGATGCGAAAAAAGTCTCGGCGGCTTTGATGGCAAACGGCGGTCAATTCGACTCCGTCAAGGGCCCGGCCGCCTGGCGGCAGGACCATTCGGCCGCCTTCAAGTACGCGGCCTTCCTGGTGAAGGGCAAAGGCGCCGCGGAGCAAAAGAACGAGTGGGATCTGTTCAGCGTGGAAGGCTCCATGGGCGGCGAATCGGTGTTGCCGACTCTCAAGGAGCTTGGTTACTGATCCCAGCTTCGATCGGGCGACCGTTTCGTCCGGCCGATTACGACGCCGTTAATTCCACCCCGGCGCAAGCTTTCTGCCTTGCGCCGGGGTACGACATTCAGAGCAGGTGAGTCGTGGCAACCGATACGCGCGCCGAGATCATCAGGGCACAAAACGTGACAAAACGTTTTGGCAAGCTCGTCGCGGTCGACAATGTCACCTATCTGCTGCGGGAGAACGAAGTCGCCGGCATCATCGGCTCGAACGGCGCCGGCAAGACGACCTTTTTCAATCTGCTGACGGGATTTTTCCCGCCCGACCAAGGATCGATCTTTTACAAAGGCGAAGACGTCACCCGCATGTCGCCGCAGCAGCGCGTGGGGCGCGGTTTGATGCGGACGTTCCAGCTCACCGCCACGTTCGACAACCTCAGCGTGGTCGACAATTTGGTGCTGGCCTTTTTTCGCGCGCACCGGAAGTCGTCGCTGCTGCATCTGCTGCTGAACACCTGCAAGGCGCAGCGCAACGATCCGAAGATCGTCGAGGCCCTGCAAACGTTCGACCTGCACGATCTGCGCGACCGGATGGTGAAGAACCTGAGCCTCGGCGAAAAGCGGCGCCTGGAGATCGCGATGGCGGTCCTGACCGAGCCCAAGGTGCTGCTGCTCGACGAGCCGCTCGCGGGACTTTCCGAATCTGAAATTCAGGGCGTCCTCAATGTGCTCCGACAGCGCGTCGGCCGGCAGACGATCCTGATCGTGGAGCACAAGATTTCGCACGTGCAGCACTTCCTGCAGCGGCTCACGGTCATGCACGATGGCCGGATCATCGCCGACGGCGGCTGTGAGGAAACGCTGAGCGATCCGGAGGTGCGCAAGAGCTATTGGCAGATCGACACGACCGGCGAACAGCAGGACAGGACCGTCGTGGCATGACCACCAATGACGAAATCCTGAGGGTCGCCGACCTGAACGTCGCCTACGGCGAAGCAAAGGCGCTGTTCGACGTCGGCATGAGCGTGCGGCGGAGCCAGGTCGTCGCCTGCGTCGGCCGCAACGGCGCCGGCAAGAGCACGCTGCTCAAGAGCATCGCTGGCTTTCTCAAGCCGACATCGGGAACAATCAACTGCAACGGCACCAACCTCGTCGGCAAGCCCGCGTTCACTATCGCCGGGCTGGGAATAAAATACATCCCGCAGGACAAGAAGGTCTTTTCCGATTTGACGGTGCGGGAGAATCTCGAGCTTGGAAGCTACGCGAGCCAGGATTACGACTGGGCCCCGGTGTTCGACTATTTCCCCAAGCTGAAGATCCTGATGGACCGCAAGGCCGGCTATTTGAGCGGCGGCGAGCGTCAGATGCTGATGATCGGCCGCGCCATTCTCGGCGGCCCCAAGCTGCTGCTGGTGGACGAGCCGACCGAAGGGCTGGCGCCCAGCATCGTGATGCACCTGCGCAACGTGTTCAAAGAGCTGAGCAAGAAGACGGCGCTGGTGATCGTCGAGCAGAACCTGCCGCTGGTTTGCGCCATTGCCGACAAGATTTACGCCCTGAAGGAAGGCCGCATCATGGCCGAGCTGACCGAGCGCGAGCAGATCAAGCCCGAAGCCTGCGAGCAGTATCTCTAGAACAGGATCGATAAGGACGCCGGCGATGAACGCTTTGAGATGGTGGTGGGGATTGGTGCTGGCGTTCGCCCTCGTGGCGCTGGTGCGGGTATTCCTGCCGCTGCCGTTCGCCAATGAGATCATTATTTTCTCGATCTACACCATGGGCTGCAACTACCTGCTCGGCCGCGTGGGCTTCATCTCGTTCGGACAGCCGGCCTACCTCGCGGTTGGAGGCTACGCTACCGCGTTTTACCTGTTTTACTTCGGCACCAATCCTTACGTCGGCATTCTGATCGGCATCGCGGGAGGATTCATCGTGTCCCTGGCGATCGGCCCACTGTTCGTGCGCTTGCGCGGCGATTATTTCGCCTTGGTCAATCTCGCGCTCGCGGTGATCATCTTCTACCTGATGCAGAAGGTGCTGGCCGACATCACGCACGGCGACAATGGATTGTGGTTCCTCACCAACATGGCATCCACGCCGGTGCTCGACCTGTCGCGGCCCGATCAGTTCTTCATCTTCGCGTTCCTGGTCGCCTTCGCGCTATGGGCTTTCTACAAATATCTCGACGATTCGATCTTCGGCGCGCTGTGCCTGGCGACCAAGCTCAACGACGACAAGGTGAAGTTCCTCGGCTACAGCAGCTTCAATATCCGGCTGTCCGCCTTTGTCATCGCCAACACAACCACGGCGCTGGCCGGGGCGATGTATGCCGTCTATCTCGGCTTCGTCAGCCCGGAGATCACCAGCCCGGCGCGCGCGGCCGACCCGGTGGTGGTGACGATCCTCGGCGGCGTCGGCACCCTGTACGGGCCGATCGTCGGCGCGATCGTCTACACCGGCATGAAGGACGTGCTGAGCAAGGTATTCGGCAATTGGGAACTGGTGATCGGCTTTGTGCTCGTGTTCATCATGCTGGCCGGCGAAAAGGGCATCTGGGGCACGCTGGAGCCGCTGATCAAAAAGACCTTCCTGCGCGTCACCGGCAAGTCGGCCGACCAAAGCGGGAGCGGCCGATGATCGACCTGCAACTGCTGATCTCCGGCATTATCTTCGGCTTGAGCCAGGGCAGCATCTTCTTCCTGATGGCGATCGGGCTGTCGCTTTGCTTCGGTCTGATGCGCATCATCAGTCTCGACCAACTGCTGTATTATTCGGTGGGCGCCTATATCACCTATTCGGTCGGCCTGGCGGTCGGAAACGTCTGGCTCGGCGCGCTGGCCGGCGTGGTCGTCGCCGGCCTCACCGCCTTGCTGGTGGAACGTGTGGTGTTCCGGCGCATCTACGATCGCGACCTGCCCTTCACGATGATCACATCGTTCGGCGTCCTGATCGGCGGCGTCGGCGTCATCAAGTTTTTCTGGGGACTGGTGCCGCGTCCGGTGCCGGTGCCGATCGCCAGCCAGATCTTCATTGTCGGGACGGAAATCCCGGTCTATCGCCTGGTGATCGTCGCCATTGCCGCCCTCGTCTATATCGGCATCTGGCTGTTCCTCAACCGCACCATTATCGGCAAGGCGATCCGCGCCGGCACCGAGGACGTCGAGCATGTCGAGGGCCTCGGCATCAACGTCTACCGGCTGTTCACCATCACCTTCGTCATCGCCGGCGGGTTGTCCGGCCTGGCCGGCGGCCTGCAAGCGCCGCTGATCATGGTCGATCCGCAGATGGGGCTCGAGGTGCTGGCCTTTGTGTTCATGGTCGTGATCATCGGCGGCCTGGGCAGCATCAAGGGCACGCTGGTGTCGAGCTTCCTGGTGGGGCAAGTGATTTCGATCGGTTCGCTGATCTACGCGCCGCTCGCGCAGATGGCGCCGTTCGCCATCATGCTGCTGATCCTGCTGATCAGGCCAACCGGCCTGTTCGGCAGCCAAATGCTGAAGCGGTAGCGTCCCGTGGCTCGGCCGCGCCGGCCGGGACTTCAGGCGCAAAGACGGCGCTTCGCGCGTTTTGCCCGGCCATGATGACGATCGTGTCAGGCCGGGATTTGCTTCTGCTCGGTGGCGCGTTTGGCCTTGATGGCGGCGAGCACCTTTTCCGCCGTCGCCGGCAGCGAAGTGACGCGCACGCCGACCGCGTCATGGATGGCGTTCAAGACCGCCGCCGCTGTCGGCACCGCCGTCGGCTCGCCGACGCCCTTGGCGCCGAACGGCCCGGTCGGATCGAAGCCCTGCACGATATCGACGGTGATCTCCGGCATGTCGAGCGACGTCGGCATGATGTAATTGGTCAAATTGGGATTGATGTGGCGCCCCTTGGCGTCGAACAGCATCTCCTCCTGCAGCGCCATGCCGACGCCCATGGATATGCCGCCCTCGACCTGGCCCTCGACCAGCATGGGATTGATGGCGGTGCCGCAGTCGTGCGCGGCGGCGATGCGCAGAATTTCGACCTCGCCGGTCTCGTCGTCGACGTCGACCTCGGCGATCTGCGTGGCGTAGACATAAGTCGCGAACGGCTTGCCCTGCCCGGTCTCCGGGTCCATGGCGACGGTCGGCGGGTTCCACGAGGCGCTGCCAATCGCCGGCTGGCCGAGAATGACCTGCGAGCGATGCGCCACCTGGCCGATCGACACGTTGCGCTGCGGGTAGTTCTTGACCTGGATCTTGCGGTCTTTCGCCTCGAGCTGGCTGACCTTCACGCCCAACATCGGCGCCGCGGTTTCGAACAAAATCGCCTTGGCGGCTTCGGCAGCGAGCCAGATGGCATTGCCGGTGACATACGTGGTGCGGCTGGCAATGGCGCCGGTGTCCATCGGGGTGGTGTCGGTGTCGGCGGAGACGACATGCACGTCGTCGGTAGCGATGCCGAGCGCCTCGGCGGCGATCTGGCCGAGCACGGTGAGCGAGCCCTGCCCGGTTTCCACCGTGCCGGTGAGCACCGTCGCGGTGCCATCCTCGTTCACCTTCACCGTCGCCGCGCTTGGATTGGCGTCAACGGTGAAGCCGATCGGATACCACATGCAGGCGATGCCGCGGCCGCGCTGTTTCATGAGCGCGGCTCCCAGCCGAAGCGGTCGGCCGCCTTGCGCAGCGTTTCCTTGACGACCACGCTGTGCAGCACCTGCCCGGTCGGGCTCGGCGAGCCTTCGTCGAAGGCATTGAGCAGGCGGATTTCCAAGGGATCAATCTTGAGCGCCTTGGCGATGTCGTCCATGTGCGATTCGTAGGCGAAGCAGACCTGCGGCGCGCCGAAGCCGCGCATGGCTCCGGTCATGGTCTTGTTGGTGTAGACGACGAAGGCCTCGGCCAGCACGTTGTCGATCTTGTAGGGGCCGGGCGACAGGATGCAGGCCTTGCCGAGCGTGGTTGCGCTCCAAGAGCAATAAGCGCCGCCGTCGAGCACCAGCCTGATCTGCCGCGCGATGATGCGGCCGTTCTTGGCGACGCCGGTCTTGTAATCCATGATGATCGGGTGACGCGTGGTGGTCGAGGTGAACTCCTCGCCGCGCGTGAACACCGCCCTTCACCGGCCGGCCGGTCTTCTTCGACAGCAGCGCCAGCGCCGGCTCCTGGGTGATCTCGTTCTTGCCGCCGAAATTGCCGCCGACGATGGTGCCGACGATGCGGATGCGGCTCATCGGCATTTTCAGCGTGCGCGCCATGTCGGCGCGCGCCAGCGTGATGCGCCCGATCGTTGCGTAGATGGTGAGGCGGCCGTTGGCGTCCCAATCGGCGATGGCCGCGTGCGGCTCGAGCGACACGTGCTCGATCATCTGCGTCGAGAACCGGGCTTCGAAAATGCGGTCGGACTCGGCAAAGCCCTTCTCGATGTCGCCTTTGCGGATCACCTTGGTCGCATAGATGTTGCTGTCGGGCGCATGCACCTTGGGCGAGTCCTCGCGCATGGCGGCGACCGGATCGAGCACGGCCGGCAGCGGCTCGTATTCGACCACGATCTTGTCCAGCGCCTCGTTGGCGATCTGCTCGGTAACCGCGGCCACGGCGGCAACACCGTCGCCGGCGTGGAACACCAACTCGTCGACCAGCACCGGCTGGTCCTGGAACGTGGGCCCAAAGGTATTGGTCGGAATTTCCTTGCCGGTGAGCACCGCCATCACGCCGGGCATGGCCTCGGCCGCGCTAGTGTCGATGCGCTTGATGCGGGCCGAGGCGACGCCGGCGCGCTTGATGCGCGCGTAGAGCATGCCGGGGAAGGTGAGGTCGTCGATGTATTTGGTCTGCCCGAGGCCGTGCAGGCGGCCGTCCGGCCGCGTCGCGCGCTGGCCGACGGCGCGGGTCTGCTGGCGGGCATCCGGCGTCAGCGGCTCGATCGGAAAGGGCTCGCGCGGCAGAACCGCCGGCAGCCGCAAATCGGCATCGCGCAGCGTCTCGGCGATGTCCAGCTTCTCGCGTTCCAGGATTCGGCTGTGTTCGTTCATGGGGCGGTCACCTCGGGTCGCGCGTGGGTGAGCTTGGTGCGGGCGTCTTCACGCAACAGGCGGGCGGCATCGTGCACCGCCTCGATCATCTTGGTGTAGCCGGTGCAGCGGCAGAGATTGCCCGACAGCGCGTCGCGGATTTCCTGCGTGGTCGGATTGAGATTTTCGTCGAGCAAGGCCTTGGCCGACATCAGCACGCCCGGCCCGCAGAAGCCGCATTGCAGCGCGCCGCTGTCCTCGAAGGTCCTCTGGATCGTGTGCAGGTGGTCCCGGCTGGCCAAGCCCTCGATGGTGAGGATCTGGCGGCCGTCGGCCTGGCCGGCGAGCATGAGGCAGGAATTCACCGCCTGCCCGTCGACGATCACGGTGCAGGCGCCGCAGTCGCCGACGTCGCAGCCGAGCTTGGCGCCGGTGAGATGGAATTGGTCGCGCAGCAATTGCAGCAACGTCGTTTCCGGCGGCACCGAAGCGCTGCGGGTCTGCCCGTTGACGGTCATCGTTACGTCGGTCACGCCACGAGCTCCTTGTCTGTCGCCGTCGCGCGCGTGTGCGCCTTGGCGAGCGCGCGCTTCACCAGCACGGCGATGAGATCGCGCCGGTATTCGGCGCTGGCGCGGAAATCGGTGATCGGCTTTGCTTCCGTGGCGGCAATGCGGCCGGCTTCCGCCATCGCCTCGGGGCTGATCTTGCGGCCGTCGAGGTAGGCTTCCGCCTTCGGCGCGCGGATGACGACGGGCGCCACCGCGCCGAGCGAAATGCACGGCGCCCGGAAATTCCCCTTGTCGATGAAGAACGCCGCCGCGGCATTGACCAGCGCCAGCGCCTGGCCCTTGCGCAAGCCGAATTTCTCGAACCCGGCCGGCTTGCCGAGGTTCTGCTTCGGGATGACGATGTCGACCAAGAGATCGCCGGGCTTGAGGCTGGTCTTGCGCGGCCCGACGAACAATTCGGCGAGCGGCATACGCTTTTGGCCGGAGGCATTGGCGACCGTCACCGACGCCTCGAGCGCCATCAAGGTCGGGCCGCTGTCCATCGATGGCACGCAGGTCATCAGGTTGCCGCCGAGCGTGCCGAGATTGCGCGTCTGCACCGCGCCGATCGAATGCGCGGCCTCGACCAGCGCCGGGAACATGTCGCGGATGATCGCCGACGCCATGATGTCGCCGTGCGTCGCCAAGGCGCCGATATGCAGCCCGTCATCCAGAACGGCGATGGCCTTGAGCTCGCGCAGGCGCGAGACATCGACGATAACCTGCGGATTTTGGACCGCGTGCTTGAGCTCGACCAGGAGATCAGTGCCGCCGGCCAGAATCTTGGCCTTGGCGCCGTGCTCGGCGAGCAGCGCCACGGCATGGCCGATGTCTTTCGCCGAAACGTATCCGAACGCCTTCATTCGGTCTGTCCTTGATGCCGCAGATGGTGCGTTGCAGCAGCCCTCGCGCAAACCATCAATACGGGGCGAGATTTCCGCATCTGGGCTGCAGCCAACAACGGCTTGCAGGATAAGCGCTTCGGCGGTGGTGATCTAGATGAAAGTGGCGCGGCCATCCGTAAATGCCGTTTCGCGGGTTGAAATCGCGTCATTTTGCGCGTCTGGGGATAGCGGAATGTCCGGTATTTGGACGCACCGGCGCGCGAACGGCCGCCGGTAACCTTGACCGCGGTTTTGCGCGGTCAGAACTCGCGGCCAAGAATCAGGTGGTCGAGCGAATAGGTTCCGCCGCCGTGCACGAGGAAATAAAGCGCGGCAATCGTCCACATCAGCGTGTATTCGAGGCCGAGTTGGTTCCAGAAATAGCGGCCGACGCGCCAGCGCTCGACATTGGAGACCAGCAGGAACAGCACGATCGGCACCGCGGCGAGCCGGGTGAACAGGCCGAGCGCGAGCAGCGGCCCGCCGACGAGTTGCACGACCGAGATCGCCGATGCCCACACGATGCCCGGCCGGTAACCCTGTGTGTCAAGATAGTCGGCGAGCGCGCGCACGCTGCGCAGCGGCTGTCCGGTGCGCGGGAAAAAATTGAAGGTGTTGCGCAAGCCATGCGGCACCAGCGCCAGCCCGACCATGACGCGCAGCAGCGCCTCCGTCACCGGGGCAAGCGTCCGGTAGAGCGCGCCGAGCTCGGGAAAGACGAGCGGGGTTAAAGGATCGGGCAAACCTATAACCGGATTTCGCCGAGGTTGATGCTGGCGCCGAGCTTCGCGCTGACGATCTTGGCGCGGCCAGCCGCCGAAATCTCGACGACGTAATCGCCCGAGCCCTCGGGCAGCCGGTCGAATTTGAAGTCGCCGTAATTATCGGTCGCCGCTTGCGCGACCACGGCGCCGTCCTTGCTGAGGCGCACGCTGGCGCCCTCGACGCAGTCGACGACGCCGTTGGCTTCGGTGGACACCGAGCCAGCGATGAAGCACGTCGAATAGCGCCACAGATTCTTGTAATAGACGCGCGGGGCAGTGGCGAGCTCGGGCTTCATGACTTCGAGCCCCTGCTCGCGCGCGATCTTCGCCATTTCGGCATCGTCCACGCAGAGCGCGCGCATGGCGCCGGTCGGACAGGATTGCTGGCCGCGCGTCTGCTTCCAGCCCTGGTCGATGAGATGGGCGTCGAAGGTCCAGGCCTGCGGCAGTTGCAGCTCCTCGTTCCACCAGATGTGGCCGTAGGGGCAGGCGTCGACGAGATCCTTGCGCCCTTTCGCCTTGACCGGATCGATCAGCACGATGCCGTCGTCACGTTTTGTCACCGCGCCGCCGCCTTTGGCGACGCAGGACGCGTTGTCGCAGTGATTGCATAGGGTCGGCACGTAGGCGATGTCGATCGCCGGAATCTGACCGCGCTCCTTCTGCAGGATGTTGATCCACTTGTGTCCGTGCTTGGGCATCGGCGCCGAATAGCCGGGAAAGTCGTTACCAACATATTCGTCCATGGCGGCGAGCGTGCACAGATTGCAATTGGTGCACTCGGCGACGTCGATGATCATGTTCCATTTATTCATCGCGCATCTCGTCTTGATCGGGCTTCACTTCGGTATCCGCGGCACCACCAGATGAAACAGCTTCAACGACGCCCCGCTCGCCGCCTGGATGGTGGCGGTCTCGGACGGCCCGAGATAGACGCCGGCGCCCTTCTCGACATCGTAGTCTTTGTTGTTGAGTTGAATGCGGCCCTTGCCGTCCATCAGGTAGATGAGCTGATGCTTATCGGAGACATCCGGTTTGAAGGTCTCAGCCGATTTAAGCCAACGCAAGGAACCAAGCACGTTGTGCGCGTTGCACAGCGCCTCGTTTAGCACCTCGGTGAATTCGCCCCGGCCAGCCGTAGCTTTTTTGGGGAGCTTGTTGGTATCGATGAATGTCAACGACATATTCGTTCTCTTCTGCTGTCGGGTTAAATCAAGTCTGAATCCAAACTTTGCCGTCCTTGCGCTCCCAGCGCAGGTCGTCGTCGGTGCCCTCAAGGATCGTGGTCTTGAAGCGGTTGGGCGCCTGCCACTCGAAATAGAACAGCGGCTCGGTGGCGCGCAGGCGGTGCTTCTCCTCGGCCGGGATGAAGATCATATCGCCCGGCCCGACCGGCCGTATGCCTTCGTCCGATTCCACCGTCGCCTTGCCGTCAATGATGAAATAGAAGTGCTCGCAGTTCTTATGCAGGTGCAAGGGCGACGCCGCACCCTTCTTGTAGTGCATGACGCCCGCCAGCATGTCGTCGATCTTGGCGAGTTCCTGGTTGACGAAGAAAATGCGCTCGCGTGCCTGTTTGGCGTCGATGAGCGACGGCAGGTCGCCCTCTTTGAATACGTAAGCCATCAGATCAGATCCTCCTTGTTATTCGTTATTTGGCCGGCATCAGATTAGCCGCCATGAGCGTGGCGCGGATGTCCTTCTCCTTTTCCATCTTGGCGAAGGTCTCCGACATATGCTCGGTGCCGCCGTCCCACAGCACGACCTGCACCAGCGCGTTGGAGCCGGCGAGCGAATGCGTAGTCTTGGTCTGCGTGCGCTCGGGCGTGAGCAAATTGAGCACGCCGCCGCGGTCGACCGATTTGCCGGGCTCGCCCATCGGATCGTACACCGCCGAGGATTCGTAGCCGTGGCAGACGCCGCGCGGCAGCCGCTGCGTCGGCAGCGCCGCGCAGATCACCGCGCCGCGGTCGTTATAGACCTTGATCAGGTCGTGCTTCTTGATGCCGCGCGCGGCGGCGTCCTGCGCGTTCAGGCGCACGATCCAGTAATAGTAGCCATCGACGTTGACGCGGTGATCCTCGATGTTGAGCAGGAACGAATCCTTGCCGTCGCCCTGCGTGTGATAGGAATATTTCGAGTGCGGCGTGAGCAGTTGCAGCGGATAGCGCTCGAACAGGTCGCCGGAATGCGGGCCCTCCCATGACGGCTCGTATTTGACGATGGGCGGACGCTCCGGATCGGTGAAGCGCTTGAGGCTGTTGCATTCGAACTCGAGCTTGCCGGACTGGGTCTGCAAGCCGCGCAGATATTCCTCGGTGTAGTCGGACGGCAGCGGCTGGAATTCCGGCACGTCCTTCTTGCGGTTCTCCCAGAACCAGCGGAACGACACCGGCGCGCGCAGGTGCTCCTTCTCGGACGGCACGACGTAATAGCCGCGCCGCATGAACTCCTTCCAGGAAATGACCTTGGGCAGGTCCGAGGCATCGAAATGCCGTTTGACCCAGTCGATCTCGTTGCAGCCTTCGTTGAAGTAGTTGGCGAGCCCGAGGCGCTTGCAGATCTCGGTGAAAATCCAGAAGTCGGTCTTCAATTCGCCGAGCGGCTTGATCGCCGGCGCCTGGAAGATGATGACGCGGTGATTGAGCTGCTGCTGGCCGTGGTGGCCGTAGCCGCCGAGCCCGGCCCATTCGGAAATGTCGACGCGCTCGAAATTGGTGCAGGCCGGCAGGATCAGATCGGCGAACTTGGCCTCGCCCTCGAACCAGATCGACTGATTGACGACGAATTCGAGATTGTCCGACTGATACATCCGCACATGGCGGTTGGTGTTGTTCATGGTGGCCAGCATCGAGCCGCCGTACTTGTAGAGCATCTTCACCGGCGCGTGTCCCGGCGCCGGATAGCTGAACTTGGCGAACTGGTGCTCGATCGATTTGCCGATCCAGCGGTAGCCCTCCGCCTTGCCGTCGGCGATTGCCTCCGGCATCCAGATGCGCGGGATGGTCTGCGCATTGGAGCTCATGGTCAGAAGCTGCGGCATGCGCTGGTAGAGCTCGACAGGCATCGAGGTGTTTTCCAGATCGCCGGACATGCCGCCGTCGGCGTAGCCCGGGAAATAGAAATTGAAGTCGAGCGGGCAGCCCCATTGCAGATTGCCCATGTTGATGCCGGGCTTGCCGAGCCCTTGCATCGCCGACAGGCACACCATCACGCGCGCCCATTGGATGCCGGTCTGGTTGCGGCAGGCGCCGCCATGGCCGTTGCCCCAGCCGCCGGGCGCGAGATAGACGCGCTTCCTGCCCCACTCGCGCGCGAGCGCGCGCACGTCTTTCGCCGGAACGCCGGTTTCCTTCTCCTGCCACTCCGGCGTTTTCGGAATGCCGTCTTCCTCGCCGAGCAGATACGCCTTCCAGACGTCGAAGCCAACCGTGTGGGTCTTTACGTAGTCCTTGTCGTAGAGGCCTTCCTTGATCCACACGTAGGCGATCGCCATCGCCATGGCCGGCGACGTGGTCGGCTTGGGCGCGAACCACTTGCCCGGCAGGAACTGCGCCGAGGCATTGTAATAGGGATCGACGTGAACAACCTTGATGCCGAGCTTCGGGTTCTTCAGCCATTGCCGGCGCACGGTGCCTTCCTGCGCGCCGTAGGAGCCTGACGTGCTCTCCGGGTCCGCCGCCCAGAACACGACCATCTCGCAGTTTTGCAGGCAGTCCTCGACGGTGCCGTAGGTTTCCGACTGGCCGACACGCAGCGTGTAGCCCCAGTGATGCACCGCGCCCCAGTACCAGCCTTCCCACGAGTCTGGATTATGATGCACGCGCGTCATGCCGACCGCGTTGGCGAAGCGGTAGAGCGCCGAGAGGTAGTAACCGATATTGCCCCAAGTGTGATGCGAGCCATGCGAGGTAGCGACCACGCCCGGGCCGTGATCACGCTTGCAGCGCTTGATCTCGCTGGCGACGAGGTCGAGCGCCTCGTCCCACGAGATGCGCACATATTCCGACTTGCCGCGATTCTGCGGATTGCGCTTGCCATTGGGATCGAAGTCGACGCGCTTCATCGGATGCAGCAGGCGGTTGGGCGCATAGACGATCGATTTGGCATTTTGCCCGTGCGGCGCCAGCGTGGTCTTGCGCGGCGGCGTGAAGTCCAGGCCGCGCGCTTTGATCGTCCACGGCTGCGGATCGCTGTCGTCGAAATCGATCGGCGTCATGCGCACAATCTTGTCGTACTTGACGGTGATGAAGACCGGCCCGCCGTTGGTCATGTTGCAGTAACGTATCGAGCCGTCGGGCATCGGCGTGCCGATCTGCCAGTGTGCGGTCTGCATCGCCATCAGGGTCTGCGCGAACCAATTGGTCAGATCCTCGGGACCGTCGACACCGAGGACGAAATCCTTCTGCGCGTTGATCTGGTTGAGCCAGTTGATCGGCGGCGTCAGCAGGGACGCGCCGATCGCGGCATTCTTGAACAGCAGCGTGATATCCGGCTTCGCATGCTGGCCGGCGCCGGATGCGATCCTGCCGTCGCGGAATTCGATCCAGCGGCCGGTGCCTTCGTCGCGCGCCTTGATCTGCGCGACCAGGTTGCGCTCTCTCAAACGCGCGGCAAACTGCGGATGGCGCCAGCGCACGTAGCGCAGCAGCAGCGTGAGCGCGAACAGAATGACCGCGAATTTCGCTTTCGAGAACATCGTGCGCGTCCCCAACCTGGTAATCGCTGAGCGTATGGGCCATCGCGCGCCTACCGAACCCGGTCGGGCGCGAGCACCGACGATCAGCCCAGTATAGGATTTCCAGCTATCGTTTAATGATGCAATTTGTGGGTAGAGCGATCGATAATATCGATCAGTGGCGACGGCGGATCAGGACCGCGGCCGCGCCAGCCGCCGCATGCCGGTCATAGGCAGGTCGATCTTGGCGGCGGTCTTCTGCAGCTCGATGAGAAAGGCCTGGCAAACCGCCGACAGCTCGTGCTTGGCGCGCGAAATCGCCATCACCTGCCAGGGCTGCATCGGCGAATCGAGCAGGATCGGCGCGATCGACGGCGTCGCGCGATTGCCGGCAAAAATCTGCGAAGGCACCAGCGTGACGTAGTCGCCGTTTTCGACCAGGGCCAGCGCGCAGGCGAACGAGGTGCATTCGATCGTGCTCTTCGGCGGCTCCAGCCGGTTGGCAATGAACGTCTGCTCGAACACGTCCAATCCGGTGTGACTGCGGCGGTAGATGACCCAATCCAGCCCGACGAGATCCTCCAGCTGCAGCTTGCGCCGGGCGAGCATGGGATGGTCGGCGCGTACTGCGGGCACCAGGCGGTCCCTGACCAAGCTGATGAAACTGAGGCTGTCGTCCCGGGGCCGACCCGGCACCAGGCAGATCGCGAGATCGAGATCGCCGGTGCGGATCGCCGGCAGCATGTCGGGATAGACGCCTTCGAGGATATGAAAGCTCACCCTCGGGTGGGTGCGCTGGAAAGCGATCACCGCGCGCGGCAGCAATCCGGTGGCGACGCTCGGCGAGGCGCTGACGCGGATTTCGCCAAGCCCGGCGCCCTGGATCGCTTCGACGTCGTTGCGAGCGTGGCGTAGCTCCGCCTCGACGGTCTTGATGCGCGCGAACAACGCCTTGCCCGCTTCGGTCGCGGCCACCCCATGGGCGCCGCGATGCAGAAGCGCGACGCCGAGATCGTCTTCCAACTGCTGGATGCTCTTGGTGACCGACGACTGCGACAAATTGAGAATCTTGGCCGCCTGGCGCACCGCGCCGGCCTCGACCACGGCGGTGAAATTGCGCAACTGACTGAGCTTGAGGGCCATGAGCGGACGCCACCTGGGCGTGATCGCAAAATACTATCACCGGTGCCTGCATTATGGCCAGTAATCGATCGGTCTCAAACGCCACGGCCATGACAGCCGTGGCGTTTGTCTTCCCTTGGGCTTCCTCAATTACCCTGGAACACCGGTTTTTGCTTGGCGACGAAGGCCTCGTAGGCGCGCTCGTAGTCCTTGGTCTGCATGCAGATCGCCTGCGCCTGCGCCTCGGCTTCGATCGCCTCGTCGACGCCCATGTTCCATTCCTGGTGCAGGCACTTCTTGGTCATGGCGTTGGCGAAGGTTGGGCCGTCCGACAAGGCCTTGGCCAGCGCCTGCGCGTCAGCGAGCACTTTCTCCGGCTCGCTGAGCTTGTTGTAGAAGCCCCAGCGCTCGGCCTCGGCGCCGTCCATGGCGCGGCCGGTATAAAGCAGTTCCGAGGCGCGGCCGTGGCCGATGATACGCGGCAGGATGGCGCAGGCGCCCATGTCGGCGCCGGCGAGGCCGACGCGCACGAACAGAAACGCCACTTTGCTGCGCGCCGTGCCGACACGCAGATCGGACGCCATGGCGATGATGGCGCCGGCGCCGGCGCAGATGCCGTCGATCGCTGAAACGATCGGTTGCGGACAGGCGCGCATTTCCTTGACCAACTGGCCGGTCATGCGGGTGAAGGCGATGAGCCCCGCCATGTCGTCCTTGCGCTGCATCTCGACCAGCGGGCCGATGATCTCGTGCACATCGCCGCCGGAGCAGAAATTGCCGCCCGCGCCGGTAATGACGATGTTGGTGATGCCCTCGGCATATTGCAGATTGCGGAACAAGTCGCGCAACTCAGCATAGGATTCGAGCGTCAGCGGATTCTTCCGTTCCGGGCGGTTCAAGGTGATGGTCGCGACCTTACCCTCGACGCTCCAGAGAAAATGCTTCGGCTTGAAGCTGGAGAAGTCGAGCCCGGCGGGACGGAAGCGCGCCGCGGTGTCGCCATTCGCGGCCGGTTTGGCCATTGCAACTGCTGTCATGTTTCCCTCCATGGTATCTCGAAAAAACTAACCGGCGAACGTCAGCCCGCCGCTCACGCTCATTACCTGGCCGGTGACGTAATCGGCTTGCGGGCTGGCGAAGAACAGCACGGCGTCGGCGATCTCCTCCGGCTTGGCGAAGCGGCGGAACGGAATCGCCTTGAGGAAGGCCTCGCGCAGCTTCTCCGAACGCGTGGCGAGCATCGGCGTGTCGGTCGGGCCCGGACACACGCAATTGACGTTGATCGAGTAGCGGGCGACCTCGCGCGCGAGCGACTTGGTAAAGGCGATCAGGCCGCCCTTGGCGCCGGCATAAACCGTCTCGCCGCCGCTGCCGACGCGGCCGGCATCGCTGGCGATATTGACGATCTTGCCGCCGTTGACGGCGATCATCGGCGGCAGCAGCGCCTGCGCCAAATGCGTCGGTCCAGCAAGATTGATGGCAATCACGCGGTCGATGAAATCCGGCGTGTTCTGCATGTAGGGCTGGATGTCGCCCCAGCCGGCCGCGTTCACCAGAATGTCGACGCGCGGATATTTTTTCAGCACCTCGGCGGCGGCGGCGCGGATCGAAGCCGAGTTCGCCATGTCGATGGCGACGAAATCGACCTTCAGGCCGGCGGCGGCCGCCTCCTTTTTCAACTCCTCGCCTTTGGCGGCGTTCACGTCGGCGCAGATCGCCGTCGCGCCGGCGCGGGCAAAGGCCATCACCGTCGCCTTGCCGATCCCGGAGGCGCCGCCGGTGACCAGCGCAACCTTGCCATCGAATGTCATCGTGCCGTCCCTTTGTTCATCGGTTTCGAAGTTTCGGCGGCGCCCGCGAGAAACGCCGTCACGCGCTTGCGCGTCTCGGCATCGGTGAGCAGCCGCCGGGTGAATTCCAGTTCGTCGGTGAAACCGCCGGTCCCAGGCTGTTGGGCGGCGGCGATGCAGGCCTTGCTGGCGGTGAGCGCCGCGGCCGGCAGGCCGGCAATGCGGCGCGCGGTTTCGGCGGCGCGCTGCGCCAACTCGGCGCGCGGCACCGCCCAATGGACGACGCCGAGGCTCGCAGCCGCTGCACCATCGAGGATTTCGGCGCCGAGGATGAGCCGGCTGGCAAGCGCCGGACCGCACAGCCGCGTCAGACGCTGCGTGCCGCCGGCGCCGGGGATCAGCCCGAGCCGGACTTCCGGCAGGCCAATTTTTGCTTCATTCGCCGCGATGCGCAGATCGCAGGCCAGCGCCAATTCAAAGCCGCCGCCCATCGCCGCGCCGCCGATCTCGGCCAGCGTGACCTGCGGCAGGCGTTCGACGCGCGCGTAGAGCCGCTGGATGCCCGCCACATAGGAGTACATGCGGTCGGGGCCGTCCGGCGCATCCATGCGCTCCTGCACTTCTTTCAAATCAGCGCCGGCACAGAATACCTTCTGCTCCGAGCGGATATGCAGGACGGTAAACCGCGGGCCGCGCGCGAGTTCGTCGAGCTTGGCGTCGAAGGCCGCCACCCATGCCTCGCTGATCGCGTTCACCGGAGGATGGCTCAGCGTCAACGTGGTCACACTGTCGGCGGTCTTGGTCAGAAACATCAATTCCGCCTCTCTTGGCCCGATCGGCTTATGAGTGCGCGGCTAATGACCAGGCGCTGGATGTCGTTGGTTCCTTCGTAGATCTTGCTCGCGCGCACGGCGCGGTAGATGCGCTCGACGCCGAAGTCGGCCATGTAGCCGGCGCCGCCCAGCGTCTGAATGGCGTCGGAGCAGATGCGCTCGGCGGCTTCGGTGGCGAACAATTTCGCCATCGAGGCCTGCTTCAGGCAGGGCATGCCCTGGCTGCGCAGGCTGGCGGCATGCAGCACGAGTTGCCGCGCCGCTTCCAGCTGGGTCGCCATCTCGGCCAGGCGAAACGCGACGGCTTGATGCTCGATGATGTGCTTGCCGAAACTGCGGCGCTCCTGCGCGTAGGCGAGCGCGATCTCGAAGGCCGCGCGCGCCATGCCGACGGCCTGCGCCGCGACACCGATGCGGCCGCCTTCAAGATTGGCGAGCGCGATGCGATAGCCCTGCCCTTCGGCGCCCAGCCGGTTCTCCGCCGGCACGCTGAGCTCGTCGAACTGCACCTCGCAGGTGTCCGACGCCTGCTGCCCCATCTTGTTTTCGACGCGGCGCACGCGATAGCCGGGCTGGTTGGTCTCGACGATGAAACAACTGATGCCCTGCTTGGCGAGCGCCAGATCGGTGGCGGCGATGACCAGCGCGACGTCGGCATTCTTGCCCGAGGTGACGAATTGCTTGGTGCCGTTGAGGATGTAGGCGCCGTTGCGCCGTTCGGCGCGGGTGCGGATCTCGCCGGCGTCGGAGCCGCTCTGCGGCTCGGTGAGGCAGAACGCGCTCAGCAGCTCGCCGCGCGCCATCGGCCGCAGATATTTTTCTTTCTGCTCCGGCGTCCCGTACTCGACCAGCGGCATGCAGCCGACGGAATTATGCCCGCTCATGATGGTGGAGACGGCGCCGTCGCCGGCGGCGATTTCCTCGATCGCCAGCGCATAGGCGACGTAGTCGGCGCCGGCGCCGTCCCACTCCACCGGCACTGTCATTCCCATGAAACCGAGCTTGCCGAGTTCGCGCAACGCCGTGCGCGGAAACAGCGCCTTGCTTTCCCATTCGGCGGAAAAAGGCGCCAAGGCGTTTTGCGCGAAGTCGCGCGCGGTATCCCGGACGTTTTCCTGCTCCTCGGTCAGCAGCATTCGTTTTACTCGGCGGCCTGCCGGCGCGCGGCCTCGCGCGCCTTCAAAAGTTCGCGCGCCACGATCAGTTTTTGCACTTCGGTCGCGCCTTCGTAGATGCGCAGCGCGCGGATTTCGCGGTACAGCGCCTCGACCTTGACGCCGGTACGCACGCCGTTGCCGCCAAAGAGCTGCACGGCGCGGTCGATGACCCGCTGCGCCATCTCCGGTGCAAAGGCTTTCGCCATCGAGGCCTCGCGCGTGATGCGCGGCGCGCCGCGATCCTTTTTCCAGGCGGCGCGGTAAACCAGCAAGGCCGCCGCGTCGATGTCGATGGCGCTATCGGCTAGCGCGACTTGCGTGAGTTGCATATCCGCGAGTGGCGCGCCAAACAAATTCCGCGTCGCCGCGCGATTGATCATCTCGTCGAAGGCGCGGCGCGCCATGCCGAGCGCGGCGGCGGCGACGGTCGAGCGGAAAATATCGAGCGTCGCCATCGCCACCTTGAAGCCTTCGCCCGGCCCGCCGAGACGATGGCTCAGCGGCACGCGGCAGCCGGTGAAGCGCAGCGTTGCCAGCGGATGCGGCGCGATGACGTCGATGCGGCCGGCGACCTTCAGCCCTGGGGTGTCGGCGTCGACCACGAAAGCGGATAGCCCCTTGGCGCCGGGCGCCTCGCCGCTGCGCGCGAACACGATGTAATGATCGGCGATGCCGCCGTTGGAGATCCAGGTCTTCAGCCCGTCGATGCGGACATGCGCCGGCCCGTCTTTGGTCGCGGTGGTCGCCAACGCGCTGACGTCGGAGCCCGCTTCCGGCTCGGACAATGCAAAGGCCGCGATGTGCCGGCCCTGGCATACGGGCGGGAGGTATTTGGCCTTGATCTCGTCGCTGCCGTAGAGCGAGATCGAGGCGGTGCCCAATCCCTGCATGGCAAAGGCGAAATCGGCCAGGCTGTCGTGCCAGGACAGTATCTCGCGCGCGGCGCAGATCGTGCGCACATCGAGTTTTTCCTTGAGGCCGCCGTAGGCCGCCGGCACAACCGCCTTCAGCCAACCGGCGTCGCCCAAGGCGCGAACGAGCGCGCGGCAGGATTGGTCGATATTGGCGTGGTCGATATACTGGCCGACGTTCTCGCCGGCCCAATCCGCCAGCGCCGCGCCGAAGCGCCGGTGCTCGTCGCCGAAGAACGGCCAATCGAGATGAGCGAGCGGCGCCATCAGCGGTCACCGGCGTGCGCGACGAGTCCTTTGTCGCGCAGCATGAAGCGCTGGATCTTTCCGGTCGCAGTCTTCGGCAGGCTGTCGACGAATTCGATCCAGCGTGGGTATTTCCACGGCCCGATCGCGCGCTTCACATGCACCTTGAGCTCTTCGTAAAGCGCCCGGCCGGTATCGGCGTCATTTTTGATTTTGAGCACGACGAATGCTTTCGGCTTGATCAGGCCGTTGTCGTCCTCGACTGGCACCACCGCCGCCTCGAGCACCTTCGGATGCGTGATCAACGCATCCTCGACCTCGAACGGCGACACCCAGATGCCGCTGACCTTGAACATGTCGTCGGTGCGGCCGCAGTAGGTGTAGACGCCGTCCGGACGGCGCACGTATTTGTCGCCGGTGCGGGTCCATTCGCCGATGAAGGTGCGGCGCGACTTCTCGCGCTGATTCCAATAGCCTGCCGCGGAGGATTGGCCGCGCACCAACAATTCGCCCATCTCGTTGTCGGGGACGTCGCTGCCCTTTTCGTCGACCAGCCGCAGGTCGTAGCCGTCGACCGGCACGCCGGAAGTGCCGTACTCCACGGCGTCGGGAAGGTTGGTGAGAAAGAGATGCCCCATCTCGGTCGAGCCGACGCCGTTGACGATGTCGAGGCCGAAGCGCTGTTTCCATTCCAGGCCGACATGCGCCGGCAGCGGCTCGCCGGCCGAAAAACAAATCCGCAGCCGGCTCGACATGTTTTCCCTTTTACATTCGGGATCGGCAAGCATGGCCGCGTAAAGCGTCGGCACCGCGAAGAACATCGTCGGCTGATAGCCGCGCAGCATTTCGAAGACGGTCTGTGGCGTCGGCCGCTCCGGATAGAACACCGAAGTCGCGCCCACCCACATCGGGCAGAACATGGCGTTGCCGAGACCGTAGGAGAAGAACAGCTTCGCGGCGGAAAATATTAGGTCGTCTTCGCGATAGCCGATACGGCGCTGGCCGGCGGTCTGTGCCATGACCATCGGGTTCGAATGTACGTGCATCGTCCCCTTCGGATTGCCGGTTGTGCCCGACGAGTAGAGCCAATAGGCGACTTCATCGGCCGACGTGCGCGCCGGCGCCGCGCCCTCATTCTCAGCGGCCAACAGCACGTCGAGCCGCGGCATCGATGTCGGGCCGCCGCCGACGACGACGATCTGCTTGAGGCTCGGCAGATCAGCCGCGGCTTCCTGAATAACCGGCAGCAGCGCGGTCGAGACAAAGACCGCCTTGGCCCGCGAATCCTCGAACAGGTAACGGTACTGGTCGACCGTCAGCCGCGTGTTGACCAGAACCGGAACGATGCCGGCCCGGATCGCGCCCCAGAACAGGATCGGAAAGTCGACCGTATCGAGCAGAACGAGAGCGATACGGTTTTCCCGCTCTATCCCCATGCGCGCCAGCATCGGGCCGATGCGCGCCGCGGCGTCGCGCAGCTCGGCATAGGTCAGATTGCGAAACGGATCGATGAATGCGGTCTTGTCGCCGCGGCCTTCGGCGACGTTCCGATCGACAAAATCGACTGCGGCATTGTAATCGCGAAGCGCCATTTATAAGCCTCGCCAAAGGATTCTCATTTTGGAAAATTTACAGGTTCGGTGCGGTATAATCCTTGACTTCGGTTAGGTCGCGGCCAGGGTCGATCGTCTTGATTTTTGTCATGGAAATAGCCCGGCAAACGGCGCATTTTTTTGCTTCAGGAGTGCACCGATGCATGCGCCGGTTCCGCAGCCGAAGAAGCGGCTGTTGCGATTGCGATTGAACGGGCGCTGGCGCGAAGACGCGGTCGCCGAACAGACGCTGCTGGTCGATTACCTGCGCGACATCGCGCATCTCACCGGCGTGAAGACCGGCTGCGACGGCGGCGAATGCGGCGCCTGCACCGTTCTGGTCGACGGCGATGCCGTGCCGTCCTGCATCACGCTTGCGGTGCGCTGTGAGGGCCGCGACGTCGAGACCGTCGAAGGCCTGGCGATGCAGGGCCGGCTCAACCGGTTGCAGCGCGCCTTTCACGAAAAGCTCGGCACGCAATGCGGCTTCTGCACGCCGGGAATGATCATGGCGGCCGAGGCGCTGCTGCGGCGCAATCCGAAGCCGAGCGACGAAGACATCCGCGCCGCGCTGTCCGGCAATCTTTGCCGCTGCACCGGCTACGTCAAGATCATCGAATCGGTGCAGGCGGCGGCGGAATCGTCGTCATGACGACAGCCCCGCAAAGCGCGCCCCTCGCCAAGCGCCCCGGCGTGCCGCTCATCGACGGCATCGAAAAGGTCACCGGCAAGGCGCACTACACGGCGGATCTCGATCATGCCGATGCGCTGGTCGGACGCATCTTTCGCAGCCCCGTATAGTCACGCGGAGATCGTCCGCCTCGACGTGTCCGCGGCGCGCTCGCTCGACGGCGTGGTCGCGGTCGTCACCGGCGACGATTGCCCATATACTTACGGCGTGTTGCCGATCGCGATGAACGAATATCCACTCGCGCGCGGCCGCGTGCGCTATCGCGGCGAGCCGGTCGCGGCGGTTTCGGCGATCGACGCGGAGACGGCCGAACGCGCGCTGGCGCTGATCAAATTCGAGGTGAAGGAGCTGCCCGCCTACTATACGTCGGAGGCGGCGCGCGCACCGGGCGCCGTGCTGCTGCACGACAACAAGCCCGGCAATCTCGAGCGCGACGTGCACCACGAATTCGGCGACGTGCGCCAGGGCTTTGCCGACGCCGATCTGGTGCGCGAGGAACAATTCAACTGCGCCGAGATCAACCACGCGCAGATCGAGCCGCATGCGAGCCTTGCCGAATACGACCCGGCCACCGGCCGCCTCACCGTGCAGACCGTGTCGCAGGTCGGCTACTACCTGCACTTGATGATCGCCGAATGCCTGGAGATGGACACCTCGCGCATTCGGGTGATCAAGCCGTTCATCGGCGGCGGTTTCGGCGCGCGCGTCGAAGCGTTGAATTTCGAGATCATCACCGCGCTGCTCGCCCGTGCCAGCGCCGGCAAGGTGATGATGCAGCTCACCCGCGAAGAGACCTTCATCACCCATCGCGCCCGTCCGCAGACCGACATCCGGTTGAAGCTCGGCATGCGCAAGGATGGGCGCATGACCGCTTGCGAATGCGAGGTCACGCAGCGCGGCGGCGCCTATGCCGGCTACGGCATCATCACCATTCTCTATGCCGGCGCCTTGCTGCAGGGTCTCTACGATATTCCCGCGGTCAAATACGACGGCTACCGGGTCTACGCCAACCTGCCGCCCTGCGGCGCCATGCGCGGGCACGGCTCGGTCGACACCCGGCATGCGTTCGAATGCCTGGTCGACCGCATGGCGCGCGAACTCGGGCTCGACCCGTTCGCCGTGCGCCGCATCAATCTGTTGCGTGCGCCCATGCGCACGCTGAACGATCTGACGGTCAACAGCTACGGCCTCGCCGAATGTCTCGACATCGTCGAGCGGGCGAGCGGCTGGCGCGGCCGCGCCGGGCACATGCCGGCCGGCAAAGGGCTCGGCATGGCCTGCTCGCATTATGTGAGCGGCGCCGCCAAGCCGATCCACCGCACTGGCGAGCCGCACGCGGTGGTCAATCTCAAGCTGGACTTCGACGGCGGCATCACCGCGCTCACCGGCGCCGCCGATATCGGCCAAGGCTCCTCGACCATGGTGGCGATCGCCGTGGCCGAGACGCTGGATATCTCGCTCGACCGCATCCGCGTCGTCGCCGCCGATACCGCGGTCACGCCCAAGGACAACGGCGCCTATTCGTCGCGCATCACCTTCATGGTCGGCAACGCCGCGATCGACGCAGCCAAGAAACTCAAAGCGGTGCTGGTCGCGGCCGCCGCGCGCAAGCTCGAGGCACGGCCCGAGGATATCGAATGCGCCGGCGAGACCTTCCGCGTCGGCAAAGGCGGTCAATCGGAGTTGTCCTTCGCCGACGTCGTGGCGGCAGCGTTGGTCGATGAGGGCGCGATCACCGTGAAAGGGACTTTCACGACCCCGCCCGACGCGCAGGGCGGCAAACATCGTGGCGGCGCCGTCGGCTCGACCATGGGCTTTAGCTACGCCGCGCAGGTTGTCGAGGTCAGCATCGATGACGCCACCGGCAACATCAACGTCGACAAAGTGTGGGTGGCGCTCGATTGCGGCCACGCCATCAATCCGCTGGCGGTCGAAGGTCAGATCCAGGGATCGGTCTGGATGGGCATGGGGCAAGCGATGTGCGAGGAAACCCGCTACCTCGAGGGCCTGCCGGCGCACGCGAGCCTGCTCGAATACCGCATGCCGACGATGGCGGAATCTCCGCCGATCGAGACTTATATTGTCGAGAGCAACGATCCTTTCGGACCGTTCGGCGCCAAGGAGGCGAGCGAAGGCGCCTTGGCCGGCTTCCCGCCGGCGCTAGTCAACGCCATCGCCAACGCCATCGGCCTCGATCTCAACGAATTGCCGGTGACGCCCGACCGGGTCATGGAGGCGCTGGTCCAGCGCCGGCGGCAGGCGAGGCTTGCCAAGACCGTGAAGGCCGCATCATGACCGCGCCATTCGCCGAATTCCGTGTGGCTCAGCCGAACACCGTCGAAGAGGCGGTCGCCGCGCGTCTCAGAGATCCGGGCAGCCGCTACATCGCCGGCGGCACCGACCTGATCGTGAACATGCGGCGCGGCATCGCCAGCCCGGATCTGCTGGTGGATCTGTCCGGCATCGATGAGCTGAACGAGATCACGACCGGCGGCAAAGGCGTGACAATTGGCGCGGGTGTGACGCTCGCCGCGCTGGCGCACAACACCGCCATCGCCGGTTCCTATCGCGCGCTCGTGCAAGCCGCCGCAGCGATCGCCGGACCGGGCCACCGCATCATGGCGACGGTCGGCGGCAATCTGTGCCTCGACACCCGCTGCATCTATTACAATCAAAGCGAATGGTGGCGCAGCGCCAACGCCTTTTGCCTCAAGAGCCGCGGCAACACGTGCCATGTCGCACCGCAAGGCCAGCGCTGCCACGCCGCCTTCAGCGGCGATCTTGCGCCCGCGCTGCTGGTTTACGGCGCCGAAGTCGACATTGCCGGCGCAAAAGGCAACCGCCGAATTCCGCTGAGCGATCTCTATGTCGAAGACGGCAAGGCGCATCTTACGCTTGGCCCCGGCGAACTCCTCGTGGCGGTGCATTTGCCGCCGGCTCCGCCGCCCGCGGCCTATGAAAAGGCGCGGCAGCGCGGGGCGATCGACTTTCCCTTGGCGGGCGTTGCGGTCGCGCTCACGACATCCGGGGCAAACATCGGCTCGCTCCGCATCGCGCTCACCGGCACCAACTCCCGGCCGTTCCTGCTTGCCGGCACGGACGCCTTTGCCGAACGCAGCGTGGATGACAAGCTGCTGCAAGAGATCGACCGGCTGGTGCAGAAGCAGGTGCAGCCGATGCGCACCACACTTGTGTCGGCGAACTATCGCCGCATCGCGGCCGCCGCGCTGGCACGGCGTATCACTGCAAGGCTCTTTGCCGAAAGCGCGGCTAAGCAGGGATAACGGCGGTCGCTTCCAATTCGATTTTGGCCGGATGATCGAGCAGGTCGGCGACGAAGATCATGCTCATCGCCGGGAAATGACTGCCGATCAGCGATTTCCAGATACGCCCGAGTTCGCGCCGGCCCGCGAGATAAGCCGGCTTGTCGATGCAATAGGCGGTGAGCCGGCAAATGTCGCTCGGCTTACCGCCGGCTTCTGCCAGCACCGCGATGATGTTCTTGAGCGCCTGCTCGAACTGCGGAACGAGTTCTTCGCTGTGGAATTTCTGTTGCGCATCCCAGCCGACCTGGCCGGCGACGAACACGATGCGGCCGGCCGGCACGCTGATACCGTTGGCGTAGCCGATCGGCGGCGACCAGCCGGGCGGGTGCAGCACCTGTGATGCCATCAACGCACCGTCCGTAAGGTGCCACGCACCGCGCTGCGATCGTCGTTGGCGAGCTGGCGCAGCTTGGCCACGTCCTTGACCACGACGTGCGAGGCGTCGACCACGACGCCAATGCTGCGCAGCCGGGCAAAGGCGCGCGACAGCGACTCCGGCGTCAGGCCAAGCCGTCCGGCGATCAGCACCTTGTCGTAGGGCAGCGCCACCGCGCAATGCCCCTGCTCCGCCAGCGACAG
Organism: uncultured Alphaproteobacteria bacterium; assembly: GCA_963733315.1. Classification (GTDB taxonomy): domain Bacteria; phylum Pseudomonadota; class Alphaproteobacteria; order Rhizobiales; family Xanthobacteraceae; genus Pseudolabrys. Next base: position 68,870 of record CAVTCV010000032.1, on the reverse strand, counting down.
CGAGGCCAGAAACTCGGCGACCCGTTGCACGCCGCTTTGCGCCTTGAGCTGTTCGACCTGCTGCACGAGATGATGCATGTGCTGCGAGATCGACGCGATCATCCCCAGCGCGATGTCCGGGCTTTCGCGGATGCAGCGGACGATATGATCGGCCGGGATGCGCGCGACGCGCGCTTCGCTCACCGCTTCGGCGGTCGCCAGATAGCGATTGCCGGTGAAGGCGACGGCTTCGGCGAAGCTTTGCCCCTTGGTCATGATTTCGATGACGGTCTCGTCGCCGGACGGCGTGCTGCGATAAAGCTTCACCCATCCGTCGATGACGATGAAAAATGCCGTCGCCGGATCCTCCTGCCGGATGATCCATTCGTGCGGCCGCAACATGACGGCGGTCGCGGGCGCAATGATGTGCTCGACGGTTTCCGCCTTGAGGCCGCGGAAAACGGCAATGCGGGTAATGATTTGCAGGTCGCCGGCCGTCAGCTTCGAAGCCATCAGGTACGCCTTAAAGTGATACCGCCGCAGTCAAGGAGGTGGGCGACCAAGCCGCCTTGATCTCGATCAATCACGATCCGGCATTGGCTCGCGGGTTATACCGCATTGCACAATGACCGCTGATAAGCCCACGAATGCTGGACGTTTTGGCGGCCGCAAAGGTCGCATCGCGTGTGCAAGCGCGAAGGAAAATAAAGTCCGGAAATCAAGGCCGCGGCGGCTTGCGCCGGCCCGCATTGCCCGCCTTTGGACGCGCCCCGCCATTGGCGCGGCGATCCACCAGTTTGCGCATGGTCGCAATGGTGATCGACCCCAGCGTCGCGCGCGCAATGTCGTCGATTTCGTTGAGCACTTCGCGGAGCGCCTGGTCCTCCGGCGTCATTTCGGCGGCGTTGTGCTCGACCGAGCTCAATTCCTCGAAGAGCTGGACGACGTCAAGCAGCGTCGTCCGCCGTGCGTTGCCGGAAAATTGATATCCGCCGCCGGCCCCGCGCACCGCGCGGACCAGGCCGGCGCGGCCCATGACGTGCATCACCTTGGCAAGATGGTGACTGGAGACGCCGTATTTCTCGCCGATGTCGGCGACCGAAAGCTGGCAGCCCTCGCGCGCGGTCAGCTCCAGCACCGCGAAGATGGCCAGGCGGGTTGAAATCTGCAGCCTCATGCCGTCGCCTGCCCGCTCAATCGAGATCCTTCTCGAGCTGAATGTACGGCCCCGCCATCATGCCCTCGCTACGGAAAAACAGCATGGGAAGGCGGTCGTCCCGCGCCACCATGGTGCGCATTTTGCTAACGCCGGCTTTCTTGAACTCGCGGGAAATTGCGTCGAGCATGGCGTTGCCGACGTTGTGCAGCCGCATCTCCGGCTCGACCGACAAGGCGAAGACCCAGCCGCAGGGCGTCGAGCCGAACTCCCAGGCGCGGATCTCGCCGATGATGAATCCGAGCACGTGGCGCTCCGTCCGCGCCGCGCCGCTCTCGGCCACCAGGAAGAACCGCTCGTGCAGCCGGCGCTTGCCGTAACGAACGAAAACATCGTTCCAGTAATCCGCCTTGGCGAGCTTGGTGACGCGGGTGTCGAGGCCGATCACCTGCGGGATGTCGGCGGCCTGTACGCGGCGGACGCGGATCGCGGCGTCGGATTTCGCTGTGCGCGCTTTTGCGCCCGTCGCCAAAAGATTTGCTCCTTGACTCAGGTCAAGACTGGATAGCGGAGAATTAGGCATTTTGGTACCGATTTATCGGGCTTGCCCACCGAACGGGAGCTTTGCCGTGCATCACCATAACGACCACGCGCGGCCGGTGGATGGATCGCGCACCTGGCGCACCGCCGACGCCGTGCATATCGACCTGCGCGGTCTCGCGCCGCCGGAGCCGGCGGCCGCGGTCTTGCAGGTCATCGACAGCGGCGAGCTCGACACCGCGCTGCTCGGGCATTTCGACCAAGAGCCGATCTTCCTTTATTCCGATCTCGAGGATCGCGGCTGGAGCCACGAACTCGTCGAATCGCATTGCGGCAGCGCCGATTGCGAGGGCGGCGTCATGCTGCGCATGGCGCGCTGGGGCTAGCGCCCGGCCGTTAAATATATTGACCCGCGTCGACACGCAGCACCTCGCCGGTGATAGCACGGGCGGCATCTGAGAGCAGGAACAGCACCGCCTCGGCGATGTCCTGCGGATCGGCCAGTTCGAGGAGCGCCGCCTCGGCCAAAGCACGGTCGAGAATTTCTTGCGGCAACGCGCGCGCCATGTCGGTCATCACCATGCCGGGGGCGACCGCATTGACGGTGACGCCTTTCTTGCCGAATTCACGCGCCGCGGTCTTGCTCAGACCGATCAGGCCGGCCTTGGCCGCCGCGTAGTTGGCCTGACCGAATTTTCCACGCAGTCCGTTGATCGAGGTGATGTTGACGATGCGGCCGAACCTTTGCGCCACCATCAATGGCGCGACGGCGCGGATCATGTTGAATGCGCCTGTGAGATTGACATTGAGCACCGCCGCCCAATCGGCATCGCTCATCTTGGCGATCGACCGGTCGCGGGTGATGCCGGCATTATTGACCAGCAAAGTCGGCGGCTCGGGCAGGTCCGCGACGGCGGCCTTCACGGCGTTGGTGTCGGTGATATCGATGCGCACGAAGCGATGCGGGAAACCTGCCGGATTCTCCGGCTCGCCGACGTCGAAGGCATAGACCTGTGCTCCGCCTTCGCCAAGCGCGTCGGCGATCGCTCGGCCGATGCCGCGGCTGCCGCCGGTAACGATGGCGCGTTGGCCGCGAAAATCGTAGCGCACCTGACCGGCGGGTTGCGATTGGGCGAGCATCGCCGTCAGCCGAGCGGCTGGTCGAAACAAAGCTGTTGCGCGGGCAGGAACCCGTTTCGGTCGAGATAGGCGAGCAGATCGTGATCCTGCCAATCGACTTCAGTGCGCACCTTCTCGACGCGCAGTGTGCCGAGATTGGTCAAGAGCTGCGACACCAAGGCGCGGCCGACGCCGCGATTCTGGTAATCCGGGTCGACGCCGATGGTATCGATGACCGCGGTAGTTTCGACGCGGCCGAATTCGCCGAGGTCGACGCGCGCCATGATGAAGCCGACCGGGCCGCCGTCGAGTTCGGCGACCAACGAGACGCACACGTCCAACTCGCTCAGCGCGTCGTTGAGCTTGCGCTGGAAATAGGCGGCGCGGTCGCGGCCGGTGATCCGGCGATCGATCGCCACCAGCGCGCGCAAGTCGCGCTCGACCATCGAGCGCACCGGGATTTTGTCGCGCGCGAGCGGCCCATAATCGGCGGCAGGCTCGCCGCTGTAATTGACTTCCGCGGCTTCGCCGACGTGCTGCGGGATGGTGATGCCGGCCTTTTGAACCATGCTCTCACTCCTTGTGGTGTCAATCTTCGTCGATGGGTTCGGCGAGCGGCGTCAGAACGGAACGCTCCAGCACCAGACGCGGCGCCAGCCGGAAGCCGGATGAATCGAAGAACCGCAGCAAGGGGTGGTTGGTCCAGTCGGCTTGCGATTGCAGCGACTGCACCCCCCTCTCGCGCAAGAGCCTGATGAGGCCCGCCATCAAGGCGCGGCCGACGCCGCGCTCGCGGCTGTCGTGTTCCACGCCGACGGCATCAAGCGTGGCGCTCGCCTGCTCGCGGCCGAATTCCCCGTGCAGCACGCGCGCGAAAGCGAAGCCGACCAGCGTGCCGTTACGGGCGATGCCGAGATGCACGTAATCGTCCGGGTGCTGCTTGGCATGGGAGAGCCGTTTCTCGAAAAAGCGGCGGCGCGGCTCGCCGACATGCGCCGAGTTGATGGCGATGACCCGTTCAAGATCGGCGGAACGTAACGGGCGAACGGTGTTGTCCATGGTCGCGGCAAGGGTGTTCATGCGAAGCGCCTCACGCATTCTCGGCGTTAAGTCGTATCAGCCGTGTAGCTGCTGGAATTTGGTCAGCAGATCGTCCTGCGATTCCGCCCAGTCCGGATTGGGCTCGATGCAATTCGCCGGACAGACCAGCTTGCATTGCGGCTCATCTTCGGCGCCGACGCATTCGGTGCATTTCATCGGATCGATGATGTACATCGGATTGCCGGCGGTGATCGCCTTGTTCGGGCAGACCGGCTCGCATGCATCGCAGGCCGTGCAGGCGTCGGTTATCATCAGGGCCATGACGTTATCTCCTCAGATTCTCACGCCGCCGCCGGCACGCGGCCGGTAGCGGCAAGTTTTTCAAACCGGAACGCGCCCCATAACGCGGCGCCGATCGCCCCGGCATACATCGAATCCTGATGGCTGCGGACGGCGACCTTCATATCCTTGATGTTCGCGATATCCTCTTCGAGGGCGGCGACCAATCCTTTGTCGAGCGCAAGTCCGCCGGTTACCATCACCGTACCGTCGACAACCCCGATCGATTTGAGCAGCTTGGACAGCCGCGCCGCCATCGACAGGTGGATGCCCTTGAGGATGTTCGGTGTCGTAATGCCGCGCGAAACCATGTTGATCACGTCGGTCTCCGCCAGCACGGCGCAAATGCTGCTCACCACTTCGGGATTGTCGCCTTGGCTCGACAACGAGCCGATCTCCTCCTGCGCGATGCCGAGATAGCGGGCGATGTTTTCGAGGAATTGCCCCGAGCCCGACGCGCACTGGCTGGTCATCTTGTAGCTCAAGACCTTGCCGCGCCCATCGACCAGGATGGCACGGCCGTGCAGCGCGCCGATGTCGAGCGCCGCCCGCGCCTCTGGGTCGAGGAAAATAGCGCCGCGCGCGTGCGTCGTCATCGAGTAGAAATGGCCGGTATGGAACGGCACGCTCTCGGCTTCGCCCGTGGTCGCGACGTAATTGACGTCCTCGGGCTTAAGTTTCGCGTCTTCCAGCACGGCGTCATAGGCGACGCGGGCCAGTTCCATGGGATCGCGCTGCCGAATGCGCATCACGTAGCGCGACAGCCAGCTTTCCTTGCCGTTCTCGACCTTGAACAGCGCCGCCTTGATGGTGCTGGTGCCGATGTCGATGCCCGCAGCAATAGTCATGATTCGCTCCCGTCCATCTGTCCCGAATGCGCCCGGCGCGCAAACTCGGCCGCGCCGAGTGCGCCGGTGTAGATCGAGTCCGGGTTGATATTGATGACGACCTCGCCGTAATTTTCCTTGATCACCTTCCTCAACTCACGCACCGCGGCCTCGTTCTTGGCGACGCCGCCGGTGAAGGTGAATTCATTGGTGACCCCGCCGGACCGAGAGATGATGGAGATCGCGCGCAAGATGATGGCGCGGTGCAGGCCGGCCAGGATGTCTTCACGCTTTTCCCCGAGCGAAAGCCGGTCGCGCAGCTCGGCGCCGGCGAACACCGTACAGGTCGAGTTGATGCGCGCCGGCTTATCCGACTTCATGGCCATGGGACCCAATTCGTGCAGGCCCATGTTCATCTCGTCGGCGATATAGCCGAGATAGCGCCCGCAGCCCGCCGCGCAGCGGTCGTTCATTTGGAAGTTGGCGACGATGCCGTGCTCGTCGATCTGAATGCCCTTGGTGTCCTGACCACCGATGTCGAGCACCGTCCGGGTCTGCGGATACATCAGGTGGGCGCCGAGGCCATGGCACAGGATCTCCGAGCGGATATGCTCCTTGGAAAACGGCAGCGTCACCCGGCCGTAGCCGGTGCCGACGAGATAGGTTTCCTCCAGATCGACCGCGAGCGCATCCTCGATCATCTTCTGGATGTCGGCTGCCGCCGATTTGACCGAATTGTCCGTTTTCAGCACGCGCCCGAGCGCCCGGCGGAATTTATCGCTCAGTTCGCCAGTCGGCGGTCGGTTTTCCACCTCGATGATCGATTTGTCGTAGACGTTGAGCAGCAGATCGTAAGGAAGGTTCGCGTCGCGCGCGACCTCTTCGGCATGGCTGTGATAGCGCGAGCCGGCGATATCGCGGAAAAAATCGGATTTGCGCTTGGCGCCCGGCGCATAAAGTTCGGGCGCCTCCGTGCGCAAGCGCTTGAACACCTCGCCGAGCGAATCCTTCACCCCGGACGCGACCTTGGCGAAGCGCTCGCCCTGGATCTGGCCGATGCAGGTCTGCTCGAGATCGTCGAGCTGTTCGAGAAACTGCTCGAGACGAAAGGCGCGCTCGAGTGTGCCGAGGAAAGCGTCGAGGTCGATCAGACCATGGGCGGCGGTCAGCGCCCGCCGGAACAGCGTGAACTGCCCGTCGACGCGCGCCTCCTGGCTGGCCACGCGCGCGGCGGTCGCGTAGTTCGAGCGCGAATTGGTGATGCCGCGGCCGATCGCCTGGCGATCCTCGTCAAGGAGGACGGCCTTGGTCGTCGTCGAACCGAGGTCGATGCCGACGAATGTCTTCATGCTGTCCTCCTCAAGCCGCCGCGTCCACGCCGGCACGTTTCTGGTCGATCATCTGGAAATAGCTTTCCAGACGGTTCTTGATGTTGGCGGCCGAGAAATAGCGCGGGTCGACCAGGTCGGATTCCACGAACGCCGCCGGCTTGCCGGTGCGCTTCTCGACCTCGCGCATCATCAGCAATTGGCCGGCCGAGAAGCTGTTGCAACTCTTGATCGAGTTGATCAAAAGGCCGTCGGCTTCGTATTCGTTGATGTAGTTGCACAGCATGTCGATGCGCATCGGCAGGCTGCGGTTGGTGTAGACGCCGAGGCAGTATTCGGCGAGCGTCTCCAGCGGCTTGTCGGGATCGTGGCGGAAGCCGAAATCGTAGACGCCGCCGACCTTGGTGTAGCTCGAGGCGACGACGACCGCGCCTTCGTCGTAGAACATCTTCCAGAACTGGCGGAAACTGGTGTAGTTCGGCGGTCCTTCGACGACCAGGCGATATTTTTCCTTGCCCATGTCGCCGTCGGGCGTGACCGGTCCGAGACCCGCGGCCTGACGCGCTTCGACTTCCTCGCGCAGGAACTTGTAGTAATCGACCGCGTCGTCGGTGCCGCGGAAGGCGCCGAAGATCGGTCCGATGTAGTAGATGCCGCCGAAATAGGCGTCGATCGGCGACGGCTTCGACTTGGCGCTTTGCAGCACGCGCACCAGATCGTCCTCGGCCTTGGTCGATTTCTTCAGGTATTCGCGCAGCCGGTCGATGTCGAACTTGACCCCGGACACGCGCTCGAGCGTGGGGATGACCTCTTCCTTGAGCTGCTTGACCATGTAGTCGACCATGTTCTTGGTGACCTTGCCGTCGCCCATATAGGGCGTGTGCAACATGATCGTCTCGCACTTGTACTGCTCGCGTAAGAGCTCGAACCACTTCATGAAGGTGAAGCAGCCAGTGTAGGAGAGCAGCAGCACGTCGGGATTGGGGAATTTCTTGCCGTTGGGCGCGAGATTGCCCTTGGCCATCATGCCGATGTCCGACTTCACATAAGTGCAGACGTCCTCGGAATGACCGATCTTCTCGGCTTCGAGCACATAGCTGCCGCTAATGCGGCGCAATCCATTCTGGATGGCGTTGACCTCCGGCAGATTGTTGAGGAGGTCGAAGCACATCAGCAGTTCATTGAGATTGCCGGGCACGAAGGTGGCCGCCACCTTGTCGCCGGTCTGCGGGACGTTGGTCAGGCGATCGTAATGCTTGGCCATCATCTCCTTCTGCTTCACCATGGAAGCATCCTTGACGGCCTCCTTCACCGGAGCGCGGGAGGTGACAATCTTTGTCTGCGTCGTCATGCTGCGCTCCACAGTTTGATGGAATCAGCGAAGGTGCCGGCCTGCTCGCGGATCGGCTGCATCTGGCCGGAGTTCTCCGCGTATTTGAACGCGATGTAGGGAATGCCGGCGTCCTTGAGCACGTGCTGCAGCATCGGCCGCTCGAGCAGCGCCGGATCGCAGAAGCTCGGCGCGGCAAAGATCACGCCTTCCGCGCCGGTGCGTTTGACCGCGCGGACGAGGTGCTGACCCTTTTCCTTCTGACTGGGTTCGTATTTGGCCGCCGTCGACTCCGAGTGATGCAGGAAGGCGTCGGAAAGATTCCGCAGCGGATCGCCCTTGGTCTCAACATCGCCGGTGAGCCAGCGGGTGACCAGCAGAAGATCATCGTCAACCACGTAGCAGCCGGACAGTTCGAGCGACTTGATCAGGTTGAGCGGCGGCTGCTCGCAGAACATGCCGGTGAGCACGATGCGGCAGTTGTCGCGCATTGGCCGCTCTTCGGCGCGCGCAGCGGCGAGATAATCGCGCAGCATGACGGTGTGCTCTTCGACCGGCAGCACGAGGCCGGCGCGCACCATCAGATAGACTTCCGCCGCGGGCGCCTGCCACGGTTTCTCCGCCCTGAAGGTGTAGAGATCGCGCACCAATCGGCGATTTTCATTATAGACGGCGATCGAGTGCCGCAGTTCCTCGTCGGTGATCGGCTTGCCGCGCAGCTCACCGAGATCGTGCCGCAGCTCGGCCATTTCGTTGACGTAGAAATTCCCGCCGATGTCGTCGCGGTAGTTCTGCGGCACGTCGAAGTAATGCGAATAGACATGGGGAAACATCATCTTCCACATGCCGGACAGATTGCGGATCACGTCGCAGATCGACGGGAACAGCATGCCGTCGACGAAATCGAGGCGGCCGGACACGCCGAGTTCGATGGTCGAGCGCGGAATGCGGCAGATGTAGCTCTGGTAATAGGCGTCGCCGTGGATGACCTCGAGCTGGTCGCCGCCGCCGACGATGCCGAGCGGCAGCATATCGGCCGCGTGGATGAGTTCGCGCGGCACGTAGATCGGCATGTAGCCGATCACCTTGCGGCCGGGCTTGGCGGCCTTCCACTCGCGCGCCGTCGTGAAGGACAGGTCCTCGAACAGCGCGGTTGCGCGGGCGATGATGTCGGCCGTAGCCGGTTGTTTCAACGGTGTTGCCATTGCGGCGACCTCTTGGCGATGAAGGCTTCGAGACCGGCCACCGCATCGCGGGTGGCCATGAGTTCGTCGAGATAGAGCCGCTCGACGGCGCGGATCTTGTCCTTGACGCGCTTGACGTAATCGAGCCGCGCCGCCTTGACGGCGTAGCGAATGGAGCTCGCGCTTTTCGGCTTGAGGTGCTCCTCGAAATAAGCAAGCGCGGCGTGTTCGGGATCGGCGGCCGCTTCATAGGCGATGCCCATCGCCGCCGCTTGCGCCCCGGTGATGCTGCGGCCGGAGACGAGGAGATCGAAGGCGCGTTGCGGGCCGATCAGTTCCGGCAACAGGCAGGACGCCGCCGGCGCGAATACGCCGAGCTTCATTTCCGGCTGACCGAGCGTGGCATCGGGCGCAACGAAGATGAGATGGCCGGCGAGCGCGAGTTCCAGCCCGCCGCCGAGGCATTGACCACGCGCCGCCACCAGCAGCGGCACCGGCGATTCCACCATACGCAGGACCAGCTTGTGCAGTCCCGCCAGCATGGCCGCGCATTGGCCCGGCAGATGTTCCTCGACGCTGGCGCCGAAACTGAAATGCGGCCCCTCGGCGTCGATCAGCACAGCGCCGAGTTGGCCGTTGCCAAGATGCTCGGCGAGTGCCGCGTCGAGCGCCGCGATCATGGCGGCGTCGACAAGGTTCGCCTTCGGACGGTTCAATCGCAGCCGCAACAGCCGCCCGTCCGCCTCATGCCAGATCTTGAGCGGCTCGGTCACAGTCAGGACCTCGCCCGCGGCTGAATGCTGTCGCTGAGTTCATCGCTCCACGGCGTGTTGGCGGCGAGCGCCCGGCGCAGCGCCACGAAGTCGACTTCGCGCCCGGTCTCGCGTGTGCCTTCGTTGAAGGCGCGGAAACCGGCGCGCGCCTCCGTCATCATGTTCAGCGCCAGCCAGTCGCGCGAGTTTTCCTTGTTGGCGTTCCACGCCTGGAGCTTCGGCTTGCGCAATTCCTCGACCGTCTTGGTCGTGCATTCGGGGAAGGTGTAGAGCAGCTTGGTGCACAGCGCATCGACGCGCTCATCAAGCTGGCTGAGATCGATGGTGCCGCGCTTCAACAGCGCCTGGCCTTCGGCGGCCGCGGCGCCGGCCTTGAACTCGCCGTGCACGATGCGGCCGTATTCGTCGAGGTAACGGTCGGTGGTCACCGTTGGATTAGCGACGAACTTGCCGTCGACCTTTAATGCCGGCACGATTTCGCTGATGATGCCGAGGCGATAGGCCTTGTGCGCCGAGAACGGCTCGCACAGCAGACCGGAGACCATCGCCTGCTCGCAGCCGATCATATACGGCAGGAAGTCGGTCGCGCCGCCGATCGGCGCCGAGCCATGCTTGGGACCAGCCTGACCGAAGCGGGCGAGGTCCTGCGCGATCGAGAAGTCGCAGGCCATGCCGATTTCCTGGCCGCCGCCGATGCGCATGCCGTTGACGCGGCAGATCACCGGCTTGTCGCAGCCGAGGATGGCTGAGACCATGTCGTTGAACAGCCGCATGTAACTCCGGTATTCCTGCGGGTTGCCGGCGTAGTACTCGGCGTATTCCTTGGTATTGCCGCCGGTGCAGAACGCCTTATCGCCGACGCCGGTAAAGACCACCGCGACGATGTCGCGCGCCGCGCTGGCGGCGCGGAAGGCGAGGATGGTCGCCTTCACCATATCGGTGTTGTAGGAGTTGAACTGGCTCGGGTTGTCGAGCGTGATCCAGGCATTGAACAGCCCGGCCACCGGCTTGCCGTCGGTGCCCTTCACCGGACGCTTCTCGTAGTGCACGCTTTTGGAGACCGCCTCGCGCGCGGCGTCACTGACCAGATTGTGATCCTTTGGCTCGGTATCTTGCGCGACAACGCGGGCGGCTTCTGCGCTCATTGCGATGCTCCTGACGGCGCGGGAACGAGAACGGCACGACGCTTGAGCGCGCCGGAGTGAACGGCTTCAAACACCTGATTGATGTCGCTGAGCGGATGCTTCTCGACGAACGGCGTGACCTTGACGCGGCCGTTCATCACCAGCTCCAGGGCCGCGGGATAAAGCTCCGGCGGACAGCCCCAATTGCCGAGCGCGCGCGCGTGATAGGCCATCAGGTTCGACAGCCGTACCTCGACCTTGTCCATGGTGAAGCCGACGACGCAGAGCGTCGCCCCATGATTGATCAGACTGAAGGCTGTCTCCTGGCCAGCTTTGCTGCCGGAGCATTCAAAGATGATCCACTCGGTCTGGCGCAGCCCGTGTTCCTTGGCGAACTTCTGGATCGCGGTCTTGAGGTCGCGCGCCGACATCTGCTTGGAATTCAAGGTGAGCGACGCGCCCTGCCCGCGGATGGCCGCGAGCTTGTCGTCGTTGACATCAACCGCGACAACGACGCCGCCCATGGCAGCCGCGATCTGTGCGGCATAGCCGCCGACGCCACCGACGCCGTTGACGATGACCAGATCGCCTGTGCCGACGCCCGCCTGGACCACCGCTTGATAAGGCGTGGTCACCGCATCGGCGATCACCGACAGATCGGCCAAGTCGATGCCAACCGAGGCCAGGCGATGCTCGTCGACGACGCACAAGCCGCGCGCCGGTACGACGATGTGGGTGGCAAAGCCGCCCTGAATGTCGTTGCCCGGCATTTTCTGGTTGGGGCAGATCGTCGCCTTGCCGCGCTTGCAGGCATCGCATTGGCCGCAAGGGATTACCGCGGGAACGATCACCGCGCGATCGGTGAACCAGAGCGCGTCCGTGCCGGTATCGACGACGTGACCGCTGATCTCGTGGCCGAGCGCCAGTGGCAGCTCGTGTTTGGTGCGCACGCCGTCGTAATAATAGCCGAGGTCGGTATGGCAGACGCCGCAGCCGGCGATTTCGACCAGGACTTCGTCCGGTGCCAGGGCACCAATCTCGAATTCCATCGGCACAAAGGGCTTGCCCGCGCCCGTCATCATCCAGCGGATTGGCTTGGCGCTCATCGGTCTGCCCTCCAGCTTGGTCGGCGAGCCCATCGCTGGACCTGCACGGCTTGTCGGCTTTCATTCTTGGTTGGCGGGCCGCTTGGCTTCCTTGATCAACGTCAAGGAAAAGCAAAAAAACGCATTCTAGTACTTAAATACATATTGGAGCCGGGCACCCGCGAAACCGGGCTCCGATCAAGGGGAAAACGGCCATGGCAGCCTCGCCGAGCATCTCGATTGCGATCATTGGCAGCGGCGGCGCCGGGGCGCTGACCACAGGCGACAGCCTGCTGGAGACGGCCTGCGCCGTCGGCTGGTATGGCCTGTTCACCCGCACCATGGGCCCGCAGATCCGCGGCGGCGAAGCGGCGGCCCTGTTGCGCCTCGCCGCTCATCCCGTCGAAGTCTCTGCCCGACCGGTTCGACCTGGTGATCGGCATCGACTGGCTCAACGCCGCCCGTTTCGGCGCTGAAATCAAGGCCGGACCGCAGACGCTAATCATCAGCGACCCGCGCGGCGGCGATTTGCCGCCGATGGTAACCGATTCCGGCGCCCGCGTCGTCGACGTGCCGATGAAGGATATGGCCAAGGCCATCCCCGACGGGCGCCCCAACATGATCGCGCTCGGCATCGCCGGCCGGCTGTTGGGCTTTACCGTCGAGCAGACCTTTGCGCCGATCGAGAAACGTCTTGCCGGCAAGGGCCCGGCTGCGATCGAGGCGAGCCTCGCTGGTATCAAGGTCGGGTTCGGCGCCGCCGCCAGCATCGATCTCGGCCGACAACTGGCCGCGCCACCGCCGAGCACCGGCCGCCGCTGGCTGCTGTCGGGCAACGAGGCGACCGCGCTCGGCGCCATGCGCGGCGGCATCCGTTTTGCCGCCGCCTATCCGATCACGCCGGCGACCGAAATTCTCGAGTGGCTGGCGCCGAATTTGACCAAGGCCGGCGGAACGCTGTTGCAGGCCGAAGACGAGCTCGCCGCCATCAACATGATCATCGGCGCTTCCTATGGCGGCACGCCGGCGCTGACGGCGACAGCCGGTCCCGGGCTTTCGCTGATGATAGAAGCGCTCGGGCTTGCCACCGCGGCGGAAATTCCGGTCGTAGTGATCGACGTGATGCGCGGCGGTCCGTCGACCGGCATCCCGACGAAGTCCGAACAGGGCGACCTGAATATCGCCATCTACGGCATGCACGGCGACGCGCCGCATCTCGTGCTGGCGCCGCAATCGATCGGCGACTGCGTGTTCACGACGCAATGGGCGACTTATCTGGCGGAATCCCTGCAAGCCCCGGCGATCGTCCTGTCCGACCAATTCATGGGCCAGTCGCGCGCCGCCATCGAGCGGCCGGCCGACGTCGCCTTCATCGGCGCGCGCGCGGTCGCCACAGAGATTTCCGGCACCTACAAGCGCCACGCTTTGGCGGCGAACGGCGTATCGCCGATGGCCATTCCCGGAACGCGCGGCGGGCAATATACGGCCGACGGCCTCACCCATTCCGAACGCGGCACACCGACCAGCGGCGCCGCCGATCATCTCGCCCAGCTCGACAAGCGCCGCGACAAGCTTGATCGCTTCAACTACGGCGACCACTGGGCAAGCGTCGAAGGCTCGGGCGATCTCGCCGTCATCACCTGGGGCTCGCTCACCGGCGCGGCGCGCGAAGCGGTCGCGCTGGCGGCCGCCGACGGCATCAATGTGCGCATGGTCGCGCCGCGCCTGCTCGCGCCGGTGCAGCCGGACCGGCTCGCCGCCGCGCTCGACGGCGTCAAGCGCATCCTGGTGGTCGAGCAGACGCACGGCGCGCAGTTCAGCAAATTCCTGCGCGCGCATTACGACCTGCCGGCGCCGGTGCGCGTGTTCAGCCGGCCGGGACCGCTGCCGATCACCGGCGGCGAAATCCATCGCGCGATCGCGGAGTGGAGATAGCCATGAATGTCGAAACACGCGCCGCTTACAAACAGGCGGACTACAAATCCGACGTGAAGCCGATCTGGTGTCCGGGCTGCGGCGACTATCACGTGCTGATGTCGTTCACCCGCGCCTTCGCGCAATTGGGGCTGCCGCCGGAAGAGATTGTCGTGGTGTCGGGCATCGGCTGCTCGTCGCGCATTCCCGCCTACACCAACTGCTACGGCTTCCACGGCGTGCACGGCCGTTCGCTGGCGCTCGCCGCCGGGCTGAAAGTGACGCGGCCGGATCTAACCGTCGTGGTCGCCAGCGGCGACGGCGACGGCTATTCGATCGGCGGCAACCATTTCCTGCACGCCTGCCGGCGTAACGTCGACATGACCTACGTGGTGATGGACAACCACATCTACGGCATGACCAAGGGCCAGCCGTCGCCGACCACCGAGCCGGAATTCGACACCGCGCTGTCGCCGGGCGGCACCAAGGTGCGGCCGTTCCATCCGCTGGTGGTTGCGCTCGCCTCGGGCGCGAACTTCATCGCCCGCTGCTTCTCCGGCGATCCGAACCAGACCGCCGACGTGCTCGCCGAGGCGATCCGGCATCCCGGATTCTCCTTCATCGAGATTCTCAGCCCCTGCGTCACCTTCCGGCCCGATGAAAAGGCCTGGAAGGATCAGGTGCATCCGGCGCCGGTCACCGAGACTTCCGATCAAGGCAAGGCGGCGCGCCGGCTGATGACCGACGACGGCTTCAACATCGGCATTCTGTACCGCGGCAATCGCACGCCTTATCAGCCGGCCGCGGGCAACAGCGGTTTCGACTTGTCCGAGCTGGAGAAGGACTTCGAGCTATGAGCAAATCGCCGAGCGCTCCGAAAGTTGCCAATCTCAACGACCTGCTGGCGGTCGCCTATCAGATCGAGATCGACGCGGTCGATCGCTACAAATTGCTCGCCGACCAGATGGAAACCCACAACAACCCAGAACTGGTCAAGATGTTCCGCGATCTCGCCCGCGCCGAAGGCATCCACGGCGAGGAAATCCGCCGCCTCGCCGGCGATTTCGACGTCGTCGCCCACGCCCGCGAGATGGCGAAATTCGGCCGCAAGGCGAAAGCCCGGAAGAAGCCGAGCTCGGCTCCGCGCACTACCTGATGACGCCGTGGCATGCGCTTGCAGCTGTCGCTTGCCGGCGAGGAGCGCGCGCTCGCTTATTTCACCTCGATCGTGGAAACGGCGAAGGACCCCAAGGTCAAGACGCTGGCGGCGGAACTGGTCGAAGAGGAAGCCGAGCACGTCCAGCTCGTGCATCGGCTGCTGCGCCGCTATCCGAAGCCGAGCGAGACCTGGGCCGACGATCTCGATCCGCCGGTGTCGCAGGAATAATTTGTTTGACGGTTGAATTGGCTGGTCGTGGGGGCAGAGGCCGACATTCAAGCGGCTAACATCTCCGATAACTTTACCAGTACTGTAGAGGCCAACGTCCTTGCAGAGAGCCGAAGCATTCGCGATTTCGGCTCCGTTCGCGGACGGCTTGGTGTCGCTTTCGACAAATTCCTGGCCTATGGCACCGGCGGCTGGGGATTTGCTCACTTTGGACGCTCGCTGTTGGTGAATGGCGTAGCGCAAATGACCGGTGACGCCGACGAAAATGGTTACGTTATTGGTGGCGGCCTCGAATACGCACTATTCCCGCACCTGTCGGTAAAGGGCGAGTATCAATACTTCCACTTCAGCGACTACAATCCCTCGGGTCCAGTCATTCCACCCAATGGCATCACGGTCTCAGCCAATCCTCAGAACGACAGCTTCCACACAATTCGGTTTGGCATAAACTACAAATTCTGAAGCCAGGCAGTTTCTCGCGAGGGCGCTTCGTCGCGCCGCCGCCACGGCCCACATTCAATCGCGACCTTGCCGTCACTTCGGTTTGTTGCGCCGGTCGACCACGCGCACCGCCTTGCCTTGCGAGCGCGGCACCTCGCCGGTCGCTTTCGGCACCACCGTGCAGGTCACGCCGATCAGCGACTTGATGTGGTGGGTAACTTCGGCCGCCTTGCGCTTGCGGTCGCCGGTGAAATCCGGCGCGAGCTCGACCTCGACCGTCATCGCATCGAGCGCGCCCTCGCGCGTCAGCACGATCTGGTAATGCGGCGCGATGCCCGGGAAGCCGACCAGCACCGCCTCGACCTGCGAGGGATAAACGTTGACGCCGCGGATGATCATCATGTCGTCGTTGCGGCCGGTGACGCGTAGGATGCGCACGTGGCTGCGCCCGCAGGCGCACGGCTCGTCGGACAGCCGGGTGATGTCGCGCGTGCGGTAGCGGATCATCGGCAGCGCTTCCTTGGTCAGCGTGGTGATGACCAGTTCGCCCGCTTCCCCCATCGGCTTCGGCTGCATGCTGTCGGGATCGATCACCTCGAACAGGAAATGGTCTTCCCAGCCGTGCAAGCCGCTCTGCACTTCGCGGCATTCGCAGGCGACGCCCGGCCCGATGATCTCCGACAGGCCGTAGATGTCGACCGCCTTGATGCCGAGCCGCGCCTCGATGTCGCGGCGCATGGCGTCGGTCCATGGCTCGGCGCCGAAGATGCCGGTGTGCAGCGGCAGTTTGCGGATGTCGACGCCCATGCCTTCGGCGATCTCGGCGATGTTGAGCGCATAAGACGGCGTGGCGCAGAGGATGTGGGCGCCGAAATCCTGCAGCAGCGTCACCTGCCGCTCGGTGCCGCCGCCGGACAGCGGCACCACGGTGCAGCCGAGCCGCTCGGCGCCGTAATGCGCGCCGAGCCCGCCGGTGAACAGACCGTAGCCGTAGGCGTTGTGCACGATCTCGCCGGGCCGCGCACCCATGCTGGCGAGGCAGCGCGCCATCAGGTCGGCCCACAGATCGAGATCCGCCTTTGGTGTAGCCGACGACGGTCGGCTTGCCGGTCGTTCCCGACGAGGCGTGCAGGCGCAGCAGCTGGTCGCGCGGCACGGCGAACATGCCGAACGGATAATTGTCGCGCAGGTCGGTCTTCACCGTGAAGGGAAAGCGCGCGAGATCGGCCAGCGACTTGAGGTCGGCTGGCTTGACGTCCGCCGCGTCGAACTTCTTCTTGTAGTGCGGCACCTTGTGATAGGCGCGCTCGAGCATGGTCTTGAGCCGGGCAAGCTGCAACGCCTTCAGTTCGCCGCGCGGCATGGTCTCGGCCGCGGGCTCGAACATGAATCTGGGCGTTTCGGCGATCGCGTGTTGCGTACTCATGACTTAAGCCTCCCGGTCGAGTTTCTTGAATTGTGGCGCGCTGCGGCGCCACTTGCCAGTCGGAATTACCTGCCTCATGGCGAGGACCATCCCGGCTTCACCGCGCGTCCGGGCACGCCGGACCCGCGAATGGGGGTATGCGGCAGCGCGAAGCCCTGATTATAGGCGGCGCGCGTGATGAGGATGAACTTGATCGCCCAGCCGGTGGCGACGACCGAAAGCCCGGCGAGCGCGAACAGCACCGCGCCGGCCATCGGCAGGACCAATCCGGCGGCAACCAGCGCCACCGGCAGCACCAGGCCGCCGGCGAAAAACCACATCCGGCAAGCGGTGAAAATTTCGAGCGTGCGCGTCGGCGCGCCGCCGCTTTCAAGCGCGGCGAGATAGCGCCACCAGGTCCAGATGCGGACGAGGGCCAGCGCCGCGAGTGCGATGGCCGTGGGCATTGCGGCGGCGCCCAGCGCCGGCACGACGGCCGCCAGCAGCAGGTACAGCCCGCAGCCTTCCGCGAGACCCGTGGCCATGATCAAGGCGATCACGCGCGGATTGCGCCAGGCCGGAATGCCCTTGGCCTGTTCCAGGATCATGCCCTGGCAGAACAGGAAGATGAGCCCGACGAGCGCGGCCGCGGCGAGTGCGAGCGGCCGGTCCAACCACAACGCCAGCAGCGTCAACGGAAACAGTACGCCGGCAACCCAGGCCTCACGCGACATCCAGGAGCGTTGCGGCTGACGCAGCACATACATGAAACGCCACGGCCGGCCGATCTTGAATATCAAAAGCCCCAGGCCGCAGGCGATGATCGCGAGCGCGGCCAGCGCCGGCGCCAGCGCCGGGACGCCGGCAAAGCTTGCAATCGTGGCGACGCCGAGCAAACCGGCACCCGCGCCGCCGCAGAGGAAATTGCCGGCCGCCTTCCAATCCCAATGTTTCTGGTGCCAAGGCTCGACCCCACGGGTACGCGTGCGCCCGGATTGCGCGCTCGACAGCGGCGGCGGCACGTCCGGCGCCGGCGCAGCGGCGGCTTTGTCGTAGAGATAATGGAAGCCCGGCTCGGTGCCGAGCTCGGCGTGCATGCGGAAACTTTTGTGCTCGCGCAGTAGCCGCGACACGTTGCTGTTGGCGTCGTCGAGGTCGCCGAAATGCAGTGCGTCGGCGATGCAGGCATTGACGCAAGCCGGCGTCGCGCGCGGGTCCGAGCCCGGCGCAAGGCCGTTCTCGATGCCGAAATCGATGCGGTCGGAGCAGAACGTGCATTTCTGCGCGACGCCGAGCCGCTCGGAAATCTCGCGTTCGATTTCGTTTTGCATCGCCTCCGCGCCGTAGGCGAAGTCCTCTTTGGTGATCTTGAAGCGCGCCTGATAGGGGCAGGCGACGTCACAGTAAGCGCAGCCGATGCAGATATCGTAGTCGATGGTGACGATGCCGTCGGCGCGCTGGCGCGTCGCGGTCGACGGACAGACGTGCATGCACGGCGGATCGGCGCAGTGCTGGCAGCCGACCGGCACGAAGGTGCGGTTGACGTTGGGAAACGAGCCGGCCTCGATGTCGAGCACCTTGCGCCATTGCACCGCCGGCGACGTGGCGTTGGCATGCCGGCAGGCCGCGGTGCAGGTCTGGCAACCCACGCAGCGCTCGAGATCGGCGACCATCGCCCAGCGCGTCATGACGCCTTCTCCAGCCGCGTGATCTTGACCTTGACCAAATCGGCGCTCGAACCGGTGGCGTCGGTGAGATCGAGCAGCATCGGCACCAGCGCGTTCATGCTCGGCGCGTGGAAATCCTTGGCGTAGGGCGTCACCCAGTGGTCGAACTGGCCGATGATCAACAGCGTATCGGGGCGGATGCCCTCGCGCAGCGTCACCTTGCCCTTGGTGCTGTTGAGCGGCGAGCGCACCTCGACCAGATCGCCGTCGGCGATGCCGAGCTTCTCCGCCGCGCTTTCGTTCATCACCACGCTGCCGTGGCCCATGACGTTGTCGGCGACCTCCTTGATGAGCTGGATGCCGACATTGTTGCCCCAGGAATATTGCATGCTGCGCGAGGTGACGAGCCAGAACGGATAATCGGCGATCTGCACCTTGAAGTGCTTGGCGAGCGCGTCTTCCCACAGCGCGCCCAAATCGCGCCAATGCGGCAGCGCCTCATATTCGGCGAGCTGTTTGTCCCACCAGGTGATGCCGTGCTCGTGCAGGCGGCGCTCGAGCTCCTTGCCGACGCGCAGCAGGCGCTCCTGGTACGGCTGCTCGAAGCGCAAATTCTGTTCGACCAGCTTCGGGTAGAGGTACCACATCAGGCGCGAGAATGGCTTGACGCGGAAGCCGTTGGCGCGGAACCAGTCGAGGCCCTGCGTCTCGGCGCCATCGGTCAGCTCGGCGCTTGCCGCGCGGCAGCTCGCGTCCCAGATCTCTTCGACGCTGTGCACTTTCGTCACGTCGAGCGAGAAATCGTAGTTCGCGCCCTTGAGCTTGACATCGGCGCCGCCGCGGTTGATCGCGGTGTTGTATGGCTCGAGCAGGCCGGTGCGGCGCGCGAGCTCGGTCGCGATCCAGGTGAAATCTCTCGCCTCGCCCTGCGGCGGCACCGCCGGATCGCGCAGCGCGAAGCCCTGATGGTCCCAGAATTGCTCGATATATTTGGTGCCGCCGATCCGCATCAGCTGCAGGCCTTCGAGATCGGAGCAGTCCGGCAGCAGCACGTCGGCGACGTGATTGGTTTCGTCGCGCGTCAGCGCGAAGCAGACGGTGAACGGGAATTTCGCCATGGTCTCGCCGACCGCCTTGGTGTCCCAGAACGAGATCGCCGGATTGGTGCGATAGACCAGCCAGACGTCGGGCGGCGGCGCATGCGGCAGATGCTCGAAGTCCTCCTTCTGCATCATCCAGGCGAGATGCGTCGGCCCGAGCGCCTGGCTCCAGGCCGAATTGGCGACCAGCGGCACCAGCGTGCGGTGCGCGCTGCGCGCGGTCGGTTTTGAAATCCAGTCGTCCTTGCCGGTCGGATTCATCGGATAGTGCATGAACCCGTCGGGGCCAGGCTTGACGCTCGACCAGCGGTTATCGGCCGGCCGATTGAGCCGCACCGTCGTGCCGAGCGTGCCGCCCGGCACGTCGAGCGCGCCGACCAGGCAAGGGATGAGCGTGCGCGCCCAGCAGCATTCGTAGCCGCCCCAGCCGTTGTTCACCGTCTTGCCGAAGGCGATGGCGACCGGCCGCAGCGGCAGCGTCATGCCTTCGATCTCGATCGTCTCGCCGACGCGGGCGTGGGCGAGGAACTCGTTGGTGACGCGGCGGATGGCATCGGCCGGCACATCGCAGATCTTCGCCGCCCAATCCGGCGAGTAGTATTTCACATGCGCAACCAGATGCGTCGAAGGCGGGACGCACGACGGCCGCTTGATGCGTGATCGGTCTCCTGATCGGCGCCGATCTCGATGCCGTCGACGGTGAACGCGCCTTCGAGCGCCGGATCGATGCCGGGCGTATCGAACGGCACCGCGCGCTGGCTCTTGTCGTCGAACACCAGCGGCTTCTGCGTCTCGCGATCGCGCAGGAAGAATCCGCCGGGACCGATGAGATAAGGCGATGAGGTCCGCTCTTTCAGAAACGGGATGTCGAGCTTGTCGCGCGGCGTTTCATGCAGCAGCACGTGGATCATCGCGAACAGGAAGGCGGCGTCGGTCTTCGGCTTGATCGGGATCCATTCGGCCGAGCAGGCGCCGGTGATCGACAGATGCGGCTCGATCTGCACGCGTTTCATGCCGCGGCTGCGCGCGTCGGCATGGCGCTTGACGCCGCACACGCCGCCCGAGGCCTCGACATTGGCGCCGAAAGACAAAACATAGTCGCAGAGCGGCGTGTCGGGGCAAACGGTGAATGCGCGGTGCCAGAGTTCGCCGTAGAGATGCTCCGAGTGGGTGCATTTGACGCCCTGGCCGGAGCCGAAGCTCAAGTCGACGGGTCCCCACGCCGACAGGAAAGCCGGCAGCGTGCCCATATAGGCGGTCGGCGTGCCGCCGCCGCCGAAACTTGCCGCCAGCCGCGGAAAGCCACTCTCGTCGAGTGAGGCCTGCCGCGCGCGCCGCCTTGAGCTTGTCAGCGACGAGATCGAGCGCCTCGTCCCAGGAGATGCGCACGAAGCCCGGGTCTTCGTGCCGACCCTTCTTCGGGTTGGTGCGCTTCATCGGATAAAGCACGCGGTTCGGATTGTAGGATTTTTGCACCAGCCCGAAGGCTTTGACGCAGGCCTTGCCCCCGCCGGGGTGGATCGCCGCGGCGGCAAAATTCGGGTTGATCTCGGTGGCGACCCCGTCCTGAACGCGCACGGTCAACAGGTCCGGCCCCGCTACGCATTGGTAGCAATAGGTCGAGACGATGCGTTCCAGCGGTGGCTTGCTTCCCGGCATAGCCGCAACCCCAGTCAGAACAGAGAACTTTTCCAGTCGCGAGGACCAGGCGCTTTAGGCGCCGACGGTCCCGGCAATTTCGTCTTGGGCGGCTTGCTTGTGCACCGCGTACCCGGCCTTGAGCGCATCCATGTTGAGATCGAGGAAGCCGCGCGGCGCTTCCGCGCGCACCGCCTGTTCGATCCGGTTGCGATCGCAAATCCCGCTCAGCGCGACCAAGGCGCCGAGCGCGACGATGTTGGTGACCCGCTCGCTGCCGAGCTGCAACGCGGTCCGGCTCAGCGGCAGGTGATGGCGACGGTAATCGCCCGCCGGCAATTCGGGGCACAGCCGCGTGTCGGCGATGACCAGCGCGCCGGGCTTGAGCAGCGGCCAGGAGGGCGTGACGGCGAGCCGGTCGAGCAGCACCAGGCAGTCGAGCGCGGTCGCCAGCGGGAAATCCACCTCGCCGTCGGCAACGACGAGATCCGCGCTGCAGAAGCCGCCGCGCGAGGTCGGCTCATAGGACTGCGACTGGGCGACATGCTTGCCGGAAGCGGCGAGCGCATCGGCCAGCATCTTGGCGCTGAGGATCAGCCCCTGCCCGCCGGTGCCGCCGATACGAACCTCGATCCGCTCCCCGCGCATCACGCTGCTCCCGTGCGGGCCGCCGCCGCGCGCCGATAGGCGGCGCCGTATTCTGGACGGGCGTTCTTGGTCAAGATGCCGGTCGGCAGATCGTTCGAACGGAACGGCGTGTCCACACGTGTCGCGATAGGCGCTCGGGCGGATTTTGCTGGTCTGACGCATGATCATCTCGGACGACGAACCCATGTCGTTCTTGCGCCCGAAGATCTCCGTGCAGTCGGTGAGGACTTCGACGAAGGCGAAGCCCGGATGCTCGAGCCCGGCCTTGATCAGCTCCTTGAGCTTGGGCACGTGATGCGTCACCTCGCGGCCGACGAACCCGGCGCCCGCCGCGCTCGTCAGCGCGCAGGCGTCGAAATGCGGCTCCTGGTTGCCGAGCGGTGTGGTGGTGGTGAGCATCGACTCCGAGGTGGTCGGCGACACTTGGCCGCCGGTCATGCCGTAGACCTCGTTGTTGAGCATCAGGCAGGTGAGCTTGAGATTGCGCCGGCAGGCGTGGATCAGGTGATTGCCGCCGATCGCCAGACAATCGCCGTCGCCGGTGATGACCACGACGTGCAGATCGGGCCGCGCCAGCGCAAGCCCCGTCGCATAGGCGAGCGGCCGGCCGTGCGTGACGTGGAAGGTGTTGGCGTCGATATAGGCGGACAGCCGTCCGGCGCAGCCGATGCCGGAGACGACCGCGAGCTTGTCCTTGTCGATGCCGAGGTCGTGGATCGCCCAGAGCAGCGCGCGCAGCGCGATGCCGTGGCCGCAGCCGGGGCAGAGGAAGTGCGGCATCATCTCCGCGCGGAGATAATCGCGCACGTCGAATTCGGCGGCGGTATCGATCAGCATCACGCCCCCTTTGCCAGCGCTTCGGCGCAGGCGGCGATATCCGCCGGCGCGATCGCCTCGCCGCTGAACAGATGCAGGCCCTCGACCGGCAGATCGCTCAGCACGCGCTCGACCTCGAGCCGCAATTGGCCGTTGTTCATCTCGGGCACCAGCACGGCGCGCGCGCCGGCCGCCGCTTCGCGTAGCGCCTCTTCCGGGAACGGCCACAGCGTGATCGGCCGGAACAGCCCGACTTTCAGCCCTTGCGCGCGGCACATCTCGACGGCGCGGCGCGCCGCGCGCGCGCTGATGCCGATGGCGACGATCACCACGTCGGCATCGTCGCAGTCGAGCTTCTCCCAGGAATCGATCAGGTCGCGATGGCGGTCGAGCTTGGTGAGCAGGCGCGACAGATTGCGGGTGACGGCTTCCGGATTCTGCGTCGGGAAGCCGCTCTCGCTGTGCGTCAGCCCGGTGGTGTGGACGCGGTAACCGTCGCCCGGCCTGGCCATCGCGGGGATATCGTCGCCGCCATAGGGCTTGAAGTCGGCGCGCGGTCCGCTCGCCCATGTGCGTTCGGCATTCGGCTGCGCGGCACCGTTGAGCGCGACGGTCTCGGAGAGCTGCGCGATCACCTGGTCGTAGAGCAGCACGACCGGCGAGCGGCATCGCTCGGCCAGATCGAAGGCGCGGATGGTCTCGCTGTAGATCTCGGCGACCGAGGCGGGCGCGAGCACGATGATCGGATAATCGCCGTGGCTGCCCCAGCGCGCCTGCATCACGTCGGCCTGCGACGGCCGCGTCGGCATGCCGGTCGAGGGACCGCCGCGCATGACGTTGACGATGACGCAGGGGATTTCGGCGCCGGCGGCGTAGCCGAGGTTTTCCTGCTTGAGCGAAAATCCCGGACCGCTGGTCGCGGTCATCGCCTTGACGCCGCCCATCGAGGCGCCGATCACGGCGGCCATCGAGGCGATCTCGTCTTCCATCTGCACGAACACGCCGCCGACTTCGGGCAAGCGGCGCGACAGCCGCTCGGCGATTTCCGATGACGGCGTGATCGGGTAGCCGGCGAAGAAGCGGCAGCCGGCGGCGACCGCGCCCAAGGCGCAGGCGTGGTTGCCGGAGATCAGCTTCACGGCGCTCTTGCCGGTGAGTGCGGTGTCGACGGCATTCATTGCGCGAGTGCCTCCCTGCGCAACGGCTCCCGCATCGAGATGCACGCGGATGGCGAAATCGGGACACAGCCATTCGCACAGCCGGCAGCCGGTGCATTTCTCGGGCTGCGGCCAGCTCGGCGATGCGCTCGGCGTTCGAGCCGCAGGCAGCGCTCCGGACACATCTTCACGCAGATGTCGCAGCTCTTGCACCAGGCCGGATTGATCTCGAGGCGAACGTTATAGGCGGCCTCGGCCGGCACCTGTGTCCTCGCCGGCGCTTCCACCGGCGGCGTGACGTTGCGCGCCTCGTCGATCCAAGCGCGGCCGCGGCGGAACGCCTCCAGATTGACCGCAATGGTCTTCTTCGGCACGAACTCGGCGACGGTGCGCTCCCAATCCTCGGGCAGCAAAATCCAAAGCCGTCGACAGCGCGCCGAGCAGGATGACGTTTGCCGCGCGTTCGTTGCCGAGTGCTCCGCCATGTCGGTGGCGTCGATGGCGTAGCCTTCCGCCACATGCGCGATGACTTCGGCCGGCGTCTCTTTCGAGTAACGCATCGGCGCGCCCGGATGGCGGTTGAGGCAGGCGAAGGGCGGCACGATGCGCTTGGTGTCGCAGATGAAGATGCCGCCGGGCTTGAGGAACGGCAGCCAGCGCAATCCTTCGGCCCATTCCAGCGCGACCAGGATATCGACTTCGCCCTTCGGAATGGTCGGCGACCAGACGCGCTCGCCGAAGCGCACGTGGCTGAACACCGAGCCGCCGCGCTTGGCCATGCCATGCACTTCGCTCTGCTTGACCTCGAAGCCTTGCGTCTGCGCCAGCAGCGCCAGCACCTTGGACACCATGATGACGCCCTGCCCGCCGACGCCGACGATCAGGACGTTGCAGGCGTCCTCGGCGGCATCGACCTTGAGCGCCGAAGATTTCGGCCAGGCGGCGGGACGCACGGTGGTTGCCGGACCGCTCATTGCATCACCGGTGCAACGGTCTTGATGCAGTCCACGGTGCAGACCTGCGCGCACAGCGTGCAGCCGATGCACAGCGACGGGTCGATCTGCACCTTGTGCCGGCCCTCGAACGATTGGCTCGCTCCAGGTGATCGCCGGGCAGCCGAGGTTCATGCAGGCCTGACAGGCGTTGCATTGCTCCTGCACGACCGCGAACGGCGGGCCCTTGATCTTGACCGGGTCGAGCACGCAGGGCCGGTCGGCGATCAGCACGGCGACGCCGCGATAGTTGATGGCGTCGCGCAAAGACTGGTGCATGGCGGCGAGGTCGTAGGAATCGACCTTGCGCACCCATTTGACGCCGATGGCGCGCACCAGCGCTTCGTAGTCGACGGCCGGCGCGGCCTCGCCCCTGAGCGTCTTGCCGGTGCCGGGATGCTGCTGGCCGCCGGTCATCGCCGTAATATGATTGTCGAGCAGCATCACCGTGATGTTGGCCTGGTTGTAGACCGCGTTGATGAGCTGCGGAATTCCGGCATGCAGGAAGGTCGAGTCGCCGATGGTGGCGACGACCGGCTTGGTCTCGCCGGCCTTGGCCATGCCGACGGCATTGCCGATCGAGGAACCCATCGACACGGTCGTGTCCATGCCGCGCAGCGGATCGAGGCACGCCAAGGTGTAGCAGCCGATATCGCCGGCGACGCGGGCGCCGGTCGCGCGCACCGCCATGAAGGCCGACGTGTGCGGGCAACCGGCGCACAGCACCGGCGGACGCACCAGCGGCTCCGGCGTCCACTCGTCGTTTCGCTTCGGCCGCGGCGGGACAATGCCGGCCTGCTCAAAGCCGGCGCGCACCAGCTCGGGCGACAATTCGCCCGACACGCGGGAAGAAGCACTTGCCCTCGACCTTGAAGCCGAGCGCGCGGATTTCCTTTTCGATGACCGGCTCGAGCTCCTCGACGACGAAAATGCGGTCGACGGATTCGCAATAGCGGCGCAGCAAATCGTCCGGCAGCGGCCAGGATGCGCCGAGCTTCAACACGTTCGCATCGGGCAGCACTTCGCGCACATAAGGGTAGCAGGTGCCGGCCGTGATGACGCCGAAGCTCGTGTCGCCCTCTTCCCAGCGCGTGATCGGCGCCTCGGCGAAATACGCCTTCAACCGCGCCTCGCGCTCGATCACCACGCCGTGGCGCGGCCGCGCATGCGCCGGGATCATCACGTTCTTCGACGGCTTCTCGATGAAGGCGCGCGCCGGCGGCTCGTTGCGTTCGCCGAGCACCACCGGACTGCGGGTATGCGACAGGCGGGTCGTCGCGCGCACGATCACCGGCGTGTCGAAGGTTTCCGAAAGCTCGAAGGCAAGCCGTGTGAATTCAAGCGCCTCCTGCGCGTCGCTCGGCTCGAGCACCGGCACGGTCGCGAGCGCGCCGTAAATGCGCGTGTCCTGCTCGTTCTGCGATGAGTGAATGCCGGGATCGTCGCAAACGGCGAGCACGAGCCCGCCGTTCACGCCGATATAAGTTTGCGACATGAAGGCGTCGGCGGCGACGTTGAGCCCGACATGCTTCATGGCGGCGAGCGCGCGCTTGCCGGCAAAGGAGGCGCCGATGGCGACGTCGAGCGCGACCTTTTCGTTGGTCGACCACTGCGCGTGCAGATCTTCGGCCGGATAGTCGGCCAAGCGTTTCGAGGATCTCGGTGCTCGGCGTGCCGGGATAGGCGGCGGCGACTTTCACGCCGGCTTCCCAGGCGCCGCGCGCGATCGCTTCGTTGCCGGTCAACGGGCGGACATTCCTTTTCGCCCCGCCGGCCGACGCCGCGCCGGCCTCCAATGATCCGTACATCAACTCTCCCCCGGGCGGCGCACAAACGCCTATTTCCTCGCTGCCCATCATTCTTCAGATACCGCCCGGCGTAATTGAGCTAAATCAATTGGTTACCGTCCGCACCGGCGCGCGGAACCGCGTCCGTCAGCGCGACGCCGGCGAATTTGGCGGCTTTGGCCTTGAGCCGTTCGACGTCTTGCCCTTATCGACGACAAAACGGCTGTGCGAGCCGGCGCCGATCGCTTCCAGATTGTCCTTGGCGGCGATGTCGAAGGTAACCTTGCGCCCCTCGACCGCGCTCACGGTCGCGGTGATCTCGACCGTCATGCCGGGCAGCGTCGGCGCGAGATGGTTGATCGACACATTGATGCCGACGGAATCCTCGTTGGCGTCGGCATGTTCGAGGATGAGATCGCGGCAGGTGTGCTCGATGTCGTGCACCAGCTTGGGCGTGGCGTAGACGCGGCCTTCCTCGCCCATGAAGCCGATGGTCCGGTCCTTGTCGATGGTCACCCGGTTGGTCCGCGACACGCCCGGACGAAGGCTCTCCTTCATCGGCATCCTCCTCACCATTCAGATCGCAAGCGCGGTACAATTAGATTGACATCCCGAAGGGCCGACTTGACCAAGGTCAATCGACAAGCGTTTTTAGATCCCCAAATAGGCCTCCCGGACGCGGGCATCGGCCTGGATTTCGGCGGCCGGCCCGCTCAGCGTCACGCGCCCGGTCTCCAGCACATAGGCGCGGTCGGCGATGGCGAGCGCCGCGCGCGCATTCTGTTCCACCAGAAGGATGGTGAGGCTGTCGTCCCTGAGCGCGCGGATCACCGCGAGCAACTGGTCGACCAGATTGGGCGCGAGACCCATCGACGGCTCGTCCAGCAGCAGCAGCCGCGGCTTTGCCATCAAGGCGCGGCCGATCGCCAGCATCTGCTGCTGACCGCCGGACAGCGTGCCGGCCGGCGCATGCAGGATCGCGTCGAGCATCGGGAACAGCGCGCAGACCCGCGCCAGCGTAGATTGCCAATCCGCATCGCGGCACGACCAGGCGCCGAGCTTCAGATTGTCCAGCACGGATAACGGCGCGAACACCTGCCGGCCCTCCGGCACTTGCGCGATGCCAAGCGCCACCCGTTCATGCGCCGGCCGCTTTTCGATCGGCGCGCCGTCGAACCGGATCGCGCCGCCGGTGATCGGCTGGACGCCGGAAATCGCGTGCATGCAGCGTGGTCTTGCCGGCGCCATTGGCGCCGATCAAGGTGACGATCTCGCCGGGTTCGACGCGCAGCGTGACGCCGTGCAGGACTTCGATGCGGCCATAGGCGCTTTTGACGTTCTCAATCGAAAGCATGCGCGGCCTCCTGCGAGCCGTGAACGCCCAGATAGGCTTCGATCACCTCCGCGTTGGATCGCACTTGTTGCGGGCGTACCTTCCGCGAGCGTGCGACCCCTCGCCAGCACATGGACGCGGTCGGAGATATTCATCACCAGCCGCATATCGTGCTCGACCAGCACCACGGTGATGCCTTCCTTCACGATGGTGCGGATGACGCGATCGAGTTCCTGGGTCTCGACCGGATTGCAGCCGGCGGCCGGCTCATCGAGCAGCAGCACTTTCGGCTCGCTCGCCAGCGCGCGGGCGATTTCCAGGCGCTTGAGCGCGCCGTAATCGAGCGCACCGGCCGGCCGCTCGGCCACATCGGCGAGGCCGACGCGATCGAGCGCCGCGCGCGCCGCGTCGCGGGTCGCCTTATTCTGCCGGGCGACCGACGGCCAATGCAGCAGATCGGCCAGGATGCCGGTGCGCTCGTGACGGTGGCGGCCGACCATGACGTTTTCCAAGCACCGACATGCGCGAAAAAATCTGCAGATTTTGAAACGTCCGCGACAGCCCGCGGCGTGCCAGCCGGTCGGGTGCAAAGCCGGTTACGGTTTTGCCGGCGAGCCGGATGGCTGCCGTCCTGCGGCGTGTAAATGCCCGACACCAGATTGATCAGCGTGGTCTTGCCGGAACCGTTCGGGCCGATGATCGAGAACACCTGGCCGGACGCGATCGAGATGCTGACGCCGTCGATCGCGCGCACGCCGCCGAACGTGATCGATAGCCGGTCGGCCTCCAGGATCATCATTTGCGCCACCCGAACGCGCCGGCAAGCGACGGCACGATGCCCTGGCGCAGGAAGATCATGAAAACCATCACGATCAGTCCGAGCAGCGCCTGCTCGTATTCGTGGAATACCGTGAGCACCTGCGGCAACACGACCAGCACGGCCGCGCCCACCAGCGAGCCGAAGATCGAGCCCATGCCGCCCAGCACGACCATGGCGACCAGTTCGATCGAACCCAGGAATCCCGCCGCGTCCGGCGTCACCAGGCCGTTGAACAGCGCCAGAAACGATCCGGCCACCGACGCGTACATGGCGGAGACGATGAAGACGGTGAGCTTCTTGCGCGCCACGTCGATGCCGAGCACGCGCGCGGCGATTTCGCTGTCGTGGATAGCCTGCAATGCACGGCCGGTCGGGCTTTCCATCAGATTGAGGGCGAGCAGAAACCCGCCGACAAATGTCGCGCCGGCGATCCAGTACCAGACGTCCGAGCCGTGCACGCGCCAGCCGAAGAGCGTCAAGGCGGGGACGTTCATGCCGTCGGGACCGCCGGTCCAGCCTGCCTCGTTGTTCAGGACGATGGCGATGAGCAATCCGAACCCGAGCGTGGCGACGGCGAGGTAGTGGCCTTTGAGCTTGAGGATCGGCCGACCGACGGCGAAGGCGACCAGCCCTGAGAGGAACGCGCCGACGAACAGACAGAGCCAAGACGGCGCGCCGAAATGCGCGGGGCCGATGGCGACCGCATAGGCGCCGATGCCGAGAAAGCCGGCGTGGCCCAAACTGACCTGTCCGGCAAAGCCCATGAGCAGATTGAGGCCGACCACCGCCAGCGCGAAAATGAAAACCAGCGCGCCGATGCGATAGTAATAAGCCGACGGGAAAAACAGCGGCAGCACGATGACGATCGCCGCGACCGACGAAGCACCGGCAGCAGCCGCGCTATCGAGCAGCGCGCGCACGCTCATACCCGCTCAACTTTGACCCGGCCGAACAGGCCCTGCGGCATGGCGACGAGGACGACGAGGATGATCAGGAAGGCGGCCGCGTCCTTGTAGCTCGACGAAATATAGCCCGCGCACAGCGCCTCGATCATGCCGATCAGCAGCCCGCCGACCACGGCGCCGAGCGGGCTGCCGATGCCGCCGAGCATCGCCGCGGCAAAGCCCTTGAGCGCCAGCAAGGTTCCGACGTCGTAGCTGGTCAGCGCGATCGGCGTGATCAGAATGCCGGCGATGGCGCCGATCGCCGCCGAGACGGCAAACGAGAAATCGACGATGCGCCGCGTATCGATGCCGATAAGCCGCGCTGCCAATCGATTGGCCGCTGTCGCGATCACCGCCTTGCCGAGCAAGGTGCGCTCGACGAACAGCCAAAGCAAAATGACGATGACCCCGGCGCCAACCAGCACGACAAAGCTTTGCGGCAAGATCGCCGCGCCGCCGAACTGGATCGCATCGGCGCCGAACAGCGGCGGCAGGCTGTGGAACCGCTTGTCGAAAACGATCTGGGCGACGCCGCGCAGAAACACCGAGGCGCCGATGGTGATCATGATCAGGACCACGGGGCTCGCCCCGCGCGCCGGCTCGATGGCGAAGCGGTGCAGCGCCAAGCCGACGCCGGTCGTCGCGATGACGGCGATCAACATGGCGAGCGGCAGAGGGACGCCGGCCAGCGCCGCGAACACCGTCGTCATGCCGCCGAGCATGACGAACTCGCCTTGGGCGAAATTGATGATGTCGGAGGCGTTGTAGATCAGCGTGAAGCCGAGCGCGACCAGCGCATAGATGGCGCCAACCGTCAGCCCCGAGAACACGAATTGCAGCAGCTCGGCCATCGCGGCGAAGGCCTTTAGGATCGCTTGGAACCAGGCAAAACGGACAGGCTCTGGCGAGCCTGTCCGCTCACTCGCTCAAGTACCGAATAAAAGCATCTCACGTGCCGGGGACCAGCGTCCAGTCGCCCTTCTTGATCTCCAGCATGTGAAAAGCCGAGGACAGATCGAGGCCGAGATGGTCGCCGGACGACATATTCACTATGCCGTCAGCTCCGATGAAACCCTTGGTCTTTTCGATCTCGTCGCGCACCTTGGCCGGCTCGCTACTCTTGGCGCGTTTCATCGCGTCGACCAGGATCATCAGCGCGTCATAGGCGTGGCCGCCGAAGGTCGACACCGGCTGCTTGGTCTTCTCCTGATAGGTCTTGCTGTAGTTCACGACCACGGGCTTCTGCCGATCGGCGGCGGACAGCTTGTCGGCGATTACCAGCGATGAGCAGGGCAGCCGCACGCCTTCCGCAGCATCGCCGGCGAGCTTGATGAATTCCTTCGAGCAGACGCCGTGGCTCTGGTAGAACGGCAGCTTGATGCCGAGCTGGTGATAGTTGCGCGTCACGATCGCGGGTCCCTGGCCGAAGCCGGGATTAACGACCGCCTGCACGCCGGACGTGTCGCGGATCTTGGTCAGCTGCGGCGTCATGTCGCTGTCGCGCGGCCCATAGGCTTCCTCGGTCATGATGGTGATGCCGTTCTTGCCCGCCACCTTGTGGCATTCGGTGCTCATGGACTTGCCGAAAGCGTCCGTGCCGGAGATTAGCGCTATATGGGTGAGGTTGCGGCTCTTGAGGTCGACGAAAATCTTCTCGCAGGCCATCGTATCGGTGGCCGGCGTCTTGAACACCCACTTACGCACCGGCTCGATGATCTGCACCGCGCCAGCAAGCGAGATCAACGGAATGTGGGCGTCCTCGAACACCGGCATCATTGCCAGAGTCGAGCCGGTCGTGCTGGCACCGATAACGGCAACGACCTTGTCCTCCTCAACCAGCCGAGTGGCGAAGGTGCGCGCACTATTGGCGTTGGCGGCATCGTCGTAGACGATGAGCTGCAGCTTTTGGCCGTTCACGCCGCCTTTGGCGTTGATCTCATCGACGTAGATTTCCAGCGTCCGCTTTTCCGGATCGCCGAGAAACGATGCCGGCCCGGTCACCGACAGGACGGCGCCGATCTTGATCTGCGCGGAGGCTTGAAGCCCGGCGCCGAGCACGGCGCAAAGGCCAATTACGGCAGTCGCCGCAACGCGTTGCATTGCCCTCATAGGATTCCCCCATCGTACGCATTAATTTTATAGTCGATGCATAGCAGGGCGCCGGAAGCCGGGCACTTGACTAAATTCAAGGCAGACGGCGCGCACACGGTAAGAATGCGGGCGCGCGGAATCCGCCCGCGGGAGCAATGAGATGACGATACCGGGCGGCATGCGGCTCGCGGCCATTCGTCTACGAGGCCGGCTTTCCGATCGACGAATTCCTCAACCGCGTCGCCGGTCGGCTGCGCGCGGAGCACATCCGCCTTGGTGGTGCACTGCAAGAAAACGCGCCGGGCGACGACGGCCGTTGCGCGGCCATGATCCTCGTCGACCTCGCCACGCGCAAGCGCTTCGGGATATCGCAGGACCTCGGTTCGCAGGCGGAAGGCTGCCGGCTCGACGCGCACGGGATTGCCGAATTCGTCGCGCTGTTCGACCGCGCATCACATCAAGATGTCGAGCTGTTGATCCTGAACCGGTTCGGCAAAGCCGAAGCCGAAGGCGGCGGCCTGCGCCCGGTCTTTGCGCGCGCCATGGAGGCCGGCATCCCGGTGCTGACCGCGGTGCGGACGCCTTATACCGAGGCATGGTCGCAATTCCATGGGCATCTGGCGACCGATTGCCTGCGGATCTGAACGCGGTGCTCGCCTGGTGCCGCGACTCGGTGCGGCTCTTGCGCGCGGCGCGGCAGGCACGAATTGTCGCCCGCCGGCTGAACGAAGGACCGCCATGACCGAAAACCAAACCGCCGCCATCGGCATCGTCACCGTGTCCGATCGCGCGAGCGCGGGAACCTACAGCGACGTCAGCGGACCGGCGATCGAGGAGTTCCTGCGCGAGGTGCTGACGACGCCGTGGCGGGCGGTGCGCCGGCTGACCCCCGACGGCATCGACAGCGTGCGCGACACGCTGATCGATCTCGCCGACCGCGAACACTGTGCTTTGATCTTTACCACCGGCGGCACCGGTCCGGCGCCGCGCGACCTGACGCCGGAAGGCACCATCGCCGCCTGCACGCGGCTGATGCCCGGCTTCGGCGAGTTGATGCGCACGGAGAGCCTGAAACAGGTGCCGACCGCGATCCTGTCGCGGCAGACCGCGGGCATCCGCGGCTCGACGCTGATCGTCAATCTGCCGGGACGCCCGGCCTCCATCCGCATGACCATGCAGGCGGTGTTCCCGGCGATCCCCTATTGCCTCGACCTGATCGGCGCGGCCCGCATCGATACCGATCCGGCGCGCTGCAAGGCCTTCCGGCCGCCGCAGTGACATTGCTTGACCGATCTCAAGGTCTTGCGTAGGCAGCCGCTTTAAGAAGGCGAACAGGCGGGACAGCGCACAGATGGATACGGCTCAATTTCTTGCGGCGGGCGATTCGTCGACAGCGACGCGCCGCAGGTGATCGCCTTCGCCAAGGACGCGACGCAAGGCGCAAGCGACGCCGACGCCGCGATCCTCGGCTCTATACCGCGGTGCGCGACGGCATCATCTACGACCCCTATGTCAGCCTTTCCGATCCCGCCAATTTTCGCGCCAGCAGCGTGCTCGCCGCCGGACGCGGCTTCTGCATCGGCAAGTCGGCGCTGCTTGCGGCGGGCGCGCGCGTCAATCGGCGTTCCGGCGCGGGTCGGCTATGCGGACGTGCGCAATCATCTGACCTCGCGGCGGCTCTACGAGATGGCGAAGACCGACACCTTCATCTGGCACTCCTACACCGAGCTCTATCTGGACGGGCGCTGGGTGAAGGCGACGCCCGCCTTCGACAGCGCACTGTGCGAGCGCGCACGGATCAAGCCGCTCGATTTCGACGGCCAAACCGATTCGCTGTTTCAGCCGTTCGACCCGGCCGGGCGGCGGCACATGGAATATTTGCGCGACCGCGGCAGTTTCGCCGACGTGCCCTACGCTACGATCCAGGCCGATTTCACCGCGGCCTATCCGGGCCTGATGCGCAGCGACGGCCTCGCCGGCGACTTCCGCTCGGAAGCCGTCGCCGAAGCGTTAGCTGAAAAGCAATCAAGCGAATAGGCCGCGCGAGCGCCTATTTGACCAGTTTGCGGCCGGTCACGGCTTCCAGATTCTTGTAGAAAATCTTGTCGCTGGTCTGCTTGTCGAGATTAAGCGATTCGAGAATCTGCAGCGTCACGCGCGGATACATCGCGCCGTTTTCCGGGTCGAACGGGCAATCGGACGCGAACACGATCTTGTCGATCGGAAAGAATTCCAACCCGCATTTGGTCGCCGGCACGCCGCCGAACACCGCGGTGTCGGCGTAGAAATCCTGCTTGAAATAGTCGAGCGGGCGCTTCTTCAGGCTCTTGCGCAACGCGACGTAGTCCTCGTCGGTGGTACGCGAACCCATCACGTCGTTGCCCGGGCCGATGCGGCCTTCCAGCATCGGCACGATGCCGCCGAAATGGTGGGTGATGATCTTCAGGTTTGGGTGGTTGTCCATGATCTTGGAATAGACGAGCCGTATCATCGCGGTCGCCGTCTCGTACGACCAGCCGAACGTCCACCAGATCTCGTACAGCGACTTCTTCTCGTCGAGGTAGTCGGGCGTTTCGGCGCCGCGCGCCGGATGCAGCCAGACCGGCTTGCCGAGCTCGTTCATCTTTTTCCAGAACGGCAGATATTGCGGCCGGTCGATCGGCTTGCCGGCGACGTTGGTGTAGATCTGCACGCCGAGCGCGCCGAGCTGGTTGATCGCGCGTTCGGCTTCGGCGACGCCGGCGTCCGGCGCGTCGAGCGAGACTTGCGCGATCCAGCCAGGGAAATAGTCGCGCTCCTTCGCGCACAATTCGGCGAAGCCGTCGTTGATGATGCGGACGAACTCGTCGATCTGCTGCGGGCTCTTGGCCAGCTTTTCGATCGGCGGCTGCGGATAGGCGATGATCTGCGCGTAGTCCTTGTGGGTGTCGATGATCTTCTTGCGCGCATCGAGATCGAACAGCGGCGGAATCGCGCGCACGCGCTTGCCCATGTCTTTGTACTGCCCCGCGACTTCGAGCATGGTGTCGAAGAATTTTCTCGGAAAAAAGTGCGTATAGGCGTCGATGCGCATTGGGCGTTTCCTCCGTGCCGCGGCCTTCTTACACGCCCACTTTTTCCGTGTCGACTGTGGGCAGACCGGCGGGCGCGACGCGGCAGAGCAATGCGCGCAACTGATAGGTTCCCATGGCCGGATCGTAGGGCGGCTTGTTGTCGGTCAGCAGATTGGCGTTCGAGGTCCAGACGCCGTAGTCGGGAGCGGGCTGTTCGGGGAACCACCAGCCGTGCTCGACATGGATCACGCGCGGGTCGATCCCGGTCGTCAGCTTGGCCTTTTGCCGAATGCGGCCGCGCTTGGTCTCGATCCACATCCACGACCCTTTGGCGATGCCGAAACGCGCCGCGGTGTCGGGATGGATTTCGGCGATCGGATCGCGATGCGCCTTGCGCAGCTTGTCGATCTGGCGATGTTCCGAGTTGAAGAAGTGCGAGATCCGCCCGCCGGTGGTGAGCACAAGTGGGAAGTCCTTGGCGATCTCCGGCGTGCTGATCGGGCTTTCCGGCGCCTCTTGGTAGCTCGGCAACGGCGCGTAGCCCATCTGTTCAAGCCGCGTAGCGTAGAGTTCGATCTTGCCGGTCGGCGTCTTGAAGCCGCCGTCCTCGTATTTCCTATATTTGAACGGGACTTTGTAGAATCCCTTCTGCTTGATCTCGTCGAAGGTCATGCCGACGCCGCCGGCGGCAAGCTGCGCGTCGAGCACGTCCTCCACCGCTTCGGTGCCGACCGGAAGCTTCATGCGGCGCGCCAGTTCGACAAAAATCTCCTCGTCCGATTTGCATTCGCCGATCCGCACCGCGCGCTGATTGGCCAGCACGACATTGCCGGCGACGGTGGGCAGCGCGGCAAGCTGATTGATCTCCGGCCACGACGCCGCCGGCAGCACGATATCGGCGAGCTCGGCCGTCGGCGTCATGAACAGATCGGCGCAGACCATGAAGTCGAGCTTCATCAGCGCGTCATAGACGTCCGACGTGTTGGCATAGGTGGTGAGCGTGTTGTTGCCGAACACCAGGAACGCCTTCACCGGATAAGGCTTGCCCTCGCGCATCGCCCGCAGCAGCGTCGGAATATGCGCGGCCGGCAAATCGGCGCCCTCCCCGCCCAGCATCTTGAAACGATCGGCGCCGAGCCGCTTGGCATTGGCTTCCGGCGTGAGGTTCTCGATCAGACTCGGGAAGCGGCCGAGCCCGTGCATGCCGAACACCCAGCCGCCCGGCACGTCGATATTGCCGGTGAGCGCCGGCAGCATCGAGACGGCGCGCACGGTCTGGATGCATTTCGGCGTGTGCTCGATGGCGCAGCCCCATTCCATCATCGCGGGCTTGGTCTGCGCGAACAGGCGCGCGGCGGCGCGGATCTTGTCGGCACCGACCCAGGTGATCGGCTCGGCCCATTCCGGCGTGAACGATTTGACGTGCGCGGCGAGTTCGTCGAAGCCGTGCGTCCACTGCGTGACGAACGGCTCGTCGTAGAGCTTCTCGCCGATGATCACGTTCAGCATCGCCAGCGCCAGCGCGTCGTCGGCGCCGGGCCGGATCTGCAGCCAGAGGTCGGCCTTTTCAGCGAGCGCTGTGCGTCGCGGATCGACGACGATGACGCGCGGGTTGTGATCGAGCGCTTCCATCACATTGAAGCGCGTCTCGCCGTCCGGTCCCGACAGCACTGGGTTATGACCCCAATAAAGGATGCAGGCCGGCGCAACGTCGCCGGTGAAATCGCAGACCGGGAAATCGCCGAAGGTCAAAATCGAGGTGTTCACGCGCGGGTGGAAGCATTGGGCGAAGCCCGGCTCGCACCAATTCGGCGTGCCGAGCGCATGGCCGAAGCGCGACACCCAGCGGATGTGATGGCGGCCGGTGCCGGTGCCGAGCGCGATCGCCTCCGGCCCGTATTGGTCGCGAATGGCGAGCACGCGCTCGCTGATCTCATCGAGCGCGGTGTCCCAAGAGATGCGTTCCCATTGGCCGGACTGGCGTTTGCCCTTGCGCCGCAGCGGATATTTCAGGCGGTCCGGATGGTAGACGAGATCGGCCGTCACCGTGCCGATCGGGCACAGGCGGCCATGGTTAAGCGGCGACTCCCGATCGCCCTCGACCTTCAGCAACCGGCCATCCCGGACATGGAGCAAAACGCCGCACCCGCCGTGGCAGCTGCGGCAGACGCTCTTGAGCACGGCGACTGGGCCCTGCCCAGCGTCCGGCAAAGCCGACGGCGGCTGCTGGATGTTCATGCGCGCGACATTGGTGGGCGGTTGTTGAGCATAACGGCTGTCGGATTCGAATGTTTTGCGGCCGCAAAATCTTACCAGGGCGGATCGCGCCGCCATTGCAAGCTAGCCACGGTTGGGGCAAATTTAGCTTGATTTCAATCAAGGAAACGGCGCGGACGGGGGCCTTGCTGCATTCGGGGAATTCGTTTGGTCCCCAACGATATGCGATTGCCGCCGAAAGATCGGCAGCGGAATGAAAACGAAACCAACGAAACGGGAGGAAAGACGCCAATGTTATCCAGATATGTGACCGGCGCGGTTGCCGCACTCGCCTTCGGCGCATTCGCCGTGGGCAATGCATCCGCCCAAGACACCGTCAAGATCGGCCTCATCGTGTCGATGACGGGGCAACAGGCTTCGACCGGCAAGCAGATCAAGGCGGCCGTCGACCTCTACATGAAAGAGCACGGCGATACGGTCGCCGGCAAAAAAATCCAGGTCATCCTGCGCGATTCCGCCAGCGTGCCCGACAACACCAAGCGGCTGGCGCAGGAATTGATCGTCAACGACAAGGTCAACGTGATCGCGGGTTTCGAGATCACGCCGGCGGCGATGGTCGTCGCTCCGCTCGCCACCGAAGCCAAGGTGGTGGAACTCGTCATGGCGGCGGGCACCTCGATCATCACCGAGAAGTCGCCTTACATCGTGCGAACCAGCTTCACCTTGGCGCAGTCCTCGGTAATCATCGCCAACTGGGCGGCGAAGAATAAGATCAAGAAGGTGGTCACCATCGTCTCCGACTATGCGCCGGGCGCCGACGCGGAGAAGTGGTTCTCCGACACCTTCAAGGCCGCCGGCGGCACGGTGGCGGAAGCGATCAAGGTCCCGCTCGCTAACCCGGACTTCGCGCCGTTCCTACAGCGCGCGGCCGACGCCAAGCCCGACGCGATCTTCGTCTTCGTGCCGTCCGGCCAGGGCGGCACCTTCATGAAGCAATACGCCGAGCGCGGCCTCGACAAGGCCGGCATCAAGCTGATCGGCCCGGGCGACGTGACCGACGACGATCTGCTCCCCGGCATGGGCGACGCCGCGATCGGAACGGTCACCGCGCACATGTATTCGGCCGATCATCCGAGCGCGATGAACAAGGCCTACGTCGCCGCGTTCGAGAAAGCCAACCACTTCCGGCCGAACTTCATGTCGGTCGGCGGCTATGACGGCATGCACCTGATCTACGCCGCGCTGCAGAAAACCGGAGGCAAGGCCGACGGCGATTCGCTGATCGCGGCCATGAAGGGCATGAAGTGGGAAAGCCCGCGCGGGCCGATCTCGATCGATCCCGACACCCGCGACATCGTGCAGAACATCTATATGCGCAAGGTCGAGAAGAAGAACGGCCAACTCTACAACGTGGAGTTCCAGACCTTCGAGGCCATCAAGGATCCGGCCAAGGCCGCGATGAAGAAATAGACTTGCCGGAGCACAGCGCGCGGCGGCCGAACGCCGCCGCGCGCATTTCGTATCAAAAGTCAGGTCATCGAACGGCCATGCCTGATATCCATCATACAATCGGGCCCGTTCCGGGAGCGAGCTGAGTTCGCAGCGTTCACATGCTCACAATTCTCTTCGACGGAATTGCCTACGGCATGCTGCTGTTCGTGCTCGCATCCGGGCTCTCGGTTACGCTCGGCTTGATGAATTTCATCAACCTCGCGCACGGTTCCTTCGCCATGGCGGGCGCCTACGTCACCGTCTTTCTGGTCAACCGCCTGGGCGTTCCCTTCTTCCTCTCGTTGCCGATGGCGTTTCTCGCGAGCGCGGCCATCGGATTCCTGTTCGAGCGCACGCTGTATGCGCATGTCTATAAGAAGCCGCACCTCGATCAGGTGCTGTTCACCATCGGCCTCGTCTTCATGTCGGTGGCCGCGACCGATTATGTCATGGGCTCCAGCCAGGTGTTCGTGCAGATTCCCAGGTACCTGCAAGGCCAATTCGAGATTTCCGGAATCGGCATCGGCCGCTATCGGCTGCTGATCATCGTTCTCTGCGGCCTGCTGACCATCGCGCTGCAATTCATCCTCGCCAAGACCCGCTTCGGCAGCCGGTTGCGCGCCGCGGTCGACGACAGCCGCGTGGCGCGCGGGCTCGGCATCAACGTCAATTGGGTGTTCTCCCTCACCTTCGCCTTCGGCTCCGGCCTCGCCGGCCTCGGCGGCGCGCTGGGCGCCGAAATCCTCGGGCTCGATCCGACCTTCCCGCTCAAATTCATGATCTACTTCCTCATCGTGGTGACGGTCGGCGGCACCTCGAGCATCACCGGCCCCTTTGTCGCCTCGCTGCTGCTCGGCATCGGCGACGTCGCCGGCAAATATTACGTGCCGACACTCGGCTCCTTCGTCATCTACACCATCATGATCGTCGTTCTGATCTGGCGGCCGCAGGGCTTGTTCGCCCGCGCCGCGTCGCGGTGAGGCGCCGCGCATGCTGCCGCCGCCGATTGCCATCCGCGTCGCCACCGAGTGGCTGTCCGCCCGCGCCCGCTGGCAGCCGCTCGAAGTCGTGTTCTGGCTCGTCGCTTTTGCCGCGATCTGGCTGTTTCCCGACCGCCACCTCATCCTCACCGAAATTGCCTGGCTCGGCCTGTTCGCGCTGTCGCTCGATCTGATCCTCGGCTACGCCGGCATCATCTCGCTCGGGCACGCCGCCTTTTTCGGCCTGGGCGCCTACGTCGCTGCGCTCCTGGCCAAGCACGAAATCATCAACGAGCCCGTACTTGCATTACTTGCCGCCGGCCTTGCCGCAATGGCGCTCGGCTTCGTCACCAGTTTCCTCGTCCTGCGCGGCTCCGACCTGACGCGGCTGATGGTGACGCTCGGCGTGGCGCTGGTGCTGCGCGAACTGGCGAACCGCTACGGCTGGCTGACCGGCGGCGCCGACGGATTGCAGGGCGTCAGCGTCAAGCCGGTGCTCGGCGTGTTCCGTTTCGACATGTTCGGCCATACCGGCTACGCCTATTGCGTGACCGTGCTGTTCATCTTGTTCCTGTTCGCCCGCCGCCTGGTGAATTCGCCGTTCGGGCTGTCGCTGATGTCGGTGAAAGGCAATCCGCTGCGCTCCTCGGCGATCGGGATTTCCGTCGATGCCCGCCTGGTCGCGATCTACACCGTGGCCGCCGGCTATGCCGGCATCGCCGGCGCGTTGCTGGCGCAAACGACATCCTTCGCCTCGCTCGAAGTGTTCTCATTCGATCGCTCGGCCGATTTGCTGCTGGTTCTGATCATCGGCGGCGCCGGCTATCTCTATGGCGGCCTGATCGGCGCGATCATCTTCAAGTTCATGCAAGACTATCTGTCGCAGCTGACGCCGCAATATTGGCCGTTCTGGATCGGCCTGGTGCTGGTGGTGATCGTGCTGGTCGGCCGCGACCGCATTTCGTCCTGGACCGCGCCGTTCCGCCGCTTCGCCGCGCGCCTGAATTGGCGCGCGCTGGTGCGGCGGCTGTCGATGCTGCCCGGCGAAAGGCATTGATCCATGGCCGTGGCGCTGGAAACGATCAATCTGGTGAAGCGATTCAGCGGCATCGTCGCGTCCAACAACGTATCGCTGCAGATTGAAAAGGGCGCACGGCACGCCTTGATCGGGCCGAACGGCGCCGGCAAGACCACGCTGATCAATCTGCTCACCGGCGTGCAACGGCCGACCAGCGGCCGCATCCTGCTCGACGGCGAGGACATCAGTAACCGCTCCACGCACGAGCGGGTCCGCCTCGGCATCGTACGCACCTTCCAGATCAATCAATTGTTCAGCGACCTGACGCCGCTGGAGACGGTCGGATTGGCGGTGTCCGAGCGGCGCGGGCAAGGCCTCGACTGGTGGCGCGTGGTCGGCAGCCGGCCGGATCTCGTCACTGAAGTGGTCGAGATCCTGGAGAGGTTTCATCTTACCGACGTCATCGACAAGCGCACCGCGATCCTGCCCTACGGCAAGCAGCGCCTCTTGGAAATCGCCGTCGCCATCGCCTGCCGCCCGCGCGTGCTGCTGCTCGACGAGCCGGCGGCCGGCGTCCCCGAGGACGAGCGGCACGAAATTCTGGCCGCCGTCGAGACGCTGCCGAAAGACGTCACCGTGCTGCTGATCGAGCACGACATGGACATCGTCTTCTCGTTCGCCGACCGCATTTCCGTGCTGGTCAACGGCGCGCTGTTCGTCGAAGGCAACCCGGAAGAGGTCGCCGCCGACGCGCGCGTCAAGGCGGTCTATCTGGGCGAGGAGCTTCCCGATGGCTGACCTCCTCGACGTACAGGGCCTGACCGCCGGCTACGGCGAGGCGGTCGTTTTATCCGACGTCACCTTCAAGGTGGCCGAGGGCCAGGCGCTAGCGCTGCTCGGCCGCAACGGCATGGGCAAGACGACGCTGGTCAACTCGATCATCGGCGTGACGCGCCACATCGGCGGCACGATCACGCTCGACGGCCGCGACATCACTGGCATGCGCCCGGACCAGCGCGCGCATTGCGGCATCGGCTGGGTGCCGCAGGAGCGCAACATCTTCCGCTCGCTGACGGTGGAAGAGAACATGACCGCGATCGCGCGGCCGGGCCGGTGGACGCTCGCCAAGGTCTACGAGCTGTTTCCGCGGCTCGCCGAGCGCCGCGCCAATCTCGGCAACCAACTGTCCGGCGGCGAGCAGCAGATGCTGGCGATCGGGCGCGCGCTCATTCTCAACCCGCGCATCATATTGCTGGATGAGCCGCTCGAAGGGCTGGCGCCAATTCTCATCGCCGAACTGCTGGCCGCCTTGCGCAAGATCATCCGCGAGGAGGCCCTGTCGGCAATCCTGGTCGAGCAGAACGCGCAGAAGATTCTCGGCGTGACCGATCAAGCCATCATCGTCGAGCGCGGCAGCATCGTTTATCAAGGCGAAAGCGCCGCGCTGAAGGCCAACCGGGCGCTGCTGGAAACTTATGTCGGCGTCACGGACGCGAGCGCCGTCAGCCGCAAAGCGCAGCGCGATGCGCGGCGGGCTGCGTCCGTATCGGACGCCGGCACCGGCCAATCGCCAAATTCCATCTAGAAGAACGCCTGGATCCCGGTCTGCGCGCGGCCAAGGATGAGGGCGTGGATGTCGTGGGTGCCCTCGTAGGTGTTGACCGTCTCGAGGTTCGAGAGCACCCGCATCACGTGATACTCCTCCGAGATGCCGTTGCCGCCGTGCATGTCGCGCGCAAGGCGGGCGACGTCGAGCGCCTTGCCGCAATTGTTGCGCTTCATGAGGGAGATCGACGGCGGTGCCGCCTTGCCCGCCTCCAGCATGCGGCCGAGCCGCAGCGCGCCTTGCAGGCCGAGCGCAATCTCGGTCTGCATGTCGGCAAGCTTCTTC
Source organism: uncultured Alphaproteobacteria bacterium (assembly GCA_963733315.1). Taxonomy (GTDB): domain Bacteria; phylum Pseudomonadota; class Alphaproteobacteria; order Rhizobiales; family Xanthobacteraceae; genus Pseudolabrys. The sequence goes on along the minus strand of CAVTCV010000032.1, from coordinate 26,255 downwards.
TGGATCAGCTGATTGGCGGCGAGCGGGCGGTTGAACTGCTTGCGGTCGAGCACGTATTGCCGCGCCGCATGCCAGCAGAACTCGGCGGCGCCCATCGCCCCCCAGGCGATGCCGTAGCGCGCGTTGTTGAGGCAACCGAACGGTCCGGCGAGACCTTTGACGTTGGGGAGAAGATTGTCTTCCGGGATCACGCAGTCCTCCAGCACGATCTCGCCGGTGATGGAGGCGCGTAAGGACAGCTTGCCCTCGATCTTCGGCGTCGAGAATCCCTTGGTGCCGCGCTCGACAATGAAGCCGCGGATGACGTTATCGAGCTTGGCCCAGACAACGGCGAGATCGGCGACCGGCGCGTTGGAGATCCAGGTCTTGGCGCCGTTGAGCTTGTAGCCGCCGGCAACCTTCTCCGCCCGCGTGACCATGCTTCCTGGGTCGGAACCATGGTCCGGCTCGGTCAGGCCGAAGCAGCCGATCAACTCAGCCGTCGCCAGTTTCGGCAGGTACTTCCGCCGCTGCGCCTCGGTGCCATAGGCATAGATCGGATACATCACCAGCGACGACTGTACCGACATCGCCGAGCGATAACCTAAATCGACGCGCTCCAGTTCGCGCGCGATCAGGCCGTAGCTGACATAGCCCAGTCCCGCGCCGCCATATTCTTCCGGCACGGTTGGTCCCAACAGGCCGAGCTTGCCCATCTCGGGCAGCATCTGCGGATCGTAGGCCTCGTCGCGGTAAGCCTCGATCACGCGCGGCATCAGATAATCCTGCGCGAAGCCCTTGGCGGTGTCGCGCACCATGCGCTCATCTTCGGCGAGTTGATCCTCGAGCCCAAGCGGGTCCTCCCACACGAAATCCTTGTCCTTGAGCATTGCGGGCTTGCTCGCCCGGCTCTCGACGGCTTGCGACATCGATACCTCTCCTCGACACGGTGTGGGGCTTACAGGTGCCTGAATTTCGCATCATCCCCGTTGACTAAAGTCAATGAGGAAACAATTCGCTTTCGCCGCTGCGTTGACCTTGCGGCCTTCTCCCTTGCCTTGGTTGCGCCGTTCGGCGCATCCTACCGGCATAAAAAAGACGCCTAGGGAGAACGACCCATGCGCAAGAAAGCGCGCAATTCGACAAAATCGGGCACGCCGGCGCTGCGCTCGCGGCTGTGGTTCGACAATCCCGACAACCCGGGCATGACAGCGCTCTATCTCGAGCGCTATCTTAACTACGGCCTGACCAGCAAGGAGTTGCGCTCCGGCAAGCCGATCATCGGCATCGCGCAGACGGGCTCCGACCTGTCGCCGTGCAACCGCCACCATATCGAGCTGGCCAAGCGCGTGCGCGAGGGCATCCGCTCCGCCGGCGGCGTGGCCTTCGAATTCCCCGTCCACCCGATCCAGGAAACCGGCAAGCGGCCGACCGCCGCGCTCGACCGCAATCTCGCTTATCTCGGCCTGGTCGAAGTGCTCTACGGCTACCCGCTCGACGGCGTCGTGCTGATGACCGGCTGCGACAAGACGACCCCGGCCTGCCTGATGGCGGCGGCGACGGTCAATACGCCGGCGATCGTTCTCTGCGGCGGCCCCATGCTCAATGGCTGGTGGAAGGGCGAACGCTGCGGCTCCGGTATGGCGATCTGGAAGGCGCGCGAGGAACTGGCGGCCAGCCGCATCGACGACAAAGAGTTCCTCGAGATCGCGGCGGCCAGCGCGCCCTCGGCCGGGCATTGCAACACCATGGGCACGGCCTCGACCATGAACGCGCTGGCCGAGGCGCTCGGCATGACGCTGCCAGGCTGCGCGGCGATCCCGGCGCCCTACCGCGAGCGCGGACAGATGGCCTACGAGACCGGCGTGCGCGCAGTCGAGATCGTGCACGAGAATCTGCGGCCGTCGGACATCCTCACCCGCAAGGCCTTCGAGAACACCATCGTCGCGAATTCGGCGATCGGCGGCTCGACCAACGCGCCGATCCATATCAACGCCATCGCCCGCCACATCGGCGTGAAGCTCACGATCGAGGACTGGCAGACGGTCGGCTACGACGTGCCGCTGCTGCTCAACATGCAGCCGGCCGGCAAATATCTGGGCGAGGAGTATTTCCGCGCCGGCGGCCTGCCGGCGGTGATGAACGAATTGCGCAAAGCCGGCCGTCTGCATGCCGACGCACTCACCATCAACGGCAAGACCATGGGCGACAACGTCAAGCGCGCCGCGGTCCAGGATGCCGACGTCATCCGCGCCTACAAGAAACCGCTGAAGCAGCAAGCGGGCTTCCTCGTGCTGGCGGGCAATCTGTTCGATTCCGCGATCATGAAGACCAGCGTTATCTCCGACGATTTCCACCAACGCTATCTCAGCAATCCGAAGGACCCGAACGCCTTCGAGGGCCGTGCCGTGGTGTTCGAAGGGCCGGAGGATTACCACCATCGCATCGACGACCCGGCGCTCAGGATCGACGAGCAAACCATCCTGTTCGTCCGCGGCACCGGGGCGATCGGCTATCCGGGCTCGGCGGAGGTGGTGAACATGCAGCCGCCGGCGGCCATGATCAAACGCGGCATCAAGGCCCTGCCCTGCATCGGCGACGGCCGGCAATCTGGCACCTCGGGTTCGCCGTCGATCCTCAATGCCTCGCCGGAAGCGGCGGTCGGCGGCGGACTGGCGCTGCTGCGGACCGGCGACCGGGTCCGCATTGATCTCAACAAAGGCAGCGCCAATATTCTGATTTCGAAGGCGGAACTGGCGAGGCGCCGGGCCGCGCTGCAGAAGCGCGGCGGCTACCAATATCCGGCGAGCCAGACGCCGTGGCAGGAGATCCAGCGCGGCATGGTCGATCAGCTCGCCGATGGCATGGTGCTCAAGCCGGCGGTCAAGTACCAGCGCGTTGCGCAGCAATTCCCTGTGCCGCGCGACAATCATTGATGGGTGCCGCGATGGCTGGACGCATGCAGGGTAAAATCGCGCTGGTGACCGCCGCCGGACAGGGCATCGGCAGCGCCATCGCCGAGGCTTTCATCGCGGAAGGCGCGATCGTCATCGCCACCGATGTCGACGCCAACAAACTGCAGGGCCTGCCGGCGAAGAAAGCGATCAAGCTCGACGTGCTGTCGAGCGCGGCGGTCACGGAACAGGCCAAGGCGATCGAGGCCGAATTCGGCGGGCTCGACGTGCTCGCCAATGTCGCCGGCTTTGTGCACCAGGGCACGGTGCTCGACTGCGCGGACCGCGACTGGGACTTCTCGTTCGATCTCAACGTCAAATCCATGCACCGCACGATCAGGGCCTTTCTGCCCGCGATGCTGAAGAAAGGCGGCGGCTCGATCGTCAACATGTCGTCGGGCGTCTCCTCGGTGAAAGCCCTGCCCAACCGCTACGTCTATGCCGCGACCAAAGCCGCGGTGATCGGGCTGACCAAGGCGGTCGCCATCGACTTCATCACCAAAGGCATCCGCTGCAACGCGATCTGCCCGGGCACCATCGAGTTGCCCTCGCTCGAGGACCGCGTCGCCACGCTGTCGAAGCAGACCGGCAAGCCCGAGCAGGAAGTGTGGGACGACTTCATCGCGCGCCAGCCGATGAAACGGCTGGGCACCGCGGCCGAAGTGGCCGGGCTCGCGGTGTTCCTGGCGAGCGATGAATTGCGCTACATCACCGGCCAGCCGCACCTCGTCGACGGCGGCCTCGCGCTCTGACGCCTATCACAGCACCAGGTTGGTCGCCGGATCGATCAGATGCATGTGGTCGAGGTTGGCGCGCAGGCGCATGACCTCGCCCGAGCGCTTGGCCGCGGGGGGATCGACGCGTCCGCAGACCTCGGCGCCGTCGATGGTGAAGAACACCATCGTCTCCATGCCCATCGGCTCGACCACGTCGAGAGTGATCGGAAATTCCTGACCAACGCCGTTTTCGAGGCCGCGCGTCTCTGTAATGTGCTCCGGACGCAAGCCGAACAACAGATCTTTGCCGGTATGCCCGCGATACCGCGCGAAACGGCTTTCCGGCACCTGGAATGACAACTTGTCGGAGAGCCTGATGGTCAGACCGCTGCCGTTGCTCTCAAGTTTGGCCGGGATGAGGTTCATCGCCGGCGAGCCGATGAAGCCGGCGACGAAGCGCGTCTTGGGATGGTGATAAAGCTCGTTCGGCGTGCCGATCTGCTCGATCCTGCCGCCGTTCATCACCACCACGCGGTCGGCCAGCGTCATCGCCTCGACCTGGTCGTGCGTCACGTAGACGGTCGTGGTCTTGACCTTCTGATGCACACGCTTGATCTCGGTGCGCATCTGCACGCGCAGCTTGGCGTCGAGGTTGGACAACGGCTCGTCGAACAGGAACACCTTCGGGTTGCGCACGATGGCGCGGCCCATGGCGACGCGCTGGCGCTGCCCGCCGGAAAGCTGCTTCGGACGGCGGGCGAGGAGCTCGGTGATGTCGAGAATGCGCGCGGCATTGTCGACCCGCTGCTTGATCTCAGCCTTGGGGAATTTCCGCAGCTTGAGGCCGAACGACATGTTCTCGGCGACGGTCATGTGCGGATAGAGCGCGTAATTCTGAAACACCATGGCGATGTCGCGATCCTTCGGCGGCAAGTCGTTGACCACCGCCCCGCCAATCGAGATTTCGCCGTCGGTGATCTCCTCCAGTCCGGCGATCATCCGCAGCGTCGTGCTCTTGCCGCAGCCGGACGGACCGACCAGCACGACGAATTCGTGGTTCGGGATGTCCAGATTAATGCTGCTGACCGCGACGACGTCGTCGTACTTCTTCACCACATTCCGCAATGTCACGTCAGCCATACGCAGGTCCCCTCGATTTTTTTTGCTTAGCCCTTGGTCGCCCCCGCCGTGAGACCGGCGATGTAGTAGTCCATCAGAAACGCATAGATCACCAGCGGCGGCGCGGCGGCGAGCAGCGCGCCGGCCATCAGCATGCCCCACTTGTAGACGTCGCCGCGGATCAGGCTGGTGACGGTGCCGACCGTGAGCACCTGCTGATCGGACGAATAGAGAAACGCCATCGGATAGACGAAGGCCGCCCACGACACGGTGAAAGCAAAGATCATCGCGGCGATGATGCCGGGCAGCGCGACCGGGATGAAGATTTTGGTCAGCATCTGGATGTGACCGGCGCCGTCGATCAGCGCGGCTTCATCGAGCTCCTTGGGGATCGACTGGAAGTAGCCGATCATGATCCAGGTGCAGAACGGCACCGTCAGGGTCGGATAGACCAGCACCATGCCCCAATAGGAATTGAGCAGGCCGATCGACTTGACGATCTGGAACATCGGAATGAACAGCAGCGTGTCCGGCACGAGGTACGTCAGGAAGATGCCGGTCGCCAAAATGCTCGAGCCCCAGAATTTCATGCGGCCGAGCGAAAAGGCGGCGAACACGCTCACCACCATGGTGATCGCCACGACGCACACGGTCACGATCACGGTGTTCTTGAAGAAGATCAGGAAGTCGGTCTGCGTGAGCAGGATCTTGAACTGATCGAGCGTCACCCCATCGAAGATAAACCACGGATTGGTGGCGAGCCGCGCCATCTCGGCGTCACTCTTGAGCGCCGTCACCACCATGTAATAAGGCGGCAACAGGAAGAAGATGCCAAACATGATCAAGAAAACGTAGGACAAGATCAGTGCCCAGCGGCGGTTGCGCCGCAGGCTCGAGCCCAGGCGCACCGCGCGGTTCGCGGGCGTCGTAAGCGTGGCGGCGGTCATCCGATCTCCCTCCCCCGCTTGCGCACGCCGCGCAAGATGAAGATCGCGGCGACCGCCAGGATCGGGAACATGAACAGCGACGTCGCCGCACCGAGCGGCAGGTCGCCGGAGCGGATGCCGAGCAGGAACGAATACGTCGCGAACACGTGAGTCATGTTGCGCGGGCCGCCCGCGGTCATGATCTGCACGATGTCGAAATTGGCGAAGGTAACGATCAGCGAGAACAGCACGGTGATGGCGATGATGTTGTGCATCATCGGCAGCGTGATGTGCCTGAATTTCTGCCAGGCGGTAGCGCCATCGATGGCGGCCGCTTCATAGAGTTGCTCGGGCACCGATTTCAGCGCGGCCAGATACATGATCAAGAAGAACGGCGCGCCGAACCACACATTGACCAGGATGACCGAAAAGCGCGCCCAATAAGGATCGCTCAGCCAAGGGATCCAATTGAAGCCCAGACTCTTCAGCGTGTAATTGAACGCCGAATTGGTGGGGTCGAACATCCACCACCAGCCGAGCGTCGACAGCGCCAGCGGGATCACCCACGGCACCAGCAGCATGCCGCGCCATTTGCGCTGGCCCTTGACCGGCAGGTTGTTGACCAGATGCGCCGTGATCAGTCCGATCAGCGCTTTGAAGAACACCGCCGATAGCGCGAAGATCGCCGATTGCTGCACCACCATCCAGAAGGTGTCGCGCGACATCAGGAATGTGAAATTCGACAGGCCGATAAAGCGCGTCTGCGCCTTGTTCAGCATCGATAGATAGATCGAATAGAAGGCCGGGTAGATCACCAAACATGCGATGATCAGGATCAGCGGCAAACACATCAGAAAGGCGATGGTCGAGCGCCGCCGCATGAACAACTGCAAGCCGCGCGTTTTGGCTCCCGCGCCCGCGTACGAAACCGTTGACCCCCACGTCTGGACGGTATCCGCCATAATCCCTCGCTATGTATGAGAGAGCTTCCCTCGCTGTGTATTAGAGAGTGCGGCATGCCGGCCATTGCCGGCCGGCATGCGCTTAGGTCAGGAAGGCCTCGACTACGCTCAAGCGCGCAGTGTGCCTTCGAGTTCCTTCTCGGCCCACTTGATCACGTCGTCGAGCTTCTCTTTGCCCTGACTGAACTTCGAGATCATCACGGTGTTGATCGCCTGATTGTACATCTGGGCGCCAACTTCGGCGCGCGCCGGCGCGCCGAACATCGAGGTCTCCTCGTCACCGCGCGGCGGATAGCTGTAAACGGTGCCAACCGGCGGCTCGACCTTCTTCCAGGTGTCGAGATCGTACATGCTCTTGAAGGAGGGCAGATCGTAGCCGACCGACGCCTCGACGAGCTGGGCGATGGATTCCTTCTGCGAGATGTAAGTGAGCAGGTCTTTCGCCGCCGCCTTGTTCTTGGAGAACTTCCACAGCCCGTAGAACTGCGGCAACTGCCCGACGAAGCGACCCTTCGGCCCCTTCGGCACCGCGTGCGTCCAGCAATTCGCCGCGACCTTCGGATTGTCGCGCTTGGCGACGGCCCAGGCGCTCGGCGGATTCATGATGCCGGAGCCCTTGCCGGAGATGAGCCAGCGATTGTTGCCGGCGTCGTCCCACGCGAACACTTCGGGCGGGTTGACCTCCATGATCTTGCGGGCCATTTCCATGGCCTGCCGCGTCTGGTCGGAATTGACCTTGATGTTGTTCTGGGCGTCGACGAACACGGCGCCATAGGAGTTGAACAAGCCGCCGACCCAGTCGACCGCGTCGGAGGTCTGCCCCATCGGCAAGCCGACCGGGAAGCCCGCCTTGAACAGCTTCTGCGCCGATTTAAGATAAAGATCCCACGTCCATTTGTCGGTCTTGGCCTTGTCGTACTTCGACACGTCGTTGGGGAACATGTCGCGCAGATCGATGCCGGCGTGTTCCTTGTAGAGATCGAAGCGCGAGCAGCACGGCTTCACTTGGCTGCCGACCGCGGTCGGTACGCCGAGCCATACGCCCTTGCTCTTGGCGAGATATTCAGCGACCGGGCTGATGGGGCCGTATTTCTTGATGAGCGCCGCGATGACGTCGTCGAGCGGCTCGAGCACGGCCTGGTGAATACGAATATTCCAGTCGCGATGCGACATGATGTCGTGGCCGGTGCCGGCCTGCGCTTCCGCCGCCGCGGTGAGCTTGTCCTTCTCACCTTGCGAGGTGATGTAGTCGATGTGAACTTCGACTTTGTTTTTCGCGCCCCATTCGTTGCAGAGTTTGGTGAGCGCGTTGTTGGCGCCGGGCACCCAATGATCCCAGCAACCGAGCGTGAGTTTTCCGGCGGCGTAGGCTCCTCGCACATACGGAGCGGTGATCACCGCCGCGGACGCGAGCGCTGCAGTTTTCAAAACTGTTCGCCGAGTCGTTCCTTGACGCATCGAGGCATTCCTCCCTGTTGACGTTGAGTTATTCTTGTTTTGCAGTCAGGCTATACTTAAACCTGTTAGGTGCCTAGCGGCTTGTAATCTCGCGCCGCAACAACCGCCGTAACTTTAGTGTTACGCGGGGTTCCCGCCCGGATGGCTCAGTGCAAACCGATGGCTGTTCAAAAGTTAACCAGGGGATCGCGCGGTAGAAACGTGGGAAGGCGCCCGCCGATCGCGCGAGGGGGCGCTAAATCCGCCATTCCGCCAACCTGATCGCGCCCGGGGGGGACCATGGCAGCCGCGCTGGATTTAGGCTCGTTCGACTATATCGTGGTGGGCGCCGGCTCGGCCGGCTGCGTCCTGGCCAATCGCCTGACCGCTTCGGGCCGCCATCGTGTGCTGCTGCTGGAAGCCGGCGGGCGCGACCGCAATATCTGGATTCACATCCCGCTCGGCTACGGCAAGCTGTTCAACGACGCCCGGGTGAACTGGCTTTATTCGACCGAGCCGGAACCGGACATGGACAACCGCAGGCTGATCCAGCCGCGCGGCAAAGTGCTGGGCGGCTCAAGTTCGATCAATGGCTTGCTCTATATCCGCGGCCAGCCGCAGGACTTCGACCACTGGCGGCAGCTCGGCAATACCGGCTGGAGCTTCGAGGACGTGCTGCCTTTTTTCCGGCGCGCCGAGGACCAGGAACGCGGCGCCGATGCGCTGCACGGGGCCGGCGGGCCGCTGGCCGTGTCCAATGTGAGCGAGCCGCATCCGCTGTGCGAAGCCTTCATCGACGCCGCGCAACAGGCCGGATACCCGCGCAACGACGATTTCAACGGGCCGAGCCAGGAAGGCGCCGGCTATTTCCAGCTCACCGCGCGCAACGGACGCCGCTGCTCGACGGCAGTCGGTTACCTGCGCGAGGCGAAGCGGCGGCCCAATCTGACGGTCGTGACCGGCGCACTGGCCAGCCGGATTCTGTTTTCCGGGCGCCGCGCCACCGGCGTCGAATACCGGGTCGGCGACACGACCCACGTTGCTCAGGCGAGCGGCGAGGTGATCGCCGCCGGCGGCGCGTTCAATTCGCCGCAACTGCTCCAGCTCTCCGGACTCGGGCCGGCGGCCTTGTTGCAATCGCACGGCATTCCCGTCGTCGCCGACATGCCGGGCGTCGGCGCCGATCTGCAGGATCACCTACAGGTGCGCATGCAGTACCGCTGCACCGAGCCGATCACCATGAACGACGTGATCAACAGTTGGCGCCACCGCATGGCCGCGGGCTTGCGCTACATTCTGTTGCGCAAAGGCCTGCTGACCATCGGCGCCGGCTATGCCGGCGGCTTCTTCCGCACCAGGGCCGACATGGAAACGCCGGACGTGCAGGTGCACTTCATCATTTTCAGTGGCGACGCTTCCGGCGCGGCGCTGCATCCCTTCCCCGGCTTCATCGCCTCGATCTGCCAGTTGCGGCCGGAGAGCCGCGGCTTCGTGCGCATCAAGTCGGCCGATCCAGCAACGCCGCCAGCGATCCAGCCGCGTTATCTGTCGAGCGCCTTCGACTGCGACACCGTCGTCGCCGGCATGAAGCTATTGCGCGGCATCATGCGGCAGCCCGCGATGCGCCATTACATCGCCGAGGAGCGCGCGCCCAAGCCGGATTGCGTGAGCGACGAAGACCTGCTCGCCTTCGCGCGCGCCACCGGCTCGACCGTGTTCCACCCGACCAGCACCTGCCGCATGGGCCAGGATGCGGCCGCCGCCGTCGACGAGCGGCTGCGCGTGCGCGGCATCGAGGGCCTGCGCGTGGTCGATGCCTCGGTCATGCCGACCGTCGTCTCCGGCAATACCAATGCGGCCGTGGTGATGATCGGCGAAAAAGGCGCCGACATGATTTTGCAGGACGCTCAGGCGCGCGCACCGGTTAAGCTGTCGGCCTGAACGCGCCGGGCTGGCGGTCCCGAGAGTTCTGCCACAACCTTGCGATTTCAACAGCTTACAGTGTCAAACTTCTCTAACGGCGCTCCCGGGCGCTAAACGCAATTTTCTGGACTGTAAAATCGGGAAAGTCACATCTGGCGTCCTCCCTCTCCGCTAAGTCTGCACCGTAAGCAGTCCGGAAGTGACGGTCGCCGGTTGAGTACCAGCCAAGCCGATAGAATATGATCCAACTCGCTGTTTGCCCTGGATGTTCGGCGAAAACGGCGACAACTTTGGCCTCATTATTTTTGATCGAAAGCCGGTGGTGGTGGCAGAGGCGGCAACATCTCCCGCATCAGCTTATCGATAGCCGCGTCTGAGACTGGCGCCGACGGGAGGCGGCTATTTTCGGCGGCGCTCTCGCCGAAGTGGACGAGCTTGGGCACGAACAGCACGAGAGTGAGCAGCATCCATTGCGCGACTAGGAACGGGATAAGAGCCCGCACGAAGGGCCGGAACGGCGCCGGATTTTTCGCCGCGCCGCGCACCATCATCAGCGCATAACCGAATGGTGGCAGTAGAAAGCTCGATTGCAAGGTAAGCAATACTAGCACCGCTACCCAGCGTGCATCAGCTACGCGGACCAGCAATGGCGGAATGACAATCGGTATGATGACGAAAATGATCTCAAAGGCGTCGAGCACGAACGCGCAAAGGCCAATCACGGCAAGAACGACTGCCGCTGCCGGGATATCGCCGCCAGGTATCCCGGCGACCAAATTGTTTACCAACCGGTCAGTGCCTAGTAGTCGGACCACCAGGGTGAAGGTTGTTGCCGCGATTAGCAGCGAGAACAGCGCGCCAGTGATCGCGATTGCGTCGTGCAGGAGTTCGCGCAATATCTTGAAAGGTAGCTGTCCAGTGAGGAGGCCAGCGCATAGCAGTGTGAAGGCGCCAACCGCCGCCGCTTCAACGGCATAGAAATAACCAGTGGCGACGCCGCCGAGTAGGACCAGCAGCGCGGTCAGCGCGAACGCAGCAAGGATGCCTTCCTGTCGCGTCAGAGGTTCGCGTTTGCCGGCTATTGGGTGGCGCCGACCAGCAAGCCAAGCGAGCGCAAGACACACCACAATGAAGATCAAAGCCGGTGCCAGCGCCGCATGGAACACGTCCTGCGTATTGATGACGCGGTCAGTGCGCCCGCTTTCCGTCACCGCATAAGTATGCGCGTTCAGCATGGCGTCGCTAAGCAAAATGAGTACCAGCGAGGGCGGGACTAGCACGCCAAGCGTCGAGGCAACGGCAATGATAGCATCGCGTGTCGCCGCCGACACGCCTTCCGCCGTGAGCTTCGGCGATACCACGCGCGAGAGGCCAAGCACGCTAGCGCCAACTGAGCCGTTCATTGGCCCTAGCAGGGCGCCGAGCAGCGTGCCGGAAACGAGCGGCGCCGAGGCACTCTTAGGCAGAACCGCGAGTCCGGTGCGATACAGGGCATTGGCCACAGGCAAACGGCCGAGCAGCAGCCCCATGGTCACGTAAAGTGGCAACGCTTGTAGCAGGTCGTTCTCGAACAGATTGATTAGCCGGCCGGGCAGCGCCCACAACAGCAAGAATGGAAACGTACCGGTCGCAATGCCGAAGATCGCGCCAAGTGTTGCAACGATGATAAGGACGAATGCGGCCGGCAGGCCGGTGGAGATGATGCCGACGCCCACTAGGATCAGCATCGCGAACCCGGCCCATTCCATTAGACATCATCCGCGGGCAATGGGCGGAAAATATCCACAAGTGCCTGCGCGATCATCGTGATAGCCATGAGCCACAGAGCGCACTTAATGATGAAGTAACCGCGATCACCGGTCTCGGGAAACGCCTCCAATTCGCGCACGGACGGCACCACGAAAGTCTTGCTGGCGAAGAGCACGAAAAACATCCAAGGCAGCAGCGCGACGCCGGCTCCGAGCCGCTTCAGCAACGCGCGCGTCCAGACCGAGTAGTGTTGCGCCAGCGTATCGGCGGCCAAATGCGTACCAGCTCTCGTTGCGGCTGTGATGCTCACGGCCACTAACAGAGCAAAAACAATCTGACCAAGATCGTTTGCTTGCGTCGAATAGGCGTGAACGAGGTCGCGGAGCGGCCACTGTAGGAACAATAGCAGCACAAGCGGCAACGCCAACCATTGCGCAATCGAAATAATGACCGCGATCAGGCGATCGAGCCAATGCAGCCACCTCACGGCTGGCCCCCCTTTTCGCGGCCCAAAACTTTATCGCCCCCAGACTACTTATCGCCCAGCCCAGCTACAGTCGCAAGTTAGTAGTAGGATCGAATAGGGGTGCCAAATTGGGTTTAATATCCGTGAGGCTAATCGGTTCGTCTAAGAGCGCCTGAAAAGTCATGACAGCGATATGTGGGCATCCGCAGGCGCCCAATAAAGGAAATTTATGCGATGACTGACGTTTGTACGCGCGGCGTTGATACGGGATTTGTAGCGCTAGGCTACGTCAAGGTAACCGTCTTGGGTGTGGTTCAAGGCATCACCGAATTGCTGCCAATTTCCTCGACAGCCACATGCGTCTGGTTCCTGCGTTTCTCGGCTGGCCCGATCCCGGTTCAGCATTCTCCGCCGCCATGCAGCTTGCGGCTCTTGCCGCAGTCGTAAGCTATTTCTGGAGCGACGTGCGGGACCTAACGATGAATTCGCTCCACGCGATTGCGCGTGGTCAATTTCAAGATCGACACTTGCGTTTTTCGGTGTGGATCATCCTCGCCACAATCCCAATCGGGATCGCCGGATTGCTAGCGTCGAAGCTTCTCAACACCTGTAGTTCACCTGTGCGCAGTGTGACTGTCATCGGTTGGGCATGTGTAGCGATGGCACTTCTTCTAGCCATCGCGGAAATTTATGCCCGCCATAGACGAACAATTGATAAGGCTTCTTTCGTGGATGCGATGCTCGTAGGGCTCGCGCAGGTCGGCGCACTAATTCCAGGCGTATCTCGTTCAGGCTCAACTTTAACTGCGGCGCTTGCTCTCGGGTTTAAGAGAGACGAAGCGGCGCGTCTGTCCTTTCTTCTCGGGCTGCCTGCAATCGCCCTAGCCGGGCTCAAGGAGCTATGGGAGCTTTACAAAATTCACCTCGACCCGCACGCATGGTCTATTCTAATCCTTGGTCTGCTCGTTGCTTCTGTGTCAGCCTTCTTTGCGATCTGGGGATTGATGCGGGTGCTTGAACGGTTCTCGACCTGGCCTTTCGTTGTCTATCGTTTCCTGCTCGGCATCACCATCCTCGCCGGTGCTGCGATGGGATCACTCTCGTGACGCTTGAAAGCAACCGAGCCAATGAAACACATTGTAGGCCTTAGCCTCATTGCCGCTCTGGCGCTGATTATAATTGTTGCTATTGCCGTATACGCAAATCATCTATTCTGAGCTTGCATTAGTTGCGGTTTAGTATGCAGAACCGTCGAGGTGTGGGCATCCAAATGGAAATCATCCAGCCAAACCCACTCGTTAGGATCATCCTGCGATTGACGCTTGTAGTAGCGATAAGATGTTTTTGACCATAACAGTATATCATCAGTCAGATTGTCGAGGATGAACTCCCCCCGATCAGTCTTGACGGTCAAAACCGCGTGCCCGTCGCCATTAGCCTCTCGCACAATGGTCATGAGCAACGCCTGACGCGGCCAGCCGGCCTGCATGAGCATTCGACGTTTCAAAAGAGCATAGCTGTGACAAGCCCCCGCGCCGTCGTCAGGATAGCGCCACCACTGGATCATTCCGTAATGGTCCATATCGGTTTCGGGCTTGATGTTGAGGTTAGCCCACAGGTTGATGCGATTGAGATCGTTCCAAGCTTTCTCGCTAAGAACAACATCGCGCGGCGGCAAAGGCTTGGTATTGCATTCCGTTGAATATGTCTGGCAGAACTGCACCCACCCAATGGGTGGCAACTGTGTGCGCGCACCAACGACAGCGTAAAGCTCTGCTGCGGTTGCAGCGTGGCCGATGAGAAATGCGAGAACTATCACAAGTGACAATACGGCACGGCAAGCCGCGAACGTGACACGCAACATGAATGACCCCTGCCCTTTTTTGTTGGGTCATTCATCGCAAAAACAATTTGCATCGCCGCTAAATCACAAAGTTCTATTTGAGGCGAACGCACCTAAAATGCTCCTCAATATTGCTTAAAATTAGAGGCAAATTTCGATCCGCGTCGCCTTGCGTGACGTGCGGTGTCCGCGCTGCAATGGCCATGGTCGCCCGCGCATCGACGGCCTCGCGCTTACAAAAGCGTTCATGCAAATCAAGGATGCGAAGCTTCGGCGCAGTATCGTGAACATAGTTGTGGAAATCGCGGGCCACTGATCGTGATCGCTCAGCTTGGGGTCGTTTTGAGATTATCCAAGATACCGAGCAGCTTGTGTGATCTAAATCTGGACATGAGCATGAACGAACATCGTATTCATCAAGTTTTTCAGGTGAGTGTCTTACTCAAAGGCGCTCACGCACTAATCGAATGTTTGGGTGGGGTCGCGCTCGCTCTGGTCAGCACAAGCAGTATTGTCAATTTTGTAAATGCAATCACTCAGGATGAACTGATCAAGGACCCCAATGATTTTGTCGCCACACATTTGCTAAGTATGGCGCACAATTTTTCCGTTCAGACGCAGCACTTCTATGCCTTTTATCTATTAAGTCATGGCCTCGTGAAGGTGGCGCTCGTCGTTGGGTTGCTCAGGGAGAAAATTTGGGCATATCCCGCGTCACTGATCGTATTAGCGCTTTTTGTCCTCTACCAGTTTTACCGTTTCTCCTACACGCACGGGTTTGGATTGATCGTCTTGACCCTGTTCGATATTGTTGTCATGGGCCTAATTTGGCACGAGTATGGCCTCATGCGCCGTCATCTGCCTCTGAAATAATGCTGGCCCAACGTCCGTGATCGAAGCCTCCACAATCACCTGTCCGAAGTGCGGTCATCAAGCGACTGAGCAGATGCCAACCGACGCTTGCCAATTTTTCTACGACTGCAAGGGATGTGGCGAGAGGCTGAAACCAAGGCCGGGCGATTGCTGCGTGTTTTGCTCTTACGGTTCGGTGCCACGCCCGCCGATGCAAGCCAGAAGCTGCTGCACATAATTGCGGCCACGCATTTGATAGTCACTCACCCCGCGCGGTCGTGACTGGCTCAGCATCGCCTTTACCGCTCACCTATGGCTGGCGGCGTATTTGGCTGCTTTTCGAGCGTTTCAACGTGTCCGCAGGCCGGGCATTCGTATGTTATCAATTCCGGCATAGCGCCAACGCGCGGCACGCGGCTGACAGGCGCCGGGCCTTCACCTGCACGTGCAGTCATCGGCAATCCCGAAACTTCGGCAACACTCGGCTCATGCCCGAAGGATACGGCGTAAGACAAAGCCGACAATTCCGGGAAGTTCCTTAAGGGTATTTCGCTGACAAATTGCTGACAATTAATGGTCACGCCAGAAGTCCTTAAACCGTGTCGGTGAAAGCTCCGAGAGGAGTCGAACCTCCGGCCTCCAGTTTAGGAAACCGTTTTGGCTATCAATAATTCAATGAGTTAGGCCCGAATGTTGCAAATATGTTGCATCCATTTTCGCGCTACAAAACTCTGATTGCTTAGGCAAATGGCCGACTGGCTGGCTCGGGCGGCAGGATACTCAGCCAGCAGGTGGCCCTGCCCGAACCCTTGCAATGACGAGCAATTTCGCTGCGACCAGAGCATGGGTTTCACCTCAGTGACTCACCTCGCAAGTCGCGCTTCCACAGCGACGAGCCACCGGCAAATGTCTGCTATTCCGGGACCGCAGTGAGCTTCTGTCGGACATCTTTCTTGCCTCGTTGAGAGCGCTTTGTAAGAACGCGTCGCTCCGCGGAAGTTCCAAAACCAACGATCAGTATGCGGAACGCCCGCTCAAGTTCACTCAAACCAGCGCGAACATGCGCAACGTCGCTCGAAAGCCAACGACGCAACTCAACCTGAAAGACACAGAACAGCGTCCATCCTGCGAACAGCGGTGGCTCGCCAGGCGCGATTTCTGCATTTTCGCTCGCAAACTCGACGGTGCGGCCGAACAGCCGGATCAGCCGCTCGCGCGTCCTTTGGAACGAGGCGGCTTGCGCGCCGGTGTCGTAGAAGATCATTTCACGCAATGCCAGTCTGGCTAAAGCAGGTTGCCGGCCGAAAAAGCGGTAATGCAATCGCGCGATGGCGAGCAAGTTGTCCATCAAGGGCGATTTCGGTATCGAATACGCCCTCAGCTTCTTGGGTAATTTGCTCCAGCGGCTCGTTGATAGTCAGAAACAGTAAATCGCGCTTGTCTTTTGCATAGAGGAAAATCGTGCCAAGACCGACGCCTGCGCGCACGGCAATCTCGCGCATCGTCGTCTCGTCGAAGCCTTTGGCAACAAAGAGAGTTTGCGCCGCGTCTTTGATGCGCCGCAACTTGTCGAGCTTGTTGCGCGCACGCAACCCGTCACTCGAAGCGAGAACTGCATCAGTCATTTCAGTTCTTCTCCAGTCGCGGAAGGCCCGCTTGACACAAAAGTGAACATGTTCAAGTATGAACATGTTCGTGACAAAAAAGAAAGCTCCCAATTCATCTCAGGGAGTCCGCCGGCCGGGAGGCCCCAAGTGCAGCCGTTGCGCAAGGACGTTGTTGCCGTGCGTGCAGGAGCCGACGCTCCCTCGGCCCTGTCCATTCGGAATCTGGCTGTTCGTTTTGGCGAACGGACGATTTTGAATGCCATCAATCTCGACATCCCTGAAGGCGAATTTCTTTGCATCGTAGGTTCCTCGGGGTCGGGAAAGACGACGCTGCTCCGCGTTTTGGCAGGGCTAGCGAGCCCGGCAGAAGGCGCAGTCCTATTTGAAGGCGCAGAACTCTCCGGGCCATCGCGCGACCGCGCGATCATCTTCCAGGACTATTCCAAGGCGCTGCTGCCGTGGCGCACGGTCCACGGCAACGTCGCTCTCAGCCTGGAAGCTCGGAATGTGCCCGCTGGCGAGCGGAATGCCGTTATCGACAAACTGCTCGCAAAGATGGGTTTAAGCCAGGCACAAGAACAATTTCCGGGGCAGCTCTCGGGGGGCATGCAGCAGCGAGTGCAGATAGCACGTTGCCTTGCCCAGGAGCCGAAGCTCTTGCTGATGGACGAACCGTTCGGCGCCCTCGACGCGATGACCCGCCAGACGCTGCAGGACGAAATCCTTCAGCTCGCAGCTGAACAGCGGATAACTACCGTCTTCATCACCCATGATCTTGAAGAAGCGATCTATCTCGGCGATCGCGTCGTTGTCCTCGGTCATTCGCCGGCAACAATAATCACAAGCATCGAGATCGAGCTTCCACGGCCGCGCAATCAGCTTACCACGCGCGAGGACAGCCGCTTTCTCGCTTATCGCCATCGACTGTTCGAAATGCTGGCGCATGAAAGTCCCCCGCAGCCTCACCAGAGCAGAGGTCAGGCCTGATGCGTCGCTTTTTGCTCGGAGTGATCATTCCAGCTTCCTTTCTCATCATCTGGGAAGGCTCAAGCCAAGCTGGGCTATTGACGCTGGAATCGCTATCGCGACCCTCGGATATTTTGTCGCCGGATACGCTGCGCTGCGCGATGGCTCGCTTGCTGCTCGCCACGCTGCAAACTTGCGAGACGGCGCTGCTCGGACTTGCGATCGCTGCCGTCGCCGGGATCGGCGTCGGCGCGATCCTCGGCCTTTTGCCAACTGCGGAGCGTATTGCGGGACCAACAATCGAGGCACTGCGGCCGATCCCGGCCATCGCCTTTATGCCGCTGGCCCTCATGGTGTTCGGTTTCGGCGTCCGACTGGAAGCGAGCATCGTTGCCTATGCCTGCATCTGGCCGATCCTCATCGTGACGGTCTCGGCTGTGCGCGCGGTTGAGGGACGCCTGCTCGAAGTGGCCGCCGTGCTGGAATTGCCACTGTGGAAGCGGATGACAAAAATTGTGCTGCCCGCGGCATTCGCGCGCATCAATGTCGGTCTGCGAGTTGCCGCGGCGATCTCGCTGGTGGTCGCGATCACCGTTGAGATTGTGCTCAACCCGCGGGGCCTCGGATATCACCTCATCCTGGCCCAGCAATCGCTGCAAGTCGGTCTGATGTGGGCGCAGATCGTATGGCTCTGCGTCTTGGGCTACGTGTTGAACTTGGTGCTGAGCCACCTTGGACGCGGCCCGGCGGCAATCTGGAGGCCGCTATGAGGCGGCTTGCCGATCCGATCAACCTGGCCGCGCTCGGCTTTGCTCTATCGCTGCTAGCGGCGTGGCAGTTGCTCGCCGACGCGCATCTGATCTCGCCTATCTTCTTCCCGTCCCCGCTGCGCGCGCTTACGGTGCTGCAGCAGCGCCTCGCTGACGGCTCGCTCTGGTTGCCGCTCGCGGCAACCAGTTTGCGCATGATTGTTGGATGGCTGCTTGCCTCAGTTATCGGCATTGTGCTCGGCGCAGCGATAGGCACGTCGCGGTTCGCGCGCGAACTTCTCGATCCGACCCTCGAATTCATTCGTCCGCTGCCGGCGTCTGCTGTTATCCCGGTCGCCATTTTGTTTCTTGGGTTATCGAACAAAATGTCGGTTGTTGTCATCGCCTTCGGCGCGATATGGCCCGTTCTGCTCGCGAGTGTCCATGGTTTCTCGTCAATCTCTCCGGAACTTATCAATGTGTCGCAGGTGCTCGGCTTCGGCCGCCGCGACTTTCTCCGCAAGATCGCGTTCCCGTCCGCGCTGCCCGATATCGTCGCCGGGCTGCGCGTCAGCCTCGCCATCGCGCTCATTCTTGCGGTGGTGACCGAGATGCAGTCATCGCTGCCGGGCCTGGGTTGGGACATTTTTTCAGCGCAGCGCTTCTATCGGAGCGCAGATATCTATGCCGGACTGATCATGCTGGCCCTGCTGGGCTTTGCCGCCAATCATCTGATTCAGTTCTTGGAGTGGCGCGTGCTGCGCTGGCGCAATCTTCGTGCATAACAATGGGAGGGTTAAATGAGGGCGCTTCGGACTGTTTTGATGTTCGCATCCTTGCTGAACTTCGGTCTGCCAGCGGTGGCCGTCGCGGAGCCGACCAAAGTCGCCATTGGCTATCCGCCGGCTACCGACTTTCTTGCCGCGTATGTCGCGAAGGAGCAAGGCATTTTCGCCAAACACAATATCGATGCGACATTGGTCAAGATTCCCGTCGTCAGCAATATTCCATCCGCGGTCGTCTCGGGCAGCATCCAAATCGGAATGACGACCATCCCTGTCGTGCTGCAGGCCGATGACGGCGGTCTTGATCTCGTGCTGGTCGCCGGTGCCGCCCGGCATACCAAGGAGCATCCGTTCATAAGCTTAATGGCCCGCAGCGACATCAAATACGCAAAACCTGCCGATCTGATCGGAAAGACCGTCGGCGTGCCGGGCATCAATAGCGTCATCGACGTGATGTTCCGCAAATGGCTGCTCAATAATCATGTACCGCTCGACAAGGTGAAGGTAGTCGAGGGTCCGCTGCCGCAACTGCCCGACATGCTGAAGAGCGGGAGCATCGATTACGTCTGCATCGTCGATCCGCTGCGCACGCGCATTGTCGCCACCAAGATCGGGTATCTCGCGGCCGAATATTTCGCCGAGGTCAATTCCGATGTGTTGGTCAGCGGCTGGCTGGCGAGCGGTGACTGGGCAAAGAAGAATCCCGAGGCCGTGAAGGGCTTCCGCCTGTCCATTGACGAGGGTTTGGACTTCATCCGGAAGAACCCTGAACAGGCCAAGGTCATCGAGAAAAAATATATCGGCTACAACTCTCCGAGCTTTCCGACTTTCAACAACAAAGCGCGACCAGAAGATCTCACCTTCTTTCTGAATGTCGGAAAGGAACTGAAGCTATACCGCACCCAACTCGATCCGAAGAAGATCGTGCTGCCATAGTTGAATCGGAAAGGCCTAGTCATGCTAGATCGCACGCGGGTGACGCTACCGACTGCGGGTGACCGCATTCCAGGAGACTATGATCGGCGCACCCACTTATGAGCGGATGATTGCCGAAAAGGATGTCGCGGTGCCGATGCGCGACGGCGTCAACCTTTCGATCGATATCTATCGTCCGGACTCGACCGAGAAGTTTCCTGTGCTGCTCGCGTTCTCGATTTACAATAAGGACCTGCAGGGACCGGACGTCGCCGCATCTCTGCCGCCCCAGCCGGCATGGTCCTCGCTGTGGGCGGGCCTGTTGGAGGCGGGCGACACCAAGTTCTTTGTCTCGCGCGGCTATGTTCACGTCATTGGTTCGCCGCGTGGCATCTTCAAATCCGATGGCGGTGGAAGCCGCCAGTGGGATAGCTACGATCTCATCGAATGGATCGCCCAGCAGCCGTGGTGTGACGGCAACGTTGGCATGGTCGGCATTTCCGGCTTCGGCGCGGAACAATTTCACGTTGCCAAGCAAAGCCCACCGCACCTGAAAGCAATCTTTCCATTCGATCCGCGCGGCGCCCTTGGCATGCTGGGCAGTTTCCGCGAGGAATATCCTGGCGGCGTGCTCCATTTCTTCCGTTACCTGATCATGCACTTCGCCGCTTTGCACCAGAACAAAGGCAAGCCGGGAGAATTACCAAACGAACGGGAAGCGTTGTGGCGCGAGGCCATGCAGAATCCCGATTACCGAATGTATCCGCATGTCTTCAATGTGCTGACCCAAAAGGGTCAGCACATGCCGCCGTATTTCGATCTGCTGATCGATCCATACGATAAGGAGCTGGCGATCGAGGCGGCGGAGAAAGCGATCGAACAGATCAAGGTGCCGAGCTATACGGGCGCGGGCTGGTATGCCTACACGTATAAAACGCACCTCAACGGCGCGCAGAACTATTTCGAGCGGCTGCGCGGGCCGAAGAAACTGACCTTCACAGGCCCCGCGCATTTGGAACGGCCGTTCCATTCGTTGCACAGCGAAATCCTGCGCTGGCACGACCATTGGCTCAAGAGCATCGATACCGGCATCATGGACGAGCCGCCCGTCCGTTATTGGGTTATGGGCGCCAATGAATGGCATTCCGGCAGCGACTGGCCGTTGCCCGAAACGCAATGGACCAAGTTCTATCTCAATAGCTGGGAACGTCTGCAGACCGCGCCGTTCACGCCGTCGAGCGCCGACGATGAATTGCCGCCGGATGCTTTCGTGCAGATGCCGCCGACGCAGACGAATGCAATTCAGAAGCTGCGCTATTTGACCGATCCGTTGCCGCAGGATCTTCTGATTGCTGGGCCCGCGGTGCTGAACCTGTTTGCCGAGATCGATCAGGACGACACCAACTGGATCGTCAGCTTGAAAGATGTCGGACCGGATGGCTCAGTGCGGACGGTGCGCGAAGGCGAGCGTGAAATACCGCACGACCTGCCCGAACGCGAGCTGACGCGCGGCTGGCTCAAGGCCTCGCATCGCACGCTCGATCCGGCTCGCTCGAAACCGTGGAGGCCCTGGCATCCCTTGACGCGCGATGCACAGAAGAAGGTCGAACCCGGGGTCGTCGAGAGCTACGCCATCGAAATCATGGCAACGGCCAACCTGTTCCGGCGCGGCCACCGCATCTGCTTGGAGATCATGAGCGCCGACATGCCCACTGGCGTCGGTGGCGCGACGAATGCCGAATATGTGCCGAACCACATCTGCAGCAGCCGCACCACGCTGCACAAAATCTACCACGATGCGCGGAGACCCTCGCATCTGCTGCTGCCCGTCATCGTGCAATAACGCCCCCTTGGAGTTCTCATGAGTGAAGCTCGCCAAGTCACGCCGGTAAAACCTGGACCGGAGATCAAGCGGTTCCGGCGCATCGTCACGGGTCACGATGCCCAAGGTCGGTCAGTGATCCTATCTGACGACGTGTCGCCGCATGTGATGCCGATCATGGGCCAGCCGAACTTTGCGGTGACCGACTTCTGGAAGACCGCTTCCACGCCGGCCGATAACGGCGCTGGGACCAGCGAAGATTTGTGCGGCCTGCCCATCCAAGTCGCGCCACCGGCAAACGGCAGCGTATTCCGGGTCGTTCAGTTTCCGCCGGACAAGGATTGGGCGGCCAAGGCCGCCGCGATGGGCGGCTCGGTCGCCATCGACGAGACCGCCAAGGCCGCGCACACCGGCGGGCCGGTCCGGCATGCACACATGCATCGCACGCGCTCGATCGACTACGCCATCGTGCTGTCGGGGGAAATTTTGGCGGTGATGGACGAGAGCGAAACCAAGATGGTTGCGGGCGATGTGCTGATCCAGCGCGGAACGAATCACGCCTGGGCGAACCGGTCGAATGCACCTTGCGTGGTCGCTTTCGTGCTGATCGACGCCAAACCGCTTGATTGAGAATTCGCAGATAGCAGAAGAAATCGAACCTTGGAGATCGACTATGAAACCCCACCCCAAAAACGTCGGCGATCACCTTTACGTGGCAGTGCTGCTCCCCTTCGATCGGCAAATGAAGATCGACGAACCCGCCTATCGCAGTTTCCTACAGTACTTCTTGAAAAACGAGAAATTTGTCCGCATGGGCGGCGGCTTGTGCATCAACCCGGAGGCTGGCGAGATCTTTTATCTCACCCGGCAGGAGAAACGGCGCGTCCTCGAAATCGCGATGGAAGAGGTGAATGGCAAAGTGCCCGTCCTCGCGGGCACCTGGGCGATAACGACCGACGAAACAGTCGACACCGCACGAGATTGTAAATCGCTTGGCGTAGACGGCATCTTCGTCACCCCGCCCGGCGGCGCGCAGGACGTGACCTCCTGCTGGGATGCCGACAACTATCCGGAAATTTGGCTCGACCAGATCATCGCGCAGGACCGCGCGGTCGACCTGCCGATCGTCACCCATCCGGTCGGCGGGGCCAAACCGCCATTCTATCCTGGCCTGCCGCTCGAAGCGACGTTGCGCATCTGCCGCGAGGTGCCGAATGTGGTCGGCTGGAAGATGACGTACATGTACGACGGATTCCGGCTGATTGCCAACGGCTTGCGCGGGCTCAACCATCATGTCGCGGTAATGGGCGCGCTCGCCTCGCGGTTTCATGAATACAAGGCGACCGGAATGTTCGACGGCACGCTGTCGGGCTTCTGGAATTTCGCGCTCGAACCGATGCTTGATCACCTGGAGGCGTGGGACGCGAAAGACATCGACAAAGCACGCCGGATCTGGGACGGCGGCCTCGTGCAGCTGCACGAATACGTTGCCGACATGGGCCGCCTGCACATCCGGTACAAGACGGCGACCTGGCTGCGCGGGCTGATCCCCAATCCGTTCATGCGCTCGCCGATGCCCAAGCCGAAGCAGCATGAAGTCGACACGCTATACCACCTCTTGAAGAGCTTGGGTCTGCCGGTGATCGGCAGCAAGGAAATCAAGCTCGCAGCCTGACCGTTCGCGGTCGCGCTGCCGGCGGTTTCTGTCCCGCCGACCGCGATCTGCAATGGACGACCAGCCCATATCGCAGTTGAGGATCGAATGACGGAAGATCGGCGTTGCTCGAAGGAAGGCACGACAGGACGTTCTGTTTTGTCGCCTGGCGCAAGGTGCCAATTCGAGCGATAGTACTGCATCTGCGGTCAAGACATTCGCCCATTCAATTCATGGCCTTTCGCGCGGGTCTCGTGCCAGTGCCACCAAAGCACCACGCCAATTCCGAACACCGCAGCAGCGATCAATACGACAATCAGAGCCGAGGCCTCGATCCACGCAGCCGCCGGAACGCAGAGCGCCATGATGAACCCGAGAAGGCAGACCTGCCAGGAAAGAACATGCACACCGGCGGTAAAGGTGCCGAGCGCCAATAACGTCAGAACGGCAAGCCCCGTCGCGGTCGTGTTGAGAATCCGCTGAACACTTGGCAGCAACATCATATTCATCACCAGCAAGAACGCGATCCAGTGCAGCGCCTGAGTACCTATTAACCGCAATCGCGCAGTTTTATCGTTGGCGCTTGGCCATCCGGCGCCGACGCAGATCAGCCCGATGACTGGCGCAAGAATCTCCCAATAAACAAGAATCGGTTGTTTCAAAAAACTTGTATAGGCAACTCCAAGTATCGTGAGGATCAACACCAGACTAAAAGGTAGCTCTCTGATCCAAAAGCTCACGCGCGGCAAGTTGCGTGATATGGTAGTTTTCCGATCGCTTGATGGAGCGGTCTGCGAGCTAGATTCTGTGCTACTCATCGCGGCTGCTCCGCGCTGGCTCACATTAACAAAAATTCTCTAGGCCGACTTTTGGGCGGCCCAGCCACGCGATTGTCACTTTTGCTGGGCCCATAGCCTAAAGCCCAATACAAGCATTGAAACACCAAATACCAGCGCATATGCGCTTAGCCAACATGTAAGGATCCCTCGAAGGCTGCGGTCTCGTTCTCAAAGACCGCAGCCAGCATTTAGTTCATGGATCGCTCTTCTGCTCGATTACCTGCCCAATTAAAGCGGTTATGCGGCCAGCGCCTCCTTGGTCAGGCCCCAGGCCTGGTTGAGTTTCTTTGAGCGCACGGCGAAATCCGCCTTGACATCGGCGATGCGTTTCTCGATCCGCGCCTTGGCGCGGTCGCTCGCGCCTTTGGCTTGGTCCTGAAGCGCCTTCACCCTTGCGTCCATTTCGGCCTTGGCCTGATCAAGCCTCGTCTTGGCTTGGTCTTGCGTCGCCTTGATCTGCTTCTTCATTTGCTCGATGTCTTTTTGGATCGCCGCCCGGTTCTCCGCGACGCTCTGCTTCAGATCATTTTCGAGCGCTTTCAGTTCCGCGTCGAACGCGGCACTTTCGCGAACAAGTTGATCTTCGACGACCTCCGCACGCAAGCGCCTGAAGACAATGCCGCCAAGCTCACGCACTCGCGTATCGACGGGGGTTGTCCAACTCTCTTCCATTTCCGCCAGCACGGCCGCCTTGCCAACGGTCAGGTTTTTCGAAACATCATCGAGAAACGTCGCGCCGATCCCGCTCCGGTCCAGATCGAATAAAGAGCCGGTCAGAGCGCCTACGGTGGCGCCTATTGCCAGTCCCGCCGGCCCACCCAGGATGCCGATTAAGCCACCTGTGAGAAGTCCGAGCGCGGTGCCAACAGGCCCATCGTCGGCCGCCTGCTTGATACTGATCTGTCCCGTCTTGTCCTTGACGATGACTGCCGATGCATACAGCGAGATATCGCCGTCCTGATGCAACTCCTTCAAGGCACTCAGCCCTTTGAATGCGGCGGTCTCATTATCGAATACAGCAACTAGCATCTTGTTCATATCGCTCTCCTCTCGGTTGCTCTGTCAGTTGGCACATGATGTGATCAAGCGCCGCGTATCAACTTGATGCCTCTATAGTTGCATCTGGTCTTTGGCACCGTTTGATTTCGAACAGTCAGGGCGGTCTTTTCGGTTCGCGCGACCGAGGGTGCGGTACTCAATCAGTCTTGATGCTCACACCTTCCGTCCCGCCGCGTTGAAAGTCTTCTGCACGTGTCAGCGCGTGACGCTTGCTACCGTTTTGACGAGGCTGCGCCCGGCGAGTGCCGCCATCGTGATTGCCAGGCCCGAGGTGATGAGGTTGACACCGACGATCAATCCGATTGCCCAGCTCGCAGTGCCCGGCCATCCGCTGATGATCAGCCAAGCCAAGACCAAGTCGGCGACCCCACTCATCACCATCCATCCCCATGAATCAGGGAGTTCGTCGCGATGCCTGATCGCGGCTGCGATCTGAAAGAGTCCTTCGACGATGAAAAAGGCGATAAGCACCAGCGTAAGCGAGACGACGCCCTGGATTGGGTGCCAGAGAAGCAGGACACCGACGACCAACGAGAGTGCCGCGGTGAGCAGCGACCACAGAAACGCGGGTATGCTCGGTGCGAAAAATATTGTGACCAGGCCCACGATTCCGCTGAAAAGGAATAGCCAGCCGACATAAATATCGGCGGCGACGGTTGATATCTGGGGCCAGATGACGGCGAGAGCGCCTAGGATGATCATGATCACGCCATGGACCAGAAACAGGACCCAATAGGTCCGCATCGTCTCGTTGAGGGCCCGCTGCACCTCGGCGGGTGTGGGATTTGAGGAATTCATCGGAGATCTCCATTTGACTGAGGCACCGAGCACGGCTTCGCCAGACAAAATTTGGCTGGCAAACAGCGAGGAAAACGGCGTGCCTCTTTCGCCTCGATAGCTAGCGTCGTCTGGCGATTTCGTTCTGTTTGAATC
>CAVTCV010000031.1:0-271140 GCA_963733315.1 uncultured Alphaproteobacteria bacterium | reverse complement strand
CCGGCCGTCCCGGAGTCGACCGCGGCGGCGCTCCCGGCACCGGCGGAGGCGCCTTGTACACCGGGCGCGGGCCGGTCTGCGGCATGATCATTCGCGGCGGTGGTGCATGGAGGTGCTGGCTTCGCGAGGTGCCGGAGCCTGCATCTTGCGCAGCGCTATCTTGCGCCGGCGGCGGTGCAGAAGGCGGAGGACTCCAGGCTGGCGGCGGGCGCCGGAGTCGGAACTCGTGGCGGAACGGCAATCGCAGGCGGTGCAGTCGTGCGCTTGTAGCGGCAGCCGGTGGAGGCGCAGCCGCGGGTGGAATGGCGGGCGTTTGGGTGGAATCACGACCACCGTTGGTGGCCGATGGGCGCAGCTACCGAAGCCGGAGTAACCAGTCTCGGCACCGGCGGCTCGACGCAGAGGCTTCGCGTCGCAGGCTTTGGATGGCACGGCCTTCCACTTCGCTGGAGCAGTCGGCGCCGCCGCCTTTGCTTCAACCGGGCGGCGCGCGACCGGTGGCTTGACTGCGGGCCGCGGCTGCCGGATGTTCGACGGCTCCTTTTGCTGCGTGATGGCGCGCAGCACGTCTCCAGGCCGCGAAATATGGGAGAGGTCGATCTTGGTCTTGATCTCGTCTTCGCCGCGAGCGGCACGCGTGAGACTTTGCCGAACTGGGCGACGCTCGGAACGGCCGCGGAGATGTTTCCGCACCAGGTCCGCTTCGTGCTCTTCCAGAGAACTGGAGTGCGTCTTCTTCTCCGTAACCCCCACCGTGGTCAGCACGTCAAGAATTTCCTTGCTCTTGACTTCCAGCTCACGGGCCAGATCGTTGATTCGAATCTTACTCATCCGCTCTCGTTTCCTCTTCTTGTCCCGCTAATCTCGCTCTCTAAGCTCGCATATCTAACCTCATGAAATCCCTGTGCATTCTTCAGCTTCTGGCTGACGAAGCCCGCACCTACGGTCCGGATATAGCTCCGAACCCGCCACGCATCCCAGCTTCAGCTCTGCTTGTCTTCCGGGGCTTTTTCAGTCGCGGCTTCTTCGGTCGCCGGCTTCTTCGGTCGCAGGTTCTTCGGTAGCTCGACGCCTTCTTCCGCTGGCGCCGTCTCGGTGGGCTCCGCTTCCGCAGCCAACGTCATCCGCTTCCACTGAACCTTCGGTCAGCGACTCCTCGCTGACTGGTTCGAACTGCCGCTTCGGTCGGCGGCTTCTCCCGTGCTTTCCGCTTCCGCGGCGGCTACCGCTTCGCCGCCTTCCAGGCTGGCGAAATAATTATTGACCGCAATACTGATTTTTTCCACCGTTTTCGGGCCAATGCCTTCGATCGCTTCCAGTTGCTCCGGCGTCATATCGGCCAGCGATTCGACCGTGCTCACGCCCGCCGCCTTCAGTTTCTCGACCAGCCCCTCGCCCAGTCCTGTAACATTCTCCAGCGGAGTGACGGTCTGCGTGACCAGCGCCGACATCTGCTGCTCCACTTCCTGCCGCTTCTCTTCCTCGCTCTTGATGTCGATCTTCCAGCCCAGCAGCTTGGCCGCCAGCCGCACGTTCTGCCCCTTTTTCCCGATCGCGAGCGAGAGCTGCGTATCGTCGACCACCACTTCCAGATGCTTGTCCGCCGCGTCCACCACCGTCACGCGGCTCACTTTGGCCGGCTGCAGCGCCTTCTCAGCGAACGTCACCGGATCCTCGTGGTACTCGATGATGTCGATCTTCTCTCCGCGCAACTCGCGGATGATCGACTGCACGCGCATGCCCTTCATGCCGACGCACGCGCCGACCGCGTCCACGTCCTTGTCCTTCGACATCACCGCGATCTTCGTCCGCTCTCCCGCTTCACGCGCAATGGCCCGGATCACCACCGTGCCGTCGTAAATTTCCGGCACTTCGGTCTGGAACAGGTGCTGCACCAGTTCCGGCGCGGCGCGCGAAACGACCACCCCCGGACCCTTCACCGCCTTTTCCACGCGCACGATCACGACCCGAATCCGCTCGCCGACCGCGAACGACTCCAGTCGCGACTGTTCCTTGCGCCCCATGCGC
This sequence comes from uncultured Alphaproteobacteria bacterium, assembly GCA_963733315.1. Lineage (GTDB taxonomy): Bacteria > Pseudomonadota > Alphaproteobacteria > Rhizobiales > Xanthobacteraceae > Pseudolabrys. The sequence continues at coordinate 269,112 of CAVTCV010000031.1, read as the reverse complement.
GCTTCGGCCTTGCCGATATCGAGAATCACATCCGGACCTTCGATGCGCTTCACGGTTGCATTCACGATCTCGTTCACGTGCCCGATGTACTCGTTGTAAACCGTGTCGCGCTCGGCCTCGCGCACTTTCTGGAAAATGACTTGCTTCGCCAGTTGCGCGGCAATTCGTCCCAGAATCCCTTCCGTAACTTTCGGGATCAGCAGCTCTCCGCCAGCTTCCGCGCTCGGATCGAGCTTGCGCGCCTGCTCCACGGTGACCTGCAAGTTCGCGTCTTCAACCTGTTCCGGAGTTTCGACGATCGACTTCACCGCATAGGCGTTGATCTTGCCGCTCTCCTTATCGAGCACCGCGCGCAGGTTTTCCTGCGTCTTGTAGTACTTGCGCGTGGCCACCACGATGGCATCCTCGACCGCGCTGACCACGATCTGCGGATCAATGCCTTTCTCCCGGCTGACCCCTTCGATGATGTTGTAGAGCTCACTTGCCATAGAAATTCCAGGTTTCAGAGTTTCAAGGTTTCAGTGTTTCAAGGTCAATCGACGCGATCGCTGCTGCGCCGATCTTCTTCTGAAACCTTGAAACTCTGAAACCTTGAAACTCCTTAGATCTCCGGTACCAAATTCGCCTTCTCTACGTTCGCCAACTCAATCTCAACCTTCGCCGCTTCGCCCTCTTTCGGACGCATCTTCTTCTTACGCGCCGCGCTCAGATCCAGCAGCAGCTTTCCGTTCTCGAAGCTCTCCAGCTTCCCTTCAAAATGCCGGTTGTTGTTCACCGGCTCGCGCGTCATCAGCTTCACGCGTTGTCCGCGGAACCGCTCAAAATCCGCCGCCTTCGTCAGCTTGCGATCCAGCCCCGGAGAAGAAACCTCCAGCACATACGATCCGCCGGGCACCGCATCTTCCACGTCGACGATCGTTCCAAACTCGCGGCTGAAATTCGCGCAATCCTCGTGCGTCACGCCGTCCGGACGATTCGCCGCCGGAGCCGCTCCCGGCCGGTCGATAAAGACGCGCAGCATGCGGTGCTTGCCCGCCCCGCATAACTCAACTTCGACCACTTCCAACCCGCTCGAGCCCGCCACCCGCTCCGCAATCTGCCGGACCTTATCCAGATCAAAAGCCATGTTTTCAGCAAGTTGCGCCAAATCGCCGAGCCAGCATTCAGCAAACCAGCCCAAACTAAAAAGTGGGCTTTCGCCCACTGGTGTGCTTCGACAATCCTGGCACTACGACACAACAGTATTCATCGCTAACTATACGCCGCCAATATGGAAAACACAAACCAGCTTGCGCTATACTACCCGCCGCTGTGAGATGTCCTACGATTACGCAGGGCCGTTTGGAGGCTTTCGTGAAACTCATGATTCTCGTTGTTGCTCTTACAGCGGCGGCAGTGCTCTCCGCGGGCCAGCCGGCCTATGCTCAGAATGCTTTCACTCCCGACCAGGTTAAATTTGGACCTGCGCCGCCCTTTTTGCCTCCCGGCGCGCAGTTGGCTGTCCTGGAAGGCGACCCGATGGCTTCGACCGGCGACTTCACGATTCGTCTCAAGATGCCCGACGGTTACAAGATCGCTCCTCACACCCATCCCAACCGGGAGAACGTAACCGTCCTCTCCGGCACCCTGAAAGTGGGGATGGGAGACCAATTCGACGCCGCCAAAATGGCGAGTTTCGGGGCGGGCAGTTTCGCTTACCTCGACCCCAGCATGCATCACTACGCCATGGCTTCCGGAGAAACGGTGATCCAAATCCACGGGATGTCACCCGTGAAGTTTAACTACATCAACCCGGCAGATGATCCCAGCGGGAAAAGATAGCGAGCAAGAGATTCGGCGTCGAGCCGCGCCTCTCGTTCTACGCGGGGACGGCGCTGCTCGCGCGCTTCCGTCAGTTACGAAAGTATCCAAAGTAACCTTGCCCTCACGGCGCCCGTACTCCAAACTTCACTTGATGAAGTTCTCCCGCACCCATCTAGCGATCGCAGTGGGCTCCGCAGTCCTGCTTGTAGGCGTGTTTCTCGGCTATCTGAACTGGCTTAGCAACCAGGGGCCAGTTCTGTCACGCTCCGAAGAACGCGACCCTTTGACCCAGGATGCCGGTCAGCATCACCATGAATCCGTTCCGCGATCGCACCATTGAACACACCGCCTACACCTTCATCGCGCAGATGCGCGACGGCAATTGCCGCAAACTGCTCGCTCAGTGGGAAAGAGATTACCGCAGGAAACGCGCCGAATTCCTCTGCAACTCCGAAGCCCAGCATCCCCCTGATTTCGTGGAACCTGGTGCAATGGGAAGACGCGCCACCGCTGGTGATTCTGTACTACAAAGGCAAGCGTTACAGCAGTCCCAGCCCAGGACGCAACCTATAAAGACCTTTTCTCAGTGACCGAGGAAAAGAAAGATTCCGGCTGGACGGTTACGAAGTACGATTCGTTTTACTGATATTCTCTGCCGCAAGATTCGCCGAACATCTGCTTTGAGGCAGGTTAATGAGAGCCGGCTTCCCAGTTCCTCATCCCCTCGACGAATTTCTTCGCCGGTGCATTACTTCGTAATGTGGTGAGCAGCCGTTTCTTCGCCAGGAGCCTCACAGCCTGCACATCTCCAGACCTGGCTTCCTTGGAGGTCTGAACCTGTGTCTCCGTTACTTCCTGCAGGGCTTGGGCAGCGGCGCTGATCTGAACTGTGTCGGTGACCGGCGACTGCGGTGCGGCTGAGGGCTGCGGTGGCCTTGGTGCTGGTGCTGGTTGGCGCCCGCCCGAGGATTGAGCTGCAGCCTGGGCTTGGACTTGCGTGGTAGGACTTACTGGACTGACCATTTGTGAGATCCCCCCTACACGCTTCCATCGGCACCAGAGTCTATAGACTTTAGGTCCGAGAGTAGAGCAGTCGGGATGGCCCAAACGACTGAGCATGGGTAACTACCTGCTGGTTACTGGGGTCCGCCTTGAGGGGTTCCTCGGCGCACTCCGCGTCTCGGCGGTGACACGATTCTACTGATGGCTGACGGCTGATAGCTGGAAGCTATCCGCCGATATGCACCATCGTCCGCGACGCCGGCACAAATCCCGGCTCCCCGATGTGGTGCCGCTCTTCTTTCTTCTCTACCACCTTCATGATGAACTCGGTGAGCTTCTCGTCGGTCGCGCCCGCGCCGCATCAGTTCATGCAGGTCGTGATCCCACACCGAGAATAGACACGTACGCAGCTTGCCGTCCGAGGTGATGCGGATCCGGCTGCAGTGTCCGCAGAACGGATGCGACACCGGCGCGATGATGCCAATCTCGCCCACGCCATCGGCAGAAGCGATACCGCCGCGCCGTTTCGCTGCGCTCATGCGCCATCTCCTCCAAGGGCAGATACTCCGCCATGCGGGAGACGATCTCATCGAGCGCGCACCACAATTTCCGGTGTCCAGACGCGATCCTCTTCGAGCGGCATGAATTCGATAAAGCGCACCGCCACCCCCTCTTCCCGCGCGAACATGCCAAACGGAATAATCTGATCTTCATTGAAGCCGCGCAGCAGCACGCAATTGATTTTCACCGGATCGAGCCCCGCCTGCCGCGATGCGCGCACTCCTGCCAGCACGCTTTCGTATCCATTCGGCACGCGCGTGATGCGCGCAAAGCGCTCCGGATCCACCGCATCCATGCTGACGGTCACGCGATCGAGTCCAGCGTCTTTCAGTGGCTGTGCGATCTCAGCTAGCAGATGGCCGTTCGTGGTCAGCGCAATTTCAGGCTTGTTGCCGGCCAGCGTGCGCAGCTTCGCGAGATCCCGCACAAACTCCACAATGCCTTTGCGCAACAGCGGCTCGCCGCCCGTCAGCCGAATCTTCGTGATCCCCAGCCCGACCAGAATGCGCGCCATCCGCAGATAATCTTCAAAGGGAAGTTCCGCATACGCCGCGCCGTTGGTCCCCGTCCGGCAATAGACACACCTGTAGTTGCAGCGGTCGGTGATCGAGATCCGCAGATCGTGAATGGATGCGCCCGAAATTGTCAGTGAGCAGCATTATAGCCACTTGGCAATTAGCCATTAGCCTTCGCTTGCAAATGCACCGAGCCGGTTCGGCTAATTGCTAATTGCTAATTGCCTAACCACAAGGAAACAAACGGCGGGTAACATCCCAGCGAGCGTTTCCTTTCCAAACACGGGAGGCGCAGACGTTTCCATCCGCACCCTCGAGATCGCACCGGCTCAACCCGGCACAACCCTCGCCCCCGCCGCCAGGGAATCTCCCAGGCTGCGGGGGTCGGAAACTCGGTCCCCATTATAGATGCGGATCCAAACCGCAACTCTGTCGGAGGCACTAGATTCTGGCTGGCGGGCGAGACGCCCGCCTTCCACCGGCTGTTAAACTTTCCCGCATGAAAGCACTTGTTATCACCCGTTTTGGCGGTCCCGAAGTACTCGAACTACAGCAGGTTCCCGACGCGCATCCGCCGCCGGAGCAGCTTCTCGTGAAAGTGGAGGCGGGTGGCTTGAACTTCGCCGATCTGCTCACCGCGCATGGAGGATACGCAGGCACTCCCAAGCCGCCGCTCACCGCCGGTCGCGAATTCGCCGGACGCGAAGAGTCGCCACCGGGCGCCGTGTCATGGGCTACACGCAGTGGGCCGCCTTCGCCGAAAAAACAGTCGCGCATCGCAACCTCCTCTGGCCCGTCCCCGAGAATTGGACCGCCGAACAGGCCGCCGCCTTCCCGGTAAATTTCTTCACCGCTTACTTTGCCTACTGGAAGGCCGGCCTGATCGATAGACCTGGTGCACCGCGTCCTGATTCACGCCGTGGCCGGCGGAGTCGGCACCGCCGCCGTACAAATCGGAAAGATTCTCGGCATCGAAATGTACGGGACTTCTTCCTCCGAAGAGAAGCTGGCCAGGGTGCGCGAGCTCGGGCTGCAACACGGCATCAACTACAAGCAGCGCGATTACGTGGAAGCGATCAAGGGTTTACGCGCGGCGAAGGATCGGCGCTGGCGCTACCTCGGGCGGCGCGATGGACGCGTCCAATTTGCTCAAGCCGGCGCTCGCCTCCGGCACGATCCGCTGCATCGGCTCGACAACGTACAAAGAGTACCGTCAGTATTTCGAGAAGGACCGCGCGCTCGTCCGCCGCTTCCAGAAGATTGACGTCAACGAGCCGACGGTCGCCGACGCCATCGAAATCCTGAAAGGGCTCAAGCCTTATTTCGAGGAATATCACAAGCTCAAATACACCAACGAGGCGATCAAGGCGGCGGTCGAATTGTCGTCGCGCTATATCCACGACCGCAAACTGCCGGACAAAGCGATCGATGTGATCGACGAGTCGGGTGCGGCGCAGATGCTGCTGCCCGAGAGCCGGCGGAAGAAGACCATCGGCCTCAAGGAAATCGAGACCACGATTTCCACCATGGCGCGCATCCCGCCGAAGACGGTGTCAAAGGACGATGCCGCGGTGCTGCAGCATCTCGAGCAGACGTTGAAAACGACCGTGTACGGCCAGGACAAGGCGATCGAGTTGTTGTCGGCCTCGATCAAGCTGGCGCGCGCCGGCCTGCGCGAGCCGGAAAAGCCGATCGGCTGCTATCTGTTCTCCGGCCCGACCGGCGTTGGCAAGACCGAAGTCGCCAAGCAATTAGCCGCCGCGCTCGGCGTCGAACTGATCCGCTTCGACATGTCGGAATACATGGAGCGGCATACGGTGTCGCGCCTGATCGGCGCGCCGCCGGGCTATGTCGGCTTCGACCAGGGCGGCTTGTTGACCGACGGCGTCGATCAGCATCCGCATTGCGTGCTCCTGCTCGACGAGATCGAGAAGGCGCATCCCGATCTGTTCAACGTGCTGCTGCAGGTGATGGATCACGGCAAGCTGACCGATCACAACGGCAAGCAGGTCGACTTCCGCAATGTCATCCTGATCATGACCACCAATGCCGGCGCGTCCGACATGGCGAAGTCCGCTTATGGATTCACGCGCACCAAACGCGAGGGTGACGATACCGAGGCAATCAACCGGATGTTCACGCCGGAATTCCGTAACCGGCTCGACGCCACCATCACCTTCGCGCACCTGTCGCAGGAGATCATCGCCAAGGTGGTCGAGAAGTTCGTGCTGCAACTCGAGGCGCAACTCGGCGACCGCAATGTCACCATCGAGCTTTCCGAAGAAGCCTCGCGCTGGCTGATCGCCAGCGGCTACGACGAACTGATGGGCGCCCGTCCGATGGCGCGGGTGATCCAGGAGCACATCAAGAAGCCGCTCGCCGACGAGGTGCTGTTCGGTCACCTGAAAGCCGGCGGCCACGTGCGTGTGGTCGTGACTAAGGACGAGAACGGCCGCGATAAGCTCGGCTTCGAATTCCTCGACGGGCCGGTGACGCCGAAGCCGGAAAAATTGCCGGCTGTGCGGCCGAAAGCGAAGCGCCGATCCTCGTCGCGCCCGAAGGCCAAGCGCGGCTCGGTGCCAAAGGTGCCCTTGCTCAAGGCCTGACCGGCTATTCGAAATCGCAATACCGGAGGCCGGGCCGTCGCGCCCGGCCTTCGCATTTTGCGGGGGGCGCATGCAAGAGCAGGCGGCGCCGGCGGTTGCCTGGGCGGCGGCGCTATGAGACAGGTGGTCGGCAGCCATGTCCGCGCCCGTGCCAGATCGGTCTACCCCCGCCGTCTTCTTCGCGGGCATGAAATCGGCACTCACCTCAGTCTTCTTCCTGGTGCTGGCGGGCACCTATATCGGCATGGGCGCGCTCACCCACGACTATGGCTTCTCGTCATGGTGGCTCGCGCTGTCGTCGATGCTGGTCTGGGCGGCGCCGGGGCAGGTGATCCTGATTTCCTCGCTCGGCACCGGCGCGCCGCCGGTCGAGGCGGCCATCGCGGTCACCTTGAGCGCGATCCGCCTGTTCCCCATGGTCGTCGCATTGTTGCCGCTGTTGCGCGGGCCGCAGACGCGTCTGCGCGACCTCCTGCTGCCAACGCATTTCACCTCAGTCAGCATGTGGGTGGAATTGCTGCGCCTGCTTCCCGCGATGCCGCGCCATCAGCGCACAGCTTTCTGCAACGGCTTGTCGGTCGCCTATATGGGCACCGCGGTCACCTTCGGCTTTGTCGGCTATTACCTTGCCGCCGGGCTGCCGCCGCTGTTCGCCGGCGCGCTGTTGTTCCTGACGCCGATGTCGTTCCTCGATCTCGACCGCGCGGAACGCCAGGATGATGGTCGACCGCGTCGCGCTGCCGCTCGGCCTCGTGCTCGGCCCGCTGCTGACCTATTGGCATGTCGGGCTCGATCTGATGTGGACCGGCGTCGTCGGCGGCTCGCTCGCCTACGGCGTCCACCGCTTGCGCCAGGCCGCCCGATGAGTGCGGCATTGACCGAAACTTGGCCCTATCTGCTGCTGATCTTAGTCGGCTATCTGCCGAACGAGATATGGCGGGTGCTCGGCCTGGTCTTGGCGCGCGGGCTCAACGAGGATTCCGAAATCGTGGTGTGGTCGCGCGCGGTCGCGACCGCGATCATCGCCGGTGTTATCGCCAAGCTGATCCTGTTTCCCGCCGGCGCGTTGGCCGGCATCCCGCTCGCTATTCGCGTGGCCGCGGCGGTGTGCGGATTTCTCGTTTTCTTAGGCGTCAGGCGCTCGGTGTTCGCCGGCGTCTTAGCCGGCGAGGCAGTGCTGCTCGTGGGTGCGGTCTTATTCGCGCACTGAAGCGGCTTTATCCGGCGGCAATCGCTGCGGCGAGCTTCTTGGCCTGCTCGGCAAGGACATCCGGCTTTTCCTTCTCGCTCGCCGGCGGCTTCATCGGCACGCCGCTTTTGCGCGGGATGACGTGAACATGCAGGTGGAACACCACCTGTCCGCCGGCGCCCTCGTTGAACTGCTGCATGGTGATGCCGTCGGCCCCGAACGCCGTCATGGCGGCTTTGGCGACCTTTTGGGCGACCTTCATGACATGCGCCAGATCGTCGGGGCCGATGTCCAGGATATTGCGCGCCGGCGCCTTCGGCAGCACCAGCGTATGGCCGGGCGCGCGCGGCATGATGTCGAGTAAGGCGAAGGCCTTGTCGTCCTCGTAGACCTTGTAGCTGGGTAATTCGCCGCGCAGGATTTTGGCGAAAATGTTGTTCGGATCGTAGCTCGGCATCCGCGTCTCCCCAGGGTCACTCTTGTTCCACCAAATCCTTGCGGAACGGCGCCAGCGCCGCAAGCTCTTCGCCGGCCGCCCACACATAGGCGCGCTCGCGCGCCAGATAGTCGGCGATCGCCCGCCGCAGCGCCGGATTGGCGATGAAATGGGCGGAATAGGTGGTTTTCGGCAGATAGCCGCGGGCGAGCTTGTGCTCCCCCTGCGCGCCCGCCTCGACACGCGTAAGCTTGTTCTGAATGGCGTAGTCGATGGCCTGGTAGTAGCACAGCTCGAAATGCAGGAACGGGTGGTGCTCGATGGCACCCCAGTTGCGGCCGAAGATCGTGTCGTGGCCGAGGAAGTTGAGCGCACCGCCGATCCAGCGCCCGGCACGCTTGGCCATCACCAGGAGAATCCGGTCGCGCATTTTCTCGCCGACGATCGAGAAGAATTCGCGCGTGAGGTAAGGCCGGCCCCATTTGCGCGAGCCGGTGTCCATGTAGAAGGCGAAGAAGGCATCCCACACCGCTTCGGTGAGGTCGGCGCCGGTTAGCCAAGCCACCTCGATGCCGGGCGCGAGCGCCTCCTTGCGTTCGCGGCGGATGGCTTTGCGCTTGCGCGAGGCGAGGCGGGCAAGGAAGTCGTCGAAACTGGCGTAGCCCTCATTCTCCCAATGGAATTGCTGGTCATTGCGTAGCAGGAATCCGCGCTCGCCGAGCGCGCGCCATTCCGGTTCGGTTAGGAAAGTGACATGGGCCGACGACAGGTCGCTGGCGGTGGTGATCTCGACCAGGGCATCGGCGAGCGCCCCGCGCACCGCCTCGGCCAGCGGACCGGGGCGGGCAAGGAGCCGAGGACCGGTCACCGGGGTGAACGGCACCGCCACCTGGAGCTTGGGGTAATAGTCGCCGCCAGCGCGCTCGAAGGCCTCGGCCCAGCCATGGTCGAAGACGTATTCGCCGCGCGAGTGGGTCTTCACGTAGCAGGGGGCGGCGCCCATGAGCGTGCCGTCAGCGGCCTCCGCCAAAAGGTGCCGTGGCTGCCAACCGGTGCGGCCACCGACCGAAAACGACACCTCTAGTGATGAAAGAAAATCATGATTTATAAATGGGTTATAGACTTTTCCTCGTGTTGATAACTCGGGGGAAAAGTTATCCTCATGTATTAGTTTAATTGTTGAATCTAACATCCCGCCGTCGTCAGGACGGCCTGCCGCACAGGCGTCCCAGGCCTCGGCCGGAACCTCGGCGAGCGATTGCGCGATGCGGATGCGGAGTTCGATGTCGGTCATCGGGTCAGGGTCAGGGCTTGTTAACCGGACTTTATGCCGGAAATCGGCCGGTGTTGATCATCCGTTAGGCCATTATGGCCGCAAGCCCTCGAAGATCATCTGATCCGCCCAGCGCGCGGCGGTCCGCTGATCGGCGTCGGAGCGTACGGTCCAGGTCAGCAACGGCAAGCGAAACACGGCGCGCGCGACCAGCGGCGCCACTGCCGGCAAGTCTTTCACTGCATAGGCGATGAAATGCGGCCGCGTGCGGTTGGCGTGCAACAAGAACGCCAGACGGCGCTTCTGCGCGCCCGACAGGCCACGCCACTCCGGATGCGCATAGCGGCGTTCGGCGACGATGCCGCGCGTGAGCTGCGGCGCGATCCAACGCACCAATTCGATCATCCCGGGATCGAACGACATGACCGCCACCGGCCCGGCATAAGTCGCCAGCACGTCGGCGCAGCGCTGCACCAGCCGCCGGTCACCGTCGTAATGGCTCTTGAGCTCGATCGTTAAGGTGGCGCGCCCGGCCACGAAATCGCAGAGGTCGCCGAGCGTCATGATGCGGTCGCTCGTCGCCTTGAAACGCACCGCCTCAATCTCGGCAGCAGTCATCGCGGCGAGCCGCCCGCTGCCCTCCGTCAAGCGGCCAAGCGCATCGTCGTGATGCACGAAGGCCTCACCATCGGCGCTGATTTGCAGGTCGGTTTCGATGCCGTATCCGCCGGCGATGGCGGCGGCAAAGGCCGAAGCCGTGTTCTCGACCACGCCGGCCGACGCGTCATGCAGCCCGCGATGGGCAATGGGTCGCGCGGTGAGCCAGGCAAGGCCTGCCATCTGGGACTAAATCACCTCGAATAGGCCTTCAACTTCGACTGCGGCGTCGGCGGGCAGGGCGGCGACGCCGACCGTGCTGCGCGCGTGACGGCCTTTGTCGCCGAATACCTCCACCATCAGGTCCGATGCCCCGTTCATCACTTTCGGGCCATCGGTGAAGCCAACGGCTGAATTGATGAAGCCGCCGAGCCGCACCACGCGGGCGATCTTGTCGAGGTCGCCGAGCGCGACCTTGAGCTGGGCCAGGAGATTGACCGCGCAGGCGCGCGCCGCCTTCTGCCCGTCCTCGATCGACACCGAGCCCCCGAGTTGGCCTTTGGCCACCAACTTGCCGTCGGCGCCAAAGCAAAGCTGGCCGGAGACGACCAGCATGTTGCCGCTGCGCACGAACGGGACGTAATTGGCGATGGGACTTGCGGGCGTCGGAAGGCTGATACCCAGGCTTGCGAGTTTCTGTTCAATAATTCCGGCCATGACATCCTCCAGTTTCTCTTATGCGCGCATGATCTTATCCGAAAACCGGTGCCCACTTTTCGGGATCATGCGCTGGGTTGCCTTGTCTTGGCCGAATGGCGATGCTCGTGCAAGCAGGCCGTTGTCCGCGGCCATGGCGGCCTCTATCTTGCCCATATCTTGCATGATTCATGTCACGGATGCCTTGGCGCAACGGCACCGGAAGGCCCGATGACGACACCGAAGCTTGCAAAATTGCTGGTCTTTCCGGTCCTGGCTGCCGGCCTGGCCGTGCTTTTGGTCAGCCATCCGTCGGCCGCTGAGATGCCCGCCGGCACGGTGATGCTGGCGCCGCATCGGGCGATCTACGACCTCAAGCTGGCGAGGTCGCGCGGCAGCCGCGGCCTCGAGGGGGTACGCGGGCGCATCCTGTACGATTTTTCCGGCAATGCTTGTGATGGCTACCAGTTGCAATTCCGGCAAGTCTCCGAACTCGATTCCGGCGAAGGTAAGACCGCGCTCAGCGATCTGCGCTCCACCACCTGGGAGGCCGGCAACGCCAAAACGTTTCGCTTCAACTCGGAAAACCTGGTTGACGACAAGCGCACTGACACCGTTGACGGCCATGCCGAACGCAATGCCACGACGGTGGCGATCGGTCTGAGCAAGCCCAAGGAAAAGAATTTTACCGTCCCGGTGAGCGCAGTGTTCCCGACGCAGCACATGCGGCGCATCATTGCCGCGGCGCGCGACGGCAAGAGCATCCTGGAATTTCCGGTCTTTGACGGCTCGGAAAGCGGCGAGAAGCTCTACAACACGCTCACTGTGATCGGCCGGCCGATCGCGCCGGGCGACAAGCCGCCGGACGACGCGGCCGCGAAAGTCCCCGAGCTTGCCAGGCTCAGGCGTTGGCCGGTGACCATCAGTTATTTCGAGCAGGAAAGCCTTGCGAAGCAGGAAACTGGCGAGCAGACGCCTGTCTATGCGATCTCGTTCGAACTCTACGAGAACGGCATTTCGCGAGCGCTGGTGCTCGACTACAGCGATTTCAGCATCAAGGGCGAAATGACTTCGCTGGAGATGAAGAAGCCGAAGCCTTGCCAGTAAATCCGCTCGCACCGGGTTAGTCGTCCTCCAGCGCCAGTCCCTTTACCACAGCGTCGCGGCCGAATTTCGCCCGGAGACGATCGACCGCATGCTCGGCTTCCGCCGTGCGCCGGTCGAGGAGATCGGCGAGATCGTCGTCTGCGGCGTCCTGCAGATGACTGACGCCGATACCGATCAAACGGAAGCGGGTGGCGCCGATCTCGTGCGCGAGCAGGTCGCGGCCGACGGCGAAGATGCGCGCGGCAAGCTGGGTTGGATGCCCGAGGGCGCGCGCCCGCGTGCGGATCTTGAAATCGGCGCTCTTGAGCTTGAGCGTCACCGTCGAGCCGGCAAGCGCATTGGCTTTCAGGCGCGCCGATACGCGCTCCGTCAATTCCCATAGACACAGCTCGAGCGGGCGGAAGTCGCCAATGTCGCGCTCGAAGGTGGTCTCGGCGGAAATGCTCTTGGTATCGCGTTCGGGATCGACGCGGCGGCTGTCGATCCCGCGCGCCAGGCGCCAAAGCCTCGCGCCTTCCTCGCCATAGCGGCGGAGGAGATCGTCCTTGTCGGCGCGCTGCAGGTCGGCGATCAGGCGATAGCCGTCGGCGGCGAGCTTGGCGGCGCTCACCGCGCCGACGCCGTAGATGAAACCGACCGGTTTCGGCGCCAGAAACGCGGCGGCTTCATCCTGGCCGAGCACCGCGAAGCCGCGCGGCTTGTCCATATCGGAGGCGATCTTGGCGAGGAATTTGTTGGCTGACAGGCCGATCGACACCGTGATGCCGAGCTCGCGCTCGACCGCGCCGGCAAAGCGCGCCAGCACTTTGGCGGCGCTCATGCCGTGCAGCCGTTCGGTTCCGGTCAAATCGAGAAAGGCCTCGTCGATCGACAGCGGCTCGACCAGCGGCGTGAGATCGACCATCGCCTTGCGCACGGCGCGGCCGACCTGGACATATTTCGCCATGTTCGGCTTGACCACCACGGCGTCGGGACAGCGCTGCTTGGCTTCGAACATCGGCATGGCCGAGCGGATGCCGTAAGTGCGCGCGACGTAGCAGGCGGCCGCGACCACGCCGCGCTTGCCGCCGCCGACGATCACCGGCTTGTCGGCCAGCGAGGGATCGTCGCGCTTTTCGATGGTGGCGTAGAACGCGTCGCAGTCGACATGGGCGATGGTCAGGCGGTGCAGTTCCGGATGGCGCGCGAGTCGCGGCGAGCGGCAGACCGGACAGCGCGTTGCGGTGTCCGGCGCATCCGCCAGGCAATCGCGGCAAAAGCTCACGGGATATCGCGCTCCCAGTGTCCGCCCAGCGCCGCCACCGCCTTGCCGACATCGGCCGGATCGAAGCCGCACTCGGCGGCAAAAGCCGACAGCAGGCGCTCGTCGCCGGCGAGGTATTGCAATACGCCGACGAGGAATCCCGGCTCATGGGCGGCGGCGCGAATCTGTGCCGGTCCGATGCCGGTTGTAGCGAGGAAGCGCCCCAAGCGCTCTCCGTCTCCGGCAATAAAGGTAAGTACCTGAATTGCCAGTCCTTCCGCCGCCTCTTCGGTTAATGAAGGCGCCACTTTCATCGATCAAATTTGCCTTTCCGTAATATATCGGCACTACCGTGGCGGGATCATGCCCGAGGCCGCGCGGCCTGGCGACGTCGGGCGCGGCGAACTGGGGACGCGCTGGGGACAAATGGGGCGGGGGACATGCCGAAGACCGTCCTGATCGTGGAGGACAACGAACTGAATATGAAGCTCTTCCATGACCTCTTGGAAGCACACGGCTACCAGACTGTCGGCACCCGCAACGGCATCGAAGCGCTCGACCTCGCGCGCAAGTACCGGCCCGATCTCATTCTGATGGATATCCAGTTGCCGGAAGTGTCCGGCCTCGAAGTCACGAAATGGCTCAAGGACGATCCCGAGCTCAAGGCGATCCCGGTCGTGGCGGTCACCGCCTTCGCCATGAAGGGCGACGAAGAGCGTATCCGCGAAGGGGGCTGCGAGGCCTATCTGTCCAAGCCGATCTCGGTCGGCAAGTTCATCGAGACGATCCGGCATTTCCTGGGGCCGGCCTGAAGGTGTAGTGATGAGTGCGCGCGTTCTAGTCGTCGACGATGTGCCGGCCAATGTGAAGCTGTTGGAAGCGCGGCTGTCGGCCGAATATTTCGACGTCATCACCGCGCAGAACGGGCCGGAGGCGCTGGCGCTGTGCGAGCGCGCCGAATGCGACATCGTGCTGCTCGACGTGATGATGCCGGACATGGACGGCTTCGAAGTCTGCCGCAAGCTCAAGTCCAACCCGCTGACCCATCATATTCCCGTTGTCATGGTGACTGCGCTCGACCAGCCGGCCGACCGCGTGCGCGGCCTGGAAGCCGGCGCCGACGATTTCCTCACCAAGCCGGTCGCCGACGTGGCGTTGATCTCGCGCGTGCGCTCGCTGGCGCGCCTGAAGATGGTCACCGACGAATTGCGCCTGCGCGCGCTCACCTCCAAGGAAATCGGCATTGAAAGCCCGGAGCGGGAAGCGGTGGCGGAAACCGGCCGCCATGGCCGCATCCTGATCGTCGATGACCGGAAGAACTCCTACGAGCGCATCGTCGCGACGCTGTCGGCCGAGCACAGCGTGGACGTGGAAAGTAATCCGGGCGAGGCGCTGTTTCACGCGGCCGAAGGCAATTACGATCTGCTGATCGTGTCGCTCGGTTTGAAGGATTTCGATGGGCTTCGGCTGTGCAGCCAGGTGCGCTCGCTCGAGCGCACGCGCAATGTGCCGATCCTGGCTATCGCCGAGCCCGACAACAACACGCGGCTGGTGCGCGGGCTGGAGATCGGCGTCAACGATTACCTGCTGCGCCCGATCGATAAGAACGAGATGCTGGCGCGCGTGCGCACGCAGATCAAGAAGAAGCGCTACACCGAGCGGTTGCGCGACAACGTGCAAATGTCGATCGAAATGGCTATCACCGACGCGCTCACCGGGCTGTTCAATCGCCGCTACATGGAATTGCATCTGGCGACGCTGGTCGAGCAGGCCGCCGCGCGCGGCAAGCCGATCGCAGTGCTGGTGGTCGACATCGATTATTTCAAGGCGGTCAACGACACGCACGGCCACGACGCCGGCGATGACGTGCTGCGCGAATTCGCGCTGCGCATCCGCAAATCGATCCGCAATATCGATCTGGCCTGCCGCTACGGCGGCGAGGAATTCGTTATCGTCATGCCGGAAACCGACATGGCGGTCGCCGCTATGGTGGCCGAGCGGCTGCGCCGGCGCATCGCCACCGAGCCGTTCGCGATCCAGCAGGGCACGCGCAATCTCGATGTGACGATCTCGATCGGCATCGCCGCGCTCGCCGGCACGAGCGACAACGCGGCGGCGATCCTCAAGCGCGCCGATACCGCGCTCTATCGCGCCAAGCGCGACGGCCGCAACCGCGTGGTGCCGGACGCGGCTTAAGCGGGTCTAGGGCCGGACGATCGTCCAGCCTTTTTCGGCCAAATCGATCAATGTGACGACACCGGACGGCACGCGATCGGCATTTTCGACCAGCGGCGGTTCCTTGCCCTCATGGCGCGTCACCGAGTCGATCGTGACCTGACAAGCCATGAAGGCCACGTTGGGCATGCCTTGTTTGAACGATTTCAGCCGTTGCAGCACCGGCGACTTGTCGGTGCGTAACATATCGAGGCCGGCATTGAAGGCGACGATCTGGATTTCAACCTCGTCGCCTTTGTCGGCATAATATTTCGATACGTTGGCGGCGACGTTGAGCACGGCGTTCATTTTGTCGGGGCTGGCATCGCTGATCTGCAGGGCGAGCTTATGTTTCTCCATGGCAGCGGCCGGTGCGGCGGCGAGCGGCAACAGCAGAAAAGCGGCAAACAAAATGCGAAGCGCGAGGGTCATGAGCGTGTCTCCCCAGGCAAGTCGGCTTTGATTGTATCAGGTCCGCGCGTGGCGGAATATTCCGGCGACCGAAAAGCAGAGGGCGCGCCAATGCGCGCCCCGGCGTAATTCGGCGAGAAAACCGAAGATTACTTGATCTTGGATTCCTTGTACTCGACGTGCTTCTTGGCGATCGGATCGTATTTCTTCTTCGCCAGCTTGTCGGTCTGCGTGCGCGAGTTCTTGCGGGTCACGTAGTAGTGCCCGGTTCCCGCGCTGGAGACGAGCTTGATCTTCAGACTGATGGCTTTGGCCATGGAACTATCCTCGAAACGTCAATTGGGCGGCTTTGGCGGCGGACCCTAGCGGCAAAGAACGAAATGTCAAGAAAGGCCCGTCTTTACAGCAATTCCCGGAAGAATTTCCCGTTTTCCATATAGTACATCGGCACCGGCAGGCCGTGCGCCATGCCGGCGGCGACGCGATTGGCGAGTTCATCCAGCACCACACCGGTGACGATCGGCATGTCCAAAGTCTTGGCCCGCGAGAGCGGCATCCAGACCAATTCGACCAGCTCCGAGTTCGGGCCCCACCACGCCCTCGATCCGATGCGCGACCGAGGAGGCGTCGGTGGTGAAGAACCGGGTGTCGAAGCGGCGATGGCGACCTGGCGGCGTGATGGCGCGCACCACGAAATGGAGCTGGCCGAGATCGGGATGCACGCACGCCTTGGCGAATTCTTCCCACAGGCCGCCCGGGGTCGCCGGCGGGTCGTCGCGTTTGACGCCGATCAGCAATCCGGTTTCCTCGGCGGTCTCGCGCAGAGCGGCGAGCGGCAAGCCGCGCGCATAGCCAGGCGGCGGATCGGCCACGCGCGTCAGCAGCTTCGCCTGCGCATCGGGATGCAGCTCGCTCACCGCCGTCATGGTGCGGTCGAGCGGCTCGGTGCGGCCGCCGGGAAAGACGAACTTGCCGGGCATGAATTTTGAGTCCGGATGCCGGCGGCCGAGCAGCACTTTCGGCTCGCGCCCGGAGCGGTCGATCAGGATCAGCGTCGCCGCGTCGCGCGGCTCGACCAGGGGGTGGGTCAGGTCGCGCTCGACCGTCGCCATGCGGCTGAGAAAATCCTGCACTTGATCGGTCATCGTTTGGCTCATCGTGCCTTCCGTTGCTTGCCGCGCGGACGATATTGCTGCTGGCGTCTTTCATGCCGCGGATTGCGGGTTGGCCGTCCGGGCCGTCCTTCTGATAGAAGTTCGAAACGCAAGGCCCCGGCAACGGGTGCTGCTTCCACCAGCTTGACGGTGACGCGGTCGCCCAGCCGGTAGGTCTCGCCCGGACGCGAGCCGACCATGGCGTGACCGGCTTCGTCGTGGCGGAAATATTCGTCGCCGATGGTGCGCGCCGGCACGAAACCGTCGGCGCCGGTTTCGTTGAGCTTCACGAACAGGCCGGCGCGATGCACGCCGGAAACGCGGCCGTCGAACGTCGCGCCGACGCGGTCAGACAAGAAATGCGCGATCAGCCGGTCGTTGGTCTCGCGCTCGGCCAGCATGGCGCGCCGCTCGGTCGCCGAAATCTGCGCGGCGATTTCGCCGAGCGCCTTAGTGTCCGTCGCCTCGGGCAGGCCGCCTGGCCCGAACTTGAGCGCGCGGATCAGGCCGCGATGCACGATGAGGTCGGCATAACGGCGGATCGGCGAAGTGAAATGCGCATAGCGGCGCAGATTAAGGCCGAAATGGCCGAAATTCTCCGCGGCATATTGAGCCTGCGACTGCGTCCGCAGCACGATCTCGTTGACCAGCGGCTCGGCGTCGCGGCCCTTCACCTGGGCGAGGACGCGGTTGAAGGCGTCCGCGCGCAACACGCCGCCTTTCGGAAAGGACATGTCGAGGGTTTGCAGGAATTCGCGCAGCGCGTTGACCTTCTCCATGCCGGGCTCGTCATGCACGCGATAGATCAGCGGTACCCGCGCCTTTTCCAATGTCTCCGCGGCGGCCACATTGGCGAGGATCATGAATTCCTCGATCAGCCGATGGGCTTCCAGCCGCTCGGGCATGAGCACGCGGTCGACGGTGCCATCGCCCTTGAGCAGGATCTTGCGCTCCGGCAGATCGAGATCGAGCGGTCCGCGTTCGCCGCGCGCGCGGGTGAGTGATTCGTAGGCCGCATAGAGCGGCGTGAGCACCGGCTCAACCAGCGCCTCGGTGTCCTCATCCGTGCGCCCACCGATGGCGAATTGCGCCTGCTGGTAGGAGAGCTTGGCGGCCGAACGCATCAAGATGCGGTGAAACGTGTGCGAGCGCTTGCGGCCGTCGGCGCCGATCACCATGCGCACCGCGAGCGCTGCGCGGTCCTCGCGCGGACGCAGCGAGCACAAATCGTTGGAGATGCGCTCCGGCAGCATCGGCACCACGCGGTCGGGGAAATAGACCGAATTGCCGCGCACCAAAGCTTCGCGGTCGAGCGCCGAGCCGGGCGTCACGTAGTGGGCGACGTCGGCAATGGCGACGCTGACGATGAAGCCGCCGCGATTGTTGGCGGCCGTGTCCGGTTCGGCGTGCACGGCGTCATCGTGATCCTTGGCGTCGGGCGGATCGATGGTGATCAACGGCACGTGCCGCCAGTCCTCGCGATGCGCATGCGTCGCCGGTCGTGCGGCTTGTGCTTCGGCGAGCGTGTCGTGGCGGAACACATGCGGGATGGAGTGGGCGTGGATCGCAATCAGGCTGACCGCGCGCTCGCTGGCGAGCGAGCCGAGCCGCTCGACCACGCGGCCAGTGGGCAGACCCAAGCGCGGCGCGCGACTGGTTTCGACCGCGACCAGGTCGCCATCCTGCGCGTCATTCGTGCCGCTCGCCGGAATGCTGAGTTCCTTGCCGAGCATCTTCTTGTCGACCGGCTCGAGCCGGCCGCCGCCATGGGCGGCTTTGCGGAAAATCCCCAGCACGCGGTGCTTGGGATGATCGATGATCTTGATGATGCGGCCGCGGTGGCGGACGCCGTTGTCTTCCTCGGTTTCCTCGATGTGCAGCAGCACACG
The DNA here is from genome assembly GCA_963733315.1 of uncultured Alphaproteobacteria bacterium. GTDB lineage: Bacteria > Pseudomonadota > Alphaproteobacteria > Rhizobiales > Xanthobacteraceae > Pseudolabrys. The sequence goes on along the minus strand of CAVTCV010000031.1, from coordinate 250,416 downwards.
GTCGCCGACGCCGGCGGCTTCACCGGGGCGCGCCTTGCGCGGAGTGTGAATGCGGATTTTCGGCGCGGCTCCGTGCGCCTCTTCGTCCCATTCGTCAGGCGTGGCGATGAGCTCGCCGTCGGCATCGCGGGCGGTGACGTCGGCGAGCACGGTCGAGGGCAAGGTGCCGGCATGATGCAGTTTCTTGCGGCGCCTCTCGACCGTGCCGTCGTCGGCCAGATCGCGCAACATGCGCTTGAGTTCGGCGCGCATGGCGTTCTTGAGCCCGAAGGCGCGGGCAATTTCGCGGGTGCCGACTTTGCCCTTGTGATCGGCAATGAAGGCGAGGATTTCAGCCTTGGAGGGGAGGGAAGGTGTTCGTTTGGTCTGTTTGTTCAAAATAGATTTTCCTGCGCCAAAACGGCGCTGCAAAACAAATGTAATGGTTGGAATTCGGCCGCGCCAGCTACTCGGCGGCTTTCGTGCGGCGCGCCGGTTTTGCCTTGGCGGCCGCGGCGGCCGGCTTCTGTCGGCTTGGCGGCGGGCGAGGCGGCCTTCTTGCCGGAAGCCGTCTTGCGGCCGGCGGCGCGGCGGCCTTTCGGCGAGTTGCCCATCATGGCCGCGCGCGCATCGAGCAGCACCGCCGCCTCATCAAGCGTCACAGTGTCCGGCGTCTTGTCGCCAGTGAGCGTCGCGTTGACGCCGTTGTGGCTGACATAGGGCCCGAACCGGCCATTCTTCACAACGATTGGCCCGCCTTTGTCGGGATGTTCGCCGAGGACTTTACCCGGGTCGGCGCCGAAGCGCCGGCCTTTCTTGGGATTTGCGATCTTGTCGGCGATCAGATGCATGGCGCGGTTGAGGCCGACGGTGAGAACGTCGTCGCCTTGTTCCAAACTTGCGTAGACCTTGCCGTGCTTGACATAAGGTCCGAAGCGGCCGACGCCGGCCATGATCGGTTCGCCGTCTTCCGGCGATTTGCCCACTTCGCGCGGCAGCGACAGCAGCGCCAGCGCCTTGTCGAGATCGATGTCCTCGGGCGCCACGCCTTTCGGCAGGCTGGCGCGCTTCGGCTTCGGCGGCTTCTCGGCCTTCTCGCCCTTCTTGGGCTTTTCGGCTTTCGCTTGTTCGCCCAGTTGCAGATAGGTGCCGAAGCGTCCGCCGCGAATGGTCACGTCGAGGCCAGTGGCCGGGTCGACACCCAGCACTTTGGTGGTCTGGACGCCATTGGCGCCCGGCGTCATTTGCCGGGTGAAGGTGCATTCCGGATAATTCGAGCAGCCGATGAAGGCGCCGAAGCGTCCCACTTTGAGCGACAGTTGACCATTGCCGCATTGCGGGCACTGACGCACCGGGCCGCCGTCGGCGCGCGCCGGGAAGATATGCGGCTCGAGCAGGTCGTTGAGCGCGTCGAGCACTTGGGTGATGCGCAGTTCCTTGATGTCGTTGACCGCGGCGATGAAGCCGGTCCAGAAATCCTCCAGGACCTTTTTCCAATTGATCTCGTTATTGGAAACGCGGTCGAGCTGTTCTTCGAGCGAGGCGGTGAAATCGTATTCGACATAGCGCTGGAAGAAGCTTTCCAGGAACCCGACGACGACGCGGCCTTTGTCTTCCGGGATAAGCCGCTTCTTGTCGATGCGCACATAGCCGCGGTCCTGCAGCACTTGCAGGATCGAAGCGTAGGTCGAGGGCCGGCCGATGCCGAGCTCTTCCATGCGCTTGACCAGGGCCGCTTCGGAAAAACGCGGCGGCGGTTCGGTGAAGTGCTGCGCGGCTTCGATCGCCTGCTTGGCGAGCCGCTCGTTTTCCGACATCGCGGGCAGCCGGCGCGACTCCTCGTCTTCCGGAGTCTCGTCCTGGCCTTCCTGGTAGAGCGCAAGGAAGCCGTCGAACTTCACCACCTGGCCACTGGCGCGCAGATCGATCGTGCGGCTGCCGGACTTGGCAACAATATCGACGGTGGTGCGCTCAAGCTCCGCGGATTCCATCTGGCTGGCGACCGCGCGATTCCAGATTAGTTCGTAGAGGCGGGCCTGATCGCGGTCGACATATTTGGCGACCTCGGCCGGCGTCCGGCTGGCGCTGGTCGGGCGTATCGCTTCGTGCGCTTCCTGCGCGTTTTTCGACTTGTTGTGATATTCGCGCGGTGAGGCGGGCACATATTCCTTGCCGTAGTTCTTGCCGAGCATGGCGCGGATATCGGCGATCGCTTCCGGCGCGAGATCAATGCCGTCGGTGCGCATATACGTGATGAGGCCGGTGGTCTCGCCGTCGATCTCGACGCCTTCGTAGAGACGCTGCGCCAGACGCATGGCGATAGCGGGCGCAAAGCCGAGCTTGCGGCTCGCCTCCTGCTGCATGGTCGAGGTGGTGAAGGGCGGCGGCGGATTGCGCCGCGCGGGCTTGGCTTCCACCGCGGCGACGGTGAAGGTCGCATTCTCAAGCGCATTCTTCAGGTCGGTGGCCTGGACGCCGGTGCCGATGTCTAGGCGCTGGAGCTTCTGTCCGTCGGCGCCGACCAGGCGGGCTTCGAAACTCTCGCCGCGCGGCGTCGCCAGCTTGGCGACGATCGACCAATATTCCTTGGCGACGAATTTTTCGATTTCCAGCTCGCGGTCGCAAACCAGGCGCAATGCGACGGATTGCACGCGGCCGGCCGAGCGCGCGCCCGGCAGCTTGCGCCAGAGCACCGGCGAGAGAGTAAAGCCGACCAGATAGTCGAGCGCGCGTCGCGCCAAATAAGCGTCGACCAGCGCGCCGTCGATGGCGCGCGGATGCTTCATCGCCTCAGTCACAGACTGCTTGGTGATCGCATTGAAGACGACGCGTTCGACCGCCTGACCCTTCAGCGCCTTCTTTTCGTTGAGGGCCTCAAGGACGTGCCAGGAGATCGCTTCGCCTTCGCGGTCAGGGTCGGTCGCCAGAATGAGGGTGTCGGCCTTCTTCAGGGCATGGGCGATGTCGTTGACGCGCTTCTGCGACTGGGGGTCGACCTCCCAGAGCATCTTGAAATCATTATCGGGATCGACCGATCCGTCCTTGGCCGGAAGGTCCCGGATATGGCCAAAGGACGCCAGGACCTCGTAACCGGGCCCCAGGTACTTATTGATCGTCTTCGCCTTGGACGGCGATTCGACAACGACAACTTTCATGAAAATCCAATGGGTTAGCCGCCAATACCGTTTCGACTATAAGCGGAATCGGCCGGTTGGCTTGGCCGGAACATGGTGAAGGCACGCCTTACTGTCAAATAAGAGTGCCTTGGAAACGTTTATGAACAGCCAATTCAGGCATGAAAGAGACCGGCCTGCGCCCGAATGCAACCTATGAGTTTAATTTGTTAAACGATCAATCTTTAGACTGTATTTCAAAGGTAGACCGTGTATTTTCGGACTCGGAAACCCATGCGGCAGGCGCCGCAGCTGGGACGGGATGAATGGTCAATCACACCGCGGCAGGTGACGCCGGCAATCAGATAGAGGTAGCCAATTATGTGGCGACCCTGTCGGCTGACCTCGCCATCATGGCGCGGCGGTCCGGCCTCGACACCCTCGGCTACCTTTTGGAAATGGTCCGGCTCGAAGCCGAAGGCGTTTATCGGCACGGCGACCGGAAAACTGGCGGTCGGTCATGAACACTACGGCGCTTTCACACCGAGCCACTCGATAAACGCCGCGGTCGGGTTGCCGTCCGGCAGCATGCCGAGCTTGACCTGCTCGGCGCGGATATTGTCGCGCAGGTCGAAGTCGATGTGACCCTCGAAGTCGTTGACCTTGTAACCGAGCGCCGACAATTTTTTCTGCAAGGCGATGCGTGCGTCGCGCGAGATCGGCCGGTCGTCGGCCGGCCAGGCGGCCTTGAGCGGCGGCCCGCCGTTCATGCGGTCAGCGAGATGGCCGACTGCGACCGCGTAAGCATCCGAGTTGTTGTACTCCTTAAGCGCGGCATAGTTTTCAGTGGCGATGAAGGCCGGGCCGTTGGCGCCGCTCGGGAAAAACAAGATGCCGGGCCCGGACGGCGGAAACAGTTTGCCGTCGGCGCGGCCCAGGCCGAGCTTTTTCCACTCCGCGAACGTGGCGCGGCTCGTCTGGTAGTCGAAGCCCTTCGGCACGGTGACCTCGAAGCCCCACGGCAGCCCGTGTTTCCAGTGCTCCTTGGCAAGATAGTTGGCGGTCGAAGCGAGCACGTCCGGCACGTTGCTCCAGAGGTCGCGCTTGCCGTCGCCGGAGAAATCCACGGCGTAGTCGACCACGTTGCTCGGCATGAATTGGGTCTGGCCCATGGCGCCGGCCCAGGAACTCACCATCTTGTCGCGGCCAAAGTGGTTGTCCTGCATGATGCGCATCGCGACGAGCAGTTCGTTGCGGAAATAGGGATGGCGATAGCGCACGAACCCGAGCGTCGCGAGCGAGCGGAATACATCCCAGTGATCGCGCTCGGCGCCGTAATCGGTCTCGATGCCCCACAACGCGAGCAGGACCCAGCGCTCGACGCCGAATTTCTTTTCTACCGCGTCGAAGGTCTTGGCCCATTCCTTTTCCTTGCGCAGGCCGTTGGCGATGCGCCCGCGCGAGGCGATATCGTTGACATAGGCGCCGACCGGCTTGCCGTATTCGGGTTGCCGCTTGGTGGCGGCAATCACGCGCGGATCGGGCGTCACGCCTTTCAGCGCGAGGTCGAACGTCTCGCGGATGATGCTCTTGGCCTGCGCATCAGGCCAAAGCTCTTTGACGAAAGTGGCGAAGGATTGGTCCTGCGCGCGTGCGGGCGCGCACATTACAACAAAAGCGAAAGCGAAGATGACGAATTTCCGGAACATGGCGGTCCGTTGCGATTCGGATCGCATCTTATAACAGCGACACCAGGCCGCCGCCGTGGCGTCGGCATCGAGATGGTCGCGCCGCACCGATCCAATCGCCGCAAGTGCGCCACGCAAGATGGACGCCGACTTCGGCGATATGCCAGGCGCTGGTTGGTCGAACGGTTATTCGCCTGGATTCAATGGCAGCGCCGCATTCTGGTTCGCTGGGAGTTCTATCCGAAGAACTTCCTTGGCTTCGTGCAACTCGCGTGCCTCCTCATCCTCTTCAAACGATTTTGAGATAGGTTCTGATCAAATCGCGAAAGGTGCGCGGCCCGATATTCTCGCTGCGGATCAGACGCAGCCAATCGAGCCGCTGCTCTTCGCTCAGTCGAGCCCGTTCGCCCAACGCCGCCCCCGTCCGGCTACACCCCGCTCTAGCCTACAATCGCTGGTGGAAACGGGCGAGTGCTGCTAGGACTGGCCGGGCCCCGCTTTGATCTCGGTTGCCAAATGGCCGCTAAACCAGCACAATTTGGGCATCAGGCCGGCGGTTCAGGTTGGCCGTTTCGCGGTGTAGGGGCGTCGCTGCAATGGCCAAACGCGCGTTCAGAGTCGTCCTGATCAAGCCGTCGCACTACGACGAGGACGGTTATGTCATCCAGTGGCGGCGTTCGACGCTGCCATCGAACAGCCTCGCCAGCGTCTATGGCTTGATCGAGGAGTGCGCCGACAATCGCGTACTCGGCCCCGACGTCGACATCGAAATCGAAGCCTGCGACGAGTGCAACACCGTCGTCGATGTGAAAGGCGTGGCCAAGCGCATCCGCGCGGCCGGCCGCGGCATGGTCGGTTTGATCGGCGTGCAGTCCAACCAATATCCGCGCGCGCTCGATCTCGGACGGCAGTTTCGCAAGCTCGGCGTGCCGGTGGTCATGGGCGGCTTTCACGTCAGCGGCTGCATCGCCATGCTGCCGACGTTGCCGGATGATCTGCAGCAGGCGCTCGACCTCGGCATTCACTTGTTCGCCGGCGAAGCCGAAGGCCGCATGGCCGACCTATTGCGCGATGTCGCGCAAGGCACGGCCAAGCCGATCTACAAATTTCTTGATGATCTTCCGGAGATGGCCGCGGCGGTGCATCCAATCCTGCCGCGCAGCGTGGTGACGCGCGTCGCCGGGCATTACTCGAGCTTTGATGCCGGCCGTGGCTGCCCGTTCCAGTGCAGCTTCTGCACCATCATCAACGTACAGGGCCGCAAGTCGCGCTATCGCACGCCGGACGATGTCGAGGCGATCGTGCGCGCCAATGCCGCGCAAGGCGTCACGCGCTTCTTCGTCACCGACGACAATTTTGCGCGCAACCGCAATTGGGAGCCCATTCTCGACCGCCTGATCGAGCTGCGCGAGCGGGAGAAATTCAAGATCCGTCTCATCCTTCAGGTCGACACTTTGTGTCACCGCATTCCCGGCTTCATCGAGAAGGCGGCGCGGGCGGGCTGCAACGCCGTGTTCATCGGGCTCGAGAATATCAATCCCGAATCCCTGATGGGCACCAAGAAGCGGCAGAACAAGATCTGGGAATACCGCGAGATGCTGCTCGCCTGGCGCAGCCAGAAGGTCATGACCTATGCCGGCTACATTCTCGGCTTCCCGACCGACACGCCCGAGTCGATCGCGCGCGACATCGAGATCATCAAGAAAGGGCTGCCGATCGATCTCCTGGAGTTCTTCTATCTGACGCCGCTGCCGGGCTCGGAGGACCACAAGAATCTGTATATGCGCGGGGTGCCGATGGATCCCGACATGAACAAATACGATCTGGAGCACGCCTGCACGGCGCATCCGTTGATGTCGAAAGAAGCCTGGATGCGCACCTATGCCGACGCGTGGAAGCGCTACTACACCGACGAACACGCCGAGACCATCTTGCGCCGCGCCGTCGCAAGCGGTCTCAATCCGGCAAAGATATTGGATGCGATGATGATCTTTTCGGGCTCGTCGCGGATCGAAGGCGTGCATCCGCTCCAGTTTGGGATCGTTCGGCGCAAGGTGCGCACCCAGCGGCGTTACGGAATGCCGATCGTCAGCCCGCTGGTCTTCTATCCGTGGCGCGCCTTCGATTTTCTAAAAGTTGCGGCGCAATGGCTAGGGCTCATGCGGCGCTATCGCCGCATGATGGCGCGCGTCGTCGCGGACCCTGCATCGCACAGCTATAGTGATGAAGCATTGCGCCCGTACGCCGGCAGAAACGAACCCGATCACCTGGTCGAAATTTTTGCCGACAAGATTCCGAAAACCCACGGCGCGCCGGTGCAGGTCGCGGTCTAAGCCGCCGGGCTGCGCCCGATGCGGCTTTCCGAGCCTTGCATGAGCCGCGCGATGTTTGCGCGGTGCATGATCCAGAGCAGGGCGGTCAGCAGCAGAAATAGCGCGGCGGTGCGCGGTTGGCCGAAGAGCCACAGCGCGAGCGGCGTGAGCGCGCTGGCAATCAACGCGGCGAGCGATGAGTAGCGGCTGACCGCCGCAACGCCAAGCCAGATGCCGCAGAAGATCAGCGCGGCCGGCCAGTAGAGGCCGACGAGCAGGCCGATGTAGGTGGCGACGCCTTTGCCGCCTTTGAACTTCAGCCATACCGGAAAGAGATGACCGAGGAAGGCGCCGAGCCCGGCCACCAGCGCCGCATCGGGCGTCGCAAAATGCGCGGCCAGCAAGACGGCGGCGGTGCCCTTGAGCATGTCGCATAGCAGTGTGGCGGCGGCGAGGCCCTTGCGGCCGGTGCGCAGCACATTGGTGGCGCCGATATTGCCGGAGCCGATGGTGCGCACGTCGGGCCCGCCGGCCGCGCGCGTCAAGATCAGCCCGAATGGAATCGAGCCGAGCAGATAGCCGACCGCGAAAGCGAGCGCGGGGATCATACGTATTCGTAAACGGTGCGGCCGGCGACGATGGTGCGCACCACGCGGCCCGTCAATTTGGCTTCATCAAACGGCGTGTTCTTGCATTTCGATTTGAGCTCGGCCGGATCGAGCACCCACGGCATGTCGAGATCGACGACGATGACGTCGGCGGCCGCGCCGTTCTTCAGCGTGCCGCCGGGCAGGCCGAGCAGTTCCGCCGGCCGCGTCGACATGGCGCGCAGCAAAGTCGCCAGTTCGATTTCGCCGGAATGCACCAGGCGCAGGCCGGCGACCAGCATGGTCTCCAGCCCGATCGCGCCGGGCGCCGCTTCCGCGAAGGGCAGGCGCTTGGTCTCGACGTCCTGCGGATTGTGGTCCGACATCACCATGTCGACGAGCCCGCCCGCGACCGCGGCGATCAGCAGCTTGCGGTCGTCCTCGGCGCGCAGCGGCGGCGACACTTTCAGGAAGGTGCGGTAGGGCCCGATGTCGTTTTCGTTGAGCGTGATGTGGTTGATCGAGCACGAGGCGGTGACGTCGAGGCCCGCCTCCTTGGCGCGACGCAGGACCTCGAGCGATTCCCCGCAGGTGATGGAGGCGGCGTGATAACGCCCGCCCGACAGCGCCACCAAGCGAAGGTCGCGTTCGAGCATGACTGTCTCGGCTGCCTTTGGAATGCCGAGCAGGCCGAGGCGCGCGCCGAATTCGCCTTCGTTCATCACGCCGTCGCCGATGAGATCCGGATCCTCGGTGTGATGTACGATCAGCGCGTCGAAATCGCCGGCGTAAGTGAGCGCGCGCCGCATCACCTGGGCGTTGGTCACGCTTTTGTCGCCGTCGGTGAAGGCGACCGCGCCGGCCGCCTTCAGGAGCCCGATCTCGGTCATCTCCTTGCCTTCGAGGCCTTTGGTGAGCGCCGCCATCGGATGCACGTGCACGATCGCGGTGTCGCGCGCGCGGCGCAGCACGAAATCGACCGTCGCCGGGTCGTCAATCACCGGCGACGTATTAGGCTGGCAGACGATGGTAGTGACGCCGCCGGCCGCCGCCGCCTGGCTCGCCGAGGCCAGCGTCTCGCGGTGGCCGGCGCCGGGCTCGCCGACGAAGGCGCGCATATCGACAAGGCCGGGCGCTACCAGCTTGCCGCGGCAATCGACCACATCGGTGCCTTCCGGCACTCCGCCGGCGCCGATGCCTTTCTTGGCTTCGCGGATGACGCCGTCGGCGATCAGCAGGTCGCCGATCATATCGAGGTCGCGCGACGGATCAACGATCCGGGCATTGGCGAGCAGGATCGGGCGGCGGTCGGACAACATTTGCTACATCACACTCAAGCGTTCGGCAGGTTGCGCGACAAAGCTTCCAGCACGGCCATGCGGACGGCCACGCCCATTTCGACTTGCTCGCGGATCACCGACTGCGCGCCATCGGCGACAATCGAGTCGATCTCGACGCCGCGGTTCATCGGCCCCGGATGCATGACCAGCGCGCCAGGCTTGGCGTAGCTGAGCTTCTTCTCGTCGAGGCCCCAGTAGTGGAAATACTCCGACACCGACGGCACGTAGGAGCCATTCATGCGTTCGCGTTGCAGTCGCAGCATCATCACGATGTCGGCGCCGTTCAAGCCCTCGCGCATGTCGCGCGCGACTTCGACGCCGAAGTGCTCGATGCCGGGCGGCAGTAGCGTGGAGGGCGCGACCACGCGCACGCGCGCCCCCATGGCGTTGAGCAGGATGATGTTGGAGCGGGCGACCCGCGAGTGCAGGATGTCGCCGCAGATCGCCACCAGCAGGCCTTCGATGCGGCCCTTGTTGCGGCGGATGGTGAGCGCATCGAGCAGCGCCTGAGTCGGATGCTCGTGCGAGCCGTCGCCGGCGTTGATCACCGAGCAGTCGAGCTTGCTCGCCAGCAGCGCGCAGGCGCCGGAGGATTGGTGGCGCACGACCAGGATGTCGGGATGCATGGCGTTGAGCGTGATAGCGGTGTCGATCAGCGTCTCGCCCTTGCGCATCGATGAGGAACTCGTCGACATGTTCATCACGTCGGCGCCCAGCCGCTTGCCGGCGAGCTCGAACGACGACTGCGTGCGCGTCGACACCTCGAAGAACATGTTGATCTGCGTGCGGCCACGCAGCGAGGTGCGCTTCTTTTCGACCTGGCGATTGAGTTCGACGAATTCCTCGCCGAGATCGAGCAGGCCGGAAATCTCGTCGTGCGAAAGTCCTTCGATGCCCAACAAATGCCGTTGGTTGAGCACGAAGGAGGATTTCGGCGCAATGTTCATTAAAGCGATTGCTATAGGCGGAACCAAGGTTCCCGGCAAGGCCCGGCAGTAAAACGGTCCACACAGAAGCGTTATCGCAGGCGCGACGGTTAACGGAACGGACGGCTGCACGACGTGTTGACCAGGGATGAGCCGGCGGCGACCCCGCTGAAACCGGCATCGCTATGACGGAACCACGCTGGCGACCGGACAAAAACAGGAGGGACGCCCGCACGCGACGGCGAGCCAGAACAGAAACGGAGATGAACCATGAGAACGCTTTCGAAATACGCGGCAGCCGCGGCATCGACTGGCGCGCTCGCGCTGGCCGCGGCGACCCCGAGCCAGGCGCGGTGGCACGGACACGGTTGGCATAGCGGCGCGGGCGCCGCGATCGGCTTTGGCGTCGGCGCGCTGGTCGGTGCGGCCGCGGCCAATAGCGCCTACGACAACGGCTACTACGATAACGGCTATGCGTACGATAACAGCTACGCCTACGTGCCGGATCAGTCGTACGCCTATGACGGGCCGGCTTACGGTTACTATGGCAGCGGATATTCGCACCGCGGTCCGGGCTGCATCCAGTCACCAGGCTCGACAAACTTCACGGGCTGTGACGGCAACTAGCGGCTAGAGGTCGAAAACAGGCGAGGGCGGGTCTCAGCGAGGCCCGCCTTGCTTTGCTACGCCTTCAACCGCGCCAGGCGATCGAGCGCGCCTTGCAGGATATAGGCGGCGGCTTGCTGGTCGATGACTTCGGCGCGCCTTGCGCGGCTCATGTCGGTCGCGATCAGCTCGCGCTCGACCGCGGCGGTGGACAGCCGCTCGTCCCACAGCGCGATCGGCAGCGCGGTGAGCTTCTCGAAATTGCGGGCGAAGGCGCGGGTCGATTGCGCGCGCGGACCCTCCGAGCCGTCCATGTTGACCGGCAGGCCCAGCACGAAGCCGATGGCGTTGCGCTCGGCGGCGAGCGCCAGCACGCGGCGCGCGTCGGCGGTGAAGGCCTTGCGCGCAACGGTCTCGACTCCGGCCGCCAGCTTGCGGTCGGGATCGCTCGCGGCGACGCCGATGGTTTTCGTGCCGAGATCGAGGCCGATCAACACGCCGCGCCCGGACAAGAGCGGCGCGATGTCCACCAGCGGGCCGATCGTCATCGTCAGGCGGTACCCGGCGGCACGTCCGGATCGAGCGAGTTCACCAGGCGCTTGTAGCCGTCGTTGTCGGCGGACCCGAGACTGGCGAGCGCGTCGCGCGCGGTGTCGTAGGCGTTGGCCTTGCGCCGCGCCTTAATCGCCTCGATCCTCTGCATGGCGTCGGTCAGGCTCTTCAGCGCGTCTTCCGCGTTCTCGTTGTTCTTCAGCGCATCCGGCGTGGCTTTGGCGAGGGCGGCGACGATGTCGTTGAGCCAGCCGATCTGGCTGCCGTAGCTCGCGACGTCCTCGTTGACCTCGCGCTCCACCGCCGGATTGCCGGCGAAATTGACCGACACGCGCGGCGACCAGAAATCGAACGATTGGAAGTTGCCGCCCGCGCCGGGAAACATGATGTTCAGTGGATTGGGGAATGTATACATGTTCGCCTTCTCCTTCCCGGCAAGACGATGAAGTCTATCACGCCACGGTGCCCGGCGGCAGCGCGGCGGCGTGTGCGGCGATCGCGCCTGAGGTGGTGAACCAGACGCGCTCATCGGCCTTGCGCACGATGTGGTTGAGCGTCCGCGCCAGATGCTTGAAGCGGTGCGGCTGGCCGACGGCATAGGCATGCAGCGCAATGCCCATCACCAGCGGACGTTTCGCGCATTCACCGTGCAGCACGTCGAAGGCGTCGACGATCATGTCGGCGAAGTCGGCGCCTTCGCGCTTGCGGGCGACGATCTGCGGGATGTCGTTGAGCTCCTGCGGGTAGGGGACCGACAGGATGCGGCCTTTGCGCGTCGCCATCCAGGTCGGCTGGTCGTCGTGGCACCAGTCGAGCAGATAGCTGTAGCCGGCCTCCTGCAGCAGGTCTGGCGTGACAGGCGACTGCGAGATCCATGGACCCAGCCAGCCGCGCGGGCGCGCGCCTGAATGCTTCTCGATCGCGGCGGTGGTCTCTGCGATCAATGCACGTTCGTCGGCTTCGCTCAGCGTGCCCTGGCGTTCGGAATTACTGCGGCCATGGCCGACGATTTCGGCGCTGGGAAAGGCGGCAACCGCTTGCGGCGCATGCTCGTACATTTGCGAATTGACCAGCAACGACACCGGCAGTTTCAATTCCGCGAACAGTTCCGCGAGGCGGAAAACGCCGACGCGGTTGCCGTAGTCGCGCCAAGCGTAATTGAGCACATCCGGCGGCGGCCCGCCGGGTGCCAATTCCGCGCCGAGTCCTTCGCCGAACGAGAACCATTCGAGATTGAGCGCGATATAGACGGCAAGCCTTTTGCCGCCGGGCCAGTCGTAAACGGGGCGGGCGGTGACGGCGGAGTAGGGGTAGCGGTCGTGGTGGCGGGCAGGAACTCATGAAACCATCGTAGCGTGTTTGCGGTTCGCGCCAAGACAAGCGCCATCGCCCGTGTTCTTTGCGGCGCGGGGTACGCTGTCTTTCTCTTTCGTCTCCCCAAAAATGAGGGAGGTAGCGCGCCAAGCGGCGCGGCCATCTTAGGTGTGTCACGCACCGTTTCCGATGCGTGGCGCCTCTCGGCGCGCCACACGCGGCGTCTTCCTTCCGGCACCGGGCCGCGCTTTCGGGGGCATTGGCGCCCGCCGTCAGCGAGCTCCTCGCTGGGGACCCGTAGTGGTCCCGGGCGGAGCCCCGGCGCCGCCCGAGTGCGTGGCTTGCGAACCACGCCCGCGGGCGCCGCATCCTGCTCCATCATCAAGACGCCTCTAGATGACGCCCTCGATCGAGCAGGACGCACGCATGATAAGAGCGCCCAAGCACGCGGGGATAAGTCCTCACGACATTGTGATTATAGTCCTAGCACTTTGGCTGTCGTTCCCGGCGTAGGCTCGCTTCAAGCCTTACGAATTCGCGGCGCCGATGGCGGCGTTAATCTGCGCGCATCCTTGCCGGGAGAACGCCCATGTGGCCGGACCGTCGCCTCCTCGACCTATTCAAGATCGAACACCCGATCGTGCAGGCGCCGATGGCCGGCGCGATGGACACGGAACTGGCGATGGCGGTCGCGCAGGCCGGCGGGCTCGGCTCGCTGCCGGCCGGCATGCTCAACGCCGAGCAGTTGCGGGCGCAGGTTGAAAGATTTCGCGCCGCCACGAACAAGCCGGTCAATCTGAACTTCTTCGCGCACAGGCCGCCGGTGCCCAACAATGCGCGCGAGCATGCCTGGCGCGAGCGGCTGAAGCCTTATTACGCCGAATTCGGCATCGACCCGGCGGCGCCGGTGCCGTCGAGCAACCGTGCGCCGTTCGATGCGGCGCTGTGCGCCGCGGTGGAGGACCTCAAGCCGGAGGTGGTGAGTTTCCACTACGGCTTGCCGGAAGCGTCGCTGGTTGCACGCGTCAAAGCTGCGGGCAGCAAAGTGATGAGTTCCGCGACCACGGTCGCGGAGGCACGCTGGCTGGAGGCGCAAGGCTGCGACGTCGTGATCGCGCAAGGCATCGAGGCCGGCGGCCATCGCGGCATGTTTCTGACCGACGATCTGGCGACGCAGATCGGCACCTTCGCGCTGGTGCCGCAGATTGCCGATGCGGTGAAGGTGCCGCTAATCGCCACCGGCGGCATCGGCGATGCGCGCGCGATCGTGGCGGCGCTGGCGCTCGGCGCCGCCGCCGCGCAGATCGGCACCGCTTTTCTGTTCTGCCCTGAATCGAAAATCACGCCGCCGCACCGTGCGGCGCTGAAAGCCGTGCGCGACGATGGCACCGTTCTGACCAATGTGATCAGCGGCCGCCCGTCGCGCGGGCTGATCAATCGCGTAATCCGGGAGCTGGGACCGATCAGCGACATCGTGCCGGAGTTTCCGCTCGCCGGCGGCGCGCTGGCGCCACTGCACGCCAAAGCGCAGGCGCAGGGCTCGGGCGATTTCTCGGGGATGTGGGCGGGCCAGGCGGCCGCGCTCGGCAGAGAAATGCCGGCGCGCGAGCTGACGCTGCGGCTGGTTCAGGAGACGCAGGCGCTGATGCAGCGGATGGCGGGTAGTTGATCGGCTGGCCGATGGTCTTATGTTGGGTGCCCGGCCCATCGCCATAAGGTTTTCGCCAAGGATTGAATATGCACACCCATTCGATCGAGCTCTGGCAGCACAGCCACGTCTTCCTCGGCGCCAAGCACGACCGGCACGAGCGGCGCACCTGGATCGTGGTGGCGCTGACCGCCGCCATGATGGTGGCGGAGATCGTCGGCGGAACTCTGTTCGGCTCGATGGCGGTGGTCGCCGACGGCTGGCACATGTCGACGCATGCCGGCGCGCTCACCATCGCGGCGCTGGCCTACCGCTTCGCGCGCCGCCATGCGCACGACCCGCGCTTCACCTTCGGCACCGGCAAGATGGGGGAGCTCGCAGCGTTCTGCAGCGCCGTGATCCTGGCGCTGATCGCGGCGGCGATCGGTTACGAGGCGCTGATGCGGCTCACCGCGCCGGTCGCCATCCATTTCCGCGAGGCGATCCCGCTGGCGGCGGTCGGGCTTCTGGTCAACCTGGCGAGCGCCTGGCTGCTGTTCGACAGCGACCACCATCACGGTCATGCGCACGGCGACGACCACGACCATGACCACGGGCATCACCACCACGACGCCTCATCACCACGGCCACGACAGCAATCTGCGCGCGGCCTATGTGCATGTGCTCGCCGATGCGCTGACCTCGGTGCTGGCGATCGTCGCGCTGACCTGCGGCTCGCTTTTGGCTGGGTGTGGCTCGACCCGCTGATGGCGCTGGTCGGCGTCGCCGTGATCCTGAGCTGGTCGTTCGGCCTGATCCGCTCGGCCGGCACGGTGCTGCTCGACATGGTGCCGGACCGCCATCTCGCCGGGCACATCCGCAAGCATCTCGAAATCGACGGCGACCGGGTCTGCGACCTGCATCTGTGGCGGCTCGGACCCGGCCATGTCGGGTTGATCGCGGCGGTGGTGTCGGATCACCCGCAGGCGCCCTCGGCCTACAAGCACCGGCTCGAGGGCATCGCCGGCCTGTCGCATATAACGATTGAGGTGCACCGCTGCCCGGATCACGAGCGCAAGGCGGCGTAGCATTGCGACACTAAACGGGCGTCTGCTATACGCGGCGCTATTCCTTGAGGGCCCCATGTCCGTCGACGCCGATACCGTCCGCCGCATCGCGCATCTGGCGCGCATCGCCGTCGCCGAGAACGAGGTCGAGCACCTGCGCGGCGAGCTCAACGCCATGCTCGCCTTCGTCGAGCAATTGCAGGAGGTCGACGTCGCGGGCGTCGAGCCGATGACCTCGGTGACGCCGATGGTGATGAAGAAGCGCGCCGGATGCCGTCACCGACGGCGGCATCGCCGGCGACATCGTCAAGAACGCGCCAGCGAGCCAGGACAATTTCTTTCTGGTGCCGAAGGTGGTCGAGTGAATGTGCATCGCCTGCGAGATGAACTTCTGGGCCATGATCGACGCGCTGCCGGAGGCGGATCGCGAGCGGGTCCTGCGCGAGCAGGCCGCGCGCTTTGCTTGCGAGGCGCCCGAGGACGAGCCGCAGCCGACGCCGCAGCCAAGCGCGGATGAGCAAAAATCGTGAGTGATTTGAATTCGCTCACGCTTGGCGCAAGCGCGCGACGGGCTGAAGAAGAAAACCTTCTCCGCCGCCGAATTGGCCGACGCGCATCTCGCGGCCATCGAAAAGGCGCGCGCGCTCAACGCCTATGTGCTGGAGACGCCGGAGCGCGCCCACGCCATGGCGAAAGCGTCCGACGCGCGCATCGCCGCCGGCAAGGCCGGGCCGCTGGAAGGCATTCCGCTCGCGGTCAAGGACATGTTCTGCACCGAAGACGTGCGCTCGCACCGCGTGCTCGCACATCCTCGACAACTTCGTGCCGACCTACGACTCGACCGTCACCGCCAATCTGTGGCGCGACGGCGCGGTGCTGCTCGGCAAGACCAACAACGACGAGTTCGCCATGGGCTCGTCGAACGAGACCTCGCATTTCGGCCCGGTGATCTCGCCGTGGCGGCGCAAGGGCGCCAACACGCCGCTGACGCCGGGCGGCTCGTCGGGCGGCTCGGCCGCGGCGGTGGCGGCGCAACTGTGCCTGGGCGCGACCGGCACCGACACCGGCGGCTCGATCCGCCAGCCGGCGGCGTTCACCGGCACCGTCGGCATCAAGCCGACCTACGGGCGCTGCTCGCGCTGGGGCATCGTCGCCTTCGCGTCGTCGCTCGACCAGGCCGGGCCTTTCGCGAAGACGGTGCGCGACGCCGCGATCCTGCTGCGCTCGATGGCCGGACCCGACGCCAAGGACACGACCTGCGCCGATCTGCCGGTGCCGGATTACGAGGCCGCGGTCGGCAAGTCGGTGAAGGGCCTGCGCATCGGCATCCCGAAGGAATACCGGCTCGACGGCATGCCGGCCGAGATCGAGAAAATGTGGGAGCAAGGGCGCGGAGTGGCTGAAAGCGCGGGCGCCGAGCTGGTCGAGGTGTCGCTGCCGCACACCAAATATGCACTGCCCGCCTATTACATCGTCGCGCCGGCCGAGGCGTCGTCCAACCTCGCGCGCTACGACGGCGTGCGCTACGGCCTGCGCGAGCACGGCCGCGATATCATCGATATGTACGAGCAGACGCGCGCGCCAAGGGTTTCGGCACCGAGGTGCGCCGGCGCGTCATGATCGGCACCTATGTGCTCTCGGCCGGCTATTACGATGCCTATTATCTGCGCGCGCAGAAGGTGCGCACGCTGATCAAGCGCGACTTCGAGGACTGCTTCAAGGCGGGCGTGCACGCCATGCTGACGCCGGCGACGCCGTCGGCGGCCTTCGGGCTCGGCGAGAAGGGCGGCGCCGATCCGGTCGAGATGTATTTGAACGACGTGTTCACGGTGACGGTGAACATGGCCGGCCTGCCGGGCATCGCGGTGCCGGCCGGGCTCGACGGGCAGGGCCTGCCGCTCGGCCTGCAATTGATCGGCCGGCCGTTCGACGAGGAGACGCTGTTTGCGGCAGCGCTCGGTGATCGAACAGGCGGCGGGGCGGTTTACGCCGCACGCCTGGTGGTGAGCGCGCGCTCTAGGCCGGTCTACTGATCGGCCGTCGCGATCGGCGGCAGATCCTGGTCGCCCTCGACCGTTTTCTTGCCGCCGAAGTCGCCGCCGCCGAAAATAAAGAAGACCGCGGCCAAGGCGAAGATGCCGCCGACGATGATCCCAAACGTGCCGTTGTCCTGCTGCTGCATGGTGGTCGCTCTGCTGCCCGCTATATCCATTCGTTGTTTCTTCTCGCCGCGCATCAGCACGCGGCTGACTGAACTCATGCAGATTCCGGGCCAATCGCGGCAAAATCTGCACGCGGCGCGAATTTCGGCATGCGAAAACCGCGAGAACTTGGCCCGGCGCAGAGGTAAAGTCACACGTTATCGCGCTGGGGAGGATTCGGTGGCCGAGAGCGATACTCGCGCGAGCGTTCGGGATCTTTACGACGCTTACGGCCGGCGGGATTTCGAGCGCGTCGCCGCGCTGATGCACGACGATATCGACTGGCTGATCTATGCGCTGATGGCGGTGTTCCCGTTCGCCGGGCCGCGGCGCGGACGGCCGCGGTGCTCGAGGCGATGGCGGCTATCGCCGAGGCCTTTGCGCTCGAGGGTTACAAGCCGGAAATCATGATCGTGGACGGCGCCCGCGCAGCGCTGATGTCCGACGCCGCCTACCGCGCGCCACCGGCCGCGTGCTGCGGTTGCGGATCGCGAGCTTCCTGCGCTGGCAGGACGGCCGGCTGATCGAGTACCGCGAATTTATCGACAGCTTCGACGCGGTGGAGCAGGCGCTCGGGCGCGATTGCAGCTCTTAAGTAATGCGCCGGCTGCAGCCCGCGCCGCCGGTACACGGCTGCGGCTGACGGTGCGGTGAGCCAATCGGCAAGCGCGCGCGCGGCGGCGGGCGCTTTGGCCGTGGCGGATATACCGCTCGCGAAAATCGTCGTCTTCTGGATCTCCGCCGGCAGCGGGCCGATGAGGTCGATGCCGGGAAAATGCGACAGCTCGCTCACCTGCTGGAAGCCGATCTCGGCCTCGCCACCGACGATGAGGCTGCCGACGAAGGCGCCGGTCGGCGCCAGCCGCAGCTTCGGCTTGATGCGGTCGGCGATCCCCAATCGATCGAACAGGCCGACGACGTAGTTGCCGCTCGGGCCAGTGGAATAGCCGATAGTGCGGGCAGCCAGCAGCGCGTTGACGAAGGCGGCGGTCGTGCCGATATCGGGCTTCGCCGCGCCAGCGCGCACTGCGACGCCGACTCCGGAGGAGGCGAGGTCGGCGCGGCTGCCGGGCGCAAGCGTGCCGGAGGCGAGGAAGGCGTCGATGTCCGTGCTCGCCATGATCAAGAGATCGAAGGTTTCGCCTTCGGCGATGCGCTTCTTCACGTCGACGGTGCCGGTGAAGCTGGTAGTGACCTTGTGCCCCGTGGCGCGTTCGAATGCCGGCACAAGCTCGTGGTAGGCCTGCTCGATGGCGAGCGTCGATAGGACCGCAATGTCAGCCATGTCGCGTTATCTCTGGTCTGTAGGCTTTGGCCGCGATACATAGTCGCCGCCATGAGCGCGCAAAGCAAACCCGACCGCCTGATCAAGGGCTCAACCGGCGACTGGGAAGTCGTCATCGGCATGGAGGTGCACGCGCAGGTCACCTCCAAGTCGAAGCTGTTCTCCGGCGCCTCGACAGAATTCGGCGGCGCGCCCAACAGCCACGTCTCGCTGGTCGACGCGGCGATGCCGGGCATGCTGCCGGTGATCAACGAGGAGTGCGTCAAACAGGCGATCCGCACGGGCTTAGGCCTGAAGGCGAAGATCAATTGCAAGTCGGTGTTCGACCGCAAGAATTATTTCTACCCCGACCTGCCGCAGGGCTATCAGATTAGCCAGTACAAGTCGCCGATCGTCGGCGAGGGCGAGGTCGTCGTCGATCTCGATGACGGCGAGACGGTGACCGTCGGCATCGAGCGGCTGCATCTCGAGCAGGACGCCGGCAAGAGCGTGCACGACCAGCACGCGACCATGAGCGCGATCGATCTCAACCGCTCGGGCGTCGCGCTGATGGAGATCGTGTCGAAGCCGGACATCCGCTCGGCCGAGCAGGCGATGGCGTTCCTCACCAAGATGCGCTCGATCCTGCGCTATCTCGGTACCTGCGACGGCAACATGGAGGAGGGCTCCCTGCGCGCCGACGTCAACGTCTCGGTGCGCAAGCCTGGCGCGCCGCTCAATACGCGGTGCGAAATCAAGAATATGAACTCGATCCGCTTCATCGGCCAGGCTATCGCCTACGAGGCGCGCCGGCAGATCGAGATCATCGAGGACGGCGGCACGATCGACCAGGAGACGCGGCTGTTCGATCCGGGCGAGGGCGAGACGCGCTCGATGCGCTCCAAGGAGGAGGCGCACGATTACCGCTATTTCCCTGATCCCGACCTGCTGCCGCTGGAATTCGATGACGCCTATGTCGCGGCGCTGAAAGAGCATCTGCCGGAGCTGCCCGATGAGAAGAAGGCACGGTTTATCCGCGACTTCGCGCTGTCGGCCTACGACGCCGGCGTGCTGGTGGCCGAGCGCGAAACCGCCGACTATTTCGAAGCGGTGGCCAAGGGGCGCGACGCCAAGGCAGCGGCCAACTGGGTGATCAACGAGTTGTTCGGACGGCTCAACAAGGAAGGCAAGGACATCGCGTCGTCGCCGGTCACCGCCGCGCAACTCGGTGCGATCCTCGACCTCATCGCCGACAACACCATCTCCGGAAAGATCGCCAAGGACCTGTTCGAAATCGTCTGGAGCGAGGGCGGCGACCCGCGTTCGATCGTCGTTGAGCGCGGCATGAAGCAGGTCACCGACGTCGGCGCGATCGAGAAGACCGTTGACGAGATCATTGCCAAGAATCCGGACAAGGTTGCCGACGCCAAGACCAATCCGAAGGCGATCGGCTGGTTCGTCGGGCAGGTGATGAAGAGTTCCGGCGGCAAGGCAAGCCCGCAAACGGTCAACGATATCCTGAAAAAGAAACTCGGACTCTGAGCTGCGCGCGACAATCGTAAGCGCGGCGGGTGAATTGGGTGCAGTGCGGTAGTCGCGTGCCGCACATGCGCGCCGGAATTCAAAATTTCAAAATGAATCGGTCGCCGCGAGCGCGCGTTGGCAAAAAAACTGTCGGCCGACGAACACGCGAAGCGAATCACTCGCGACTGATTCGCTCATTTTTTGCTCAATTCGGGTCCGTGCACGACGTTTGTACAGTGAATTGTGGAAAAATTTTTTGGCGCCGCGAACGTCCGCGTTTGATGCAATGTCGATGGAAAATCGAACGCGCGCGCGCAAAAATTTTTGCTGAGTAGCGATGTCGACGCATCATCGCCGTTGCAATAAGCCCTTATTCCATCGATGTTTTTGCGCATACAGTAAAACGCGCCCGCGTCTGCGCTGCGTCTTCGTCGCGCGCGATGTCGCCATGCGCGGGCGTCAAGCGATCGACGCTGCATGATGCTTTACGCACCGCGGATACACGTTTCGTTAAGTCGAACACTGTTTTTTTCACTGTGCTGTAGTAAATGGAATGCAGTGCGTGTCGATCCGCGACCGTACTGATGCAGACATCCGCCACTATCCGTGGCTAGGAGGGCAGCAATGGCGAAACGTAGAAAGAAGAAGGCAGCGAAGAAGAAGAAGAAGCTCTAGTCGCTTCTAATTCTCTTCCCGATCTTCGGACTTAACGTTTCGAAGATTGCGTCATACGGGCCGGGCTGCGTTGTGGTGTGACGAGCGTGATGCAGTTGCACCGTGGCGCCCCGGTTCCGATGACAACAGAGGGCGTCGGCGAGATCTTCGAGTCTCGCCGACGCCCTCGGTGTTTGTGAAGCGGAAAAGTTTTTGAGCCGCACTTTAAGCGCCGCTCAGCCCGCCGGCTTGAGGCGCTTGTTGCACGCGCTCCAATATTGCGGCCACTTCATTCCTTTCTCGATCTTGCCGGCGGCCTCGGCTTCCTTCCATTCGGCGGCGCACTTCTTCATCCGCTCGCGCGCCGCGATCTGCCCCGGCGTCGGCGGCTTGTTGGGCTTGGCTTTGGACTTGTCCGGCGCGGTTGTCTGCGCGGACGCGTTCGGCGCGAGCGCGCCGAGCGGCGCAACGATCAGACCGGCCGCCACGACGGCGGCGAACAATGCTTTAGACATGAATCCCCCCGTTTCTGCGTTGGCGCTCGGCCTCGGCCACTGCGGCCGGACCTGCAACCAATAGAGCAAAAATACCATAAAGGGTTGTGTCCGTTCAGTCTTCCACCGCGGGGGCCGCCGGAAAACGCCGGTCTGGCAGACCTTTGCGTGTGTTGCGCAAGACCGCTGCGCGCCTTAGGTCTGACTATCGGCAACAGGCTGTTGGGAACGGAGCAGGGACATGGCGCGCGGCAAGGCGAAGCAAGCGGCGAAGGCAACGACGAAAAAGACGACCTCGAAATCCAAGGCCAAGGCGGCCAAGCCGATCGAGCTCTACTACTGGCCGACGCCGAACGGCTTCAAGATTTCGATCATGCTGGAAGAGTGTGGGCTGCCCTACACGCTGATCCCGGTGAACATCTCCAAAGGCGAGCAGTTCAAGCCGGACTTTTTGAAAATCTCGCCGAACAACCGCATGCCGGCGATTATCGATCCCGACGGCCCGGGCGGGCGGCCGATTTCGATCTTCGAGTCCGGCGCCATCCTGCAATATCTCGGACGCAAGACCGGCAAGTTCTATCCGAAAGACGAGCGGGCGCGCGTCGAGGTCGAGCAATGGCTGTTCTGGCAGATGGGCGGCGTCGGCCCGATGGCGGGGCAGGTGCATCACTTCAAGAACTACGCGGTGGAGACGCTGACCTATGCGATCAACCGCTACATCAACGAGGTCAACCGGCTCTACGGCGTGATGAACCTGCGGCTGAAGGATCGCGACTTCATCGCCGGCAAATATTCGATCGCCGATATGGCGCTGGTCGGCTGGGTCAATGGCTGGGAGCGGCAGGGGCAGAACATCAATGAGTTTCCCAATCTGCGGCGCTGGCTGGAGACGATGAAGGCGCGTCCCGCGGTCAAGCGCGGCATGTCGCTCGGCCTCGAGCTGCGCCAGGGCATCGACATGAAAGATCCGAAGGTGCAGGCGGTGCTGTTCGGCCAGCGCGCGCGCACGGCGTAAGAGGCGCGCCGCGTGCCTCATCGTCCGGGTGGTTAGTCGGCGCTTACCCAGCGCGGTTAGCGCTTCCTCAATTGCGCCCGGCGGTAACTCGATTTCGCCAGGAAATACGGGACTTTTTCGCGTGCGCGGTGCGGCCGACGGTGCCGAGCATTCACGTTCGATTCATTGCGACGCTTAAACTGTCATTCAAATTTTCCTCCTTAGATCGCGCTGTCCGGACGAGCGATATCGCCGGGCAACAGGGACGAGCGATCGGCCGCGGGGGCGGAGATCGCGATAATGGGGAGAGGCCTCAATGGCTATCGAAATTGCGGCGGCTTGCGCCGTCGAGCCGAAGGACGCGGACGGCTGCTTTGCGCTCGGCATGACCTATTCGATCGGCGCCGGCGACGCCGTCGATCTGATCGAGGCGCACAAGTGGTTCAACATCGCGGCCATGTGCGGGCACAGCGATGGCGCGCGGCTGCGCCGCGAGATCGCCGAGCAGATGGCAGACGCCGAGATCGGCCGCGCGCAGCGTGCGGCGCGCGATTGGCTCAAGAGCCATCCGCAGGCGCCGGTGCAGCGGGCGGAGATCCGCGTCGCCGCGTAAGGCGCTAAGCGGGAAGGCGCGCGAGCTCGGCGCGTAGCGCCGCAACGACGCTCGGCCAGTCGCCGAGCGCGGGCTGGCGGAACAGCCGCGCCTGCGGATACCAGGGACTGCTCTCACCGTTGAGAGTCCAGCGCCAGTCCGGCGCAATGGCCAGCATCACCCAGATCGGCTGCCCCAGCGCGCCGGCCACATGCACCACCGACGTATCGACTGAAATCGTCAGATCGGCGAGCGCGATCAGCGCCGCGGTGTCGGCCATGTCGGCGAGCTCGCCGCCGAGCGGGGTGACGTTGGCGTGGCGCGCGAGCAGCTCGGCGTCATTGCCGCGCAGGTCGCGCTGAAGGCTCAGGAAGGACACGCCGTCGAACGCGAGCAGCGGTTCGAGCAGGGCCAAATCGATCGAGCGGTTGCGGTCATTGGCGTGGCCCACATTGCCCGCCCAGGCGAGCGCGACGCGCTTGCCCGGTAGCGCCTCGATGCGCGGCCGCCATTTGCCGAGACGGGCTTCGTCCGCGCGCAGATAGGGGATAGCGGCGGGAATGTTCGCGGGCTCGGTTTTCAGCGCCAGCGGCAGGCTGCCGAGCGGACAATGCACGTCGTAGGCGGGAAGCTGATCGCCGCGCGCATGGCAGGAGGCGACGCCATTGAGCCCGGCCATTAAAAGTTTCAATTCCGGCTGCGCTTCGAGAACGACGCGCGCGCCGCTTTGCGCCACCAATGGGACATAGCGCGCGAACTGGATGGTGTCGCCGAGACCCTGCTCGGCGTGCAGCAAAATGGTTTTGTGGGCGAGCGGATATTCGCCGAGCCACAGCGGCTTGCCGTAGCCGCGGTTAGCGTCGCGCATGCCGCTGCGCTGCCAGCGCCATTCGTATTCGGCAAAGCCGCGCGCGAGGTCGCCGAGCGTGAGCAGGCTGAGCGCGCGATTGAAATGCGCGTCGGCGTAATCCTTCTCCAGCGCGACGGCCTTGTCGAAACTTCCGATCGCGTCGGCGTGGCGGTTGAGCGCCTGCAGCGCGCGGCCGCGGTTGTTCAAGGCCGGCGGATGATTGGGCGCGGCGGCGAGGACATGATCGAAGGCGGCGACAGCCTCCGCATAGCGGCCGAGCTCGGCGAGCGCGTTGCCGCGGTTGTACAACGCGCCCGGATGACCCGGCATCAGCGCGAGCGCGGCATCGAAATCGGCGAGCGCTTGTTCGGCGCGGCCGAGGCTCGCGAACGCGCTGCCGCGACCGAGCAGGGCGGTGCCGTGGCGCGGCTCGCGCGCCAGCACGTCATTGAAGCAGGCGAGCGCCTCCTGCGGGCGCGCAAGCGCGAGCAGCGCGTTGCCGCGGTTCTCCAAGGCGCTGATATCGCCGGGCCGCAGCGCCAGCGCCTTATCGAGACAATCGAGCGCTTCTCCGTCGCGCTTGAGCGCGTGCAGCACGTTGGCGAGATTGATCCAGGCATCCGGCGCCTGCGGATTGAGTTTGAGCGCGGCCGTCATCAGCCGATAGGCCTCGCCCATCTTGTCGGCTTGTGCCTTGATCAGGCCGAGCAGATGTAGCGCGTCAAAATGATCGGGCGCCGCCTTGAGCACGCGCGCGTAAAGCTTCTCGGCCTCGCGCAGCCGGCCCTGCTGATGCAGGGCGACGGCCTCCTGCATCGTCTGCTGCACGTTGAAACGGGTTGCTTGCGCCATGGCGCGCGATATGGCCCCGCTTCGTCGCGGCGTGCAAGCAGTCAGGCGCGCTAGTCGTCGTGCGGCCTGCGGCCGCGTCGGACGGGCCGTTCTTCCGGCCCGGTGTAGAACGCATTCCGCTCGCAAAAGCCGCCCATGCCGCGGATGGTCTGCATGCACTGCTCGAAGCTCACGAAGCCGCAATTGCGGCCTCCATCCCGGCCGCTCCCGTAGACGGCGCACCAACTGTAGGGATCGGCGCGGCCGGCCGCAGGCATCAGCAGGGTGAGCGCCGAAACTGCGCTCAGGACGAAGAGAACCGACCGTAATCTTGGCATCGGACGCCTCCCGGTGATGCGATCGCTGCTAACGCTCAACCCGGTCGATCGTTGCGCTTCTTGCGCGGCGGTTTGGCGGGCCGCTCGGCAGGGCCGGTGTAGAAAGGGTTTGGCTCGCACGAGCCGCCCATTCCTCGCACCGTGTCCATGCATTGCTCGACGCTGACGAAGCCGCAATTGCGGCCGCCATCGCCTTCATCGCCGCTATATTGCGCGCACCAGGGGTATTCGATTGCCGCGGCGGGGCGCATCGGCGCCGCGAGGACAACGAAAACAATTGTCGCAAAGAGCGCTGAACTGAGCCTGGTCATAGCGGTCGCTCCAATCGACAGGTCTTTGAGAGGGCTAACCCGCGGTTTGCCGCTTTAGTTCGCCCCGCGTCAAATTTAATGCGGCGTCTGCGGAGCGCGCCGTCAGGGCTTCTGCACCCAAAATATGTACATGCTGGCGAAGGTATCGGGGTTCTTGTGCTCGACGATGTCCCATTTGGCGAGGTCACTCATCGACCAGCCGGCTTCGGCGAACATCGCGCGGTATGCTTTTGCCACGTCGTCTTTGAAATCGAAGCCGATGAATTTCAGTCCTTGCTCATCGATGAACGCCTTGATGGCTGGAATGGTCAGACGCTTTTCTTGCACGTGGAACAGCAAGTCCCTGCACTCGCTCATGCTGAAAAAATCGTTGAAACGCGAAACGCTCGCAAGAGGCGTCTTGAGCAGGTCGTGCCGGGCGCGGCGGATGTCTGCCGGCGTGGGGACATAGCCGTGCTGCGCGATATAGGCGCGCGCGTCGGCGACGTCCTGGCGGGCGATTTCGCTGTAAAAGCCGAGATGCATGATGCCGCCCGGGCGCAGCAGCGAGAGCAAGACGCGCCACCCTTCGAACGGGTCGCGCATGTGATGCAACACGCCCTGGCAATCGATGTAATCGAAGGTGCGGCCAATGGCGCCGAGCTTGAGGATGTCGCCTTGCGCGTAGTCGATGCTGTCCGCGAGCGCCGCCGGCGTCTTGCGTTTGGCGTAACAGAGACTGCTCAGGCTGAGATCGACCGCGAGCACGCGCGCGCCGAGGCAGGCTTCCGCGACCCTGGCGCCCAAGCTGGTGCCGCAACCGGCAACGAGGATATCGATCGCCTCGGTTTTTCCGAGCGGCGTAAAAGCGGCGGTCGGAAACTTTGACCGCAATGTCACGTCGAGCGCCGTCGGCTTGATGCCGGTGGCGGCCTGCAGCCAGCGGGGGTAGGGGTTTTCTTCGTATTGTTGGCGGACGCGTTGCGAAACCTCATCGTCGATCGGCGTCAGCTGCGGAATCGAGGCGCGCAGCTCTAGTTCCTGCAACGGCTCGCGCAGTTGCAGGGTCACCACTGCATCGACGGCGGGCGGCCAGGTCCGGTCGAGCAGCGCCTTTGCGTCGGGCAGCGAATAGAGCGGGTGATACATGGCGACCACGGCGAGCGAGAGCGGCGCGATCGTGGCGCCGGATCTTAAATCGTCGACGAGCGCCGCTTTGAGGCGCTCGACTTTGTCGTCCTCGTCCGCCGTGATGGCGAAAACATATTCGTTGATGAAGCACTGCGTCGCGAGGGCGCAACTGAATGCCAGCACGGACGGCGAAACGGTTTCGCCAGCGGCGGCGCTATCGAGCAGCGACAAGCGCAGCGACGTCATCACGCGCTCGAAATTGATATTGCGTGGCGGTACCGATCGCATCAAGTACAGCAGCATCGGATCGTCGTAGATCGCGGGAAGACCGACGCTGCCGAACATCTGCTCAATCGTCAACCGGGTCGGCCAGGCCGCCTCCGCCCGCCGCATGGCTTCGCCGAAGGCCGGCAAGACAGCGAGCAACGTGGCGTTGACGCTGTTGGATTGCTCGAGCAGTTGCGGCATCAGCGCAAGCGAATGCGCGAAGTAGGTGGAGGCCTCGCGCAGTTTGCCCTGCGCGTGCAGCACGGCGCCGAGATTGTTGTTGGCTTGCGCATGATCCGGCTTGAGCGTGAGCAGGCGCTTGTAGACGCGCGCGGACTCTTCGAGCTTGTTCTGCCGCTGGAGACCTTCCGCCTCGATGAACAAGTGGGCGGCGGAATCGCCTCCCGCGCTGGCGCGGTTGCCGCCGGCTGACGGTTTTTGTCTGAGCGCGGCGCGGCGCTGTTGTCGATTCATCCGCTGAGGTCCAAGGTCAAGCCGGCTATGACTTGCCGGTCGGACGCCGGCCTTCAAGTGCAGGCTTGGCGCGCCGATTTCAAGTCCCCGTTTCCTTTGTCGATCGGCGCGCCTTACCTTAGCGCCTGCGTCAATAACTGCAATAAAATCAAATATTTAATTGTGATATTTTCGTCCGACGTGTCGCGTCTTGTGCCGCCTCGACCGCATCGATTGGGCTAGCGATTACGCAGCGAGAACGGTGCCGCACCGTTCCGCCGGCTCGCGACATCATGTGCCCGGTGTGGCATGTTGCGCAGCTTCGCTCCACGGCTGCGAAAGTTGGTGTCATTGCAATGGGCGTTCCACCGTTTAGTGATCCTCGGCTCCTGAAAGCATTCCGCACTCTGGAGCAAGCGGTATCCTTTCAACAGAATGGTCTCTTTGACGACGCCGAAAAAAGTTTTGCACGGGTCGTTAAGAAAACCCCCGACTATTTCGACGGCCTGCATCTCTACGGTCTGTTCAAGTATCAACGGGGTCAGCTCGATGAGGCGCTGAGGCTTGTTCAAAAAGCTGTCAGGATCAATCCGCGCTCGGCGAACGCGTTGAGCAGCCTCGGCGTTATCTTGGCGCATATGAACCGCTACGCAGAGGCGCTTTCGAGTTTTGATACCGCCCTTAAACTTGATCCTAATCACGTGCTCGCGCTTAGCAATCGTTGCAATGCATTGAACGAATTGGGGCGCTATGAGGACGCAATCATCTGTTCTGATCGTGTGCTCGCGATCAGTCCAATGCATGCCGACGTTTACATTCCGCGCGGGGCGGCATTGTTGAGCTGTAAGCGCAATCCCGAGGCGCTGGAAAGTTATGAGCGGGCAATAAGATTTAATCCGAATTTTGCGATGGCGTGGCTCGGCCGCGGCAATGTGTTCTTTGATCTTAAGCGCTACGACGAAGCGATAGTGAATTACGACAAAGCAATAGCGCTGAAGGCCGATTTGGCGAGAGCATGGCTTGGCCGCGGCAATGTTTTCAACGAACGCAAGGACTACAACCAGGCGTTCTCGGCTTACAACAAAGCGCTAAAGCTGGCGCCTGAGTTGGATACAGTGGAAGGCGCTCGCCTGCATTCAAAAATGCATCTCTGCGACTGGAGCAATTTTGTTGAAGACTACGCACATCTCATTTTATCTCTGAGAAAGGACTATTTGGCCACTGCGCCGTTTCCGTTTCTGGCAATGCCGTCGTCGGCTGAACAGCAACTGCGCTGCGCGGAATTATTCATCAAAAAGAAACATCCCGCTTCCGACAAGCCGCTTTGGCACGGCGAGATCTATCGGCACGACAAGATTCGAATTGCGTACGTCTCCGCCGATTTTCATCAGCACGCGACGTCGTATCTCATGGCGGGGATGTTCGAGTGCCATGACAAAGCAAAATTCGATCTGACAGCGATATCGATCGGACCGGACGATGCTTCCGAAATGCGACAGCGTCTGAAAAGTCATTTTGCGGAGTTCATTGATGCCAGATCGCTCAATGATGAAGAGATAGCGCGTCGTATAAGAGGCGCAGAAATCGATATCCTGATTGATCTGAAGGGGTTCACGCAGGACGGCCGCATCGGCATTGCCGCGCGCCGCGCGGCACCGGTCCAGGTCAATTATCTCGGTTATCCGGGCACTATGGGGGCGGATTACTTCGATTACATGATTGCCGATCCAACGTTGATCCCGGCATCGGAGCAAAAACACTACAAAGAGAAAATTGTTTATCTGCCGAACAGCTACCAAGTGAACGATTTCGAAGCGTGCCATTGCCGAAACGATGTACACGCGCGCAGAGCTGGGACTGCCGGAGAAAGATTTTGTCTTTTGCTGCTTCAATAACAATTACAAGATCGTGCCGAGTATGTTTGATGGCTGGATGCGAATTCTCAAGGCCGTCGATCGCAGCGTTCTGTGGCTGTTTGAGGCCAATGCGAGCGCTGCCTCGAATTTGAGGAAAGAAGCGCAAGCCAGAGGCGTTAATCCCGAACGGCTTCTGTTTGCGAAGAAATTGCCTTTGCCGGAACATCTGGCACGGCACCGCTTGGCCGACCTATTTCTCGACACGCTTCCTTGTAACGCGCACACCACGGCGAGCGACGCGTTATGGGCCGGCTTGCCTGTATTGGCTCAGATTGGCGAGACTTTCGCCGGCAGGGTTGCCGCAAGTTTGCTGAATGCAATTGACCTGCCTGAGCTGATCACTTCAACGCCGCAAGCTTATGAAGCGCTCGCAATTGAACTTGCCACGGATCCGGAAAAATTGGCGCGTATCAAGCGCAAGCTTTCTGACAATCGTCTGACGACGCCTCTATTCAATACCCAACTTTTCACGAAACACATCGAAGCGGCGTACACGGCGATGCACGAACGCTATCAGGCTGGTCTTCCGCCTGACCATATCTTTATCCCGCGGTAGGCGGTGGAACGCCCGGATTTGCTGGATTCGCAGTTGCGGTTTGACGCGCGAATTGCCGAGGGCATAAGCCTTTCCGCACGCGGAGCTGTGGCCGAGTGGCTGAAGGCGGCGGTTTGCTAAACCGTTATACGCTCTCAAGGCGTATCGAGGGTTCGAATCCCTCCGGCTCCGCCAGCCTGACAGCCCGACCAATTCGAACCCTCGATTTTTGGCGCGGAGGCGATCCAGTTCGCACGCCGCCTGTCGGCTCATGCATTCAGCGTCCGCGAAAATCTGTCCGGCGAATTCTTTTGTGGACGAGCACGTGAGTCTCTCGCGCTTTCGCAATTCGTTCGGACCAAAAGCGCGTTCGCGATTCGATTTTGCGGCCTCGCGGTGACCGTCCGAGCGGTTTTCGTCGACCGCAAGCCGGTCCGGCTCGTCTCGAGGGCAAGAACTGGCTACTCCGGCAAATGCCTCGAAATTGGGCTTTCCGGCGGCATTGGTCGGGCAATTCGGGCCAAAAACCGTTCATTTTGGACAAACATGCTGTCTCAGGATGCGGAACCTTACCTTTGTACCGATCGTCACTTGGCGCACGAGTTTCCTTGTAACTATTTGAAATTAAACGATTATACCGCAGCCGGTGGCCCGCGATCAGGCCAGCCCGCATGGCGCCGACGAGGCTGTCACAATTTGCGTGTTTTTTGCGCAACAGTCGCTTGAAAAGCGCCATTGGGACCTGTGGGAATGGTGCTTCTTTATTGCACCTCAAGCCTCATCCGATAATGTCCTAAGTGCGACGGAGGGGGGCATCCCCGTGTCGCGCTGTCCGGTTGACGGATCACATCAAGTAACAGGCCCAGGTCGTCTAGTTACATCGTGTAATCAGGGTGTGAAAAATTTTCCGGAGAGCGGGGAGCAAAGGGGAAGTTCCATCGGTGCCTGTCGCACTGGGCGGATACGAACCCTCTCACGATAAACAAACGTTTGGAGGTTCAATATGAAGATGGTGAAAAGCCTTCTCCTCGGCAGCGCAGCGGGTCTCGTTGCGGTTGCTGGGGCGCAGGCAGCCGATCTTCCCGTTAAGGCCAAACCGGTCCAGTACGTGAAGATTTGCAGTCTGTATGGTGCGGGGTTCTATTACATCCCGGGCACCGATTACTGCCTCAAGGTCGGCGGTTGGGGCCGCGTCTATGACGCGTGGGGAGTGAACGGAAACTCCACCAACGGCGCCTTGGCGACCGGCCAGAACAGCACGCGGTCCACGCAGAACCTGGCTCCGAAGGTGCGCGGCTACATCACGACCGATGTCCGCAACCAGACAGAGTACGGCACGCTGCGCCTGTACCTCGACGTCGGCTTCAGCTCCGGCGGCGCCAGCACGGACGTTGGTTCGGGCAACATCACCGCCCCGGGCACTATCCCGACGCTCGCCGTACGATAACGGCGTCGGCTTCAGCTCGAACCGTGCGTTCATCCAGTTCGCTGGGTTCACCTTCGGTATCACGCAGTCGTTCTACGACTTCTACTCGCAGTCGGCGACGTCGTTCTTCGGCGGCATGATCAACCCGGCCTCGGACACCGGCGACGCCGGCGCGTTCGTGTTCGGCGCTTACACCGCACAGTTCGGCAACGGTCTGTCGGCGACCTTGGCGCTCGAAAACCCGCGCACCACGGCCGTGCTGAATGGCAGCCAAACGAACTTGTTTGTCGTCCGGTCGACGACGGCTCCCTTTGCGCAGGGCAACCTCGGTATTGCGCCGACCAGTTGGGCCGAAGCGAACCAGTGGCCGGATATCGTGGCTAACCTGCGTCTCGACCAGACTTGGGGCTCCGCCCAGGTTATGGGCGCGATCCACAACGCCAACGCCAGCTACTACCACGGCTACCGAACGATGCTCTCGGTCATCCCGGCGATGCGATTGGCTGGGCGGTCGGCGCGGGCCTGAAGGTGAACTTCCCGATGATTGGGCCCGGCGATTACTTCCAGGCTCAGGTCAACTATAGCGAAGGCGCCAGGAAGTACGTCGACGCGTCGTATACGAACATGTACTCAATGTTCAACGGCGGGACCTACGGCATCGGTATCGGCAGCGATGGCGTCTTTGCCACCGGGACCGGCATCGAGCTGACGACCGCGTGGGGCGTCAACGCCGCGTATGAGCACTTCTGGAACAAGAAGTGGCAGACGTCGGTGTATGGCGCTTATACGGCTACCTGCTACGACGCCACAGCCAACCTACAACTGTGCACGGCTGAGACGCTTGGCCGCGTTCATTTTCCCAGGCGGCGCCACCTGCGATAACAACTTCCAGACGTGGACCATCGGTACTCGTACGCAGTTCAACCTCGACTCCAGACCTATCTCGGCGTCGACGTTGTGTACAGAAGCTGCAGACGGCGTTGGGTCGGCCTGCGCCATACTACGGCAACGGTGCAGAAGCCGACTGCGGCGGCGCACGGTCTCCGATCAGAGCGCGTGGATGTTCGAGTTCCGCGTGCACCGCAACTTCTATCCCTGATCGCGATAGCTGGTCGGTTTAACAATAAGCCCCCGGCGGGAAACCGCCGGGGGTTTTCTTTTATGAGCTGCGGCAGTTGGCGCCGGCGAGGATCAATGCGCGCAACGCGCGGCAAAGTCGGCGATGCGGCCGATGATGTCGGCTTCCACCAGAAGCGGCGCGTGGCCCTGGTCGGGGACCTCGATCGCTTCCATCTCGGGCAGCGCGCGCACATCGCATCGACCGTGGCGGCCGACAGGATGTCGGAATTGGCGCCGCGGATCACCATCACCGGCGCTTGGCGGAGCGCGTCGAATTGCGCCCACAGCGGCGGAAACGGTTTTTCGAAATCGACGCCTTCCAGCATCTTGGCGAGGTTGACGTCATAGGTCGGCACCAGGGCGCCGTTCTCCTGGCGAAACGTGCGGCGGGCGCTGGCGAGCCAGTCATCCGGCCCCAGCTTGGGGAACTGCGCGCTGAACAGGCGGCGCAGGATCTCGGCGCCTTCCTCGAAGGAGCGCGGCTGCGGCAGCTTGCCGACATAGCCCTTGATGCGGATCAGGCCCTTCGGCTCGATCACCGGTCCGATATCGTTGAGCACGACGCCGGCGATTGCGGTCGGCCGGATGGCCGCGAGCAGCATGGCGAGGATGCCGCCGCGCGAGGTGCCGACGAAGATCGCGCGCGCGGCGTCGAGCGCGGCGATGACGGCGAGCACGTCGGCGAGCTCGACTTGGAAATTGTAATTGGCCGGGTTGCGATCGTATTCGGATTGGCCGCGGCCGCGGTAATCGAGGGCGATGACCCGGCGCGGTTGGCTTGCGTCGCCCGCCAGCGCCGAGGCGAGCGTCTCGAAATCCGCCGCCGTGCGCGCCAAGCCCGGCAGGCAGACCACCGGAAAGCAGGCGCGCTGCGCCGGCCGTAGCAGCGCGCGTGCAGCCGCAGGCCGTCGGGGGCGGAGATGAAAGTGGAGGCGGGGTCGACTAAATCCATGTGGTCCCGGTAGCCAAAGCCGTCGTCCCCGCGCAGGCGGGGACCCATAATCACCGATTTTGAAATTGCTCGATAGTCCGGCGGCTATGGATCCCGGCTCGCGCTCGCTGGCGCCTCACCTGGTCGGGACGAAAGCAACTTGGATGTGAACTCATAAAATTCTACTGTTAAGTGGCGCGGCCCGACTTCCGCTTCGGGGCGAACCTCATTCTTTGCCTATTAAAGTGCGGCGATGTGCCAAGGTCGTACATGGACGCCATCGGAGAATGTCGGTTAAGATGAATTGATTGTAAGACACGAGAATATTATGAACAGACATCGAGACGGCCAAAAGGCTTTTCTTTGAAGGATTGCGGATTCTTAGATACTCGTGATTTCGTAAATGCGGAACAGCGGTTGCGCGAAGCCATCACGGTCGCGCCGAAAAGCGTTCCAGTTCTCGCCAATCTTGCGCCACATTGTTCGCGCAAGACAAGGTTACGGAAGCGCTGAAGTTTGGAAAACGAGCGATCGAAATCGATCGAAATAATATTGAAGCTCATCTGATTATCGCCAATTGCTTCGTCAAGAAAAGACGCTATGCCGAAGCACTGGCTAGTTGCGACAGAATAATCGCGTTAGAGCCGACCTTTGCGGAAACATATGTTAATCGAGCCGTCGCCTTGCTTGCACTCAACCGGCCGGAAAATCTCTTGCCAGTTGCGACCGCGCGATTGCCATGGTCCCGAATCTTGCGGACGCATATTACAACCGGGGCAATGCATTAATACGACTTCGCCGGTATCAAGAGGCTCTTGCGGACTACGATAAAGCGATTGCCATCAAGCCTGATTTTGCAGAGGCATGGGCGGGGCGCGGAGACATATTCGTCGAACTTAAACGTCGCGGCGAAGCAGCTGCTGCCTATGGCAAAGCGCTGTCAATCAACCCGGACATAGAAGAAGCTGAGGCGCCTATCTTCATATGAAGATGTATAGCTGCGACTGGAGCACGTTTGAAGACGATTGTTCGCATCTTATGGTCGGGGTACGAAAAGGGCTGCCAGTAGCTTCGCCCTTCGCCATTCTCGGCATTCCGTGCACTCCAGCCGATCAGTTGGAATGCGCCAAAAGCTATGTCGCACGAGTTTCTCCAGCTTCGGATAATCCGCTTTGGCAGAGCAAAATATATTCGCACGATCGAATTCGCGTCGGTTATCTGTCGGCGGATTTCAACGATCATCCTGCGGCTTATCTAACGGCTGGATTTTTGAATGCCACGACAAATCTGCGTTTCGAGAAGATGGCGTTTCGTTCGGTCCGCCAGCGCAGTCGCAATCACCGAACGCATAAAGGTCGCGCGATAAGTTTATCGATGTTCGGACACACAGCGACCGCAGATCGCTCAAATCATTTGCGAGATGGAAATCGATATTGCCGTCGATCTTATGGGCTTCACCACAGACAGCAGACCGAAAATCTTTGCGTTACGCGCCGCACCTATCCAGATCAATTATTTGGGTTATCCCGGCACCATGGGCGCCGACTTTATCGACTATATCATTGCCGATCATACCGGCGCATTCGCTCGGCATTTCAGCACCACTTTTCCGAAAAGATTATCTACATGCCGGAGACCTTTCAATCGAACGATCGGAAGCATCGTGCTGTCAGCAAAAGCTTTACGCGTGCAGACGCAGGCCTGTCAGAAAGTGTCTTTGTCTTCTGCTGCTTCAATTCCATTTACAAGATCACGCCTAGCGTCTTTCGATAGTTGGATGCGTATCCTTCGACAGTTGACGATAGCGCTTATCGCTGCATCGGGACCGATCATGTGCAGCGGCAATTTGCGGTGAGAAGCCCGATCACGCGGCGTGGCCCGGAGCGTCTGGTCTTTGCACCGCGGGTGCCATTGGCCGATCATCTAGCGCGGCTTCGCTTGGCCGATCTGTTTCTCGATACCTTGCCTTTTAACGCGGCGCCACCGCCAGCGACGCATTGTGGGCCGGTCTACCAGTTTTGACGCGTATCGGCTGAAACTTTTGCGGGCCGCATGGGAGCCAGTCTCTTGAATACCGTCGGCTTGCAGGAGCTGATAACGAGCTCGGCGGAGGACTATGAGGCGCTGGCCATCGACCTCGCTTCAGACTCTCGCTGAAAATTGCGGCTATCAAGCGCAAACTCGCCGATCGCCGTCTGACTATGCCCTTGTTCGACAGTGCTCGCTTCACGCGCCATCTCGAAAAAGCATATCTGCAATAATGCGCGCCAACAATGTGGCGAGCCGCCGGCTACTTTTGATGTCGAACGCTTGGCTTCGGATTGAGCTGCTACTCGCGATTTCAATTCGTCGCGCCGCGTCGGAGATCGGCCTCGATCATCAGCTTGCTGCCGCCGCCGAAACGGGCGCGATAGACCTGCAGGTTCTCCATGATCCGCTCGACGTAATTGCGGGTCTCGGAGAGCGGGATGCGCTCGACCCAGTCGACCGGATCGACATTGGGGTCGCGCGGATCGCCATAGGCGGCGATCCACTGGCGCACGCGGCCGCGCCCGGCATTGTAGCCGGCGAAGGTGAGGATATAGGAGCCGTTATAGCCGGTGAACAGGTTGGACAGCTCGGCGGCGCCCATCTGCATGTTGTAGACCGGATCGTTGAGCAGGCGGGCGCGGTTATAGACCGCCTTGAACTTGCGCGCCGTGTCGATCGCCGCCTCCGGCGTCACCTGCATCAGCCCCATGGCATTAGCGGTCGAGACGACCTTCTGATTGAAATGGCTTTCCTGGCGGGCGATCGAATAGGCGATGGCTTCGTCAATCGGCGGCGCGATCGGCTTGTAATCGGGCAGCCCGAACGTCGGATAGGCGAAATAGTCGAGCGGCAGCCCGCGGATATAAGCGCCATGGCCGAGCAGCAGCATGGCACGGCCGTCGCCATGTTTGGCGGCGAGCTTCGGCGAAGGCGGTCAGGCCGGCGATGTCGGTGCCGCTGTCGCCGAGCTCGGCATAGATCGACGCCAACATGTCGCGCTCGTTGAGCGCGTAGAGGATTTCGGCCGCGCGCACGATTTCCAGGTTGTTCTTCTGCCGGCGCTCGGCCGGCGTGAGCGCGGGCGGCCCATGCAGGCCGAGATCGGTCAGGCCGAGCTTCGCCCGCGCGCCAATTGGCCGTAATAGGTGGCGCTGTATTGCGCGGCCCGTTCGTAATAGGCCTTGGCTTGCGCGTGCTGGCCCATGGCCTCGGCGGCGCGGCCCTGCCAATAGCCGCCGCGGGCGAGCGCATAGCGGGTTGGTGGTGCCCTCGCTGATATGGGCGAAATAGGTGGCGGCGGTCTTCGGATCGTGCAGGAAGCGCAATGCGACCCAGCCGGTGGTGAAATAGTGGTCGACGCGAAAGAAGCCGTGCGGCGGCGGCGCGGCGTCGCGCGCGACGCGATAGGCGGTCTGCGGATCGCTGTCGTCGAGCAGCTTGCGCACCAGGATGCGCCGCTCCTGCCCACCATTGATTGAGATCGACCAGTGCGTTCGGATCCTGCGGCACGGTCAGGATCAGCTTGCCGGCTTCTTCCGGCTTGTTGTTCATGCGCAGCCATTGCACGCGCGAGAAAATGTAACCGGGATCGCGGCGCGCATTCACCGGCACCGCGTCGAGCAGCGCCTTGGCGTTGTTGAGCCGCTTGATCACCGCGGCGCGGGCGCGGCCGATCGCCAGATCGTCGCCGCCGAGCCGGCTCGCCGCGCGCATACCGGCTTCGACGTCGCCGGCATAGAAGCGCTGCTCCATCCGCACCTTGTGGTCGGCGCGCGTGAGCAGATTGCCGAACATCTCGAGCACCTTGCTCTCGGCTTCGGCGCTGCATTCGTCGTGACGCCAGGCGTAACGCACCAGCGCGGCCGCGCCGTCGCGATCGCCTCTGGCGAGGAGAACGCGGGCGAGCATGAAGCGGCCCTTGGCGGTGCGCGGCTTGTGGCCGGTGAAGAAAGCGACTACCGCGGCGTCGTCGACATGGTCGTTCCACAACGCGTTCTCCGCGCGGCGGCGGAACAGCGCTGCGTGCGGCCAGGCCGGGTTGCTGGCGACGAACGCCGCGTAACGCGCGAAGCTCGGATTGGTGTTGTCGCTGCGCAGGATCACCCATTCCGCGAGCTTGCGGGCGACCGGATCCTTGATGCCGGCTTCGTCCGCGTCGGCTTCGCCAAGCGGCCCTTGCGGGCGGCCTCGATCACGCGTTTCACCGCGGCGATATCGTCGGGGGAGGTCGAG
Organism: uncultured Alphaproteobacteria bacterium; assembly: GCA_963733315.1. Lineage (GTDB taxonomy): Bacteria > Pseudomonadota > Alphaproteobacteria > Rhizobiales > Xanthobacteraceae > Pseudolabrys. Next base: position 213,232 of record CAVTCV010000031.1, on the reverse strand, counting down.
ACGGAGGGCGCGATCGCAAACTGATTGGCCAGCGGCCGGTCGGCCGGGTGGAACATCGCGGGGCTGGCGAGCGGCAGCTTGCGGAAGGCAAGGCTGCCGGGGACGACCGCGGCGGTCACCTTCGGCAGCGCGGCGCCGGCGCGGGGGCGCTTGGGCGGAGCGGCACGTTGCGCAGACCACCCGTGCGGCCGGACGCTTTGCCACGTGGCCTTTGGCCGCAGGTGGGCTTGGCGGCCGGTTTCGCCGGCGGGCCGGTTGGGCGGGAACTTTTTTGGGCGCGGCCACGGCAAATTGGGCGCTCAGCGCGCCGACTGCCACAATCGCCAAGGCGATGCCCTGGCGGTTCCGTCTCAATCGCGTCCATTAATACCCTAGCCCGGCCGTCTGTCAGGTTGCCGGCGGCCGACTCAAAGCGCCGCCCGGCTCCCCCATTAGGCCAATCCGGCGCGAAGAATAGCCGAAATCCCGACCGCGCGGAAGCCTAAACCGCAAGCCGGGCAAAAGCAGGGCGAAGTGGCATTCATCAAGCCAATTCATGCAGCTATTTGATTGGAGGGCTTTTATCGTCCGCGGCAACCCGGTATTGATGGGGCAGCGCCCAGTCCCGCCTGTGGAGAAGTCGTCCATGACCGCCAAGACGAACTTTCGAGGATCGTTCACCGCGCTGGTCACGCCGTTCAAAAACGGCGCGCTCGACGAAAAGGCGTTCCGCGACCTGGTGGACTGGCAGATCGCCGAGGGCACCAACGGCCTGGTGCCGGTCGGCACCACCGGCGAGAGCCCGACGCTTCGCATGACGAGCACAAGCAGGTGGTGGAATGGTGCGTCGACCAGGTCGACGGCCGGGTTCCGGTGGTCGCCGGCGCCGGCTCGAACTCGACCGCGGAGGCGATCGAGCTGTCGCAGCACGCCGAGAAGGCGGGCGCCGACGCGGTGCTGATCGTGACGCCCTATTACAACAAGCCGACGCAGGAAGGGCTCTACCAGCACTACAAGGCGATCAACGACGCCATCGGCATCCCGATCATCATCTACAACATCCCCGGCCGCTCCATCGTCGACATGTCGGTCGACACCATGAAGCGGCTTTACGAGCTCAAGAACATCGCCGGCGTCAAGGACGCGACCGCCAACATGTCGCGCGTGTCGCAGCAGCGCGCGGCGATCGGCGAGGATTTCAACCAGATGTCGGGCGAGGACATCACCGCGCTCGGCTTCATGGCGCATGGCGGCCACGGCTGCATCTCGGTGACCTCGAACGTGGCGCCGCGGCTGTGCGCCGAATTCCAGAGCGCGTGCCTGAAGGGCGACTTCAAGACCGCGCTCAAGCTGCAGGACAAGCTGGCGCCGCTGCACATCAATCTGTTCGTCGAGACCAGCCCGGCGCCGATCAAATATGCCATGTCGCTGATCGGCAAGTGCGCCAACACGGTGCGGCTGCCGATGGTGCCGGCGAGCGAGAAGGCGCAGACCGCGGTGCGCGAAGCGATGGTGCATGCCGGGCTGATCAACTAGCGCGGGCGGGCGTCAGCGCATGCTCGAGGACTTCAAAAAATTCGCGTTGCGCGGCAACGTGGTCGATCTCGCCGTCGGTGTGATCATCGGCGCCGCCTTTGGCGCCATTATCAGCGCGCTGGTCGGCGATCTCATCATGCCGGTGATCGGCGCCGTGACCGGCGGCCTCGACTTCTCCAACTACTTCATTCCGCTGTCGCCGAAGGTGACCGCCACCACATTAGCCGACGCGCAAAAGCAAGGCGCCGTATTGGCTTACGGGCATTTTCTCACAGTCACGCTCAACTTCATCATCATCGCCTTCGTGCTCTTCCTGGTGATCCGGGCGATGAGCCATCTGATCCGCAAGGAAGAAGCAAAACCCGCGCCGCCGTCGAAGCAGGAAGAGCTGCTGACCGAGATCCGCGACCTGCTCAAGCAGCGCTGATCGCACCGTCTATTTGATTTCGACCAGGCCGACCTGATTGACGAGGCTGTTGGCGGTCACCGGGTTGCCGTCGGGCGTGACATCCATGTTGCGCACGATGTCGCCGCCGCCGGGGATCGCCCAGGTCTGGAATTTTTCCGTCTTTGGATCGAACCGCACGATCGTGTTCGGCTTGGCGAAGGATTCGTTGTACCAGAGCGCGCCCTTGGCGAAGACGATGCCGTAGGGCTCCGATTTCGGGCCGCTGGGCGATGGCCATTCGCTGACTTTGCCGCTCGCCGGGTCGAGTCGGCCGAGGAAGCCGCGGGCGAAATCCGTGTACCAGATCGATGTCGTCCGGCGAGATGGCGATGCGGCGCGGGCGCGCGCCGGGATTGGGCAGTGAGTATTCCTGGATCGCCATGGTCTTGGCATCGATGGTGGCGATCTTGTTGGCGCCGAACTCGACGAAATGCACGACGTTCTTGGAATTCACCGCCATGCCATAGGGCCGCGACTTCGGCGTCGGCGAGGTGACGAGCTTCACGGCGCCGGTCTTGGGATCGAGCCGGCCGACCATGTTGGCCTGCTGCACCGTGAACCAGAGGATGCCGTCGTGGTCGAAGATCAGGGTGTGCGGATCCTTGGCGGCCGGATTGTGCAGATCGTATTCGGTGGTGAGCCCGGTCTTCGGGTCGAGCTTGCCGATGAAGCCGCCGACATTGCCGGTGAACCAGATGTTGCCGTCCTTGTCCTCTTTCAGGCCGTGCGGGCCGCTATGCGGCGTCTTGAGCGTGTATTCCCGGATTGCGCCGGTCTTGGGATCGAGGCGTCCGAGCTTGTTGGAGAGCTGTCCGGCCCACCAGATGGCGCCGTCCTTGGTCGCCAGCGGATCGTGCGGACGCGAGCCGAGCGTCGGCACGTCCCAGAGCGTGATCTTCGCCTGCACCGGGCCGGCAATTATCGCCGCCGGCGGGCGCGGCTTCTCGGGGAAATTCTTCATCAGATAGGTGATGACGGTCGGCCATTCCTCCGGCGCGACCGGCGCGCCCATGTTCTGCATCATTTGCTGGATCATGGCTCCAGCCCGCCGGCGTGTAGCCGGCGCGCAACCGGTTGATGGCGTGGCAGCCGCCGCACACCGCGACCACGGTGTCCTTGCCCGGGCCGTCGGGGAAACTCGGCGGCGGCGCCTGGCCGAAGGCCGCGGTAGGCGCAGCACGCCAGCATGGCCGACAAAAGCGGAAATAATGGTGTTTTCGACATGGCCGCCTCCCTGACGCTTTATTTTGCACCGATCTTGTCGGCGAGCCTGCGCGTCACGCAAGCACCGGTTGACCGGAAGGCGCGCATTTGGTCGATTGCCGCCATGGCCGCCAAACCCGCCTCCAAGTTCAAAGTCGTCGCCGACAACCGCAAGGCGCGCTTCAACTACGAAATCGGCGAGACCTACGAGGCCGGCATCGCGCTCACCGGCAGCGAGGTCAAATCGCTGCGCGCCGGCAAGGCGACGATCGCGGAATCCTACGCCGACGCGCGCGGCGGCGAGATCTGGCTGATCAATTCCAACATCCCGGAATATCTGCAGGCGGCGCGCTTTAACCATCTGCCCAAGCGGCCGCGCAAATTGCTGCTGCATGCGCGGCAGATCAACAAGCTTGCCGGTGCGGTCGAGCGTGAAGGCATGACCATCGTGCCGCTCAAGATTTACTTTAACGAGAAAGGGCGGGCGAAAATCGAGATCGCGCTGGGCAAAGGCAAGAAGCTGCACGACAAGCGCGAGACGCTGAAAAAAAGCGCTCCTGGGAGCGCGAGCGCGGCCGGCTGATGCGGCAGAAAGGATGAGCGCGATGGTGCCGACGAAGCTCGATCATTGCGTCATCCATGTTTCCGACTGGGAGCGCTCGAACAAGTTCTATCGTCGAAGTGATGGGCGCCGAATTCGTCGACGCGGCCGGCGGGCTTTGCCTATCGCTTCGGCGACAAGCAACTCAACGTGCATGGGCCGGGCGTCAAGCCGGCCGAGGTGGCGCGGCTGCCAGTGCAGCCGGGCAATTCCGATCTGTGCTTCGAGTGGGCGGGCCGATCGACGGCGCCATCGCGCATCTGAAGACGCACGGCATCGCGGTCGAGCGCGGGCCCCTGCAGCGGTTCGGCGCCAAGGGACCGGGCACAACCGTCTATTTCCGCGACCCGGACGGCTCGCTGATGGAGTTCATGTCGTACGGAGACGGCAAATGAGTGAAGCGCCGGGCATGCATAACCCGAACGTGCTGCCGCCAGGCATTCCGGCGCCGCAGGACGACGGCGCTGCACGCCATCTGACCGGCATGACGCTGCCCAACCTGGCGCTGCCGGCGACCGTCCGGCGCCCCGTCAACTCTGGCGAAGCTCAAGGGCCGCAATGTGGTCTACGTCTATCCGCGCACCGGCGTGCCGGGCGTCGATGCGCCGCCGGGCTGGGATGAGATCCCCGGCGCGCGCGGCTGCACGCCGCAATCCTGCGGCTTCCGCGACCATTACAAAGAGCTCAAAGCTTCGGGCGTCGCGCAGCTCTTCGGCCTGTCCACGCAGGACACCGCCTATCAGCAGGAGGCGGCGAGCCGCCTGCATCTGCCGTTTGCGATCCTGTCGGACGAGAGGCTGACGCTGACCAAGGCGCTGAATCTCCCGACCTTCACCACCTCCGGCATGACGCTATTGAAGCGCATGGCGCTCGTCATCGACGACGGCGTCATCGCGAAGGTGTTTTATCCGGTCTTTCCGCCCGACAAGAACGCCGCCGAGGTCGTCGCCTGGCTCAAGACGGCGGCTTAAGCGGCCCCCGTCAGGCTTTCCGGCGCTTCCGCTTGAAGAACTGCCGGATTTCCTTCGCCGGCCGGGCGCGGCTGAACAGATAGCCCTGCATCTCGGTGCAGCCCATCGACTGCAGGATGTCCATCTGCTGCTGCGTCTCGACGCCCTCGGCGGTCGACGTCATGTTCAGGCACTTCGCCAAATTGGCGACTGCCTGCACGATAGCAACGGGCTCGGAGCCGTTCGACAAGTCCTGAATGAAGGAGCGGTCGATCTTGATCTTGTCGAACGGGAAGCTGCGCAGATAGCTGAGCGACGAATAGCCGGTGCCGAAATCGTCGAGCGCAATCTGCACGCCGAGCTTACGCAGCTCATGCAGCGTCTGCAGCGTGCCGAAGGTATTGTGCAACAGAACGGTCTCGGTGATCTCAATCTGCAGCTTGCGCGCGGGCAGGCCGGTTTCCGCGAGCGCGCCGATCACCACGTTGAGCAGATTGCGATTGTTCAACTGCGCCGGCGATAGATTGACGGCGACCTTGATGTCGTCCGGCCAGTCGACCGCCTCGTAGCACGCGGACTTGAGCACCCATTCGCCGAGCGGGACGATAAGTCCGGTCTCCTCGGCGACCGGGATGAAGTCGGCGGGCGACACCAGGCCGCGCTTGGGATGATTCCAGCGCAGCAAGGCTTCAAATGCGTTGACCTCGTTCGATTTAAGGTTGACGAGCGGTTGATAGTGCAATTCAAATTCTTTGCTGACCAGCGCCTTGCGCAGATCCATTTCCAGCTCGCGGCGCGTTTTCATGCGCGTGTTCATCTCCAGCTCGTAGAACCGGTAGGTGCCGCGGCCGTCGGCTTTGGCGCCGTAGAGCGCCATGTCGGCATTGCGCAGCAGCGGATCGGCGTCCACGGCGTCGAACGGCGCCACGGAAATGCCGATGCTGATATCGGTGACGATCTGGTGGCCCTCGATCTGATACGGCTTGACGATCGAGTCGCGGATACGTTTGGCCAGCGCCGCGGCGTCGGTCGCCTCTTGCATCTGCGTCATGATGATGGCGAATTCGTCGCCGCCGAGACGCGCCACGGTGTCCGGCTCGCGCGTGCAGCCGCGCAAGCGGTCGGCGACGAGTTTGAGCAATTCGTCGCCGATCGGGTGGCCGAGGGCGTCATTGACGGCCTTGAACTGGTCGAGATCGAGGCAGAGCACCGCCAGGCATTCGCCGCGCTTGACCCGCTTGAGCTCGTGCTCCAGCCGCTCGCGCAACAAGACGCGATTGGGCAGATCGGTCAGCGCATCGTGGCGCGCCATGTGGGCGATGCGTCCCTCGGAGCGCTGCCGCTCGGTGATGTCTTCGTGCGTCGCCAGCCAGCCGCCGCCGGCAAGCGGCTTGTTCACGACGGAAAACGCGCGGGCATCCGAAAGATGCACCGTGTAGTTGAAGGAAGGGCCCGCCGCGATGCCCTCTTTGAGCCGGACGATGTATTCGTCCGGGTCCTCGGCGAATGTTCCGGTCTGGATGCGCTGGATGAGCAGATCGCGCAGGTAGCGGCCGGGCCGGGCGAATTCCGGCAGCAGGCCGTACATTTCCAGATAGCGCTTGTTGCAGAAAATCAGTCGCGTGTCGGAATCGAACAACAACACGCCTTGCGACATGTTGTTGAGCACGGTCTCCAACAACTGTTCGTCGATGCGCGACGTTTGTGGAAAAGTCAAAATCTCCGCAGCCGGAATGACTTGATCCATCGTAACCCCCCTGAATAGGCCAACGGTATCTGGATCGGGCGTGACCAATCCTTAGGGGCGGCGTCTTTGGAACTCTTGAACTAAGCTCGCGCGCTTTGACTAAAACAAGATTCGATAGACGAAATTTCGAATTGTAATTGGTGCAAGCCATCCGCGGCGGCAGTCGGTGTCTGGCGCGCGGGCTGAAACGTCGTCTATGTCGCGTTCAGCCGTTGCGGCGGATTCGACTAAATTTTTCCATCTTCTAAATAGCGGCGCACATCGGCGAACACCTTGCGGAACATCTCGGGCGTGAGCACGCCGGTGTTCGTGTTGTAACGCGAGCAGTGATAGCTGGAAAACAACGCGAATTCGTCCAGCGTATTTTTTCCGCCATGCTTGAAGGGTGCGGCCGATTTCTTTTTGCCCAGCGCGACCACGACGCTGTCATGCGCGATGCGGCCAAGCGCGACGATCGCGCGCAGGTTCTTCATTTCGGCGATGGTAGGCTTGAGGAAGTCGCGGCAGGTCGCAATCTCGGCGGTCGTCGGTTTGTTTTCCGGCGGGACGCAGCGCACCGCGTTGGTGATGCGGCAGTCGATCAGTTCCAGGCCGTCGTCCGGATGCGCGCCGTATTCGCCGCGGGCGAATTTGTATTTGAGCAGCGTGTCGTAGAGCAGCACGCCGGCATAGTCGCCGGTGAACGGCCGACCGGTGCGGTTGGCGCCTTGCAGCCCGGGCGCGAGACCGACGATGAGCAGGCGCGCGTTGGGCGGGCCGAAGGAGGGGACCGGGGCGTTGAACCAGGCCGGCTCTTTCGCGCGCCAGGTTTTGCGGAAGGTGGCGAGCCGTGGGCAGCGCGCACAATCGCGGCCGGGTTTGCCCTCGGCCTCCGGCATGGCTAACGCGTGATCCGGAAAAGTGGGTATCGGTTTTCGGATAAGATCACGCGCCACCAAAAATGTTTATTCGAACGAACTCGTCGTCGTCATCCTCGCCGCCGACCGTCGCGTCGGCCCGTTGCGGCACCGGCGGACGCTGCAAGAATTGCGGCGTGTGCTGCGGCGAAGGGCCGTGATCGTCGCGCGGCGGACGCGCGGCGCGTTCGGACGGATCGCGGCCGATCTTGCCCTGCAGTGTGACGATGTCGGTGAAAATGTCGGCCTGGCGGCGAAGTTCGTCCGCGACCATCGGCGGCTGCGTGGTGACGGTCGAGATCACGGTCACGCGCACGCCCTTGCGTTGCACGGCTTCCACCAGCGAGCGGAAGTCGCCATCGCCGGAGAACAGCACCATGTGGTCGATCGAGCCGGCGATCTCCATGGCATCGACCGCGAGCTCGATGTCCATGTTGCCTTTGACCTTGCGGCGGCCGGTCTGGTCGACGAATTCCTTGGTCGCCTTGGTGACGACCGAATAGCCGTTGTAGTCGAGCCAATCGATCAGCGGCCGGATGGAGGAGTATTCCTGATCCTCGATCACCGCGGTGTAGTAGAATGCCCGCAACAGATAGCCGCGCGACTGGAATTCCCGCAGCAGCTTCTTGTAATCGATGTCGAAGCCGAGCGATTTTGCGGTGGCGTAAAGATTGGCTCCATCGATGAACAATGCGATTTTTTCACCGGGTACTGTCATGGTCTTGTCTCTCACGATCCTCGCAATACAAACCCAATTTCCGGTTTAGCACGGGCCTAACGCGCGAGAAGCGCGGCGCGCTGCCATAAACCGGCGTTAACAGATCGATTGAAGGCACCTTCGATCAATTCAGCAGGTCGCCCACGCAATCACGCCAAAACCGTTAATATCCAGCCGGCCGGCCTGCTTGCGATGGTTCGGTAACAGACGGTTGCGGCTAATCCAAGACAAAAATACTTGAACTTTGCGCCGATAAAGTCTACCTACCGGGCGAATTCAGGACAAAGTTCCCTTCAAAGGAGTGGCGAGCCGATGGCCCGTGTCACCGTAGAAGATTGCATCGACAAAGTTGAGAATCGCTTCGATCTCGTCCTTTTGGCGAGCCATCGGGCGCGCATGATTTCGTCCGGATCGCAAATTACCGTGGACCGCGACAACGACAAGAATCCGGTCGTCGCGCTGCGCGAGATCGCCGATACCACGGTATCGCCGGGCGATCTGAAGGAAGACCTGATCCATAGCCTGCAGAAATATGTCGAGGTTGACGAGCCGGAGCCCGAGGTGCCGCTGATCGGCGCCGGGGCGGGCGCCAGCGTCGATTCGGATGATACTGAAGTCACCTCCGAGCGTATGACCGAGGAAGAATTGCTCAAGGGCCTCGAAGGCTTGGCGCCGCCGGAAGAGGTGCCGGAGGAGGACACCGAGTAAGCGATCGGCGCAATTCCGCATAAATTTTACCCAATGGCCCGGCCTTCGCGCCGGGCCATTCGTTTTTGTCGATCGCCGCGGCAAACCCTTGCGGCGACAGCGAATTGCCGTGATATCTATGCTAGAAACGATCGCCGGTGAACTCTTGCACATAGAATTCGGCGACCGCGAGGCATAGGAATGGCGCGCGCGCGCTCTGATTTACCGCGGATGCAGAAGCAGGCGCCGACCCGGGCGCCGCTGGAACTGAGCGTTGCCGTCCCGCAACCGGTTGAAAAACCGGCGCAATCCCGCAAGCCGCCGATGATGCGGCAATACGATCTGATCGAGCGGGTACGCCGCTACAATCCCAATACCAACGAGGCGCTGCTCAACCGTGCCTATGTCTACGCCATGAAGGCGCATGGTGAGCAGCGGCGCGCCTCCGGCGACCCGTACTTTTCCCACCCGATCGAAGTCGCGGCCATCCTGACCGACCTCAAGCTCGACGACGCCACCATCGCGGCGGCGCTTTTGCATGACACCATTGAGGATACTGCAACCACCCGCGTCGAGATCGACGGCCTGTTCGGCAAGGACATCGGCACCCTGGTCGACGGGCTGACCAAGCTGAAGAAACTCGACCTGGTCACCAAGGAAGCCAAGCAGGCGGAGAATCTGCGCAAGCTGCTGCTGGCGATCGCCGATGACGTGCGCGTCTTGCTGGTCAAGCTTGCCGATCGGCTGCACAACATGCGCACGCTGCAGTACATGCCGGTCGAGTCGCGCCGCCGGGTCGCCGAGGAGACGCTGGAGATTTACGCGCCGCTCGCGGGCCGCATGGGCATGCACGAGATGCGCGAGGAGCTCGACGATCTGGCGTTCCGTGAGCTTTATCCGGATGCTTATCGCGTGGTGAGCGAGCGGCTCGAGGAACTGGCCGAGCGCAACAAACACCTGATTTCGGAAATCGAGCAGCAGCTTACCCGCAAGCTGGCCGATCGCGGCATCACCGCGCGGGTAGCGGGCCGGCGCAAACGCACCTATTCGATCTGGCGCAAAATGGAGCGCAAGTCCGTCGGCTTCGAACAGTTGTCCGATATTTTCGGTTTCCGCGTCATCGTGAAGACGCTCGCCGACTGTTACCAGGCGCTCGGCATCGTGCACACCACCTGGCCGATGGTGCCGGAGCGTTTCAAGGATTACATCTCGACTCCGAAGCGCAACGATTACCGGTCCATCCACACCACGGTGATCGGCCCGGGCCAGCAGCGCGTCGAGCTGCAGATCCGCACCACCGAGATGCACGAGATCGCCGAATACGGCATCGCCGCGCACGCGCTCTACAAGGACAATGCCGGCTCGCCCACCGAACTGTTGTCGCGCGAGTCGAGCGCCTATGCTTGGCTGCGCCGGACCATCGAGCTGTTGGCCGAAGGCTCCAACCCCGAGGAATTCCTCGAGCACACCAAGCTCGAGCTATTCCACGACCAGGTGTTTTGCTTCACGCCGAAAGGCAAGCTGATCGCGCTGCCGCGCAAGGCGACGCCGATCGACTTCGCCTATGCGGTGCACACCGACATCGGCAATGCCACGGTCGGCTGCAAGATCAACGGCAAGATCTCGCCGCTGACCTCGGAGCTCGGCAATGGCGACGAGGTCGAAATCATCACCTCCAAGGCGCAAATCGCGCCGCCGACGGCGTGGGAATCGCTGGTGGTTACCGGCAAGGCGCGCGCGGCGATCCGGCGCGCCACGCGCGCGGCGGTGCGTACGCAATATACCGGGCTCGGCCGGCGCATCGTCGAACGTCTGTTCCAGCGCGCCAAGATCGCCTATTCGGATGAGAAGCTCACCGGCGCGCTGCCGCGCCTCGCCCGCGCCTCGATCGAAGACGTCATGTCGGCGGTGGGCCGCAGCGAATTGAAGGCCTCCGATGTCGCCCGCGCCATGTACCCAGACTACAAGGAAGAGCGCGCCGCCGCCATGGCGGTGAAGCGTAAATCGGAGAGCGGCTGGTTCGGCTTGAAGAAACTCACCTCGGTGAAATTCAAGGTGCCGAGCATGAGCGCGACCGGTCCGGCGATCCCGATCCGCGGCATCAACAGCGATTTGCCGGTGCGCTTTGCACCCGAGGGCGGCGCGGTGCCGGGCGACCGCATCGTCGGCATCCTCACGCCGGGCGAGGGGATCACTATCTACCCGATCCAGTCGCATGCCTTGAGCGAGTTCGAGGACGCGCCGGAGCGCTGGCTGGACGTGCGCTGGGACGAGGAAGAGAACACGCCGCGCCGCTTCCCGGCGCGCATTTCGGTGCAGTCGGTGAACGAGCCCGGCTCGCTCGCGCAAATCGCGCAAGTGATCGCCGAGCACGACGGCAATATCGACAATATCCGCATGACGCGGCGGGCGCCGGATTTCACCGACGTGCTGATCGATCTCGAGGTCTACGACCTCAAGCATCTCACCGCCATCATCGCGCAGCTGCGGGCGAAGCCCGTGGTGGCGAAGGCGGAACGGGTCAACGGGTAGCAAGATGACTGCGCCCCCGCTGCGCCTCGGCGTCAATGTCGACCACGTCGCCACCATCCGCAACGCGCGCGGCGGGCGCCATCCCGATCCGGTGCGCGCGGCCAAGCTCGCGATCGCGGCCGGCGCTGACGGCATCACCGCGCATTTGCGCGAGGACCGGCGCCACATCCGCGACGACGATATCGCGCGCCTGAAAGCGGAGATCGACAAGCCGCTCAATTTCGAAATGGCGGCAACCGATGAGATGGCCGCCATCGCGCTCAAAACGCAGCCGCACGCGGTCTGCCTGGTGCCGGAAAAGCGCACCGAGCGCACCACCGAGGGCGGGCTCGATGCGCTCAAGCAGCGCGCACAGCTTCAGCCGGTGGTGCACGCGCTCAAGCATGCCGGCATTCGGGTTTCGCTGTTCATCGGGGCGGCGGCGGCGCAGATCGAGGCGGCGGTTGAACTCGGCGCGCCGGTGGTGGAACTGCATACCGGGTCGTGGTGCGACGCTCTGATCGAGCATCGCGCCGCCGAAGCGGCGGCCGAATGGGAGCTTATTCGCGCCGGGGCGCTGCTGGCCAAGAGCCTGGGGCTCGAAGTCCATGCCGGCCATGGCCTCGACTATGCGAGTGCCGAGGTGATCGCGGCGCTGCCGCAGATCGTCGAGCTCAATATCGGCCATTTCCTGGTCGGTGAATCGGTGTTCGAGGGGCTGGCCGAAACCGTGAAATTCATGCGCGCGGCGATGGATCGCGGACGCAGCCAAGCAAGCGCATGATCCCGAAAAGTGGATACCGGTTTTCGGATAAGATCATGCGCCAGGAAAGCATCTCATGATCATCGGGCTCGGCTCAGACCTGGTCGACGTGCGGCGCATCGCGCGCAGCATCGAGCGCTATGGCGATCGCTTCCTCGGCCGCATTTTCACGCCGGTCGAACGCGCCAAGGCGGAAGGGCGGGTCAACACGGTCGAGACTTACGCCAAGCGTTTCGCCGCCAAGGAAGCCTGCTCCAAGGCGCTCGGCACCGGTTTCCGCAGCGGCGTGTTCTGGCGCGACATGGGCGTGGTCAATCTGTCGTCGGGGCGCCCCACCATGAAATTGACCGGCGGCGCGCTCAAGCGCTTGCAGGCGATCACGCCGCCGGGTTGCGAGGCCCGCATCGATGTTTCGCTGACCGATGAAGGTCCGGCGGCGCAGGCCATCGTGATTATATCGGCGCTACCGCGCACGCCGGCATGAAGCCAGGAAATTCAATCCAACCAACTGCTTATGCGGCGGCTGCGGCGTTCTTCATTGCGCGGGCGGATGGCAGCCGCTACAAGATCGCCGGGGCGCTGCGCCTTTAGTGGCGGGACAAGAGGCCGATGAGCGTGACAACCAATACAAAACGCAAAGAAGGCGGCGTTGGCGAGACGGTCCGCGTCATCATCCACGCGCTGATCATCGCCCTGGTGATCCGCACCTTCCTGTTTCAGCCCTTTAACATCCCCTCCGGCTCGATGAAGGCGACGCTGCTGGTCGGCGATTATCTGTTCGTGTCGAAATACACCTATGGCTATAGCCACTTTTCGCTGCCGCTGTCGCCGCCGGTGTTCTCCGGACGCCTTCCGAGCGGCTGGCTGCCGCAGCGCGGCGACGTGGTGGTATTCCGCCTGCCCAAGGATACCTCGACCGACTACATCAAGCGGGTGATCGGCCTGCCCGGCGACAAGATCCAGGTGAAGGAAGGCCAGGTCTTCATCAACGGCGTCGGGGTCAAGCGCGAGCCGGCGCCGCCGTTTGTCGAAGCCGAGGAGGGCGCGCCCGCCGCGCCGGTCAAGCGCTGGAAGGAAACGCTCGACAACGGCGTGAGCTTTTACACGCTCGACCTGGTCGATAACGGCTTTGCCGACAACACGCAGGTCTACACCGTGCCGGACGGCCATTATTTCATGATGGGCGACAACCGCGACAACTCGACTGACAGCCGCTTCAGCCAGGTCGGCATGGTGCCGTTCGAGAATATCGTCGGCAAGGCGCAGATCATTTTCTTCTCCGTTTATGAGGGCGAGCGCGCCTGGGAATTCTGGCGTTGGCCGGTGTCGGTGCGCTGGAGCAGGCTGTTCACGATCGTGCGATGAGCCGTAAGGCCAAGGACAGAGCGGCGCTCGAGGAGCGGATCGGGTACAAGTTCGCCGACAAGGCGCTGCTCGAACGCGCGCTCACGCATATTTCGGCGTTGTCGGGCGGCGCCACCCGCGCCAACAGTTACCAGCGCCTGGAGTTTCTCGGCGACCACGTGCTCGGTCTCGTGATTTCCGACATGCTCTATCGCGCCTTCCCCAAGGCCAACGAAGGCGAACTGTCACGGCGGCTCGCCGATCTTGTGCGCAAGGAAAGCTGCGCCGAAGTGGCGCGCACGATGGATCTCGGCCCCGCGCTCAAGCTCGGCAATTCGGAATCGCACGCCGGCGGGCGTCTGCGCACCACCATTTTGGCGGATGCCTGCGAGGCGCTGGTCGGCGCGGTGTTTATCGACGGCGGCTATGCGGCGGCCGACGAATTCATCGGGCGGTTCTGGAAGGAGCGCATGCTCAAGCCGCTGCGCCCCTTACGCGATCCCAAGACCATGCTGCAGGAATGGGCGCAGGCGCGCGGCCTGCCGACGCCGGCCTACAAAGAAATGGCGCGCACCGGCCCGCATCACGACCCTGAATTCCGCGTCGCCGTGATACTGCCCAACCGGCCGCCGGCCGAGGGCAAGGGCTCCTCGAAGCGCGCCGCCGAGCAATCCGCCGCGGCCGAGATGCTCACGCGCGTCGGCGTGGCCGTGGACAAGCTTGATGACTGAGACAGCGCCAGCGGGCGACACGCGTTGCGGTTTTGTCGCGCTGATCGGCGCGCCCAATGCCGGTAAATCGACGCTGCTCAACGCGCTGGTCGGCTCCAAGGTGACCATCGTCTCGCACAAAGTGCAGACCACCCGTGCGCTGATCCGCGGCATCACGCTCGCCGGTAAGTCGCAGCTAATCTTCGCCGATACGCCGGGAATCTTCGCCCCGAAGCGGCGGCTCGACCGCGCCATGGTGACGACGGCCTGGAGCGGCGCGCACGAGGCCGATCTGGTTGGCGTACTGATCGATGCGCGCAAGGGGATCGACGACGAGGCGGAAGCGCTGCTTTCACGCCTTGCCGACGTGAAGCCGACGAAAATCCTGATCCTCAACAAGATCGATCTGGTGCCGCGCGACACGCTGCTGTTGCTGACCAAAATCGCCAACGAAAAAGCCAAGTTCGATTCGACCTTCATGATCTCGGCGCTCACCGGCGACGGCGTGGCCGATCTCAAGTCATGGCTCGCCGAGCGCATGCCGCCAAGTCCTTGGCTATACCCGCCGGATCAAATGTCGGATGCGCCGGTGCGGCAGCTCGCGGCGGAAATCACCCGCGAAAAACTATTCGAGCGGCTGCATCAGGAACTGCCCTACCATTCGACGGTCGAGACCGAGGTGTGGAAGGAATTGCGCGGCGGCAAAATCCGCATCGAGCAGACGATTTATGTGGAGCGCGAAAGCCAGCGCAAGATCGTGATCGGCAAAGGCGGCCAGACCCTCAAGTCGATCGGCGAGTCGTCGCGGCGGGAGATCGCCGAGATTGTCGAGGCCAAAGTCGACCTGTTCCTGTTCGTGAAGGTGCGCGAGGGCTGGGGCGATGACCCCGAGCGCTACCGCGCCATGGGGCTGGAGTTTCCCAAGGAATAGCGCGTCGGCTGCCGTGATTTTCTCCGATTCGCGGAGTATGCAGTCTGCATGCAATGGACCGATGAAGGCATCGTGATCGGGGTCAAGCGGCACGGGGAGGCGAACGGCATCCTCGAGCTGATGACGCGCGAGCATGGCCGCCATCTCGGCCTGGTGCGCGGCGGTTTCGGTTCACGCATGAAGCCGGTCCTGCAGGTCGGCAATTCCGTGAGCGCCAACTGGCGGGCGCGGCTCGACGAGCATCTCGGCAATTATACGGTCGAAGCCGTGAACCTGCGCGCGGCCAGTTTCTTTGCCGCGTCGCACGCGGTCTATGGCGTCAGCCATCTGGCCGCGCTGATGCGGCTGTTGCCCGAGCGCGATCCGCATGCGGGGCTCTATGCCGAATTTGACGACGTGCTCGATCGGCTCGAGGATGCGACCGTGGCGGCACCCATGGTGGTACGGTTCGAATTGCTGGTTCTCGCCGAGCTCGGCTTCGGTCTCGATCTCGAGCAATGCGCGTCGACTGGCGCGCGCTCCGATCTGATCTATGTCTCGCCGAAGTCGGGGCGAGCGGTCTCGCGCGCGGCTGGCGAACCGTGGGCCGACAAGATGCTGCGGCTGCCCGCCTTCCTGCGCGATGCTGCGGCGGCGCCGGCCGGGGGCGATCTCGCCGACGGCTTCGCGCTCACCGGCTTTTTCCTGGCGCGCCACGTGCTGGAGCCGCGCGGGCTGACGCTCACCGAAGAGCGCGCGCATTTCATCGCGGCATTGCTGCACGGCCCGCGCCGCGCCTTGGCCGTCGAAGGATTATAGCAGCGCTGCGTCTGGCAGATCGTCGGGGAACGGTCCGAACGTCTCGAGCATTTTGTCGGAATGCGGATTGCCGTCCACGGCTTCGATCAGTTCGTAAAACAGGGTCTTATACGTCGTAAAGACGACACTCTCGGCTTTCATCCGCGCGATCGCCGCATCGACGTTGCGCGATGAGGAGAATATCAGCTCCTCCATGACGTAGACATCGTAACCGAGGCCGCGGAGGCCGAGACACGATTGCAGCACGCAAACGTCGGTTTCGCAGCCCGCCACGATCGCCTGCTGGCGCTTGAGGCCTGCGAGGTGGTTTTTGATTTTCTTTTCCTTGCACAGGTCGAAAAAATCTTTCTCGAAAACCCGCGCGCCATCGCCCAAGTGTTTGCCGACCTCGTCAGGTAATTGTCCCTTGCGCTCGACCGGCCGCTCCAGTGTGACGACGGTCGGAATTTTGAAATAATTAAGCAGGCGGACGAAGTGGCTTGTATTGGTCTTGAGCCGGGCGCGGAGACGTTTGTCGACCTGCGCCAGAAAAAAGCCCTGCATGTCGATGAGGACGCCACAGCAACAATCGGCGACAATGCGTTTCACTGCGGTCATGCGTCCATGCCTATGGCTGATCGGGGCGGGGCAGCTTATCGGCATTGCCGCAGCCGTGCTATAGGAGCGGCCCCGGAGTGGCAGGAACCCGATGTTCAAGAACCATACGTATGTCCTCGGCATCAACGCCTACGACCACGACGTCAGCGCCTGCCTACTGCGCGACGGCGAAATCGCCGTCGCGATCGAGAAGGAGCGCATCACGCGGCAAAAGCATGCCGGCGGCTTCTTTCAGGAGGTCGTCGATTATTGCCTTAAGGCGGAAGGCATCACGCTCGACGACGTCGATCTGGTGGTGCGCAATTGTTACGTGCTGCCGGTCGAAGAGCTTGAAGTGCGCATGATCTATCAGGGTGACATGCTCGATCGTGAGCGCGAGCAGACGGCCAAAAGCCCGCTCTATCTGCCGAAGTCGAACAAGGTGATGACGGTCTCGCACCATCTCGCGCACGCTTACAGCGCGTTCGCGCCCTGTCCGTTCGACGAGGGCGTAGTGATGGTGGTCGACGGCGTCGGCAGCTACGCCGCCGACATCAAGGAGCCGGGTCAACTGACCGAAGGCGTCAATCCGCTCGCGCGCGAATCCGAGAGCTACTACCGGTTCAAAGGCAGCACGCTCGAGCCGCTGAAGAAAGTATGGCTGCAGCCGTGCCGCGGGCTGCTCAGCGACGAGTTCTTCAACATGGACGGCCTCGGCGCGGTCTACAGCCGGGTGTCGAGCTATATCTTCGCCGACTGGAACAAGTGCGGCGAGGTCATGGGCCTCGCGCCCTACGGCCGCCCCGACAATTTCCGCAAGCTGCTCGATCTCAAGGATGGTGAACTTCAAGTCGGCCCATGGGACGCGCAGTTCAACCAGCCTTGGATGCCGGACGGAACAAAGAAGTGGGAAGCCAGTCCCTCGATGCGGCACTGGGAAGACATGGCGTGGCGCATTCAGCACGACACCGAGGAAGTGCTGCTCGACCGCGCGCGCTGGCTGCGCGAAACGACCGGCGCCAAGAACCTGGTTCTTGCCGGCGGCGTCGCGCTCAACTGCGTCGCCAATGGCCGCCTCGTGCGCGAGGCCGGCTTCGACAATGTTTGGATCCAGCCTGCGGCCGGCGACAACGGCATCTCCATCGGCTGCGCCTTTTACGGCCATCTGGCGGTGCAGAAGAAGCCGCGCAGCTTCGTCATGAAGCGCGCGACGCTCGGTATCGAGTACCCGGATGATGCGGTACGCAGCGTCGGCAATCCGCTGCTGGTCACCCGCAAGACGTTCAACGGGTCCGGCGAAAACATTTGCCGCGAATCGGCGAAGCTGCTGGCCGAAGGAAACGTCTTCGGCTGGTTCCAGGGCCATTCCGAGTTCGGGCCGCGCGCGCTCGGCAATCGCAGCATCCTCGGCGATCCGCGGCGTCCGGAGATGAAGGATATCCTGAACAAGCGGGTGAAGTTCCGGCAGGCCTTCCGTCCGTTCGCGCCGATCGTGCTCTATGAAAGGGCGAAGGACATTTTCGTCGGCGAGGACGAATCGCCGTTCATGCTGCGCGCCAAGCAGGTGCGTCCGGAATGGAAGGATCGCATCCCGGCGATCGTGCACGTCGACGGCACCGCCCGCGTGCAAACGGTCCGCCGCGAGGACAACGAGCGGATGTACGATCTGCTGATGGAATTCGAAAAGCTGGCCGGCGTTCCGGTGCTGGTCAACACGTCGTTCAACATCAAGGGCGAGCCGATCGTCGAGACGCCGCAGGATGCGATGAAGTGCTTCATCTATACCGGCATCGATTATCTCGCACTGCACGATACGCTGGTGGCCAAAAATGCGATCTACAAGATCTTCGCGCCTTTCATAAAGGTCTATTATGAATCAAGGGCTTATGCCCGCGACGAGACCGACTGACCGGACGCGCGTCGGCCTGGAGCGGTAGTATGATAAGTTCCCGCCGGACGGGAAAAACCGTCGGGAACCTTGGCAAGGCTCCGGCATTGATCGATAGTTCGAAGCCGATCCTGAACTCAAGGTGAATGGATCGGTCACGAGAACTTCTAAATATGCTGGGTATGCTCGTCGTGTTCGTTCCGGATTGAGCTCAGCAGCAATGGGAGGCGGACCTGATGCAAAGAATAATCGTAGGAACGCTGATGGCTGTATTCTTCGGCCTCTTCAGCATGCCGGCGTCTCAGGCGGCCCCGGCGAATGGCGCGGCGGTAGGCTCTTCGGCCGACGCGATCACGGCGGTTGAAAAGGCGCAATGGCGCCGCTGGCGGCGCCGTCGGTGCGTTCATCACTGGCGCTCGCGGATGCGGTGCTGGTAAAGACGCTTCGACGTTCTGGATTATCGGGCCGGCGGTGAAAACCGCCGGCCCTTTAATTTAGAGAAATTGCGACAGTGACGCGTCATCAGCGGGCGCGTTGCAGGGCGAGCGGCCGCGCGGTCGGCCCATGGTTGCCTTCCAGGGCAAGCGCGAAGCACGCGTCGTAGCGCGCGGCCGGGATGCGCCGGCTGGTCGCGCAGCGGTCGAAAATCTCCAGATCCTTCGGACTGCGGTATTCCATATAGGGCGCGATCGCGAAACGCGCGCCGTCGGCAAAGCTGCCGTAGCGATTGATCTGGCCTTTCAGATCGGGCGCGACCGCGAGGATGGCGTTTCGGAATGTGTCGCCGACGATGAAGTTATCCGGCATTTGATCGAACGGACCGTCCAGGTAGTTGTTCGCCGTCACATTGTCATGAAAGGCGCCGATCAGTATTTTCCGGTCGCGGTGCTGGTCACGGTAGACCGCAAAGCCGGTCCGCTTGCCGATGAGGATGCGGCCGTGGCCGACCGGCGCCGCCACGAACACGTCGGCGGGATTCACCGTTTCGTCGAGGATGTAATGAAATAATTTCAGCTTGCCGTTGAACACCAGGAAGAACCGGACCCCCGACTCGTCGAACACCGGTCCGATGAATTGATCGTCCGGCGCGAGCGCCGCCGCCGGGGGCTTTACCTGCGACAGATCATTGAGCGCGAAGACGACGCTCTTGTTGCGGTAGGTCAGGCGGTAGGCCAGCGGCTCGACCTGCTCCACCGTCACGCCGCGTGGGGCGTCGAGCGCTAATCCGGTCGCCTTGCTGTCTTCCAGCCAGCTTGCGCGATCCTCGTAATAGGAGAACTCGACCTTGCCTTCGGCGCGCAGATGCGCGTCGATCTTGATGTTGCCGGCGTAGCGAACGCCGTTGAGGTCGAACGCGAAGTAGTAGTGGTTCTCCGTGGGATACACCTTGACCCGGTCGGGCAGGCTGTTGAGCACGTAGGCGAAGACCGCCATCGGATCGTCGATGGCCAGCGTCTGGGTGTGCGTCGTCGCCTCGTTGATATAGGCCTCGTTGGTCTGCAGCCGCGGCAGCTCTTGCGCAGTGGCGGCGGTGGCCGTCAGCGCGACGCCCAGTGCGGCGATCGGCAGGCATTTGACGGGTCTGATCATTGTCGGGTCCTCGGGCGGGCAAGTGCTGCCTTTTCTGCGGCCAGTCGGGCGTGTTGGCAATGCATCCCCAGCCCAATTCGGCAGGGCGATGGGCTCCGTTCCTCGCTTGTTCAGGGGCATCCGCCGCAGTAGCTATCAATCATGGGCAAGAGACTGATTCCCCCCGACAAAGGTCATGTCGAAGAGGTCGCGCTGCGCGGGGCGCTGGAAGAGCGCTATCTCGCTTACGCCCTCTCGACCATCATGAACCGCGCGCTGCCCGACGCGCGCGACGGGCTTAAACCCGTGCATCGCCGCATCCTGCACGTGATGCGGACGCTGCGGCTCGACCCTGGTGCCGCCTTCAAGAAATCGGCCAAGGTGGTCGGCGACGTGATGGGCAATTTCCATCCGCACGGCGACCAGGCGATCTACGACGCCATGGTGCGCCTGGCGCAGGACTTCGCCCAGCGCTATCCGCTGATCGACGGCCAGGGCAATTTCGGCAATATCGACGGCGATAACGCCGCCGCGATGCGCTACACGGAATCGCGGCTCACCGAAGTTGCGCGGCTGTTGCTCGACGGCATCGACGAGGACGCGGTCGACTTCCGCCCGAGCTACGACGGCACCGGGCAGGAGCCGGTGGTGCTGCCGGCGGCGTTCCCCAATCTGCTGGCCAACGGCTCGCAGGGCATCGCCGTCGGCATGGCCACCTCGATCCCACCGCACAACGCCGCCGAGCTGTGCGACGCCGCGTTGTTCCTGATCGACAACCCGAAGGCGCGCAGCCGCACGCTGCTCAAATACGTCAAGGGGCCGGATTTTCCGACCGGCGGCGTCATCGTCGACAAGCCTTCGGAAATCGCCGAGGCCTATACCACCGGCCGCGGCTCGTTCCGCGTGCGCGCGCGCTGGGAGAAGGAAGATCTCGGCCGCGGCACCTATACGATCGTCATCACGCAGATTCCCTGGCTGGTGCAGAAGTCGCGCCTGGTCGAAAAGCTCGCCGAGCTAATCAACGAGAAGAAGCTGCCGCTGGTCGCCGACGTGCGCGACGAATCGGCCGAGGATTTGCGGCTGGTGATCGAGCCGCGCTCGCGCACGGTCGACGCCGAATTGCTGATGGAGTCGCTGTTCAAGCTCACCGAGCTCGAAAGCCGCATTCCGCTCAACATGAACGTGCTGGTGAAGGGGCGCATCCCCCAGGTGCTCGGCCTTGCCGAAGCGCTGCGCGAATGGCTCGATCACCGCCGCGACGTGCTGTTGCGCCGCTCCAAGCACCGGCAGGCCGAGATCGAGCATCGCCTGGAAGTGCTCGGCGGCTTCCTGGTCGCCTATCTCAACCTCGACAAGGTGATCAAGATCATCCGGCGCGAGGACGAGCCGAAGCCGGTCCTGATGAAGGAGTTCAAGCTGTCGGACGTGCAGGCCGACGCCATCCTGAACATGCGCCTGCGCAATTTGCGCAAGCTCGAGGAGATGGAAATCCGCGCCGAGGACAAGGCGCTGCGCGAGGAGCTGAAAACGCTCAAGTCGCTGATCGGCTCGACCGACAAGCAATGGAAGACCATCGCCGCCGAGATCAAGGAGCTGAAGGTCAAGTTTGGGCCGAAGACCGATCTCGGCAAGCGCCGCACCACCTTCGCCGAAGCGCCCGAACACGACGAGGCCGCGATCGAAGAGGCGATGGTGGTGCGCGAGCCGATCACCGTCGTCGTGTCGGAGAAGGGCTGGATCCGCGCGCTGCGCGGGCATGTCGACGATCTGTCGGGCGTCACCTTCAAGACCGACGACGCGTTGAAATTTGCCTTCCCGACCGAGACCACCGCCAAAATCCTGATCTTCGCCGGCAACGGCAAGTTCTACACGCTGGAGGCCTCGAAGCTGCCCGGCGGCCGCGGGCACGGCGAGCCGGTACGGCTCTATTTCGACATCGAGCAGGATGCCGAAGTCGTCGCGGCGCTGGCTTACGAGGGCAGGCGCAAATTCCTGGTGGCGAGCTATGGCGGCAACGGCTTTGTCGTGCCGGAGGACGAGGTGCTCGGCACGACGCGCAAGGGCAAGCAGGTGCTCAATCTCAAGGGCGCCGACAAGGCGGCGGCGTTGACGACGGTCGACGGCGAACTGGTGGCGGCGATCGGCGCCAACCGCAAGATGGTGATTTTCCCGATCGACCAGGTGCCGGAGATGACGCGCGGACGCGGCGTGCGGCTGCAACGCTACAAGGAGAAGGGGCTTTCCGACGTCACCACGTTTAAGGCGGACGATGGGTTGACCTGGATCGACGGCGCCGGCCGCACTCAGACGATGTCGATGAAGGAGTTGAAGGACTGGCGCGGCAACCGCGCCGATGCCGGCCGTATCGCGCATGGATTGCCCAAGAACAACAAATTCCGCGGCACACCGAGCGGTGGCAAGGTCGGCGAGGAGGAATGACAGTCAACTCGCCACAAACAGCAGCGAGCAGTCGGCGTTCTTGAGCAGCGCCGCGGCGGTTTCGCCGAAGAACAGCTTTTCGCCTGGCCGGCGGCCGACCCCGAGAACGATCAAATTGTTCTTACGCCGTTTGGCGACGCCGAGAATGGCGTCGTCGGTGGAATCGTCGGCCAGCAGCGCGGTGCGGATGCTCATGTTGTAGCCGTCGGCGATCGCGACAATGTCCTTCAGGATCGCTTCTTCGCGGCCGCGGTTGCGCAAAACCCTGCTGCCCGCGCGCTTGCCGGTCCGCATGGCGACGTAGAGTACCGTGACCGGCGCCTTGGTCGCCCGCGCCATGGTGATGGCGACTTCGGCGCCGCGGCGCGAGGCTTCCGTGCCATTCACTGGCACCAGAATGCTGAGCTTGCCGTTGGGCTTGCCGGCCAACTCGCCGCGTGTGGCCGCGACCGCCAGCGGTCCTTTGAAGCCCATGGCCAGCGCGGCGACGCTTTCGTGGAATTCCTTATCCCCGTCGGAGGCTTTCGCCAGTCCAATCAGCATCAGGTCGTAGCCCTTCTTGGCTTCCTCGATGATGAAGTCGCGATGCGGCGATTCATGTACGATGGTGGTGACGTCGACCGGCGTGTCGACTTTCTCTTCTTTCTCCTGCATGCTCTTGATCTGCGCGGCCGCTTCCTTGACGGTCTCGCCGGTCGCTTTCGCTTTTTTCGCCTCGATTTTTTCTTGTGCCTTGTCGGCCTTGTCCTCCTCGGCGGTTTTTTTGGCGTCGGCCTTTTTTTCGACCGGCTTGGCGTCGTCCTTGCCTGCCTTCGTTTCCGGCGTCGGCTTGTCGATCTTCGCCGGGTCAGTGATGTGCAGCACCGTGGTCGGCATGCTGCCGGTGCCGGCCAGCATGCCAGCGATGCGTGAGGCGAATGCCCCGTTGGCGCTGTCGTCGACCGCGAGCAGCAGGCGTTCGAGGTTGGGCACGAAGCCGCGCGCCTCCATCTCCTCCCGTTCGAGCCGCTGCTTCTCGTCCTTGCGCATGGGAATGCGCGCCAGCGCCCAGCGCAGCGTCGGCGGCATGGCCATGGTCGTAAGCACCGCCATGGTCACGATCATAGTGAAGAGGCTCTGGTTGAGGACGCCTATCGACAGGCCGATTGAGGCGATGATGACCTCGGTGGAACCGCGCGCATTCATGCCGCAGCCCAGCGCAATCCCTTCGCGCAAATTGAGGCCGCCAAGTGCGCCGCCAATGAAGGCGCCGCCGAATTTTCCGATGCTGGCAATCAGGACAAGCCCGCCGGTCAGCAGGACGACCTTGGGGTCGGCGAAGATCGTCAGGTCGGCGCTCAAGCCGGCAACGCCGAAGAACACCGGCGCGAAGAACGCGGTGATGAGGCCGCGCAATTGCTCGTCGATATCGCGAGTGAGGATGGGGGATTCGCGCGGAGGCCAGGATGACTTGCCCGACCACGCGCCGCATGAAATTCATCTCGCGCACGACCATGGCCACGATCTTCACCGACGCGATCGACAGCGCGGTGCCGAGAAACAGCGCGGTAATCAGCCGCTTGCCCGGATCGGGCAGCACGGAATCGGGCAGCATTCCGCCGAGCGCGACGCCGCAGGTGAACGGGATGAGGATGCCCATGAGGGATGCGAACACGGCGGCTCGCCCGGTCTGGCGCACGAGTTTGAGATCGGTTTCCATGCCGGTCAGCAGCAGCAGAAGAAGAATGCCGAACTGCGCGACCGCGTCGATCATCGCCTTCTGTTCTGGGTTCTTCGGGAACAGTTCGTGCTGAATGTCTGGCAGCAGAAGTCCGAAAAGCGATGGTCCGAGCAGCAATCCTGCGATCAATTGGCCCATCACCGCCGGCAGCTTCAGCCGCAACATGCCTTCGCCGAGCAGCCGGCCGACAATCATCAACGCCAGGATTTGTGCGATGAAGATGACCTCGGACGGGCCTTTCGCGGTTTCCCCCGCGGCGAAGGCGGGCTCGATTGCCAACACGACCAGTGCGAGCGGCAGGCAGAGCCAGCGGCTGCGGATCTTGGTCATCGCTGGTGCCGCCCCCATGCCGATCGCAGGTTTAAAGCCTGCAATAACCCAAGGGAACTCGGTAAGTTCCAACAGAATGCAATTGCAAATTAATTGCAAGAAAGATACTTTGTGTGCGTCCCAAAGCCTGATTATACAGATCGGGAAAGAACTTAGGCCAAATGGACGCGGCAAACCGGGATCCCAAATCGCTCACCGACCGCACCGTGGTGGCGGCGCAGGCCATTCTGAGCGGAGAGCGCCGCGGACCGGCCGCTTATCTCGCCTTCGCCGGTCCGGCGATCGTGGCGTCGATCGCCTACATGGACCCCGGCAATTTCGCGACCAATATCCAAGCGGGTGCCAAATACGGCTACAGCCTGCTCTGGGTCGTCTTGCTCGCCAATCTCATCGCGATGCTATTCCAGGCGCTGTCGGCCAAGCTCGGCATCGTCACCGGGCGCAATCTCGCGGAGATGTGCCGCGACCATTTTCCGAAGCCGGTGGTGTGGGCGATGTGGGGGATCAGCGAGGTCGCCGCCATGGCCACCGATCTCGCCGAATTCCTCGGCGGCGCGATCGGCCTGTCGCTGCTGTTCAAGATGCCGCTGATCGCGGGGATGGGCGTCACTGCGGTCATCACCTACGCGATCCTGATGGTGGAAAGCCGCGGCTTCCGGCCGGTCGAACTGATCATCGGGAGCCTGGTCGGCATCATCGGGCTTTGCTACCTCATCGAAGTTTTCATCGCGCCGGTCGAGTGGGGCGCGGCCGCGCTGCATTCGATCAAGCCGGAAATCCCCGATGCCGAGGCCTTGCTGATTTCGGTCGGCATCATCGGCGCGACCGTCATGCCGCACGCAGTCTATCTGCATTCCGGCTTGACGCAGGCGCGCACGCCGGGCCGCGACGAGCACGAACGCCGCCTGTTGGTGCGCATCTCCAACCACGAAGTGGTGATCGCACTGGCGATCGCCGGCCTCGTCAATATGGCGATGGTGATGATGGCGTCGGGCGCCTTCCACGCTGGCCATCCGGACGTCGCCGAGATCGAAACCGCCTATCACACGCTAGCGCCGCTGCTCGGCATCGGCGCCGCCGGCATCTTTCTGCTGTCGCTGATCGCCTCCGGCATCTCAAGCTCGGTGGTTGGCACGATGGCCGGGCAGATGATCATGCAAGGCTTTGTCGGCTTCCGCATTCCGATCTGGCTGCGGCGCGTCATCACCATGGTGCCGGCCTTCGCGGTGGTGGCGTGGGGCGTCAACGCCACCCAGGCGCTGGTGGTGAGTCAGGTGATCTTGAGCATCGCGCTGCCGCTGCCGATGATCGCGCTGCTGATCTTCACCGGCCGCGCCGACATCATGGGTAAATTTATCAACAACCGCATGACCCGCATCGCCGCCGTCATCGCGACCATGCTGGTGCTGGCGCTGAATGCGTTTTTGATCGCGCAGACCGTCGGCGTGCCGATCCCGGGGCTGCGATAAGGCTACTTTTCCACCCGGCTCCAGCCCGACGACAACAGCCGTTCCTGCGGCAGGAAGCGGCCTTTGTAATCCATCTTGCGCGAGCCCGGCACCCAATAGCCGAGATAGACGTAAGCGAGGCCCATCGTCTTCGCCCGCGCGATATGGTCGAGGATCATCAGCGTCCCGAGCGAACGTTCGCCCGCGTCGGGATCGAAGAACGAATAGACCATCGACAGCCCGTCGGAGAGCACGTCGGTGAGCGCGACCGCCAGCAATTTGCCGGCGCCGCGGCCGTTGATGCCGCTGTCCGGCCCGCGCCGGCGATATTCGACCACGCGCGTGTCGACATGGCTGTCCTCGATCATCATGGCGTAGTCGAGCACGGTCATGTCGGCCATGCCACCGTCGCGGTGGCGCGTGTCGAGATAGGCGCGGAACACCGAATATTGCTCCGAGGTGGGTGCCGGCGAGCGCATATCGCCGATGACGTCGCTGTTGCGCTCGGCGATGCGGCGCATGCTGCGCGAGGGCGCAAAGTCCTCGACCACCACCCGCACCGAGACGCAGGCGCGGCAGGTCTCGCAGGCCGGGCGGTAGGCGATCGACTGGCTGCGGCGGAAGCCGCCATGCGTGAGCAGATCGTTGAGCTCGCCGGCGCGCTCGCCGACGAGATGCGTGAACACCTTGCGCTCTTCCTGGCCGGGCAAATAGGGGCAGGGCGAGGGAGCGGTGAGATAGAATTGCGGTGTATCGCGGGAATGCTGGGTCACGTCCTAAAAGCCGTCATCTCGCATCGGATTTGCGTCTAGCATCGCGCGCCGGATGCCTGCCGTCAAAGCCCTTTATCGGGCCGGGGCGCTGCGCAAGGCGGCCCGCGCCGGGCTGTTAATGATCACGGTGCCGAGCATGATGTCGTGCAACAGCCGGCGGCGTTCGTTGAAGAAAGCGACCAGCAAGACGAACGGCGTGAAGAACGACACGGTAAACCAGAAGGCGACCGCGTGCACGGCGCCGAGCACGAAATAGGCCGGCGCGCCGTACCAGGTACGCATTTCGAGGTCGACGATGCGCATGCCGATGGTGGCGGAGCGCGGGCCGCCGAGCGTGACGCCGAAATAGACCAGCGCCCAGACCACGGTGGCGGGCGACAGCAGCCAATAGAGCGCAAAGCCGAGACCCAGGGTCACCATGCCGAAGGCGAAGATGAACATGGCCGCCAGCACGACCGGGACGGCGATAATGACGAAATCGATGACAAAAGCGACCACCCGCCGCGCCAGAACCCCTTCGAACAATTCGGGATTCGTCGCCGGATCGTAAGCGTGTGGTTTGACGTCGATCGCCATTGGGGTCCCCTCGATTGCTGACCTCAGCTCCGAGATGGAGAAAGAATTGGGCTGGCGCAAGGGGCCGCCGGAACTGTCTGGAACGGCGGCCTCGCTTGCGGCATGGTGCCCCGACGCCACGGAGGCCGGATTTTGAGCATAACGATTGCCGACATCGAGGCCGCCCGGAGGGTGATCGAGGGCGCGGTGCTGCGCACGCCCATGCTGCCGGCGCCGCGGCTGTCCGCGCTCACCGGCGCGCGATGTCTACGTCAAATACGAAAATCTGCAGGTCACCAATTCGTTCAAGGATCGCGGCGCGCTGGTGAAGCTTGCCTCGCTCGACGAGGCCGAGCGCAGGCGCGGGGTCATCGCCATGTCGGCCGGCAATCACGCGCAGGCGGTCGCCTATCACGCCGCGCGGCTTAGGGATTTCGGCGACCATCGTCATGCCGGTGACGACGCCCTTCGTGAAGGTGGCGGCGACC
The DNA here is from genome assembly GCA_963733315.1 of uncultured Alphaproteobacteria bacterium. Classification (GTDB taxonomy): domain Bacteria; phylum Pseudomonadota; class Alphaproteobacteria; order Rhizobiales; family Xanthobacteraceae; genus Pseudolabrys. The sequence continues at coordinate 185,624 of CAVTCV010000031.1, read as the reverse complement.
AAGTCGCATGGCGCCGAGGTGGTGCTCGACGGCGAGAGCGTGGCGGAGGCCGAGCAGCGCTGCGAGCAGCTTCGCGCCGAGCGCGGGCTGACGCTGGTGCATCCCTACGACGATGCGCGCATCATCGCCGGGCAGGGCACCATCGCGCTGGAGATGCTGGAGGAGGTCGGCGATCTCGACTGCATCGTCATCCCGATCGGCGGCGGCGGCTTGATTGCCGGCAACGCCATCGCCGCGCGCGCCGTGAACCCGAGCGATCGAGATCGTCGGCGCCGAAGCCGCGCTTTATCCGGCGGTGTGGAACGCGCTTCATAACGAAAGCCGGCCGATCGGCGGCGCGACGCTCGCCGAAGGCATCGCGGTGAAGAACGTCGGCAAGCTGACGCTGCCGGTGATCCGCGAACTGGTCGCCGACGTCGTGCTGGTCGACGAGGCGCATCTCGAACGCGCGGTCAACGCCTACCTGACGCTGCAGAAAACCATGGCGGAAGGAGCGGGCGCCGCGGGCCTAGCCGCCATGCTGGCGAAGCCTGAGCGCTTCGCCGGCAAAAAAGTCGGGCTCATTCTGTGCGGCGGCAATATCGACCCGCGCATTCTCGCTTCCATCATGGTGCGCGAGCTTGAGCGCGAGACGCGCATCGTCTCGTTCCGCCTGACCATTCCCGACCGGCCGGGCGTGCTTGGCGCGATTGCGACTCGGCTCGGCGATCTCGGCGCCAATATCCTGGAGGTCGATCACCGCCGGCTGTTCCTCGACGTGCCGGCCAAGGGCGCCAAGCTCGACGTCACCATCGAGACGCGCGACGCCGTGCACGCGGCGGAAATCCTCGCGGCGCTCGCCGCCGACGGCTACCAGCCGGTGCGGCATGAAAGCCGGTGCGGCACTGGAGTGAGCGCCGGGCATGGATCTTCTGCTCGCGTCGACCGGCCCAGGGGATTTGCTGCCGCGCGATGCGCGGGGATGAAAAATATCTGTCCCGGCGGGCAATATCCTTTCCCGTTAGCGCCGCGCAGCATGACAAACCGCAGCATTGTGCGTGCGCGGCGATGGAGTCTTTGCCGACCAATTTCGCATCAATTGTGGAATGCTATTGCCGCTCTAGGCTCGCGATTAGCATCGGCTGCGCGCGATAATGTGGAAAAAGCGAATTCTATTTCCGGTTTGACTTAGCGCGCCGCAGCGCACATTAGTGCGGCATGCTTGATGTCACGCAACGACATTCGCAGCGAAGATGTGGCGGCCCTGCCGCCGGCCGAACGCCTCGCGCTTTTGCGCCGCGCGATCGACGGCAACATCGTCTTCACCCATGGCTTCGGCATCGAAGGCCAGCTCATCTTCCATTGGATCTGCGAGCAGGGCCTCGATATCGACGTGGTGACGCTGGATACCGGGCGGCTGTTTCCGGAAACCTACACGCTGTGGGCGGAAACCGAGCGCCGCTATGGCCGGCGCATCCGCGCCATCTATCCCAATCATGCGAGCCTGGAACGGCTGGTCGCCAGACAAGGCATCGACGGCATCTATGAATTGAAAGCGGCGCGCGAAGCGTGCTGCGACGTGCGCAAGACGAGGCCGCTCGACCGCGCGCTCGCCGGCGCCTCCGCCTGGATCACCGGATTGCGCGGCGACCAGAATGCCAACCGGCACGAGGCCGGGCTGACCGGCTTCGACGCCAGCCGCGGCGTGCTCAAGTTCAATCCGCTGTACGACTGGACGCGCGAGGCCGTGCTGGCGGAAGCGCGCCGCATCGGCGTGCCGATCAATGCGCTGCACGACAAAGGTTTTGTCTCGATCGGCTGCGCGCCGTGCACGCGCGCGATCAAGCCGGGCGAGCCCGAGCGCAATGGCCGCTGGTGGTGGGAGCAGGACGGCCACAAGGAATGCGGGCTGCATCTGCCGCGCAAGCGCGGTGGCCTAAGGCGCCGCAGCCGGCTGCGGCTGAGCGTTATTTCGCCTGCATCGCCCGCCAGACGCGCTCCGGCGTCGCCGGCATCTCGATATGCTTGACGCCGAATTCCTTGAGCGCGTCGACCACCGCGTTGGCGACCGCCGGCAACGCGCCGACATTGCCGGCTTCGCCGGCGCCCTTGGTGCCGAGCGGATTGGTCTTGGTCGGCACCGGATTGGACTCGACCTCGATATCGGACAGGTTGTGCGCGTGCGGCATGGCGTAGTCCATGAACGAGGCGGTCACCAGCTGGCCGCTGGCGTCGAAATGGATGTCTTCCATCAGCACCTGGCCGGCGCCTTGCGCGACGCCGCCGTGGATCTGGCCGTGCAGCAGCAGCGGATTGAGCACGGTGCCGACGTCGTCCACCACGCTGTAGCGCACGATCTCGACCACGCCGGTTTCCTTGTCGATTTCCACCTCGCAGACGTGACAGCCGTTCGGGAAAGTTCTGCAGGCCCGCTTTGTAGACGGCGGTGGCGGTCAGGCCCGGCTCCATCGCCTCCGGAATCTTGGCCGGATTGGCGGCGTCGATGGCGACTTCCTTGATGGTCATGGTGCGGTTGGTTTTCGGCGACGAGAACACGCCCTCGGCGAAATTCACGTCGGCGGCATCCACCTTGAGCGCATGCGCGGCGATGGCCTTGGCTTTCTCGATCACCTTGTCGGTCGCCATCGTAGAACGCCGCGCTCGACATGGTGGAGGTGCGCGAGCCGCCGGTGCCTTCGCCGTAGAACACCTGGTCGGTGTCGCCCTGCACGTAGCGCACCTCGTCCGGATTGAGCCCGAGCCGGTCGCACACCAGCTGCTTGAACACGGTTTCGTGGCCTTGGCCGGCGGTGACCGAGCCTGAAAACAAGGTCGCGGTGCCGCCGCGGTCGAAGCGCACTTCGGCGCCTTCGGTGCCGCCGGCGGCGGCGCGCTCGATGGTGTTGGAGATGCCGATGCCGCGCAGTTTGCCGCGCTTGCGCGATTCCGCGCGCCGCTGCTTGAAGCCCTTGATGTCGGCCAGCTCCAGCGCCAAATCCATGTTCTTTTCGAATTCGCCGCAGTCGTAGGTAAACGTCAGCGCGGTCTTGAACGGCATCTGATTGGGCGAAATGTAATTGCGCCGGCGCAGTTCGGCCGGATCGAGCCCCAGTTCGGCGGCGGCGATATCGACCATGCGCTCGATCACGTAGCCCGCCTCCGGGCGGCCGTTGCCGCGATAGGGCCGCACCGGATTGGTGTTGGTGAACACGCCGGTGATGTCGACGTGCATCGCCGGCGTGCGGTAGACGCCGGCGAGCGTGCCGGCATTGAAGATGAAGGCCGGCATGTTGTTCTGCAGATAGGCGCCGATGGCGGCGATCGTCTTGACCCGCATCGCCAGGAAGTGGCCGTCTTTGTCGAGCGCGAGCTCGGCCTCGGTGACGTTGTCGCGCGCCTGCGCGTCGGACAGGAACGCCTCGGTGCGCGTGCTGATCCATTTCACCGGCCGGCCGATGAGCTTGGAGGCGAACAGCGCCAGCGGCGCCTCGTTGAACACCGGCGTCTTCATGCCGAAGCTGCCGCCGACGTCGATGCAGATCACGCGCACTTTGCTTTCCGCGACTTTCAGCACCTTCGCGATCTCGTTGCGATAGGGATGCGCGCGCTGCACCGGCGAGTGGACGATGTAGCGGTCCTCCGCCGGCAGATAGACGCCGACGGCGCCGCGCGGCTCCATCGCCGCCGCCGTCACGCGGTTGATGACGAAGCTGCCTTTGACGACGTGCGCGGCCTTGGCGAAGGCGGCGTCGGTCGCCGCCTTGTCGCCGATCAGCTCGACGAAGCAGATATTGTCGGGGCACTCGTCCTAGACGCGCGGCGCGCCCGGCTTCGACCGCCTCGGCGGTCGAGACGACGGCGGGCAGCGGCTCGTAGTCGACCTGCGACCAGTTCGGCGGCGTCCAGGGCCTGCGCCGGCGTGTCGGCGACGACGAAGGCGACCGGATCGCCGACCCAGCGCACGCGGTCCTCGGCCAGCACCGGGTAGCGCGGCTTGAGCATCGGCGAGCCGTCGCGCCGCTTGAGGCCGGAATGCGAGGGCAGGTCGCCGAGCTTGGCCGCCTTCCAGTCGGCGGCGGTGATCACCGCGAGCACGCCGGGCGCGGCTTTGGCGGCCACGGTGTCGATCGACAAGATTTTGGCGTGGCCGTGCGGCGAGCGCACCACGACGCCGTAGGCCATGCCGGGCAGACTGCACGTCGTCGATATAGCTGCCGCGGCCTTGGATCAGCCGCGGATCCTCGAAACGCGACACGCCTTGACCGATTGCGAATTCACCCATGGGATCGATAACCCGTCGATTGCAGGAATCACCGGCCGGTGATCGGGAAGGAAGGACGTTCGGGCGTTCAGCCCTTGGTGAGTTTTTCCGCCACGCGCGGCGCGAAGTAGGTGAGCACGCCGTCGGCGCCGGCGCGTTTGAAGGCGGCCAAAGTCTCCCACATCGCCGTTTCGCCGTCGAGCCAGCCGTTCTGCGCGGCTGCCATGATCATCGCGTATTCGCCGGACACCTGATAGGCGAAGGTCGGCATGGCGAAGGCGTCCTTCACGCGCTGCACGATGTCGAGATAGGGCAGGCCGGGCTTGATCATGATCATGTCGGCGCCTTCCTCGATGTCGAGCGCGACCTCGCGCAGCGCCTCGTCGGTGTTGCCATAGTCCATCTGGTAGGTGCGCTTGTCGCCGGTCAGCGTCTTCGACGAGCCGACCGCGTCGCGGAACGGGCCGTAGAAGACGGAGGCGTATTTCGCCGCATAGGCCATGATCGAGACGTCGGTGAAATCCGCCGCGTCGAGCGCCCTGCCGGATGGCGCCGACCCGCCCGTCCATCATGTCGGAGGGCGCGATGATGTCGCAGCCGGCTTCCGCCTGCACCAGCGCCTGCTTGGTCAGCACGGCGACGGTCTCGTCGTTGAGGATTTCGCCGTCGCGCATCAGGCCGTCATGGCCGTGGCTGGTGAAGGGATCGAGCGCGACGTCGGCGAGGAGGCCGATCTCCGGCACTGCCTTCTTGATGGCGCGCAGCGTGCGGCAGACCAGATTGTCCGGGTTGAGCGCCTCGCTGCCGGTCTCGTCGCGCAGCTTCGGGTCGGTATAGGGGAAGAGCGCAAGGCAGGGGATGGTCAGCTTGGCGGCGCGTTCGGCCTCGCGCACCGCCTGGTCGACGGACAGCCGCTCGACGCCCGGCATCGACGGCACCGGCGCCCGCGCATTGTTCCCGTCCATGATGAACAGCGGCCAGATCAGGTCGTCGGTGGTGATCTGGTTCTCGCGCACCATGCGGCGCACCCATTCGCTGCGCCGGTTGCGGCGCGGGCGGACGGCGAGGTCGAGGCGTTCGCCGGCGGCCTGCTCGACGGGAGCCAGATGGCTGCGGGCTTCGATGGGGCGGCCGAATTTGATTGCCATGCGGGGTCTCCGGGCGCTCTTTTAGCCCGTCCGCAGACCGCCCGCTACCCGGCTTTTGCCGCCTCCCGTTCCATCGCGGCGGCGGCTTCGAGGCTGTCGCGGTCGCGATAGATGGAGGCGACCGCCAGCACCTTGCCGCCGCTTTTGTAGCGGACCACGCAATCGCGTTTCATGACGTCGCCGTCGATCTCGATGGCGTCCCATTTCTCGGCGTGGCCGACGTAGTTGATCGGCACGTCGTAATGCTGGCTCCAGAAGAAGGGCACGGCGCGGAATGGCGCGCGCAGGCCCATCATGTTGAGCGCGGCGGTCTGGCCCTGCCGCTCGGCGACCACCCAGTGCTCGACGCGGATGCGTTCGCCGGTCATCAGGTCCGGCCAGCGCGCGATGTCGCCGGCGGCATAGATGCCGGGCGCGCTCGTCTCCAGGTATTCGTTGACGCTGACGCCTTTGTCGATCGCAAGTCCGGCCTTTTCGGCGAGCGTCAGGCGCGGCCGCACGCCGACGCCGATCACCACCAGGTCGGCATCGAGTGTGCCGCCGCTTTTAAGCGTGACGTTTTTGGCGCCGATCGCCGTCACGCTGTCTTCGAGATGAAAGATGACGCCGTGCTCCTCGTGCAGCGCGCGGACGAAATCGCCGAGCTGCGGCCCGAACACGCGTTCGAGCGGGCGCTTCTCCGGCGCGACGACATGCACCTCGATGTCGCGGGCGCGCAGCGCGGCCGCCGTCTCGAGCCCGATGAAGCTCGCGCCGATCACCACCGCGCGCTTGGCGGCCTTTGCCTGGGCGATGATGGCGCGGCTGTCGGCGAGCGAGCGCAGCGTGTGGACATGTGCCTGGCCGGCGCCGGGTATGTCGAGTTTCACCGGCTCGGCGCCGGTCGCCAGCAGCAGTTTGTCGAAGCTCAACTTGCTGCCGTCGCCGAGCGTCAGCTCCTTGGCCTTGGGATCGAGGCGGCGACCTCGGTCTTGAGCTTGAGGTCGATCTTGTTCTCGGCGTACCAGTCATCGCCACGCAGCGGCACCCAGTCTTCCGGCGCCGAGCCGGCGAGATAGTCCTTCGACAGATTTGGCCGGTCGACCGGCGCGGCATTGTCGTTGCTCAGCATGGTGATCGTGCCGGCGTAGCCGCGCCGGCGCAGCATCTCGGCGCAGGCAAAGCCAGCCGCGCCGCCGCCGACGATGACGATGCGCTCGCTCGGCGATCCGCTCTGCTTCGGCGCGGGCTGCTCCTGCTTGGCGCCGACGATGATCTTGCCGCCGCGTTCCTCGACCCGCCAGCACGACAGCGGACTGAGCGCGGGCGCGGCGAGCGCTTCGCCGGTCGAAAGATCGAAGCAGGCATGGTGCCAGGGGCAGCGGATGGTGTTGCCGACCACCAGCCCGTCCGCGAGCGGCCCGTGATAATGCGTGCAGTGGGCGGCGATGGCCGACACTTTGCCGCCGTGGCGCACCAGCAGCACCTCGTCGTCGCCGACATGGCCCGCCAGCATGCCGCCTTCGGCAAGATCGGATGAGGCGATGCCCTTGCCGAGGTCGGGCCCGCTTGGCTTCTTGTCGTCCTGCGCCATCGTTTGCCTCCGCGCCGCCGCCCCACTCCATTAGACCCCGAAACGGCCGGAATGTTCCACCCGGTTGCCGCCGGGGGCATCGGCTTGGTAAGCCCAAGGGGCAGGGGGCTCCATGGACTTTTCCCTCACCGAAGAACAGCGCGCCTTCCAGGCGACCGCGCGGCAATTCGCGCGCGATGACATGATGCCGCATGCGCGCGACTGGGATGAGAACGAGATTTTCCCGGTCGAGGCGCTGCGCAAGGCGGCGGCGCTCGGCTTCGGCGGCATTTACGTCAAGGAAGACGTCGGCGGCTCGGCGCTGACACGGCTCGACGCCGCGCTCATCTTCGAGGAGCTGGCGCAGGGCTGCACCTCGACCGCCGCCTATATCTCGATCCACAACATGGCGGCCTGGATGATCGACGCCTTCGGCGGCGACGCGGCGCGCAAGAAGTTCCTGCCCAAGCTCTGCACCATGGAGCATTTCGCCAGCTACTGCCTGACCGAGCCGGGCGCGGGCTCCGATGCCGCGAGCCTGACCACGCGCGCGCGGCGCGACGGCGACACTTACGTACTCGACGGCACCAAGGCTTTCATCTCGGGCGGCGGCGTCTCCGACATCTATGTGGTGATGGCGCGCACCGGCGAAGCCGGCCCGCGCGGCATCTCCACCATCGTGGTCGAGAAGGGCACGCCCGGCCTCTCCTACGGCGCGCAGGAGAAGAAGCTCGGCTGGAAGTCGCAGCCGACGGCGATGGTGATGTTCGAGAACTGCCGTGTGCCGGTGGCAAACCGCATCGGCGCCGAGGGCCAGGGCTTCCGCATCGCCATGGCCGGGCTCGACGGCGGGCGGCTGAACATCGGCGCCTGCTCGATCGGCGGCGCGCAATTCTGTCTCGACAAGACGATCGACTACATGAAGGAGCGCAAGCAGTTCGGCTCGCGGCTTGCCGATTTCCAGGCGCTGCAATTCCGCGTCGCCGACTATGCGACCGAGCTCGACGCCGCGCGCTTGCTGCTGCATCGCGCCGCGGTGGCGGTGAGCGAAGGCGAGCCGGGCGCCACCGCGCTCGCCGCCAAGGCCAAGCGCCTTGCCACCGATACGGGTTTCGAGGTGGTCAATGGCTGCCTGCAGTTGCACGGCGGCTACGGCTATTTGCGCGATCATCCGATCGAGCGCGTCTTGCGCGACGTGCGCGTGCATCAAATACTCGAAGGCACCAACGAGATCATGCGGCTGATCGTCAGCCGCGCTATGCTGGGTAACTAGTTTCGCCATAAGAACAGTCAGGGAGAAAGGCCATGGAGCAATTGCCGCGACTTTATCTCTCGCGCGACGACATGATGAAGCGCGTCGCCCGCTTCAAGGACCTCAAAGGCTCCGACGGCGGCCTGCCGGACAGCAAGATGCCCGGCTGCGAGCGCACGCTCTTTAACGTCATCGGCTTCCAGCCGCCGAAGAACTTCGGCGAGGGCGGTGTAACCTCGCCGGTCGGCTCGGAGGCGGCGCGGCTTGCCGCCATCAAGATCAGCGAGGGCTTCAACCTCGGCTACTGCAAGGCGAAGCCCGGCCACGGGCCGGAAATGCACAATCATGACACCAACGAGACTTTCATCCCGATGACCGGCACCTGGCGCGCCAGTTGGGAGAACGAGAAGGGCGAGGTCGAGTATGTCGACCTCGGCCCGCTCGACGTGGTGTCGTTTCCGCCCGGCATGATCCGCCGCTTCGAGAACGTCACCAAGGGCGACCCGAATGCCGAGTTGATCCTGATGTTCGTCATCGGCGGCGACGCGCCGCAGGCCGAGTTCTCCGACGAGGCGATGCATCGGCTCGAAGCCGCCGGTGTTTGGCCGCAGCGTTGATGTGAATGACCGGGCCGCGATGACCGACGATATCCTGTTCGAACGTCGCGGCGCGGCCGGGCTGATCACGCTCAACCGGCCGCAGGCGCTCAACGCCGTCACCCACGACATGGTGCTCGCCTTACGCGCGCAGCTCGACGCCTGGGCCGGCGACGAGGCGATCACCCGTGTCGTCATCACCGCGGCCGGCGAGCGCGCTTTCTCCGCCGGCGGCGACATCCGTCATCTTTATGATCTCGGCCAGGCCGGCCGGCACGCGGAAGCGCTGCAATTCTGGCGCGACGAATATCCGCTCAACGTGGCGATCAAGAATTTTCGCAAGCCCTATGTGGCGCTGATCGACGGGCTGGTCATGGGCGGCGGCGTCGGCGTGTCGGTGCACGGCTCGCATCGCGTGGCCGGCGACCGATTCTCAGTTTGCCATGCCGGAAGTCGGCATCGGTTTTTTCCCCGACGTCGGTGCCACCTGGTTCCTGCCGCGCATGCCGGGCGAGCTCGGCACCTATTGCGGGCTCACCGGCGATCGCTTCAATAGCGCGGACGCTTGTGCCGCCGGCATCGCCACCCACCGCATTCCCTCCGCTCGCTTTGCCGCGCTGCTCGAGGGACTGACCGGCACGGGTTCGGTCGACGCCTTGCTTGCCGCCTTCGCCGAGCCGCCCGGCGAGGGGCCGATCATGGCGCGGCGCGGCGCGATCGACCGCTTTTTCGCGGGAAGCCAGGTCGAGGACATTCTCGCCGCGCTCGACCACGAAGCGGTATCCGGCAGCGCCGATGCCGAATGGGCGGGCAGGACCGCCGCCACCATGCGGACCAAATCGCCGCTCAGCCTCAAGCTGGCGCTGGCGCAGGTGCGGCGTGGAAAGGCATGGGAATTCGAGACGTGCATGCGCGCCGAATTCCGCATAGTGTCGCGCGTCATCCATGGTTCCGATTTCTATGAGGGCGTGCGCGCCGTGATCGTTGACAAGGACAACAAGCCGCGCTGGCAGCCGGCGACGCTTGGCGAAGTCAGCGATGCCGAGGTCGAGCGCCATTTCGCCGCGCTCGGCGCCGACGAATTGGTGATGGCATGAGCGAGCCGTTCACCAGCGACGACCTCGAAAGCCTCGAGCCGGTCAAGGAGCGCGAGGCCGATCAAGGCGTCGGCCGCTGGACGCGGCGGCTGGTGTTGTTCCTGCGCGTGATGGCCGGCGTCTCCATGCTCAAGGGCCTCTATCACTGGTCGCAGGTGTGCGGCATCGGCGTCGATCCGAATAACGTGTTCGAATATCATTCCATCGCCTGGCAGGTCGCTACGGTGTTCTTTGCGGTAATCGATCTGGTCGCCGCCGTCGGATTGTGGCTTGCCGCCGCCTGGGGCGCGGTGATCTGGCTGATGGCGATTACCTCGATGCTGGCGGTGGAAATATTTTTTCCGCAGGTGTTCGGCTCAAGCCTGTTGGCGGGGCTGGTGGAAGGCGGGTTGCTGGCGCTTTATCTATTGCTGGCGTTGAAGTCCGCGCAGGAGCAGCCGGCGTAGCAAACAGGACAAAGTCGGGGAGGGCGTCATGGCGCGCATAGGATTTGTCGGGCTCGGCAATATGGGTTTGCCGATGGCGCAGAACCTGCTCAAGGCCGGACATCAGGTCGAAGGTGTCGATGTCAATCCGGCTTCGGTCGCCAAACTAGTGGCGTCGGGCGGCGCGGCCGTCGAGACGGCGAAGAGCGCGGCCGCTCGCGCCGATGTGTTCATCACCATGCTGCCGTCGGGCAAGGAGGTGCGCGAGGTCTATCTCGGCTCGTCCGGCGCGATCGAGAATGCCAATGCGGGCACGCTGCTGATCGACTGCTCGACCATTGATGTCGAAACCGCGCGCGCGGTCGCCGCCGCGGCGGAACAGAAAGGCCTGATGATGCTCGACGCGCCGGTGTCGGGCGGCGTTGGCGGGGCCACCGCGGCGACGCTCACCTTCATGGTCGGCGGCAGCGAACGCGCCTTCGTGCGTGCGGAATTGATTTTACAGAAGATGGGGCGAACAATCGTGCACGCCGGCGGCGCCGGCAACGGGCAGGCGGCCAAGATCTGCAACAACATGATCCTCGGCGTATCGATGATCGCGGTGTCGGAAGCCTTCGTGCTGGCGGAAAAGCTCGGGCTCGATCATCAGAAACTGTTCGACATTTCCTCGAAGTCGTCGGGGCAGTGCTGGTCGCTCACGAATTATTGTCCGGTGCCGGGCCCGGTGCCGACCTCGCCCGCCAACCGCGATTACCAGGCGGGCTTCACCGCGGCGATGATGCTTAAGGATCTGAAGCTGGCGCAGGAAGCGGCGAAGGCGGCGGGCGCCAAGACGCAACTCGGCGCCGGCGCGGAAAGGATTTATTCGGCTTATGTGGAGAGTGGGGAGGCGGGTAAGGATTTTTCCGGTATCATCCAATTTGTCCGCGGGTGATTGTCGTTCCCCGGCGCGCGCGTGAGCGTGCAAAGCTGGAATCCGGAAACGATTTTTTTGAATTTCATCTGGATTCCCGGTCCACGCTTTCAGCGCGTCCCGTAATGACACGGCATGTGGTGAACGAAATCTTTCGTCAACCGATCGAATTGCGCGTTCAACGAAACGTTCACTGTTGCAAATAAATCTAATGTTTAGTGTGTTATTTAAGCCGATTTTAGAGTGCCCCTTATAGGGTTCGTTATGCGGAACGGGGAAGACAGGGCCTCGTCCGGAAAAAGTGGCGACGATAATAAAACGAAAAGGGGCGTTGGACATGAAAGCCGTTGCGAAGACGGTTGAACCCGCCGAACGTGAGGCGCGTTTCGACCACATCAGGCCGCTCTATCATGAGGCGTTGACCTTGGTCGAACGGCTGCACCGCCGGCTGCTCGACGTCATCAAGGACGAATTCGACCGCCGCGGCCGCGCCGATATCAATTCAGTGCAGGCGCTGCTGTTGTACAATATCGGCGACAAGGAGTTGACGGCCGGCGAGCTGCGCACGCGCGGCTACTACCTTGGCTCCAACGTCTCCTACAACTTGAAGAAGCTGGTCGAGATGGCGTTCCTCGATCACCAGCGCAGCCGCGTCGACCGCCGCTCGGTGCGCATCAAGCTCACCGAAAAGGGCTGCGAGGTCCGCGACATCGTCGACGCGCTCTATCAGAAGCACGTGCGCACCGTTGAGCAGGTCGGCGGAATCAACGCCGACGAGTTCGCCACGCTCAACAAGTCGCTGCACCGGCTCGAGCGTTTCTGGACCGATCAGATCCTTTATCGTCTCTAATCGCTTTCTGGCGGAGAAGACTTGCCCCGGCCGCATTGCGGCCGGGGTTTTGTTTTGCCGCGAAATTGGCCACAATGCCGCCCGCCGCCGCCGTTAGAAATTGGCGCAGGCGCCATTCGTCGAGATCGCGATACCGAAGGCTCACCGCCGGACCCGCATGGCCCCCGACCGCCGCACCTTTCTCAGCCTGCTGGGCGCTGACCTGGCGGCGGGCGGCGCCTTGGTGCGGCAGGCCGTGGCCGCCGACGACAAGATGTTGCAGGCGCTGATCGAGTAGAACCAGCGCCGCGAGTTGGGGCAGGATTTCGACAGCGCCTCGCGCACCATCCACATGCCGAAGGCCTCGCTGCCGACGGTGGACACCACCGCGCAGGCGATTGGGCAATATGAAGCCTTTGTGGCGCGCGGCGGCTGGCCGAAGGTTCCGCCCACAGACCGGCTGCGCCTCGGCAATCGCCACCCGAGCGTGGTGCCGCTGCGCCAGCGGCTGATCATCGTCGGCGATCTCGAAGCCACCGCCGGCATCACCGATATTTTCGATTCCTATGTCGAGGCCGCGGTGCGCCGCTTCCAGGCCCGCCACGGCATCACGGTAGACGGCATCGTGCGCGCGGAAAGCTTCGACCGGCTCAATATCCATCCCGTGCGAGGTGCGGCTATTGCAGCTCAAGACGAACCTCACGCGGCTGCGCAGCCTGACCGGCTATCTGCCCAACCGCTACGTGGTCTGCAACATCCCGGCGGCGCAAATCGAAGCGGTCGAGAAGGGCGTCGCCGTCAGCCGCCACACCGCGGTCGTCGGCAAGCCCGACCGGTCATTGCCCGAGATCAACAGCAAGATCGTAGAGGTCAACTTCAATCCTTTTTGGACCGTGCCGGTCTCCATCGTGCGGCGCGATCTCATTCCGTTGATGCAGAAGGATTCGGCTTATCTCACCAATGAGCACATTCGCATCTTCGACATGCATCGCAATGAGCTGACGCCGTCGCAGATCAATTGGTATTCGGACGAGGCGGTCAATTACCTGTTCAAGCAGGACCCCGGCACGTTCAACTCGCTCGGCTCGATCCGCATCAATTTCCCGAGCAAGGACGGCGTCTACATGCACGACACGCCGCTCAAGAACCTGTTCGGCGAGGACATGCGCTTCCATTCTTCCGGCTGCGTGCGCGTGCAGAACGTGCGCGAGCTGGTCGATTGGCTGTTGCGCGACACGCCGGGCTGGTCGCGGCAGGAGATCGACGCGGTGATCAAATTCGGCGAGCGCAAGGACGCCAGGCTCGCGAAACCGGTACCGGTATTCTGGGTCTACATGACCGCCTGGGCGACGCCCGACGGCGTCGTCCAGTTCCGCGACGATATCTACAATCGCGACAATCTCGGCCCCTACGCCACCACGTTCAAAGGCTAGTGCCGGAAGTGCAGCCGTAGCACGGCCTGGCCGCGTTCAATGACGGTGCGGGCGCGGTCGACCTGCCGCCGCACCAGGAAGCCCGAGAGCCCGCGCGGGCCGTCTTCGGTTTCCAGAAGCTCCTCCTGCGAGGGCGGGCTGTCGGGCAGTTCGAGCGCAACGCCGTCATAGGCGATAGCGGCATCGATATCGAATTCGTCATAACTCACGGTGAGGACGACCGGCCCGCTGATGCGGCAGAACTCGAAGATCGCCTCGACCGCCTGCTGCACGGCGAACTCGACGCGGCTGCTGACGTCGCGGCGCGCGCCCCAGCTGCCCGCGGCGCGCTCGATGAAATTTTCGACCTAGGCGAGATCCGGAGCCGCCGGGTCGATGCTCATCGTGACCTTGTGGCGGATGCCGATGCGGAAAACCAGATTGAGCGTCAGCGCGGTGAGCGTCGCCAGCACCAGCGGCGAGGTCACCAGCGGCTGCGCCCAATGCGGCACGCTGGCGAAGGCGAGCGGCGTCACCGACACCAGGAAAAACGCCATCATGCCGGTGCCGATCACCAGCGTGCGGCGCGGATCGAGCACGCGCGAGGCGAAGATTTGCACGCCGCTGATCATGATGAACATTGCGGTGAACAGCAGCGCCGCCGCCATCACCGGCGGCGGTATGATGATCAAGACGCCGACCAGCGTCGGCTGAAACGCGGCGAGCACAAGGATGGCGGCGATGACGAAGGCGATGCGCCGCCTGGCGACGCCGGTCGCCGCCACCAGACCGACATTGGCGGTGGAGATGGTCAGGCCATGCGTGCCGAGCAAGCCGGCGACGATCGCGGAAATGCCGTCGCCGAAAATGCCGCCGGCGATCGAGTTCGGCTCGGGGCGCACCCATTCCGCGTCGGTGATGCGTTGATAGGTGGTGACCACCGCGGTCGCGCTCATCGCGGCGGCGAGCCCGGTAACCGCGAACGGGATCACCATCTCCCAGTCGAATGCCCAGGAGAGATTTTAGAAGCGCGGCAGCGCCTGCACCACTACCGCAAACGCCAGCGCCAGCATGGCCATGCGCAGGATGGCGGCGATCTCGTCCGCCGGCGCGCCGGCTTCGCGCGACACCAGGATGGGATAGATCATGAAAATTGCGATGACGCCGACGTGCTGGACGGCGCTGATCACGGTGATGGCGAGCGGCGGCTCCTCGTCGGAGCCGTAGACGAGAGTGGCGGGTTTTTTCATCGGTGCGGAAGGCCGAAGCGGGGCGGGACTGGCGGTGAAGGAGGGACCACGGCGGGACTTTACCGCTCAAGTTCACTATGGCCGCGCCTCGCTGACCAGAGGGTGGATGCCTATATCTTGCGCCTCCCACACCCTTCCAACGCCACAACTTGGCGCTGGGTGACCGATATGCTATCGGCTGCGAGGCCAGTGCCGGGACGGCCGGGCCTGTCCGCCAGAGCACGGATTTTGCACGCTTTCGGGCGCCCGTGGGCGCTTAAGGAGACTTCCATGTCGATGTCCGATCCGGCCGCGCGCAACCTGGGGCCGGAAAACTTGTTCACAGCCACGCTTGCCGAAACGGACCCGCAGATCGCCGAGGCGATCAAGCTCGAACTTGGCCGCCAACGTGACGAGATCGAATTGATCGCGTCGGAGAACATCGTCTCGCGCGCCGTGCTGGAAGCGCAGGGGTCCGTGCTCACCAACAAATACGCCGAAGGTCTGCCGGGCAAACGCTATTACGGCGGCTGCCAGTTCGTCGACATTGCCGAGCAACTCGCCATTGAGCGCGTAACCAAATTGTTCGGCTGCAAGTTCGCCAATGTGCAGCCGCATTCTGGCGCGTCGGCGAACGCCGAGGTGTTTTTCGCGCTGATGCAGCCGGGCGACACATTCATGGGATTGAACCTCGCCGCCGGCGGCCACCTCAGCCACGGCATGGCCATCAACATGTCGGGCAAGTGGTTCAAGCCGGTGCCCTATAACGTGCGCCGCGACGATCACCGCATCGACATGGAAGAGGTCGAGCGTCTCGCCCATGAGCACAAACCGAAGCTGATCATCGCCGGCGGCTCGGCCTATCCGCGCATCATCGATTTCCGCCGCTTCCGCGAGATCTGCGACGCGGTCGGCGCCTATCTCTTCGTCGACATGGCGCATTTCGCCGGGCTGGTCGCCGGCGGCGCGCACCCGTCGCCATTCCCGCACGCGCATGTCGTCACCACGACCACGCACAAGACGCTGCGCGGCCCGCGCGGCGGCGTCATCCTGACCAACGACGAGGAACTGGCCAAGAAGCTCAATTCGGCTGTGTTCCCCGGCATGCAGGGCGGGCCGCTGATGCATGTGATCGCCGCCAAGGCGGTCGCCTTCGGCGAGGCGCTGCGGCCAAGCTTCCGCACCTATGCCCGCAACGTGGTCGAGAACGCCAAGGCGCTGGCCGAAACGCTGAAATCGCGCGGGCTCGATATTGTCTCCGGCGGCACCGACACCCATCTGATGCTTGTCGATCTGCGGCCGAAGCAGCTCACCGGCAAGGTGGCAGAATTAGCCCTCGGCCGCGCCCACATCACCTGCAATAAGAACGGCATCCCGTTCGATCCGCAGAAGCCGACGGTGACCTCCGGTGTCCGCCTCGGCACGCCGGCCGGCACCACGCGGGGCTTCGGCATCGCCGAATTCCGCCAGGTCGGCGAGATGATCGCCGACGTCCTCGATGTGCTGTCGCAGAAACAGGTCGAGGAGGACTCGCTGATCGAAAGCGCGGTGCGCGATCGCGTGCAGACATTGATTTCACGGTTTCCGATTTATCAATGAGGTGTCATGGCCGGGCTTGTCCCGGCCATCCCGATTAGGAGAGCACTGCGTCCCTAAGCGAGATGCCCGGCACAGGGCCGGGCATGACAAGGAGAGGTGGGGATTAAATCATGCGTTGCCCGAGTTGCGGAAGTCTCGACACGCAGGTGAAAAATTCGCGGCCGACCGAGGATTCGGCGGTGATCCGCCGCCGCCGCGTGTGCCTCACGTGCAATTTCCGCTTCACCACCTTCGAGCGCGTGCAGCTGCGCGAGTTGACCGTGATCAAGCGCAACGGCCGCCGCGTGCCGTTCGACCGCGACAAGCTGATGCGCTCGGTGCAGGTGGCGCTGCGCAAGCGCTCGGTCGACCCCGAGCGCATCGAGCAGGAAGTGTCGAAGATCGTGCGCGAGCTCGAGAGCATGGGCGAGAACGAAGTCACCTCGGAGACCATCGGAGAATTGGTGATGGAGCATTTGCGCGGGCTCGACGACGTCGCCTATGTGCGCTTCGCCTCCGTCTACCGTAATTTCCGCGAGGCCAAGGACTTCCGCGCCGCGCTCGACGAATTGTCGGGCGACGAGGAAGCCAAGCCCGCGACAGCGCGCAAATGAGCGATCAAGCAGCGGCGGTCATTGCTACGCCGGACAGCGTGGCGAACGCCGCGGACGACGCGCGCTTCATGCGGCTTGCCTTTACGCTCGGCCGGCGCGGGCTAGGCAACACCTGGCCCAATCCGGCGGTCGGCGCGGTGATCGTGAAGGACGGTGTCATCGTTGGCCGTGGCTGGACGCAAATCCACGGCCGCCCGCATGCCGAGGTCGAGGCGCTGCGCCGCGCCAAGAAGGCGGCGCAGGGTGCCACGATGTACGTGACGCTCGAGCCGTGCTCGCATCAGGGCAAGACGCCGCCCTGCGCCGACGCCATCATCAAGGCCGGCATCGCGCGCGTAGTATCGGCGCTGGAAGATCCCAATCCGGATGTCGCCGGCCAGGGCCATGCGCGGCTGCGCGACAAGGGCGTCACGGTCGATGTGGCCTTGGGCGCCGACGAGGCGCGCGACGTTCACGCCGGCCACATTATGCGCGTCACGCAAGCGCGGCCGCGTGTGACGCTGAAACTGGCGGTGTCGGACGACGGCAAAGCTGGGCTCGCGGGCCGCAAGCCGGCGTCGATCACCGGCGAGGCGGCTCGCGTGCGCGTGTTCCAGATGCGGGCGGCGAGCGACGCCATCATGGTCGGCATCGGCACGATCTTGTCCGACAATCCGCAATTGAGCTGCCGGCTGCCCGGCATGTTCGAGCGCTCGCCGGTGCGCGTGGTGCTCGACGCCGGTTTGAAATTGCCGTTGATGACCGCGGTGGTGGCGACGGTGCGCGAAACGCCGACCTGGGTGTTCACGTCGAGCAAGCCGTCGGCGATCGCCGAGGAAATCCTGCAGCACAAAGGCTGCAAGGTGTTCCGCGTCGGCGAAGTCGATGGCCAGCTTGATCTGAAGGACGTGCTCAAGGTGCTGGCCGAGCAGGGCATCACGCGACTGATGGTGGAGGGCGGTCCGAAGCTTGCCGGCAGTTTTGCCGCGGCCGGCCTGGTGGATGAACTGGCGCTGCTGCGCGGCGCAAAGACGATCGGCGCCGGCGGCATCGATCCGCTGGAAGGCATGCCGCTCGACGGCTTCACCGGGCAATTGCACGCGCGCGGCAGCGAAAAGCTCGGGCCCGATACGCTCGAACATTACGAGCGCACCTGACATGTTCACCGGCATTGTCACCGACGTGGGCGAGGTGCGGTCGGTCAAGCCGCGCGCCGACAATCTGCACCGCATCACCATCGCCTGCGACTATCCGCGCGCCGAACTCGTCGATGGTGCCTCGATCGCCTGCTCGGGCGTCTGCATGACCGTGGTCGGCACCGGCGAAGAAAACGGACGCACCTGGTTTGCGGTCGACGCGGCCGACGAAACCCTGCGCGTGACCACCGTCGGTCGCTGGCGGCATGGCGGCCACGTCAATCTCGAGCGCGCGCTCAAATTGGGCGACGAATTGGGCGGGCACCTGGTCGCCGGACATGTGGACGGCTTGGCGACTGTCGTCGCGCGCGAGGACATGACCGACATGGCGCGCTTCGTGTTGCGCGCGCCGCGCGAACTGGCGCGTTTTATCGCGCCGAAAGGCTCGGTTGCGCTCGACGGCGTCTCGCTCACGGTTAACGCAGTGGATGGCGATACCTTCTCGGTGCTGATCATCCCGCACACGTTGCAGGTGACGACCTTCGGCGCCTTGCGGGCGGGCGACGACGTCAATCTCGAAATCGACACCATGGCGCGCTACACGGCGCGGCTGATGGAAGCGCGCTGATTGTCGTCACGGGGCTTGTCCCGGTGACCCCGCTTAGGAGGGCATGGTGCTCACCAAAGCGAGATGGCCGGGTCAAGCCCGGCCATGACAATGATGCTTGTTCGGCGCGCGCGCGCTTGCTACGACCCGGCCGAACAAAGGAACCAAAGACATGGCCAAGAAGACGAGCGCTGCGAAAAAGCGCGACGCGTTGCGCGTGCTGATCGTGGAAGCGCGCTTTTATGAACACATTTCCGACGCGTTGCTGGCGGGCGCCAAGCGCGTGCTCGACGAGGCCGGCGTGCAATACGACAGTATCGCTGTGCCGGGCGCGCTCGAAGTGCCGGCGACGATCGCCTTTGCCACTGACGCCGCGCAGAAAAAGCGCGCGCCTTATGACGGCGTGGTCGCGCTCGGCTGCGTCATCCAGGGCGAGACCTATCATTTCGAACTGGTGTCGAACGAATCGGCGCGCGGGCTGATGGACTTGAGCCTGCAGCGTGGGCTCGCCATCGGCAACGGCATCCTCACCGTCGACAACGAGGCGCAGGCGCTTGCCCGCTCGTCGGCGGACGGCCGCAACAAGGGCGCGAGCGCCGCCCGCGCTGCGCTCGCCATGATCGCGCTCAAGCGCAAACTGGCGGGCAAATAATGGGCAAGAGCGCGCCGTTCGACGACAAGGACGCGCGCAAGGCGAACAAGCGCGGGGCGGCGCGGCTCGCGGCGGTGCAGGCGCTCTATCAGATGGATCTCGCCGGCACTGGCTTGAACGAGATTCTCGCCGAGTTCGAAAGCCACTGGCTCGGCCGCGAGGTCGAGGGCGCGCAATATCTGCCGGCCGAAGCCGCGTTCTTCCGCGACATCGTCTCCGGCGTGGTGCGCGAGCAGCGCAAGCTCGATCCGATTATCGACGAGGCGCTGGCGAAAAGCTGGCCGCTCAAGCGCATCGAGGCGGTGCTGCGCGCGGCGTTGCGCGCCGGCGCCTACGAGCTTGATCACCGCCGCGACGTGCCGGCGCGCGTGGTCGTATCGGAATATGCCGACGTCGCGGCCGCCTTCGTCGAGCGTGACGAAACCGGCATGGTCAACGCCGTGCTCGACCAACTGGCACGCAAGCTGCGCGCGGCGGAGTTCTCTGCCTAGACTCCCCTTTTAGCGGGAGGCATAAGAAGGCAAACTCGCGCTTATGAGCTCCGACGACGACAAACTCTCCGGCGAAGACCGCCTGATCGCGCGCTATTTCCAGCCGATTGCGACGCATCCCGGCGCGCTGGGCTTGAACGACGATGCCGCTTTCATCAAGCCGCCGCCGGGTTGCGAGATCGTTCTCAAAACCGACGCCATCATCGGCGGCGTGCATTTTTTTGCCGAGGATGCGGCGCGCGACGTGGCGAAGAAGGCGCTGCGGGTCAATCTGTCCGACCTTGCCGCCAAAGGCGCTAAGCCGCTCGGCTTCCTGGTGTCGCTGGCGCTGCCGAAGGAGACCGGCGCCGACTGGCTCTCGCGGCTTTGCGCAAGGCCTGCGCGAGGACGCCGAGCAGTTCGGCTGTCCGCTGTTCGGCGGCGACACCGACCGCACGCCGGGGCCGATCACGATTTCCATCGCCATGTTCGGCAGCGTGCCGGAGGGAACCATGGTGCGGCGCGCCGGCGCCAAGCCCGGCGACCGCGTGTTTGTCACCGGCACCATCGGCGACGCCGCGCTCGGTGTCCTCCTGCGCAAGGGCGCGGCCTGGAAGCTGAGCGACACGCAGCGCGGCATCTCCTCTCGCGCTATCTGCTGCCGCAGCCGCGCAATGCGCTGAGCCGAAGCGGTGCGCACGCATGCTTCGGCGGCGATGGACGTCTCCGACGGGCTCGCCGGCGATTTTGCCAAGCTGTGCCGGGCCTCGCAGGTCGCGGCCGAGATCGAGGTCGCGCGCGTGCCGCTGTCCGATGCGGCGCAAGGCCGCGATTGCGGCCGAGCCAGCCATGCTGGAAACCGCACTCACCGGCGGCGACGACTACGAAATCGTCTGCACCGTGCCGGCGGCCAAGGCCGACAGCTTCCGCGCCGCGGCGCAGGCCGCCAATGTCGCGGTGACCGAGATCGGCGAAATCAAAGCGGGCGAGGGTGTCCGCTTCGTGGACAGCGGCGGCCAGGCGCTCGCCTTCAAGCGCGCCTCGTTCAGCCATTTCTGAAATCGCGACGCCCCAGTGGTTACACCGCGGCCGGGCGCGCTATAGTCAAAAAAAACGCATCTCAGGGAAACGCCATGGACGACCTGACGGCAAAAAAAGAGCTCGAGCAAATGCCCTCGGGGATCAGCCCGAATTTCGAGGCGCTGCATCAAGCGCTACCCGAGCTCGGCCTATCTGCGGGCGCGCGCGCCGAAGAACGTGCCGCGCTTCTCGTTCGAATACGGCGACACCGGCGCCGGCGCCGACGTCGGCATCGCAGCACAATTGGGCGGCGTTCGACGCGATCAAGGTCGTGCCGCGCTACGGCGCCATCACCACCGTGCCGCCGACCGACGTCGAACTGTTCGGCACGCGCTACGCCGCGCCGATCGGCATCGCGCCGATGGGCGGGCCGTCGCTGGTGTGGCCGGGCGCCGACCTGATCATGGCGAAGGCGGCGCAGCGCGCGCGCGTGCCCTACACGCTCGGCGTCGCCGGCGGCGCCACCATCGAGGAGGTCGCCAAAGTCGCGCCCGACGTGTTCTGGCTGCAGCTCTATCGCTTCTACCAGAACGACCACGCCATCGGCTTCGACCTGATCAAGCGGGCGACCGCGGCGGGCGTCAAAGCGCTGGCGCTCACCATCGACGTGCCGGTGCGCACCACGCGCACGCGCGAAAGCTATGCCGGGCTTGGGCCGCGAATTCCGCCCGACCTCGCGCATGCTCTACGAGATGGCTGATGCGGCCGAAATGGCTGCTGGCGCTGTTGCGCAACGGCTATCCGCGCTTCGCCACCATCCGGCAATATGCCGGCGCGGGCGCCAGCACCAACGAGGTCATCGGCTTCGCGCGCAAGAACATGGGCGGCGTGTTCTCCTGGGAGGAAGTCGCGCGCTATCGCGACCGCTGGAAGGGCCCGATGCTGGTCAAGGGCATCCTGCATCCGGCCGACGCCGAGAAGGCGGTGTCGCTCGGCATCGAGGGCATCTGGGTGTCGAACCACGGCGGCCGCCAGATCGAGGCGCTGACGCCGTCGATCGACGTGCTGCCGGCGATCGTCGCGGCGGTCGGCCAGAAGGCGACCGTCGTGCTCGACAGCGGCATCCGCTGCGGGCCAGGACGTGATGCGGGCGCTGGCGCTCGGCGCCAAGGCGGCCTTTGCCGGCAAGAGCTTCCTCTGGGCGGTCGGCGCGCTCGGCGACGCCGGGCCGGGGCATCTGATCGACCTCTATATCGACGAATTGCGCTCCTCGCTCGGCCAGATCGGCGCCCGTTCGCTGGACGAGGCGCGCGACGCGGTGATCCGCCATCCCGGCGCCTGGCGCTTCGACACGGAACGATCTAGCGCCGTGAGCGGTAGGTGGGCAACCCAGCCCTGCGCCGGCGGCAGTGGTGATATTCTCCGAACGCCGGTAAAAGGAGAATCCTTTTGCCGGGAATCCTTCATGTCGGCGGTCGCCGAGCCCATCCAATACGCCGCCGTCGACGACAGCCTGGCGCGCCGCAACGCCATGGTGCTGGCGGTGGCGCAGGCGCTCGCCGGCGGCAACAACACCGTCATCGTCTCGACCGCCTCGCATCGTCGGCGCGGTGCTCGCGCCCGACAAGGGCCTGGCGACGCTGCCGATCACCTGTCATGGTGTTCGGCATGTGGCTCGGCTCGCTGCCGGTCGGCGCGCTCGCCCGCCGCTTCGGCCGGCGCTTCGCGCTGCAGACCGGCTCGGTGTTCGGCATGCTGTCCGGGCTGATTTCCTATTCGGCGGTGATGCACGGCCAGTTCTGGCTGCTGCTCGTCGGCACCTTCTGCGGCGGGCTCTACGCCGCCGCGCACAATTCCTACCGCTTCGCCGCCGCCGACACCGCGAGCGAAGCGTTCCGGCCCAAGGTGGTGTCCTGGGTGCTCGCCGGCGGCGTGTTCGCCGCGGTGATCGGGCCGCAGCTCGTCATCTTCACCAAGGACTGCTGTCGCCGCACATGTTCGCGGCGAGCTATCTCGGCCAATCGGCCTGCGCGGTGGTCGCCGCGCTGGTGCTGATGTTCGTCAAGATCCCGCCGCTGCCGGCCGGTGCACGCCGACAACGCGCGGCCGCTCGCTCGAGATCGTGCGCGCGCCGCGCTTCATCGTCGCGGTCGCCTGCGGCATGGCGAGCTACGCCATGATGAACATGGTGATGACCTCGGCGCCGCTCGCCATGGTCGGCTGCGGCCATTCGGTGACCGACGCCACGCTCGGCATCCAGTGGCACGTGCTGGCGATGTATTCGCCGAGCTTCATCACCGGCTCGCTGATCGCGCGCTTCGGCGTCGAGCGCATCACCGGCATCGGCCTGGGCCTGATCGTGCTGGCCGCGGTCGTCGGCGATCGCCGGCATCACGGTGGCGCATTTCTGGACCGCGCTGGTGCTGCTCGGGCTCGGCTGGAACTTCGCCTTCATCGGCGCCACCACCATGGTGACCCAGTGCCACCGGCCGGAGGAACGCAACAAGGTGCAGGCGTTCAACGACTTCCTGATCTTCGGCGGCATGGCGGTGGCTCGTTCTCCTCCGGCCAGCTGCTCGAATATTTCGGCTGGGCGACGATCAACGAGGTGATCTTCCCGACCATTTTCGCTGGCCGGCGCCATGCTGGTCTGGCTCGCCGCGCGCAAGCGCGTCGTAGCCGGTCTGAATCGTCCCCAGGCCGCGAAAATACGTGCCATATCGGCATGCTTTTCCGGCGTTGCCTTGGCGCGGCCTTTTTGGCTATATCCGCGCGCTTTCCCGGTCGGGGTGAAGCGCCCTTACAAGCGGCCATCCTCGACGCTCCTGGCGCCGGCGGGAGCGTTCTCTCCTGCATGCGCCACTTCAATCGAGGTTGAAACCACCATGAACACTTTGTGGGTGATCGTCGGCTGTGGCGTGCTCGCGATCGTCTACGGCATCTGGGCGATCCGTTCGGTGCTGCAGCGCCGACGCCGGCAACGCGCGCATGCAGGAAATCGCCGCCGCCATCCACGAAGGCGCGCAGGCCTATCTCAACCGCCAGTACACCACCATCGCCATCGTCGGCGTCGTGATCTTCGTCATCCTCGGCTTCTCGCTCGGCTGGCTGGTCGCCGTCGGCTTCCTGATCGGCGCGGTGCTGTCGGGCGCCGCCGGCTTCATCGGCATGAACGTCTCGGTGCGCGCCAATGTGCGCACCGCGCAGGCCGCGACCAAGACGCTGGCCGGCGGGCCTCGAGCTCGCCTTCAACTCCGGCGCCGTCACCGGCATGCTGGTGGCCGGGCTTGGCGCTGCTCGGCGTCGCGGTCTACTTCGGCTTCCTCACCGGCACGCTGCACATGGCGCCGAACGACCGCACCGTGATCGACGCCCTGGTGGCGCTCGGCTTCGGCGCCTCGCTGATCTCGATCTTCGCCCGTCTCGGCGGCGGCATCTTCACCAAGGGCGCCGACGTCGGCGGCGACATGGTCGGCAAGGTCGAAGCCGGCATTCCCGAAGACGATCCGCGCAACCCGGCCACCATCGCCGACAACGTCGGCGACAATGTCGGCGACTGCGCCGGCATGGCGGCCGACCTGTTCGAGACCTATGCGGTGACCACGGTCGCCACCATGGTGCTGGCGGCGATCTTCTTCGCCGGCACGCCGCATCTGCTCGACGATGATGACGCTGCCGCTCGCCATCGGCGGCGTCTGCATCATCACCTCGATCATCGGCACCTTCTTCGTGCGGCTCGGCGCCAGCCAACGATCATGGGCGCGCTCTACAAGGGCCTGATCGCCACCGGCGTCCTGTCGCTGATCGGCATCGCCGGCGTCATCCACTGGCTGATCGGCTTCGGCATGCCGCTCACCGCGCGGCGGCGCGACCTTCACCGGCCACGACGCTGTTCTGCTGCGGCATCGTCGGCCTCGCCGTCACCGGGCTGATCATCGTGGATCACCGAATACTACACCGGCACCGACTTCCGCCCGGTGCAGTCGATCGCCGAGGCCTCGGTCACCGGCCACGGCACCAACGTCATCCAGGGCCTGGCCATCTCGATGGAAGTCGACCGCGCTGCCGGCGCTGGTCATCATCGCCGGCATCATCGTCACCTACAACCTGGCCGGCCTGTTCGGCATCGCCATCGCGGTGACCACCATGCTGGCGCTGGCCGGCATGATCGTGGCGCTCGACGCCTTCGGCCCGGTCACCGACAACGCCGGCGGCATCGCCGAAATGGCGGGCCTGCCGAAGGAGGTGCGCAAGTCGAC
This sequence comes from uncultured Alphaproteobacteria bacterium, assembly GCA_963733315.1. Classification (GTDB taxonomy): domain Bacteria; phylum Pseudomonadota; class Alphaproteobacteria; order Rhizobiales; family Xanthobacteraceae; genus Pseudolabrys. The sequence goes on along the minus strand of CAVTCV010000031.1, from coordinate 160,616 downwards.
CGACGCGCTCGACGCGGTCGGCAACACCACCAAGGCGGTGACCAAGGGCTATGCCATCGGCTCGGCCGGCCTCGGCGCGCTGGTGCTGTTCGCGGCCTATACCCAGGACCTGCAAGTTCTTCAGCAAGGACGCCGCCGCGCATCCGTACTTCCAGGGCGTGCAGCTCGACTTCGCGCTGACCAATCCCTACGTCGTCGTCGGCCTGCTGTTCGGCGGCCTGCTGCCGTACCTGTTCGGCGGCATGGCCATGACCGCGGTCGGCCGCGCCGCCGGCGCGGTGGTCGAGGAGGTGCGCCGGCAGTTCCGGGAAAAGCCCGGCATCATGAAGGGCACCAGCAAGCCCGACTACGGCCGCGCCGTCGACATGCTGACCAAGGCGGCGATCAAGGAGATGATCATCCCGTCGCTGCTGCCGGTGCTGTCGCCGATCGTGGTCTACTTCGTGATCTACTTGATCGCCGGCGGCGGGCGGCCGGCAAGTCGGCGGGCTTCTCGGCGCTCGGCGCCATGCTGCTGGGCGTGATCGTCACCGGCCTGTTCGTCGCCATCTCGATGACCTCGGGCGGCGGCGCCTGGGACAACGCCAAGAAGTACATCGAGGACGGCCACTACGGCGGCAAGGGCTCCGACGCCCACAAGGCGGCGGTGACCGGCGACACCGTCGGCGATCCCTACAAGGACACGGCCGGCCCGGCGGTGAACCCGATGATCAAGATCACCAACATCGTGGCGCTGCTGCTGCTGGCGGTGCTGGCGCACTAACCGACGAACGCGGATCAAAAAGGCAAAGGGCCCGCCGGACGCGGGCCCTTTTTCTTCCGCCGCAGCGTGCGGCTCACAGACGTCGGGGCTGAGGGACCGCTGAGCACGCCGCTGAGATAATCGAATTCCTTGCCGCCGGTCGGCGTCGTCTGCGACACGAAGTCGAACACCTTGCCATCCTTCAGGCCGTAATTGGCCAGCCGCTCGACCCGGCGGTTCTTGTCGAAATAGACGGCGATGACGCGCTGGTCCTTCACTTCATAGGGCATGAAGGCGGCCGAGCGCTGCGATGTCTGCGAGATATAATAGAATGCTTCGCCGCTGACGGTGGCGACGGTCGAGGGCGTGCCGAGCACGATCAGAACCTGCTCCTGGCTGGCGCCGATCGGAATCTGCTCGAGCGCGCCTTCCTGCACGACATAGCCGCGCTGCAGCGTCTCGGTGAAGCCGCCGCAGCCGGCGAGCGCCAGCACCGGCAAGCGCGAGCGCGAGCCGGATCCGCTTGCTGTTGATCCCGAATGGTCGTCGACCCCAAACGCGGCACCGTGATTTCGATCTTGCATCGGCGGGGGCGTTCACGTACCCGGCGGCTGCGCCGGTCAGCTCCGAACCAACGCAATGATTTTCCCCCTTTTTCGCCGCAAGCCGCGCGGCGCCGACACCATTTCGACCCTGTATGGCATGATCGTGGCGCAGGCGCGATTGCCGACGTTTTATCGCGCCTATGCGGTCGCGGACACGGTTAACGGCCGTTTCGACCTGATTGTGCTGCACTTGGCCATGGTGCTCGACCGGCTGGCGCAGGATGCCGCGCTTAAGAGCCTCGGGCAGGGCATTTTCGACCGGTTTTGTCAGGATATGGACCATAATTTGCGGGAGATGGGGATAGGCGACCTCAAGGTCCCCAAGGAAATGCAGCGCATCGGCGAGGCCTTTTACGGCCGCTCGCAGGCCTACCGGACGGCCTGGACGTCGCAGAATGAGGGCCCGCTGGTGCAGACCTTGAAACGGAATATCTATGACGGAGCATCGGCTGGCGCGGCACCCCGCCTTGCGGCCTATGTGCGGGAGGCGGTACGTCATCTCGCCGAGCAGCCGGTGGCGAGCCTCGCGGGCGGTGCGCTGCGCTTTCCGGAGCCGGACAAGATCCTCGCAATATCGAGTTAAGAGACTGATTCTGATGAATAAAGCTGGAAATCCATGGAGCGTGCCGGTGGCCCTGGAAGACATTCCGGAGACCGGACTGCATCTCGAGATCGACGCCCCGGCCACGGCTCGCGCCCGCGCTCGCCGAACTCGCCGGCTTGCGCGAATTGCCGCAGCTTTCGGCGGTCTTCGATCTGACGCGCAAGGGGGCAGGCCTCCATGTCAGCGGCGGGGTGAGCGCGCGGGTCGGCCAGATCTGTGTCGTGACGCTCGAGCCGATCGAGAACACGGTGGAGGAGGCTGTCGATCTTAATTTCGCGCCGGTGAGCGGAACCGAGCCTGCGGGCAAGAGCGCCCGCAAACGCAAGCGCGACGATGACGACGAGCCGGAACCGCTGGTCGGCGGTAGCCTGGACTTGGGCGCGCTGGCGGCCGAGTTCCTGGTCCTGGGCATCGATCCCTATCCACGTAAGGCCGGCGCCGAATTCGCCGCGCCGAAGCATGAGGATGCCGGCGAACACCCCTTTGCCGCGCTGGAATCGCTGAAAAAGACCCTCGGCGGCGGCCAATCGTGAGCAGACGGCAAGTCGTGGACCGGTGCCAATACCGGCTTGTCTGGCGTGGCCGGGCGGTTATGGTCGCCCTCGTGCGCCATCCCTATCGGACTAGTTTGCCGGCACTCCGACCCGCGCCGCCAAGGTCGCCCCATGCCTGATAAAGCCCACATCGCGCTTGACGCTATGGGCGGCGATCATGGCCCTGCGGTCGTCCTGCAGGGCGCCGACATATCGCTCAGCCGCCACCCGGACATCGAATTTCTGATCTTCGGCGACCGCGCCGTGGTGGACCCGGTGCTCGATCATCTGCCCAAGCTCAAGGCCAATGCCCGGCTGGTGCATACCGACGTGGCGATCCGCATGGACGACAAGCCGAGCCAGGCGCTGCGGCATGGGCGCTGGAAGTCGTCGATGTGGCTTGCGCTCGACGCGGTGAAAAAGGGCGAGGCAAACGTCACGGTCTCCGCCGGCAATACCGGCGCGCTGATGGCGATGGCGCGGTTCAATCTCAAGATGATCGACGGCATCGAGCGCCCGGCGATCGCGGCGCTGTGGCCGACCTTGAAAGGCGAGTCAGTGGTGCTCGACGTCGGTGCTTCGATCGGCGCCGACGAGCATCATCTGATCAACCTTGCCGCCATGGGCAGCGCCATGGCGCGCGTGTTGTTCGACATCGAGCGGCCGACCGTCGGCCTGCTCAATGTCGGGGTCGAGGAGATCAAGGGCCTCGAGCCGGTGCGCGAGGCGGGGCGCCTGCTGCGCGAGGGCAATTTCCCGCACCTCAATTACGTCGGATTCGTCGAGGGCGACGACATCGGCAAGGGCACGGTCGACGTGGTGGTCACCGAAGGCTTCGCCGGCAATATCGCGCTGAAGACCGCCGAAGGCACCGCGCGCCAATTCGCGCAATATCTCAAGAACGCCATGAACCGGACCTGGGCGGCGCGCCTCGGCTATCTCTTGTCGCGCCACGCCTTCCGCATGCTGCGCGACAAAATGGACCCGCGCAAATCCAACGGTGGCGTGTTCCTCGGACTCAACGGCATCGTCATCAAAAGCCATGGCGGCGCCGACGCCGAAGGCTTCGCTTCCGCCATCGACATGGGCTATGACATGTTCCGCTATGAATTGCTCGCCAAGATCGGTGAGTCGATGGCACGCGATCTTCAGGCAAGCGCAACGGCGCGCGTGGTGAGCGGAGCAACTTCGTGACGGTATTGCGGTCGGTGGTGCTCGGCTGCGGCAGCTATCTGCCCGGGTGCATCCTCACCAATGACGAACTGGCGAAGTCGGTGCAAACCACCGATGAATGGATCGTGCAGCGCACCGGCATCCGCGAACGCCGCGTCGCGGCGCCCGGTGAGTTGACCTCCGACCTCGCATTGCATGCCGCTCGCGCGGCGCTCGCCAATGCGCATGTCGAGGCGAGTTCAATCGACCTGATCGTGCTCGGCACGTCGACGCCGGACCAGACATTCCCGGCGACCGCCGTGTCGGTGCAGGCCGGCCTTGGCATTACCCACGGCGCCGCTTTCGATCTGCAAGCGGTCTGCTCGGGCTTTGTCTTTGCGCTGTCGGTGGTAGACGCGATGCTCAAGAGCGGCGCCTTCAAGCGCGCGTTGGTGATCGGGGCGGAGACCTTCTCGCGCATCCTGGACTGGAACGACCGCACCACGTGCGTGCTGTTCGGCGACGGCGCCGGCGCCTTGGTGCTGGAGGCCCAGCCGCAAGCCGGCACATCGGCCGACCGCGGCATTCTGACCACCCATTTGCGCTCGGACGGCCGCTTTAAGAGCAAGCTCTATGTGGACGGCGGGCCGTCCTCGACCCAGACCGTCGGCCATCTGCGCATGGAAGGCCGCGACGTGTTCAAGCACGCGATCGCCATGATCACCGATGTCATCGACGATGCCTTCAAGGCGACCGGCACGAGCGCGGCCGATATCGACTGGTTCGTGCCGCACCAGGCCAACAAGCGGATCATCGACGGATCGGCCCATAAACTCGGCATTGCGCCTGAAAAAGTGGTGGTGACCGTGGACCGGCACGGCAATACGTCGGCTGCCTCGATCCCGTTGGCGCTGACCGATGCGGTGGCCGACCGGCGTATCAAGCGGGGCAATCTGATCCTGCTGGAGGCGATGGGCGGCGGTTTCACCTGGGGTTCGGCGCTGCTGCGTTGGTAGGCGGCCGCCGGCGGATTTCCGGGCACTCAGTGGGGCGGACAGGGTTGCTAACTGCGCGGCTGCTCGTACACCATGGCGCGGGATGCCGCCCCGATCCCTCTTCACAATTTGAAATCGCCCCGTTGACCCCCGGGTATGATGCTAATATCGTCGATAATTCAGCGAGATACTTCGCCAGGGGCAGGGCAGGCGATGTCTGGTAAAACGGTGACGCGGGCGGACCTCTGCGAGGCGGTCTACCAAAAAGTGGGCCTTTCGCGGACGGAATCGGCTGCGCTCGTGGAGTTGGTGCTCAAGGAAATCACCGACTGCCTCGAACGCGGCGAAACCGTGAAGCTTTCTTCGTTCGGGTCCTTCGTGGTGCGCAAGAAGGGCCAGCGCATCGGCCGCAATCCGAAGACCGGCAAGGAAGTGCCGATCTCGCCGCGCCGGGTGATGGTGTTCAAGCCGTCGGCGATCCTCAAGCACCGCATCAACGGTCAGGCCGAACCGGCCTGACGCCGGCTTTCGGACACGATCGTGCGCTCGTTGCGTTCGCGTTCGCTCCAGTGTTGCGTTTAATCCAGCTTCGGGAGAGGCCGCTTTGGATCACAAGGCGCCGGAAGCGTTTCGCAGCATCAGTGAAGTGGCGGACGAACTCGATCTGCCGCAGCACGTGTTGCGATTCTGGGAAAGCCGCTTCCACGACATCAGGCCGATGAAGCGCGGCGGCGGCCGGCGCTATTATCGTCCGGAAGACGTCAATCTTCTGCGCGGCATCCGCCATCTCCTTTACGGCGAGGGCTACACCATCCGCGGCGTGCAGCGCATCCTGCGCGAGCAGGGCGCGAAATTCGTGGCTGTCGTTTGGCAGGAAGGCGCGCCGCAGCCGCCGCATGGTGCGAGCGAAGACGAGGACCTTGCCGAAGAAGCGGCGTCGGCCGAAGCCGAGGCCGCCGACGAGGCGCGCGGTTTGGGCAGCAGGCTCTCGGCGCTGATCGGTCGCGATCTCGGCGACCGCGGGGACGACGTCGAAGCGCGGCGCGAGCCGCCGTTCAAGGGCGCACCGGAGCCGCGCATCGAGCCTGCCGACCGTGCAATCTATGGCGCGCCGGAACCGGCGCCTCCGGCGCCCGCGCCCCAGCTTGCCGCGCCGGCGGTTCAGCCGCCGCCGGCGAGCCCGGCCGGCCGGCTCGCGCGTGAGGATCTGCGCAAGCTGCACGCCGTGCTGCATGAGCTCGCCGAATGCCGCAAGCTGATCGATGCGGCGGTGGCGCGAGCCGATTAGGGCGCCACGGGCCTTGGTGCATCACGTAAAGATTGAACTAAACCGCATAGCGTCGCCCCGGCCGCTGTGTAAAATAGCCCTGCCGGTTTTCCGGCCCAGCTGAGGGATACGAATGCGGCGGGGGGCAATAGCTGCAATCCTGGTGATTGTTCTGGGCGTCCATGCGCCGGTATGGGCCCAATCGGCAAGCTTCAATCCGCCGGTGAGGACGACGGGCGTCGGTCCGACGCCGCTCGCCTGGTACGGCATCGGCTCGATCGCCTGCGCCGCGGTGTCGCCGATGATCGGCACCGTTATGCTCGGCCGCGAATTGACCGTCATCGAAGTCGACCGCATGACGCTTGTCCTGTTTCCTTGGTCCGGTCGGCTGGGTGCTTGGGCCTGTCCTGTTTCCCGAACCGGTGCTGACCGCCACCACACCGCCGCCCAATCCGCCAAATCAGCCTCCGCCGCCGCGGCAAGCGCGCGGGCGCCACATCGACATTCCGCCGCGCGGCGTGACCGCCTTCGTGCCCAACGAGATCCTGCTGGAAGTCGAAAGCGGCACGCCCGCACAGTACCTCAACGTGGTGTCGCGGCAGCTGCGATTGACGCTGTTGGAGACGCAAAGCTTCACGCTGACCGGCCGCACGCTGCAGCGCTGGCGCATCGACGGCAACGCTTCCGTGCGGGCGACGCTGCGCGGGCTGTCGCCGTTTAGCCGGATTTCGACGGCGCAGCCGAACTTCCTCTATCGGTTCGGGCAGGCGCAGCCGCCGGGGCAATCCGACGCCGGCGCGCAATACGTCATTCCCAAGCTGCATCTGACGGAAGCGCACAAGATCACCAACGGCGACGACGTGCTGGTGGCGGTGATCAATTCCAAGATCGACGCCAGCCATCCCGATCTCGCCGGCGCGATCGCCGATCAATTCGACGCGCTCGGCACGGCCGGACCGGCGCATATGCACGGCACCGGCATGGCCGGCGCCATCGCCTCGCACACCAAGCTCGTCGGCGTCGCGCCGAAAGTGAAGCTGCTCGCGGTGCGCGCGTTCTCCGGCGACAAGGATGGCGCGCAGGGAACGACGTTCAATATCCTCAAAGGCCTCGATTGGGCGGCGAGCAAGCAAGCGCGCATCGTCAATATGAGCTTCGCCGGACCGGCCGATTCCATGTTGCGCGACATGCTGGCGCAAGGCGCATGCGCGCGGCATGGTGCTGATCGCCGCGGTCGGCAATGCGGGGCCGCGCTCGCCACCGCTTTTTCCGGCGGCCGATCCCGACGTCATCGGCGTGACCGCGACCGACGCCGAGGACAAGTTGTTGCCGCAGGCCAATCGCGGCCCGCAAGTGGCGGTGGCGGCGCCCGGCGTGCATGGTGCTCGAGCCGGCGCCCGATGGAGGATACCAGGTCACCACCGGCACCTCGGTCGCCGCCGCGCATGCGACCGGCGTCGCCGCACTGTTGCTTGCGCGCGATCCGAAGCTCACGCCAGATCAGGTGCGCAGCCTGCTGATCAAATCGGCGCGCACGATCCCGGGCGCCAAGCGCGACGTCGGCGCCGGCGTGATCGATGCGCTTGGCGCGGTCGACGCGATCCGGAACTGACGGATCGGACTGCGCCGGCGGCGGTTCATTCGAAGGGAAAATTGGTCGGGGCGGCGGGATTTGAACCCACGACCCCCTGTCCCCCAGACAAGTGCGCTAACCGGGCTGCGCTACGCCCCGACCGGAACGGCGCGGACTATAGGGATGCGCCTATCGCGGCGCAACAACGCTTCCCTAACGGCATTGCAGGTTGCGCCCCCGAGTTAACGGATTGTGCACGGCTGTTGGACGTAATCCCTACCTGAGCGCTCCCATTCGAGATGTGGCCATGGCCCAGGCTGTCCCCGCACGACTTGATGCGCATTTCGGTGTCGACCCGGCCGTGGACCGCACCCAGGCCGCGCCGCCGGCCGCCGGCTTCGGCGATATCCGCATTTCCGTCTACGACGACTTGGCGGCCATCGAGCGGGATTGGCGGGCTTTCGAGCCGCACGCCGACGGCACCGTGTTCCAGAGTTTCGATTGGCTGGCCACCTGGCAGCGTCATATCGGCGCGCGCGAGGGCGTGCAGCCCGCCATCGTGGTGGGACGTGACGCGACCGGCGCCATTCTGCTCCTGTTGTCGCTATCGGTCCGCGCTGCCGGCTTGGCGCGCGAACTCAACTGGCTCGGCTCCGAATTGTGCGACTACAACGGGCCGCTGCTGGCGGAAACGTTCTCCGCGCGCATCGACCGCGCGCATTTCCTCGCGCTGTGGCAGGAGATCACGCGTAGCCTGCAAGCCAATCCGCGGCTACGTTTCGATGTAATCGCCCTCGACAAAATGCCGGAACTGATCGGCGCGCAGCAAAACCCGATGCGTTATCTGGGCGGCACGATCAATCCGAGTGGCGCCTATTTGACGCATCTGGGCGGCGACTGGGACGCCTTCTACACGACCAAGCGCTCGTCGGCGACGCGCCGACGCGACCGCACCAAGCGCAAGAAGCTGAGCGAATTCGGCGAGATCGCATTCGTCAATCCGGCGAGCGACAGCGAGATCTTGAGCTCGCTCGACACCTTGATGGCGCAGAAGGCGCGCTCCTTTGCGCGCATGGGCGTCGGCAATCTGTTCGCCAAGCCGGGCCATGCGGATTTCTATCGCGCGCTTGCTGCCGATCCGGCGACGCGGCCGCTCGTGCATGTGAGCCGCCTCGACGTGGGAACGAACACCGCCGCGGTCAATCTCGGGCTGGTCCACCGCGGGCGCTATTATCACCTGCTGGCGAGCTACACCGACTGCGACTTGTCGCGCTTCGGGCCCGGCGCCGCGCATCTGCATGACTTGATGCACTATGCCATCGATCGCGGGTGCCGCGTTTTCGATTTCACCATCGGCGACGAACGCTACAAGCGCGATTGGTGCGACACCGAGTTGCAGCTCTACGATTACATCGCGGCGGTGACCTGGCGCGGGGCGCTCGCCGCCATGTCGAAGCTCGCCGCGCAACGGCTCAAGCGCTGGATCAAGCAGACGCCGCTTCTGTGGGCGATCGCGACCAAGGTTCGCGAGGTTACCGGCGGGGTGCGGCAAAAGCACGATTAAACCTGCAAAAAGCAGCCGGAACCGGCGGACTTAGGCGCTGCGGGGACACCGGCCGGGCTAAGGAATCTTAACGCCTTTCGGCTAATTTGCCGCTTTCCTTGAAGCCCGCGGCGCTTGGCCGCGGCGCCAGGCGCGGGCACGGATGCAGCGGTTCCTCATCATCTCCGGCCACGATTTCCGCACCCCGCGCTGGGCCAATATGCATTTCATCGCGCGTGAACTCTCGCGCCGCGGCGAGATGCGCTTCTTCTCGCTCGGCTTCAGTGCGCTGTCGCATATCAATGGCGATCCGCGCATTTCGCTGCGCGCGTGCGCCAACCGTGTCGAACGGTTCCGCGAAGTGGACTGCTTCCTTTGGAAATCGGCTTGGCATCCGTTCAATCTGCGCGCACCGATCCTGCGCGGCCTGTCGGCAAAGCTGTTTGCCGCCTACCGGTGCGGGGTGCCGGACCTGTTTCGCCAGTGGGTTAAGGACTGCGATACGATCATTATGGAATCCGGCATGGCGCCGATCCTGCTGCCGATGATCGGGCAACTCAATCTGACCGCGCGCAAGATCTATATCGCGTCGGATCTGCTCGACACGATCGGCGTCGATCCCTTCGTGCAGGCGGAACTTGAGGCCAATATCGACTTGTTCGATACGGTGGTGCTGCCGTCGCGGCTGATGGCGAAGTCGTTCCCGGCGCGGGCGAAGATGTGTTACGTCCCGCACGGCCTCGATCTCGACGCCCAAACGATCGGCGCGTCGCCCTATAACGGCGGCACCCACGCGGTCTCGGTCGGCTCGATGCTGTTCGATCCGACACTGTTCGAAATCGCCGCGCCGTTGTTCCCGCATGTCACGTTCCACGTCATCGGCGGCGGCCGCAGCGCGCGCCACCTGGCGCAGCCGAACATCAAGCTCTATGGCGAAATGCCCTATGCGGACACGCTGGCCTATATCAAACACGCCAATTTCGGCGTTGCGCCGTACAAGACGGAGTGCGTGCAGGATTATCTGTGCGACACGTCGATGAAGCTGATGCAATATGAATTCATGGGAATTCCAGCCGTGTGCCCGATGCCCGCCGTCGGAAGCCATGCCGACCGCTTCGGTTACGTTCCCAGCAATCGGGCCTCGATCGGGCACGCCATCTTGGGCGCGCTCGGGGCGGGGAAATTCCAGCCGCCGCCGATGCTGTCATGGTCGGACGTGACCGACCGCATCCTGCGCCCGCAGGATTATCCCGACACGGACCTCAAACCCCGTACAAAGCCGAAAGTTGAAGCCGCGCTCGCCGGATAAGGCTCAGCGGGTGAGGACGGCGCGCGCGAAGACAGCGCGCCGGATGAAACTCAACACGGAATGGCGCAGGTCGCCGCTTGCGGCGACGGCGGTGAGAAAGCCGACGCCGGCGGCGAGCACCGCGGCGGCGATCACCAGCGCTGGCGTGTGCGGCTGCGGCAGCAAGGCCTTGGTGACGGCATAGACCGCGGCGATCGCGGTAAATTGCGGGACGACACAGCCCCACAGCCATGGCCAGCCAAAGCCAGCCAGCCCGTCGCGATGGGCGTAGGCGGCCAGCACGGCGAAGACGAAGGCATTGACCGCGAGCCAAAGCGCCGCCGGCACAATCACGCCGTAAACCGGCGTCAGCAGCACGACGGCCGGGATATAGACGACGCCGGCAATCACATTGGCCCACAGCGCCGTGCCCGGCCTGCCTTCGCTCAGCCGCAGCGCGTTCGGAATGAGGATGAAGCCGTTGAAGCCGAAGGCGAACGCGAGTAGGGCAAATGTCCAATGATAGTGCTCGGCGACCTGCGCGTCGCCGGTGAGGATGAGCAGCGCATCCGAGCCGAAGAACACGGCGCCGAAGCCGAAAGAAGCGACGATGCAGGCGACAATTTGCGCAGCGGCAAAATAGACGCGCCGCGCTTCCGCAATGTCGGCACGCCGGATCGAGGCCGAAAGGCGAGGGAAGATCGCGGTGACGTTCGGCGCGATCAGCTTGAGCACCAGCAGGCAGATTTGCGAGACGAACATGTAGCGCCCGACCACGTCGAGCGGCAGGGTCGCGCTCACCACCATCTTGTCGATGCTTTGCAGCAGCGCGCCCGCGGCGACCGCGAGCGAGCTGGTCAATAGGAAGCGCCAGAGCCGCCGTACCATGGGCATCACAAAGCGCGACTTTTCTCCGTCGCCGGTGGCGGCCCAGGCGTACCAGGCGGTGACCGCGAGCTCGGCGATGGAGGTCAGGAGGAATGCGGCGAGAAAGACGATCGCCGTCGGTGCCACCACCAGCATAGCGGCCAAAACGACCAACGCGCGCAGCACGGCAAAGCCGCTCTGCAGGATGTTGACGATAACCTGCTGCTCCATCCCTTCGAGGAACACGGAATAGACCGTGCGCTGGCGTTGCGTGGCGATAATCAGCGCGGCCAGGATCAACGCGTATTGGATGTCGGCCGGCGAGATCGTGCGCGCGGTCAGCCAGGTCGTCGCGATGAAGGAGGAGGCGGCGATCAGGACGAGCGTGGTCAGCCCGGTGATGCCGGCATAGATACCTTGAAACGTGAATAGAATGGTGCCGAGGCCGTATTCGTGCTCGCCCGAGCGCGCGTGGGCGACCTCGCGCACAATGCCGGGGCCGATTCCGGTGTCGAGGATTGCGACGATGCCGTGCAGGGTGAGATAGAATCCGATCAGGCCGAACTGCTCCGGCCCAGCCAGACGAAACGAAAAGATCGTGGTCGCCGCCGTGGCGGCTGCCAGCACGACGGTGCCGACCGTATTGGCGATCACATTGCGGGCGACCGCCATCAGCCGACCCTCATGCAGTCGTCGAGCAGCCGGCGCGCGGTCGCCGCCCAGGTGAACTGGCTGGCGCGGGCGCGGCCGGACGCGGCGAGGTTTGCGCGCAACTCCGGCTTGCCGTCGACGTCGCGCATCAATTGCGCGAGGCCGGCGATGTCATCCATGCCGCAGCGCAAGGCCGCGTCGCCGCCGACTTCGACCAAAGCCGGTTGGCCGCTGGTGATGACCGGGCAGCCGCAGCTCATGGCCTCGATCGGCGGCAGGCCGAAGCCTTCGTAGCGCGAGGGGAAGACCAGCGCGAGCGCGTGCTCATAGAGCGCCCGCAATTCGGCGTCGTTGACGTGACCGACGTTGCGGACCGCGTCCGAATCGAAATTCTTCAGTTTTCCGAACACCGCGGGGTCGCGCTTGCCGGTGAGCACCAGCAAGGCATTGTCGATTTTGGCTAGGGCGAAGGCGGCAACCAGAACCTCGATGTTCTTGTTGCTGCTGTTGGCGCCGACACTGATGAAGAATTTGCGGCCGACGAGCCCAAGCCGCTCGATCACACTGTCGTCGGCGGGCACCGCGGTAATGTGGTCGCCGCCTTCGCTGCACACCGGCATGGCGCTGGTGTCGACGCGGTAGAGCTTGGCGATCTCGCGGCGGGAGAATTCGGACACGGTGACGGCGCGCGCGGCGCGGCGGCAAAGCAGCGGGACGAAGACGCCGTAAGCAGTGCGGAAGCGCCAGGAGAAGTTGCCGGGCAGCGCCTTGACCGTCGCGTCGTGCACGACGACGACTTGGCGGCGGACGGCGACGGGTCCGAGCATGCAGAGGTTGAGCAGCAACCGGCCGGCGGTGTGCAGCGGGAATTCCACCTGTTCCCAGAAATAGCCGTTGCTGCGGCCGCAACGGCGCAGCGGGATGTGCTTGAGCGGGAAGTCGCGGGCCTTGGGCGGCGCCACGATCTCGATCCGGCCCCTGAACGCGGCAAAGGCATCACTGTCGAGCAGGGCATCGATGGCCTTGATCGTTTCGCTGGCGAAGCGTTGTACGCCGGACGCAGTCTGCGTCAGAAAGCGCCCATTGATCGAGATCGGCGGCGGTGCGGCGAACACCTCGGTGAGCGCCACCTCGGCTTCGGCGCGCGGCGGATGCTGTGCGAGCGATTTCATGGTGTCACCCATCGCGGTGAAGCGGCGAACGATTTTTGTTCGCCGTTGCGCAAGCGGCCGTTTGCCGCGGAAAGGCCCCAGATGATGCCGAGGATGAGAAAAAAGTGACGCCAATGATCGCTGTCGATAATGAAGCTTTCGCAGACGATGCCGACAAAAGCCGCATAGGCGGCGATCAAATAGGACTGCCATGGCGTGCGCAGGAGCGCGTTGCGCAAGCCGACGTAGAGTGTCGCTAGGATCAGCATGATGTAGCTGACGCCGCCAGCCCAGCCGTAGACCATGAAGGCCTGCAGGTAGACGTTATGCTGCTGGGTGCCGCCGTACATGCGTGCGAATTCGAAAGGCCCGAGCCCGAACGGCTTGTCGAGCAGCAGGCTGAGGGCGATCTCCTGCAATTCGAAACGGCCGCCTTCGCCGACGTCGTAGGACTGCGTCAATTGCGCGCGCTCCATCATCATCTGGCGCACGGAGTCGATCGACAGCAGCGCGGCCAGCAAAAGCGCAAGCGCCATGACCGAGAACAGCGCCAGGACGATTGGCCGCATGCGCGCGCTCAACGTCGGTGCGGTGATGAAGATCAATGCGACGAGCGCGGCCACCGAGACGCCGTAGTTTAACCAGGCGCCGCGCGAGAACGAGAACAGAATGCCGGCCAGCAGGATGAGCGTTGCGATGGCTTTCCACAGTTGGATACGGCGGGTCACGATGTCCGAGATGAGGAAAAGCGCCGGCAGGATCAGGAAAGGCCCGAAGACGTTGGGGTCCTTGAAGGTCGAGCGGATACGGCCGGCCCAGGTGAAGGTGTCCTCGCCGGGCAGGAAATGGAGATAGACGGCGAGACCGAACACCGTCGTGAGGACCGCGGTGAGGATATAGGCCGCGCGTATGGTGGCGAGGCGTTGCAGCGTATTCTGCGAGAACAGGCCGGCAAAGATCATCGCCGCCAAGGCCAGGTAGATCGACGTCGCGGCATATTGCACCGTCTGCTCCTGCCCGGGGACGTTGAGCAGTGCCACGAGGCCGGCGACGTTCCACAGCAGCAGCAGCAGGAACAGCAGCCCGATGTGCCGATCGAAGCTGACGCCGGCGACGAGGCAGGCGACCGTGAGCACGCCCATCAAGCCGTCATGCGGCGAGGGCTCGATGAAGGCGACCGAGCTCGCCAAGACCGTGACGTAAAGCACGATCAGCAGCAGGTGCTCGCGAAACGCGGCAGCCGGATGGGCCGGCACCGCCGGCGGCGCGAGGCGATCCATCGCGATGTCCTGGGCGGTGATCAATACGCATTCTCTGTCTTGAGCAGCGCGAACGGAGTTCTGGCCAGGATGTAGAGGTCAAGCAGCAGCGACCAGTTCTCGATGTAGTAGAGATCGTGTTCGACGCGCTGCTGGATCTTTTCGTGCGTATCGGTTTCGCCGCGCCAGCCGTTGATCTGCGCCCAGCCGGTGATGCCGGGCTTGACGCGGTGGCGGGCGAAGTAGCCGTCGACCGCTTCGTCGTAGAGTTTGGCCTCGGCCTTGGCGTTGACGGCGTGCGGGCGCGGGCCGACCAACGACAGATTGCCCTTGAACACCACGTTGAACAGTTGCGGCAGTTCGTCGAGGCTGGTCTTGCGGATGATGCGGCCGACCCGGGTCACGCGCGGATCGTCCTTGGTGACGAGCTTGTTGGCGCCGGCGTCGGCCTTGTCGACGTACATCGAGCGGAACTTGTAGACCTCGATGAGATCGTTGTTGAAGCCGTAGCGTTTCTGCTTGAACAGGACCGGCCCGCGGCTTTCGAGCTTGATCGCGATCGCGATCAGCGCCATCACCGGCAACGCAAGCAACAGCGCGATGCCGCCGATGAGCTTGTCGAACAGCCATTTCATCACGACGTCCCAATCGGCGATCGGCCGATCGAACACGTCGAGCACCGGCACGCTGCCGATGTAGGAATAGGAGCGCGGACGGAATTGCAGCTTGTTGGTATGGGCGGCGAGCCGGATGTCGACGGGCAGCACCCACAGCTTCTTCAGCATCTGCAGGATGCGGTCTTCCGCCGAAATCGGCAGCGAAAAGATCACCAGATCGACGCGGGTGCGCCGTCCGAATTCGACCAGGTCGTCGACGATGCCGAGCTTGCGCTCGCCGGCGCAATCCATGCTGCTGCGCTCGTCGCCGCGATCGTCGAACAAGCCGATGATCTTGACGTCGGAATCCTTCTGCTGCCGCAGCTCTTCGATGACGTGCTCGCCCGGCACGCCGCCGCCGACGATCACCGTGCGGCGGGTGAGGTGGCCTTCGCGCGTCCATTTGCGCACCAGCAGGAACAGGAGGCGGCGCGATATTACCAATGCGACCAGACCGCACGACGTAGTATCCGCCGAGCCAGACGCGCGAGAACATGTCGCCGGCCTTGGCGAAGAACGAGGCGCCGATGACGATCAGGAATACGACCGACCAGGCCGAGGCCAGCCGCATGTATTGCTTCTCGTGACCGCGGAACGCCTGCACCTGATAGATGTCCGCGGTCTGGAATGCGAACATCGACAGCAAGGCGATGGCGAAGATCGCGCCCGCATAATGCCAGAACAGGGCTTCGGTCGGGCTCAAATAGAGCGCGAACACCGCGAGCCCGACCAGCGACGATCAGCGCGAACTCGCCCATGCGCACGAAGCCGGCGAGGACGATCGGGGAGATCGCGGCGGGCGCAGGGCTGGCGGCGACGGCAAGCGCGTCCGGCGTCAGCGAGCGGGTCTTTGCTCGCGGCGCGCGGGCCGCCGCGCAGGCGATCGAGAAAAGCCGGGCGCCCGTAGCGTTGATCGAAGGGCGAGTGTCGGTATCGGTCATGCGACACAACGGTCAGCCGCCGCGCGAGCCCCGGAGCGACGGCTGAGATCGTCCCTAATTCACGGAAATTTCTAAGGAAAGACTCTCAAGAAAGGCTTATCGGAATACGTCGAATAACCGTTAACGGCGGCCGGCTAACGGCGCAAGCTCTCGAGCGCCGTCCGGTAGGCGGCGAGTACCCCGTCGACCATGGTCCCGACCGAAAACGACGCCTGCACCTGCCCGCGCAGCTTGCGCGTGATCGTCCGCCATCTCGTCCGGATGATCGAGCGCCCGGGCAATGGCGCCGGCCAACGCCGCGCAATCCTGCGGCGGTACCAGGGTACGCGAGAGCGGGCCGTAGATTTCCGGGATGCCGCCGACATTGGTGGTGATCAGCGGCTTGCCGCCGGCCGCCGTCTCCAGGACGACATAAGGCAGCGATTCCGCCCGGGAGGGCACCACCATGATGCGGCCGAGGGTTAACGCCACGCGGGCCGGCATCGCCGGCTTGAATTGCACGGCGCCGGTGAGGCCGAGCGTCTCCACCTGGGCTTGCAGCGCGGCGCGATCCGGACCGTCGCCGACCAGCGTCGCGGTGACGATGCGGCCGGCCGTCGCGCAAACGCGCGATCGCGTCGAGCAGCACGTCGATGCCCTTGACCGGCCGCAGCTCGCCCATGAACACCAGATCGGTCGCGTCGGCTGTGCTTTCGATCGGCTTGAATTCGTGCCTGCGACACGCCGTTATGGACGATGCGCACCAGGCCGCGCGGGCTGCCGATCTTGCGGCGAAAAATGTCGGCGCTATAGGCGCTTTCGAACAGGAACAGGTCGCCGCGCAGCATCAACAGGCGTTCGGTCGCCAGATAAAATTTTCCGGCCAGGGTGTCGTGGCCGAACAGCAGGCTGCCGCCATGCGGCGTATAGGCGCGCACGGCGCGCTTGGATCCGAACGAGAGCCGGGCATAGGCGCCGCCTTTGGCGCCGTGCCCGTGCACCACGTCGGCCTCGGCTTGCGCGGCGCGGCGCACGACATGGCCGAGGACGAGCGAGGTCGCCCGGATTGGCGTGGCGGTGCATCGGGACGCGGGTGAGGCCAAGCGCGAGCGACGGCTCGAGCTGGCGCAGCGTGTCGTCGGCGCGCGTGCCGCCGGTGCGCGAATCGGCGATCAACCCGACCCGGTGCCCACGCGCGATCTGCTCGCGCGTCAGATCGAGCACATGGCGAAACAGACCGCCGACCGGCGCACGGAACACGTGCAGGATGTTCAATGGTTTCATGCGTCGAATTTGCCCAGCCCCGCTTGGATTGCCCGGCGGATTAGGGAGCCGGGACGGTTAACAATAGCTAACGACACGCGCTTCGGCGGCGGAAATTAACGCGGAAGAAACCATAATAGGTTGTGATCCAGACGGCACAGTCGAGTGCGTGCGTTTGGAGTGAGCATGTTGTTCCGTAAAAAGTCGAAAGTTGCTGCCGCGCCAGTTGCGCCGCGCCGCGGTGCCGATCGCCGCAACCGGCGAGCCCGATTTGCGCAGTTTAGGCCGCGTTCTGTGGGCGAAGAAAACCAAAATCCTCGGCATCACGCTGCTGGCCGCCGCCGCCGCCTCCGCCGTCGTCAACACCATCACGCCGCGCTATCGCTCCGAATCGCGCCTGCTGCTTGAAACGCACGAGAACGTGTTCCTGCGAGCCGAAGCGGACAAGAACGGCGGCGATCGCAACGGGCTCGATCCTGAAGCCGTGACCAGCCAGACTCAGCTCGTGCTCTCGCGCGATCTGGCGCGCGAAGTGATCAAGAAAGAAAAACTCGCCAACCTGCCGGAATTCGATCCGGCGATGGGCCGCGTATCGGTGTGGAAAAGCATCCTTGGCATGTTCGGCATCGGCCGCAGACCCGGCCATGTCGCGCGGAAGAGCGTACGCTGGAATCCTATTACGACCGGCTCAACGTCTATGCGGTGGAAAAATCCCGCGTCATTGGCGTCGATTTCGATTCGGCCAATCCCGATCTCGCCGCCGCGTTCGCCAACAGCATCGCCGAGACTTATCTGAAGATGCAGCAGGCGGCGAAGCAGGAGCAGACCCGCGCGGCCGGCGAATGGCTCGCCGGCGAGATCACAGGTTGCGCAGCAAGGTGGCGGACGCGGAGGCCAAGGTCGACGACTATCGCGCCAAGGCCAATCTGTTATCCCGGCTCCAACAACACGTCGCTGTCGGCGCAGCAGTTGACCGAGATCAATTCGCAAATCGCCGCGGCGAGCGGACAAAAGGCGGACCTCGAGGCGAGGGCGAAGCAGTTGCGCGAACTCATCCGCTCCGGCAAGCCGATCGAGTTCCTCCGACATCGCCAATTCCGAATCGATGCGTCGGCTGATCGAGCAGCGCAACACGCTGCGCTCCCAGCTTGCCGAGCAATCGACCACGCTGCTCGACCAGCATCCGCGCATCAAGGAACTGAAGGCGCAGATCGCCGAGGTTGACCGCGCAGATTCTCCGTGAAGGCGAGCGGCTGGCGCGGCAGCTCGATAACGACGCCAAGATCGCCGGCGACCGGGTCGAAACCCTCACCGCGAGCCTCGACTCGGCCAAAAAGTCGCCGCGCAGACGACTGGGCAGGACCTGGAATTGCGCGCGCTTGAGCGCGACGCCAAGGCTGAGCGCGATCTGCTGGAATCCTATCTCGCCAAATACCGCGAAGCGACCGCGCGCGAAAACATCAACGCCGCGCCGGCCGGAAGCGCGCATCATTTCGCGCGCCAGCCCGGCGATCAAGCCGGCTTTTCCGAAAAAACTGCCGACCGTACTGATCGCGGCTTTCGCCGGCTTTCGCGCTTGTCGGCGGGCTTCATCGTCACCGGCGCGCTGCTGGCGGCGCCGCCGCCGGACAATCGGCGTTACGCCTTCACCCATGCATGGCCGCGCGCGGCGATGACTCGCGTCGATGCGCCGTCTTTGATGCCGATTTCGGCGCCGCCCGGCGCCGTGGCGGGCGCGCCTGTCGCGGTCAGCACGGTGGAGCAGATCGCCAAGAGCATGCGCCATGGCGGCGATGACGGCCGCCGCGTCATCGTGGTCGGCACGCATGCGCAATGTCGGCACCAGCCACGCCGCGATTTCGCTCGCCCGCACGCTGGCGCAGGACGCCAATGTGGCGCTGGTCGACATGGCGTTCGGCTCGCCCAATCTATCGGTGATCTCCGACGATCCGCAACGCGCCAGGCATTGCCGAGCTGGTGCGCGGCACGCGCCACGTTCGGCGACATCATCACCGGCGATCAATATTCGACCGTGCACCTGGTGGCGACCGGCGACGTCGGCAACGATGCGCGCGCGCTCGCCGCCTCGCCGATGCTGGCGACCATGATCGAGGCGCTGGTGCGCAGTTACGATCATGTCGTGCATCGACGTCGGCGCTGCCGCCGATATCGCGCTCGAGCGGCTTGGCGCCGCTGGCGGCACGGGCGGTGCTGGTGACCGCCGATCCGGCCAATCCGGCGACCAAAGCCGCGCGCGAACGGCTGATGATGGCGGGAATTGCCGACGTAACGGTGATGGCCGGCGCACCGCAGGTCATCGCGGCCTGAATGCCGCGACCGGCCGCGCCAAGGGGTTGGTCACGGCGTCGCAAAGATTTATCAATAATAGGGCTGAATAATCGGCCGCGGAAGCCTTTTGGAGCCAGGCGCTTGGCGGGCATGAAACAAACCATCATCCGGACCGGGCTGGAGACGCTGTACTTCACCGGGATGCATCGTTTCATGCGTCCGCTGGTGGGCGGCGTCGGCGCCATCCTGACGCTGCACCATGTGCGGCCGCGGCGGCCGGACGCGTTCCAGCCCAACCACCTCCTGGAAGTCACGCCGGAATTCCTCGACGGCCTGCTGCGCCGGCTGAAAGACGCAGCGCTCGACGTGATCTCGCTCGACGAAATGCACGCGCGCTATCTCAGCGCCGATTTCAAGCGGCGCTTCGTCTGCATCACCTTCGACGACGGCTACAAGGACCTCGCGCGCTTTGCCTATCCGCTGCTCAAGCAATACGCAGCTGCCGTTCGCGCTCTACATTCCGACCAGTTTCCCCGACCGGCTCGGCGAATTGTGGTGGCTCGCACTCGAAGCGGTGATCGCACAGAACGACCGCATCGGCATGGTGATCAACGGCGACAGCCACTTTTTCGATTGCCGCACCGTGGCCGACAAGCGGGAGGTGTACGACCAGATTTACGGCTATCTGCGCAGCATTAAGACCGAAGATGAACTGCGCCACGCGGTGCGCGATCTCGCCGCGCGCCACAAAGTCGACATCGCAGCATTTTGCCGCGACCTGTGCATGGATTGGCGGGAGATCATCGCGCTCGCCACCGATCCGCTGGTCACCATCGGCGCGCACACCGTCAACCACAACATGCTCAAGAAGATGCCGGACGAAGTCCGCCGTGCGTTTCGAGATGGAGATGAGCCGCTCCGTACTGCAAGCGGCGCTGGGCCGGCGGCCGCAGCATCTGGCCTATCCGGTCGGCGATCCGACCTCAGCCGGCCCGCGCGAGTTCCGCATCGCCGCCGAGCTAGGTTTCAAGACCGCCGTGACCACGCGGCCGGGCGTGCTGTTCAAGGCGCACCGTGACCATTTGACCGCGCTGCCGCGCATTTCGGTCAATGGCGATTTCCAGCGGCAGCGCTATCTCGACGTGCTTGATGTCGGGCGCCGCCACCGCGATGTGGAACGGCTTCCGCCGCGTCAACGCGGCTTGACCTTATTGGCGCATGATCTTGTCCGAGAACCGGTTCCCACTTTCCGGGATCATGCGCGGTCCGGCCGCAGCATCCAACTTACCAGCGGCATCGCCGGCAGCACCCAGCCGAGGCCGGCGACCACATAGAAAATCGCCGCGACAAAACCGTTGATGTCGGTGAGCACCGATTGCGCCAGCGCCATGGCCAGCAGGCCCCAGACCGACACCAGCACCAGCAAGGCGACGGTGCCGATCAATTTGCGGACGCGAATGGGCATGGCAGCTCTTTGCCGGCGTTATTGCGGGGCAGGGCGCGTGACTATATGGTCCGCGCGGTTTCCTGCAAAGCACGCGGTCCATGCACGATTATCGTCCGGTTCCGGAATTTCACGCGCGCGCGGTGCGGCTGTGGCTGCTCGCGGCGGCGGCTATGATCTTTCTGACGCTGATCGTCGGCGGCGCGACGCGGCTCACCGTGTCCGGGCTCTCGATCGTGGAATGGAAGCCGGTCACCGGCGTGCTTCCGCCGCTGAGCCGAGCAGGCCTGGCAGGCCGAATTCGACGGCTACAAAGCCATCCCCCAATACCGCGAGCTCAACAAAGGCATGAGCTCTCGCGCAGTTCAAGACGATCTATTTCTGGGAATGGACGCACCGGCTGCTGGCGCGCGCGACCGGCGCAGTGTTCCTGCTGCCGTTTCTGCTGTTTCCTGTGGATGGGCGCCATCCCGCCGCCGCTGCGGCTGCGGCTGTGGCTGATTTTCGCCGGCGGCGCCGCGCTCGGCGTGGTCGGCTGGTGGATGGTGTCGTCGGGCGCTCTCCGGCACGCTCGTCAAAGTCTCGCAATATCGCCTCGCGTTCCACATGACGCTGGCCTGCGCGATCTATGCGGCCATCCTGTGGACCGCGCAGCAGATTGTGCCGCGGCCGCTCGGACGAGGCGACCAAGCGGCTACGCCTTGGCGCGCTGGCGATTGCCGCATTGCTGCTCGTGCAGATTTATCTCGGCGCGCTGGTGGCCGGGCTCGATGGCGGCTTGAAATACAATACCTGGCCGCTGATCGACGGCGCGGTCATGCCGCCGCTCGACCAGTTGCTGTTCATCAGCCCGCTCTGGCGCAATCTGTTCGAGAATATCCTCACGGTTCAGCTCAATCACCGCATGCTGGCCGACGGCATTTGGCTCTTGGCGCTGCTGCATGCATTCGACGCCTGGCGGCAGCAACGCGCGGCGCGCAGTGCCATCGTTCTCGCCGGTGCGGTCACGTACAGGCCGCGCTCGGCATCGTGACGCTGCTCTACCAGGCGCCGCTTGCGCTCGCGCTTGCGCATCAGCTGATGGCGATGGTGGTATTCACTATCGCCATCGTGCATGCCGAGTGGCTGTCGCATCGCGCGCTCGGGCGCGCGCCGCAAGCGGTGGGGCAGGCCGCGTGATCGACGTCGCAATCAATGACGGCATTGCCGTCGTCACCATGCGGTACGGCAAGGCCAACGCGCTCGACATCGAATTGTGCGACACGCTGGCGGCCCGCTTCGCGGAGTTGCGCGGCGGCGACAGCAAAGCGGTGGTGCTGACGGGGCAGGGTCGGATCTTTTCGGCCGGCGTCGATCTGATCCGCGTCGGTGAAGGCGGCGCAGATTATATCCGCCAATTTCTGCCGGCGCTGCACATGCGCTTTACGACCAGGTGTTCTTCCATCCCAAGCCGGTGGTGGCGGCGATCAACGGCCATGCCGTCGCCGGCGGCGCGGTGCTTGCCGCTTGCGCCGACCGCCGCATCATGGCGTGCGAAGGCGGGCGCATCGGCGTGACCGAAATGCTGGTGGGCGTGCCGTTTCCGGCACTTGCCTTCGAGATTGTGCGGTTCGCTGTGCCCGCGCGCTATCTGCCGGAGTTCACGCTGAGCGGCGCGACATATACGACCGATGCGGCGCTCGATCGCGGCTGGATCGACGAGATCGCCGAGCCGTCCGGAACTCCTGGAAGATGCTATTGCCGTGGCGACCGAACTCGCCGAGCTGTCGCCCACGGCCTTTGTGCAGACGAAGCTTCAGCTTCGCCAGGCCGTCACCGAACGCATGGCGCAAAGCGGCGCGGACACCGACCGCGCGGTGACCGAGATATGGACCGCGCCGGAGACGCTTGCGCGTATCCGCGATTACGTCGCGCGCACGCTCAAGAAGACCTGATCAGCCTGCCTTCAGGCCTTGCTCGAGGTCGGCGATGACGTCGGCCACGTCTTCGAGGCCGACCGACAGCCGCACCACGTCGGGCCCGGCGCCGGCTTGCACCTTCTGCGCATCGGACAATTGCTTGTGCGTGGTCGAGGCAGGATGGATGATCAGCGAGCGGGTGTCGCCGATGTTCGCCAGATGCGAGAACAGCTTGACGTTCGACACCAGCTTCACGCCGGCGTCGTAGCCGCCCTTAAGCCCGAAGGTGAACACCGCGCCGCAGCCCTTCGGCACGTATTTCTTGGCGAGCGCGTTGTATTTGTCGCCGGCCAAGCCCGGATAGCTCACCCAAGCCACCTCCGGCCGCTTCGACAGCCACTCGGCGACGGCCAGCGCATTCTCGGAATGGCGCTGCATGCGCAGCGGCAGCGTCTCGATGCCGGTGAGGATGAGAAAGGCGTTGAACGGCGACAGCGCCGGCCCGAGGTCGCGCAGGCCGAGCACGCGGCAGGCGATGGCGAAGGCGAAATTGCCGAAGGTCTCGCCCAGCACCATGCCGGAATATTCCGGGCGCGGCTCCGACAGCATCGGATAGCGTTTGTTCTGCAGCCAGTTGAAGCTGCCGCCGTCGACGATCAGCCCGCCGATCGAATTGCCGTGGCCGCCGAGAAACTTGGTCAGCGAATGCACGACGATGTCGGCGCCGTAATCGATCGGCTTGCAGAGGTAGGGCGTCGCCAGCGTGTTGTCGACGATCAGCGGCACGCCGGCTTTGCGCGCGATCTTGCCGATACCGCCTCGATGTCGGTGACGATGCCGCCGGGATTGGCGATCGACTCGATGAAGATCGCCTTGGTCTTCGGCGTCACCGCCTTCTCGAACGAACTGATGTCGTCGGGGTCGGCCCACGCCACGTTCCAGCCGAAATTCTTGTAGGAATGATTGAACTGGTTGATCGAGCCGCCATAGAGCTTCTTGGAGGCGATGAACTCTTCGCCCGGCATCATCAGCGCGTGCATCACGATCACTTGCGCGGCATGGCCCGAGGCGACCGCCAAGCCCGCGGTGCCGCCTTCGAGCGCGGCGACGCGCTCCTCCAGCACGGCGCAGGTCGGATTGCCGATGCGGGTATAGATGTTGCCGAAGGCCTGCAGGCCGAACAGCGAGGCCGCGTGCTCGACGTCGTCGAACACGAAGGAGGTGGTCTGGTAGATCGGCGTCGCCCGCGCGCCGGTGGTCGGGTCGGGCTTGGCGCCGGCATGAATTGAAAGCGTCGAAAAGCCCGGAGTGCGTTCGGCGTCGGCCATGGTGTTCCCCTTGCTGCCGGACATTTCTGCGCCGGTTGGTCGATGGTGTTTAACGGATGGCCGCGAACGGTCAAGGGAAGGGCTTTGCCAATTCAGCCGGCAGCGGCGAATTCTTGACCTCGGCACGTCTTGTTTACGAAATATCGGCGACAATGGCGGCGATAGGAGCTTTGGCATGGATCCGATCGCGCGCGTCATCATGGCCGCCTTCGGCCTATTCGTCGCCTGGACGCTGCTGCGTGCATGGCGGAGCGGCGTGATCTACAGCCGTGGCTTCGGTTTTGACGTCAACGAACGGCCGATCCTCTACATTTTGTGCTTTGCGGTTCACGTCGGCATCGTCGTCATGTGCGCGGCTTTTGCGGCGGGCTTGGCCGCCCCAGGTCGGCGAGTTTGTCATCTGGCCGCCGACGCCGCGCGTTGATCTATGGCGCGGGCCGCTCGCGGCTAGCGCGAACTCTTATCGTTATTGCCGGCGGCGCAGCGGTCGGGCCCGCTCTCTCTGATCGACAGCGCTGCACGCCTTTGCCGAGTGGCACCGCTCTTTTTGACGACAACGTCCGCGAATTGACGCCGATCCAGGAAATCTCCGACGACAGCCGCCCGTATTCGATCTTCGGGCAGCGGTTCATTACCACTTTCAGTCCCGCCTCTTCGGCAAGCCGCGCGGCCTCGTCGTTGCGCACGGAGAGCTGCATCCAGATCACTTTCGGGCGCGGCGAAAGCGCCAACGCCTCCTGCACGATCGGCAGCACGTGTTCGGAGGCGCGGAAAATGTCGACCATGTCGACCGGCTCGGGGATGTCGGCGAGTCTGGCATAGACGGTCTGGCCCAGGATTTCCTGCCCGGCCTGGCCGGGATTCACCGGGATCATGCGGTAACCGCGCTCCTGCAGATATTTGAACGCGAAATAGCTCGGCCGGTTGTCCTTCGGCGAAATGCCGACCACGGCGATTGTCTTCACCGCGTTGAGGATGCCGCGGATGTAGCTGTCGGGATAGGTATCGTGGTCCATGGCGTCTGGCCGGTTGCGCCACCATAGTCACGGCCCCGCCATAACAAAAGTCCGGTGAACCTCCGCGCGTTACCGGCGTTGTTCCGGCGCCGCGTTGTATGTTCGGCAACGGGGAGACAGCCGATGGTCGATTGTTTTTGCTGCGACCGGGGCGCTGCGGGGCCGCCTTATGGTGCACAAACAGGAGGCACTCGATGTGTGACTACAGTCTTCACGACGTTCCATCCCGGCACGCCAAAGTCGGCGACAGACTGATAACGACCCGGTTTCGGAACGCGATCACGCGCGGCTTTGCCGATCCCAATGAGCCGCGCATGGCAGTCTGCCTGTTGCCGGGAACGGAACTGGCTTTCGAGAGGAGGTCCGGTGCGATGCGCCGCTGCCGCTGTTCCCAAAATGGAAATCCCAGCACAAGGTGGCGCGCTTCCGCCAGGTCAATCTCGACCGTCCGGCGGTGCATCACGACGCGCTGGAATTCCCCGACGGCAAGATCAAGCTTTTGACGAGCTTAAGCGAGGGCCAGCGGGCGACCGTGTTGCAACTGCCGAGCGCCGGGCGCGCCGCCGATGAGGCGCGCGAGACGCCGCAACTCCAGCCGTCGGTCGGCTAAGCGGGCCGGGTCCACGACGAACAAGCGAGCCGCCGTTGCCGTCGGCGGCTCGCTCGGTTCTGCTCAGCCGTCCTCCCATTTTGGATCGCGCTTCTCGATGAAGGCGCAAATGCCTTCCTCGGCGTCGCGCGCCATCATGTTTTCGGTCATCACTTCGGAGGCGTAATCATACGCCTCCGCCAGCCCAAGCTCGGCCTGCCGGTAGAAGGCCTGCTTGCCGATCTTGAGCACGTAAGACGACTTCGACGCGATCTGCTGCGCCAGCGCCAGCGCGGCATTACGCTCTTCGCCCGGCGCCACCACGCGGTTGATCAGGCCGATGCGGGCGGCGTGGTCGGCGGCGACCATATCGCCGGTGAGCAGCATTTCCATGGCGTGCTTGCGCGGCACGTTGCGCGACAGCGCGACCATCGGCGTCGAGCAGAACAGACCGATATCGACGCCGGGCGTGGCGAATTTCGCCGCCGAGGAAGCGATGGCCAGATCGCAGCTCGCGACCAATTGACAGCCGGCGGCGCTGGCGACGCCTTGCACGGCGGCGATCACCGGCTGCGGCAGATTGACGATCTGCTGCATCATCGCGCTGCAAACGTTCATGATGTGCCGAAAGTACGCTCGGCCGCCGTCGGCGTCGCTGCGCCGCGCCGTCAATTCCTTCAGATCGTGGCCGGCGCAGAATGCCGGGCCGTTCGCCGCCAGCACCACCGCGCGGATGGATCTGTCGGCGGCGATGTCGGTGAAGGCAGCCGACAACGCTCCGAGCAGTGCCTCCGACAGGCTGTTGCGCGCCTGCGGCCGGTTGAGCACCAGAATGGCGATGTCGCCTTCGCGCTCGCGCAGCAGCACGGGTTGATCGTTTCGTTGGGCGGCTGGCTCTGCGCGCTCATGGGCCCCGATAGTTAGCCCGATGCCGCGGCCGTGCAAGGCCGGGAACGGCGTCGCACGTCACGTGTTGGCAGGCGATGGCGAAGAAACGAAAAAAGGCGAAACGAGGCGGCAGGCGCTGGTCGCAGCGCGTCACGCGGGAGAGCGACGCGCTCGACGCTCGAGAAGGGCGTGTTCACCAAGCGCACGCCGCGGGCGATCGCCGCAATCGCTCAAGCGCTCGGCCGACCGCAGCCGCCGGCGCAAATCGAATTCCTATCGTTCGGCCATGTCGATGCTGACCTTCTACATCAATCGCGCCGGCAAGGGCCTTTCCGCATGCGCGCAAGCAAAAATTGGAAAAGGCGAAGGACGAACTGCGCGAGCTCTACGGTAAGGCTTGAAAAGACCGTTTGACCCTATTGCTGGCCCGTCTAAGAACGGGTCGCCGGACCAGCCGGCGAGGGGGGAGCCATGCCCGCGCCAGCCATGTCGGCCGACGACATCGCCAAATTGCTGCACGCGGAATTCCCGCAGGCGTTCTATCCCGGCTGCGGCCACAGCATCGAGCGCGTCGGACACGGCGACGTGCGCGTGCGCTGGACACTTCGAGGAGAGCAGCCTGCGCCCGGGCGGCACGGTGTCCGGGCCCGACCATGATGGAACTCGCCGACTTCGCCATGTATGTCGCGGTCTTCTCCGCGATCGGGCCGCAGCCGCTGGCGGTCACCACCAATCTCAACATCAATTTCCTGCGCAAGCCGACGCGGGCCGACCTGCTCGCCGACGCCCATTTGATGAAGGTCGGCAAACGGCTGGCGGTCGGCGAGGTGACGATCTACTCGGAAGGCACGGACGAGCCAGTGGCCCATGTCACCGCCACCTATTCGATCCCGCAGAACCGGTAATTAGGCGATGGTGCCAAAATACCATTCTTATAAGCTATTGATTTTTCATACTATTATCGCCTATAAGGCGTTGACCGCGACTTCCCGCTCGGCTAGAGAACCGCAACTTGGCGCCACGGCGCACCAATCCTGCAAGGATTTGTCATGACGACCTATTCGGCCAAAGCCGCCGACATCGAGAAGAAATGGCTGCTGATCGACGCCAGCGGGCTGGTGGTCGGCCGGCTCGCCTCGATCGTGGCGATGCGGCTGCGCGGCAAGCACAAGGCGACCTACACACCGCACGCAGATGACGGCGACAACGTTATCATCGTCAACGCCGCCAAGGCGGTGCTCACCGGCCGCAAGCGCGAGAAGAAAGTCTATCACCACCACACCGGCTTCATCGGCGGGATCAAGGAGCGCTACGGCCAAGTCGATCCTGGAGGGCCGCTTCCCCGAGCGTATCGTCGAGAAGGCGATCGAGCGCATGCTGCCGCGCGGGCCGCTTGGCCGCGTGCAGCTTGGCAATCTGCGCGTCTATCCGGGGCCCGACCATCCGCACGAAGCGCAGAAACCGGAAAAACTCGACGTCGCCGCGATGAACCGCAAGAACGTGAGGAGTGCCTGACCGTGGCCGAGACCGTACAATCGCTGGAAGGCTTGGCGACCCTCAAGCCAGCCGCGCCGGAAGCTCCGAAATACGTGCAGAAGATCGATGCGCAGGGCCGCGCTTACGCGACCGGCAAGCGCAAGAACGCCGTGGCCCGCGTCTGGATCAAGCCCGGCTCGGGCAAGATCCTGGTCAACACCAAGACGGTCGAGGTGTTCTTCGCGCGCCCCGTGCTGCGCATGCTGATCCAGCAGCCGCTGGTCGCCGCCAATCGCACCGGCCAATACGACGTGACCTGCACGGTCTCCGGCGGCGGCCTGTCCGGCCAGGCCGGCGCAGTGCGGCACGGCATTTCCAAGGCGCTGACCTATTACGAGCCGGACCTGCGCGGCGCGCTCAAGAAGGGTGGCTTCCTCACCCGCGACTTGCGCGTGGTCGAGCGCAAGAAGTACGGCAAGGCCAAGGCCCGGCGTTCGTTCCAGTTCTCCAAACGCTGATCGGTCGACACAGTTACCGAATTCTCAAAAGGCGCGCAGAAAAAGCGCGCCCTTTCTGCGTATTTGTGCGTCATGCCCCCGATTTAATTCAAATTTTCGCAAGTCTTGCATCGAAGCCTGCGCATGCGCGCAAGCAATTCCGCATAAGACCGGGAGTAGGTTTTAGCCGTTCCGCCCGATCAAGCATTCGGGGCGGGATGTTCGGGGGTTTTGTGTTCGCAGCAGCTACACCAAAGTTGTCGCCGTTGGATATTCCGACGCTGGCCTTCGTTGCGGTGTGCATTGGCGCGCTGCTTGGCCTGATGCTGATCTTTGCCTGGCTGCAACAGCGAAACGTGCGTGCGCTTGCCTGGTGGGGCTCCGCCTATCTGATCGGCGCTTCCTCGATCGCGTTTTGGTGCGCACCGACGCCGCTCTACGAAATCCCGAGCGAATGGTCGCAGACGCTGACGTTCCTGGCCTGCGGTATGATCTGGAACGGCGTGCGGCTGTTCCACGGACGCCGGCTGCTGCCGACGGCCGCATTTTCGGGCGCGATCATTTGGCTGGGGCTTTGCCAGCTCCCGACATTTGCGCAAGGCAGCAACCAGCGCATCGCGCTCGGCGTGTTCGTGGTCGCGATGTATACGTTCTTCATCGCCTTCGAGCTGCAACGCGAACGGCGCAAATCGCTTTATTCGCGCACCGCCGCCATTTTGGTGCCGTTTCTGCACGCGGCGATCTTCCTGCTGCCGCTCGGCATGCAGGCATTCCTGCCTGCGATTTATGCCGCGAGTTGGCTGACGGTATTCACGCTGGAGACGATGCTTTACGCGGTCGGCACGGCGTTCATCATCTTGCTGATGGTCAAGGACAACGATGTCGATCTCTATCGCAGCGCCGCCTCCACCGACCCGTTGACGGGTCTGCTCAACCGCCGCGCGTTCCTGGAAGGCGCGCTCAGCCTGTGCGCCCGGCAGGCCAATCGCGGGCTGCCGGTCTCGCTGCTGATGCTCGATCTCGACCATTTCAAGTCGATCAACGACCGTTTCGGTCACGCCACCGGCGACGAGGTGCTGCGCGTATTCGCCAACGTAGCGCGCTCGAATATGCGCGGCGGTGATCTCGTCGGTCGCCTCGGCGGCGAGGAATTCGCGGTGATCGTGCCCGAACCTATGCAGTTCGCCTCGCGCATCGCCGAGCGCTTGCGCGCCGCCTTTGAGGCGGCCGGCGTCACCATCGACAATCACGTGCTCGGCGCCACTTGCAGCATCGGCGCCGCCGAATCGATCGAGGCGGTCACCGACATCTCCGGATTAATCGCGCGCGCAGACGCCGCGCTCTATCGCGCCAAGCGCGACGGCCGCAATCGGGTGCAGGTAGCCGAGGAAGACGGGCTGCCGATGCAAGGCACCAATTCGCTGGCGGTTTCGCTTTCCGCGACGCGGCGCGCTCAAGCGGCCAAGACGCCGCGCATCCCGAACGGCAAATCGGCCGCCAAACGGGCCAAATCGGTGGTCCAGGCCGCCGGCGGCCGCACGCAACCTCTCGTTTACCATCCGCGCGCTAACATGCGCCTATGTCGCGCACGAGCCATAGCGGACACGCCGATGCCGCCGTCCTGACGCTCGAGGCCTATGCCCGGCGTGCCGGCGCGGCTTTAGCCTGCGCCTATTCGTCGTCGGCCGAATTCGATGCCGCGCTGATCGCCGAACGGCGCGCCGCGGGGGTTTACGGGCCGAAGCGCCATCGCAAGCAGATGCTGGCGACCGCCGCCGGCGTTACCGTCGGGCTCGCGGTCATCATTCTTCTGATCGTCTGAGCGGAGCGCAATCCGCAAACGAAAGGGCGCCCCTCGCGGAGCGCCCCGATCGATGTCGCACGTCGCTTAAGCGGCGGCGCTGACTTTGACGGCGGTCGGTACTTCGGCGACCGTCTTCAGGATCTGCGAAG
This sequence comes from uncultured Alphaproteobacteria bacterium, assembly GCA_963733315.1. Lineage (GTDB taxonomy): Bacteria > Pseudomonadota > Alphaproteobacteria > Rhizobiales > Xanthobacteraceae > Pseudolabrys. The sequence continues at coordinate 130,169 of CAVTCV010000031.1, read as the reverse complement.
CGATCTGGTAGGGGTCGCCCATGCGAGTTCGGACGGCGATCTTCCAGATAGCCCTTGTAGCCGTTGTTGACGAAAGAGTGCGGGACGCGGATCGACGCGCCGCGGTCCGCCACGCCATAGTTGAACTTGTCGATCGACGGCGTCTCGTGCTTGCCGGTCAGGCGCATGTGGTTGTCCGGACCATAGACCGCGATGTGGTCTTCTTGTTTTTGTCGAACGCCGCCATCAGCGCCTCGAAGTATTCCTTGCCGCCGACTTCGCGCATGTAGGCGGTCGAGAAATTGGCGTGCATGCCGGAGCCGTTCCAGTCCATGTCGCCGAGCGGCTTGCAGTGGAATTCATGTCCACGCCGTATTTTTCGCACAGGCGCAGCATCAGGTAGCGGGCCATCCACATCTGGTCGGCGGCTTTCTTGGAGCCTTTGCCGAAGATCTGGAATTCCCACTGGCCCTTGGCCACCTCGGCGTTGATGCCTTCGTGGTTGATGCCGGCCGCGAGGCAGAGATCGAGATGCTCTTCCACCATCTCGCGGGCGATGTCGCCGACATTCTTGTAGCCGACGCCGGTGTAGTATTCGCCCTGCGGCGGCGGAAAGCCGGACGAGGGGAAGCCGAGCGGACGGCCGTCTTTGTAGAGGAAATATTCCTGCTCGAAGCCGAACCAGGCGCCGGGGTCGTCGAGAATGGTCGCGCGCTTGTTCGAGGGATGCGGCGTCTTGCCGTCGGGCATCATGACTTCGCACATGACGAGCGCGCCGTTCTTGCGCGTGGTGTCGGGATAGACGGCCACGGGCTTGAGCATGCAATCGGACGAGTGCCCTTCCGCCTGCATGGTCGATCTGCCGTCGAAGCCCCACAGGGAAGTTCTTCGAGCGTCGGGAAGCTGTCGAATTCCTTGAGTTGCGTTTTGCCGCGCAGGTTTGGCACCGGGTGTATCCGTCGAGCCAGATGTATTCGAGTTTATACTTTGTCATTGCGGTCTCTCATGAGCTGATGACACGAAGTCTGAAAAAAAGCTTGTTGGCACCGCTAACGGCACCCCCTGCCGCCAACTGCCGCTGTCACCAAAGCATTAAATATGCCAAGCGAAGCGGCGGCGGGGTTCCTCCGCCGATGCAGAAACGCGCAAGTTTTTCAGGACTTTCGCGGCGACTAACGGTCGCAACCGCACGGCGTAGATGCCGAAAGAAGATGCATTAAGCGAAATGCCTACGGCGTAGCCACACGCTGATTTGATGTAAGGCAAAGCGCGCATCGAGGAAGCAGAATCTATTGGAAGGGGTTATATGCGATTCAAATGACGCACGGCGTCGAAGGAAGCGCAGACTGAAGGAGCGCAGGCCAATGAGCACAAACACCTATTGCGGGTCGGCCGAGATCATTCCGTTCCCGTCCCGCGCTCGTCCGATCTCCAATGAGCGCCGTGAAGCGGAAGTGCCGGTGGCGACATTTCCTTTGCCGCGCGCCGCCATGGTTTCGTTCGGCAGCGGCTGGTATCACGAAGCGGCCATCGCGGACGCCGAGACGCGCAAGAACTAGCGCGCGGCATTCATTGCGCGCCCAATCGCGTGAAAAAAGGGCGCTCCGCAAGGAGCGCCCTTTGAGTTGCATCGCTCGCGCGATGTTTGGGAGGAACGCTTACGCCGAATAGTACATTTCGAATTCGACCGGATGCGGCGTGTGCTCGAAGCGGATCACTTCCGTCATCTTGAGGTCGATGTAGCTGTCGATGAAGTCGTCATCGAACACGCCGCCGTTCTTGAGGAACGCGCGGTCCTTGTCGAGTTCGCCGAGCGCCTGGCGCAACGAGCCGCACACCGTCGGGATCTTCTTGAGTTCCGCCGGCGGCAGATCGTAGAGATCCTTGTCAACCGCGGAGCCCGGATCGAGCTTGTTCTTGATGCCGTCGAGCCCGGCCATCGTCATCGCCGCGAAGGCGAGGTACGGATTGGCGAGCGGATCGGGGAAACGCACCTCGACGCGCTTGGCCTTCGGGTTGGTGGTGTAGGGGATGCGGCAGGAGGCCGAACGGTTGCGCGCCGAGTAGGCGAGCAGCACCGGCGCTTCGAAGCCCGGCACCAGACGCTTGTAGGAATTGGTGGTCGGGTTGGTGAAGGCGTTGATCGCCTTGGCGTGCTTGATGATGCCGGCGATGTAGGACAGGCAGGTCTCCGACAGGTCGGAATATTTGTTGCCCGCAAACACCGGCTTGCCGGCCTTCCAGATCGACTGGTGGCAGTGCATGCCCGAGCCGTTGTCGCCGTAGACCGGCTTCGGCATGAAGGTCGCGGTCTTGCCGTAGATCTGCGCGACCTGCTGGATGCAGTACTTGTAGACCTGCATCATGTCGGCCATCTGCGTGAGCGGCGAGAACTTCAGGCCGAGCTCGTGCTGCGCGCTCGCCACTTCGTGGTGGTGCTTTTCAACCTTGGCGCCCATGCGCGCCATGGCGCCGAGCATTTCCGAGCGCATGTCCTGCACGGAGTCCTGCGGCGGCACCGGGAAATAGCCCTTCTTGGTGCCGATGCGGTGGCCGAGATTGCCGCCTTCGTATTCGGTGTCGGAGTTGCTCGGGAATTCGACGGAGTTGAGCTTGAAGCCGGTGTTATAGGGATTGGCGGCGTATTTGACGTCGTCGAACACGAAGAATTCGGCCTCCGGGCCGAAATAGATGGTGTCGCCGATGCCCATCGACTTGACCATGCCTTCGGCCTTCTTGGCGATGCCGCGCGGGTCGCGGTTATAGGGCTCGCCGGTGGTCGGCTCGAGCACATCGCACACCAGCACCAGCGTGGTCTCCGCAAAGAACGGATCGATGCAGGCGCTCGCCGGATCCGGCATCAGGTTCATGTCGGACTCGTTGATCGCTTTCCAGCCGGCGATCGATGAGCCGTCGAACATCTGACCTTCGGCAAACGTGTCTTCTTCGATGAGAGAGACGTCGAAGGTGACGTGCTGCCATTTTCCGCGCGGATCGGTAAACCGGAAATCGACGTATTTGACGTCGTTGTCCTTGATCATCTTCATGACGTTCTTAGCGGTAGTCATGGGCTCCATTCCCCCTTTTTCATGAATTTGGCCGCCGGGACTTTGCCCTGCGGTTTAGATGGCGTCGATACCGGATTCGCCCGTCCTGATCCGGATGGCTTCCTCGATGTTGGACAAGAAGATCTTGCCGTCGCCAATCCGGCCGGTTTGGGCGGCGCGCCGGATCGCTTCGATCGCCTTATCCACCATATCGTCACCGAGCACGATCTCGATTTTCACTTTGGGGAGAAAATCCACCACATATTCGGCGCCGCGATAAAGTTCGGTGTGCCCTTTCTGCCGTCCAAAGCCCTTGGCCTCGGTAACGGTGATGCCTTGTAGCCCGACCTCTTGCAGAGCTTCCTTTACCTCGTCGAGTTTGAAGGGTTTGATGATGGCTTCGATTTTTTTCATTGTGTTTCCTTCCCCCAGCCCGCCGCGAACGTGCGGTGCGCCGCGCTACCGGTTAGCAGGTCCCGTGCCAAGCCGACCAGGGCGGAATTGCCATGTCCTCACAAGACTTTAGGACGCGGCTAGCCCATTACTACCAGCCTTCGGTCAGGCTGTTGCCCAGCAATTAAGCACCCTGCAAAAACTTTTGCCAGCAGGCGGCGATGTATTTCGAGGCAGTCAACATGCCCGATTTGTCGCCTTTCCGACCGGCCGCTAGTGTCGTCCGCCATGATCGAACTTTTGACCAATGCCGAAATGGCTGAAGCGGACCGGCTGACCATTGCCGGCGGCCGTCCCGGGATAGAACTGATGGACAGTGCGGGGCGCGCGGTGGCCGACGCGGCGAGCGCGCTGCCGGGCCGGCGCGTGGTGGTTGTGGCGGGTCCTGGCAACAATGGCGGTGACGGTTTTGTCTCTGCGCGCTATCTGGCCGAGCGCGGCTATATCGTGCGCGTTAGCTTCGTTGGCGATATGGCGCGGCTCAAGGGCGATGCCGCGCTCGCCGCCAAACGTTGGAGCGGGCGGGTGATCCAAGCCTCGCCGGCCTCGCTTGGCGATTGCGATATTGTCATCGACGCCTTGTTCGGCGCCGGCCTCGACCGCAAGGTCGAGGGCCTGCCGCGCACCATGATCGAGGCGATGAATGCGACGGCTACGCCGGTCATCGCCGTGGATCTGCCGAGCGGCGTGAACGGCACCACCGGCGCAGTGATGGGGATCGCGGTCAACGCGGCCCGGACCGTGACCTTCTTCCGCCGCAAGACCGGCCATCTGCTGCTGCCGGGCCGCCTGCATTGCGGCGCGATCCAGGTGGCCGATATCGGCATTCCGGCGAGCGTGCTGGACGCGATCAAACCGTCGGCTTTCGTCAACCGGCCGGCGCTCTGGGGCCGCTCTTTTCCACGGCCGCGCGCCGACGGGCACAAATATTCGCGCGGTCATGCAATCGTCGTGTCGGGCGGCCTGTCGACCACTGGGGCAGCGCGGCTCGCCGCGCGCGGGGCTTTGCGCGCCGGGGCGGGGCTGGTGACCATCGCCAGCCCGCGCGAGGCGCTCAGCGTCAACGCAGCCGCCAATCTGGCGGTCATGGTGCGCCCGGTCGATGGAGCGGCCGAGTTGACCACGTTCCTTGCCGATAAGCGGCGCAACGCCGTCGTGCTCGGGCCGGGGGGCGGTGTCGGCGCGGCCATGCGGGGCCAGGTGGCGGCGGCGCTGGCAAGCGACGCGGCCGTGGTCCTCGATGCCGATGCGCTGACCAGCTTTGCCGAGGACCTTGCGGGCCTTGCCGGACTGATCGCAAAGTGTGGCGGACGGGCCACCGTGCTGACCCCACACGAAGGAGAATTTTCTCGATTATTTAATGTGATATATCAAGATCATAATGTTCATGCAAAACTTGAGAAAGCTCGTCTAGCGGCCCGATCAGTTGGGGCAACTTTGCTTCTCAAAGGCCCAGATACCGTCGTGGCCGCCTCCGATGGCCGCGCTTCGATTGCCGACAACGCTCCGCCGATACTCGCGACCGCAGGCGCTGGCGACGTGCTCGCCGGTATCCTTGCGGGTCTGTTGGCGCAGGGCATGCCGGCATTCAAAGCCGCAAGTGCCGCCGTTTGGCTGCATGGCGAGGCGGCCAGCGAGTTCGGCCCCGGTCTGATCGCCGAAGATCTGCCGGAGGCGTTGCCGGCGGTCTACCGCCGCCTGTTTGCGGAACTAGGCCGAGGCGGTGACGGAGCCCCTTGAGTTCGCGAAAGCCGGACCCATTTTATTGATGCTGCGCGATTTTACCGTGATATAAGCCGCCGCCTGAAAGGCAGGCCATGACGGCTTGCGCTTCCGGGGCGCGGTGCGTTAAGCCCCTGCCGATTGCGGCGCCAGGATCGTCCTGAAATTGCCCTTTGCGGGCGTGGCGGAATTGGTAGACGCGCGGGATTTAGGTTCCCGTGACGAAAGTCGTGGGGGTTCGAGTCCCTCCGCCCGCACCACGCCGAGGGTCAAGAAACGGCGCGTGAGCGAACGTCCATCATTCCGATGAGGGTCCAGCGCGACGCCTGCCAAGCAAAAGAAGTGTGATCGATGCAAGTTACTGAAACGCTCTCCGAAGGTCTCAAACGCGAATTCAAGGTGGTCGTGCCAGCCGCCGAGCTCGACGCCAAGGTCAATCTGCGCCTGGACGAGCTCAAGGATCGCGTCCGCATCAACGGCTTCCGTCCCGGCAAGGTGCCGGTCGCCCATCTCAAGCGCGTCTACGGGCGTTCGACCATGGCCGAGGTGATCGATGCGACGGTGCGCGACACCAACAACCAGATCGTCAGCGAGCGCGGCTTCAAGCTTGCCGCCGATCCGAAGGTCACAATGCCGACCGAGCAGGAGGCGATCGAGAAACTGATCACCGGACAGAGCGATCTCGATTACACCGTGGCGGTCGAAATCGTGCCGCCGATCGAACTCACGGATTTCAAGACGATCAAGCTCACCCGGCTCACCAGCGAAGTGACCGACGCCGAAATCGCCGACGCGCTCGCGCGCATCACCGAGCAAAACAAGCCCTACAGCGCCAAAGGCGAGGGCGAGAAGGCGGCCAAGGACGACCGGGTCGTCATCTCGTTTGCCGGCACCGTCGACGGCAAGCCGTTCGAAGGCGGCACGGGCGACGATTTCGTCGTGCTGATCGGATCGAACACCTTCATTGCCGGCTTCGAGGACCAGCTGATCGGCATCGGTGTGGGCGAGACCCGCACGCTCAAGGTCAAATTCCCCGATCACTACCCGAAGGCCGATCTTGCCGGCAAAGACGCCGAATTCGTCGTCACCGCCAAGTCGATCGAAACCCCGGGCACGGTGACGGTCGATGATGATTTCGCCAAATCGCTCGGCCTTGAATTGCTCGCCAAGCTGCGCGACGCGGTTAAGGACCGCATCGGCCGTGAGCACGGTGCGATGTCGCGGCAAAAAGTCAAGCGCGCGTTGCTCGACGAACTCGATGCCCGGCACAAGTTCGAGCCGCCGCCGTCGCTCGTCGAGGAGGAGTTCGACCGGGTGTGGAAGTCGGTGCTCGGTGAGATGGAGAACGAGAAGAAGACCTTCGCCGATGAGAACACCACAGAGGAGAAGGCCAAGGCGGAATACCGCGGTATCGCCGAGCGGCGGGTACGCCTCGGCCTGGTGCTGGCCGAGATCGGCGAGAAGAACTCCATCACCGTGACCGACGACGAATTGAATCGCGCCATCATGGAAAACGTGCGGCAATTCCCCGGTCAGGAGCAGCGGGTGTGGGACTACTACCGGCAGAACCCGCAGGCGGTCGCCGCCATGCGTGCGCCGATCTACGAGGAAAAGGTCGTCGATTTCCTGCTCGAGCTTGCCGGCGTGACCGAAAAAAAGGTCACGCGCGAGGAGCTTTATAAGGAAGACGAGGCGGCCGCGGCCTGACCCGAAGGCCGTGCCTTGCGGCGGGCGTATTTCGAAAATAGATCATCCGGGCGCGATAGTGCGGCTAATCTAGCCCCATGATTTCGCGTGAAGGAGCCGAAATGAGAGATCCTGTCGACTTTTACATGCAGCACCTCGTTCCCATGGTGGTCGAGCAGACCAACCGGGGCGAGCGCGCTTACGACATCTATTCCCGGCTGCTCAAGGAGCGGATCATCTTTATTACCGGTCCGATCGAGGACGGCGTGGCGACCCTGGTGGTGGCGCAGCTTCTGTTTCTCGAGGCGGAAAATCCGAAGAAGGAAGTCTCGATGTATATCAACTCGCCCGGCGGGGTGGTGACATCGGGCATGGCGATCTACGACACCATGCAGTTCGTGCGCCCGCCGGTATCGACGCTCTGCGTTGGGCAGGCCGCCTCGATGGGGTCGCTGCTGCTCGCCGCCGGCGCCAAGGACATGCGCTTTGCGCTGCCGAATGCCCGCATCATGGTGCATCAGCCGTCCGGCGGGTTCCAGGGCCAAGCCACCGACATCATGGTGCATGCCCAGGAAATCCTGAACCTGAAGAAGCGGCTCAACGAGATCTACGTCAAGCATACCGGCCAGTCGCTCAAGAAAATCGAAGATGCGCTCGAGCGTGACTATTTTCTCACAGCCGAGGCGGCCAAGGATTTCGGCCTGGTTGACAAGGTGATCGAGCGGCGGCCGGAGGAATTGCCGACGAAACCCGCCTGATTTGTCCGCTCTTGGCCCCCGCCCGGTTCGCCATTACCGGCGGGGATGCCCCTTCGAAGTTCCACTTTCGCAGCGGGTGTTGAAGGGGCATTATCGTTAATAGATTCTTGATTATCACGCCGTTAGCATGCTTCGCTTAGGGTGTGGGAGAGTAGGGATTGCGGGCCTCCCGTTTGAAGGGCCCGCCGGGCCGGGTATTCCGGCGCGAAACTTGCTTCGTTCGGTGTGGTTGCGCCTGATCAAAGCGGGCGCTGAGGACGGAGCATAAGGAAGCGTGTGACGGAGAAGGGAATGAGCAAGGTCGGCGGCAGCGATTCCAAGAACACGCTCTACTGCTCGTTCTGCGGCAAGAGCCAGCACGAGGTGCGTAAGCTCATCGCCGGTCCGACGGTGTTCATCTGCGATGAATGCGTCGAGCTGTGCATGGATATCATCCGCGAGGAGAATAAGTCCTCGCTGGTCAAGTCGCGCGACGGCATCCCAACGCCGAAGGAAATCCGCAAGGTTCTCGACGACTACGTGATCGGCCAGGATCACGCCAAGAAGGTGCTCTCGGTTGCCGTCCACAATCACTACAAGCGGCTCAACCATCAGACCAAGCACAACGACGTCGAGCTGGCGAAGTCAAACATCCTGCTGATCGGGCCGACCGGCTCGGGCAAGACGCTGCTGGCGCAGACGCTGGCGCGCATCCTCGACGTGCCGTTCACGATGGCCGACGCCACCACGCTGACCGAAGCCGGCTATGTCGGCGAGGACGTGGAGAACATCATCCTCAAGCTGCTGCAGTCGGCCGACTACAACGTCGAGCGCGCGCAGCGCGGCATCGTCTATATCGACGAAATCGACAAGATTTCCCGCAAATCCGACAACCCGTCGATCACCCGCGACGTGTCGGGCGAAGGCGTGCAGCAGGCCCTGTTGAAGATCATGGAAGGCACCATTGCCTCGGTGCCCCCGCAGGGCGGCCGCAAGCACCCGCAGCAGGAATTCCTGCAGGTCGACACCACCAATATCCTGTTCGTCTGCGGCGGCGCTTTCTCCGGACTCGACAAGATCATCTCAGCGCGCGGCCGCTCGACCTCGATCGGCTTCGGCGCCAAGGTGCTCGCGCCCGAAGACCGCAAGACCGGTGAAATCTTCCGCCAGGTCGAGCCCGAGGATTTGCTGAAGTACGGCCTGATTCCCGAATTCGTCGGCCGCTTGCCGGTCGTCGCCACGCTCGAAGACCTGGACGAGCCGTCGCTCAAGCTCATCCTCACCCAGCCGAAGAATGCGCTGGTCAAGCAGTACCAGCGGCTGTTCGAGATGGAATTGATCGATCTCACGCTGGCCGAGGAGGCGCTCGGCGCCATCGCCCGCAAGGCGATCGAACGCAAGACCGGCGCGCGCGGCCTGCGCTCCATCATGGAGAGCATCCTGCTCGACACCATGTTCGATCTCCCCAGCCTGGAGGGGGTCGAGGAAGTGGTGATCTCGAAAGAGGTCGTCGAGGGAACCGCCCGGCCGCTCTACATCTACGCCGACCGCAGCGACCGGACGGCCGAATTTGGCAGCGCCAGCGCCTGAACCCGCCGCCTGGCGGGCACGAGAACAGCTTGTAGAATCGCCCCGTTAGTGGCGTGCTGAGGGTAACCGGGTCCGTTTTTACTCCGAAAACGCGCCTTACTTGCGGACCCAGGGCCGTCATCCTACGTATAGCGTTCGAAGCGAAGTTGCGTACGAAAGATCGTAGTTTTCCAAGTGGGCGAGGGTTCGTACCCTTCCTCTAAGGCGCGCTGGGCACGCAAGCGCCCGACGCCTCCTGGCCCATCCTTCCTGGCACTGTTCGGCGATGCCGCATCGGCGGGTCAATGGACAGGGGCACAACAAAAAGGACCACGTCATGACCACCAAACCACGACCTCAGCTGCAACCTGGCGAAACGCGGGCCTATCCCGTTTTGCCGCTGCGCGACATCGTGGTGTTCCCGCACATGATCGTCCCGCTATTCGTCGGCCGTGAAAAGTCGATCAAGGCGCTGGAAGAAGTGATGCGCTCCGACACCTTTATCCTGCTGGCGACGCAGAAGAATGCTTCCGACGACGACCCGGCGACCGACTCGATCTTCGAGGTCGGCACGCTGGCGAGCGTCCTGCAACTGCTCAAGCTGCCCGACGGCACCGTCAAGGTGCTGGTCGAGGGTGCCGAGCGCGCCAAGGTGCTCAAATACACCGACCGCAGCGACTACTACGAAGCCGACGCCACCGTGCTTGCCGACGACATGGGCGAGCGCGTGGAGGCGGAAGCCATGGCGCGTTCGGTGGTCACCGAATTCGAGAACTATGTGAAGCTGAACAAGAAGGTGTCGCCGGAAGTGGTCGGCGTGATCCAGCAGATCGAGGATTACGCCAAGCTCGCCGACACCGTGGCTTCGCATCTCGCGATCAAGATTCCCGACAAGCAGGAAATCCTGGAGACGCCGGTCGTCACCCAGCGCTTGGAGAAGGTGCTCGGGCTGATGGAGAGCGAGATCTCCGTGCTGCAGGTGGAAAAGCGCATCCGCACCCGCGTCAAGCGGCAGATGGAGAAGACGCAGCGCGAGTACTACCTCAATGAGCAGATGAAGGCGATCCAGAAGGAGCTCGGCGACGAGGAAGGCAAGGACGAGCTTGCCGAACTCGAAGACAAGATCAAGAAGACCAAGCTCTCCAAGGAAGCCCGCGAGAAGGCGACCCACGAGCTCAAGAAGCTGCGCCAGATGTCGCCGATGTCGGCGGAAGCCACCGTCGTGCGCAACTATCTCGACTGGCTGCTCTCGATCCCGTGGAGCAAGAAGAGCAAGGTCAAGAAAGATCTCATCGGCGCGGAGAAGATCCTCAACGACGATCACTATGGCCTGGAGAAGGTCAAGGAACGCATCGTCGAGTATCTCGCCGTGCAGCAACGCGCCAACAAGCTGACCGGGCCAATCTTGTGCCTGGTCGGTCCTCCGGGCGTTGGCAAGACCTCGCTGGGCAAGTCGATCGCCCGCGCCACGGGTCGCGAATTCGTGCGCGTGTCGCTCGGCGGCGTGCGTGACGAGGCCGAGATCCGCGGCCACCGGCGCACTTACATCGGCTCGATGCCCGGCAAGATCATCCAGTCGATGCGCAAGGCCAAGACCTCGAACCCGCTGTTCCTGCTCGACGAGGTGGACAAGATGGGCGCCGATTTCCGCGGCGATCCGTCCTCGGCGCTGCTCGAGGTGCTCGACCCCGAGCAGAACCACACCTTCAACGACCACTACCTCGAGGTCGACTACGATCTGTCCAACGTGATGTTCATCACCACGGCGAACACGCTCAATATCCCGCCGCCGCTGATGGACCGCATGGAGATTATCCGCATCGCCGGCTACACGGAGGATGAGAAGGTCGAGATCGCGCGCAAGCATCTGATACCGCACGCGGTCACCAAACACGGCCTGACCGACAAGGAATGGTCGATCGACGACGAGGGGCTGATGCTCATGATCCGCCGTTACACGCGGGAAGCGGGCGTACGCAACCTCGAGCGCGAGCTGTCGACTCTGGCCCGCAAGGCGGTGAAGGAGTTGATGACGTCGAAGAAGAAGGCGATCGCCGTTACCGCGGCGACCGTCGGCGACTATCTCGGCGTGCCGAAATACCGCTACGGCGAAATCGAAGCGGAGGACTTGGTCGGCATGGTCACCGGGCTCGCCTGGACCGATGTGGGCGGCGAATTGCTCACCATCGAAGGCGTGATGATGCCGGGCAAGGGCAAGATGACCGTCACCGGCAACCTGCGTGACGTGATGAAGGAGTTGATCTCGGCGGCGGCGTCTTACGTGCGCTCGCGCGCGGTTGCCTTCGGCATCGAGCCGCCGCTGTTCGACAAGCGCGACATCCACGTGCACGTGCCGGAAGGCGCGACGCCGAAGGATGGACCGTCGGCGGGCGTCGCCATGGTCACCGCGATCGTGTCGGTGATGACCGGCATCCCGGTGCGCCGCGACGTCGCCATGACCGGCGAGATCACGCTGCGTGGCCGCGTGCTGCCAATCGGCGGCTTGAAGGAGAAGCTGTTGGCGGCCTCGCGGGGCGGCATGAAAACCGTGCTGATCCCGGAGGAGAATGCCAAGGACCTGGTGGAGATTTCCGAGTCCATCAAAAAGGGCCTGGAGATCATTCCGGTCAACCGCATGGACGAGGTCATTGCCCGCGCGCTGGTGCGCAAGCCAGAGCCGATCACGTGGGACGAGGAGGCGGCCAAGCTGGCCGCCGCGGCCCCCGGCGAGCCGGTGGTGGACGAAGACGGCTCCGGACTGACCGCGCATTAAGCGCGATCGGCCAAACGAAACTGGAAACGGCGCCGCAAGGCGCCGTTTTCGTTTCATGCGCCGAAGCGAAGCGCCTATATTGGAGAGGGCCGGGCGGTTAGCTCAGTTGGTAGAGCGCCTGCTTTACACGCAGGATGTCGGCGGTTCGAGTCCGTCACCGCCCACCAACCTTCGCTCGCGAAGCGAGAGAAGGCTGTCGCGCCGCAGCCGGAAGGGGCGAAGGCGGACCCGTGCCGCCGCGAGCTACGGCTCGGCAAGCCAGCTCATGCAATACTCCAAATGCAAAACAGCAGGCCAGGAGCTTGCAACTCCCAGCCTGCCGATATTCTTTCCGGAGGGTCCGGCCTGAACGAGGTCAGACGGACTCTTTCAATTCCTTGGAAGCGCGGAAGGCGACCTTTTTGCTCGCCTTGATCTGGATCGCTTCGCCTGTCGCAGGATTGCGGCCCATGCGCGCGGCGCGCTTGCGCACCTGAAGGATGCCGAGGCCGCCGATGCGGATGCGCTCGCCTTTCTTCAGATGCTTGACGATATTGCCGACGAAATCGCCGAGTACCGCTTCCGCTTGCTTCTTCGACATCTCGTGCGATTCCGCGAGCGCGGCGGCGAGATGCTTCAACGTGACGGTTGGCGGTGTTGGAGCTTTTCCAGGAACCGTTGCCATAGTTAGGACCCTCCTCTTGAATCCGTGAGCTTGGCGGACGCCAAACACCTCGCCCGCATAGACGATTTGGGGGCGGTCTGACCATCGATTCTTATCGATAAATAAGGCTTTTTCGCAATTTTCCGCAGCGGACCGGCGGTTGCCTTGACTATGGGGCGGGGGGCCTTTACGTCCTGCTCACGCCCGCGGGGGCGTAGCTCAGTTGGTTAGAGCGCTGCCCTGTCACGGCAGAGGCCGCGGGTTCGAGTCCCGTCGCTCCCGCCATCTTTTCAATGACTTAACGCCGGTCCGGGCGCGCCTTTGGCCGCCTTCAGGGGCCCTGGGTTCATGCTCGCAGAAGCCCCGATCCTCGGCCCGAAAGCCCTGTTCTTCGACGTCTTCGGCACCCTCGTCGACTGGCGGACGTCGGTGGCCCGGGAAGCCGAAAAAATACTTGGGACGCTTGGGTACGAGCTCGATTGGCTGGCCTTCGCCGACGCCTGGCGGGGTGAATATCAGCCCGGCATGGAGGAGGTGCGCTCCGGCCGCCAGCCTTTCGCCAAGCTCGACGTACTGCACCGGCGCAACCTCGTTCGCCTGTTGCCGCGTTTCGGACTGGAGAACCTGTCAGAAGAAGTGCTCGACGATATGACGCTGGTCTGGCACCGGCTCGATGCCTGGCCGGATGTGCCCGCAGCGCTCGCGCGGCTCAAGCGCAAGTTCTGGCTGGCGCCGGTCTCCAACGGCAACATTTCCCTGATGGTTGATCTCGCGCGCCGCAACGCGCTGCCTTGGGACGCCATTCTCGGCTCGGAAATCGCCGGCGACTTCAAGCCGAAGCCGGTCGTCTATCTCGCCGCCTGCGCGGCGTTCGATCTCAAGCCGGGCGAGTGCATGATGGTCGCCGCGCACTCGAACGATCTCGCCGCCGCCGCGCAACAAGGTCTATGCACAGCGCACACCGCGCGGGTGAACGAGTATGGACCCAACACCGGCGAAGCGGCGCCGAAGGTAAAGGTCGATTACGCGGCGAAGAATTTGGCCGACTTGGCGGATAAGCTCGGGGTCTAGTTCAATCCGCGCGCACGAAGTCGAGCTTGACGACGCTTGTTTGCCCGGTCACCGGAACGAGCGCCGCGGGTGACGTTAGCGTCAGCGTGGTACCGTCGAAGTGCATGAAGAAAACGCGATTGGTTCCGGTGAGAGCCTGGTTCGATGCCGCGTCGACATGGATGGTGATCTTGCTGCCGTCAGGCCCTGCGGTCGGATCGATCGTAAAGACGCCGGTATAGGCCGCGCTCGATCCCATCAAGGCGCCGGCTTCGGCGTCGGTAAGCGCGGCGGCGGCCGGTGCCTTGCGGCCGGAATCGACCAGCATCACCCAGAACCGATTTGCCGCGAAGCCGATAAAGCCGGCTGGATGTTCGCCAAGCGGAAAGCTGACTTTGTCGCTCGCCGTCGCTGTGAAAGAGACGACTTTCCACGTACCCAAGACCCGATCGGGCGTCATCGCTAGTCCCCAATGCGATCCGACCGGATCGCGGTTCTGAATGACACCTACCCCCGGTACACCGGCGCCGGCTGCGCGAAGAACTCCGCCAGGATGTGATAGACCAGCATGTAATTCTTCTGCTGGAAGCTGGCGTGTGAAATGCCGGCCATCATCGAGAACTGCTTGTCGGGATTGGGCAGCTTGGCGAAGAATTTAAGCAAGTCCTCCATGGAGGCGATGCCGTCCCATTGCCCGCGCATGATCAGCGTCGGCACGGTGATCTTATCGGGGTTCACCACCGGCAGCCGCGAACACATGTCGACGTAAGTGCCGGTCGGCACCGAATCGTCGAGCGCGCACACCGCATCGGCGAAAGCATTGATGACTTTCTCCTCAGCGGTGCCGGGATGATCGCGGTCGAAGATCGAATGGATGAAGGCCTTGTCGATCGGCCGGCGGTTCTTGGCAATGAACTCGGGTAGCCTCTTGCGCCGCTGATCGAGGGTGGGGGACCCTTCGCCGGTCCATACCATGGCGTCAAGCGCGAGCCGCGCCACCATCTCCGGATGCCGCTCGGCGAACATCGCCGCGCGCAGCGCGCCCGACGAGATCCCATAGACCAAGAGCGGCCGCTTGCCGCGCAGCTTCTGGATATAGAGCGCGGCGGCGTAGCAGTCGTCGGCGCCTTGTGAAATCGGCGCGTTATTGTCGCGGTCCTTGGTGGAGCGGCCGTAGCCTTCCATGTCGACCGACCAGCAGTCGTAGCCGCGGTGTGCGAAGTGATCCATGGCCGAGGAGTTCGGGCCGCCCCGGCACTTGCAGATCGAAGGTTGGCTGCGAGGCCATCGACGAGCCATGCACGAACAGGATCGTGCCGATGCTCTTTGCCGGATCGCCGGCGCACTTTTCCCACATGAACAGCTTCACGCCGCCGTCCTTGCTGGTCCAATGCTCGCTGCCTTTGATCGGCGGGATCATTTCATTCATCGGTCACCTGTGCGGTTGCGGCGAAAGCGGCGTATTTACTTGAATTTGCCCGGTCCAGCCATAGCTAACCGGTTTCCCGCGTTTGGCCTGTTTCTTGCTCAGCGGTGCGAGACGGGGTGACTTAAGAGGGCGACGTAGGCTGATGAGCAAGGACGGAAAACTCGTTTTTATTTATGCGGTCATCGTAACGGCCATGACGCTGCTCTACATCGGCTACGAAGACATTGGCCTTATGAATCACGCCAAGGCCACGCCGGCGGCGACGCAAGTTGAAGCCGACGACGAATAGAATTTAGGCATTTAGCGTCGCGCATTTGCCTAGCAGGATCGCCGGCGGCAGTCAGTTGATTGCCGGAATCTGGTTGGCCTTGATCACGTCCGCCCATTTCGCGATCTGGGCGTCCATGAATTCTTTGAACTGCGGCTGCGTCATCGTCACCGGCTCGGCGCCTTGCTTCTCCCAGGCCGCCTTGATGTCCGGCCGCGAGACGATCTTGGTGATTTCCGCGTTGAGCTTGTCGATAATCGGCTGCGGCGTGCCGGCCGGCGCCATGAAGCCGACCCACAAGGTCGCCTGGAATCCCGGCACGCCGGCTTCGGTGATCGTCGGCACGTCGGGCAGGATCGGCGAACGGGCGGTGCCGCTCGTTCCGAGCGCGCGCACTTTGCCCGCCTTGATCAACGGCGCCATGGTCGGGACGCTGTCGAACAGCATCTGGATCTGCCCGCTCAGGATATCGGTGCGCATGCCGGTCGAGCCCTTGTAAGGCACGTGCACGATGTTGATGCCGGTGAGATGCTTCAACAGCTCGGCGGCCATGTGATAGTTCGAGCCCGGACCCGACGAGCCGAAATTGAGGGTGCCCGGTTTGGCGCGCGCCAGCGCCAGGAGTTCCTGCAAATTCTTCGCCGGCACCGACGGATGGACCACCAGCACCAGGTCGCTGTCGATCAGCGGCGCGATCGGAACCAGGTCGTGCATCAGGTGATAGGGCTTCTTGGTGTAGAGCGTCTCGTTGACGGTCTGCGTGCCCGACACCATCAGCAGCGTGGAGCCGTCGGGCGCGGCCTTGGCAACGTAGTCGGTTCCGATGGTGGTGCCGGCGCCCGGCTTGTTCTCCATCACGAAAGTCTGATGCAGCGCCTTGCGCAGTTCCTCGGCGATAGCGCGGGTGTAGACGTCGGTCGGTCCGCCGGCGCCGAACGGCACGATGATTCGCACCGGGCGCGACGGATAGTCATCGGCTCTGCTCTGTGGTGCCCCGATAGTGGCGGCGGTCGCCAGGACGAGCAGAGCTGCGAAATGTCGCATAAGTGTCATGCGGGTTTTCCCGGTCTTTGCGCTTCACGTCGCCCGAGGGCAACTATCGAGGCCGGCGAACCGGCCTGTCAATCGCGTCGATAGATATATGGATACCGCCAGAAAGTGCGTGTGTCCGTGGATGTTTCCGCGATGTTGGCTTGCGCCTCTTTGTGCGCTGCGCTAAGCCTCAGCCGCTCCCGTCCTTGAGGCTATTCCAAATTCGGCAAGGGCTTTTTTGTGCGGGACTGCGGCGCTGGTCCGAGCCGCCGAGCAGTCCGGGCGGGCGAATTCCGAGCAAGGGGCTCGGGGGCTGCACGCTGAGGTCGCCATGAGCGCATTGCTGCTGGATTACCTTCCGCTTGTCATTTTCGTCGCGGTTTCGCTCGTGATCGGGCTGGTGCTGCTCATCGCGCCGTTCATCATCGCCTATAAACAACCCGATCCGGAAAAGCTGTCGGCCTACGAATGCGGGTTCAACCCCTTCGACGACGCGCGCATGAAGTTCGACGTGCGCTTCTACCTGGTCGCCATCCTGTTCATCATCTTCGATCTCGAAGTGACCTTCCTGTTCCCGTGGGCCGTGGTGTTCCACAAGGTCGGCGCCTTCGGCTTCTGGGCGATGATGGTTTTCCTTGGCGTCCTCACCGTCGGCTTCATCTATGAATGGAAGAAGGGCGCGCTGGAATGGGATTGATGACCCGATGACGCTCGTCGCACCGGCACCGAAAGGCATTCTCGATCCGCGCACCGGCAAGCCGGTCGGCGCCGACGATCAGTTTTTCGTCGGCGTCAACAACGAGCTCGCCGACAAGGGCTTCCTCGTCGCCGCCGTGGACGACCTGATCACCTGGGCGCGCACCGGCTCGCTGATGTGGATGACCTTCGGGCTCGCCTGCTGCGCGGTCGAGATGATGCAGATGGCGATGGCGCGCTACGACTGCGAGCGCTTCGGCTTCGCGCCGCGCGCTCAGCCCACGCCAGTCCGACGTGATGATCGTCGCCGGCACGCTGACCAACAAGATGGCGCCGGCGATGCGCAAGGTCTACGACCAGATGCCCGAGCCGCGCTACGTGATCTCGATGGGCTCGTGCGCCAACGGCGGCGGCTACTATCATTATTCCTACTCGGTGGTGCGCGGCTGCGACCGCGTCGTGCCGGTCGACATCTACGTCCCGGGCTGTCCGCCGACCGCCGAAGCGCTGCTGTACGGCGTGCATGCTGCTGCAGAAGAAGATCCGCCGCACCGGCACGATCGAGCGTTGAGCGGGGTCTTGGCATGGACGAAATGCTCGACAGGCTTGGGGCGACGATTGCGAACGCCTCGGGCGAATCGGTCGTCGGCTACCAGGTCGCCTATGGCGAGCTCACCGTCACGGTGAAGGCCGCCGATATCGTCAAGGTCGTGACCTTCCTGCGCGACGACGCGGCCTGTCAGTTCGTCAGCCTGATCGACATCACCGCGGCGGATTGGCCGAGCCGCGAGCAGCGGTTCGACGTCGTCTATCATCTGCTTTCGCCGCGGCTCAACCAGCGCATCCGCGTCAAGGCCGCCGCCGATGAGACGACGCCGGTGCCCTCGGTGATCGACGTCTACGCCGGCGCCGACTGGTACGAGCGCGAGGCCTTCGATCTCTACGGCATGCTGTTCTCCGGCCATCCGGACCTGCGGCGTATCCTCACCGACTACGGCTTCGACGGTCATCCGCTGCGCAAGGATTTCCCGCTCACCGGCTATGTCGAGGTGCGCTACGACGACGAGCAAAAGCGTGTGGTCTACGAGAAGGTGAAACTGGCGCAGGAATTCCGCACGTTCGATTTCCTCTCGCCCTGGGAAGGCACCGATTACGTGCTGCCGGGCGACGAGAAGGCGAAGGGTGAAGGCAAGGGGTCGTGATGGCTGAAGCGTCTTCGTCGTCGCGCAACTTCACCATCAATTTCGGCCCGCAGCACCCGGCCGCGCATGGCGTGCTGCGCATGGTGCTGGAACTCGACGGCGAGGTGGTCGAGCGCGTCGACCCGCATATCGGGCTCCTGCATCGCGGCACCGAGAAGCTGATCGAGTACAAGACCTATATGCAGGCGGTGCCGTATTTCGACCGGCTCGACTATGTCGCGCCGATGAATCAGGAGCACGCCTTCTGCCTCGCGACCGAAAAGCTGCTCGGC
The DNA here is from genome assembly GCA_963733315.1 of uncultured Alphaproteobacteria bacterium. GTDB lineage: Bacteria > Pseudomonadota > Alphaproteobacteria > Rhizobiales > Xanthobacteraceae > Pseudolabrys. Next base: position 111,611 of record CAVTCV010000031.1, on the reverse strand, counting down.
ATCGAAGTGCCGCGGCGCGGCCAGCTGATCCGCGTGCTGTATTGCGAGATCGGCCGGCTGCTGTCGCACCTGCTCAACATCACCACGCAGGCGCTCGACGTCGGCGCGCTCACGCCGCCGCTGTGGGGCTTCGAAGAGCGCGAGAAGCTGATGGCGTTCTACGAGCGCGCCTCGGGCGCGCGCATGCACGCGGCCTATTTCCGCGCCGGCGGCGTGCACCAGGATCTGCCGCCGAAGCTGATCGACGACATCGAGGCGTTCTGCGATCCGTTCCTGAAGGTCGGTCGACGATCTCGACGGCCTGCTCACCGGCAACCGCATCTTCAAGCAGCGGAACTGGTCGATATCGGCGTGGTCTCGCTCGAGGAGGCCTGGAACCGCGGCCTTCTCCGGCGTCATGGTGCGCGGCTCGGGCGCGGCCTGGGACCTGCGCAAGGCGCAGCCCTACGAGTGCTATGCCGAGATGGATTTCGACATTCCGATCGGCAAGAACGGCGACTGCTACGACCGCTATCTCATCCGCATGGAGGAGATGCGCCAGTCGGTCCACATCATGCGGCAGTGCATCGCCAAGCTGCGCGCCAAGGACGGGCAGGGCCCGGTCATGGTCGCCGACCACAAGATTGCGCCGCCGAGGCGCGCCGACATGAAGCGCTCGATGGAAGCGCTGATCCAGCACTTCAAGCTCTACACCGAGGGCTTCCACGTGCCGGCCGGCGAGGTCTATGCCGCGGTCGAAGCGCCCAAGGGCGAGTTCGGCGTCTATCTGGTCGCCGACGGCACCAACAAGCCGTACAGGTGCAAGATCCGCGCGCCGGGCTTCGCGCATCTGAGCGGGATGGACTATCTGTGCCGCGGCCACATGCTGGCCGACGCTGTTCCGCATCCTCGGCTCGCTCGATATCGTGTTCGGGGAGTTGACCGATGAGCGTGCGTCGTCTCGCCCCGCCGGAACATGCAGCCGAAGGAGTTCTCCTTCAGCAAGCGAGAACCTGGCCTGGGCCAAGCAGCAGATCGCCAAATATCCGGAAGGCCGCCAGCGCTCGGCGATCATCCCGCTGTTGTGGCGGGCGCAGGAGCAGGACGGCGGCTGGCTGCCGGAGGCGGCGATCCGCTACGTCGCCGACTTGCTCGGCATGGCGCATATCCGCGGGCTCGAGGTCGCGACCTTCTACACGATGTTCAATCTGCAGCCCGGTCGGCAAAGTCCATGTGCAGGTCTGCGGCACGACGCCGTGCCGGCTGCGCGGCGCCGACGATCTGGAGCATGTCTGCCGCAAGCGCATCGGCGACCAGAGGCACGTCACCGGCCGACGGCAAGTTCTCCTGGGACGAGGTCGAGTGCCTGGGCGCCTGCGTCAATGCGCCGATGGTGCAGATCGGCGCCGACTATTACGAGGACCTGACGGCGGAGAGCTTCGGCAAGATTCTCGACGATTTCGCCGCCGGCAAGACGCCGAAGCCCGGCCCGCAGATCGACCGTCAGCTGTCCGCGCCGGTCGGCGGCGCCACCACGCTCACCGACAAATCGATCTACGCGGCACGTTCACGGGAAGATGACGCATGCTCGCTGACAAGGACCGCATCTTCAAGAATCTCTACGGCCGGCACGACTGGGGCCTCAAAGGCGCGCGCGCGCGCGGCGCCTGGGACGGCACCAAGGCGATCCTGGAAAAGGGCCGCGAGGCGATCGTCAACGAGGTGAAGGCGTCGGGCCTGCGCGGCCGCGGCGGCGCCGGCTTCCCGACCGGCCTGAAATGGTCGTTCATGCCCAAGACAGCTCGGCGAGCGGCCGCATTATCTCGTCGTCAACGCCGACGAATCCGAGCCCGGCACCTGCAAAGACCGCGAGATCATGCGCCACGATCCGCACCTGCTGGTCGAGGGCTGCCTGATCGCCGGCTGCGCCATGGGCGCGCATACCGGCTACATCTATATCCGCGGCGAATTCATCCGCGAGCGCGAGCGCCTGCAGGCGGCGATCGACCAGGCCTACGAGGCCAGGCTGATCGGCAAGAACAATGTCCACGGCTGGGATTTCGATCTCTACGTCCACCACGGCGCCGGCGCTTACATCTGCGGCGAGGAAACCGCGCTGCTCGAAAGCCTCGAAGGCAAGAAGGGCCAGCCGCGGCTGAAGCCGCCGTTCCCGGCCAACGTCGGCCTCTACGGCTGCCCGACCACGGTGCAGAACGTCGAGTCGATCGCCGCGGTGCCCGACATCATGCGGCGCGGCGCCGCCTGGTTCGCCGGCATCGGCCGGCCGAACAACACCGGCACCAAGCTGTTCTGCATTTCCGGCCACGTCGACAAGCCGTGCAACGTCGAAGAGGCGATGGGCATCCCGCTGCGCGAGCTCATCGAAACGCACGCCGGCGGCGTGCGCGGCGGCTGGGACAATCTGCTGGCGGTGATCCCCGGCGGCTCGTCGATGCCGCTGGTGCCGGCCGGCAAGGACCAGGCCGACACGCTGCTGATGGATTTCGACGGCTGCCGCGACAAGAAATCCGCGCTCGGCACCGCCGCGGTGATCGTGATGGACAAGTCCACCGACATCATCAAGGCGATGGCGCGCATCTCCTATTTCTACAAGCACGAGAGCTGCGGCCAGTGCACGCCGTGCCGCGAAGGCATGGGCTGGATGTGGCGCGTGCTCACCCGCATGGCGGAAGGCCGCGCGCAGAAGCGCGAAATCGACATGCTGATGGAGGTCACCACCCAGATCGAGGGCCACACCATTTGCGCTTTCGGCGACGGCGCCGCCTGGCCGGTGCAGGGCCTGCTGCGGCATTTCCGCCCTGAGATCGAGCGGCGCATCGACGAATACACGCGCAATGCCGACGCCCAGGGCGCAGTGCGCGAGGCGGCGGAGTAGGGACGATGCACCAGCCGCCTGACCATCATCTCGCGCAGTTGAACATCGGCCGTATTCGCTACGAGATCGACGATCCGCGCATGGCGGATTTCACCAACAATCTGTCGCTGGTGAACGGGCTCGCCGAGCGCAGCTCCGGATTTCGTCTGGCGCTTTATCGACGACAGCGGCAATTCCACCAGCACGCGGCCCTATGCCGACCCACGCATCGCGATCAACATGTCGGTCTGGGAAAACGTCGAGTCGCTTGAGCGCTTCGTCTACCAGACCATTCACAAGCGCTTTTACGGCCGCCGCGCCGAATGGTTCGAGCATTTCGCCGAGGCCTATTTCGTGATGTGGTGGGTGCCTGCCGGGCATCGTCCAACCGTCGACGAAGCGGTCGCGCGGCTCGAACACTTCAAGCAGCATGGTTCGAGCGACTACGCCTTCGATTGGGCGTCGGCGTCGGCGCAACTGTGGAAAACGGCGCGCTGCGCGCCGAGCGAGCGCGTGGCATGAGCAGCCGGACTGCTCAGGATCATGACGGGGTAGGCAAGGGGCAACCCGTGGAGCCGAAGCATGACGTTCGAAAACAGGAACTTGCGGTGCAACCATTGCCGGTTCTGGTGGCCGACGGCCGAGGCCACGGGCAACGAGCCGAGCCGCGAACGCTCAATTCTTGGACAATGCCGGCGGCACGCACCGCTGCCGTCGACCGTCGACCTGCCCGACCACGCACGACACTACCCGGCCTGGGTGACCACCAAGCGCGACGATTGGTGCGGCGAGCACGAGCATACGCAGCAGTGATGACGCCGGATCGCATCAACTGAAGAAGAAAGCATGACCAAGCTTATTGTCGACGGCAAAGAGATCGACGTTCCGCCGGAGTACACGCTGCTCCAGGCCTGCGAGGCCGCGGGCGCGGAAATCCCGCGCTTCTGTTTCCACGAGCGGCTGTCGATCGCCGGCAATTGCCGCATGTGCCTGATCGAAGTGCAGGGCATTCCGAAGCCGCAGGCCTCCTGCGCCATGGGCGTGAAGGATCTCGCCCCCAACAAGGACGGCGCGCCGAAGCAGCTGTTCACCAAGACGCCGATGGTGAAGAAGGCGCGCGAAGGCGTGATGGAATTCCTGCTGATCAACCATCCGCTCGATTGCCCGATCTGCGACCAGGGCGGCGAATGCGACTTGCAGGACCAGGCCATGGCCTATGGCGTGGACTCAAGCCGCTACGCCGAGAACAAGCGCGCGGTCGAGAATAAATATATCGGCGCGCTGGTCAAGACGATCATGACGCGCTGCATCCACTGCACGCGCTGCATCCGCTTCGCCACCGAAGTCGCCGGCGTGCCCGAGCTCGGCGCCATCGGCCGCGGCGAGGACATGGAGATCACCACCTATCTCGAGCACGCGATGACCTCGGAGCTGCAAAGCAACGTGGTCGATCTCTGCCCGGTCGGCGCGCTCACCTCCAAGCCCTATGCGTTCACCGCGCGGCCGTGGGAGCTCAACAAGACGCAATCGGTCGATGTCATGGACGCGCTCGGCTCGGCCATCCGCATCGATACGCGCGGCCGCGAGGTGATGCGCATCCTGCCGCGCACCAACGAGGCCGTGAACGAGGAGTGGATTTCCGACAAGACGCGTCACATCGTGGACGGCTTGCGCACGCAGCGGCTCGATCAGCCTTATGTACGCGAGAACGGCCGCCTGCAGCCGGCGTCGTGGAAAGACGCCTTCGCCGCGGTTGCCGCCAAGTTGAACACGGCGGGCTCGAAGCGCATCGGCGCGATCGTCGGTGATCTCGCAGGCGTCGAAGAGATGTATGCGCTCAAGGATCTGATGACCCGCCTCGGCAGCGCCAATATCGACGCGCGGCAGGACGGCGCCGCAGTCGTCCCAGCCTGGGGCCGGGCGAGCTATCTGTTCAATGCCACCATCGCCGGCATCGACCGCGCTGACGCGCTGCTGATCATCGGCTCCGATCCGCGGCACGAGGCGGCGGTGCTCAATGCCCGCATCCGCAAGCGCTGGCGTGCCGGTAATTTCCCGATCGGCCTGATCGGCGAAAAAGCCGATCTGACCTACCATTACGATTATCTCGGCGCCGGCGCGGAAAGCCTGGCCAATCTCGGGCAGAGCAAATTCGCCGAGGCGCTGAAGGCGGCCGAGCGCCCGCTCATCCTGCTCGGGGCCGGCGCCTTGGCGCGTCCGGACGGCGCGGCCATCGCTTCGCTTGCCGCCAAGGCGGCGATCGAGTTCGGCGCGGTCAAGGACGGCTGGAACGGCTTTTCCGTGCTGCAGTCAGTCGCTTCCCGCGTCGGTGCGCTCGAACTCGGCATGACGCCTGGCGCCGGCGGCATCGATGCCGCGCACATGGCGGAGGGCGGGGTCGACGTGCTGTTTCTGCTCGGCGCCGACGAGATTGAGGTCGCGCCCGGACCGTTCGTTGTCTATATCGGTACCCACGGCGACCGCGGCGCCCATCGCGCCGACGTGATCCTGCCCGGCGCCGCCTATCCGGAAAAATCGGCGCTTTACGTGAACACCGAAGGCCGCGTGCAGATTGCCAACCGCGCTGGATTCCCGCCCGGGGATGCGCGCGAGGATTGGGCAATCCTGCGCGCGCTGTCCGGCGTACTCGGCCAGACGCTGCCCTACGATTCCCTGCAGCAATTGCGCCAGGCGCTGTTTGCCAAGCATCCGCAATTTATGCGGCTCGATCAGATCGCCGCCGGCGATGTCCTTGATATCCAAAAGCTCGCCAATCTCGGCGGCAGCGCGGACAAGACACCGCTGCGCCCGTCGGTCTCCGAATTTTATCTCACCAATCCGATCGCGCGCGCCTCCGCGACCATGGCCGAGTGTTCGGCCCTGGCCAACGCGGCCGCCAAAACGGCGGCGGAGTAGGGTCATGGACCTGATCGAATTCTTTTGGACCTATCTCTGGCCGTTCATCATCATCCTGGCGGAATGCGTTCTGCTGCTCGTCTTCCTGCTGGTCGCCATCGCCTATGTCATCTATGCCGATCGCAAGATCTGGGCGGCGGTGCAGATGCGGCGCGGTCCCAACCAGGTCGGGCCCTGGGGTCTGTTCCAGTCCTTTGCCGACATGCTCAAGTTTGCGCTCAAGGAGCCGACCATTCCGGCCAGCGCCAACAAGGGCGTTTTTCTGCTGGCGCCGCTCGTCTCCACCACGCTGGCGCTCGCCGCCTGGGCGGTGATCCCGGTCAATGTCGGCTGGGCGATCGCCGACATCAATGTCGGCGTCTTGTACATCTTCGCCATCTCCTCGCTGATGGTCTACGGCATCATCATGGCGGGCTGGGCGTCGAATTCGAAATATCCATTCCTGGCGGCGCTGCGCTCGGCCGCGCAGATGGTGTCCTACGAAGTCTCCATCGGCTTTGTCATCATCACCGTCTTGATGTGCGCGGGCTCGCTCAATCTGACGACCATCGTCCTGGCGCAGCAGAACGGGCTTGCGAACCTGATCGGTTTGCCGTGGCTCGGGTTCCTGAATTGGTACTGGCTGCCGCTCTTGCCGATGTTCGTCGTTTTTTTCGTCTCGGCGCTGGCCGAGACCAACCGGCCGCCCTTCGATCTCGTGGAAGCGGAGTCGGAATTGGTCGCCGGATTCATGGTCGAGTACGGCTCCACGCCCTACGTCCTGTTCATGCTCGGCGAATACGTGGCGATCTGCACCATGTGCGCCATGGGCAGCATCTTCTTCCTCGGCGGCTGGCTGCCGCCGATCGCCGTTCCGCCGTTCACCTGGATTCCGGGCGTGATCTGGTTCGTGCTCAAGGCGTCGATGCTGTTCTTCATGTTCGCCATGGTGAAGTCGATCGTGCCGCGCTACCGCTACGACCAATTGATGCGCCTCGGCTGGAAGGTGTTCCTGCCGCTGTCGCTGGCCATGGTGGTGATCGTGGCCGGCGTCCTGCAGTTCGCCTTGCCGGCGATCAAGTGAGGATATGATGAGACTGGACCGCGCAGCCAAAGGCCTGTTCCTGCTGGAGTTCATCAGCGGCACCATTCTGGGCTTGCGCTATTTCTTCGCCCCGAAGGCGACGCTCAACTACCCGCACGAGAAGGGGCCGATCTCGCCGCGCTTCCGCGGCGAGCACGCGCAGCGCCGCTATCCGAACGGCGAGGAGCGCTGCATCGCCTGTAAGCTGTGCGAGGCGATCTGCCCGGCGCAGGCGATTACCATCGAGGCGGGGCCGCGCCGCAACGACGGCACGCGGCGTACAACGCGTTACGACATCGACATGGTCAAATGCATCTATTGCGGGCTGTGCCAGGAAGCCTGTCCGGTCGACGCCATCGTCGAGGGACCGAATTTCGAATTCGCCGCGGAAACGCGCGAGGAACTCTACTACGACAAAGAGCGGCTGCTGGCGAACGGCGACCGCTGGGAGCGTGAGATCGCCAAGAACATGGCGCTCGATTCGCCATACCGATGAGTATTTGCAGGTGAGATGATGATCGTCGCCGCCCTGTTCTTCTATCTCTTTGCCGGCCTCTGCGTGGCGAGCGCCTTCATGGTGATCGCTGCGAAGAACCCGGTGCATTCCGTGCTCTATCTGATCCTCGCCTTCGTCAACGCGGCCGGCCTGTTCGTGCTGCTGGGCGCCGAGTTCCTGGCGATGATCCTGATCGTGGTCTATGTCGGAGCCGTCGCCGTGCTGTTCCTGTTCGTGGTGATGATGCTCGACGTCGATTTCGCCGAGCTCAAGCAGGGCATGCTGCAATATCTGCCGATCGGCATGCTGATCGGCGGCATTTTCCTTGCCGAGCTTTTGCTGGTGGTGGGCGCCTGGGCGATCGGGCCCGGCGTGCCGCAGGCGATCACCGCGCCGATCGCGGCCAAGACGTCGAACATCGAGGTGATCGGCCTCGTCCTCTACACCCGTTACGTCTATTTCTTCGAAGCCGCGGGCTTCATCCTCCTGGTCGCCATGATCGGCGCCATCGTGCTCACGCTGCAGCACCGCGTGCGCGTGAAGCGGCAGAACGTCGCCGAGCAGGTCGCGCGCTCGCCGGCGAAGTCGATGGAAATCGTCAAGGTGCGAACCGGGCAGGGCCTGGGGAGCAACACATGACGGTCGGGCTCGGACATTATCTTTCGGTTGCCGCCATCCTGTTCACGCTGGGGATTTTCGGCATCTTCCTCAACCGCAAGAACGTGATCATCATCCTGATGTCGATCGAGCTGATCCTGCTCGCGGTCAACATCAACCTGGTCGCCTTCTCCAGCCATCTCGGCGACATCGTCGGCCAGATCTACGCGCTCTTGGTGCTGACGGTGGCGGCGGCGGAAGCCGCGATCGGTCTTGCGATCCTCGTTGTGTTCTACCGCAACCGCGGCTCGATCGCGGTCGAAGACATCAATCTGATGAAGGGCTAGCGCTTGGTCCCGGAAAGCGGGCACCGGTTTTCGGACGCGATCAGGCGCAAAAGGAACGTGGCTTAGATGTATCAGGCAATCGTCTTCTTACCCTTGCTCGGCGCCATCTTGGGCGGAGTGATCGCGCTCGTCGGCGCGCGGGCGCGCTGCCCCGGCGAAGGCCCGCCACCGGGCGCGGAGGAGGGGGCTGCCGCGTCCGATCACGCCGGGCATGCCGAGCACGCGCACCCGGCGCATGCCCACGACGCGCACGATGGTCACGATGCCCATGGCGGCGGGCCGGCCGCGGCGGGATCGCGCACCGCCGAGTTGATCACCACCACGCTGCTGATGATCTCCATGATCCTGTCATGGATCGCCTTCGTGCAGGTCGGCTTCGGCCATCATGATGAACACGTGCCCGTCTTCACCTGGATCCTGTCCGCCGACCTCAAGATCGACTGGGCGCTGCGCATCGACACGCTCACAGCGGTGATGCTGGTGGTGGTGACGACGATCTCCGGCTTCGTGCATCTCTATTCTATGGGCTACATGGCGGAGGATCCGTACCGGCCGCGCTTCTTCGCCTATCTGTCGCTGTTCACCTTCTTCATGCTGATGCTGGTGACCGCCGACAACCTGGTGCAGATGTTCTTCGGCTGGGAGGGCGTCGGTCTGTCGAGCTATCTCCTGATCGGCTTCTGGTATCACAAGCCGGAGGCGAACGCGGCGGCGATCAAGGCCTTCGTGGTCAACCGCGTCGGCGATTTCGGCTTCGCGCTCGGCATTTTCGCGCTGTTTGCCCTGCTCGGCGTGGTCGACTTCGACACCATCTTCGCGCAGGCGCCGACGCTGGTCGGTAAGATCATTCCGTTCTTCGGCTGGCATCCCGACGCGCTCACCTTGATTTGCCTGCTGCTGTTCATGGGCGCCATGGGCAAGTCGGCGCAGTTCGGCCTGCACACCTGGCTGCCGGACGCGATGGAAGGTCCGACGCCGGTCTCCGCGCTGATCCACGCCGCCACCATGGTGACGGCCGGCGTGTTCATGGTGGCGCGGCTGTCGCCGCTGTTCGAGCTCGCGCCCACCGCGCAGAGCTTCGTCATCTTCATCGGCGCCACCACGGCGATATTCGCGGCGACCGTCGGTCTGGTGCAAAACGACATCAAGCGCATCATCGCTTATTCGACCTGTTCGCAGCTCGGCTACATGTTTGTCGCCATGGGCTGCGGGGCCTATTCGGTCGGCATGTTCCACTTGTTCACCCATGCCTTCTTCAAGGCGCTGTTGTTCCTTGGCTCGGGCGCGGTGATCCTGGCCATGCATCATGAGCAGGACATCCGCCACATGGGCGGGCTGAAGGACCGTATTCCGTACACCTATATCGTGATGGTCATCGGCACGCTGGCGCTCACCGGCTTCCCGCTCACCGCCGGCTACTTCTCCAAGGACGCGATCATCGAGGCGGCCTATGTGGCCAAGAGCCCGATGGCGCTCTATGGCTTCATCTGCACCGTCACCGCCGCGCTGCTCACTTCGTTCTATTCGTGGCGGCTGATCTTCAAGACCTTCCACGGCGAACCGCACGACCGCCAGCACTGGCGCGACGCGCATGAGAGCCCGATGGTGATGCTGATCCCGCTGGGCGTGCTCGCCTTCGGCTCGATCATGGCCGGACTGCCGTTCAAGGAGATCTTCGCCGGCCACGGCGTCGAAGGCTTCTTCCGCGAGTCGCTCGTCTTCGGCAAAAACAACAACGTGCTTGAAGACATGCATCACGTGCCGCTGCAGATCGGCATCCTGCCGACCGTGATGATGGTGATCGGCTTCGTCATCGCTTGGCACTTCTACATTCGCCGTCCGGACATCCCGGCCGAACTCGCGCGCACCCAGGAGCTGCTCTACAAGTTCCTGCTCAACAAGTGGTACTTCGACGAGATCTACGACGTGATCTTCGTGCGGCCGATGAAGTGGCTCGGGCGCTCGTTGTGGAAGGGCGGCGACGGTTGGCTGATCGACGGCTTCGGGCCCGACGGCGTCTCCGCCCGCGTGCTCGACGTCACCCGCAACGTGATGCGGCTGCAGACCGGCTACCTCTATCACTACGCCTTCGCCATGCTGATCGGCGCGGCGCTCTTCATCACTTGGTTCATGTTCGCGGTGCACTAGCGCATAGCCTCATGCGCGAGGAATTCTCATGAATTGGCCGATCCTGTCCGTCACCACCTTCCTGCCGATCCTCGGCGCGTTGCTCGTGATGCTGCTGGCGCGCGGCAACGGGCCGCTCGCCAAGGGCACCGCGCGCTGGGTGGCCCTGTGGACGACGCTCGTCACCTTGGCGATCTCGCTGATCATGGTGTGGCGCTTCGACGCCACCTCGCCGGAATTCCAGTTCAGCGAGAAGCACGACTGGCTGGGCGTTGCCTCCTACCACATGGGCGTGGACGGCATTTCGCTGCCCTTCGTCATCCTGACCACCGCCCTAATGCCGATCTGTATTTTGGCGAGTTGGACCGTGATCCAGAAACGGGTGAAGGAATACATGATCGCGTTCCTGGTGCTGGAAACGCTGATGGTCGGCACCTTCTCGGCGCTCGATCTGGTGCTGTTCTACCTGTTCTTCGAAGGCGGCCTGATCCCGATGTTCCTGATCATCGGCGTCTGGGGCGGGCCGCGCCGCGTCTATGCCAGCTTCAAGTTCTTCCTCTACACGCTGCTCGGTTCGGTGCTGATGCTGCTCGCCATCATGGCGATGTACTGGGAGGCGGGCACCACTGACATTGTCACGCTGCTGCATCACGCTTTCCCGCTCGGCCTGCAGAAATGGGCGTGGCTCGCCTTCTTCGCCTCGTTCGCGGTCAAGCTGCCGATGTGGCCGGTGCACACCTGGCTGCCCGACGCGCATGTCGAAGCGCCGACCGCAGGCTCGGTCATCCTCGCCGCCATCTTGTTGAAGATGGGCGGCTACGGTTTCCTGCGCTTCTCGCTGCCGATGTTCCCGGCGGCGAGCCATGATTACGCACCGCTGATCTTCACCCTGTCGGTGGTCGCCATCATCTACACCTCGCTGGTCGCGCTGATGCAGGAGGACGTGAAGAAGCTGATCGCCTATTCCTCGGTCGCGCACATGGGCTTCGTCACCATGGGCATCTTCGCGCTCACCCCGCAGGGCGTCGCCGGCGGCATCTTCCAGATGATCTCGCACGGCATCGTCTCGGGCGCGCTGTTCTTGTGCGTCGGCGTCGTCTACGACCGCATGCACACGCGTGAGATCGCCTTCTATGGCGGCCTCGTAAACCGCATGCCGGTGTTCGCCTTCGTGTTCATGGTGTTCACGCTCGCCAATGTCGGGCTGCCCGGCACCTCCGGCTTCGTCGGCGAATTCCTGTCGCTGATCGGTACCTTCAAGGCTAACAACGCGGTCGCGACCTTCGCCACGCTCGGCGTCATTCTGTCGGCGGCCTACGCGCTGTGGCTCTACCGCAAGATGATTTTCGGCACCCTGAAGCCGGCGCTGGTCGGCATCAAGGACATGGGCTGGCGCGAGATCATGATCTTCACGCCGCTGGTCGCGCTCACCATTTTGTTCGGCGTGGCGCCGAAGCCGGTGCTCGACATGTCGGCGGCTTCCGTCGCCCAACTGCTCGATAACTACAAGCATTCCATGGCGGCGATGAACCTGCCGGCTAAGGACACAACAGGCCCGATTTCCATCAAGCTGGAGCGGGCCGAGCTGATGCCAGTGAGCGCCGCGCGATGAACCAGTTGACGCAAATGCAAGGGCTGATGCCGATGTTGCCGGAGGCGGTGCTGGCAATCGGCGCCATCGTGATGCTGATGGCCGGCGTCTTCGCCTTCCAGAGCGAGCGCAGCGCGCGCATCGTCAACGGCTTCTGCATCGCCGTGCTGGCGCTTGCCGCGGCAGCGGTGGTAGCGATTCCGTCCGGCCGCACCGAATTGTTCGGCGGCAGCCTAGTGATCGACGATTACGCCCGCTTCCTCAAGCTGCTGGCGCTTGCCGGCTCCGGCGGCGCGCTGATCCTGTCGATCAATTGGCTCACGGTCGAGAAGCAGCAGAAATTCGAATACGGCGTGCTGTTCCTGCTCTCGACACTCGGCATGCTGCTGCTGATTTCGGCCAACGACCTGATCGCGCTCTATCTCGGGCTCGAGATGATGAGCCTGCCGCTCTACGTGGTGGCGGCGTCGAATCGCGACAACGTCAAGTCGACCGAGGCCGGCTTGAAGTATTTCGTGCTCGGCGCGCTGTCGTCCGGCATGCTGCTCTACGGCGCTTCGCTGATCTACGGCTTCACCGGGACGGTCAACTTCGCCGGCATCGCCAAGGCGACGCAGCAGGGCGCCAATATCGGCCTGGTCTTCGGCCTGGTGTTCATGTTCGTCGGCTTCTGCTTCAAGATTTCGGCCGTGCCATTCCACATGTGGACGCCGGACGTCTATGAAGGCGCGCCGACGCCGGTGACCGCCTTCTTCGCCGCCGCGCCGAAAGTCGCCGGCATCGCCATCTTCGTGCGCGCGACCACGGTGGCGTTCCCCGGGATCACGCACGAGTGGCAGCAGATCGTGGTGTTCGTCTCTATCGCTTCGATGGCGCTCGGCGCCTTCGCTGCTATCGGCCAGCGCAACATCAAGCGGCTGATGGCCTATTCCTCGATCGGCCACATGGGCTTCGCGCTCGTGGGCTTGGCCGCAGGCACTGCCGAGGGCGTGCAGGGCGTGCTCATCTACATGTCGATCTATGTGGCGATGACGCTTGGCACCTTCGCCTGCATTCTGAGCATGCGGCGCGATGGCGTGTTCGTGGAAAACATCAGCGATCTCGCCGGCCTCGCGCGCACATCGCCGACCATGGCGTTCTTCTTCGCCATGCTGTTGTTCTCGCTCGCCGGTATTCCGCCGCTCGCCGGCTTCTTCGCCAAGTTTTACGTGTTCCTCGCCGCCATCAAGGCCGGGCTCTACACGCTCGCGGTGATCGGCGTGCTGACCAGCGTGGTGGGCGCCTTCTACTATCTGACCATCGTCAAAATCATGTACTTTGACGAGCCGGTGAAAGGCTTTGCGAGGATGCCGGGCCTCCTGGCGCTGGTGCTCTGCGTCTCCGGTCTGATCAATATGCTGTTCTTCGCCTATCCGGCGCCGCTCTTGGGCGCTGCCACCGCGGCGGCGAAGTCGCTGTTTTGAATATGAGATGAACCGCGAAGCCACGGACCTGGCGGGGGTCCGGCATCAAACGTACGACACGCTCGGCTCCACCAACGCCGAGGCGCTGGCTCTTGCGCGTGCCGGCGAGCGCGGACCGTTATGGGTCAGCGCCCGCCATCAGAGCGCCGGGCGCGGGCGGCGCGGGCGAACCTGGGTGTCCGAGCCCGGCAATCTCTATGCGAGCCTGTTGTTGGTCGACCCGGCGCCCGCCGAACGGGCGGCGGAATTGTCCTTCGTGACCGGGCTCGCGGTGCGCGACGCCATCGCGCAGACAGCGTCCGCGCTGGGGCCCAAGCTTGCGCTGAAATGGCCGAATGACGTGCTGCTGGACGGCGAGAAGGTCGCCGGAATCCTGATCGAGGGCGAGGTGACCCGCGGCGCGCCGGCAACCGTCGTCGCTGGGGTCGGCGTCAATTGCGCCAGCCATCCGCATGCGGCGTCGTATCCCGCGACCGATCTGGCCGCGCATGGCAGCAACGTTACGCCGCAAAGCCTGCTCGTAAGCCTCTCGACCGCGCTGTTCAAGCGTATCGCGCAATGGGATCGCGGCAGCGGGTTTGCCGGCATCCGCGGCGACTGGCTTTCCGCCGCCCATGGGCTGGGGCAGCCGATGCGGGTCAGCGACGGGGGCGGCGAGCGCACCGGCCAATTCGCCGGACTCGACGACGCCGGGCGGCTGCTGCTCGATCTGCCCGATGGCAGCCGCCAGCAGATCGCCGCGGGCGACGTGTTCCCGCATGACCCTGCGCGCCGGCCCGCGCGATCCGGTCTTGCGGGGCTAGGCATGGCCGCACCCCAGCAGCTTGTCTTCGCGCCGCTCGGCGGCGTCGGCGAGATCGGCATGAATCTGTCGATCTATGGTCTCGGCGACGAGCGCCGCCGACAATGGCTCGCCGTCGATCTTGGCGTGTCGTTCGCCGGCGAGGAGCATCTGCCCGGCGTCGATCTGATCCTGCCCGATATCCGCTATCTGGTGGAGGAGCGGCAAAATCTCGCCGGCATCGTGCTGACCCACGCGCATGAGGATCATTTCGGCGCGCTGCTCGATCTGTGGCCGAAGCTGAAGGTGCCGGTCTATGCGACGCCGTTCACCGCGGCGCTGCTGGAAGCCAAGCGCGCCAGCGAGCCGGGCGCGCCGGAGATTCCGGTCAACGATCGTCCCGCTCGGCGGCCGGTTCAATGCTCGGGCCGTTCGACATCGAGTTGGTGTCGATGGCGCATTCGATCCCGGAATCGAATGCGCTGATCATCCGCACGCCGGCCGGCACGGTGCTGCACACCGGCGACTGGAAGATCGATCCGACGCCGGTCCTCGGCGACGCCGACCGACGAGAAGAAGCTGCGCGCGCTCGGCGAGGAAGGCTGCCTCGCGCTGGTCGGCGATTCGACCAACGCGGTGCGCGACGGCCGCTCGCCGTCGGAAACGGACGTGGCGAAGACGCTCGCCGAGCTCATCAAGGCCGCGCGCGGCCGCGTCGCGGTGACCACCTTCGCCTCCAACGTCGCCCGCCTGCGCGCGGTGGCCGATGCCGCGCGCGCCGCCGACCGCGAGGTCGTGGTGGTCGGCCGCGCCATGGACCGCATCATCCAGGTCGCGCGCGAGACCGGCTATCTCGATGGCGTGCACGGATCTCCGCCCGGTCGACGCCTACGGCTATCTGCCGCCGGACAAGGTCGTGGCGCTGTGCACCGGCAGCCAGGGCGAGCCGCGCGCGGCGCTCGTCGCGCATCGCCGAGGACGAGCATCCGGACGTGACGCTGTCGCGCGGCGACCGCGTGATCTTTTCCGCGCGCACCATCCCCGGCAACGAGAAGGCGGTCGGCCGCGTCATCAACGGGCTGATCGACCAGGGCATCGAGGTGATCACCGACCGCACCCATCTGGTGCATGTGTCCGGCCATCCGCGCCGCGCCGAACTGGAGGAGCTGATCGGCTGGGTCAAGCCGCAGATCCTGATCCCGGTGCATGGCGAGGCGCTGCATCTGTCCGAGCACGCCGCGCTCGCCCGCCGCTGCGGCGTCAAGGAGGTCGTGCTATGCCGCAACGGCGACCTGGTGCGGCTCGCGCCGGCACGGCCGGCATCATCGACGAGGTGCCGGCCGGGCGGCTGTACAAGGACGGCGCGCTGCTGGTCGATGCCGAGCGCGCACCGTCGCCGACCGCAGGCGGCTGAGCTTTGCCGGCGTCGTCTCGGTCGCGCTCGCGCTGACCGACAAGGGCGAGCTCGCCGCCGACCCGGCGCTCGAGCTGATCGGCATTCCGGACGCGACGCCGACGGCGAGTCGATGCACGAGGCGCGTCTATGACGCGGTGATCGAGACCTTCGACTCGCTGCCGCGCGCGCGCCGGCGCGATCCGGACGCGGTGGCCGAGGCGTCCGCCGCGCCGTGCGCGCCGCCATGCCGACGCTGGGGCAAGAAGCCGATGTGCCATGTGCACGTGCTGGCGGTATGATGATGCGCCGGCGATCCGACGATGCGTGCGAGCGATGTTAGCCGCGAAGGCATCCGCGAGCAGTGATGACGCGAAGAGGTCATGATCGGACGTCTCAACCACGTCGCCATCGCGGTGCGCGACATCGCCAAGGCCGCCGACGGTCTATCGCGATACGCTCGGCGCCGAGGTGTCGGCGCCAAGGTGCGCGCAGCCCGACCACGGCGTGACCACCGTGTTCATCACGCTGCCCAACACCAAGATCGAGCTGCTGGAGCCGCTCGGCGAGGGCTCGCCGATCGCCAAATTTCTCGACACGCAATCCCGACGGCGGCATTCACCACGTCTGCTACGAGGTCGACGACATCATGGCGGCGCGCGACCCGCTTGAAGGCGCAGGGCGCGCGCGTGCTCGGCGACGGCGAGCCGAAGATCGGCGCGCATGGCAAGCCGGTGCTGTTCCTGCACCCGAAGGATTTCTGCGGCACCTTGGTCGAGCTCGAGCAGGCCTGAATGTCGATCATGCGTCGCCACTGCCATCGCGATCTATTTCATCATCTGGTGGATGGTGCTGTTCGCGGTGCTGCCCTGGGGCGTGCGCAGCCAGCAGGAGAGCGGGAGGTCGCGCCGGGCACCGACCCCGGCGCGCCGGCGGCGCACGTTCTGGCGCAAATTGTTCTGGACCACCGTCATGGCCGCGGTGGTGTTCGGCATTCTCGCGGTGATCTACAAGGAAAACCTGATCACGCTCGAATACTTGAAACGGATCTGCCAATCCGCCGCATTCCTGACGCGGCAAGCGCGCGACGGCCGATAAAAAAGAGCAGGGCACGGTGCCCTGCTCGTGATCAGAAGTCCATCCTCGCGTTATTGTTCGCGTTATCGAGGCGGCGGCGTTTCCGCGCCTAGGACTTGGCTCCTCCCAAGACTTGGACCGCAGCTTGGGGCCGGCTTATGAGCCGGCCTCTCCAGCCTTACGGATGGAAGACGCTAGCCGATCGGACGCCGCGCTGTCACCACGATTCCGTCAACGCTGCGATCACGAGACACGCCTCGCATTCAGATGCTCAATTTCCGGTCCTGCCGCCGGTTCAGGCAGGGTCGTACAAATCTCGGGTTCCGCAGACCGCGCGCTGATTTCGCGAGGAAAGGTAGAAAATCGCGTATAAGTCGCAGGCCCATCTGGGCCCGCCGCGCCGCCTTGTGTTTTCCGCGGCCGATCCGCTTTCACTCGGGCCCCGACCGCCTCGATTCCGAGCCAGCCCCAATGCGCCTGTCCCGCTACTTCCTGCCGATCCTGCGCGAAACGCCGAAAGAGGCGGAGATCGTCTCGCACCGGCTGATGCTGCGCGCCGGCATGATGCGGCAGGAGGCGGCCGGCATCTATGCCTTGCTGCCGCTCGGCTTGCGCGTGCTCAAGAAGATCGAGCAGATCGTGCGCGAGGAGCAGAACCGCGCCGGCGCCATCGAGCTCCTGATGCCGACCATCCAGCCCGCCGATCTGTGGCGCGAGAGCGGCCGCTACGACGCCTACGGCAAGGAGATGCTGCGCATCAAGGACCGCCACGAGCGCGACATGCTCTACGGGCCGACCAACGAGGAGATGATCACCGAGATTTTCCGCGCCTATGTGCGCTCCTACAAGGATCTGCCGCTCAATCTCTATCACATCCAATGGAAATTCCGCGACGAGGTGCGCCCGCGCTTCGGCCTGATGCGCGGACGCGAATTCCTGATGAAGGACGCCTATTCGTTCGATATCGACCAGGCCGGCGCGCGGCACTCCTACAACAAGATGTTCGTCGCCTATCTGCGCACCTTCGCGCGCATGGGGCTGAAATCGATTCCGATGCGCGCGGAGTCGCGGGCCGATCGGCGGCGACCTGTCGCACGAGTTCATCATCCTGGCCGCGACCGGCGAGTCGGAGGTGTTCTGCCACAAGGACTATCTCGACATGGCCGTGCCGGGCGCCGGACGTGAATTTCGACGACGTCGCCGGCCTGCAGAGCGATCGTGGACCAGTGGACGTGCGCATTATGCGGCGACGTCCGACATGCACGATGCGGCGGCGCTTCGAGCCGATCGTGCCGGCCGACAAGCAGGTCTCGGCGCGCGGCATCGAGGTCGGCCATATCTTCTATTTCGGCACCAAATATTCCGAGCCGATGAAGGCCGTGGTCGCCGGGCCGGACGGCGAGGAAGTGCCGATCCATGGCGGCTCCTACGGCATCGGCCGTCGCGGCTGGTCGCCGCCATCATCGAGGCCTTCCACGACGACGCCGGCATCATCTGGCCGGAGCCGGTGGCGCCGTTCAAGGTGGCGATCCTCAATCTCAAGCAGGGCGACGCCGACACCGACGCGGCCTGCGAGCAGCTCTACAGAGAGCTCACCGGCAAGGGCGTCGACGTGCTCTATCGACGACCGCGACGAGCGCGCCGGGCGCAAATTCGCCACCGCCGACCTGATCGGCATCCCCTGGCAGGTCCTGGTCGGCCCGCGCGGGCTCGCCGAGGGCAAGGTCGAGGTCAAGCGACGCGCCGACGGCAGCGCGCGAAATGATGAGCCCGGCGGCGGCGCTGGATCTGCTGCGCGATGACGTCTGCGGCCGCCAACGGGCTGCGCGCCGCGGAATCTGTGCGCTTGGCCGAAGCTGTGTGCGGCCAAGGACTTTGGCGCGTATTCCGCCCTTGAAACCGCCAGAATCGTGTGAAAATCGAGGCTGCGGGAACCAGCAATCAATGTCCGAGCCCTCAGGGACGCGGCCCTTCTCCCCGTTCGAATGGATGCTGTCGCTGCGCTACCTGCGGGCGCGGCGCAAGGAAGGATTCATCTCGGTCATCGCCGGGTTCTCCTTCCTCGGCATCATGCTGGGCGTCGCCACCCTGATCATCGTGATGGCGGTGATGAACGGCTTCCGCAAGGAACTGCTCGACAAGATCCTAGGCCTCAACGGCCACCTCCTGATCCAGCCGCTGGAATAGCCGCTCACCGACTGGGAAGCGGTCGCCGCGCGCATCGCCAAGGTGCCGGGCATCCGGCTCGCCGCGCCGATCGTCGAGGGCCAGGCGCTGGCGTCCTCGCCGTTCAACGCCGGCGGCGTGCTGGTGCGCGGCATCCGCCTGCGCCGACCTCGCGAAGCTTCCCTCGGTCGCCAACAACATCAAGCAGGGCACGCTGCGAAGGCTTTGACGAAGGGCAGGGCGTCGCGATCGGGCGCCGGCTCGCCGATCAGCTGTCGCTGCGCGCCGGCGACAACATCACGCTGGTGGCGCCGCGCGGCGCGGTGACGCCGATGGGCACCACGCCGCGCATCAAGGCCTACAAGATCGCGGCGGTGTTCGAGATCGGCATGTCGGAATACGACGCTGCCTTCGTGTTCATGCCGCTGACGGAGGCGCAGGCCTATTTCAACCGCGCCGGCGACGTCACCGCCATCGAGGTCTATACCGACAATCCCGACCGCGTCGACCGCTTACCGCAAGCTGGTGCACCGACGCCGCGCAGCGGCCGATCTTCATGATCGACTGGCGCCAGCGCAACGCCACCTTCTTCAACGCGCTGCAGGTCGAGCGCAACGTGATGTTCCTGATCCTGACGCTGATCGTGCTGGTGGCCGCGCTCAACATCGTCTCCGGCCTGATCATGCTGGTGAAGGACAAGGGTCAGGACATCGCCATCCTGCGCACCATGGGCGCGACGCAAGGCGCGATCATGCGCGTCTTCCTGATCACCGGCGCCTCGATCGGCGTGGTCGGCACGCTGGTCGGCTTCCTGCTCGGCGTCGTGATCTGCCTCAACATCGAGAGCATCCGCCAGTTCCTGTCCTGGCTCACCAACACCGAGCTGTTCTCGCCGGAGCTCTATTTCCTGTCGCAGCTGCCGGCCGACATGGACGCCGGCGAAACCGCGGCGGTGGTGGTGATGGCGCTCGCGCTGTCGCTGCTGGCGACGCTCTATCCGTCCTGGCGCGCGGCGCGCCTCGATCCGGTCGAGGCGCTGCGCTATGAGTGAGGCGACCACCGCCGCCGCCAATGGCGTGCAGGACAAGGCCGAGGACGTCCCGATCCTCTTCCTGCACGGCGATCGAACGCACCTATCGGCAGGGCGACGAAGCGCTGGATATCCTCAACGGCGCCGAGCTCGCGGTCTGGCCCGGGCAATCGGTCGCGCTGGTCGCGCCGTCCGGCGCCGGCAAGTCGACGCTGCTGCACATCGCCGGCCTGCTCGAGCATCCCGACCGCGGCGAGGTCTATATCGACGGGCGCGCCACCGCGATTCTGCCCGACCCCGAGCGCACCCGCATCCGCCGCAGCGAGATCGGCTTCGTCTACCAGTCGCACCATCTGCTGCCGGAATTCACCGCGCTGGAGAACGTGATGCTGCCGCAGATGATCCGCGGCCTGCGCGCGGCGGAGGCGAAGAAGCGCGCGATCGAGCTGCTCGGCTATCTGGGCCTGCGCGAGCGGCTCGGCCACCGGCCGGCGGAGCTCTCGGGCGGCGAGCAGCAGCGCGTCGCCATCGCGCGCGCGGTCGCCAACGCGCCGCGCATCCTGCTCGCCGACGAGCCGACCGGCAATCTCGATCTGCATACCGCCGACCACGTGTTCGCGGCGCTGACGCAGCTGGTGCGCGCCTCCGGGCTGGCCACCATTATCGCCACCCACAACATGGATCTTGCCGGGCGCATGGACCGGCGGGTGACCTTGCGCGAGGGGCAGGTGGTGGAACTGGCATGAAGTGAAACGTTGGTTCAGGCGCCGTTAAAAATGGGCGGTATGCGCGCGTCGGCCGGCAAGCGTCGTCGTCCAGCTAACCGCATGTGATCAAATCGATATTTCATCCCGCCGCGCTTCATATATTCGGCGTAAGCAAACCAAATTATCGATCCAGTTGATCGTGGCTCTTAGCGCGACGTAGAGCCGACGGGCGCATGGCTTTGCGCTCAATTCGGCACGCTATTTGGCGGAGGATTTTAGCCATGGCATTCGACGACGAAATCAACAAAGCGATCGGCGCGCACGGCGTGTGGAAAATGCGCCTGCGCACCGCCATCGATATTGGCAAGGGTGACGCGCATCCCGCTGACGTCGCCAAGGACAATGCGGGCGGCCTCGACCATTTCCGGGTCAAGTAATAAGTTACCGCTTCGTTAATTTTCGTCAACAACACATAGTCATCAAATCTGAATCAAACACTAAATCTTGCGATAAACTGTCGAACCTACCTGGGCAAAAGCCCGCTGGGACATATAATCGCGTTGTCTGTACAAAACCACGCTAATTATAGAGGTTTTCCGGCCCTTAGGTAGTGGGTCAGTATAAGGCACCGCTCTAGCGGTGCGCCGAATATTTTCAATGCCTGCATAACTCCTTGAAACATCGCGGGAATTGCTCCTCCGATTGCATGTGTGTGGTCGGATCACTGTTCGTCTTACTCTTTTTTTTTTTTTTTTTTTTTTTTTTTTTTTTTTTTTTTTTTTTTTTTTTTTTTTTTTTTTTTTTTTTTTTTTTTTTTTTTTTTTTTTCCTCTTGGTATATCCAGACCAATTCCCTGCGTTTATCGAGTGGCTTAAGTGACTTGTTTCGTCAATTTCAACGTGCTTACCTACCGCCCGAGCGGCCCAGCGTAGTCGCGCTCGCCATCAATTTGCGGAGTTCATGCGCCATCCGCCATGCGCACTTGTAGGTCACGCCCAAGGCCCGCTCTAGCTCCTTGGCGGCCACGCCCGAGCGGGTTGAGGTCATCAGGTACATGGCCATGAACCACTTGTCAGCGGCGTGCGGCTCTTGTGAAAGATGGTCCCGGCGCACGGGTAGATGTGGTGGCCGCATTCCTGGCAGGCGATAGGCCTTCCGCTTCCGCATCAGGTGAAATTGGGCCTTTTCGACCCCGCAACCCGGGCAGGTGATTTCGGTCCCGCCGTATTGGACCTCCATAAGGCGCTCTAAGCACCTCTCCTCGTTGGGATATTCGGCTTGGAACTCTTTAATCGTGTATTTCATGGGTTATCCCCCTACCTGCGATTGAGGGATACTGTAATCCTAAGCATTACTTGTTGTCAAGGGATAAACTAGGCGGTGTTGACAACAGAACATAACATGAACTATGTTCCGTCTCCGTTCCTGGAGAGAACAATGTTCAAAGCCGTCGTTCAAGAAGCCGCCGCGCTCGCCTCGCTGGCGCTGTTCGTCAGCATGATCGCCATCTGGTCGCAGGTGCTGGGAAACCTCTGACGGGCCCCCATTATCCCCGTCATGCCCGGCCGCGTGTCGGGCATCCACGTCTTAGCGGCGTCCCCGGCTGCAAAGCGTGGTTGGCCGGGCAAGCCCGCCATGACGCGGGGGATGACGCCTCAGGATGACGGGGAAAGTCGTGCCGCGCGCGCGGTGGCGGTGGACTTAGCGCGCAGGCGTCCCCACTCTGGGTGAGACAAAGGAATCACTCAAGTTCGGGAAGCTATGGCCGGTCTCGATTTCGTGCACTTGCACGTGCACTCGAACTATTCGCTTCTGGAAGGCGCGCTCACCATCGCGCGGCTCGCCGAGCTCGCCAAAGCCGACAAGCAAGCGGCACTGGCGCTCACCGACACCGACAACATGTTCGGTGGGCTGGAATTCTCCGAAAAAATGGCCGGCGCCGGTATCCAGCCCATCGTCGGCTGCGCGCTGGCGATCGATTTCGGCGACACCGACCATGGCGCCCGCAACGCCAATGCGCCGGCGCCGCGTGAGCGCATCGTGCTGCTCGCCGCGCGCGAGGCCGGCTATCGCAGCCTAATGCGGCTCAATTCGCGCGCCTTCCTCGACACGCCGCCGAACGAGCCGCCACGGCTCAAGCTCGAATGGCTGGAAGGCGAGACTGACGGTATCATTGCGCTCACCGGCGGGTCCGGCGGGCCGCTCGGTGGCGCTATCGCGGCCGGACAAAGCCATCTTGCCGCCACGCGGCTCGACGCGCTGCACCGGTTGTTCGGCGACCGCCTTTATGTCGAGTTGCAGCGGCACGGCACTGCCAATGAGCGCATGACCGAGCCGGTGCTGATCGATCTTGCCTATGGCAGGGGCATTGCGCTGGTAGCCACCAACGAGCCGTATTTTGCCGCCGCCGCCGACCACGAGGCGCACGACGCGCTGATCTGCATCGCGGAAGGGCGCATGTTGGCTGAGACCGACCGCCGCCAGCTCAACGGCGAGCACCGCTTCAAGAGCCGCGCCGAGATGCGGGAGTTGTTCGCCGATCTGCCGGAGGCGCTCGCTTCAACGGTCGAAATCGCCGAACGCTGCGCCTATCGCCCGCACACCCGAGCGCCGATCCTGCCGCGCTTCTCGGTCGGTGACAGCGTGGTCGACGAGGCGAGTGAATTGCGCAAGCGCGCCGAATCAGGCCTCACACAAAGGCTCGCCAGCGCCGGTCTGGCGCCCGGCCACAGCGAAACCGAATACCGCGAGCGGCTCGATTTCGAACTCGGCGTCATCGCCGGCATGAAATACCCCGGCTACTTCCTGATCGTCGCCGACTTCATCCAATGGGCGAAGGCGCACGGCATTCCGGTCGGCCCCGGCCGCGGCTCCGGCGCCGGCTCGCTCGTCTCCTATGCACTCACGATCACCGACCTCGATCCGATCCGCTTCGGGCTCTTGTTCGAGCGCTTCCTCAACCCAGAGCGTGTGTCGATGCCGGACTTCGATATTGACTTCTGCCAGGACCGCCGCGACGAGGTGATCCGCTACGTGCAGGAGCGCTACGGGCGCGACCAGGTGGCGCAGATCATCACCTTCGGTACCTTGCAGGCGCGCGGCGTGCTGCGCGACGTCGGCCGCGTGCTGCAGATGCCATACGGGCAGGTCGATAAACTGTGCAAGCTGGTGCCGCAGAACCCGGCCAATCCGATCAGCCTCGCCAAGGCGATCGACGACGAGCCGAAGCTGCAGGCGGAAGCCGCGGGCGATCCAGTGGTCAAGCGCGCCTTCGACATCGCCAAGAAGCTGGAAGGCCTCACCCGCCACGCCTCGACCCATGCCGCCGGCATCGTGATCGGCGACCGGGCGCTGTCCGAACTGGTGCCGCTCTACCGCGATCCGAAATCCGACATGCCGGTGACCCAGTTCAACATGAAATGGGTGGAGCAGGCCGGCTTGGTCAAATTCGACTTCCTCGGTCTCAAGACGCTGACTGTGCTGCAGACCGCGGTGGCGCTGGTCAAGCGGCGCGGCATCGAGATCGATCTAACCCATCTTCCGCTCGACGACGCGAAAACCTACGACCTCTTGGCCCGGGCGGAAGCCGTCGGCGTGTTCCAACTGGAAAGCGCGGGCATGCGGCGCGCGCTGCTCGACATGCGGCCCGACCGCTTCGAGGACATCATCGCGCTGGTCGCGCTCTACCGCCCGGGTCCGATGGCGAACATTCCGACCTACTGCGCGCGCAAGCACGACATGGAGAAGCCGGACTACATCCATCCCAAGCTCGAAACCGTCCTGAAAGAGACCTTCGGCGTCATCGTCTATCAAGAGCAGGTGATGCAGGCGGCGCAGATCCTTGCCGGTTTCACGCTCGGGCAGGCGGATCTATTACGCCGCGCCATGGGCAAGAAGATCAGGAAGGAGATGCAGGCGCAGCGCGCCATCTTCGTCGAGGGCGCGGTCAAGAACGGCATCGAACGCCACCAGGCCGACGCCATTTTCGACCTGCTCGAACGCTTCGCCGAATACGGCTTCAACAAGAGCCATGCCGCCGCTTATGCGCTGGTCGCCTACCAGACCGCCTATATGAAGGCGAATTTCCCGGTCGAGTTCCTCGCCGCGTCGATGACGCTCGACATGGGCAATACCGACAAGCTCGCCGAATTCCGCGCCGAGGCCGAACGGCTCGGCATCGACGTCGCGCCGCCGTCGATCAATCGCTCCGGCGTCAATTTCGAGGTCGATGGCAATACGATCATTTACGCGCTCGCCGCGCTCAAGGGCGTCGGCAAGCAGGCGGTCGACGCGATCGTCGAGGCGCGGGGCACCGCCAAGTTCGTCGATCTCGCCGATTTCGCCTCGCGCATCAATCCGCGCGCCGTTAACAAGCGCGTGCTGGAAAGCCTCGCGCAAGCCGGCGCCTTCGATGAATTCGAGGCCAACCGCGCGCGCGTTTTCCCGGCCATGGAGGCGGTGCTTGGGCGGGCGCAGCGCTCGCATGATGCCGCGAGTGTCGGGCAGAACGAATTGTTCGGCGGCGGCGCGACGCGCGAGCCGATCGCGCTGCCCAATGTCGAGCCATGGCTGCCGGCGGAGCGGCTGCGGCGCGAATACGAGGCGGTCGGTTTTTTCCTTTCCGGCCATCCGCTCGACGACTATGCCGCGGTGCTCAAGAAGCTGCGCGTGCAGCCCTGGAGCGAATTCGCGCGCGCCGTAAAGAACGGCGCGACCGCCGGGCGCGTCGCCGGCACCGTGGTGTCACGGCAGGAGCGTCGCACCCGGACCGGGAGCAAGATGGGCATCATCGGGCTATCCGATCCGACCGGCGCCTATGAGGCGGTGATCTTCTCCGAAGGCCTCGCCGAGCATCGCGATCTGCTCGAGCCGGGGACCGCCGTGCTGCTGTTCCTGTCAGCGGAGGTGCAGGGCGACGAGGTGCGCGCGCGCATCCAGTCGGTCGAGCCACTCGATGAAGCCGCGGCCAATCTCGCCAAGGGCTTGCGTGTGTTCCTGCGCGACGACAAGCCGATCGACGCGCTTGCCAAGCGTCTCGAACCGGCACCGCAGCGCGCGCAGGCGAACGGGGACGGCGAGGTGAGCGTCGTGCTGATGCTCAAGCAGGGCACCGAAGTCGAAGTAAAGCTGCCCGGCCGCTTCAAGGTCTCGCCGCAGATCGCCGGCGCCATCAAGGCGGTGCCTGGTGTCGTGCAGGTCGAGGCGCTGTAAGTTCGCGTGCCTAGCTATTAGCCGGCGTACGGCACGTCCAAATAGAACACCAAGCCGAAGATAAACATTCCGATCGACACTGCCGCGATCGGCAGCAGGATCTGCGTCGCCGCCTCGCGCCCGCTGAGGGCGCCGGTCCAGGTCGCAAAGCGTTGGGATGCCCACGCGTCAAAGGATTCCGCCGGTTCGCGCGTTTCCTCCTTTGGCGCGTTATGTTGCCACGTCTTCCAGATGAGGACGGGAATTCCCACGATGATCACGAAGAACACGGTGATCATCGCCAACGTCAGCCCGACATAGGCGCCGCCGCTGAAGAAGAGCCAGACCGACAGCACGAGCCAGATCGTCAGCCCGATCATGCTGCGGTAGACAAAGGGGTGCAGGCCGTCATGGGTCGGTTGTTGGTAGCGGACGGGATGTGCTGCCATGGCCGTCCTCCAGTGCTTATGGGTCGCTCCGCTGGCCCAACGCATGGGCGGCGATGTGGTTCGCGACCCGGTATTATTGTACCTCCGCCGGCCATGCCGGGTCTGGCCCTGAGCCTTTCCTTGCATCCCCAAAAGGCCCCCTATATAAGCCCCGCATCACTCACGCGGACCGTTGGCTTTCGGCCCCGACAATGGGTC
Organism: uncultured Alphaproteobacteria bacterium; assembly: GCA_963733315.1. Classification (GTDB taxonomy): domain Bacteria; phylum Pseudomonadota; class Alphaproteobacteria; order Rhizobiales; family Xanthobacteraceae; genus Pseudolabrys. Next base: position 85,166 of record CAVTCV010000031.1, on the reverse strand, counting down.
AAAAAGGCCGTCCGGTGGCCCTTTCGGGGGCCCACATACGTCCGCGGCGGATCAACCGGAGAAGATTATGGCGCTTCCTGACTTCAGCATGCGTCAGCTTTTGGAAGCTGGCGTGCATTTCGGCCATCAGGCCCACCGTTGGAACCCGAAGATGGGTAGTTACATCTTCGGCACTCGCAACAATATTCACATCATCGACCTGGCGCAGAGCGTGCCGATGCTGCATCGCGCGCTGCAGGCGGTGAGCGATACCGTCGCCAAGGGCGGCCGCATCCTGTTCGTCGGCACCAAGCGGCAGGCGCAGGACGCCATCGCCGACGCCGCCAAGCGCTCGGCGCAGTATTACGTCAATTCGCGCTGGCTCGGCGGCACGCTGACCAACTGGAAAACCATTTCCGGTTCGATCTCGCGCCTACGCAAGCTCGACGAGATGCTGAATTCCGGCGAGGCCGGCGGCTACACCAAGAAAGAACGCCTGACGATGCAGCGCGAGCGCGACAAGCTCGACCGCTCGCTCGGCGGCATTAAGGACATGGGCGGCGTGCCCGACCTGTTGTTCGTGATCGACACCAACAAGGAAGACATCGCCATCAAGGAAGCGCGCCGGCTTAACATCCCGGTCGCGGCGATCGTCGACACCAATTCCGATCCGGCCGGCATCACCTACGTGGTGCCCGGCAATGACGACGCGAGCCGCGCGGTGTCGCTCTATTGCGATCTGATCGCGAAGGCGGCGATCGACGGCATTTCGCGCGCCCAGGGCGAACTGGGCATCGACGTCGGCGCGGCGGAAAAGCCGATCGTGGAAGTGCCGGTGCCAACGGCGCCCGCGCTCGGCGATCTCGGCTTCGAGCAACTGCCCGGACCGCGCGGCGTCGCCGACGATCTCAAGAAACTACCGGGCATTTCGCCGGCAATCGAGAAACAGCTCAACGATCTCGGCATCTTCCACTATTCGCAGATCGCCGAGCTTTCGCCCACCGCCGCGCACAACGTCGGCGAAGAAGTGGGTCTGCCGGGCCGCGTCGACGGCTGGATCGCGAAAGCCAAAGAACTGACTGCGGAGTAACGACGCAATGGCGAATATCACCGCCCAAATGGTCAAGGAGCTGCGCGAGTCGACCGGCGCCGGCATGATGGACTGCAAGGCCGCGCTCACCGAGAGCAACGGCGAAATGCAGGCCGCGCAGGACTGGCTGCGCAAGAAGGGCCTCTCGAAAGCCGCCAAGAAGGCTGGCCGCGTCGCGGCCGAAGGCCTGATCGGCGTGCTGGTGCAGGGCACCAAGGGCGTCGTGGTCGAGGTCAACTCGGAAACCGACTTCGTCGCGCGCAATGACCTGTTCCAGGGCCTGGTCAAGATGATCGCCGATGTCGCGCTCGGCGCCGGCACCGACGTCGAAAAGATCAAGGCTGCTAAGGCCGGCAGCATTACGGTGGCCGACGCTATCTCCGACACGATTGCGAAAATCGGTGAGAACATGACGCTGCGCCGCGCCGCCTCGCTGTCGGTCGGCCAGGGCGCGGTCGGCTCCTATGTGCACAATTCGATTGTCGACGGTCTTGGTAAGATCGGCGTCCTGGTCGCGCTTGAATTCGAGCGGCAAGGCCGACGAGTTGAAAACGCTCGGCCGCATGGTGGCAATGCATGTGGCTGCCGCTAATCCGCAAGCGGTCGATTCCTCCGGTCTCGATCCGGCGGTGGTCAAGCGCGAGAAGGACGTGCTCGCCGACAAGTTCAAACAGCAGGGTAAACCCGCCAACGTGATCGAGAAGATCGTCGAGTTGGGCCTCAAGACCTTCTACAAGGAAGTCTGTCTGCTCGAGCAGGCTTACGTGCACGATGACAAGAAGACCGTCGCGCAGGCGTTGAAGGAAGCCGAAGGCAGGATCGGCGGACCGATCAAGGTCACCGGCTTCGTGCGTTACGCGCTCGGCGAGGGAATTGAAAAGCGGGAAAGTGATTTCGCCGCCGAGGTCGCGGCTGCCGCCGGTCAAAGCTGAACGGATGTTGTAAAGGTCCTGCCGATGAATGAGCCGGTCTACCGCCGCGTCATCGTCAAGCTGTCCGGCGAGGCGCTCACCGGCAACCAAGGATTCGGCATTGACCAGGCGACCGTCGACCGGCTGGCCAGCGATCTAGTGGCGGCGGCCAAGCTCGGCATCGAGCTCGGCGTGGTGGTCGGCGGCGGCAACATCTTTCGTGGCGTCGAAGTGTCCGGGCGCGGCGTGCCGCGGCCGGTCGGCGACACCATGGGCATGCTGGCAACGGTCATGAATTGCCTCGTGCTGGAAGCCGCCATCGAACGCGCGGGGCGCGAGGCGCGCACGCTGTCGGCGCTGGCCATGCCTTCGGTCTGCGAGACCTATAACCGCAAGCGCGCGCTGAAGAACCTCGGCAAGGGCCGCGTCGTGCTGTTGGCTGCCGGCACCGGCAATCCGTTCTTCACCACCGACACCACGGCCGTGCTGCGCGCCGCCGAGCTCGAGTGCCATGCCGTGCTCAAGGCCACCAACGTCGACGGGGTCTATACTGCGGACCCGAAGAAGGACCCGAAAGCCAAGCGCTACGACAAGCTCAGCCACCAGGAGGCGATTGAGAAGCATTTGCGGGTCATGGATTCCACCGCCTTCACGCTTGCCCGGGAAAACCACATGCCTATCATCGTCTTTTCAATCGCCGACAAAGGCGCCATCGAGGCCGTGCTGCGAGGCAAGGGCCGCTCAACGGTGATTGGCTAGGCGCGGCTCGCGCCTTTTGCGCGAGGAGCGTCGTGTCCGGGGGATCGCCATGACAAACGGAACAACCCACGATATCAACGAAATCAAGCGCCGCATGCAGGGCGCCAGCGCCGTGCTCAAGACGGAATTGTCCGGTCTGCGCACCGGCCGCGCTTCCGCCCATATGCTCGACCCGGTGATGGTCGACGCCTATGGCGCGCAGATGCCGCTTAATCAGGTTGCCAGCGTCAGCGTGCCGGAGCCGCGGCTAATCGCCGTCAATGTCTGGGACCGCTCGCTGGTGCACGCGGTGGAAAAGGCGATCATCAATTCTAACCTGGGCCTGTCGCCGGCGACCGAAGGGCAGGTGTTGCGGCTGCGCATCCCCGAGCTCAACGAGGAGCGGCGCAAGGAATTGGTCAAGATCGCGCATAAATATGCGGAGACCGCGCGTGTGGCGGTGCGTCACGTGCGGCGCGACGCCATGGACCTGATCAAAAAGTTGGAGAAGGACCACAAGATCAGTAAGGACGACCACGACCGCTTTTCCGGCGACATCCAGAAGGCGACCGATTCCGGGATTACCGAAATCGACCATCTGCTGGCGGCGAAGGAGAAGGAGATCCTCACCGTCTGAGGCCGCGCGGATCATCGAAAATCGGCTCTAGGCGGGGCCTGGGCCGGCAGCCGGTTTTCGGACAAGATCGTGCGCAAGGATCGTGTTAGACCAAGATCGTGACTGAATTTGAAACGATACGGCACAAGAACAATGCCTGAGGCCGAGATTCCGCATAGCGCCACCCCGCCGTTCGAGCCGGCGCCGCGCCACGTCGCCATCATCATGGACGGCAACGGACGCTGGGCGGCGGCGCGCGGGCTGCCGCGCGGGGAAGGGCATCGCCGCGGCGTCGAGGCGCTGCGGCGCATCATCCGCGCGGCGAGCGACATCGGCATCAAGTTCATCACCATCTTCTCGTTCAGCGCGGAAAACTGGTCGCGGCCGGCCAATGAAGTCGGCGAGCTGATGGGCCTGCTGCGCCGTTTCATCCGCAACGATCTCGCCGAGCTGCACCGCAGCGGCGTGCGCGTGCGCGTCATCGGCGACCGCGACGAACTCGACCCAGACATCGGCCGCTTGCTCATCGAGGCAGAAGAACTCACCAAGAATAATACCGACGGCCTGACACTGGTGGTCGCCTTCAACTACGGGGCGCGCCAGGAAATCACCCGCGCGGCGCGGCGCGTCGCCGAGCAGGTGGCGCAAGGGCTCCTCACGCCCGCCGAGATCACCATGGACACCATCGGCGCCTTCCTCGATGCGCCGGATATCCCCGATCCCGATCTCATCATTCGCACCAGCGGCGAGCAGCGGCTATCGAATTTTCTGCTCTGGCAGTCGGCCTACAGCGAATTGGTCTTCGTGCCGACCTATTGGCCGGATTTCGACCGCGCCGCGCTGGAGGCGGCAATCCGCGAATACCAGCAGCGCGAGCGCCGGTTCGGCGGCTTGGTCGCAAAGACCGGATCCTGAACTCGTGGCCGAGGCCGACCCTGTTTCCGGACCGGGCGAGGCACGCGCCCCCGCGTCCGTCAGCAATCTCGTATTACGCGTCGCTTCCGCGGCAGTGCTGGCGCCGCTGGCGCTGCTCACGGCCTATATCGGCGGCTGGCCGTTTGCGCTGTTCTGGGCGCTCGCCGCCATCGCGGTGTTGTGGGAATGGACCGTGCTGGTCGCCGGCCCCAACCATCGCCTGATGTTATCGGCTTGCGGCAGCGCGCTCGCCGTGGCCGCCATGATCGCCTGGCTCGGCCGTCCCATTGCGGCAATATTGCTCGTCGGCCTCGGCGCGCTCGCTGCCCTTATCTTCGCCCCGCGCGAGCGCCGCCTTTGGATCACCGGCGGGATCGGCTATGCCGGGTCCATGCTGCTCGCGCCGGTGCTGCTGCGCGCCGACGACAATGATGGTTTTTTTGCAATGGCGCTGTTGTTCGGGATCGTGTGGACCACCGACGTGCTGGGCTATTTCGCCGGCCGCACCTTCGGTGGACCGAAACTGTTGCCCGCGGTCAGCCCGAAGAAGACCTGGTCGGGTGCCATCGCCGGCACGTTCGGCGCCATCACCGTGGCGGTCCTGGCGGTCAGCTTTTTCGGCACATTCAACCGGATCGCGATTGCGATCATCGCGTTGATGCTCTCGGTAGCATCGCAACTCGGCGACCTCTTGGAATCCTGGATCAAGCGGCGGTTCCGAGCCAAAGATGCGAGCACGCTCATTCCCGGCCACGGCGGCGTGATGGACCGGCTCGACGGATTCTGGGCCGCGGCGCTCATCGGTTGCCTGATCGGCCTCGCGCGCGGCGGCGTCGACGGTGCCGCGCGCGGCCTGCTGGCGTGGTGAGAGCATGACGGTACCGAACCTCGCGCGATCGAAACCATCGCCGGCCGCGACCATGCGCAGCATCACCATCCTCGGCGCTACCGGCTCGATCGGCGTCAGCACGGTCGATTTGATCAAGCGCGCGCCGGAACGCTATCGCGTCGAGGCGATCAGCGCGCGGCGCAATGCGGCGGCGCTGGCGAAAATCGCGCGTGAGGTCGGCGCACGGCTCGCCGTGGTCGCTGATCCGGCAGCCTATGGCGAGTTGAAGGAAGCCTTGGCCGGCAGCGGTATCGAGACGGCGGCCGGCGAGGCCGGTCTGCTCGAGGCCGCGCAGCGTCCGGCTGATTGGCTGATGGCGGCGATCAGCGGTGCGGTCGGCTTGAAGCCGACGCTGGCCGCCATCGACCGCGGCGCCACCGTCGCGCTTGCCAACAAGGAATGCCTGGTGTGTGCCGGCGCCCTGTTCATGCGGCGCGCCGCCATCACCGGCGCCACCGTGCTTCCCGTCGATTCCGAGCACAACGCCATCTTCCAGGCGCTCGGCGCCGGTCCGCCGCGAAGACGTCCGACGCATCATCCTGACTGCATCCGGCGGCCCGTTTCGCACTTGGTCGCTGGAGGCGATCAAGGCGGCGACGCCGGAGCAGGCGCTGCAGCATCCGAACTGGTCGATGGGGCCGAAGATCACCATCGATTCCGCGAGCCTGATGAACAAGGGCCTGGAAGTGATCGAGGCTTTTCATCTGTTCGCGCTCAAGCCGGAAGAAATCGACGTGCTGGTCCATCCGCAGTCGGTGGTGCATGGGCTGGTGGAATTTCGCGACGGCTCGGTCGTCGCCCAACTCGGCTCGCCCGATATGCGCATTCCGATCGCGCATTGCCTGGCCTGGCCGCAGCGGATCGACGGACCGGCGGCGCGGCTCGATCTGGCGCGCGATTCGCGAACTGACCTTCGAAGCCCCCGACTTGGTCCGTTTTCCGGCGCTGGCGCTGGCGCGGCGCGTCTTGCAGACCGGCGGCGCGGCACCGACCGTGTTCAATGCGGCAAACGAGGTAGCGGTCGCCGAATTCCTCGCCGGACGCATCGCTTTTCCGACCATCACGGCGCTGGTCGAGGCGACGCTGGATGCCGCGGCCGGCCGCTGAATTGCTGGCGGAACCGGCTGATATCGATGCCGCGCTTCGGCCGTTGACCATAATGCGAGAAGTTTAGCCTTGGCCCTCTTGCCCGAAATTGCCGTAAAGTCATCCTAGTAACCTTTGGCTAATAATAGTCGGCGGGCAGCGGGACGAGGGCGTCATGAGTATGGACTTTATCGGGGAGTTTGGGCGCATTCGGCGGCCATCTCGTCGGCTACATCGTTCCTTTCCTGTTTGTTCTGACAATTGTCGTGTTCTTTCATGAGCTTGGCCATTTTCTGGTGGCCCGCTTGTGCGGTATCAAAGTATTGGTTTTCTCGATCGGTTTCGGTCCCGAAATCGTCGGCTTCTATGACCGCTATGGCACGCGCTGGAAAATCTCCGCCGTTCCCCTTGGCGGCTATGTGAAATTCTTCGGCGACGAGAACGCGGCGAGCGTGCCCGATCGCGAAGCCGCCGCCGAAATGAGCGAAGCGGAGAAAAGCGGTCAGCTTCATCCACCAGAAAGTTGCCCCGCGCGCGGCCGTGGTGGTGGCCGGCCCGGTCGCCAATTTCATCTTGGCCATCCTGATCTTCGCCGGCGTGTTCATGACTGTCGGCAAGCAGACCACCAGCGCGCGCGTCGATACGGTGCAGCCGGCGAGCGCCGCGCAAGCCGCCGGCTTCAAGCCGGGCGATCTGGTCGTCGCCATCGACGGCGAGAAGATCGACAGCTTCGCCGACATGCAGCGCATCGTCAGCATCAGCGCCGGCGAGACGCTCAATATCGAGGTCGACCGCGGCGGCGAGCACGTCAAGCTCAAGGCGACGCCGCAACTCAAGGAGCTCAAGGACAGCTTCGGCAACAAGCACCGGCTCGGCGTGCTCGGCATCAGCCGCTCGATGGCGCCCGGCGACATCAAGACCGAGACGATGGGCCCGTTCAAAGCCGTCGCCGAGGGCGTGCGCGAAACCTGGTTCGTGGTCGATCGCACGCTGTCTTATATCGGCGGGGTCTTTGCCGGCCGCGAGGCCGCGGACCAACTCGGCGGGCCTATCCGTATCGCGCAGGTGTCAGGCGAGGTCGCCTCGATCGGCTTCGTCGCGCTCATTCACCTGACCGCGGTGCTCTCGATATCGATCGGATTGCTGAACCTGTTCCCGATCCCGCTGCTCGATGGCGGTCACCTTTTGTTCTATGCGATCGAGGCGATTCGCGGCCGTCCGCTCTCCGAGCGAGCCCAGGAGGTGGGTTTCCGGATTGGCTTGGCGATCGTGGTCATGTTGATGATATTTGCAACGTTTAATGACATTCTGCATCTGGCGACCTCCTAGAGCGTGTCTTACGGGCAACTTTATGAGGGGAAAGGGAAAGTTGGGCTGGCGGTTTCGTTTGCAGGGCCTTTAAAACGCTGTACAAAGCGATCCAAAGGTAGCCCAAAAATCAAGCGACTCCGGGTCTGGCGGACGGCCGCACGGGTACATAAAAAAGGCGCGTTGCGCATGGAATTGGGTGTGCGGATATTTCGGGGACTGGCGGTCTGCTGCTTGGTCCTCGGGGGTATCCTTGTCGGTACCGGCATTGTGGTTGTGGCGTCGCCTGGCGTCGCGATCGCGCAGTCGGCCAATTCGATCGTCGTGCACGGCAACCGCCGCGTCGAAGCGGAGACGGTGCGGTCCTATTTCAAGCCCGGCCCCAACGGCCAGCTCGGCCCGGCGCAGATCGACGACGCCATCCACGCGCTCTATGCGACCGGCTTGTTCGAGGACGTGCCGTCTTAGTCACGCCAAGGGCGGCCGGGTGGTGGTCACCGTGGTCGAGAACCCGGTGATCGACCGCGTCGCTTTCGAGGGCAACAAGAAGGCCAAAGACGAACAGCTTAATGCCGAAATCCAGTCGAAACCGCGCGGCACGCTGTCGAAGCCGATGGTGCAGGCCGACGTGCAGCGCATCATCGAAATCTATCACCGCAGCGGCCGTTTCGACGTCTCGGTCGATCCCAAGATCATCGAGACTGCCGAACAACCGCGTCGATCTCGTGTTCGAGATCAAGGAAGGCCCGAAGACCGGCGTGAAGGATATTCGCTTCGTCGGCATGCATGCCTTCTCGCAGGGCCGCTTGCGCGACATCATCAAGACGTCGGAGAGCAACTGGCTGAGCTTCCTGCAGACCACCGACATCTACGATTCCGACCGCGTCGAAGCCGACCGCGATCTGCTGCGCCGCTTCTATCTCAAGCACGGCTATGCCGACGTGCGCATCGTGTCGGCGGTCGGCGAATACGACCCGGCCAAGAAGGGCTTCATCGTCACCTTCACCATCGACGAGGGCAGCCAATATCGCGTCGGCACCATCGACGTGGTGTCGAACGTGCATGCGATCAATCCGGGCGTCGCTGCGCAACAGCCTCAAGCTGGGCGCCGGCAACGTCTATAACGCCGATCTGGTCGAGAAGAGCGTCGAGACGATGACGATCGAGGCCGCCAAGCATGGCTACGCCTTCGCCACCGTGCGCCCGCGCGGCGACCGCGACTTCCAGAAGAAGATGATCAATCTCACCTTCGTCGTCGAGGAAGGCACGCGCGCCTATATCGAGCGCATCAACATCATCGGCAACACGCGCACGCGCGACTACGTCATCCGCCGCGAATTCGATATCGGCGAAGGCGACGCCTATAACCGCGCGCTGGTCGACCGCGCCGAACGCCGGCTGAAGAACCTGGGCTACTTCAAGACGGTCAAGATCACCAACGAGCCGGGCTCGGCGCCCGACCGCGTCGTCATCAACGTCAACGTCGAAGAGCAGTCGACCGGCGAGTTCTCGATTTCCGGCGGCTATTCCACCGCCGACGGCTTCCTCGCCGAAGTCAGCGTCGCCGACCGCAACCTGATGGGCCGCGGCGAGTTCGCCAAGGCGTCGGTAAGCTACGGCCAGTATACGCGCGGCTTCGGCATCTCGTTTGTCGAGCCTTATCTGCTCGGCTATCGCATGGCCGGCGGTATCGACATCTTCGCGCGGCAGACTTTGGCGACGTCCTACGTGTCCTATAACACCCAGACGGCCGGCGTGAACTTGAAGCTCGGCTTCGCGCTGTCGGAAGAGCTGTCGTTCACGCCGCGCTATTCGATCTTCCAGCAGGAAGTGGATGCTGCCGGATTATTTGAACAACTGCATTTCGACGACGACGCCGATGTTTGATTCCGACGCCGACCGGATACGTTCCGCACGTGCCGGGCGCGGTCGTGCCAGGGCTTGACGAATGTTATTCTGACGGCGAAGCAACGCTGCCGGTGCGCATCGAACTGGCCAATGGTCCGGTCATCGAGTCGATCGTCGGCTACTCGCTGGCCTACAACACGCTCGACAACAACAAGTCGCCGACCAGCGGCCTCTACGCCGAGATCAAGCAGGACATCGCCGGCGTCGGCGGCAACGTCAACTTTATCCGGACGTCGTTCGAAGCCCGCAGCTACTACGAGCTATATTCGGACGTCGTCGGCGTGGTCAAGCTGCAAGGCGGTCAGCTGCAAGGCTGGGGCGGCAAGTCGCTGCGCATGCTCGACAACTTCCAGATGGGGCCGAATCTGGTGCGCGGCTTCGCGCCTGCCGGCATCGGCCCGCGCGACATTACGCCGGGCACGACCAACGACGCGCTGGGCGGCACCATGTACTGGGGCGCGAGCTTCGAGGCGCAGACGCCGCTGTACTTCCTGCCCAAGGAGATCGGCATCAAGGTCGCGGCCTTCGCCGACGCCGGCTCGTTGTGGAATTACCAGTCGGAAACGTCGTGGGCGGTCACCGGCGAAACTCTGCAGGTCGCCGATAACGCCGGCAATCCGCTCATCGGTCGGCATGGGCCTGATCTGGGATTTGCCGCTCGGCCCGCTGCGCTTCGACTTCGCCTATGCCCTGACCAAGGAGAGCTACGACCGTACGCAGTTCTTCCGTTTCAGCGGCGGCACGAAGTTCTAATTTGATCGCGATGCAGGGATGTCAGGGACGGCGCTGATCCGCTCGTGACGGATCGGCCTTGAGCGCCATGAGCGAGCCGGTATTCCAGCGACACGCGCGAGCCCTTACGCTGGCTGAGATCGCCGCCCTGACCGGCGCCAAGCCGCCGCCGGCACGCCTGCTGGCGCGCGCCATTACCGACATCGCTCCGCTCGACCACGCTTCGCCGAGCGCGATCGCTTTTTTCGACAGCCGAAGACTACGCCGCCGTCGGCCGCCGCGAGCCATGCCGGCGCCTGCCTGACCACCGCGGCGCTTGCCAATGACGCTGCCCGAGCGGGTGGCGGCGCTGGTGGTGCGCGATCCGTTTCGCGCCTTCGTCGAAGTGGCGCGCGAACTCTTCCCGCACGCGCTGCGGCCGTCCTCGCTTGCCGAGGCGGGCAGCGTCGCCGGCGCGAACGTGCATCCGACCGCGCGCCTGGAAAGCGGCGTTACCGTCGAACCCGGCGCGGTGATCGGACCGCGCGCCGAAATCGGCAGCGGTACCATCGATCGGCGCGACCGCCGTGATCGGCGCCGAGGTGCGGATCGGGCGCGATTGCTCGATCGGCGCCGGGGCCGTGATCAGCGACGCGCTGATCGGCGACCGGGTGATCGTTCACCGCGGCTGCAAGATCGGTCAGGACGGATTCGGCTTCGTGCTGGCGGAGCGCGCTCAGCGCAAGATGCCGCAGGTCGGACGCGTCATCATCCAGGACGACGTCGAGATCGGCGCCGGCACCACCATCGACCGCGGCGCCATCCGCGACACCGTGATCGGCGAGGGCAGCAAGATCGACAACCTCGTGCAAGTAGGCCACAATGTCAGCATTGGCCGTCACTGCATCGTGGTGGCGCAGACGGGCATTTCCGGCTCCGCGACGATCGAGGATTTCGTGGTGTTGGGGGCGCGCGTCGGCCTTAACAACAACGTGACGGTCGGCGAGGGAGCGCAAATTGCCGCGAGTCAGCGTGGTGCACGGCGACGTGCCGCCCGGCGCGCGCTGGGGCGGCGTGCCGGCCAAGCCGATCAAACAGTGGTTCCGCGAGATGACGCTGCTCGCGCAACTGGCGCGGGCCAAAGGCGGCACACTAAAGGCGACGGATGAGCGAGACGACGGGCATGGACGAAGCCGTGAAGACGAATGGAAGCGGCCGATATCGCGACGGTGCTCAAGATGCTGCCGCACCGCTACCCGTTCCTCATGGTCGATCGCGTGATCGACATGCACGGCGACGACCAGCGGCATCGGCATCAAGAACGTGACCATCAACGAGCCGCATTTCATGGGGCACTTTCCGGAAAATCCGGTGTTCCCGGGCGTGTTGATGATCGAAGGCATGGCGCAGACGGCCGGCGTGCTTTGCATCGCGAAATTCCGAGTGACGCGGCCGAAATCGGTGTTCTTCCTCACCATCGACAAGGCCAAGTTCCGCAAGCCGGTGCTGCCGGGCGACACGCTCGAATACCACATGCGAAAGTCCGCGCAGCGCCGGACCATGTGGTGGTTCAGCGGCGTCGCCAAAGTCGCCGGCCGCATCGTCGCCGAAGCGGAAGTCGGCGCCATGATTGTCGACGCATGAGCGCGGCCGCTGATCGACCCCTCGGCGCGCATCGACGCGGCCGCGGCCATCGGATCTGACGTCAGCGTCGGCCCCTATTGCACCGTCGGCCCGCATGTGACGCTCGGCGACGGCTGCCGGCTGCTCGCGCACGTCAATCTCACCGGCCATACCACGATCGGCGCGCGCACCGTCATCCGGCCCTTCGCCTCGCTCGGTTCGCCGCCGCAATCGGTGCATTACCGCGGCGGGCCGACGCGGCTGGTGGTCGGCGCCGACTGCGATATCCGCGAAAACGTCACCATGAACACCGGCACCGAGGATGGCGGCGGCGTCACCGAGGTCGGCGACAAATGCTTTTTCATGGTCGGTTCGCATGTCGGGCACGATTGCAAGGTCGGCAGCGATGTCGTGGTCGCCAACAACGTGCTGCTGGCCGGCCATGTCAGCGTCGGCGATTACGTCGTGTTCGGCGGCGGCGTGGCGGTGCGCCAATTCGTGCGCATCGGCGAGGGCGCCATGCTCGTCGGCTTGAGCGGCGTGCGCGCCGACGTGATCCCGTGGGGCACCGGCGCAGGGGCCGCTCGCCAATCTGGTCGGCCTCAATGTCATCGGCATGCGCCGGCGCGGGTTGGCAAATGCCGACATCCGCCGATACCGCGAGGCCTATCGCGCGCTGTTTTTCGGCGCGGGCGAATTCCGCGCCCGGCTCGAACAGGTCGCCGCTCGACTATGCCGGCGACGCGCTGGTGCGGAAAATGCTCGACTTCATCCGCGCCGGGACACGGCCGCTCACCATGGCCGGCAAGCGCGGCGAGGCCGACGAGGACGCATGAGCGCCGCACCGGCCGCGTCTGCGGAAGGCCCGCTCGCGCTGATCTGCGGCGGCGGCAGCCTGCCGCTGGCGATCGCGGATTCGGTCGAGCGCGCGCGGACGGTCGGTGCTGCTTGTTCCCGCTGCATGGGGCGGCCGATCCGGCCGGCCTGGCGCGCCACCCGCACCATTGGCTCTATCTCGGCCAGGGCGGCAAGTTCAAACGGCTCGCGCGCGCCGCCGGCTGCCGCGACGTCGTGCTCATCGGCTCGATGGTGCGGCCGTCGCTGTGGCAAATCCGTCCCGATTTCACGACGCTGCTGGAGTTCCCGCGCATCATGGCGGCCTTTCGCGGCGGCGATGATCACCTGCTATCGGCCGTTGCCCGCCTGTTCGAGCGGCATGGTTTTCGCCTGCTCGGCGCACATGATGTCGCGCCGGAAATCCTGATGCCGGCAGGGCGTGCTTGGCGCCGCACAGCCGACCGATGGCGATCGCGCCGACATCGCGCTCGGCTTCGATTATCTGCGTGCGGCCGGTCCGTTCGACGTCGGACAAGCGGCGGTTGTGGCGGGCCGCCACGTGCTGGCGGTCGAGGCGGCGGAGGGCACCGATGCAATGCTCGCGCGCGTCGCCGAAATGCGCGCCAGCGGCCGCGTGCGCTCGCCGGCCGGCAGCGGCGTGATGGTGAAGGCGCCCAAGCGCGGCCAGGACCGGCGCTTCGATCTGCCCTCGATCGGTCCGCGCACGGTCGAAGCCGCCGCGCGGGCCGGACTTGCCGGCATCGCGGTGGTGGCGGGCTCCACCATCGTAGCCGAGCCGGAGCAGCTGATCGCGGCGGCGAACCGCGCCAAACTCTTCGTCATCGGCGCGGCCGCCGAGAGCGCGTCATGAGCAGCGCGCCGGGCCCGCATGTCTTCCTGGTGGCGGGCGAGGACTCCGGCGACCGGCTGGGCGCGGCGCTGATCGCCGCCATCCGGCAGCGCGCGCCGGGCGCGCGCTTTTCCGGGGTCGGCGGCGCGCAGATGGCCGCGCAAGGCCTGCCGAGCCTGTTTCCGCTCGGCGACCTCGCGATCATCGGCTTTGCCGCGATCGCCACCGGCTTGCCGAAAATCGTGCAACGCATCCGGCAGACCGCCGATGCCGTCATCGCTGCCAAGCCGGATGTGCTGGTGATCATCGATAGCCCGGAATTCACCCATCGCGTGGCGCGCCGCGTGCGCGCCGGCAGCCCTACGATCCCGATCGTCGATTATGTGTGTCCGTCGGTGTGGGCCTGGCGGCCGGGGCGGGCGCGCGCCATGCACGCCTATGTCGATCACGTGTTGGCGCTGTTGCCGTTCGAGCCTGCGGCGATGCGCGAATTGGCCGGACCGGCCTGCACCTATGTCGGCCATCCGCTGGGCGAACGGGCGGGGCACCTGCGCCCGAACCCGGACGAGGCGCGCCGGCGCCTCGCCGATCCGGCGGTCCTGCTGGTGCTGCCGGGCAGCCGTGCGAGCGAAATCCGCCGCATGGCCGGTGTGTTCGGCGCGGCGGCGGCGATGGTCGCGGAGCGGGTCGGCGGGCTGGAGGTGGTCGTGCCTTCGGTGCCGCGGCTCGCCGACGCGGTAAAGGCGGCGGTCGCAGCTTGGCCTATTCCGGCGCGGGTGGTCACGGACCCGAACGAGAAGGACGCGGCCTTCCGCGTCGCGCGCGCCGCGCTCGCCAAATCCGGCACCTCGACGCTCGAACTGGCGGTCGCCGGCATCCCGATGGTCGCCGCCTACAAGGTTCCGCTGTTCGAGGAAGCGGTCGCCCGCTTGTTGCTCACGGTCGATACCGTGATCCTGGCCAATCTGGTGCTGGGCGAAAACGTCGTGCCGCAACTGCTGCAACGGGACTTCACGCCGCAAAAGCTCGCCGCCGCCCTCACGCCTCTCTTGGCCGACAGCCCGGAGCGCCGCCGCCAGATCGAGGCTTTTGCCCGCCTCGATGCCATCATGCAGATCGGCCAAGCCACCCCCAGCGACCGGGCGGCTGCCGTGGTGCTGGATTGCGCCGGTTTCCGGCATCAACCGCAGCGCGAAACAGTGGCATCCGTCCCGCCAACAGCGTAATTTGCCTCGTTCAGCCCATGGGCCTATGCCATGGCCGTAAACCGGAATAGTTGCCTTTGACCCTTGCCCCCCGCGCTGCGATCACCGCCGTCCACGGCTACCTGCCGCCGGATCTGCTCACCAATACCGAACTAGCGCGCATGGTGGACACCAGCGACGCCTGGATCACGGAGCGTACCGGGATCAAGGAGCGCCATATCCAGAAAGGCGAGGGGCTCGGCACCTCGCATATGGCGGCGGAAGCCGTGCGCGGGCTGCTGCAGAAGACCGGCACCAAGCCGGGCGACATCGATCTCCTGATCTGCGCCACCACCACGCCGGACATGCAGTTCCCGTCGACGGCGAACCTCATCTGCGACATGGTCGGGGTAAAGAATATCGGCTCGTTCGACGTGCAGGCCGCCTGCTCGGGCTTCCTTTATTCTCTGACCATCGCTTCGCAATTCATCGCCAACGGCACGGCGCGCAAGGTGGTGGTGGTGGGTGCCGACAAGATGTCGTCGATCATCGATTATACCGACCGCGCCACCTGCGTGCTGTTCGGCGATGCCGCCGGCGCGGTGCTGCTCGAGCCGAGTGTGGATGGCACCGGTATCATGGACGCGCTGATCCGCTCCGACGGATCGGGCATGATTCATCTGCACCAGAAGGCCGGTGGCAGCCGCATGCCGCCGAGCTTCGAGACGGTCGCCAATCGGCTACATTACGTGCACCAGGAAGGGGCGGCGGTTTATAAATTCGCCATCGCCAAGATGGCGGAGGTCGCCGGCGAGATCATGTCGCGCAACAATCTGCGCGCCGACATGATCGATTGGCTGGTGCCGCACCAGGCCAACAGGCGCATCATCGAGTCGACCGCTGAGCGCATGGGGTTGCCGATGGAGCGCGTGATGGTGACCATCCACAAATATGGTAACACTACCAACGCCACCATTCCGCTCTGCCTGTGGGACTATGAGCCGAAATTGAAGCGCGGCGACCGCATGCTGCTCGCGGCTTTCGGCGGCGGCTTTACCTGGGCCGGCATCTACGTGCAATGGGCCTATGACGGTGCCAGCGCGCCCAAGCTCAACGGCAAGGGCACAAACGGAAAGGGCGGCTGAAGCAGCCGCCCTTCGCGCACGTAAACCCTAAAAAGGCTATTTCCGCCGCGAGATCGGCACGTAATCGCGCTGCATCGCGCCGGTATAGAGCTGGCGCGGACGGCCGATCTTCTGCTTCGGATCCTCGATCATTTCCTTCCACTGGGCGATCCAGCCGACCGTGCGCGCAACTGCGAACAGCACGGTGAACATGGTGGTGGGGAAGCCCATCGCCTTGAGCGTGATGCCCGAATAGAAGTCGATGTTCGGATAGAGCTTCTTCTCGATGAAATAGTCGTCGTGCAGCGCGATCCGCTCCAGCTCCATGGCGACGTCGAGCAGCGGATCGTCCTTGATGCCGAGCTCGGTCAAGACCTCGTGGCAGGTCTTCTGCATGATCTTGGCGCGCGGATCGTAGTTCTTGTAGACGCGGTGGCCGAAGCCCATCAGCCGGTAGGAATCGTTCTTGTCCTTGGCGCGGCGGATGAATTCGGGGATGCGGCCGACCGAGCCGATCTCACGCAGCATGTTGAGCGCGGCCTCGTTGGCGCCGCCATGCGCGGGGCCCCACAGGCAGGCGCAGCCGGCGGCGATGCAGGCGAACGGATTGGCGCCCGACGAGCCGGCGAGCCGCACGGTCGAGGTCGAGGCATTCTGTTCATGGTCGGCGTGCAGGATGAAGATGCGGTCCATCGCGCGCGCCAGCACCTTGTTCGGCTTGTAATCCTCGGTCGGCACCGCGTAGCACATGCGCAGGAAATTGGTCGAATAGTCGAGGTCGTTCTTTGGATAAACGAACGGCTGGCCGATCGAATATTTGTAGGCCATGGCGGCGAGCGTCGGCACCTTGGCGATCATGCGGACCGACGCAATCATGCGCTGGTGCGGGTCCGAAATGTCGGTGGAGTCGTGATAAAACGCCGATAGCGCGCCGATGCAGCCGGTCATCACCGCCATCGGGTGCGCGTCGCGCCGGAAACCCTGGAAAAAGCGGGCCATCTGCTCGTGCACCATCGTGTGCCGAGTGACCGTGTAGTCGAAATCGGCCTTCTGCTGCGGGGTCGGCAGTTCGCCGTAAAGCAACAGGTAGCAGGTCTCCAGGAAGTCGCCGTGTTCGGCGAGTTGCTCGATCGGATAGCCGCGGTAGAGCAATACACCTTCGTCGCCGTCGATGTAGGTGATCTTCGACTCGCAGCTTGCCGTCGAGGTGAAGCCGGGGTCGTAGGTGAACATGCCGCTCTCGCCATAGAGCTTGGCAATGTCGAGCACCTGCGGGCCGATGGTGCCGTCGTAGACGGGGAAGTCCCAGTTCTTGTTGCCTACGGTGATCGTGCCGGTTGTCTTCTTGGCGTCCGTCTTGGCGTCCATGGTCGAACCCTCGATTTAGAGGCGCGCGGTGAGTTGGAAACGTGAGACCCGGAGCCGAGACGCCGGGCAAAGCAAGGCGTGGTTCCGGCCGCTTTTGGCGTAGCTCATCCTTATGTGCACTGCAAGATAGCCTAGTTCCGCATACGCTTATTGCACAACGCGTCCCGCCGCCTAGACATAGATCAAGGAGCTGGCTTGCGCGCGCCGAATATCGACCGGACTATTGTTTACCCGACCTGATCCCGCAAGCGGGCCAGGCTTTCGTCCTTACCCAGCACCGCCAGCACGTCGAAGATCGGTGGTGACGTGGTGCGCCCCGTGAGCGCGGCCCGCAGGGGTTGCGCCACCGCGCCGAGCTTGAGGCCTGCGCGCTCGGCAAAGCCGCGCACCACCGCTTCGACCGCTGGCGCGGTCCACTCGGTAATTGCGGCTAGTTCGGGCAGCAGCGCGGCGGTTCCCGACTTGGCCTCGGGGGTCAGCAGGGCCTTGGCCTGATCGTTCAAATCTAACGGTCGGCTGGCCCAAAGAAAGCGTGTCGCATCAAATAGTTCCACTAAAGTCTTAGCACGCTCTTTCAACGCCGGCATGGCCGCTAACAGTTTGCCGCGCAAGACGGGAGTCATCTTGCTGGCAAGCTCCTGCCCGCCGGCAATATGCGGCAGCAACTCTTCAAGCTGGGTGATCAGGTCAGCATCGGCAGTCGTGCGGATGTAGTGACCGTTGAGGCTTTCCAGCTTGGCAAAATCGAATTGCGCCGGCGAGCGGCCGATCTGCGGCAGATCGAACGCGGTGACCATCTCCTCGGTGGTAAAGATTTCCTGATCGCCATGCGCCCAGCCGAGGCGGACAAGGTAGTTGCGCATCGCCACGGGCAAATAGCCCATAGCCCGGTAGGCATCGACGCCGAGCGCGCCATGGCGCTTGGACAATTTAGAGCCGTCCGGTCCGTGGATCAGCGGGATGTGCGCCATGACCGGCACGTTCCAGCCCAACGCCTGGTAGATCTGCGTCTGCCGGGCGGCATTGTTGAGGTGGTCGTCGCCGCGGATAATGTGGGTGATGCCCATGTCGTGGTCGTCCACCACGACCGCGAGCATATAGGTCGGCGTGCCATCCGAGCGCAGAAGGACGAAATCATCGAGGTTCTCGTTCTGCCAGACGACGCGGCCCTGCACCTGGTCTTCGACCACGGTTTCCCCGATCAATGGCGCCTTGAGGCGGATCACCGGTTTGACGCCGACCGGCACGTTCGCCGGACTGATGTCGCGGCAGCGGCCGTCGTAAAGCCGCGTCCGGCCTTTGGCCCGCGCCCTCTCGCGCATGGCGGTGAGTTCGTCGGGACTGCAATAGCATCGATAGGCATGACCCGAGGCGAGCAATTGTTCGGCGACTTGACGATGCCGGGCGGCGCGCGAGAATTGGAACACGATCTCGCCGTCCCAGGTCAGCCCCAGCCAGGTCAGGCCGTCGATGATGGCGGCGATCGCCGCGGCGGTCGAGCGCTCGCGGTCGGTGTCCTCGATTCGCAGCAGCATCTTGCCGCCGTGATGGCGCGCATAGAGCCAATTGAACAGGGCGGTGCGGCCGCCGCCGATATGCAGAAAGCCGGTGGGCGACGGCGCAAAACGGGTGACGACGGGCTCGCTCATCGCGGCCCCTCTACCATAAATGCCGTGGAAATTGTCAGTGCAATTGACATTGAGCCGTATGGCACGTCATGGCATAGGCCGCGGGCGGGTTGGCGGTCCACAGCATAGAGTTGAACTTGAAATCGAGGAAGCATGGCGACGCACGATAAAGCAACCGGCAATCCGCCGGCGGCCGAGGCCGGCCGAGATTTCGTCCGCGACATCGTGCAGGCGGACCTCGACGCCGGCCGCGTCAAATCCGTGGTCACCCGATTTCCGCCCGAGCCGAACGGCTATCTGCATATCGGTCACGCCAAGTCGATCTGCCTGAATTTCGGCATTGCCCAGGAATTCGGCGGCCGCTGCCATTTGCGCTTCGACGATACCAATCCGGCCAAGGAAGAGCAGGAATATATCGACGCCATCGAGCGCGACGTGCGCTGGCTCGGCTTCGACTGGGGCGAACATCTCTATCATGCCTCCGATTATTTCGAGCGGCTCTATGGCTGGGCGGAGGACCTGGTGCGCGCAGGCTTAGCCTATGTCGACGATCAGACCCACGAGCAGATCCGCGTCAACCGCGGCACGCTGACAGAGCCCGGCAAGAACAGCCCGTTCCGCGACCGCAGCGTCGAAGAAAACCTCGACCTGTTCCGCCGCATGCGCGCCGGCGAGTTCCCCAACGGCGCGCGCGTCCTGCGCGCCAAGATCGACATGGCATCGGGCAACATCAACATGCGCGACCCGGTGCTCTACCGCATCCTTAATGCGCCGCATCCGCGTACCGGGACCACGTGGAAGATCTACCCAAGCTACGATTTCGCACACGGCCAGTCCGACGCCATTGAGGGCATTACTCACTCGATCTGCACCCTCGAGTTTGAGGACCATCGGCCGCTTTACGACTGGTTCATCGCCAATCTGAATGTGCCGTCAAAGCCCCACCAATACGAGTTCGCGCGGCTCAATCTCACCTACACCGTGCTGTCCAAGCGCGTGCTCACTTTGCTGGTGCGCGATGGCCATGTGTCGGGCTGGGACGATCCGCGCATGCCGACGATCGCCGGATTGCGCCGGCGCGGCGTACCGCCGGAGGCGATTCGCGATTTCATCAAGCGCATCGGCGTCGCCAAGGCCAACAGCCTGGTCGACGTCGGCATGTTCGAATTTTCGGTGCGCGAAGCGCTCAACAAGACGTCGCTGCGCCGCATGGCGGTGCTCAAGCCGCTGAAAGTGGTGATCGAGAACTATCCGGAAGGGCAGGTCGAGGAGCTCGACGCGGTCAATCATCCCGACGATCCGACGGCGGGCTCGCGTAAGATCAAATTCGGCCGCGAGCTCTATATCGAGCAAGACGACTTCATGGAGAACCCGCCGAAGAAGTTCTTCCGGCTGTCGCCCGGCATGGAGGTGCGGTTGCGTTACGCCTATTTCATCACCTGCCGCGAGGTGAAGAAGAACGCCGCCGGCGAGGTGATCGAACTACGCTGCACTTACGATCCTGCGACCAGAGGCGGCAATGCGCCGGACGGGCGTAAGGTCAAGGCCACCATCCATTGGGTGTCGGCCGCGGCGTCTATTCCCGCCGAAGTGCGGCTGTACAATCCGTTGTTCACCAAGCCTGAACCCAACGTCGCGGAATTCGCCGGCGACCTCAATCCGAACTCGCTGGAAGTGCTGACCGGCGCCCGCCTCGAGCCGGCATTGTCCGAGGCCAAGCCGGAAGTACCGGTGCAGTTTGAGCGCAACGGCTATTTCTGTCTCGACCGCGACACCAAGCCCGGCCAGCCGGTGTTCATTCGCACCATCGGCCTGCGCGACACGTTTTCGCGCGATTTGGCGAAGGAAAAGGTCGCCTCCTAAGTCATTTCGGGGTCGCTCGCGGCGCTCACACCTCAGAATGGTGGTGTGAAGGTTCACAAACGTTCTCCTAGCCACAACCTGCGGCTGAATTAGCATGGGCCCTCCACGAACAGCGTGAGCGCGGGGGCCATGGCCGACACTGAGCAAAGTCGTACGCGCGCCAAAACCTGGGCAGCCGAAGTCGACGCCGCGCGTCGGCGTGCCGGCCTGGTGCTGCCGGACGGGCTGACGGGCCGTGCCGCCTGGCTTGGCCGCTTGTTGTCGGAATGGGCGCTGGCGGAAATCGCGCCCGGCCGGCTGATGCCCTGGCTCGCGGCCTCCTACGGACTGGGCATCGTCGTCTACTTCACGGCGGATCGCGAACCGGCGTGGTGGGCCGCGACTGGGCTCGCGCTGTTGGGCGGTGCCGTTGCGATCTCTCCAGCGGACGGGACAGCTTCGCGGTCAAGGAGTGGCTGGCCGCCGACGAGGATGTACGCTCCGTCAAAGATGCGCACTTGCGCGATGGCGTGCAGTGTGACGCCGTCGGCTGCATTGGCCGACTGGCCGATGGCCGGTTGGTGTCGTTTGTCCAGTCGGTCGAAGCCTTTGCCGAGGACTGCGCCCGCGCGGCCGTGGTGATCAGCCCACGCGAAGCACCGGGCAGCTGCGCCGCCACGCTGATCGACCGCAAGGCCTGGCGCGCCAATGGAGCGTTGACGCTGCGCTGGACCGGCGAGCGTTTCGCCCTCAGCGCCGCGCGGCCGCCCGGCTACGGGCGGTCCTGGGCGCGCGGCGCGCTGCGTGCCACGCCAGACACATCCGCACTTCCGGCGCGGGCGCCTGACGCGACACCGCGGCCTGCCGATCTGGAACAAGACGATTGATCGAAATCGCAAAAGCGGCGACGCATTGACGCCCCAAGGGCAGCTAATAGCGTTTATCCATGAATTCCAGCGGCACTCTGCAACTGCGCACCATCGGTCACGCCTGCCTGCTCGTCATGGAGGACGGCGAGCCGGTAATTGCGACCGATCCTTGGCTGATCGGCTCGGTCTACTGGCGCAGCTGGTGGCTGGAGAAATATCCGAGCGACGACGAGATCGAGTTGGTGCGGCGCAGCCGTTATCTCTATGTCACGCATTCCCATCTCGATCATTTCCACTGGCCGTCGCTGCGCCGCCTCGGGCCGCATCGTGTGCTGCATCCAGCGTTTCCGAACTACGCCATCCCGGCTTTCTGGAATCGCACGGCTTCCGCAACCGCACGCTGACGCCGCTCGCCTGGTATTCGCTCAGCGACAAGGTGCGCGTGTGCAGCGTGCCGGTGCCGTTCGACGATTCGATCATGATCCTGGACACGCCGAACGCGGTCATCTTCAACGTCAACGACGCTGCGCCGCGCCGCGCACTGCTCGAGCGCATCCGGCAGACCTTCAATCCGGCCGGCAAGACGGCGATCGCCCTGAAAAGCTATTCCCCCGCGTCGGCCGGCGCGCTGACCTTCGTGAATGGCGTGCGTACGCCGCTCAAGTCTAAAAAGGATTTCGTCCAGGTCGCCATCGGCATCTCTAATGCGCTGGGCGCCGATTATTTCGTGCCCTTCGCCTCGCAAGCCTTTTTCAACCGCGAGGATTCCAGATGGGCCAACGACCACAAGGTCACCTACGAAGACCTGAAGGGCTATTGGTCTGGCACCAAAACACAGCTCTGCCAGCCCTTCGTGCGCATGGATTTGCAGACTTTCGCGTGGACATCCGACTACGGCAGCGTCAAGCGCAGCCTGACCGACGCGCAGCTCGCGCGCGTGCACGAAGAGGAGGCACAGGAAAAGTCCTTCGTGTGGCCGGAGGCGAACGCTGCCAAGCTGAAGGCCTATATAGATGAGATTTATTTCGTGCGTTGGCTTTACCGCAAGGGGATCGGCTGGCGGCTGACCACAAGCGGGCGCGAGCTGTTCTACCGCAGTAAAACGCGCACGATCGAGAACAAAATACCGGACGACCACGACTTCTTTATTTCACTGCCGGATAAGGTGCTCGACGACGCGCTGACCAATGGTATCCTCACCGACCTCGGCATCACGCTGTTCGTGCGCATCGACACCAAGATCAATCGGAAACTGGCTTATCTGTTTTTTATCCTGATGAACTTGCGCGATTACGGGCACTTCAGGACGACGCGCGATTTTGTTGATATCGTGCGGTTCTATCTGCCGGTGGTCTTTCCAAAACTGTTCCGCATTGCACCGAAGAGCGACAAGCCGCTCGCCATCGCGTTCGATGCGGCAAAATCGATGAAGGCGTGATTGCCTGCCGGTGGTATCAGTATCGTCGGAATAGGCCGACCAGCTTGCCCTGGATACGCACGCGGTTGGGCGGCAGGATGCGCACCTCATAGGCGGTATTGGCCGGCTCGAGCGCGATCGAGGCGCCGCGGCGGCGGAATCGCTTGAGGGTGGCTTCCTCGTCGTCGATCAGCGCCACGACGATGTCGCCGGTGTCGGCAGCCTCGGATTTGCGGATCAGCGCGATATCACCGTCGAGGATGCCGGCCTCGATCATCGAGTCGCCGCGCACTTCGAGCGCGAAATGCTCGCCGGCGGTCAGCAGGTCGGCCGGCATGTTGATGACGTGGCTGCGGGTCTGGATCGCCTCGATCGGCGTGCCAGCGGCGATGCGGCCCATCACCGGCACCGCGATTGGACGGCGGCTGTCTTCGTCGTCCTCGGAATTGACGGAAGCGGCTCGCACCCGGCCAAGGTCGCCCTCGATCACGCTCGGATTGAAGCCGCGCGAACGGCCGCCGCTGATACCATGGGCGACCGAGTCGGGCAGTTTGATTACCTCGATGGCGCGCGCGCGGTTGGGCAGGCGCCGGATGAAGCCGCGCTCCTCCAGCGCCGTGATCAGGCGGTGGATGCCGGACTTGGACCGCAGGTCGAGGGCGTCCTTCATCTCATCGAAGGAGGGGGGTACCCCGGCTTCCGTCAACCGCTCGTGGATGAAGCGCAGGAGCTCGAACTGCTTGCGGGTCAGCATCTGTCTCTCCCGGTCTTGGCCTGGTCCAAAAGGGACTCAGGCCGGAAACAAATCATGAACGGACACTATCTGTTCGATATGTGTTCCGCAACCTTTTAATTTCGAGTGAAAAATGTGAAAGGCCGCTACAGGGCGAGCTTAAGGATGAAGCAGGGTGAACCTGCAGGCGCAAATGGAGCATTTGGTTCCCGAATCAGGAGGCAGTCCGCCTTTGCGAGCGGCGCCATCAGGGAACTGTCCTGGGCCGGCAGCGGAGTCGCTATAAGGCCGTCCGGGCCTTGGGCGAGGGTCGCCCGCAGGTAGTCGGCCCGCTCGTCATTGGCCGGCAAATCACGGCCGAGCCGGGCGCCCTCAGGGATGCGTTCGACGTCACCGCGGCCAGCGAGCCGCCGGATCAGCGGCACCAGAAACAGGAAGGCGCAGACATAGGATGACACCGGGTTGCCGGGCACGCCGAGCACCTGCATGCCGCCGAGCCGGCCATGCATCATTGGCCGGCCGGGGCGTAGCGCCACCCGCCAGAACGACAGCGTCGAGCCCTTCGCTGGCGAGCGCCTTTTGCACTAGGTCGTGCTCGCCGACCGAAGCGCCGCCGCTGGTGAGCAGGATATCGGCGCCCCAACCGCGCGCGCGCCGCACGGCCGCAGCGATGTCTTCGACGCGGTCCGGCGCGATGCCGAAATCGCTCACCTCGGCGCCTTCGCTGCGTGCCAGCGCAATAAGCGCAAAACCGTTCGAGTAAACGATCTCGCCTTGCGCAGGCGCGCCGCCGGGCGGCACCAATTCGTCGCCGGTGCCGAGCACCGCGACCTTCGGCCGGCGGTGCACGTTGCAGCGTGGGGTAGTTCATGGCGGCCGCCAGCATTAGGTCGCGGTCGGTAAGGCGGCGGCCTTTGCGCAGCAGCGGCTCGCCTTGCGTGAAATCGATACCGCGGCCGCGCACGTTGCGGCCTTTGGCGGTCGGTTTCTGGATCGTCACCATGTCGCCGTCGCGGGCGGTGAGTTCCTGGATCACCACGGTGTCGGCGCCTTCCGGCATCACGCCGCCGGTGAAGATGCGCGCGGCCTGGCCGGCTTTGCCACCTCGCCGTCGAAGGGATGGCCGGCGGCGACTTCGCCGATCAGCGTCAGTTTGACCGGCGCCTGCGCCACGTCGGCGGCGCGCACGGCGTAGCCGTCCATGGCGGATACCGCGGCCGGCGGCTGGGTGCGCAATGCGGCCAGATCTTCGGTAAGCACGCGGCCGAGCGCATTGTCGAGCGCAACCGTCTCGGCCGGCAAGGCGCGCGCGTCGGCCAGCACGCGTTGCAGAGCCTCGGCGACCGGCATCAAGGCCACGGTTCAGCCCTCTGCACGATAGTCGCCGGACTTGCCGCCGCTCTTGCTCAACAGCCGGATACCCTCGATGCGCATGCCTTTTTCCACCGCCTTGACCATGTCGTAGATGGTCAGACACGCGATTGACACCGCGGTGAGCGCTTCCATCTCGACGCCGGTCTGGCCGGTCACCTTCACCGTCGCCTGCACCAAAAAGCCGGGCAAGCCGTGCTCCGGATCGATTTCGATCTCGATCTTGGTGATCGGCAGCGGGTGGCAGAGCGGGATCAGGGTATGCGTTCGCTTGGCCGCCATGATGCCGGCAAGGCGCGCGGCGCCGAGCACGTCGCCTTTCAAGGCATTGCCGGCGAGTACCAGATCCAGCGTTTCCTTGCGCATCAACACCTTGCCTTCGGCCACCGCGACGCGCTCGGTCACGTTTTTGCCGGAGACGTCGACCATGCGGGCCTGGCCGCGCGGATCGAGGTGGGTGAGCTCGGCGTCGGTCATCCGCGGCGACGCCTTCTTCTTCGGCCGTGGAACGGTTTTTGTGGCGCGCGCCATGGCTTACTCCGCCGCCGCGCGGCGCGGGACATGCGCGAGCAGGGCGCGGGTTGCCGCGGCCACGTCGGCTTGCCGCATCAGGCTCTCGCCGACCAGGAAGGTGGAAATGCCGATAGCCGCGAGGCGGGCGAGGTCGGCGGGCGTGTTGAGGCCGCTCTCGGCGACCACGATGCGGTCGCGGGGGACCTTGCGGGGCAAGGCGCTCGCTGACGGCAAGCGAGGTCTGGAAAGTGTGGAGATCGCGGTTGTTGATGCCGATCAGGCGGGATTTCAATTTGAGTGCGCGACACAAGCTCATCTTCTTGATGAACTTCAAGCAAGACATCCATCCCATTGGCAAAGGCCGGATCTTCGATGGCCTTGGCCGTCCGCGTCGTCGACCGCCGCCATGATGATCAGGATGCAATCGGCGCCCAGGCGCGCGACTCCATCGACCTGATATGGCTCGTAGATGAAATCCTTGCGCAGCGCCGGCAGGCTCGTCGCGTCGCGCGCCTCGCCGAGGAATTCCGGTTTGCCCTGGAACGACGGCCCATCGGTGAGCACCGACAGGCACGTCGCGCCGCCGGCCTCATAGGCTTTGGCGAGCTGCGGCGGGTCGAAATCGGCGCGGATCAGGCCCTTTCGACGGACTCGCCTTCTTGATCTCGGCGATCAACGCGTAGTCACCGCCGGCAATTTTGCGTTCGATCGCCTTGAGGAAACCGCGCGGCGGCGGCGCGGCTTTCGCCTGCGCCTCCAGCGCGGCCAGTGGAAGCGTCGCGCTTGGCCGCCGCGATCTCCTCGCGCTTGTAAGCTTCTATCTTGGCGAGGATGTCGGCCATGGGACGTCACGCCTCCACGGCGTTGGACACCGCAATCAGACGGTCGAGCCGGCCTTCGGCCTCGCCGCTGTCGATCGATTTCGCCGCCAGCGCGGCGCCTTCCTTCAGATCCTTGGCCTTGCCGGCGACGATCAGTGCGGCCGCGGCATTGAGGATCGGACACTCGCGGAACGGCCCGGGCTTGCCTTTGAGCACGTCGAGCAGCGCCTTGGCGTTGTGCTCGGCATCGCCGCCGCGCAACGCCTCCGGCTTGACGCGCTTAGGCCGGCGTCCTCCGGCGTCATCTCGAACGTGTGGATCTTGCCGTTTTTCGAGCGCGGCGACACTGGTCGGCCCGGACGGTGGTGATCTCGTCGAGGCCGTCGGAGCCGTGCACCACCCAGATGCTGTCCGAGCCGAGGTTCTTCAGCACCTGCGCCATCGGCTCGACCCAATGCTTGGAAAACGTGCCGACCATCTGACGTTTGACGCCCGCCGGATTCGACAGCGGGCCGAGCAGGTTGAAGATGGTGCGGGTGCCGAGTTCGACGCGGGTCGGGCCGACGTTCTTCATCGCCGGATGATGCGCCGGCGCGAACATGAAGCCGATGCCGGCCTCGCGAATGCAGCCGCCGACCTGTTCGGCGCTGAGGTCGATCTTGACGCCGAGCGCTTGCAGCACGTCGGCGGCGCCGGATTTCGACGACAGCGCGCGGTTGCCGTGCTTGGCGACCGGCACGCCGGCGCCGGCGACGATGAAGGCGGCGCAGGTCGAGATGTTGAACGAGCCGGACGCATCGCCGCCGGTGCCGACCACGTCGACGGCGTCGGGCGGCGCCTTAACGCCCAGCATCTTGGCGCGCATGGTGGTCACCGCGCCGGTGATCTCGTCGACGGTCTCGCCGCGCACGCGCAAGCCCATCAGCAGCGCCGCCCATCTGCGAGGGCGTCGCTTCGCCCGACATCATGCGGTCGAAGGCAGCGGCGGCTTCCGCGCGGGTGAGGCTCGCGCCGGTCGCGACCTTGGCGATGAGCGCTTTGAAATCGTCGGCCATGGCTTTCTCACCTTCAACCGGTCGCGAGTTTTGCGCAGGCGACTTGCGCGCTTGGCGGCGCCGCTGCGGCCGCGCTGTTTGTTCCAGGCGGCGGCGATATCGAGGAAATTCTTCAGCATCAGGTGGCCGTGCTCGGAGGCGATGCTTTCAGGATGAAATTGCACGCCGTGCACCGGCAGGCTGGCATGCGCAACGCCCATCACCAAGCCTTCGGTTTCGGCGTTGACGGTCAATTCGCGCGGCAAGCTGGCGCGCTCGACCACCAGCGAATGATAGCGTGTGGCGTGGAACGGCCCGTTGATGCCGCGAAATACGCCGGTGCCGGTAGTGCCTGATCTCGAACACCTTGCCGTGCGCAGGGCTCGCGCGCACCACTTTGCCGCCAAAGGCCTGGCCGATCGCCTGATGGCCGAGGCAGACGCCGAGGATCGGGATCGTCGCTGCGGCTTTGCCGATCAGCTCGAGACAGATGCCGGCTTCGTTCGGCGTGCAAGGACCGGGCGACAGCACGAT
Organism: uncultured Alphaproteobacteria bacterium; assembly: GCA_963733315.1. Lineage (GTDB taxonomy): Bacteria > Pseudomonadota > Alphaproteobacteria > Rhizobiales > Xanthobacteraceae > Pseudolabrys. The sequence continues at coordinate 57,267 of CAVTCV010000031.1, read as the reverse complement.
CGCCTCCGGCTCGGCGGCGATCACGTCGGCGGCGGCGATCTTGTCGTTGCGATGCACGACGACGTCCGCCCCCAGCCCGCCCAGGTAATGGAACAGGTTGAAGGTGAAGCTGTCGTAGTTGTCGATCAAAACGATCATGTTTTTAAGCCCGCTCAAGGTCTTAAAACCCCCGCCGAGGGGGGTCAAGCAGGCCTCATTTGAGCTCGATTTCGGGCGGCGGCGCGAGCATCTCGCGCATGCGGCGCTCGATTTCCTCGTTGGAGACGGGCGCGGCCGTGGCGCGCGTGTTCTCGGCGGCGTTCTCGCCGAAATGGACGAGCTTGGGGACCAGCAGCACGACGATCAGCAGCAGCCACTGCGCCACCAGGAACGGCACCAGCGCGCGCACGAACGGGCGAAACGGCGCCGGGATTCTTGGCCGCGCCGCGCACCATCATCAGCGCATAGCCGAACGGCGGCAGCAAGAAGCTCGACTGCAAGGTCAGCAGCACCAGCACCGCCACCCAGCGCGCATCGGCGACCCGCACCAAAAGCGGCGGGATGACGATCGGCACAATCACGAAAATGATCTCGAAGGCGTCGAGCACGAAGGCGCACAGACCGATGACGGCAAGGATCGCCGCCGTCGCCAGCACGTCGCCGCCGGGAATGCCGGCGACCAGATTGTCGACCAGCCGGTCGGTGCCGAGCAGGCGCAGGATCAGCGTGAAGGTGGTGGCGGCGATCAGCAGCGAGAACAGCGCGCCGGTGATGGCGATGGCGTCGTGCAGCAATTCGCGTAGCGCCGCGCCGCGCAACTGCCCGCCGATCAGCCCGGCGCACAGCAACGTGAAAGCGCCCATGGCTGCGGCTTCGACCGCGTAGAAATATCCGATGGCGACGCCGCCGAGCAGCGCCAACAGCGCCGCCAGCGCGAAAGCCGCCAGGATCGCCTGCCGCGGCGCGACCCGTCTCGCGGTCCGGCGGCAATGCATGGCGGCGGCCGGCGAGCCAGGCGAGCGCGATGCACAGCAGCAGGAATATTCCCGCCGGCAACAAGGCGGCGTGAAAGACGTCCTGGGTATTGATGACGCGGTCGCTGCGGCCGGTGGCGGTGACCGCGAAGGTGTGCGCGGTGAGCATCGCGTCGCTGAGCAGGATGAGCACCAGCGACGGCGGCACCAGCACGCCAAGCGTCGAGGCAACCGCGACGATGGCGTCGCGCGTCGCCGCCGGCACGCCCTCGGCGGTCAGCCGCGGCGACACCACGCGCGAGAGGCCGAGCACGCTGGCGCCGACCGAACCGTTCATCGGCCCGAGCAAAGCGCCGAGCAACATGCCGGAGGCGAGCGGTGCCGAAGCCCGTTTCGGCAGGATGGCGATGCTGGTGCGGTAGAGCGCGTCGGCCACCGGCAAGCGGCCGAGCAGTAGGCCCATGGTGACGTAGAGCGGCAATGCCTGCAAAAGATCGTTCTCGAACAAATTGATCAGCCGGCCGGGCAGCGCCCAGAGCAGCGAAACTTCGAACGTGTGGGTGACAAGGCCGAGCAACGCGCCGATGCAGGCCGCCGCGATCAGCACGAAGGCGGCCGGCAGGCCGGTCGAGACGATGCCGACGCCGACCAGGATCAGAAGCGCAAGACCGCTCCATTCCATCAGACGTCATCCGATGGCACAGGGCGGAGAATATCGATCGCTGCTTGCGCAACGATCAACAGCGCCATGACCCACAAGGCGGCTTTGATGACGAAATAACCCGGGTTGCTGGTATCGGCGAAGGCTTCCAGGCCGAGCACCGAGGGAATGACGAAGCTCGCGCCGGAAAACGACGACAAAGATCGCCCACGGCAAAACGCTGACCGCGGTGCCGATCGCGTTTGAGCCGATGGCGCGTGCGTGGCGAATAGCGTTGCGCCAGCGTGTCGGCGGCGAGGTGCGTACCGGCGCGCGTCGCCGCGGTGACGCTGACCGCCACGAACAGCGCGAAGATAATTTGCCCGAGATCGTTCGCCTCACGCGAATAGCCGCGCACGATGTCACGCAGCGGCCATTGCAGGAACAACAGCAGGATGAGCGGCAGCGCCAGCCATTGTGCGGCTGCGATGATCTGGCCGATCAGGCGGTCGAGCCGCTGCAGCCAGCCCATGGTGTCCCCCATAGAAATTCAGACGTTCCCCGCGACGATTATTGCCCGCGCTTGGCGGCGCTGGCAAATCGGCGCGCTTCCTCGGCGGCGCGGAACAAGGCCATCGCCTTGTTGATGCATTCCTGCTGCTCGAAGTCGGGATCGCAGTCGGCGACGATGCCGGCGCCGGCCTGCACGTACATCTTGCCGTCCTTCACCAGCGCGGTGCGCAGCACGATGCAGGTGTCCATCTCGCCGGCGGCGGAGAAATAGCCGACCGCACCGGCGTAAAGCCCGCGTTTTTCCCTTTCCAGCTCGTCGATGATCTGCATCGCGCGCACCTTGGGCGCGCCCGACACAGTGCCGGCGGGAAATCCGGCGGCGAGCGCATCGAGCGCGTCGCGGTTGCCGGCAAGCTTGCCCTCGACGTTGGAGACGATGTGCATCACGTGGCTGTAGCGCTCGACGAAAAACTGATCGGTGACGGTGACGCTGCCGATCTCGGCAATGCGGCCGACGTCGTTGCGGCCCAGATCGAGCAGCATGAGGTGCTCGGCGCGCTCCTTCGGATCGGCGAGCAGCTCTTCTTCCAGTGCCTTGTCTTCATGCGGCGTCGCGCCGCGATGGCGCGTGCCGGCGATCGGGCGGATGGTCACCACGTCGCCGGCGACCTTGACCAGGATTTCGGGGCTCGAGCCGGCGACGGCGAAGCCGCCGAAGTCGAGGAAGTAGAGGTAGGGCGACGGGTTGGTCCGCCGCAGCGCGCGGTAGAGCGAGAACGGCGGCAGCGTGAAGGGCGCCTCGAAACGTTGCGCCAGCACGATCTGGAAGGCATCGCCGGCCATGATGTAGTCCTTGGCCTTGAGCACCATCGCCTTGTATTCATCCGGGGTGGTGTTGGACCGCGGCGGCACGTCGAGCGGACCGGCATCGGCATCGGCGAGCGACTTGTCGAGCGGCCGGTCGAGGCTTTCTAGGATGCGCGACAGCCGCTCGATTGCCCGAGCCAGCGCGATCTTGCCGTCGACGCCCTTCTCCGGCCGCACCGGCGTAACCACCGTGATCGCGTCCTTCACCGCATCGAACACCACGATGATGGTCGGGCGCACCAGCACGGCATCGGGAATGCCGATCGGATCGGGATTGGGCGGCGGCAGATCTTCCATCAGCCGCACCATGTCGTAGCCGAGATAGCCGAACACGCCGGCCGCCATCGACGGCAGGCCGTCCGGCAGGGCGATGCGGCTTTCCGCGATCAGCGAACGCAGCGCGGCGAGCGGCGGCTCGGGGCAGGGCGCGAAGCCGTCTCGCTTGGTACGCGGGCTGCGATTGATCTCGGCCTCTTTGCCGCGCGCGCGCCAAATCAGGTCGGGGTCGGTGCCGATGATGGAATAGCGCCCACGGGTGTCGCCGCCTTCCACCGATTCCAACAGGAAGCTCATCGGCTTGCCGCCGCCGAGCTTGAGGAAGGCCGAGACCGGCGTCTCCAGGTCGGCGACCAGCGTCGTCCACACCACCTGGGCTTCGCCGCGGCCATAGCGTTCGGCGAATGCGGTTTCCGACGGCTCGATCTGCATGGGATCAGAAATCGCCGGTATTGCCGGTATTGGCCGGACCGCCGCCGATCACCTGGTTTACGGCCTGCTGGTTGAAGGTGACGCCGAAGTCGGTTTCCAAACTCGTCACGTAGGCGCCGACGATATCGTCCGAATAGGAGTTCTGCAGCACGGTCGTGAGCTGCTTGCTCGCGATCGGATCGAGCGCCGGATCGGTAACCGCGGTCACGTTGAACACGAACCGCATCGTTTCCTGATTGCCCTCGGCGCTCGCCGGCGCACCCTTGGGTGTCTTAAACGCCGCCTCGACCAGCTTGGCCGGCGCGAAGCCGCCCGGTTTGCCGCGTTGCAGGTCGGTGGCGGTGACGACTTTCAGTCCGATTTCGGTGGCGAGCTGGTCAAGTGATGTGCCGGCCTTGAGTTTGCCGACCAGGTCGTCGGTTTTCGTCTTCAGGCGCTTGCCTATCTCGTCGTCGCGCCAACTCGCCGCCACTTTATCCTTGACCTCGTCGAGCGTGCGCTCGCGCGCCGGCGTGATGCCGGTGACGTCGTACCAAAGATAGCCGCCACCCGACAGCTGCAGTGGATCGTTATCGACGCCGACGTCGCTCGAGAACGCGGGGCCGATCACGTCCGGCGTGGCGGGCAGGTCGGCGATCGGTTTGCCGTCCGGGCCGCGGCCGGCGCGATCGACCGCGTCGATGGTGCGTGATTTGAGGCCGAGCTTCTTGGCGGCCTCGGCCAGGGTCGACCCGGCCGCGCGTTCGTCCTCGAACTTGTCGCGCAGAGTCCCGATTTCGGTGCGGGCGCGGCTCTCGGCGAGTTCGCGTTTGATCTGCGGCGCCATCTCTTCGAAGGTCTTCTGGCTGCCCGGCTCGATTTTGCCGACTTGCGTCAGCACGGTGCCGAACCGGCCCTTGACCGGCGCGCTGACCTCGCCCGACTTCAACGCGAAGGCGGCGTCGGCGACCGCCGGATCGATGACCTGCGCCTTCGTCACGGTGCCGACGTCGATGTCGCTTTGCTTCAAGCCTCGATCCTTGGCGATGTCGGCGAAGCTCGTGCCCTTGGCGATCTTCTCGCGTGCGGCGGCGGCGTCTTGCTCGTTCGGGAACAAGATCTGTTGCAGTTCGCGGCGCTCGGGCGTGCCGTAGCTCGCCTTGTGCTGTTCGAAGTAGTTCTTGGTGTCGGCATCGGACACCGCGTCCGGCTTGGCGAGCTCGGCCGGCGACATCGCGAGCAGCGTCACTTTGCGGTATTCGGGCGCGCGAAACAGAACCTTGCGCTCCTCGAAATATTTGCTGAGCTGTTCCGGCGTCGGCGCGGGGATATCGCCGGCCTGCGCTGGACCCAAGGTAAGGTAGGCGATGGCGCGCTTCTCGTTTTGATATTGATTGATCGCCTGCATCGCAGTGACCGGCACGTGGAAATCCCCGCCGGTGCTGACCGCGATCTGCCGGCGCAGGATCACGCGCCGCTGCTCTTCGACAAAACGGCTTTCGGTGAATCCAGCTTCTCGGATGATTTGTTCGAAGCGGTTACGGTCAAACTTGCCGTTGATGCCGCGGAAATTTGCGTCGTTGGTGATGCGCTCGGCGATATCGGCATTGCTGATGCCGAGATGCAGGGCCTTGGCCTGTTCATCGAGCGTGGTTTCGGCCACCAACTGGCCGATGATTTGTCGGTCGAAGCCGCGCGTACGCGCCTGGTCGGGCGTGACCGGCCGGCCGAGCTGACGCCCGATCTGCTGCAGCCGCTCGGTGTAAAACTGGCGGAACTGCTCGGTCGAAATCTCAGTGCCGCCGATCTTGATCGCCGAATTGGCCCCGAAGCCGCGGAAAATATCGCCGATGCCCCAGATCGCGAAGCTGATGATCAAGCCGCCCATTACGACAGCCATCACGGCCTTGCCGAGCCAGGTCGAGGAAGCTTTATGGATACCGCGGAGCATGGACAGCGTTTTTCCCGGATCGCGCTAAGGGCTGAATGAAAGGGCTGGTCGCGCCCTTATAGGGAGCGGGTCAACTCCTTGCAACTCAAGAAGGATCGCCTTGGTGCCGGCCCGCTCTGGCGCCCGGGGGCCGGGTCTGATAACCGCACGCGGAAAGGGACCTTATCATGGCGTCGGGCGACCTAATCCCGCTGGTTGCGGGCAATTGGAAGATGAACGGGCTTGGCGTTTCCGAAGGCGAACTGACCAAGATCGTCAATGGTGCGAGCGGCCTCAAGGCCGACGTGATGGTTTGCCCGCCGGCGACCCTGATCGCGGATTTTGCCGCCGCCGCGCGCGGCTCCAAGGTCGCGATCGGCGGGCAGGACTGCCATGCCGCCCCGTCCGGCGCCCATACCGGCGATATCGCCGCCGAGATGCTCAAGGATGCCGGCGCGGTGGCGGTGATCGTTGGCCATTCCGAGCGGCGCACCGACCATCACGAAACCGACACCCAGGTCCGCGCCAAGGCATCGGCCGCGCATCGCGCCGGCTTGATTGCCATCGTCTGCGTTGGCGAGCAGCGCGCGGAGCGGGAAGGTGGGCAGACCTTGGCGGTGATCGGACGCCAGCTCGACGGCTCGCTGCCCGACCGCGCGGCCGGCCAGGTGATCGCCCAAAATCTTGTCATCGCCTACGAGCCGGTTTGGGCGATCGGTACCGGGCTCACCCCGACGGCGGCCGACGTGGCCGAAGCGCATGCTTTCATCCGCAAGAAGCTCACCGAGCGCTATGGTCCAGAGGGTGCCGGCGTGCGCATCCTCTACGGCGGCTCGGTCAAACCGTCCAACGCCCAGGAACTCTTGACCATCGCGAATGTGAACGGCGCCCTGGTTGGCGGCGCCAGCCTGAAAGCGGCGGATTTCCTCGCGATTGCGGCCGTTTACCGCTCGCCTCAATAGGGTGGAAATGCCCCTTCCGATCGTGTAGAGACCGCGGCGAATTCCTATATAGCTCGTGAAGCGCGACTTGGGCGGGGCAGCCCGGACCGGCGGATGTGAACGGATTGAGGCCTTATGCAGCACGTTGTTATTGTGATCCATCTGATGCTGGTGCTCGCCCTGATCGGCGTGGTGCTGCTGCAGAAGTCGGAAGGCGGCGGGCTGGGCATCGGTTCGACCGCGGGCTTCATGACCAGTCGCGGTACCGCCAATGTGCTCACCCGCGCGACCGCGATTCTGGCCGGGCTGTTCTTCGTGACAAGTCTGGTCTTGTCGATCCTCGCCGGCATGAACCGCAAGCCGACATCGATCCTGCAAGGCGGTCAAATCGTGCCGACCGCACCCGGACCGAATGCGCCGCTTAGTCCCGGCGGCATTCTCAATCAATTGCAGGGCGCGCCCGCCGCGCCGCCGGCTGCTCCCGCGGCTCCCGCCGGGCCGCAGGTGCCGCAGTCGAAATAAGAGACTGACGAAGGGCCGGGAAACCGGCCCTTCACCGTTTGGGGTGGGGCGGACGAGATGGCATGTGTGCGTTTCAGGTGCGGAATGAAAATAGCCGTCCAAATACCTTTGATTGCAGCAATTTCTGGAATTGCGCACAGGCGCAGACCGGCTCTGAGTTTTTCGCGCTCGTCGAATCAATTCGCGGGGGCTAAAGGTTAAGCCCCATGGCGCGGTACATCTTCATCACCGGCGGCGTGGTTTCCTCACTGGGTAAGGGCCTCGCTTCTGCGGCGCTCGGCGCGCTGTTGCAGGCGCGCGGCTATAAGGTGCGGCTGCGCAAGCTCGATCCCTACCTCAACGTCGATCCCGGCACGATGTCGCCGTACCAGCACGGCGAGGTCTTCGTCACTGACGATGGCGCCGAGACCGACCTCGACCTCGGCCATTACGAACGTTTCACCGGCCGCCCGGCCACCCGCCAGGACAACATCACCACCGGCCGCATCTACCAGGACATCCTGAGCAAGGAACGCCGCGGCGACTATCTCGGCGCCACCATCCAGGTCATCCCGCATGTCACCAACGCCATCAAGGACTTCGTCCGCGACGGCAATGACGGTTTCGATTTCGTGTTGGTCGAGGTGGGCGGCACGGTCGGCGACATCGAAGGCCTGCCGTTTTTCGAAGCCATCCGGCAGTTGGGCAACGATCTGCCGCGCCATCACGCTGTCTATGTTCATCTGACGCTGCTGCCCTACATCCCGAGCGCGGGCGAATTGAAGACCAAGCCGACGCAGCATTCGGTCAAGGAACTGCGGTCGATCGGCATCCAGCCCGATATTCTGCTGTGCCGTACCGACCGGCCGATCCCCGAGGGCGAGCGGCGCAAGCTAGCGCTGTTCTGCAACGTGCGCGAAAGCGCGGTGATCGAGGCGCGCGACGTCGACAACATCTACGCGGTGCCCGAGGCCTATTCGGCCGAAGGCCTCGACCGCGAGGTGCTGGCGGCCTTCGGCATCGAGCCGAAGCAGGCGCCCGACCTCGAGCGCTGGCGCGTGATCAACGAGCGCGTGCGCAATCCGGAAGGCGACGTCACCATCGCCATCGTCGGCAAATATACCGGCATGAAGGACGCCTATAAATCGCTGATCGAGGCGCTCTCGCACGGCGGCATCGCCAACAAAGTGAAAGTCAATCTCGACTGGATCGAGTCGGAAGTGTTCGAGAACGAGGATCCGGCGCCGTTCCTCGAGCACGTCAACGGCATCCTGGTGCCCGGCGGCTTCGGTCAGCGCGGCGCCGAAGGCAAGATCAAGGCGGCGCAGTTCGCGCGCGAGCGTGAGGTGCCGTACTTCGGCATCTGTTTCGGCATGCAGATGGCCTGCATCGAAGCGGCGCGTAATCTGTGCGGCATCGCCGAGGCGAATTCGACCGAATTCGGCCCGACCAGCGAACCGGTGGTCGGCCTGATGACCGAATGGCTCAAGGGTAACGAGTTGCAGAAGCGCGCCGCCGGCGGCGACCTCGGCGGCACCATGCGGTTAGGGGCATACGATGCGGTGCTCGCGCGCGGCAGCCGGGTCGCCGATATCTACGGCACGACGGAAATTTCCGAACGCCACCGCCACCGTTACGAGGTCAACACCGGCTACAAGGGCCGGCTCGAGCAGCACGGCATGCGCTTCTCCGGCATGTCGCCCGACGGCATCCTGCCCGAGATCATCGAATACGAAGACCACCCCTGGTTTATCGGCGTGCAATTCCATCCCGAATTGAAATCGCGGCCGTTCGAGCCGCATCCGCTGTTCGCATCCTTCATCGGCGCGGCGGTGGAGAGAAGCCGGCTGGTGTAAGCGCGGCCGCCTGCTAAGTTTCGGGAATGCCCCGCGGTCTCGATCACATCGTCCATGCCGTGCGCGATCTCGATGCCGCCGCAGCGCTTTACCGCAGCCTCGGCTTCACCGTCGGCGCGCGCAACCGGCATCCGCGCGCCTGGGGTACGCAAAACCAAATCATCCAGCTGCCGGAGACGTTCATCGAACTGCTGACGGTGACCGACCCCGACGGGATCCTGCCGCACGGGCCGCGACATTTTTCGTTCGGCGCCTTCAACCGCGATTTTCTTGAAGACGGGCAGGGCCTGTCGATGCTCGTGCTGAAGGGGAGCGGGGCGAAAGACGCCGAGGACTTCCGCAAGACCGGTATCGGCGACTTCGACCTCTATGACTTCGACCGTGAGGGCAAACGGCCCGACGGCGCACCGGTGAGGGTCGCATTCACGCTTGCCTTTGCGCGCGATCCGAGCGCGCCCGGCGCCGGCTTTTTCGCTTGCCAGCACCACTATCCGGAGCATTTCTGGAATCCAGCGTTTCAGACACACGCCAACAGCGTCACTGGCGTTGCCGGCGTGGTCGCCGTTGCCGAGGAGCCGTCGCGTCACCGTGGCTTCATGCAAAGTTTTGCCGGCGTCGAGACAACATCAAACAAAGACGGTTTCACCGTCGTTACGCCGCGCGGCACGATCGAGATGGTAACGCCGGCCACCTTCCTGCACCGTTATGGCGTCAAAGGCCCGGACGTTTCGCACGGCGCAAGGCTGGCGGCGATCCGGTTCACCGCCGCCGATGCAAGCTTGCTGCAATGCGTCCCGGAGCTCGCCGGGATGGCCGGCTTTTACGCGGGAAATGCCGCCGTGATCGCCCCCGAGGATGCCATGGGCGCAGTTCTGGTCTTCGAGCCCGCCCGTTGACCGGGCGGCTTTGCCGCTTCATGGTCGCGCGCGCGAGGGCCACTTTTTGGATCAGAAACCAAATTCGACCGTTTCCATCGGCGCGGCGCGCTTCGGCAATGCCTTGCCGCTGGCGCTGATCGCCGGTCCCTGCGCGCTGGAGAGCCGCGCGCATGCTTTGGAAATGGCGTCCGCGCTTAAAGAGATCGCGGCGCGTGTCGGCGTCGGGCTCGTCTACAAGACCTCGTTCGACAAGGCGAACCGCACCTCGGCTAAATCCGCGCGCGGTCTCGGGCTCGACGCGGCGCTGCCGATCTTCGCCGAGATCCGCGGTACCTTGAAAATCCCGGTGCTCACCGACGTGCACGACGCCGAACAATGCGCGCGCGTGGCGCCAGCCGTCGATGTGTTGCAAATCCCGGCATTCTTGTGCCGGCAGACCGATCTGCTGGTCGCCGCCGCGCAGACCGGCAAAGCCGTCAACGTGAAGAAAGGCCAGTTCCTGGCGCCCTGGGACATGGCGAACGTCGTCGAGAAAATCACCGGCGCCGGCAATGCTAACGTGCTGGTGACCGAACGCGGCGTCTCATTCGGCTACAACACATTGGTCTCCGACATGCGTGCGCTGCCGATCCTCAAACGGACGACCGGCGCGCCGGTAATCTTCGACGCCACCCATTCGGTGCAGCAGCCCGGCGGGCGGGGCACGTCTTCGGGCGGCGAGCGCGAATTCGTCCCCGTGCTGGCGCGTGCGGCGGTCGCGGTCGGCGTCGCCGGCGTGTTCATCGAAACCCATCAGGATCCTGACCGCGCGCCCTCCGACGGTCCCAATATGCTGCCGCTCAAGGAGATGGAGCCGTTGCTGCGCACGCTGGTCGAATTCGACCGGCTGGCCAAGCGCTGACCGTTCGGCAGACTGCTGGCATAGATGACCCGCACGCTCAATCTCGTCGCCTTCGTTGTCTTCGCCTGCGCGCTGTTCATCCGCTCGACCGACCCGGTGATCCCGCAGATCGCATCGGGGCTTAACGTCGAGCCGGCGACCGCTGCCCTGCTGTCGACCGCCTTTACGCTGCCTTACGCGCTGGTGCAGCCGCTGCTCGGCGCGCTCGCCGATATGTTCAGCAAAGCGCGGCTGATGTTGCTCTGTCTGTTCGTGGTCACCGCCGCGACCTTGGCTTGCGGCCTGGCGCCGAATTTTGCGTTGCTCGCGACAGGCCGCGTGCTTGCCGGACTTGCCGCCGGCGGCGTGGTGCCGATCGCCTTTGCCTTGGTCGGCGACAACATCCCGGTTCACGAGCGGCAGGTGGCGATGGGCCGTCTGTTGTTTGCGATCATGACCGGAAATCTGTTGGGCGCGACTTGCGCCGGCGTGGTCGGTGATTTGGCCGGCTGGCGGGGCGTGTTCTTCGTCACCGGCGCCTTGGGCTTGATCGCGCTCTTTGCCGCGATGCCGGGCTTCCGCGGCGCCAGCGACACGGCCGGCCATGCCGATCTGTCGAAGCTGATCCCCAACTACCGCGCGATCTTACGCAATCCGCTGGCCAAGATCTGCTTCGGCACGGTGTTTCTCGAAGCCGTGTTCATGTACGGCTGCTTCCCCTACATCGCGACCATGCTGCACGAGGCCGGCGAAACCAAGGCCTCCATCGCCGGCATCGTGCTGGCGGGCTTCGGGATCGGCGGTGCGGTCTACGGCGCGCTGGTGTCGCGACTGCTGCCGCGGCTTGGCGAAACGCGCATGATGCAGTTCGGCGGCGCCGCGTTAGGCTTTTGCCTCACGGTGATCGCGGCGCGCGCCTGGTGGCCGATCGAGTTCGCCAATTTCGCACTGCTCGGCTTCGGCTTCTACATGCTGCACGCCGTGGTGCAGATCTATGCGAGCGAACTGGTGCCGGCCGCGCGCGGCTCGGCCATGGCGCTGCATTCGTTCTTCTTCTTTCTCGGCCAAGCGATCGGACCCATCATCTATGGCGTGGGTCTCTCCACCATCGGGCTGACGCCGGTGCTGCTGTTCGGCGCCGCGGTGTTGGTCGTCGTCGGCTTCACCTGCGCGCACTGGCTGCGCCGACCGCGGCCTTCGACGCTTTAACCGCGCCCGCGGTAGGGCGCGACGCCCTGATCCGGCACCCAAAGGCCCCTCGGCAAGCGCCCGGCCTGCCAGAATACGTCGATCGGCATGCCGCCGCGCGGATACCAATAGCCGCCGATGCGCAGCCATTTCGGCTTGAGCCGCGCGAACAGCGTCTTGGCGATGGCGACCGTGCAGTCCTCGTGGAAGGCGCCGTGATTGCGGAAACTGTTGAGGTAGAGCTTGAGCGACTTCGACTCGACCAGGAACCGGCCCGGCGCGTAGTCGATCACCAGATGGGCGAAGTCGGGCTGGCCGGTGATCGGGCAGAGCGTGGTGAATTCAGGCGCGGTGAAACGGGCGAGATAGTCGGTGTCAGGATGCGGATTGGGCACGCGGTCGAGCACCGCCTTGTCGGGCGAAGCGGGGATCGGGCTCGGGCGTCCCAGTTGCATTGGCTCGTCCGCTCATGCGCATTGGAATGCCTGCCTGCGCGGGGCATGACAAGGGGGTCGTCGATCCTGTAGAAGCGCGGGCAAATCTCCAAAGCCGGGACCTGCCCCATGACCGCCATTACCGACATTATCGGCCGCGAAATCCTCGACAGCCGCGGCAACCCGACCGTCGAAGTCGACGTTATCCTCGAGGATGGCTCGAAAGGCCGCGCCGCGGTTCCCTCCGGCGCCTCGACCGGCGCGCATGAAGCGGTCGAGTTGCGCGACGGCGACAAGACGCGTTACGGCGGCAAAGGCGTGCGCAAGGCGGTCGATGCGGTCAACGGCGAGATTTTCGACGCGCTCGGCGGCATGGACGCCGAAGCGCAGGCCAAGATCGACGAGACGCTGATCGCGCTTGACGGCACGCCGAACAAGGGCCGCCTCGGCGCCAACGCCATCCTCGGCGTGTCGCTGCCGGTGGCGAAAGCCGCGGCCATCGCCAAACGCGAGCCGCTCTACCGTTACGTCGGCGGCACCGCCGCGCGCACGCTGCCGGTGCCGATGATGAACATCCTCAACGGCGGCGTGCACGCCGACAATCCGATCGACTTCCAGGAATTCATGATCATGCCGGTCGGCGCGCCGAGCTTCGCCGAAGCGCTGCGCGCGGGCTCGGAAATCTTCCAGACGCTCAAGGCGCAGCTCAAATCGATGGGCCTCAACACCAATGTCGGCGACGAAGGCGGCTTCGCGCCGGATCTGAAATCGGCGGAAGCCGCGCTCGACGTCGTCATGCAGGCGGTCGCCAAGGCCGGCTACAAGCCGGGCGACGACGTGATGATCGCGCTTGATCCGGCCGCCAGCGAATTCTTCAAGGACGGCGCCTACGTCTATGCTGGCGAGGGCAAGACCCGCTCGCCGCAACAGCAGGCGGATTATCTCGCCGAGTCTGGCCGGCAAATATCCGATCGTCTCGATCGAAGACGGCATGGCGGAGGACGACTGGCGAGGGCTGGAAGATTGTCACCGATCTGATCGGCAGCAAATGTCAACTGGTCGGTGACGACGTGTTCGTCACCAACGTGACGCGGCTGGCCAAAGGCATCAAGGACGGCATCGCCAATTCGATCCTGATCAAGGTCAACCAGATCGGCACGCTGACCGAGACGCTCGCCGCCGTCGAGATGGCGCACAAGGCCGGCTACACCGCGGTGATGTCGCATCGCTCGGGCGAGACGGAGGATTCCACCATCGCCGATCTCGCCGTCGCCACCAATTGCGGGCAGATCAAGACCGGCTCGCTCGCGCGCGCCGACCGCACGGCGAAATACAATCAGCTTTTGCGCATCGAGGAAGAACTCGGCGCGCAGGCCAAATACGCCGGCCGCGGCGCACTGAAAGGGAGCCGGTAGGCTTTAGCGAAGGCCCAAGTTTCAGTGTAGAATAAAACCGAGTGCACAATCGGGACGAGTTCGGGCGATGGACCAGACAACGCGACTGACCGGCCAAGACCGCCGCCAGGCCATCGAGCGCCTGTCCGCCTTCGTGGTGCAGTCGATCGACGCCGCGCGCGCGGTGGAGAAGCCGTTCTTCCATCTCGAATTCGACCGCGTCGTCCCCGACGATATCTACACCAAGATCCTGAGCCTGATGCCGGAGGCGACCGACTATCGTCCGATGCACGGCCGCAGCAAGGACCACGATCTCACCGACGGCACGCATACGCGCGTCAAGATCGATCTATTCCCGGAGTACATCCGCAACCTGCCACTGGAAAAACGCGCGCTATGGGACGTGGTCGGCGGCGCGCTCTGCTCGGAGCCGGTCAAGCAGGCCTTCATCCGGCGCCTGGCGCCCGGCCTGTCGAAGCGCTTCGGCGCCGACTTCGCACGGGTCGGCATGTATCCGATTCCGATCCTCACCCGCGACATCCCCGGCTATCTGATCACGCCGCACACCGACACCAAGTGGAAGGGGATCACCGTCCAGCTTTATCTGCCGAAGGACGACGCCAACACCGATATCGGCACCATCTTCCACGAGCGGCTGCCCGATGGCTCGATGCCGAAGAAGGCGCAGATGCGCTTTGCCCCCAATACCGGCTACGCTTTCGCGGTCGGCGCCGATACCTGGCACTCGGCCGACCCGGTGCATGACCGCGTGAAGTCGCGCGACTCGATTCTGCTCACCTATTTCGTCGATCAGGGCCTGTTGCGGAACTTCCGCAACCGCGGCAAGCGGCTGGGCAATTTCGTGCTCAACGAGCTGCGCCAATACCTGCCGGTCTAGGCAGGCGTCGCTGCGTTAAAACCGCCTTAACGCGATTCCCGCATCTTGCCCGGCTATGGTCTCGCACCGCCGCCGCCGCAATATCCTGACCGCGCTCGGGCTTTATACCTTCGCCGCGCTGTTCATTGGCTATTTCGCCGTCAATGCCTTCACCGGCAATCACGGTTTGCGTGCGCAAGCCGACCTCGACCAGCAATTGGCCTCCATGCAGGGCGAACTCACGCATCTGAAAGCCGAGCACGCGCTGTGGGAGCGGCGGGTGGCGCTGCTGCGCTCCGACAAGATCGACCCCGACATGCTGGATGAGCGCGCCCGCGCGCTGCTCGGCCTGGCCGACCCGCGCGATCTCGTCCTGCTCACCCACCCGCGCTAGCGCTGCTGCCGCGACTATCGATCCCGAACCCGCGCAAGCGGCACGGCGTTATCCACCGTTACGATCTATTGTCTGTCAATTCCGCGCCGATTTGGCCGCATAGCCGCCCGGCGGCCTCGCGCTTTCACCGCCAGTCGATTTAAGCTATTGGGGGGGATCGCGAAGCCGAACCGAAGACTATCGCCACAATTGCCGGACGCTTTCGCAGGGAGTGCCAATGGCGGTTGCCAAGAAAAGCCTAAGCGCCGATGCCAAGGAAACAGGCACCCCGGTGGCCAATTTCAGCAAAGACGAGGAGCTTTCCGCCTACCGGACCATGCTGACCATCCGCCGTTTCGAGGAGAAGGCCGGCCAGATGTACGGCATGGGGCTGATCGGCGGCTTCTGCCACCTCTATATCGGCCAGGAGGCCGTGGTGGTCGGCATGCAAATGGCGCTGCAGCCCGGCGATGCGGTGATCACCGGCTACCGCGACCACGGCCACATGATCGCAACCGGCATGGACGCCAAGGGCGTGATGGCCGAGCTTACTGGGCGCGCGCATGGTTATTCCAAGGGCAAGGGCGGCTCGATGCACATGTTCAGCGTCGAGAAGGGCTTCTACGGCGGCCACGGCATCGTCGGCGCGCAAGTGCCGCTCGGAACCGGCTTGGCCTTCGCCAACCGTTACCGCGGCAACGGCAAAATCTCCGTTACTTATTTCGGCGACGGCGCCGCCAATCAGGGGCAGGTCTACGAGAGTTTCAACATGGCCGCGTTGTGGAAGCTGCCGGTCGTCTATGTGATCGAAAACAACCGCTACGCCATGGGCACTGCGATCACCCGCTCGTCGGCGGAAACCAATCTGTCGCGGCGCGGCCTGTCGTTCAACATTCCGGGCGATCAGGTCGACGGCATGGATGTGCGCGCGGTCAAGGCGGCGGGCGAGAAGGCGGCCGCCTGGTGCCGCGCCGGCAAGGGCCCGTTCATCCTGGAAATGCTGACCTACCGCTACCGCGGCCATTCGATGTCGGACCCGGCGAAGTACCGCACACGCGAGGAAGTCGAAGAGGTGCGGACGCATCACGATCCGATCGACATGGCGCGCCACCGCATCCTCGAGAAGAAATTCACCAAGGAAGACGAGCTGAAGAAGATCGACGGCGAGGTGCGCGATCTGATCAACCAGGCGGCGGAATTCGCCACCCACGATCCGGAGCCGGACGTCTCCGAGCTTTACACCGACGTCTACCGGGTATGAGTAGGACAGCGTAGCGCCCATGCCGATCGAAGTGCTCATGCCCGCGTTGTCGCCCACCATGGAGAAGGGCAACCTCGCCAAGTGGCTCAAGAAAGAGGGCGACCGCGTCAAGTCGGGCGACATCATCGCCGAGATCGAAACCGACAAAGCCACCATGGAGGTGGAGGCCGCGGACGAGGGCACGCTCGGCAAGATCCTGGTGCCCGAAGGCACCGCTGATGTGGCGGTGAATACGCCGATCGCGGTTATCTTAAGCGAGGGCGAGGATAAGTCGGCAATCGCGGCCGGTAAGCCGGCGCCACAGGCAAAACCTACGCCTGCGGCGAAACCAGAAAAATCCGAAGCCAGGCCTATGCCGAAAGCTGCGTCGGCACCTGAAGCGCCGGTCGCGCACGCCGCCGCCGATCCCGATATTCCGGAAGGCACCGAGATGGTGACCATGACCATGCGCGAAGCGCTGCGCGACGCCATGGCCGAAGAGATGCGGCGCGATAAAGATGTGTTCGTGATGGGCGAGGAGGTCGCCGAATATCAGGGCGCCTACAAGGTCACACAAGGATTGCTGCAGGAGTTCGGCGACAAACGCGTGATCGACACGCCAATCACCGAGCACGGCTTTGCCGGGCTGGGCATCGGCGCGGCGCTCGCCGGTTTGAAGCCGATCGTCGAGTTCATGACCTTCAACTTCGCCATGCAGGCGATGGACCAACTCATCAATTCGGCGGCGAAGACGCTTTATATGTCGGGTGGACAGATGGGCTGCTCGATCGTGTTCCGCGGCCCGAACGGCGCGGCTGCGCGCGTCGCCGCCCAGCACAGCCAGGATTACTCGTCCTGGTACTCGCACATCCCGGGCCTCAAGGTGATCGCGCCCTCGAACGCCGCCGATGCCAAGGGGCTGCTCAAAGCCGCGATCCGCGATCCCAATCCGGTCGTGTTCCTGGAAAACGAAATCCTTTACGGCCATTCCGCGCCGGTGCCCAAGCTTGACGATTTTGTCTTGCCGATCGGCAAGGCGCGCACCGCGCGGGCCGGCAGCGACGTCACCATCGTCGCCTGGTCGATGGGCATGTCCTACGCGCTCAAGGCCGCGGAAGAATTGGCGGGGCAGGGCATCGAGGCCGAGGTGATCGATCTGCGCACGCTCAAGCCGATGGATACCGAGACCATCGTCGCCTCGGTGCAGAAGACCGGCCGCTGCGTGACGGTGGAGGAGGGCTGGGCGCAGTCGGGTGTCGGCGCCGAGATTGCCGCGCGGCTGATGGAGCACGCCTTCGATTATCTCGACGCGCCGGTCCTGCGCGTGACCGGCAAAGACGTGCCGATGCCTTATGCGGCCAATCTCGAGAAGTTGGCGCTACCCTCGGTCGCCGAAGTGGTCGAGGCGGCGAAAGCTGCTTGTTACTGGTGAGAAGCGCGATGGCCAATCGTTTTTCGTGTCCCGGATGCGATGCAGCGCGCAGCGGTGCATCGCTGATCCGGGACCGCCACAAGTTCGAACGGTCCCGGTTCTGCAGCGCACCACTTCGTGCCGCGCTGCGCCCGGGACACGAGTAAGTAACGCCCATGCCCACCAACATCCTCATGCCGGCGCTGTCGCCCACTATGGAGAAGGGCAACCTGGCGCGTTGGCTGAAGAAGGAGGGCGACAAGATCAAGTCGGGCGACGTCATCGCCGAGATCGAGACCGACAAGGCGACCATGGAATACGAGGCGGTGGACGAAGGCACGCTCGCCAAGATTGTAGTGCCGGAAGGCACGCAGGACGTGGCGGTGAATGCGGTGATCGCGGTGCTCGCCGGCGAGGGCGAGGACGTGAAGGCAGCGGCGGCGGGTGCGAAGTCTGCGCCGGCGAAAGCTGCAAGCGCGCCAGCCCCCTCACCCGAACCCTCTCCCACAAGGGGAGAGGGAGTCCCGACGAGTTCGCCGCGCGCTCAATCCACCTCTCCCCCGGTGGGAGAGGTTGCCGCGCGTAGCGCGGCGGGTGAGGGGGCAAAAGCCTCGGGGGGCAATCGCATTTTTTCCTCTCCGCTCGCCCGTCGCCTCGCGAAGGAAGCCGGCATCGATCTCTCCCGCGTCTCGGGCTCCGGCCCGCATGGCCGGGTGATCGCGCGCGACGTCGACGCGGCGAAATCCGGCAAAGGCCTGCGCGCGCCGGGCGCGCCCCCCGCCGTTGCTCATGCGGCGATGCCGCCGCCCGCGACGCCCTCCGACGCGCAGATCCGCGCGCTCTACGACGACGGCTCCTACGATTTCGTGCCGCACGACCAGATGCGCAAGATCATTGCGCAGCGGCTGACGCTGTCAAAGCAGACCATTCCGCATTTTTATCTCACGCTCGATTGCGACATCGGCAAGCTCTTGGCCGCGCGCGAGGAGATCAATGCCGCCGCGCCGGTGAAAGACGGCAAACCGGCCTACAAGATCTCGGTCAACGACTTCGTCATCAAGGCGCTGGCGCTGGCGCTGCAACGCGCGCCCGATGCCAACGTGACCTGGACCGAAGGCGGCATGCTGTACCACAAGCATTCCGACGTCGGCGTCGCGGTGGCGATCCCCGGCGGGCTGATCACGCCGGTGGTGCGCAATGCCGAGGCAAAGTCGCTCTCGACAATTTCCAACGAGATGAAGGACTACGCGGCGCGCGCCCGCACGCGTCACCTGAAGCCGCAGGAATACCAGGGCGGTTCGACCGCGATTTCCAACCTCGGCATGTACGGCATCAAGGACTTCGCCGCGGTGATCAACCCGCCGCACGCCACCATCCTGGCGGTCGGCGTTGGCGAGGAGCGGGCAGTGGTCCGCGACGGCCAGCTCGCCGTCGCCAATATCATGACGGTGACGCTGTCGACCGATCACCGCGCGGTCGATGGCGCGCTCGGCGCGGAGTTGATGAAGGCGTTCAAGACGCTGATCGAGAATCCGGTGATGATGGTGGTGTGATCATGCTCCGCCGCCTTTCGCTTCCGCGCTTTATGGCGGCGCTCGCCATTGCCGCTTTGTCGATCGCACGCGCACGTGCCGAGCTGCCGCCGCAATACACGAGGTGGGCGGACTTCGCCGCGGTGATCGGCCAAAGTGCGATCCCGCATCTGCTGGGCACTGTCGATCGCATCGAACGGACGCCGGACGGAAAATTCATTGTGCGCGCCGGCGCCTGCTTCGTCGAAGTCACGGTGATCCGCGAACCGCCGAAAAGCCCCGACGGCAAGATCATCGTCGGTCCCTCGCGCATCGCCCGCGTCGATGTTTGGCGCGAAGCGCTGCGATCAATAGCCGCGCCTCACGCCGGATCGAATCCCTTCGCCTTGAACACCGCCTGCGCTTCCGGCGACATCAAATATTTCACCAGCGCTTTCGCCGCATTCGGTTGCGCCGCGCCGGTCTGAACACCGGCGTCGTAGACGACGGTGAAGGCCATGTCGCCGGGCAGCGGCCCGACCACCTCGACCCCGTAAACCGACATCAGTTCGGGTTTCGAGTTGATGGCAATGTCGGCTTCGCCGGTGACCAGAAGACTTCCGGAAAAACCACCGGCCGGCGGATGCTTGGTTTTACCCTTCATCTGCTCGGTGATGCCCATCTTCTCGATCTGCTTGGCAGTATAGACGCCGCTGGCGCCGCCGGAGGCCGGATTGGTGTAGCTGACGGCTTTTGACGCCAGCAGCGCTTTCTTCAGCGCGTCAGGCGTGGAGATATCCGGCTTCGGCGCGCCGGCCTTCACGCCGACTGCAAAAATCGATTGCGAAAATATGACGTCGGTCCCGGGCATGATCTTGCCTTCCTTCTTCAAGGCCTCGACATTGCCCTTGATCAGGATCAGGGCGTCCGCCTGTTCGCCGGCCTGCACGCGCTTGGCGAGCAGCGCGGCGGTGCTCCAGGTGATGGCAACCTTGTTGCCGGTGGCCTTTTCGAATTTCGGAATTATCTCCTCCAGCACGCTCTTGACGCCGACGGTGGCGAAGACCTTGATCTCGGCGGCGGACGCGGCTTGCGTTGCGAGGACGACGGCGGCAAAGCCGGCTGCCAGCCGGCGTATCGAAAAGAGCATGTTAGCCTCCCTGCACCTTTATCTTTGGACGAATTAAACGACTGAATTCGGCTACATTCAATGGGTTTGCGCGTCCCTGCGCGGCTTGATCGAAACAAGCCCGTATGGGAGACGAGGGCACGGCAATGTCCCGGTTCAAGTGGAGACGCTAAGTGGCGGATACTTCTTTCGACGTTCTGATCATCGGCTCCGGCCCCGGCGGCTACGTCACCGCCATCCGCTCGGCGCAGCTCGGCTTCAAGACGGCCATCGTGGAGCGCGATTATCTCGGCGGCATCTGCCTCAACTGGGGCTGTATTCCGACCAAGGCTCTGCTGCGATCGGCCGAGATTTATCATTACATGCAGCACGCCAAGGACTACGGGCTCAAAGCCGACAATGTCGGCTACGACGCGGCGGCCGTGGTGAAGCGCTCGCGGGCGGTGTCAAAGCGGCTCAACGACGGCGTCGGCTTCCTGATGAAGAAGAACAAGGTGCAGGTCATCTGGGGTGAGGCCGCGATCGACGCGCCCGGCAAGGTGACGGTGAAGGCGTCGAAAAGCGAAGCGCCCAAGGGCGCGCTGGGCGCCGGCGCCTATCAGGCCAAGCACATCATCATAGCCACCGGCGCGCGCCCGCGTGTGCTGCCGGGCCTCGAGCCGGACAAGAAACTTGTCTGGACCTATTTCGAGGCCATGGCGCCGCCGGCCATTCCGAAATCATTGCTGGTGGTTGGCTCAGGCGCCATCGGCATCGAGTTTGCCTCGTTCTATCGCACGCTCGGCGCTGACGTGACCGTGGTCGAAGTGCTGCCGCAGATCCTTCCCGTGGAGGACCACGAGATTCAGGCCTTCGCGCGCAAGAGCTTCGAAAAGCAGGGCATCAAGATCCATACCAACGCCAAGGTGACCAAGCTCGACAAGAAAGCGGACAGTGTCGTCGCCACGATTGAAGAAGGCGACAAGACGCAGACGCTCGAAGTCGAACGCGTCATCTCGGCGGTCGGCGTGGTCGGTAATATCGAGAAGCTCGGGCTGGAAAAGCTCGGCGTCAAAATCGAGCGCGGCTGCGTCGTCGTCGACCCATTCAGCAAGACCAACGTGCCGGGCATCTACGCCATCGGCGACGTCGCCGGCCCGCCCATGCTGGCGCACAAGGCCGAACACGAGGGCGTCGTCTGCATCGAGGCGATCAAGGGCCTGCATCCGCACCCGATGAACAAGCTGATGATCCCCGGCTGTACCTATTGCACGCCGCAGGTCGCTTCCGTCGGCCTCACCGAACAGGCGGCGAAGGACAAGAAACTCGACATCCGCGTCGGCCGCTTTCCGTTCGTCGGCAACGGCAAGGCGATCGCGCTTGGCGAGGACCAGGGTCTGGTGAAGGTGATCTTCGACAAGAAGACCGGGCAGTTGCTCGGCGCTCATATGGTCGGCGCCGAGGTCACCGAGTTGATCCAGGGTTATGTGGTGGCGATGAACCTGGAGACCACCGAAGAAGAATTGATGCACACCGTCTTCCCCCACCCGACGTTGTCGGAGATGATGAAGGAAGCGGTGCTGGATGCTTATGGGCGCGTATTGAATATTTAGGGAGCGAAGCGATGGCCAAGTTCGCGAATATTCTCGAAACCGTCGGCAACACGCCGGTGGTCAAGATCAACAAGCTGGCGCCGAAAGGCATCAACCTCTACGTCAAGGTCGAAGCCTTCAACCCGCTCGGCTCGGTCAAGGACCGTCTCGCGCTCGGAGTCATTGACGCCGCGGAAAAATCCGGCGAGCTCAAGCCCGGGCAGACGGTGATCGAGGCGACGTCAGGCAATACCGGCATCGGACTCGCCATGGTGTGCGCCGCCAAGGGCTATCCGCTGGTGGTGACCATGGCGGAGACCTTCTCGATCGAACGGCGCAAGCTGATGCGCTTTCTCGGCGCCAAGGTGATCCTGACGCCGGCGGCCGGCCGCGGCATGGGCATGGTGGAGAAGGCGCAAGAGCTTGCCAATACCCACGGCTGGTTCTTGACCCGCCAGTTCGAGAACGAGGCCAACCCCGACATGCATTCGCGCACCACCGCGCGCGAGATCGTCAACGACTTTGCCGGCGAGAAGCTCGACTACTGGGTCACCGGCTTCGGCACCGGCGGCACGCTTAAAGGTGTAGCCCGCGTGCTCGCCAAGGAGCGGCCGGAGACCAAGATCGTGGTCTGCGAGCCGGCCGATGCGCCGATGCTCTCAAGCCGCACGCCGCAGGAGCGCAACCCGGACGGCTCGCCGGCCAAGCCCAATCCGGCGTTCAAGCCGCATCCGATGCAAGGCTGGTCGCCTGACTTCATCCCGAAGATCACGGGCGAGGCGGTCGACATGGGCGTGATCAGCCGCATCATCACCATCCCCGGTCCCGAGGCGATGAAATGGAGCAAGGCGTTGGCGCAGCAGGAAGGCATCTTCGTCGGTATCACTGCCGGCGGCACCTTCGCCGGCGCGCTCGAAGTGTGCAAGAGCGCGGCGCCAGGCTCGACCGTGCTCGCCATGCTGCCCGATACGGGCGAGCGTTATCTGTCGACGCCACTGTTCGCCGACGTCGGCGTCGACATGAACGAGGACGAATTAAAGATTTCCAATTCGACGCCGAACCACCGCATGCCGCCGAAGGCGGCGTGAGCGAAAGGAGGGCGGCATGGGCATCATCGCATGGATTGTTATCGGCCTGGTCGCCGGGTGGCTCGCCAATGTCATTCTCGGCAGCCGCGGCGGCCTGTTTCACAATCTCGCCGTCGGCTTGGTTGGCGCCATCGTCGGCGGCTTCCTGTTCGAAAAGCTCAATTTGCACGTCATGCCAGATTTCTGGGGCAATCTGATCACCGCAACCATTGGTGCCGTGATCTTCCTTGCGATCTGGCGGGCGATCAGACGGGCGTGAGATTTGGCGCGTTGTCGCGCCAACGCTCGATTATTCCCTCGCGCTGCCGGCGCATTCATTGAATTAAAAGTGAATTGAAGGCGCGGTTCGACCGCGCAATAACGCGCGTCCCGCAAGAGCTTTTTCTTGCTTTCTCGAAACAGAAGAGAAATGAAAATTCACAGTATTATCGCGCTGTCACTGGCTGCCGGGGCGACCATCGGCGCGGGTGCCGTAGACGGTCTTCGCGCACAGGTGAGGCCGCTGGCCTATGTCGTTGGCGAAATCAACGTCACCAACCAGGAAGGGTTCGCCAAGGAATTCGGACCGGTTGCGCGGAAAGCGCTGGCGCTGGCTCCGGGCTACAGGGCGCTCGTGCTTGGCGGAAAAACGGTATCGATTGCGGGTGCGCCTCCAAACGGCCGTGTCATCATCAATGTGTTTGATAGCCTGGACGCGGCCGTGGCGGCTTACAATTCACTGGCCTTCAAGGAAGCCAAGAAGATCGGCGACAAATACGCAACATTCCGGACCTATGCCGTGGAAGGCCGCAATTAGGCGGAGTCTTGCGGCGCACCCCTTGCAGCCGTAAGTAAGGGTATGGCCGTCGTCCTCGACCTCAACAATCCGCGCTCGCGCCATCCGGAAAAGGCGCACCGGCCGGATTCAGCTCAGCCGAAGAAGCCCGACTGGATCCGCGTCAAGGCACCGGTGTCGGCCGGCTACAACGAGACGCATGCCATCATGCGCGCCAACGGTCTGCACACCGTGTGCGAGGAGGCCGGCTGCCCGAATATCGGCGAGTGCTGGGAGAAGAAGCACGCCACCTTCATGATCATGGGCGACACCTGCACGCGCGCCTGCGCCTTTTGCAACGTGAAGACCGGCCTGCCAGGCGCGCTCGATCCGCACGAGCCTGGGCACGTGGGCGAAGCCACCGCCAAGCTCGGCCTGGCGCACATTGTGGTCACCTCGGTCGACCGCGACGATCTCGCCGACGGCGGCGCGCGCCATTTTGCCGAAACCATCCGCGCCATCCGTAGCGCTTGCCCGCAAACCACCATCGAGGTGCTCACCCCAGATTTTCTGCGCAAGGGCGGCGCGCTGGAGATCGTGGTCGAGGCCAAACCCGACGTGTTCAACCATAATCTGGAAACCGTGCCGTCGCGTTATCTCAGCGTGCGGCCGGGCGCGCGCTATTTCCACTCGTTGCGGCTATTGCAGCGGGTCAAGGAGATCGACCCTGCGATGTTCACCAAGTCGGGGGTCATGCTGGGGCTCGGCGAGGAGCGCAACGAGGTGCTGCAGGTCATGGACGACCTGCGCTCGGCCCATGTCGATTTCCTCACCATCGGGCAATATTTGCAGCCGACCCGCAAGCATCACGAGGTCGTGCGGTTTGCACCGCCCGACGAATTCGAGGCGCTCAAGACCATCGCCTATGCCAAGGGCTTCCTGATGGTGGCGGCGTCGCCGCTCACCCGCTCCTCTCATCATGCCGGCGAGGATTTCGCGCGGCTAAAAGCGGCGCGGGCCGCGCACCCTTAATTCATGCCGCAATTTTCGACGAAGCGCCGCGTGCGCCACAGCGCGATCGAAATGTTCGATCTCGTCGCTGACGGCGAGAACTATCCCAAGTTCGTTCCACTATGCCACGGGCTGCGCGTCAAAAGCCGCACCGACAAGGGCGACGGCATCACGGTGCTGATCGCCGATATGACGGTCGCCTACAAAGTGATCCGCCAGACCTTCACCAGCCGCGTCACGCTCGACTGCCCGAATTTGAAAATCCTGGTCGAATATGTCGACGGCCCGTTCAAATTCATGCACAACCGCTGGGCCTTCCGGCCGACCGGCGAGCATGCCTGCGAGGTGGAATTCTTCATCGAATACGAATTTGCCAGCCGCACGCTCGGCATGCTGATGGGCGCGATGTTCGACACCGCGTTCCGCAAATTCGCCGCCGCGTTCGAGCGCCGCGCCGACGACGTCTACGGCCGCAAGCCGGTTTAGCCGGGTTCGGCTACTGGCCCAGCCGCTTAAGCTCGGCGGTCGCGCCCGAAAATTCGATGAAGCCCTTCGGGCAGGTGTCGGCGGCCGCTTTCAGCATCGTCCCGGGGTGGTCGCGCGCGTCGTGCATCAAATTCCAGACGCCGCCGTAGTATTGCGCCTCGCATTTTTCGTCGTCATTGCTGGCTGCGGCGATCATGGCGTCGAGGTCGCGCTTGCCGAGGAACAATTCGACCACCGGGTAGGGCCATTCGGTCTGCTTGAGTTTCGTTGCGTCGACCTGCAGTTCAGTCAGCGCCGTTCCGTTCCCCGAGCGCGCGAGCGCGATGTAATGCCAAATCACCGGATAGGCGTATGTCGGGTCCTTTTGCACGACGCGGGCAAGGTCCGCGGCGGCGGCGTCGAAATGGCCGAGATAGCTGTTGGCATAGCCGCGCGAGCGGTAGGTGCTCATATTGTCGGGATTGAGCTTGATCGCCGCGTCGCGATCCGCCACCGCACGGGCGTAATCGCCCTTGCCTTCATAGGCGCTGGCGCGGTCGTTGTACGCGGCGATAAACTTCGGATCCTGCTTGATCGCGATGTCGAGATCGGCGATAGCCTGGTCGTAAAGCTGCTTGTCGAGCAGCGCGAGACCGCGATTGCGGTAGCCGATGGTGAAATTGGGATCGAGCCGGATCGCCTCGGTCCATTCGACGATCGCGCGGTCGTAATCGCGCTTGCCGAAAAAGGCGCGGCCGCGGTCATTGAAGGCGTCGACGTATTTAGGATCGATGCGGATCGCCTGATCGAGATCCGGGATGGCGCGGTCGTATTCCTTCTTGCTGATATAGGCCTGGCCGCGATTGCGATAGCCATACGAGTAGTTGGGATCGATGCGGATCGCCTCGCTGTAGTCGGCGATGGCGTGGTCGTAGTCGTTCTTGCCGTCATACGCACGGCCGCGGTCGTTGTAGGCCGCTACAAATTTCGGATCGAGCTTGATCGCCTGGTCGAGATCGGTGATGGCGCGGTCGTATTCGCCCTTTTCGACATAGGCGAGGCCGCGATTGCGATAGGGAAACGACGATTTGGAATCGAGCCTGATCGCTTCGCTGTAATCGTCGATGGCGCGTGAATACTCTTTCAAATTGTAATACGTGCTGCCGCGGCTGTTGAAGGCCGCGCTATAATGCGGATTGAGGCGGAGCGACTCGTTGTAGTCGCTGATCGCCCGGTCATACTCCTTGATCGCGTTATAGGAGAGGCCGCGGTTGCGGTAGGCGACCGAATAATCCGGCAACAGCCGCAGCGCGTGATCGTAGTCGGACAGCGCGAGTTCGTATTGCTTCTTATCGGCATAACCGTTGCCGCGGTTGTTGTAAGCGATCGCCATATTCTTCCGCGTCTCGCGGCCGGCGTTGATGATGGCGGTGCAGCCTTCGATTTGGCGGTCTGGCAAGCCGGCGTGGTCGTCGTCAGAGCACCACACCCAGTTGCGCGACATCGCCGCCTGCGCGGACGGCGCGGCCAGTAAAAAGGCGGCAGCGGCAACGCCGGCGACGGACACTGAAAGCTTGCGGATCGACATGGTGGCGCCCCCTAAAACTTGCACCCGGCCATCATAGCAAACGGCGGCCGGTTGGGGAGGGGGCGGCCGCCCGGTCATTGTGGCGGCGGCAAAGGCTTCGCCTCGACCGGCGCCGGCGTGGGTGGCGCCGCCGCCGCCTTGAATTGATCGGCTTGAATCTTCAGGGTCCCGATCAGCGTCGGCATCAGCACGCGGACCGGCGCCACGATTGAGGTGCCGGCGATCGGCGCGAACCAGAGTTCCATGTTGCGCCGGCCGGCGACGTATTTGACGATCATGCTGTCGGCCCGGTATCCCGCGATCGGCTCCAGCACGACCGCGCAAACCAGGATCGGCCCGGAATAGCCGCGTTCGATCGTGACTTTGTCCATGCGGGCGTAGGACAGCGCCAGGTTATAGCGTCGCCGCCCGTCGAAAATCTTGAGCGTGTGATTGCAATCGGACGCGGCCAGCACGCCGCCGCCGAGCTTGGTGGCAATCAACACCGCGCTCAACGGATCGGCGACGCCGCGCCGGTCCGCGTCGGTGACCGGCAAACGGTCGGCGTGCGGGGGAGGCTGCGGCGTGATCCGCTCGCTGACGACACCGTCGGCGAACGTCATCTGCAACGCGATGGTGCCGTCGTCATCGGTGATGGTGGAGGTAAAGGACGACGGCTCGAGATGGCCGGCGACGATATTGCCTTTTGCCACGACCTCGCCTTCGCCGTTCACCAGGACGCTGAGCACGCCGCTCGCCTTGCCGCTGGCGGTCGTGGTGTAAAGCGTGTCGCCGATGTCGATATGCCAGACGATCGCGCCGATCGTGACGCCGATCATCGAGATCGTGTAGTGCGCGCTGACCTTGCCCTGCGCGTGCGCCGCGCCTGCCGTGAGCAGCACACAGACCGACGCAAGCAAAAACCTAGCGGTCGCGCGGGAAAAATCTGCCGAGATTGCAACCATGGCGTCGGCCATTTACGCCGGGATTGGCGGCACCAGTGTGTCAGTTTGAAGCCAATGACGTGTGCTTTTCTGCTAGCTCTTTCAGCATCGCCAGTGCCTGCAGTACCGATTTGTGCCGTACCTGCTCGCGGCCGATATCGCCGTAATGCATTTCTTTGTGGATGAGGGCGCCGCTGCGCGAGGCCGCGGCGAAATGCACCAGCCCGACCGGTTTATCGGCGCTGCCGCCGCCGGGACCGGCAATGCCGGTGATGGCAACAGCGAGATCGGCGTCGGCGTGGCCGAGCGCGCCGCGTACCATGGCTTGCGCGGTCTGCCGACTGACGGCGCCATACTCATCGATGATGCCGGCTGAGACGCCGAGCATCTGCTGCTTGGCCGCGTTCGAATAGGTGACGAAGCCGCGATCGACCACGTCCGAAGAACCGGCGATTTCCGTGAGCGCGCCCGCCACCAGCCCGCCGGTGCAGGATTCCGCGGTCGCGACCTTCAAGCCGCGTGCACGGCAGAGCTCGAGCAGCGCGGTCGCCGCCAACGGCAGCTCGCCATTCATGCCGCACTCCAGGGTAGGCGCACCGTCGCCGTCGCGTAGGCCACGATGCCTTCGCCGCGGCCGGTGAAGCCGAGCTTCTCGCTGGTGGTTGCCTTCACCGCCACGCGCGACGCGTCGATCCCGGCGAGCCGCGCGATGTTTGCGCGCATGGTGTCGCGGTGCGGGCCGATGCGCGGCGCCTCGCACACGATGTTGATGTCGATATGGCCGATACGCCCGCCGCGCTTGGCGAGCCGGTCGAGCGCGAAGGCTACGAAGCGGTCGGACGAAGCGCCGCGCCATTGCGGGTCGCTGGGTGGAAAATGCACGCCGATGTCGCCGTCGGCGAGCGCGCCGAGAATGGCGTCGGTGAGTGCGTGCAGCACCACGTCGGCGTCGGAATGGCCGGTGAGCGCCTGGGGATGCGCGATGCGGACGCCGCCGAGCGTGACGTGATCGCCGGGCCCGAAGGCGTGCACGTCGATGCCGGTGCCGGTGCGCAGGTCGCCGAGTGCAGTCATTTGCATGGCTTCGGCGCGCGCGAAGTCGCCCTCATTGGTGATCTTGATGTTGCCGGGCTCGCCGGCGAACACGCTGACCTTGAGGCCGGCCCATTCGGCGAGCGCGGCGTCATCGGTGAAATCGTCGCGGCCCGCGGCGGCGGCGCGGCGGTGTGCGTCGAGCAGCGCCGGGAAGGCGAAGCTTTGCGGCGTCTGCACCAGCCGCAGCGTGTTGCGATCGAGCGTCTTGTCGACCAGACCCGCGGCATCGACGGTCTTGACGGTATCGGTGACTGGCAACGCGGGTATTGCCGCTCCGCTCTGCGTGGCCGCCGCGATCGCGCGCGAAACCAGCGCGGCGCTGGCGAACGGGCGCGCTGCGTCGTGCACGAGGACGATATCCGGCTTGCGCGCGGCGAGCGCCTCGAGCCCGGCGCGCACCGAACCTTGCCGGGTGGCGCCGCCGAAAACTGGCGGAAGAATATCGAGACCGGCCGCGGACGATTGGAACTTTGCCACATCCTCTGGGCGTATTACCGGCTGTACAGAGCCGACGTCTGGGTGTTCTACGAGCATGACAAGGCTCTGCCGGATCATCGGCTCGCCACCAATTGGCCGGAATTGCTTGGGCAGATCGCCGCCCACCCGCGATCCCCGCCCGGCGGCGACAAGGACGACTGCGACTCCTGCCATGCTGCTATGCTCCTGAATTCCCACTTGGCTTTAGCGCGTTCCTGCTGCAGCGTGAATGGATTAGCCGTCCCGGCTGCTGTTTAAGCATGAACAACTTTTTGCAGTGCAGCACTTGCGCCCCTTTTTAAATTGGCTAAAGTCTGAGCAATGAAAGGGGTCGCCTAAATGGTAGGCAATCATTGCGCGCGGAACAAAATTACGCATATTGCAGGCGATTTTCTGCAAATCGGCCCGGTTAAAGTGCCGAACCGCGTCTTTCTGGCCCCAATGTCCGGCATCACCGACGCGCCGTTCCGCCGGCTGGCGGAACGCTACGGGGCGGGCCTCGTGGTTTCCGAAATGATCGCCAGTGCGGCCTTGGTTGAGGGTCAGCGCGAGGCAAGGGTGCGCAGCGAAGGGGTGGGGGTCAATATCCGAGTTGTCCAACTTGCCGGTTGCGAAGCGTATTGGATGGCGGAAGGCGCCCGGGTCGCCGAAGCGCAAGGCGCCGATATCATCGATATCAACATGGGTTGCCCGTCCAAGCAGGTTACCAACGGCGCCGCCGGCTCGGCGCTGATGCGGGATCTCGACCATGCCCTGACCTTGATCACGGCGACCGTTGGCGCGGTTCGCGTGCCGGTGACCCTGAAGATGCGGCTGGGTTGGGACCACGCCAGTATCAATGCTCCGGAACTTGCGCGCCGCTCGGAAGCCGCCGGGGTGCGTATGATCAGCGTGCATGGCCGCACCCGCTGCCAGTTCTACGACGGCGATGCCGATTGGTCGGCGGCGCGCGCGGTCAAGGAAGCCGTCTCAATCCCGGTCGCGGTCAACGGCGATATCGTCACTTTCGACGATGCGCAGACTGCGCTCGCGGCCTCCGGCGCCGACGCGGTGATGATCGGTCGCGCCGCGCAAGGATGCCCGTGGTTCCCTGGCCAAGTCGCGCGCTATCTGGCGACCGGTCAACGCGATCGCACGCCGCCGCTCGCCGAACAATACACGCTCATCGATACGCTTTACGACGAGATGCTGGCGCATCACGGCTTGGCAATCGGCCGCCGGCATGCGCGCAAGCACTTGGCCTGGGCGCTCGATTTCGCCGCCGCAACCGCCGGCGTGCCGACCGATCTGCTGAAGAATCATCGCGCCCGCGTGCTCACGGCCGAGGAACCGGCGCAAACACGCCGGCTGCTCGCCGATGCCTTTGATGCATTCGCCTGGAGGGCCGCCGCATGAGCCGTGCCCACGCGGTTTCCGCGACTGTCAATTCCCCGGCCGACGCCGTGCTGCACGCTTTGCCGCACCCCGTCATCATGGTTTCGCCCGACGGCAGGATCGCCGATGCCAATGTCGCCGCCGAGCAATTTTTCGAGGCGTCGATCCCTGT
Organism: uncultured Alphaproteobacteria bacterium; assembly: GCA_963733315.1. GTDB lineage: Bacteria > Pseudomonadota > Alphaproteobacteria > Rhizobiales > Xanthobacteraceae > Pseudolabrys. The sequence goes on along the minus strand of CAVTCV010000031.1, from coordinate 26,546 downwards.
GCTTCGGCGCCACATGCTGCGCGATCTGGTGCCATTCGGCTCGCCTTTGCTCACCTTGATCGAGCAGGTGCGTCAGCGTGGTGCGGCGGTGAACGAATACAAGGTTGACCTTGCGACCCCGCGCAATCCAGGTGAGCGGCTGGTTGATCTGCACGTGGCGCCGCTGCCGGAATACGCTGACCATGTCGTCGTGATGTTACAGGAGCGCACCATCGCCGACAAAATGGATCGCCAGTTGACCCATCGCGGCGCCGCCCGTTCAGTGATTGCGCTTGCTGCCATGCTCGCGCATGAAATCAAGAATCCGCTCTCGGGCATTCGCGGCGCCGCGCAACTGCTCGAGCAATCGGCCGGGGATGACGACCGCTCGCTCACCAAGCTGATCTGCGACGAAACCGACCGTATCGTGAAGCTGGTCGACCGTATGGAAGTGTTCGCCGACGAGCGGCCGGTCGAACGCGAACCGGTCAATATCCACGTCGTGCTCGACCATGTGAAACGACTGGCGCAAACGGGTTTCGGCCGCCACATCAAATTCGTCGAGGATTACGATCCTTCACTGCCGCCGATACTCGGCAATCGCGATCAGCTCGTTCAGGTCTTCCTTAACTTAGTGAAGAACGCTTCCGAAGCGATCAGTGAGGGCGCCATCGATGGAGAAATCCAGCTCACCACCGCGTTTCGCCCGGGCGTTCGCTTGGCAGTGCCGGGCACCAAGACGCGTGTGTCATTGCCGCTCGAGTTCTGCGTCAAGGACAACGGGCAGGGCGTGCCGGAAGACCTGATGCCGCATTTGTTCGATCCGTTCGTCACTACCAAGCAGAGCGGAAGCGGGCTTGGGCTGGCCTTGGTGGCGAAGATCGTCGGCGACCACGGCGGCATCATCGAATGTGAATCGCAGCCGCGGCGCACCATTTTCCGCGTGCTGATGCCTATCTACACTGGCGACGGCGAGGCGTCCGACGACGCGCTAGCCGTCAAGAGTTCGTGAGGCGAGAATGCCGACCGGAAGCATATTGGTCGCCGATGACGATGCAGCCATCCGCACCGTCCTCAATCAGGCGCTATCGCGCGCCGGCTACGAGGTGCGCTCGACCGGCAATGCCGCGACGTTGTGGCGCTGGGTCAGCCAGGGCGACGGCGACCTGGTGATCACCGACGTCGTGATGCCGGACGAGAACGCTTTCGACTTGATCCCGCGCATCCGCAAGGCCCGGCCGGACCTGCCGATCATCGTCATGAGCGCGCAGAATACCTTCATGACCGCGATCCGCGCGTCCGAACGCGGCGCCTACGAGTATCTGCCCAAACCGTTCGACCTTAAGGAGCTCATCGCCATCGTCGGCCGTGCGCTGTCGGAGCCGAAAGAGAAGCGGCCGGCAACCATCAAGAACGACGATTTTGACAGCATTCCCTTGGTCGGCCGTTCGCCGGCGATGCAGGAAATCTATCGCGTGCTGGCGCGGTTGATGCAGACGGACTTGACGGTGATGATCACCGGCGAATCCGGCACCGGCAAGGAACTAGTTGCGCGCGCGCTCCATGACTACGGCAAGCGGCGGGCCGGGTCGTTTGTTGCCATCAACATGGCGGCGATTCCGCGCGACCTGATCGAATCCGAATTGTTCGGCCACGAGAAGGGCGCCTTCACCGGCGCCAACACGCGCAGCGCCGGCCGCTTCGAGCAGGCCGAGGGCGGCACGCTTTTCCTCGACGAAATCGGCGACATGCCGATGGAGGCGCAGACACGGCTGTTGCGCGTGCTGCAGCAGGGCGAATACACGACAGTTGGCGGGCGCACGCCGATCAAGAGCGACGTGCGCATCATCGCTGCCTCCAATAAGGAATTGCGGGTTCTGATCCAGCAGGGCCTGTTCCGCGAGGATCTGTTCTTCCGGCTCAACGTCGTCCCGCTGCGCTTGCCACCTCTGCGCGAGCGCATCGAGGACGTGCCCGATCTGATCCGGCACTTCTTCGCCCAGGCCCAACGCGAAGGATTGCCGCCCAAGCAGATTGACCAGGCCGGGCTTGAGCGCCTCAAGCACCACCGCTGGCCGGGTAATGTGCGCGAACTGGAAAATCTGGCGCGGCGGCTGGCCGCGCTCTATCCGCAGGAGACCATCACCGCGGCGGTGATCGAGGCCGAACTGGCGCAACCGGCGCTGCCGGTTAGCAGCGAGGAGCCGCGCGCCGACGAAAGCCTCAGCGCGGCGGTGGAACGGCATTTGACGGCGTATTTTGCCGGTTTCGACGAAGGTTTGCCGCCTGCGGGGCTCTATCACCGGATTTTGCGTGAGATCGAGTATCCCTTGCTCACGGCGGCGCTCGCAGCCACCCGTGGCAACCAAATCCGCGCCGCCGACCTGCTAGGGGTCAACCGGAATACCCTGCGCAAGAAAATCCGCGATCTCGATATCCAGGTTTTCCGCGGCAGCTAATCTTGGCGGCTTACATTAAGTGTGGCTTATTGCGCCGCGCTTTTGTCGCAATTCGGCAACATTGTTGTATAAAAGCATCATTGCCAGGAGGGGGCGCGGCCTCTTCATGGCGGACTTCGGGGGCCGCTCGGTCCCATCATGTCCGTTGCCAGGGATCAATGACCGTCGAACAGGCCACCAGCGCCGACACCGCGCTTGTCGCCCCGGCTGCCAGGCGCGGGGAGGGACGCCTGCTCGGGCCGATCGCGGTCGGCCTCGCCCTGCTGTCGGCCTTTGCCACCTTTATCGTTCTCGCCGACTTCACGCCGATTTTGCCGACCCACAACGTGGTGGTCACGCTGCTGCTGGTCAATGCCGGCACAGTTCTACTGCTGCTCGGCGTCATCGTGCGGGAAGTGTGGCAGATCGTCCAGGCGCGGCGCACGGGACGCGCGGCAGCGCGACTGCATGTGCGCATTGTCGGGCTGTTCTCCATCATCGCCGCAGCGCCGGCGATTCTGGTGGCGATCGTCGCGAGCGTGACCCTCGACCGCGGTCTTGACCGGCTGTTCTCCACCCGCACGCGCGCGGCAATCGAGAATTCGCTGATCGTCGCGGAAGCCTATCTGCGCGATCATGCACAGATCGTGCGCTCCGATATCATTGTCATGGCGACCGATATCGCGCGTTCAAAACCGATTTTCGAGCCCGACCACGCGAAGCTGCAGCAATATCTGACCTTCCAGGCGTCGGTGCGCGGGCTTGCCGCCGCGATCGTCCTCGACAAAGACCTCAATGTCATTGCTCGCGCCGATCTCAAGATCAACCAGACCTTCGCGATGCCGCCGCGCGACGCGCTACCCAGAATTGGCGAGACCGAACCGCAATTGGTCCTGCTGCCCGATACCAATTATGTGGCGGCGGTCGTCAAATTGCATAATTTCGATGACTATTATCTCTATCTGACCCGGTTGCTCGATCCCAGCGTCGTGCCGCAATTGCAGGCTACTCGGGAAAGCGTGACAGAATATGCGGCGATCGAGGCGCGCCGTTACGGCGTGCAGATCGCATTCGCGCTGATGTACACCGTCATTGCGCTGACCGTGCTGTTATCGGCGGTGTGGGTCGGATTGGATTTCGCCAATCGCCTGGTGGCGCCGATCCGGCGCCTGATTGGCGCCGCCAATGTCGTCTCCACCGGCAATCTGCATGTGCGCGTGCCGGTGCACCAGTCGGAAGGCGATCTCGCGCAGCTCGGCGAGACGTTCAACCGCATGACGCAGGAACTGCGCAGCCAGCGCGACGATATCATGCGCGCGCGCGACCTGATCGACAGCCGGCGCCGCTTCACCGAAGCGGTGCTTGGCCGGCGCCAGCGCGGGCGTGATCGGCGTCGACGGCGCCGGCTGCGTGAGCATCCTCAATCGTTCGGCGGAGAAGCTGATCGGCCGCACCGGCGCCGAGGCGCTCGGCCGGCCGCTGACGGAAGTGTTCCCGGAACTCGCCGATTTCATGGCGGCGGCGCAATCGAACGCGCGCACGCAGGATCAGGTCACGATCACCCGCAATGGCCGCGAGCGCAATCTGTCGGTCCGCATCACCAGCGAGCAATCCAGCGAATCCGATCACGGCTATGTGGTGACGCTCGACGACATCACCGAATTGGTCGCCGCCCAGCGCACCTCCGCCTGGGCGGACATCGCGCGCCGCATCGCGCATGAAATCAAGAACCCGCTGACGCCTATTCAACTGTCGGCCGAGCGTATTCGCCGCAAATACGGAAAGATGATCGGCGAAGATCGCTCGGTCTTCGATCAATGCACCGACACGATCATACGCCAGGTCGACGATATCACGCCGCATGGTCGACGAGTTCTCCCGCTTCGCGCGCATGCCCAAGCCGGTGATCGCCGCCGAAGACGTAGCCGACACCGTGCGGCAAGCCGTATTCCTGATGCGCGTTGGCCATGCCGAGATCGACATCGACGCCGATATTGCCGAAGACCCGATGCCGGCGCGCTTCGACCGGCGGCTGATGTCGCAGGCGCTTACCAATCTGATCAAGAACGCCGCCGAAGCGATCGCCGCGGTGTCGCCGGCCGAGCTCGGCAAGGGCTCGATCCGTGTCATTGCCGCGCGCGAGGGCGCCGAAATTGTCATCGACGTTATCGACAACGGCATTGGTTTGCCGAAGGAAAACCGCAGTCGGCTGCTCGAGCCTTATGTGACGACGCGGGAGAAGGGCACTGGTCTCGGCCTCGCCATCGTCGGCCGCATCGTCGAGGATCATGGCGGCAGCATCGAACTGCGTGACGCCGCCGACAAGATCCCCGGCCAACGCGGCGCCTGGGTGCGTGTGCGTTTCGCCGCCGCCGGCCACGCGGAAGCCTCCGCGCCCGAACAACAGAACACCGTGAACGGGTGACAGGGCATGGCCGCAGATATTCTCATTGTCGATGACGAGGCCGACATCCGCGATCTGGTGGCCGGCATCCTGCAGGACGAGGGCTACGACGCGCGCACCGCGCGCAACAGCGACGACGCGCTGGCGGCCATCGCGGCGCGCAAGCCGAATCTGGTGTTCCTCGACATCTGGCTGCAGGGCAGCAAGCTCGACGGCCTGCAACTGCTCGATGCGATCAAGCAGGAGCATCCCGAAGTGCCGGTGGTGATGATCTCCGGCCACGGCAACATCGAAACCGCGGTCGCCGCCATCAAGCATGGCGCCTACGATTTCATCGAGAAGCCGTTCAAGGCCGACCGGCTGGTGCTGGTGGCCGAGCGCGCGCTGGAAACCTCGCGCCTCAAACGCGAGGTCAAGCAGCTCAAGCAAATGGCGCCGCAGCCGGCGACGCTGGTCGGCCGCTCCGCGGCGATCGCGCAATTGCGCCAGACCATGGAGCGGGTGGCGCCGACCAATAGCCGCGTCCTCATCGTCGGCCCCTCCGGCGCAGGCAAGGAACTGGCCGCGCGCATGATCCACCAGATCGTCCGCGCGCGCGAACGGCCCCTTCATCGTCATCAACGCCGCCGCGATCACGCCCGAACGCATGGAAGTCGAATTGTTCGGCGTCGACCGCTCCAACGGCTCGGACGACCGCAAACCGGGCGCGCTGGAAGAGGCGGATAGCGGCACGCTGTTCATCGACGACGTCGCCGAGCTGCCGCGCGAAACGCAGAACAAGATCCTGCGCGTACTGGTCGATCAGACCTTCCAGCGGGTCGGCGGCAGCAGCAAGGTCGCGGTCGACGTGCGCATCATGTCGTCGACCGCGCGCAATCTCGAGGCGGAGATCGCGGACGGAAGATTCCGCGAGGATCTCTATCATCGCCTGTCGGTCGTGCCGATCCGCGTGCCGCCTTTGGCCGAGCGGCGCGAGGACATTCCTGATCTGGTCGACTATTTCATGGACCAGATTTCGCAGGCGACCGGCCTGCCGAAACGCCGCATCGGCGATGATGCCATGGCCGTGCTGCAATCGCACAACTGGCCGGGCAACGTGCGCCAGCTGCGCAACAATATCGAACGGCTGATGATCCTCGCCGGCGGCGATCCGAATGCCGTGCTCAATGCCAGCATGCTGCCGCCCGACGTCGGCTCGATGGTGCCGCAGATGCCGAATGGCAATGGCGGCGAGCATCTGATGGGACTGCCGTTGCGCGACGCGCGCGAGGTGTTCGAGCGCGAATATCTGGTGGCGCAGATCAGCCGCTTCGGCGGCAATATCTCGCGCACCGCCGAGTTCGTCGGCATGGAGCGCTCGGCGCTGCACCGTAAGCTCAAGGCGCTGGGGATAGGCTAACCCTCCATGTCTCGCATCGCCTACGTCAACGGCCGCTATCTGCCGCGCGCCGAGGCAAAAGTCTCGGTCGAAGACCGCGGCTATCAGTTCGCGGACGGCGTCTACGAAGTCTGCGAGGTGCGGGAGGGCTGCATGGTCGACGAGCGCCGCCACATGGCGCGGCTCGATCGCTCGCTCAACGAACTGCGCATCGCGCGCCCGATGTCGCCGGCTGCGCTCGTCGATCGTGCTGCGGGAAACCGTGCGGCGAAACCGCGTGCGCGACGGCATCGTCTACGTGCAGATCACCCGCGGCGTGGCGCGGCGGGATTTTCCGTTTCCGTCGGCGGGCACCAAGCCATCGGTGGTGGTCACCGCGCGCAGCAACGATCTCGCGCGGCTCGAACAATTGGCGGCCGAAGGCATCGCCGTCGTCACCGTGCCCGACCTGCGCTGGCAGCGGGTGGACATCAAATCCGTGGCGCTGTTGCCCAACGTGCTCGCCAAGCAGAGCGCGCGCGAGCAGGGCGCGCGCGAAGCCTGGCTGGTCGACGCGCAAGGCCGCGTCACCGAAGGCGCCTCGTCGAACGCCTGGATCGTCAGCCGCGACGGCAAGCTGATCACGCGTCCGCTCGGCCGCGACATCCTGCCCGGCATCACGCGCTCGGTGGTGCTCGACGTGATCAAGCCGCGCAAGGCCTGGCGCTCGAAGAGCGCGCCTTCACGGTCGAGGAAGCCTATGCCGCGCGCGAGGCCTTCGTCACCTCGGCGAGCCAGATCGTGCTGCCGGTGGTCAGCATCGACGGCCGTCCGGTCGGCAACGGCGCGCCCGGGCTGATCGCCGCGGCGTTGCGGCGCGATTACCATCGCCACGCCGAAATCGGCTAGTTCGGCGCCCGGCGACCCGCGCCCGGAAGCTAGCGCGGGGAGGGCCCATCCGGGGGCTAACGACGGACAAAAACCGCCTCTGCCAAAGCGACGAATTGTTAGTTATTTCAGGTGCCTGGCAGAGCGGTCGTGAACTTGCGCTTGCGCGCGGAGACCGCCTGCCATCTAATAGCAACTCTCCTGGGCCTGGCACCGCTTTTGCGAGGGGCTTGGCGGGGTGTGCAGCGTCATTTGCACAGGGTCCGGGCAACGATCGTCCCGCGCGTAAAGACGCGGGCAAAAAAATGGAACACGGCCATGGCAGCCGAACGTGCGCAAAATCTACAAGACACTTTTCTCAATCACGTCCGCAAAGCAAAAATCCCGCTGACCATCTTTTTGGTCAACGGCGTGAAATTGCAAGGCGTGGTGACCTGGTTCGATAATTTCTGCGTCTTGTTGCGGCGGGATGGGCATTCCCAGCTCGTCTACAAGCACGCGATCTCGACCATCATGCCCGGTCACCCGATCCAGTTGTTCGAAGGCGGCGAAGAACCGGCCGGGGACAAGGTCTAGTTGGAACAACGACCGCGTGACAAGCGCGCCGATCGTCTTGAGCCCGACGGCGTCGGGCACGGAGACCGGCCGCGCCATCGTCATCGAGCCGTGGCTCAAGCGCGAGGTCGAGGGCGACGCCGCCCGCGCGCTGGCGGAAACGCGCACGCCGGAGGCGCGGCTTGAAGAAGCGGCCGGGCTCGCGCGCGCCATCGACCTCAATGTCGTGGAGGCAGGGCCTGGTCACGCTCAACCAGGTGCGGCCGGCGACCTATATCGGCACCGGCAAGGTCGATGAGATCGCCGGGCTGGTCAAAAGCCTGTCGGCGTCCGTGGTGATCATGGATTGCCCGGTCTCGCCGGTGCAGCAGCGCAATCTGGAAAAGGCCTGGGGCGCCAAGGTCATCGACCGCACCGGCCTGATCCTGGAAATCTTCGGCCGGCGCGCGCGCACGCAGGAAGGCGCGCTGCAGGTCGAGCACGCGCATCTCAATTATCAGAAGAGCCGGCTGGTCCGCTCCTGGACCCATCTCGAGCGCCAGCGCGGCGGCTTCGGCTTTCTCGGCGGGCCGGGCGAGACGCAGCTCGAAGCCGACCGCCGCGTGATCGAAGACCGCATCGAGCGCATCGAAGGCGAACTCGACAAGGTCAAGCGCACGCGCAAGCTGCATCGCGACAGCCGCAAGCGCGTGCCTTATCCGATCGTGGCGCTGGTCGGCTACACCAATGCCGGCAAATCGACGCTGTTCAACCGCATGACGGCGGCGAGCGTGCTGTCGGCCGACATGCTGTTCGCCACGCTCGACCCGACGCTGCGGGCGGTCGCGCTGCCGCACGGCAACCGCGTCATCCTGTCCGATACCGTCGGCTTCATCTCCGATCTGCCGACCATGCTGGTGGCGGCGTTCCGCGCCACGCTGGAAGAGGTGATCGAGGCCGACGTCATCCTGCACGTGCGCGACATGTCGCACGAGGATTCCGGCGGCGCAATCGCACGACGTCGAAAAGGTGCTCGGCGAACTCGGCATCGCGGCGAGCCGACCCGCGGCTGATCGAGGTCTGGAACAAGATCGACCGGCTCGACGCGCGAAGCGCGCGAACGGCTGTTCAATCTGGCCGACCGGCAGCCGGCAGCGCGCCGGCCGATCCCGGTGTCGGCCTTGAGCGGCGAAGGGATCGAGCGCCTGGTCGCGGCGATCGAAGCGCGGCTCAACGAGAAGCGGCAAACCCTCGAACTGGCGATCGATCCGGCCGACGGCGCGGGCTTGAGCTGGCTCTACCGCCACTCCGAGGTGCTCTCCAAGGGCATGCGCGACGACGGCCGGCTGGCGGTGACCGTGCGCGCGGACGCCGAGAAAGCGGCGCGGGTGAGGGCGAAGTTTCCGGCCTGTGCCGTTGTCTTAGCCGCATCCTTCGTTGGCCTCGATGTCAAATGCCGCCTCGTCAGTGAGAGAAACGCCGGGTCCATTGCACCGTGTCTATTTGCTCGTACGTCACCTGATTTGCCGTAAGAAAGCGATAGTGTCATCGCCCTTATCCCGCAACTCAATCTTTATCGTCGATGCGGACGACGTTGCAGATGCCGGATGGCGGACCCCGGCGAGCAGAATGAAGTAATGTTGGGCGCCGAACCTGCGTAGAGATACTCGGCGCAGTCCAGTCGTCCCCAATTGGAGGGCCCACTCCGCCGGCCGCACGGCCGCACGCCAACCGGGGCAGGCGTCGGCCAGTTTGCCGTTAAGTTGTTCGCCAGCGTCACGATCGTCGCCTCGACATCGCTGTCACCGCGTGTTCACCGCCGGTCGCATAGACCAGCCATAGTTCGACCGGCGTGAAGCCGACGCGCCCGCGGATCGTTCCAGCGAATGCTCTTTGGTGCCGGCCACAGTCGGTCGCGGCGTGAAAGGCGGGATTTCATTGGCGCTGCCGGTCTTGGAGACCCAGGAAATGTCGGAAGCGACGCCAAGCACCAGCTGGTTGACTTGATAGCTGCAGCCGATGATTTTCAAGCGTAATGTTTATGTAACGCCCAGTCCAACCGACTGTTTCATTGCGCTAAATCGGATGACGGCGAGGCTGTCGGAATACGGCCGACGGCTTAACTCGGGGCCTGCGAAGAATACGGGCGGCGGAGCGTTGGCCGACGCGCTCGTTGGCGAGGGGGCCTTACTCGCCAGTCTTCTCCGCCGCCTTCGCCGCGTCCCACAGCGCGTCCATTTCGGCCAGTGTGGCGTCCTTGGGCGTCTTGCCGCGCGCGGCCAGCGCGCGCTCGATCGATCCGAAACGCCGCTCGAATTTCAGGTTGGTCTGCCGCAGGACGTCTTCCGGATCGGCGCCGAGATGGCGGGCGAGGTTGACCACCGCGAACAGAAGATCGCCCACTTCGGCCGCCGCCTCGGCCTTGTCGGCGCGATCAAGTTCGGCTTCGATTTCGTCGGCTTCCTCGCGGATCTTGGCGAGCACGCGCGCGCGGGTCGTTCCAGTCGAAGCCGACGCGGCCGGCCTTGTCCTGGAGTTTCAAAGCGCGGGTTAACGCGGGCAGGGCGACCGGCACGCCGGCGAGGGCGCCTGTCGGCCCCGCCTCGCCGCTGTTCGGCCTTTTCCTCGGCCTTGATCCGCTCCCACAGGCCTTCGACCGCCTCGGCGGTGTCGGCCCTCGGCATCGGCGAAGACGTGCGGATGGCGGCGGACCATCTTGGCGGTAATGCCTTCGACCACGTCGCCGAAATCGAAGGCGCCTTGTTCCTCGGCCATGCGGGCGTGGTAGACGACCTGCAGCAGCAGGTCGCCAAGCTCGTCCTTGAGGTCGGCGAGGTCGCCGCGCGCGATGGCGTCGGCCACCTCATAGGCTTCCTCGAGCGTATAGGGCGCGATGGTGCGGAAGGTCTGTTCGAGGTCCCACGGACAGCCGCTGCCGGGCGTGCGCAAGCGCCGCCATGATCTCGATCAGCCGGGCAATATCGCGGGAAGGCTTCACGGGCTAGGGCTCGCTGTCGCGGGAAAAGCGACCGTAGCAAAGCCCGTCACCGGTCGCCGCGACCGCGGATGGATTGTCGGCACCATTTAGGGAAGTCACTTTCTGAGCCAGTTTCAAATGTCACCCCCTAGGGAGGTAAGATAGCCGCCTTTCCTGGTTGTTGTTCGGAATTCCTTGTGCCTATCCGACTTTGAACATGTGATTTGTCTGGCCACGACGCCTGGGGGCCTTGGCCGAACGGGACATATCAAGTTCTTTCTGCTTCTCGGCAATGTAGGCCAGAACCGGACCGAGCCGCTTGTTCTCAACGATCGCCGCCTGATTCACCCGCTGCCGTTTATCAAAAGCCCGATACGGCAGATCGACGCCGTTATGCCGGATCGCCAGCCGGCCATCGGGATAATCGATCACCATGACCCGCTTGCGCGCCAGCGAACGGGTGATCTCGTTCGGTTCCAGAATGAACATCACCTGGTCGTATTGAAGCGTCAGGTTCACAGACACCGACCGTTCTTCCTTCCAGGCGAAGGCGTCGTCCAGATCGTCATGGTCGGCGCAGGAACGATGCAGATCCCTGTCGCCGAAGGGCGGCTTGGCAAAGCGGGCGTTGTAGTCGGCCATGAATACCGGCAGGAACGCATTGCCGGCCTCCATGCTGCTGATGCCCAGAAGCCGCATCTCCTTGACTAGCCGGTCCTGCAGCGTCGCGTTCGCTCGTTCCACACGCCCCTTGGCCTGCGAGGAATTGGCGCAGATGATGTCGATGTTGAGCGCATGTAATGCCCGGCCGAACTGGGTCATGCCATCCCCGCCGGCGGCATCCTTTCTGTTGACCCGGAATACGCCGTGCTTGTCGGAATAGAAGGCGACCGGCTTGCCGTGCTGCTCCAAATAGGTCCGTGTCGCCTTGAAATAATCGAAAGTGCTCTCGCTCTCGACAAACTGCAGATGCATCAACCGGCTGGTCGCATCATCAATGTAGACGAGCAGGGTGCATTGCGGCCCACGGGTCTCGAACCACCAGTGTTGCGAGCCATCGATCTGGATCAGCTCACCAACACACTCGCGGCGATTGCGCGGCTGATGAACCGGCTTCATCCGCTGCTTGCGATCCTTCCAAAACCCGGCCGCCATCATCCATTGCCGGATCGTCTCGCGGCCAAGACGGATGCCATGCAGCTCAGAGAGCTTCTCGGCCGCAAGCGTCGGCCCGAAGTCGCTATAGCGCTCGCGAATGAGGCCAATGACCTCAGCCCGCAGGCCGGTGGGATAGCTCCGGTTGCTCCGTTTGCCGCGCCGCTTGGACACCAACGCCGCGGGGCCGCGCTGACGATAGGCCTTCGCCAGCCGTAAGACCTGGCGGCGCCCAAGCCCCATCAACCTCGCTGCCTCGGAAACCCTGATCCGGTCTTCCGCCAGATCGCGCAAAACGCTCATCCGATCGATCTCTGAACGGCTCATCGTAATCACCGTCATCGGCCGCTCCCCATGCCACTCCAAAAACTGCGCAGGGTGACATCTGTATCTGGGCCAAGGGTGACTTCTCTATCGGGCGTCTACATGGCTGATTCGCATAAGACATATTATGGAATATTTCTAGGCGACGTTACACTTCACAAACTCGACCACAAAGCCTAGTATTGGGGCAAATTCGCATGAGGCGCAGCCATGAACACGCGCCACAAGCGATCCACCGATTTCATTGGCGAGCTTTGTGTTGCTCTGGCCCATCGTGGGAACCGGAGCGTCTATTCGTGGCCCTAGCCTATACCGCCTATCTTGACGAAAGCGGCACCCATGATGGTTCCCCCATCACCATTATGGCGGGAGTGCTTGGCCGCGCGGATCAATGGAAAAAGTTTCAAGCCAAATTCGACGCCGTGAAAGCGCGTCATGGATTTGAGATTTTTCATACAAAAAAGTTCAAAAGCCGAACGGGCGATTTCAAAGGCTTGACCCGATAAGCAGATGGCCGCTTTATATGCGGACCTGCAAGTTGTGACCAGTTTTGGTCTAACCGATAGCGTTGCCATTACCCTCGATAACGACACGTACTTACAGCACTACAAAACCCAGCGACATGCGGGTAAGGCGCGGCTAGATAGCAAATATGGCCTCTGCTTTCGGATGTGTCTTTATTACCTTTTCTAGAAACGATGAAACGCAAATACCGCGGCAAATTTTCTGGCGCTGCACATAATTCTTGAAGCCGGGCATCCAAATTCGGGCGACGCGCAGCGGATTTTTTTAGAGGTCAAGAAAGAATTTGAAAACTCCGGCATATTGCGCACCATTACAATTGCCACCAAGGATGAATGCGATCCGCTCATGATGGCGGATTTTCTGGCGCATTCGACGTTTCTGATTAATCGGCAAGCGCGGACGTCGGGAAAACCGACGCCACCATCACAAAATGTTCCGCGTGGCTATCTTGGCATAACTCATTTTTAGTCGACCCCTCAGGCTCTTGAAACCATGAGACAAGGGGCGCTCAACATGAGCAAAATAATACGTGCTAATCGCGCGGCTTCTTCTTCGGGAGGGCAACCTTCTTGAACGCCGATTCAAAATCCTTCGGATCATCGGACGCACCTACTTCGCGAGCCATTGCGACGAAACGCTTTTGGCGTTCGGCGTCGGTTAGCTTGGGTTTTGTTTTGTGCTGTGGTTTGGCTGCCATATTCGCGCGGCTCCTAAGGATTGAATATATCATATTCCGTTACGGCGCGCCCGGCAGGACTTGGAGGTTTTTGTGCGCCTATCACAAATTCAGAGGTGCAGCGCGGGCAAAACCACACTCTGCGGCGCATTTCGAGCTTTTCAGTCGGCTGCAACTCCGATGTCTTACGATCATGATAGCACTTTGCACAAAGCATATGTGGTGCTTCGGAGCGTTGTTCAGTTTGCTTAAGAACAAAGGCGATAATTCCGTTACCTACATCGCGTCGTTCATAGCGTTTGCTCTCAGTCTCCCATGTCTCAAGCTCAGCAAGTTGGCGTTTAAGGGTACTATTTTCCTCCATGAGCGCCGCCTCGCGTTGCTTGATTTCAAATGCGGCATCATATGCGGCAGTGATTTGCGCATACAATCTGGTTTGGATTTCTCCAAACTTAATAGCGTCGCGGGTCTCTACCAACTCCGCCAGCGCCTCGCGGAGCGTTTTGAAAGGCGCGGTGACTGTCTCGAAAAGATTGGCCATTTGAGTAATTCCCAATGGCCGCGAGAGGCTTGACGTGAATCGCGAACGCGACGATATAAGCAATGCGATTATCGCAACCGCCTCTGCGCGGCGGTTAATTTCGAGGCCAAGCCGGTTGCACGGCTTGGCCTCAACTATTCAACGCAGATTCGCCTGAGTTAACCAAGCATTTTCGTCAAGAGTGCTCTGCTAATTTTTTCAGCCAACGCACTACAAACTCGGCCCAAGTTTCCGGCTTAGGCTTGCGGGCGATCAGTTGTTTGATAGGTCAGCCGCTTGTCCGTCGAAGCCTTTAAGCGCGATTTCGCGCACGTTGGCTGTCATTGATGCCAAGCCGTTCGCGGGTGTTCTGCCGGAAATCAAACTCGGCCAGATAGCGGTCAAGATGCTTGGTATCGACGTGCTGATAAACGCCGACCAGACCGCGCTTCACGATGCTGAAAAAGCCTTCCAGCGTGTTCGTATGCACGTCGCCGCGGGTCCACTCGAATTTGGAGTGGTCGACGCTTTCATGGCTGGCGACGGGCGGCAGCTTGTAGTGCTGCGCCTTGTCGGTCACAAGGCGGCTATCCTTGTGAAGCATCCGGCGCAGGTGACGGCCAACGCCACGTGATCGAGGGTCACAGAACGGATATTGCCGCCGCGCTCGACAAGGCGACAGACACGCGCGGGTTATCGCTGCGCCGGTGACCTTCGGGCCGCTTGGTCTTACGCGATTTGGGCAATTCGGTTTCGTCGGCTTCTACGGTCTTGCCAGAGCCGCCCAGCGGGCCATTTGGCCAGCGGGGTCATGGCTTCGCGAATACGGTGGCCAAGGAACCATGCGGTTTTCATGCTGCAATTGAGCATCCGCTGGATTTGACGGGTCGAGATGCCTTTCTTGCTGGCGCACAACAGGTGGATCACTTGCAGCCACAGGTGCAGCGGCAGGTGGCTATCCTCGAAAATGGTACCCATGCGGACCGTGAACTGGCTCTTTGCAGGCGTAGCACTTGAACAGGCCAGGACGGGTCGCTTTGCCGTTCAACCGGCCCATCCGCACCGTTTCCTTGCAATGCGGGCACACCGGGCCGTTCGGCCAAAGCGCGGCTTCCACATAATCAAAAGCGGCGGTTTCAGTCTGGAATTGCGGGGCGGAAAGAACAGATTTAGCCATGGGAGTTAGCTCCTATGGCTGAAACACTAGATCAGGCGGATAGGTTTGTCAAGTGTAACATCGCCTGTTTCTATAATAGGCAGAACTCCGTCTAGCTTTAAGTAAGTGCGCGATGGCCATGAAATATCTAGTTTATTTATGGCGTTGATTGATCGCGGCGCACGGTGGCCTTAGAAGGCATCCTTCAAATGATTTCAGTCTGTAGAGCAAGAGAGTTCATGGCCAACATTAACCCGTGATCGTCATCCCGTCATAACCCGGCTCGACGCCGGCCGGCAGACTGGCGCGCAGCGTGGCGTAGTCCATGTCGCTGTGCAGGTTGGTCAGGATCGCCCGCTTCGGCTTCACCCGCGCGATCCAGTGCAGGGCCTCGTCGAGATTGAAGTGGCTGGGATGCGGCGCCTGGCGCAGCGCGTCGACGATCCAGACATCGAGCCCGGCCATGGCCGCGAGGCTTTCCGCGGGCAGGTCTTTAATATCGGCGGAATAGGCCAGATTGCCGATCCGGAAGCCCAGCGACGGGATGTCGCCGTGGTCTTGCAGGACCGGCAGAGCCTCGATCGGGCCGCCCTGCCCCTGGACGGTGACGCGGTGCCCGGGCACCAGCCGATGCTCGGTCAAGATCGGCGGATACTCGCTGCCGGGCGGCGTCATGAAGCAATAGCCGAAGCGGGCGTGCATGGCGCGCGAGGTGGCCTCGTCGAGGTAGAAGTCCACGCGGCGGCGCTTGTGCACGAACAGAGGACGCAGGTCGTCGACCCCATGGGTGTGGTCGGCGTGTTCGTGGGTGATCAGCACGCCGTCGAGCCAGTCGGCCTCGGCCTCGAGCAATTGCATGCGCAGGTCCGGCGTGCAGTCGATGAGGACGCGCGTGCGGTGGCCTTGGTCATCGCCGCGCTCGACCAGCAAACTGCAGCGCCGCCGCCGGTTTTTCGGTTCGTTCGGATCGCACGAGCCCCAGCCGAGCGCGACGCGCGGCACGCCCATCGACGAGCCGCAGCCGAGAATGGTGAAGGTGAGGCTCATGCGGCGTCCGCCAAAGTTCGCGGGACCTTGCTGAACAGGCGGAAGAAGTTGTCCGTGGTTTGTCGCACAATTTCGTCGAAGAATACGCCGCGGGTATTCGCTAAGACTTTAGCGGTTTCCACCACATAAGCCGGCTCGTTGCGTTTGCCGCGGAATGGCAGCGGCGCGAGATAAGGCGCGTCGGTCTCGACCAGGACCCGCTCGGCCGGCAGATCGCGCGCGATATCGCGCAAGCTCTGCGAATTCTTGAAGGTGAGAATGCCGGTGAACGAGATGTAGAGCCCGAAGTCGATGGCGCGCATCGCCAATTCGCGGCCGCCGGTAAAGCAATGTAGCACGGCCGGGAAGGCGCCCTGCCCGGTTTCTTCGCTCAAGATCGCGGCCATGTCGGCGTCGCATTCGCGCGCATGGATGACCAGCGGCAGCCCGGTTTCGCGCGCCGCGGCAATGTGTTGGCGGAAGCTTGCGGCCTGCGCGTCGCGCGGCGATTTGTCGTAGTGATAGTCGAGACCAGCCTCGCCGATCGCGACGATTTTCGGATGCTTCGCCAAGGCGATCAGCGTCTTGGCGTCGATATCCAGTTCCTCGTGCGCGTTGTGCGGATGGGTGCCGACCGAGCAGAATATATCCGGATATTTCTCCGCGATCGCCACCACCTGCGCGTGCTTTTTGACACGGGTCGAGATGGTGACCATGCGCCCGACGCCGGCGGCGCGCGCCCGCGCCACCACGGCGTCGAGCTCGGCGGCGAAATCGGGGAAATCCAGGTGGCAGTGGCTGTCGATGAGCATGCCTAGCGCCTACTTGCTGCGTTGCCCGGATGCAGCGCAGCGCGAAGCGGTGCGCTGCTGATCCGGGGTCCGGTCGACAACAATGGGTCCCGGTTCTGCAACGCACCGTTCCGCTTCGCTCCACGCTGCGTTGCGCCCGGGACACGTCCATTCATCACGTCTTCGCCTCCAACTCGACATAACGCGGGAACACCGGCGCCGGCGGCGGCAATGGGCGGCCGGAAGCGATGCGTTTGGTGCCGTCAAGCTCGGCAAAGCTGCGTTCTGCCACCGGAACGGCAAGCAGATCGAGCAGTTTCGCCGCCGAACTCGGCATGAACGGCAAAGCCAGGATCGCCACCTGCCGCAGAACTTCCGCCGTCACGTAAAGGATCGTCCCCTGCCGTTTCGGGTCGGTCTTGGCCTTGGCCCAGGGCGCCTCGGAGGCGAAGTAGCGGTTGGCGTCGGCGACCACGGCCCACACCGCGTTGAGCACCTGGTGCAGCGCTTGCGTCTTCATGTGTTCGCGCGCGGTGCCGATCATGCCGTCGGCGGCGGCGAGGATCGTCTTGTCCTCGGCCGTGAACTCGCCCGGCGCCGGCAGCACGCCGCCGAAGGCCTTGCCGACCATCGACAGTGAGCGCTGCGCCAGATTGCCGAGGTCGTTGGCGAGATCGGCGTTGATGCGGTTGACGATCGCCTCGTGGCTGTAATTGCCGTCCTGGCCGAACGGGATCTCGCGCAGAAAGAAAAAGCGCAACTGGTCGACGCCGTAGGCGTCCGCCATGGTGAAGGGATCGACCACGTTGCCGACCGACTTCGACATCTTCTCCCCGCGATTGAACAAAAAGCCGTGCGAGAAAATGTGCTGCGGCACCTCGATGCCGGCCGACATCAGGAAGGCCGGCCAATAGACCGCGTGGAAGCGCACGATGTCCTTGCCGATGACGTGCAGCGCCGCCGGCCAATAGCGTTTGAATTTTTCGCTCTGGTCGTCGGGAAAGCCGACGCCGGTGATGTAATTGGTCAGCGCGTCGACCCACACATACATGATGTGCTTGTCGTCGCCGGGCACGCGGATGCCCCAGTCGAAGGTGGTGCGCGAGATCGACAGGTCCTGCAGGCCGCCGCGCACGAAGCTCGCGACTTCGTTGAGCCGCTCCTTCGGCAGCACGTAATTCGGCCGCTCGTAGAGCTTGAGCAGCTTGTCCTGATAGGCCGAGAGGCGGAAGAAATAGCTCTCCTCCTCCACCCATTCGACCGGCGTGCCGGTTTTCGACGCGACGCGCACCTTCTGCTCGTTGAGCTGCGTCTCGCTCTCGGCGTAATAGGCCTCGTCGCGCACCGAATACCAGCCGGCGTATTTGTCGAGATAGATGTCGCCGTTCTTCTCCATGCGGCGCCAGATTTCCTCCGACGAGCGGTGGTGGCGCTCTTCGGTGGTGTGGATGAAGTCGTCGTTCGAGCACTCCAGCCGCTCGACCATCTTCTCGAACAGCGGCACGTTGCGGTCGCGCAGTTCGCGCGCGGTCAAGCCGAGCTTGGTCGCGGTCTGCTGCATCTTCTGGCCGTGCTCGTCGGTGCCGGTGAGGAAATAGACGTCGTAGCCGTCGAGCCGCATGAAGCGCGCGATGGCGTCGGTGGCGATCGCCTCATAGGCGTGGCCGATATGCGGCGCGCCGTTCGGGTAGGAGATCGCGGTGGTGATGTAAAAGGGCGTTTTGGCCGGCATTTTCGACTTTTTGAAAGACGTGGATGGCCGGGAATGGCCCGGCCATGACGAGTTGTGGAGTAGGTATCAACCCCACAGAACAAGGGCAAGCGAGGGGAAACCGGGTCCCATCCCGGGATTCAAGTCGGGACAGGCTTTTTCGAGATCGGACTCTAAGAGCAATTAAGCGCGTATAGTCCCGTGAGCCGTTCGGGGCGAAAGCGCCCACCCGGCAACTCGCTCATTTGCAAACCAGTCAATTCCGAAGGGAAACCGCATGGCTTTCAGGCCGAATTACGGGATGCAGCGCAATGACCGCAACCGCGCGGCGCAGGCCCGCAACGAGGAAAAACTGCGCAAGCGGGAGGAAAAATCCGCGCAACGCAAAGCCGAACGCTTAGCAGAGACCAAGAGCCCAGCCGACGATGCGAAGGCAGAATAAGGATAAGATCGATGACCAACGCCGAAT
Organism: uncultured Alphaproteobacteria bacterium; assembly: GCA_963733315.1. Taxonomy (GTDB): domain Bacteria; phylum Pseudomonadota; class Alphaproteobacteria; order Rhizobiales; family Xanthobacteraceae; genus Pseudolabrys. The sequence continues at coordinate 7,616 of CAVTCV010000031.1, read as the reverse complement.
CCAAGGCCCTCAAGAAGGGTAACCGGGTTTATTGGCAAGGCGATGCCGCCGACCGCGGCTGTATCACCGAAACGAGCTGGGATGCCGTCACCATCGCTTGGGATAATGGGAAGGTGGCGAGAGTGCACCATGGCGATATGCGCGAAATCCGGCATACGCCGATAAAGCCGGTGACCGCGCAGATCTAGCGTCCATCCTGCCGCCCAACCATATGTTCACCCGCGTCGCGCATCAGCGGTGAGCTAAGCGAACACGTTGATGTTCAACAGCCGATGCCGTCATCTGGCTGTCGGTCCCGTAACCACTGCGGCATTGGCCGCGTAAGTTAGGCTCGGCCATCATTTGTCTGCACGGCCTCGTTGGCCATATCGACATTGGGCGCAGCCACCATGCCCTGCGCGTTGGCATAAGATGCGGCGGGATCCCAAGCCGTCACGGTGCCGGGTAAAACCGGCGTGACGGTGGCGAAAGTGGTGCCGTCCGGCATCGCCGTTTGATTGACGGCGAGCGCGTTATAGGCGGGCGGATAGCTGCGCGGCATTGGCGCTGCCCGGCAGGGGCCGCTCGACTGCACATTGGCGATATTGCTCGCCGAAATCTGCAGCCGCAGCGCGGCGGCATTCATCCCCGAAACGGCGATGGTGGTGGCGATGCTCATGGCCGCCGGTTGTACCCGCGGCCGGCAAATCGATCCTTCGGCAATTCCCTAAAGTCTATGAAAAGGCCGCACAATCGGCGATTGGCCAAGCGGCGCGCGGCGCTTGCGACCGTCGCAGCCGGAGAGGTAGTGCAGCACGCCGCTTTAAGCGGTGAATTCGCGCCCTGCGGCGTTGTGAATGCCGCCGGAGACCGCCATATATCCCTGGCGTCGAATGTCCTCCAAGGAGATTGAATGACCTTCTTCAGAAGCCCCGACGTTCTCGAACGTCGCAATAACGCCGCCGCCGTCAAAAAGGCGATGCTAGAAAAGTTTCGCACCGTCACCCAAGACCCCGTCTTAGCCGAGCAGCAGCGCCTCAAGCGCATCGCCGTCAACGAGGCGCGCGCCGCCCGCATGGCCGAGCGCGACGCCGCCAGGAAGGTGCGTGAGGCCGAATTGGCCGCGCAAGCCGCGCGTGAAGCCGAACTCGCCGCGCAGGCGCAGCGCGAGACTCGAGAAGCTCGAGGCGCTGGCCAAGGCCGAGGCGGCCGAACGCGTGCTGGCGCTGGCGGCCGAGCAAAAAGCCGAGCGCGATGCCCGCTACGCCGCCCGCAAGGCGGCCAAAAAGGTCCGCCGGCGCGGCTACTGAGGCTTACCGCTCGCCACCCTGCCCGTTCCGGGCCAATCAGATTAATCGTTGGCGGCGTAGCGATCGTCGTGGTCGCGCCGCTTATTGGCAATTCGCGGCGGCCGCGGCAGCGAATCGACCACCACCATGCGGTCGACCTGGCCCTTCAAGAAGGCGTGCAGGAACTTGTCGTAGTCGCGGAACGACACGCAGCCGTTCGACTGGCCGTTGGGCCCGAGCATGTAGGTGTGCGCCAGCATGCCGGCGCGGCCGTACATCTTGTCCTCGTCGACCGGATTGAGGCGGATGGCGCGCACGCCATGGAAGATCTCCTCGCGCAGCGTGAGATTATAGACGTTCGGCGGCGTCGGCCCGCGCATCCTCACTTTGACGTAGCGCGGATCGTCCATCTTGTCGCCGAGCCCGGAATGCGCCTCCAGCCGCTCGCCGTTGGGCAGATAAACGGTGTGCGCCGAGATGTCGTAGACCGCGGTGCGGCCGTCGGCCAGCGGGCAGCGCCGGCGCCTTGTTGTGGGCGAGCTGCGGCGGCTTTTCGGCGATCGCCGCAGCCGGCGGCAACGCCATGGCGACCTGCGGCGCGGCCTGCCCGACCGGCGGCTCGATGTGCGGCCGTGGCAGCGGCAGCGCGATCCTGGGCGCCGCCGCGGTAATCGTGCAACCTGCGTCAGGCCTGAGCGATATTGCGTGCGCCGGCTCATTCTGGGCAATCACGGCGCAGGCGCGGCGTCGGAACATTGTCCAAGCGCGCGATGAGCTGCGGCGAGACCGGCACGAAGCGCATCGCCGCCACGGCATGCGCCCATTTGCCCTCGAAGGTGACCGGCGCGGTTCCCGCTGGCGTCGGCTCGGCCAGCGCCAAGGCTGCCGGGCCGCCCAGCGCCGGCGCGCGCAGATGCGGATTGCTGGAAATTCCGGTGTTGAGGATAAAGGCCGCGCCCAGCGTCACCGCCGCGCCGAAGACGCCGACGGCGGCGACCGCCGCGACGCCGGTGACGGCGCTGCCGGCAACAAACGGAACCGCGCGCGCGATCCGGCGCGTGTCGGCGAGAAAGAAAACGCGACGGTCGAAACAAGGGACCTCGTGGATCGCCGCGGTCCACTTCGTCATTGGTACGCCACTCGAACTCGATTACACTGACGCCACGGCCGCCGCGCTGTTTGAACGCGTCAGCCGGTCGTCGATCGCGTGAGAAAGTTGGAACTCGACCCCAAGCATCCCCATGCGCCGCCTCACCCCCAGGTCAGGCGGCGCAAAATTATGCAGGGACTACGGTTAAGCGCCTGTAAACGTCCGGAGGACGTGGGCGGATACCGTGCCTTAGCGCCAGGCGGACAGCAATTGTTCAAACACGGCGGCAATCTCGGCCGCGATCGCGGCTGCGTCGCCGCGCATCGGCTCAAAGACCACCATGGGCGTCAGCCCGTCAGGCGACAGAATGGCAATGTGGTAGCGAGTTCCGGCGCCGAAATCGGCAAGCAGCAGCGGAATCGCGCCGGCTTCCAGGTAAGGCGCGGGAATTCCGCGGGCACCATGATGGTGGTATAGCCGGGTGCCGATTCATTTGTCACCGCCCCGGCGATTGCGCTGATGCGGCCGCTTCTGGCACAAACAAGCGCCCGTAGCCTCGAGTCGCCCCACAGTCTTCCCGCATCCCCGCCCGCAACATCGGCCGCCCTGCAGCGCTGGCTGATCGGCCTGCTGCTCACCGTCGTCGCGGTCGCGGTCTGCTACCTGTGGCTCGACCGCCCGCTCGCGCTGTTCGCGCATGCTCATAGCGGCGAGCGCGAGACTTTCGCGCGCTTTACCCATATCCCCGACCCGTTCATCCCGCTCGCCTGCGTCGTGTTCGTTGCCTGCGGGCTGTGGGTGCTCGCCGGCCGGATATTGACGCGGCCGATGGCACCGGCGGCGCTCGCCAGCATCAGCGTGATCGTGGCCGAGACCACCAAGAGCGGACTGAAATACATCTTCGGGCGGCTGTGGCCGGACACCTGGGTGCAGAACAACCCGTCGTTCATCCACGACGACGCCTATGGCTTTAATTTCTTCCACGGCGGGCCCGGCTATGCGTCGTTTCCCTCCGGGCATACGACGGTGACCTGCGCGCTGATCTCGGTGCTGTGGATCCTCTATCCGCAGCTGCGCGCGCTTCTATGCGCTCGTCGTTCTGGCGGTCGCGGTCGGGCTGATCGGCGCCAATTACCACTTCCTCAGCGACGTGATCGCCGGTGGCTTCCTCGGCACCTCGACCGGCTGGATGACGGTCGCCTCTGGCGGGCCCGGCAGAGCGCCTAACGCACCCTCACCCGGCTCGGTTCTGGATGGCGCGGATAATTTTAAGAATCCGTCATCCGAATCATTTAGCTCTCTTTGCTCATGGCGGTTCGTCAGTTACGGATCGATCGGAAGCCTGGGCCTTCGGAACCTCAACGTTCCCGAACGCCGGTCGGCCCGCCGCCTCGCGCAAAAACCCCTGCCATTCCGTTACCGACGGCGCCGCGCCTGCGCGCGGATCGCCGCGTTGCGCGTTCATCCTCAAGTCCACCAGAAGGAGTCGGCCCTTGGGTAAGAACCTCAGTCGGAAAAAACGCCGCCATGAGCGCCAGTTCGGATCCGCCGAGATCATAAATTTCCTGGACCCCAAATTCGAAATCGAACGCGCGCTACCCCCGATCAAAGCGCTCAATCCCGACCCAAGCCGACTATCTCGATGCCCTTCGCAAATTTCCCCAGGTGATCGTCCTCGGACCCGCAGGCACCGGCAAAACCTGGATCGCGGCCACCCACGCCGCCGACCTCTACCGCAACCGCCGCATCGACAAGGTCATCCTCACCCGCCCGAACGTGCCATGCGGGCGCTCGCTGGGCTATTTCCCCGGCACGCTGGAAGACAAGTTCGCGCCCTGGGCCGCGCCGGTCGCGGAAGCGATCAAGGAACGCATCGGCAAGGCGGCCTATGACATTGCGTTGAAGCACGGCGGCATCGAGCTGGTGCCGTTCGAGGTCATGCGCGGGCGGTCGTGGAAAAATGCCTTCGTGCTGCTCGACGAGGCGCAGAACGCGACGCCGGCCGAGATCAAGACGTTTCTGACCCGCATCGGCGAGGACTGCACGGTGGTCATCAACGGCGACGTCAGCCAGTGCGACCTCGACCAGCGCAGCGGCCTGCGCACGGTCATCGGCATGACCCGAGCGTCCATAGCGGCGGAGCGGTTTGGCACCTCGATGTCGGCTCATCACATCCTGGGGGTGGAGAAGCTCCCAAGGGTTTGGCTGTTCGCCAATGAAAGTGGTACGTGAGCTGGGTTCAGACCGTCGTGAGACAGGTCGGTCCCTATCTGCTGTGGGCGCACGAAACTTGAGGAGGTTCTTCTTTAGTACGAGAGGATTTGGAAGGACGTACCTCTGGTGTTCCAGTTGTCGCGCTAGCGGCACGGCTGGGTAGCTATGTACGGAAAGGATAAACGCTGAAAGCATATAAGCGTGAAGCCCTCTCCAAGATCAGGTTTCGTTGCGGTAATACCGCGAAAGTCCCCTGGAAGACCACCAGGTTGATAGGCCGGATGTGTACGCGCAGTAATGCGCTCAGCTAACCGGTACTAACGGACGAACGCTTGGCCACATGTATCCAACGCTCCTAAGTGCCCGCGTTAGGATGTCACTTCGTTGCCACAACCATGAGTCGATCGGCTATCAGCTTCAGTTCCATGCGACAAGCCTGAGACTGCCACTGACTGACCGACAACTCATAGCGGCTCGTCCCTTCACCGGCGCGGCCGCTCCTTTCCGGTGACCATATCTGAAAGGCCACACCCGTTCCCATTCCGAACACGGTAGTTAAGCTTTCAGAGCCGATGGTAGTACCAAAAGTGCGAGAGTAGGTGTCGCCGGATTTAATCCAACAAAAAGCCCCCGCAGGCCCAAAGGCCCCGGGGGCTTTTGTTTTTCTGCCCGCAACGGCGCCATCGCGACCATCGGACTCCGTTTGGGGGAGGACCATTGACGCCCGACAAAGGCCCGGCGTAGGCTTACAATGTGCGGCCGTGCAGCAGTTGCTCCCCTCGCCCTTCGGGAGAGGGGCAGGGGGTGAGGGCAGCCGGTAGTCAATATGCGGAGCAATCCCTGGCCGGTCACAGGTAAGGAAAGCAAATGCCCCCTGAAGATCTTCAAAAGAAGCTGCCCGCAGCCGTTTCAGCCCTTCCGGATGTTTCTCTCCGACGGCTCGGTCTACGACGTGACGCACCCGGAGTTGGTCTTGCTCGGTCGCCGATCGCTCGTGCTCGGCCTTGCAGGTAGCCCCGACGACACCTTGTACGGGGCGAGGCCACGGTGGGCGTGGATTTGCTCCACATCGTCCGCATGGAACACGTGGAACCGCAACATCGCTCCGGTAACGGAGAATCGTGACGCCGGCAGCCGATGGTCACCAACGAAAAGCAAGTACGTCAATCGTCCGCTTACCGACGAAGAGCGAAGCTAGTGTAGCGTCGCAAAAATAGCGGCTCGTATCCTGGACAGCCCAGATAAGATGGGTGCCATGCCCACGCTTACCGTTCGGCTTCGCTGCGAGACATCACAAACCTTTCGGCTGGAAAGATTTGGTTCTCGCGGCCCACCCGCTTTAACGATCCATTTGATTGCGCGTATGACATTCTGATACCCGAGTTGAGAAGGGCGGACTGCATCAAGCTTATTGCTTTAGCATCCGGCGGCACGCTTCAGGAACACAACCTCGCAGGCTTCAGTGATGAGTCGCTGATACAACAGGTCTCGCGGTAGGCGTATTGTTCGGGTTGCAGGTCGGCCTCGAAGATCGGTTCCAAGATCAGCAACGCGGCGGTTTGCACCACGCGGTCGCGGATCGTGGGAATCCCCAGCGGCCTCTGCTTCCCGTCCGGTTTCGGCAGGTAGACCCGCCGCACCGGTTGCGGCTGATACCTTTTCGTTCGCAATTCCTCCGTCAGTTCGTCCAACCACCGTTCCACGCCGTACTTCTCGATGTCCTCGAACGTTTGGCCGTCCACGCCGGGCGCTCCGCCGTTGGCACGGCATTGCGTCCAGGCCGCTTCCAGCACGTCGCGGCGATACACCTTGTCGTACAGGGAGTAGAAACGAAAGTTGGGCGCACTCTTCGCTTTGTCATGCAGCGCCGCGCGGAGTTTCTGCAACGGATCGGTGTTGGTAGGCTCTTCGCCAATCATCCTGTGCCTTGCTCCTGCGTACGCTGATCCTTGAACTGAGGCCCCTTTGCTCCACCGGCATTACCCGGTTTCAACGCTACTACGAGCCTCTCCGCCACCGACGCGACCGGGCCTGGCCCTCGCGGGTTGCCCGTTGCGGTTGCCGCCGCTGTCGTCGTCGGTTTCCCGTGCTTCATGTGCATTCCTTCGATACATGCCGTCGTCTCTACCCCGGCGGAATTGCAAAGTGCGTTTGTCGCTGACTTCCTTTGCAACGCTGGCCTTCCCCGTCTGTACCGTCGGGTCGGCTTCCACATTAAACGTTTCGAGGCCTCGTCGAGCGTTCACTTGCGTTACGGCCTGCATCTTCGCGGGATCACCAAGTGATCCTTTCCATCGAAGGCTCCGACGAATTCGTTGCCTCCTCCGCCGCTTCGATTGCTACTGGGCAAGCGACCCTTCCCAGGCGGGACTTCCACCCGCTAGCCTAGGTTGCGCACTTGGAGGTCCGGGAGTTCGTGATTCCCGGGGTTTATGAACATCAGGGGCAAAAGTCTTCACTACAAAAACCGGTCGGGGCTGAGCCGTTCCGGCAGGTTCAGTTTCAACGCCGCCAGGATTTTCGCTTGCTCGGGCATCGGCCGGGCGACCCGGCGGAGGGCCAGTTGTCGGCCGTCGCTGGTGTCCAGCAGGATGTCGCCGATCTGGATCTTGGCCAGTTCCCGGAGAATCACTTCGGGGCTCATCGGCCGGGCCTTGGCTGTGGCACGGCCTCGCGTCGTGTCGGGCTTGCGGATCTCGGTCATCAGTCCCGCCTGTTTCGCCAGATGGTCCGGCGTCTTCCACAAGGCGTAGGCCAGCACGCAGACCATCACGTGGGCCTCCACGCGTCCGTCGTACTGATGCCACATCGGACGGATCAAGAGTTCGCTCTTCAGCGTCCGGAAGGCCTTTTCCGCCACGGTCAATTGCATGTACGTCTCCCAGAATTCTTCTGGCGACCAGCCTTGGTAGTTGCTCTTCAGCAGATATGCCCCATCTTGCACGAGCGCCGCGCGGATCGCTTCGGTCTTCCATTGCCACTGGACCTGCGGCTTGCCGCGTTTGGCAATCGTGATCTTCGCCGGCCTGGCCGCTTGGGAAAAA
>CAVTCV010000030.1:0-90839 GCA_963733315.1 uncultured Alphaproteobacteria bacterium | reverse complement strand
GCCGCCGAGTTTCTCCTGATCAATCTCCGGCAGATACTGCGCCGGGTGATGCTCAAGCTCCTCCAGGAACACGCCGTCCTTGGTGATCTTGCCGAGCGCCTGGCGGTCGGCCGAGCACGATACGCCGAGCCCGATCGGCAGCGAGGCGCCGTGCCGCGGCAGGCGGATCACGCGCACGTCGTGGCAGAAATATTTGCCGCCGAACTGCGCGCCGACGCCGGTCGACTGCGTCATCTTCAGCACTTCTTTTTCCATGTCCAGATCGCGGAAGGCGTGGCCGTCCTCGGAGCCCTTGATCGGCAGCTCGTCGTAATAATGCGTGGAGGCGAGCTTCACCGTCTTCATGGTCAGCTCGACGCTCGTGCCGCCGATGACGATCGCCAGATGATACGGCGGGCACGCCGCGGTGCCGAGTGTCAGCACCTTTTCCTTCAGATACGCCAGCATGCGGTCATGGGTGAGGATCGACGGCGTCGCCTGGAACAGGAACGACTTGTTGGCCGAGCCGCCGCCTTTGGCGATGAACAGGAACTTGTAGCCGTCCTCGCCCTCGGCGTAGATCTCGACCTGCGCCGGCATATTGTTCTTGGTGTTCTTCTCCTCGAACATCGAGAGCGGCGCGAGCTGCGAATAGCGCAGGTTCTTTTTCAGGTACGCGTCGCGCGCGCCTTCGGACAGCGCGCCCTCGTCCGAGCCGTCGCTGAACACCAGGCGGCCCTTCTTGCCCATGATGATGGCCGTGCCGGTGTCCTGGCACATCGGCAGCACGCCGCCGGCGGAGATGTTGGCGTTTTTCAGGAAATCATAGGCGACGAACTTGTCGTTCGCGCTCGCCTCCGGGTCGTCGAGGATGGCGCGCAACTGCTTGAGGTGCGCCGGGCGCAGCAGGTGGTTGATGTCGGTGAAGGCGGCCTCGGCCAGCGCGCGCAGCGCCTCGTGCGGCACCACCAGCACGTCCTTGCCCATCACCTTTTCGACGCGCAGGCCGGCGACGTCGAGCTTGCGGTATTGCGTCTTGTCCGGCCCGAGCGGAAACAGCGGCGTGTGGTGGTACGGGGGGACGGCGGGGGGTGTGACGGGGGCGTTCATGGGATTGGGCTCCGAAGCGGTAGCGCTGTTCATAGCCCCCGCCGCTTGGGATGAAAAGCGTCTGGAAACTTTCGAGATGGAGGGTATGCCCGCTGAATAATCGCGCGCGAATGCAGGAGCCAGGACGCGATGCCCGCTCAACCGTATGGGTACACCCTGAACCCGGACTTTGGCTTGCGCTTAAATAGCTCTCGCATCCGCTGCCTAAACGATTTCGAGTTGTCAAAAATCCGGTAAAGATTTCTCAATTCTGGTTCAATGTCCAACGCGATTGCGGACTTAATAGCGGCATCCAAGAGATAGCCGTTCCCTTGCAAAATGAGCGTGTAACAAGCGAGTAAATTGCTTATCAGAAGCAAAGATTTGGCCTGCACCCGGTTTGGTTGACACCCGCCCAAGCTAATCCCGCCTGCCGTTCGAACTCCATAGGGCTCATATAGCCGATCGTCGAGTGCCGACGTTTCGGATTGTAGAAGCGCTCGATATAGTCGAACACGTCAGCCTTGGCTTCGTCACGCGTTCGGTACATTTTGCGCGCTGTGCGTTCGGTCTTCAGCGAGGAGAAGAAGCTCTCCATCGCCGCATTGTCCCAGACGTTGCCCGAGCGGCTCATCGAGCAGACGACTCCATGATCCGCCATCAGCCGTTGGAACTGTTCGCTGCTGTATTGGCTGCCGCGGGCGGAGTGATGAAGCAGGGCATCAGACTTGCCCCGTCGCCAGATCGCCATCACCAGAGCATCGGTGACGAGCCGGGCTGCCATCGCAGCGCTCATCGACCAGCCGACGACCCGCCGAGAGAACAGATCGACTACGGCAGCGACATAGAGCCAGCCCTCTGCCGTCCAGACATAAGTGAAGTCGGCGATCCATTTGCGGTTGGGCGCGGGCGCTTCGAAGCTGCGATCGAGCACGTTGGGAGCGACGGCGGCCGCCTGCCGCTCACCCAGATCGGGCGGTAGGCGACGCCGTCGCGGACGCGCTCTGAGAGCCTGCAGCCGCATCAATCGCTCGATCCGATGCAGCCCGCACGACACTCCATCCGCCAGCAGGTCGTGCCACACGCGCCTGGCGCCATAAGTCCGGTCGCTGGCGAGGAAGCTGCTGCGAACCTTTGCACCCAGCTCCTCATCGCTTCGGCTACTCTGACTGCGCGGTCGTGTCAGCCAGGCATAGAAGCCACCCCGCGAGACACCGAGCGCCCCGCACAGCCAGTCCGCCGGTCAGATCCCCCGGTGCTTCGCAACAAAACCGAACTTCACGTCGATTCCTTCGCGAAGTAGGCCGCCGCGTTAGCGACGCGTCTCGAACCATGTGGCCGCCTCACCCTTCGAGACGCCCGCCTTCGCTCACGCTTCGGCGTCCTCCTCAGGATGAGGCGGATTATGCGCTGCGATCATCCTCCCGCTCCTGCGCGCCGTGAATCACGGCAACCACGATGACCTCGTCGCGATCCGCATGGATTTCATAAATGGCAATATAAGGCAGCCGCGGCACGACCCATTCGAACGTCCCCTCATCGCGCCCGGCATGTCCCATGTGCGGAAAGTCGGCGAGATGCTCCGTGCTCTCGAACACCCGCTCGACCACCGCTTTGGCGGCGGCCGCATTGTCCTTGGCGATCCAATTGTAAATGCCTTCGAGATCGACGAGCGCTCTCTCGTCAAAGACGAGTTTCACGCACCGAGCCGCTTGATGCGCTCCCGCGCCTCCTCGTGCGACACGAGCTTGCGGTTCGGATCGGCCCGGCGGCGGCGGATTTCGGCCAGTTGCTCGTCGGAGACGCGCAGATCGCGCCGATGCGCGAGATAGTCGAGCATGGCAACAGCGGCGGCGTCCTGCTCGCCCTCCGGCAATTGCTCGACCTGCTTGATCGTGTCGCGGAGAAGCTTAGTCATATTAAAAAAATAGCATAGGAATTATCCTAACACCACTTTGTTCATCACCCGCTGCCGAATCCCTTCCCCGCACTTTTTCTACTCCGGCCGCGGCTGCCCGAACGAGACCGGCGACAGCGCCCGCCTCTCAAGCTTGCACCGGCCCCTAAAGGTACCGCACAACCGCCGCGGCCGTCGGAATACGTAAAAATCCATACCCCAACGCTTGATTTAGATCAGCCTCCGGCATGGCCCGATCCTGAAATTGGTGATTGGTGGATTCGCAACGCGTACCGCCGTCCACGCGCCCCCAATGGCTCAGGAGGTGTAAGCCATGCGAATCGCGTTCCTCTTGTTCATGCTCGCAGTTCTCGCCGGTCCGCTGTCGCAGGCAGACGCGCGCTGGAAACCGGAATACGCCAGCCGCACGCAACAGGAGCGCGACTGGTACGAGAGCCAGACGACGACCGCGGCGACGCGCGCGCGGATCAAGGCCAGCTGGTACATCTTCTGCTGCGCGCACGCCGACACGGTGAAGGCTCATTACGCGGTGAATAAAGTGGATGGCGCCGATAAATGGTTCTACCAGATCGAAGGCTCGCAGGAATGGCGCGCCGTGCCCGGCGACACGGTGCAGCCCGGTATCGAAACGCCCGGTGACCAGCCGGTGCTGTTCGTCGATGTGACGGGCCACGATTACGGTCCGGTGTGCTTCTTCCCGGGCGTCGGCCGCATTTGATGCAGGGCGCAGCCCAACAACGGTGACGCGCCAACCCGCCTGTCGTCACCGGGCTTGTCTCGGTGACCCCGCTCAGGGACGTTATGCCATCCCAAGCGGGATGGGCGGGACAAGCCCGGCCATGACGGCAAAACGCCTCACGCCGTCCCGAACCCCTTCCCGGCCTTTTTGTATTCCGGCCGCGGCGGGCTGAAGATATCGAGCACGCGCGCGCCGTCCGGTCCCGCGCGCATCGTGTGCGGCACGTTACCGGGCGTGCGCCAGAAATCACCCTGCTTGACCGGAATTTCCTCGTCGCCCTGAAACCGCACCGCGGAGCCTTCGAGCAGCACGCCCCATTGCTCCTCCGGGTGATGATGCATGACGCCTTCGGCGTTGGGCGCGATCGTCACCACCGACAGCATCGCGTGCTCGCCGGCAAAGATGCGCGTCGTCACGCCCGCGGCGAGTTCGCGCAGCAAGCCGTCGTCCGGCTTCGCCAGATTGTGAAATTCGGCCTTTTGGCTCATCGCTTCCTCCCTCGGACGTGTGGCAGTTCAATACTGCCGAACTCTGGCAAACCCGGCAATGACGCTTCCGCGCTTCACCCTCCCCTGGAGGGGAAGGGTAAAAAAGAGACCGGTTCCCGCGCATTGGCGACAATTTTAGCCGTTTCGTTCGCCACAAATTTCCACACGCGCCCTACCCTCGCCGCCTCCGTGTCTTTGCCAGTCAGGGGCAACCACGATGCGCAAATTCTTTTTCGGGCTTGGCGTGTTCGCGGCCGTCGTCATCGTCGCCGCCGGCGCCGGTTTCTACATCTTGGCGCGCAACGGCAACGCTCTCGACACGGCGAGCAAGGCCTATACGCAAGACGCCGTCGTCGCCATCGCCGAGCACTGGGATGCAACCGAATTGTGGAAGCGCGCCAGCCCGCACCTGCGCAAGATGGCGAGCTTCGACAAGATGCGCGGCCTCATGACGAACGCCGAACGCGCGCTCGGTTGTTTACGCGAATTCCGCGGCAGCCAGGGCCAGGCGCTGATGGCCTTGAACAACACGCATACCGCGGTGTCGGCGCAATACGTCGCCACGGCGAGCTTCGACCGGGGGGACGCGCAGTTCCGCGTGCTGCTGGTCAAGGACGGCGATGCCTGGATGATCGAAGGCTTCCACGTCGACTGGCGGACGTTGGCGAACACCACCGTCGGCCGGAGCTGAGCGGACGCAGCGGTCACGAATTGACAAAAACCGCTTATAGCGGCCTCACCTTCCCCGCTTCGCCCAACGCGCACTCCAGCGCCTTGCGGTCCCATTTCGCCAGATCGGCCGCAGCGTCATACGTGCTCTGCAAGAACTCCATCAGCGCGGCGTCGGGATCGCGCGCCAAGCGCACGGCGTCGTAGGGCAAAATGAATTCGCCCAGCTCCTTGGAGAAAAACGCGTCGCTCGGCTTCACGCGCGATTTCCGCAAATCCCGGCGGCGCCGGATAGGTGTAAGAATAAAACGCCGGATAATCCACCGGCCCTGGCGAGCCCGGCCAGAAGCCGGCGCTCGACACCTCGTGCGAATAGGCCTCCTGCGCCACGGCGTCGGGCAGATGCGGCACCCCGCCCGGGTGGCGCGGCGCGCGCCGACCCGAGAACCGCGTCACCGCCAGGTCGAAGCTGCCCCAAAAGAAATGCACCGGCGAGACCTTGCCGAGAAAGCCGGTGCGGAAACGCGCCATCACCGCGTGCGACGCGAGCAGCACGCGCCAGAAGCGGTTGGCGTAGCCGGGATCGTAGGACGCGTGCACGGTGTCCTGATCGAAGGCAATGCAACCGGGGATCTCGCACGGCATGGCGCGGATCGATACGGCAATGCCGAGCTCTTTGAGCGCGATCATCACGTCGGCGTAGAATTCCGCGACGCTGACCGGCCGCAGCGCCACCTGGCGGAAATGGCCGTCGCTTGTGCGCAGCCACAGCACGTGGTCGATGAAATCGAAATCGATTTGCAACGAGCGCCCGCCGTCCGGGATCGGCGAAGTGGTCAAGCCCCACACGGTGACATAGAGCGCGACGTGCCAGGAATGATTGAGCCAAGGCGCGAGCGCGAGGCGGACCTTGCCGACCACCTGCGTCCACAGATGCAGCGTGTCGCGGGTGTCCTTCCACGCGGCGGCGGGCAGTTCGGGCCAGCGGTCCGGGGATGCTGACATGCCATGATCATGCAGCGCCCGGCACGCGGCGGCAATCTCAAAACGCCCGGCACTCGCGCGCCGACTGCGAACTGCCGCCGTTCATTTTAGCCCGCATCGTGAAGGAACCCTTCGCGGCGGCCCCGCGCGATTTCGGCGCCAGTACGATCGTGCCGCGGCCCTGTGCGGCGCCTTTCGCGCTGGTGATATAGACGAAGACCTTGCACCTGATGCGCTGATCGCATTTGTTCACCAACGCGACCTCGAACATCGGCTGTCTGCCGCGCATCTTGTAGCCGTCGTATTCTTCGATGCACTTGGCTTGCGCGGTCGTGCCGGCCTCGGCGGCCGGCGGCGGCTCGGCGGCCGTCTGCGACTGAGCGGCGGCGAAACATCCAGAGATGACGAAACCGGCCGCGAGGCGTCTGACGGCATTGGTCATGGCAATTCTTTCGATGAACGGGGCGGTTTATCTTGGTCGCGCCCGGCCTATCAGAGGTTCAAATCAAATTGCCAAAGGCCGCGCGATTTTCCTAAGCTGGCGTTCGGGGGGACGGCGATGACGATATCGGCGGAGACGCAAGCGCGGGCACCGACAGAGCGGCTGCGCATCCTGCTGATCGTGGTCGCCGCGGCCGAAGCGCTCGGTGCGCTGTCCAACCTGCCCGGCATCGTCGCGCCTTACCTCGATGACGTCCCGACAGGCTTCTTGTTGTTCGCGCAAATCCTGCTCAGCGTGAAGTTCGCGCTGGCGCCGTTCCTCGCCGTCCCCGCCCTCGTCTTCGCGGTGAGGGGGCGCTTGCGCGAGGCGACGCTGGCGCTCGCCGCCTTGCTGCTGCTCGCCTGGCTGCTCGACGACACGACGTCGTTTGTCATCCACGGTCTCGAACTCTCGGCCAGCTTCGGCGGCGCGATCATCGCCATGCACCATTTCCTCAATCCGGTGCTGGCGCTTGCCGGCGGCGGGCTGGCGCTGATGCACCGGCGGCCAGGGCTCGCCGGTCTGCTGGTTTGCCTGCCCACGCTGCTCAACTGGGTGGGCTTTGTCATCTTCGCCGTCGCCATTCTCATCCAAGGCTTCTGACGACGTCGGCGGTGGAACCCGTTGGGTGCCGGAGGCGGCGAATATTGCGCATGATCGAAAAGCCCGTTGCGGACGCATCGCCGCTGTGGTCAGGTCCGCGCGCGCTACAATTCGAACATCAGGGAGAAAACGACAAGCGCAAAGAACTCGCCTTGCTGGCCGCGATCGCGGCCGTCTTCGCGTTCATGACCTTCGGCGCCCAGGCCATGCCGGCCGCATCGCTCAAGGCCGTCACCCAGTCCGCCGACCAGGTCATCCAGGTGCGTGACGGCTGCGGCCGGCACCGTTGGCGCGGGCCGCACGGCCGCTGCCATTGGGATCGCGGCTGGCGCCGCTAAACCGGCCGATAGCTCAAGGACGCGACTATGGCCCGGCTCGCCCGGGCCAAACTTTTTCGGCGTTGACGCGCGCACGGCCTTCTGGCATCCGCAACATCCAACCGCTGGAATCGAATTTCCCAAAATGCCCAAGAGACCGTTTCGCGTCGGCCGTTCCCGCACCGGCCTCGGCTTGTTCGCCACCCGGCCGATCCGCAAGGGCGCCAGGATCGCCGAATACAAGGGCCCGCTGCTGAGCACCCAAAAAGCCGAGATCCTCGAGGCCAGGGGCAACCGTTACCTCTACGAGCTCAACAGCCGCTGGACCATCGACGGCTCGCCGCGCAGCAATGTGTCGCGCTACTTCAACCATTCCTGCAATCCCAACACGGAAACCTACGACGTCAAGCACCGCGTATTCATCCGCACGCTGCGCAACATCAAGCCGGGCGAAGAGCTCGTCTACGATTACGGCATCGACTACCTGAAGAACGTTATCGGCCGCTCGAACTGCAAATGCAGCCGTTGCCGCAGGCGGCGGGCGAAGAAGGCGCGCGAGCGTCGCGCGCAGATCAAGCGGAAAGCGGCGCGGTTGCGGGCCAAGCGGCGGCACAAGTAGCGCTCCGCGGCGGGCTTTCGCAAAGCCGCCATTCCATTTTGCCCCTGCCCGCTCAGCCAACGCCGTGCTAGGCGGGACGTCCCGTCCGCCAGAGGCCTTTCCCGGTGACCTCCGACAGCCTCGACCAGCGCCTGCCCACCGCGCGCGCCGACCGCGTGCCGCGCGGCATCACCTACATGCTCGCCGCCACCGTGATGTTCGCGATCTCGAGCGCGATCACCAAATGGCAGGTGGGCAGCTATTCGTTCGCCGAGGTGCTGTTCTTCCGCGCCTTGATTTCGCTCGCTGCCTGCATGGTATTAATCCTGCCGCGGACCGGGCTGACCGTGTTCCGCACCAGGCGGCTGCGCGACCACCTCGCCCGCAGCGGCACGCAATCGGTGGCGCAGAGCCTGTTGACCATCGCCTTTATGATGATGCCGCTCGGCGGCGCCATCGCCATCAATTTCTCCGCCCCGCTGTTCGCCACGCTGTTCGCGGCGTTCTGGCTCAAGGAAAAGGTCGGCCTCGCGCGCGGCCTGGCGCTGATCGCCGGGTTCTTCGGCGTCTTGATCGTGGCCGCGCCCGGCGCCGACAGTTTCCGCATCGGCGCGCTGTTTGCGATCGGCAACGCGGTGCTGTTCGGCAGCGTCACCGCGGCGGTGCGCGGCATGACCACGACCGAATTGGCGGAGACGCTGACAATGTACCAGATGGTGTTTCTCACCGTATTCTTCGCCGTCGCCATGTCGATCTTCGGTTTTGCTTGGCCGAGCAACCGCGACCTCGGCGCCATGCTGGTAAACGGCCTGTTCAACGGGCTCGGCCAGTATTGGTGGACGCGCTCGCTGTCGCTTGCGCCGCCCTCGGCGGTCGGACCGTTCTATTATTTCTCGCTGGTCTGGGCGATCGTGCTCGGCTTCCTGTTCTGGAGCGAGATGCCGACTTTGCCGCTGCTCGCAGGCTCCGCCGTCGTGGTCGGCTCCGGTCTGTTCTTGCTCTGGCACGAGAGCGGCAAGAAGCCGCTGCCCGCGGACTAATTTGCAATCGCCTGGGCGATACGCCAAACGTCGCCGCCTATCGCAGGGAGGAATAACGATGAGCTTGAAGATCCGTCGCGTCGTCACCGGTCACGACGACCAAGGCCGCTCCAAGGTACTGATCGACGAAACGGTCGGCAACGTGATCTCGAGCC
The DNA here is from genome assembly GCA_963733315.1 of uncultured Alphaproteobacteria bacterium. Lineage (GTDB taxonomy): Bacteria > Pseudomonadota > Alphaproteobacteria > Rhizobiales > Xanthobacteraceae > Pseudolabrys. Next base: position 81,779 of record CAVTCV010000030.1, on the reverse strand, counting down.
GCCCGGGCGCGCAATCCTCGGTGATCTGGTCGAGCACCGGCTTCCCGGTCGACAATGACGGCGACCGCGACCCCTCGCACAAGGAAATCGCAACGACGATCGACAACGGCACGGTGTTCCGCATCGTTTACTACGGGCCCGGCGTCGCGCCGCGCAACCATCGCACCGATTCGATCGACTACGCGGTGGTGATCTCCGGCGAGATCGACATGGAGCTCGACGTCGGCACCGTGCACCTCAAGGCCGGCGACGTGGTCGTGCAGCGCGGCACAATCCACAACTGGGTGAACAAGGGCACGGAGCCTTGCGTGATCGCCTTCAGCCTGATTGCGGCGAAGCCGGTCACCGCCGGCGGCAAGCCGCTGCCCGCGCACGGATGAGAGAACCTGTCGTCACCGGGCTTGTCCTGGTGACCCCGCTTATGGGCGCAGTGCTTTCCTAAGCGGGATGGCCGGGTCGAGCCAGGCCATGACACATTATTCATCCAATTCCGGATAATGCCGGAAAGATTCCCCACTCGTTGAACGGCAATCCGCCGCTTTGAGGCAAGATACGCCTTGATGCGCGGCCGCGCCGCGACTTCGTCATGCACCGCGACTGACAGCGGGAACTTTGCGCTCGATGCGCTTCATCGCCTTGGGAAAGGCGTAGCGCAGGCCCTCGATGAGCTGGAACAGCGACAGGTCCATATAGCTGAACCTGCGCCCGAGCAGATAAGGCCCGCCGCTCTTCTCCAGCACGATCTCGAAATAGCCGAGATATTTCGGCACGCGGCTCTTCGAGGAAATTCTGCGTGAAGCGTTTGGCCTCCGGCTTTGCGTCCTCGTAATAAAGCTCGCCGCCGATCGGATGATGGGTGTCGTGAATTTCCTTCACGAAATCGGTCACCGTGAGCTGCAATTGATGCAGCCAGAGCCGCCCGGCCTCGTCACGAGGGGCAAGCTTCAGGCGCGGCCCGAGATAGAACAGAATATTGGCGACCTGCGCGATCGACGAGCCTGCCGGCCTTGAGGAACGGCGGCGCGAACGGCGGGTGCTTCTCGCTGCCGCCGTTCATCATCGCCATCATTTTATCCGTACCGCTCTTCAAGCGCGCGACGTCGTCGTAAGCGGCGCCGGCATCCTCCAGCGCCAGCCGCACGAATTCGCCGCGGCCCTGGATCTCCGGCCAGTAATAGAGCTGATAGCGCATGGGCACCTATAGATGTCTGCCCCGCAAAGGCGTGGAGCCAGTACACACCGATAGCGCCGTGAATACTAGATCGCCCGCTTGCGCGGGCGATGACAGGTATATCAATCGTCAATTCACCGCGAAGCAATACAAGAGCCCGTCGCCGCCGGTCGAGCGCAGGTCGGCCTGCGAGCAGCCGCCTTCGGCACCGCGCGAGGGATGCGACGAGTTCCACGAATGCACCGCGTCACTTTCGTCGCGGCCCCTTCCGGTCGGCGTGGCCGAGCATGACCGCGCCTTGCGTGCTGCTCGTGTAGTTTTTGCAAGTCATGTCCTTGTCGGGCGGGAAGGCCGTGCCGTCCGGCTGCGAGCCGGTGAGGATGTCATGCCGGTTCGGCTTGTCGCCGCAGCCGTTGACGATGTCGCCCTTTTCGGTGAGCATCGGTCTGCTTGGTGAGGCTTGTTGGTCGCCGTGCAGCTCGTCGACGTCCTGTGGCGATGACCACGCCCTTGGCGTTCGTCCATGGCCCCTTGCCGATGCGGTCGCGCGCGTTCACCGCGCCGGCGCCTTGGGTCGACAGATAGGCGTGCCAGGTCTTGGCCCCGGCCCCGACCGACTGCGCGAGCTGCTGGCAATGCGCGTCGGCGCCGGCAAGCCCGCCGAGGTCGCCGCCCTTGCCCGGCCCGACGCTGGTGACGAAGAAACTCATGTTCGCCTGCTGCGCCTGCAGCCGGCACCGCGCACAGCAACGCCAGGGACGCCGCCAACGGCATCCCAATCCGAAAAGCGGTCATTGAAGTCCTCCCGACATTGGCGTAACGCCCGTCGCCCCGCCATGGTCAGTACAGAACCCCAACGATGCGTCGCTATTCCGCCCGCTCACGCAGCGCTTGATCGGACGCAACTTCGCCAGCGCATCAGCCGGCGGGCTTGGCCTTGTATTGCTCGTCGGTGACCGCTTCGAGCCAGGTCACGTGCTCGCCGTCCTTGGCTTCCTGCATGGCGATATGCTCCATGCTGTTCTCGGGCGTGGCGCCGTGCCAATGCTTCTCGCCCGGCGGAATCCACACCGTGTCGCCGGCGCGCACCTGGCGGATCGGCCCGCCCCAGGCCTGCACGTGGCCGACGCCGGAAATGATATGCAGCGTCTGTCCGAGCGGATGGGAATGCCAGAACGTGCGCGCGCCCGGCTCGAAGCGCACCCGGCCGGCGCGCAGCAGCGCCGGATCGGGCGCCTGGATGATCGGGTCCTGCCACACCGTGCCGGTGAAGCTCGAGGCCGGTGCGCGCCGCGACGGCCGCGATCCGCAAGCGATGATGTCCATGACGATGTCCTCCCGTTTTGCCGTTTGTTTTCGAATGGCATTTTACACCAGCGGCGCACATGCAAAAAGCCCGGCGTCGCCGCCGGGCTTTCACGTCGAAGAAGTTCTTCAGCTCTTATTGGCGAAGCTCAGGCCGACTGCAGATTGCCGGCCGCCTGCTTGCCGCGCTCGGTGACGATCTCGTAGCTCACCCGCTGGCCCTCGTTGAGCGAGCGCATGCCGGCGCGCTCGACCGCGGTGATGTGCACGAACACGTCCTTGGAGCCGTCTTCCGGCTGGATAAAGCCGAAGCCTTTTTGGGTATTGAAGAACTTCACAGTTCCGACAGGCATCATAGTTCCTTTCAAGCTTCATGTTGAACGCCCGCGCGCCCATCGCGTTGGCGGCAACACTGCACGTTTTGGGAGATCCCTTGAGTCGCGGCCCAAAACCGGCAGCGTTTCAACAAGATGAGGCCGAAAACCAGGTTGCGGGCGGCGACATAGACGGAAATCGCCGCAAGGTCAACGGCCAGGCGGCACGGCGGCGCGGCAAATGCGGTCGTGCGATAACGCTTTATGAATTGGTAATCGCCAACCGGTAGAGTTCCGCGCTGCGATTCGCCGGGCGTTAACGGATTGTGAATCGTTCGAACGCGCCGGCCCGGACCGGCGGCAACGAGGCTGCATGAGCAAGGAAAAACGCCGTCACGCGCCGCCAGCCCATGCGCCACACCGCCTGGGTGGCGCTCGACGCCCAAGCAACGGCTTCGGTTGCGTCGTCTCCGACGTCTCCGACACCGGCGCGCGCATCGACGTGCAACGACAGCAAGGCGGTGCCGGACCGTTTCCTCCTGCTGCTGTCGAGCAACGGCGCGGCGCGCCGCTTCTGCCGCGTGGTGTGGCGCAAGCCGCATCAGATCGGCGTGAAATTCGAACGCAGCTTCGCCGAGGCGGCAAACCCCACGCGCACGTCGAGCGCCGACGAAAAAGCCGCGCCGGCGCCGAGCGAAGCAGCCGAGCCGGCCGCGACCGCCTGACCGGCGCGGTCACTCCGCCATCGTCTCTTTGACTTTCGAGACCAGCTGCTTGAGCGTGAACGGCTTGGCGAGGAATTCGTACTGCTCCTGCTCGGGCAGGTTCTTCTGGAACGCTTCCTCGGCATAGCCCGACACGAAGATGACCTTCACCTTCGGATCGCGCCGGCGCAATTCCTTGAGCAGCGTCGGCCCGTCCATTTCCGGCATCACCACGTCGGACACGACCAGGTCGACGTGGCCCTCTTTGTCCAGCACCTCGATCGCCTCGACGCCGTTGCTGGCCTCGAGCACGGTGTAGCCGCGCGAGGCGAGCCCGCGGGCGTTGAGCGCGCGCAAGCCCTCCTCGTCCTCGACCAGAAGGATGGTGCCCTGCCCGGTCAGATCGGCGCTCGGCCGCGCGTCGCCGTTGTCGGCGGCCGGCGTGGCGCCGGCGAGCGCCGGCGCCTCGGCGCGAATCTGCGGCAACGCCTCCTCGGCGCCGGCGACGTGGCGCGGCAGGAAGATGCGGAACGAGGTGTTGCCCGGCACCGAATTCACATAGATGAAGCCGCCGGTCTGCTTGACGATGCCGTAGACCGTGGACAGGCCGAGGCCGGTGCCCTTGCCGACCTCCTTGGTCGAGAAGAACGGCTCGAAGATCTTGTCGACGATGTCGGGCGGGATGCCGGTGCCGGTGTCGCTCACCTCGACCAGCACGTAGTCGGCGCTCGGCATGCCCTTGTAGGCGAGCGCGCCGCTTTCCGAGGCCGGCACGTTGGCGGTGCGCACGGTGAGCTTGCCGCCGTCCGGCATGGCGTCGCGCGCATTGACCGCGAGATTGACGATCACCTGCTCGAACTGGGAGATGTCGGCCTTCACCGGCCACAGGTCGCGGCCGAACGCCGGTCTCAAGCGTCACCTTCTCGCCGATCAGCCGGCGCAGCAGCATGGTCAGGTCGCTGAGCGTCTCGTTGAGGTCGAGCACCTGCGGCCGCAGCGTCTGCTTGCGCGAGAACGCGAGCAGCTGCCGCACCAGCGCTGCGCCGCGGTTGGCGTTCTGCTTGATCTGGATGATGTCCTGGAACGACGGGATCGGTCGGCTTGTGCGCGTTGAGCAGGAAATCGGTCGCCATCATGATGACGGAGAGCACGTTGTTGAAGTCGTGCGCGATGCCGCCGGCGAGCTGGCCGACCGACTCCATCTTCTGCTGCTGGTAGATGCGGTTCTCCAGCGTGCGCTGCGCGGTGGTCTCCAGCGCGTAGACGATCGCCGCCTCGCCGTCGCGGTCCTCCTCCTCGACCGCCGAGACGAAGAAGGTGGCCCAGCGTTCGCCGGTGCCGGCGAGCGCGGCCTCGACCGGCGCGATGTCGCCCTGCCCCTCGGCCGCCTTGCGGATCGCCGCTTCCAGCGCCGGCCGGTCGCGCTCGGCGACGCACCGCCAGGATCGAGCGCTCGTCGCCCTTGAGCATGCCCTCGAAGGCGGAGGCGAAGCGCGCATTGCTGCGCGCGATGCGCGCCGTTCTTGTCGACGGTGGCGATCGCCATCGGCGTGTTCTGGAAGAAGCGCATGAAGCGCACTTCCGCCGCGCGCTGCGGATCGCTGCCGTCGTCCTTGGCGCGGTTGAGCACCAGCGTGCGCGAGGCGCCCGCCGCGCCGTCGGCGCCGAACGCCACCTTGTGGAACAGCCGCACCGGCAGCGGCTTGCCGCCGCGCGTCTTGAGGTCGAGGTCGAGCACCTCGGTCTTCACCTCGCCGGGCGCGGCGTTGAGCGTGGTGAGCAGCGCCGCGCCCTCGCCGGCGACGATGTCGGTGAGCTTGAGCGAGCCGGCGCCGACCTGGGCCAGATCGTGGTCGAGCCAGTCGGCGAGCGTGGCGTTGAGATAGACGATGTCGCCCGCGGCATCGACCGAGAAGAAGCCGGCCGGCGCGTGGTCGAGATAGTCGATGGCGTGCTGCAGTTCCTGGAAGACGTTTTCCTGGCGCTCGCGGTCGCGCGTCACGTCGGCGATCGACCACACCGTCATGCGGGCGTCGCGCTTGCTCTCGCCGAGCGGGCGCACGCGCAGGCGCAGCCAGCGCGCGGCCTGCGCGGCGGCGCCGGCAACGCGCACCTCCTCCTGCAGGCGGCGGCCCTCGCGCGCGGCCTTGAGCAGGCGGTAGATCGCCTCGGAGACGTCGGGATCGCCGATGAAGACCCGCTCGACCGGCCGCACGTCGTTGGCGTCGGCCGCGCCGATCAGGTCGAGATAGGCGGCATTGGCGTAGAACACGCGGCCCGACTGGTCGGTGACCACGATGCCGTCGACGGCGTCGTCGACCACCGCCTTGAGCAGCGGATTGCCCTGGCTGCGGCTCGCCAATTGCAGGATGCCGGAGGCAAGCCCGAACAGCGCGAACACGCCGATGGTGCCGAGCAAGGCCAGCAGCGCCAGGATGTAGGTCCCGCCATAGCGCGGCTCGACATAGACAGGGCGACGGCGGCGGCGATCAGCGCCAGCGCGACCAGCAGCACCATGCCGACCGAGCCCGAGCGCGGCGCGCTCTGGCTTTTGTCGAAAGCCGGCCGCCCCGGGGCCGCGCTGCGGTCGGTGTCCGGTGTCGGGGCCAGGGGTATCTCGGCTGCCATGAGTCCTGAGTGCCTTAGCGCATGATCCCGAAAAGTGGGAACCGGTTTTCGGATAAGATCATGCGGCAACAAGATGTTCAGGGACGGCGTCAATTCAACTGCCGGATAAGACGCTAAGCCGCCCTATCGGCGCAAGAGCCAGCCTAGCGCAATCCCGCTTTTATCGGCGGCCTGCCGCCGGCTCCCTGACGATGCGCGCCGCAGCCGCATGACGTAGCCGATGACCTCGGCCACCGCCTTGTAGTGCTCGGCGCGGGATCGCCTGGTCGACCTCGACGGTGGCGTGCAGCGCGCGGGCGAGCGGCGGGTTTTCCACGATCGGGATCGAATGCTCGTCGGCGATCTCGCGGATCTTCAGGGCGACCGCGTCGACGCCCTTGGCGACGCAGACCGGCGCCTCCATGCCGCGCTCGTATTGCAGGGCGACCGAGTAGTGGGTCGGGTTGGTGATGACCACCGCCGCCTTGGGCACGGCGGCCATCATGCGCTTGCGCATGCGGGTTTGCGCATCTGCTTCAGCTTGCCCTTGATCGTGGGATCGCCTTCGGTCTGCTTGAACTCCTCCTTCAATTCGCGCAGCGACATTTTCTGCCGCTCGTACCATTGCCGGTACTGGAACAGGTAGTCGGCGACCGCCACCACCGCCATCATGGCGACCACGGCGCCGAGCAGCTTGAGCGCCAGCGATTGGGCGAGCGGCAGCACCGTGAGCGGATCGGCGCGCTCGAGCGCCATGATGCGGCCGCGCTCCGGCCACATCAGCACGGTCAGCACCGTGCCGACCAGCACGAGCTTGACCAGGCCCTTGGCGAAATTGGCGAGCGCCTGCTTGGAGAACAGCCGCTTGAGGCCGGCGGCCGGCGAGATCTTCGACAGCTTCGGCGTCAGCGCCTCGACCGACCAGACCAGCTTGTGCTGGATCAGGTTGCCGCCGAGCGCGGCCAGCACCAGCAGCAGGAACGGAATGGCGACCGCGGCGATCGATCTCGACGCCGATGCTGCTCGAACAGCCGCGGCAAGGCCGGCCCGTCCATATTGATCGTAGTACGCGTTGGCGATGAGCCCGCGCATGCGTCGTGGTGAGCCCGGCGCTCATGCTGCCGGAGAAGGCGATCAGCACCAGCGTGGCGCCGGCGATGACGAACCAGGTGGTGACCTCCTGGCTCTTGACCACGTCGCCGCGCTTGAGCGCCTCGTCGAGACGCTTTTGCGTCGGGTCTTCTGTTTTCTCGGTAGTGTCGGGACGTCGTCGGCCATGCGCCATCAGCCGTCAGCTGTACGGCGCCAGGTTGGCGAGCACGCCCTCCAGATAGCCGAGGAAGGTGCCCATCATGGCGCCGAGCACCAGAGCAGCAGCAGCAAGCCGAGCATGATCGACAGCGGCAGGCCGATGAAGAACACCTGCATCTGCGGCATCAGCCGCGACAGCACGCCGAGGCCGAGATTGAACAGCAGGCCGAACACCAGGAACGGCGCCGACAACTGGATGCCGATGCGGAACGCGGTCGCCGCAATGCGGACGACGTGCTGCGCGACGTCGCCGACCAGCGGCATCTCGCCCGGCTGGAACAGCGGTAGCTGTCGTTGAGCGCCGCGATCACCAGGTGATGCATGTCGGTGGCGAAGATCAGCGTGATGCCGAGCAGCGTGAGGAAATTGCCGACGAGCATGCCCTGCTGGCCCTGCGTCGGATCGACCGCGGTGACGAAGCCGAGGCCGAGCTGCTGGGCGACCACCGAGCCGGCGACCTGCAGCGCCGAGATCGCCAGCCGCGCGGTCAGGCCGAGCACCGCGCCGATCAGGATTTCCTGCACAGCATGATCAGCACCGGCGCCGAGCGCGGTGAGATCGACGGTATAGGCCTTCTGATGCGAGCGGCAGCAGGACGGCGGTGAGCACCAGCGCGATGGTGAGCCGCACCCGCGCCGGCAGGTTCAATTCGCCGACGCCCGGCAGCAGCATGACCATGGTGCCGATGCGGGCGAAGGTCAGCAGGAAGGCGGCGGCGAGCAGCGGCAGGAATGAGACATCGACGCGCATCAGCTGCGTCTAACTGCCGCTCGACGATGCGGGCGGCGATCCGCAGCATCTCGGCGTGCAGCTTGTCGGCCATGAACGGCAGCGCGATCAGCAGCGAAACGAAGATCGCCAGGATCTTCGGCACGAAGGCCAGGTCATTTCCTGGATCTGCGTCAGCGCCTGCAACAGCGAAATCACGACGCCGACCGCCAGCCCGACCAGCATCACCGGACTGGCGACGACGATCAGCGTGTAGATCGCGTCGCGGGCGACATCGAGAACTTCCGGTCCGGTCATTGTCTCTCCGCTTCCTTCCCGCTTCGCGGGCACGACAGCCGCTCAGATCGGCATCTTCATGATGTCTTCGTAGGCGGCGATCACCTTGTCGCGCACCGCCACCACGGCGTCGATGGCGACCTCGGTCTCCGCCACCGCGGTGACCACGTCGACCATGTTGGCTTTGCCGTTGGCCACGGCTTGCGTCTGCGCGTCGGATTTGCGGCCCGCCTCGTGACCGAGCCGACGGCGTCCTTGAGCAGCGCGGCAAAGCTTGCCGTCGGCGCTGCCGGCGCCCTGCGCGGCGCCGGGCGTGCGCGCCAGGTCGTTGGCAAGCCGCGCGATGTTGGCGTAGGCGCTGGCGGCGGCGAGCGGCGTGGCCATGGCGGTCTAGCTTTCTGCGATAGGCTTTGAGAATATCGATGGTGCGCTGGAGCATGCGGCGCGTGGCGCTGATGACGTTGATGTTGGCTTCGTAGGAGCGCTGCGCCTCGCGCATGTCGGTCATTTCCACCAGCGAATTGACGTTGGGATATTTGACGTTGCCGTTCGCGTCGGCGGCCGGATGGCCGGGCTCGTATTTCAGCGCGGAATTCGGACTGTCGGTGCGCGTGCGGCCGAGCTCGACCAGTTTGCACGTCGAGCGCGCGGTCGACCTCGGTCTGGAAGGTCGGAATCTTGCGCCGGTAGGGCTCGGCGCCCGGCGTGGCGGGCGTCGAATCCGCGTTGGCGATGTTTTCCGAGATGATGCGCATGCGGCCGGCCTGCGCGCGCAGGCCGGAAGCGGCGATCGCCATGGTCTTGAGGAAATCCATGTCGGTCTCCTTCGTTAATCGCGCGCGTGCGCGCGACGCAAGGCTCAGCGCCTTGCCGAGCGCGGTCTTGATCAGGCCGAGGCTGCGGGTGTAGAGCGCGGTCACGGCCTGGTAGTCCATCTGGTTGGCCGCGACCTTCATCATCTCGTCTTCGAGGTTCACGGCGTTGCCGGTCGGGCGCACCTCGTAATTGCCTTCGCTCTTGGCGCGGAACGGCGAGTCGCCCTGCCCGATCCCGGCGATGATGGCCGCTCTCGGTGCGCATCAGCGCGACGGCGGTGAGCGGCGCGCCCGCGGCCGCTGCGGCTCGGCGCGTCGAATTTCAGCGGCACGAGGTCGCGCGGCGCGATAGTTCGGCGTGTCGGCATTGGCGACGTTTTCCGCCAGCACGCGCTGGCGCTCCTGCGCCCATTGCATCCGGGTGCGCAGCATGGAGAGGATCGGAATGTCGGTGATCGCCATCAGCTGCCCCTCGAAAGTCCCCATTCGCGGCCGCGCCGCGCTAGGCAGACTTTGCCGGGCGTATGGTTAATGGCGGGTAAAAGATCGGGCGATGGAACGACCGGTCCTCGGCACCGTTTACCATGCGAAACATCGTGGAACCGCGGTGGGATGGCAAATGGCGCTAATATTTGTTAAGGCTCTGTTAGTATTCCGGGCGGCAAATAGTGCCTGACGGAATTAACCATTCGGGCGATGTCCCGCCCGATGAGCCGCCGCGCATCAGGTACGGAGCGTATTGATGTTCGAGACCCTGTTCGGCTCGGAGATGCCGCTGGCGGCGCGGTTCTTCATCGCCTTTCTGGTCGTGCTCGCGCTGATCGGCCTGACCGCCTGGCTGGTGCGCCGGTTCGGCGCCAACCGCCTGGGCGGCACGCGCGCGGACGCCAGCCGCGGCTCGCCGTGATCGATGCCGCCGCCGTCGACGGCCGCCGCCGTCTGGTGCTGATCCGCCGCGACAATGTCGAGCATCTGCTGATGATCGGCGGCCCGACCGACGTCGTGGTCGAACCCAATATCGTGCGCGCCGCCGGCGCGCGCGAAGCGGCGCGCGCGCAGCCGGCCGCATGCGCCGCGAACGCCGCGCCGCGCGCCGGCCCCGGCGATCGAAAGCCGTGGCCGCTGCAGCCGTCGAACGAGCCGGCGCCGATTGCGCCGCCGCGCCCGTCGCGCGCCGTCCGCCACCGAGGAACCGTGGCTGCCGCCCGAGCCGGGCGCGCGCGCCGCGCCCGGCCGACAGCCTCGCCGGCCTCGCCGCCGAATTGTCGACCCGGCTCAGTCCGCCGGAAGCGCGCCGCGCGCGCGCCGAGCCGCGCGCCGAGCGCGCGCCGCGATCGCCGCCGCCCGCCGAGCCGCCGCCGCCGGCGCAGGCCGATCATAACCTTGCCGAGATGGCGCAGCAGCTCGAAGCCGCGCTGCGCCGCGCGCCGGTGCCGGAAAGCCGCCCGCCGGTCACCGATCCGCTCGCCGCACGCGCCGGCCAAGCCGGCGCCGGCGCGCGATTTCAAGCCGCGCGTCGAACCCAAATTCGAACCGCGCGCGAACCCAAGATCGACACCAAAGATCGAGCCGAAGATCGAGCCGCCAGCTCGAGCCCAAGGCCGAGCCCAAGCTCGCGCCGCGCCGGGCAAGGCGCCGCTCGACAATCTCGAACAGGAGATGGCCAACTTGCTCGGCCGTCCGTCAGGAAAGACGTGACAGGCATTGTCCGACCGCCGCGTCCGTCTTGTGACGGTGGTGGTCGGAGTAGCCGGGCTGATCGCAGCGGCGGCGACGCCTGCCGCCGCGCAGGACATCAGCATCAATTTCGGCCAAGGCAGCGGGCTGACCGAGCGCGTGATCCAGATGATCGCGCTGCTCACGGTGCTGTCGCTGGCGCCGTCGATCCTGGTGATGATGACGTCGTTCACCCGCATCGTGGTGGTGCTGTCGCTGCTGCGCACCGCGCTCGGCACCGCCACCGCGCCGCCCAACGCGGTGATCGTCTCGCTCGCGCTGTTCCTCACCGCCTTCGTGATGGGGCCGGCGCTGCAGAACGCCTACGACACCGGCGTGCAGCCGCTGATCGCCAACGAGATCACCGCCGAGCAGGCGTTCGAGCGCGGCGCGGTGCCGTTGCGCGCCTTCATGGTGAAGAACGTCCGCGAGAAGGACCTCAAGCTGTTCGTCGACATGGCGAAGGAAGCCGCAGCCGGCCAAGCCCGAGGACATGTCGCTGCGCATGCTGGTGCCGGCCTTCATGATCTCCGAGCTCAAGCGCGCCTTCGAGATCGGCTTCCTGCTGTTCCTGCCGTTCCTGATCATCGACCTGGTGGTGGCCTCGGTGCTGATGTCGATGGGCATGATGATGCTGCCGCCGGTGGTGGTGTCGCTGCCGTTCAAGCTGATCTTCTTCGTGCTGGTGGACGGCTGGAGCCTGGTGGCCGGCTCGCTGATCCAGAGCTACGGGACGTAGACGCCGATCACGCGCGCTCGGGAATCAGCGCCTGAACGCGAGCCGCTGTCGCTCGGTCGCGCAACGCGTTAATCGACCCGGTCGGCGTGCGGTCGGCTTTCGGCGGCGCCGGCGCTTCGGCGGCTGGTGCGGCGGCGTCGCGGCCGCGGCGCAGGCGCGGCGGCTGCCGGAGCGGGACGCTGCGGAGCCGGCGTGCCGTCGGCCGCTGGGCGGCGCGGCGCGCGCGAGATCGCCGAGGAATCCGGATAGCGCGTGCGCATGTCGCGCAGGAACGCCTCCAGCGTATCGCCGCCGGCGACCTTCTTGGCGACGTCCTGGAATTCGGCGTTGGCGGTGCCGACCGGCGCGCTCACCACGTCGAAGGCGCGGCCGTCCGGCGTGTCTCGCCATCTTGGCGGCATATCTCTCGCGGAACCGCGCCAGCCCGATCGGCTCGTCGCCGAGCGAATAGCCGATCGCCGCGCGCAGGATGTCGGAGCGCTCGGGCTCGGTGAGCGGCGTGAAGTCCTTCCAGCGGTCGCCGTAGAGCATCTCGATCTGCTCGGCGGCGTCGCGCCAGCGCTTGCGCCGACCACAGGATGTCCGAGCGCAGCCGCATCGCCTCGCGGCTGTCGATATTGGCGATCACTTCGAGCGCCAGGTCGTGGCGGCCGGTTTCGGACAAGCGCGCGCGCCTCCAGCAGCAGCCGCTGGTCGCGCAGTTCGTTCGACAATTCCGCGGTGCGCGTCGCGCTGCAAGGTGGCGATCGCGCGTTCCGGCTTGCGGTTCATCAGATAGATGACGGCAAGCCGCGTGGCGACCTGCGCGCGCGCGGCACCTTGCAGGCGGTTGTCGACCTGATGCTGCAACAGTTCGGCGGCCTGGTCGAGCAGATCGACCGCCACCAGCCGGTCGGCGAGCCGGCGGATCATCTCGTCGCCGCGCCGGCCGATCGGCGTGAGATCGCGGTAATCGTAGAACAGGCCGAGCGCCTCGATCGGCGGCATCGCGTCGCCCTTGCCGCCGAGGAACAGGCTGTCGAAGGTCATGCGCGCCTCGTCCTGGATCTGCCGGGTCATTCGGAGTTCGGATGCGCCAGCAGCGCCGACGCGCATCACGTGGAAGGCGTCGCGATAGCGGTTGTCCGCGGTATAGAGATGCGCGAGCAGCTTGAGGCCTTCCGCTTCGACGTCGTCGCCGCGCCAGATCGTGGTGAGTGTCTCCAGCCCGTCGATGGCATCCTTGGCCGCCATGTCGCCGATGGAATAGCGCAGCACGATCTCGCGCAGGCGGCCCTGCGCGGCCGCCTGCCGGTCGAACGAGAGCGCCGCGGCGTGGTAGCTGGCGAGCGCGTCCGCGTTGCGGCCCAGCGCTTCCTTCAGGCGGCCGACCAGCACGTTGAGCGAGGGCTGCAGCGTCGAGCGGCGATGCCGAGCGTCTTGATCTCGTTGAGGATGCGTGTCGGCGCCGTTGAAATCGCGCACCTCGATCGCGGCGCGCAGCGCCTTGCGCAGCGCCAGGCGCTGCAACTCGACCGGCAGCGCGGCGATCGCGTTGTCGACGTTCTTGAAGGCGGCGTTGCGCTTCCGGCCATTTGCCCAGGCCGGCATAAGCGATCGCGCGCCAGATCGGCGCATCGAGCTGATTGCCGACCCGCGCATTGGACAGATCCTTGAGCGCATCGTCGGGCCGATGCAGCATGAGATTGGCGACCGCCTTGAGCACGGTGCCGGTCACGTCGTCGTCGCCCTTGGCGTCGGCGCGCACGACGTCGAGCACGCCCTTTGCCTCCGCCGACATGTCGCGGGCGAGATAGAAGCGCGCCAGATTGAGCCGCGCCTGCTTGCGCTGGCTGAGCGGCGCCATGGCCGCGACCTGAATCAATTCGGCCTCGCGCGCGTTGTACTTGGCCTGTGCGGTCGTAGCCCCAGACCTCGGCGTCGAAGCTCACCGCGCGGAAGGCTGTCGGCGACTGCTCCAGCCCGACCGCCAGTCGGCGACAGCGACAGCCCGCTCGGGCGGGTGATGGTGATCTTGTCGACCGCAAGCTCCGCGGTGACGTCGTCGGCGATCGGCTGCAGCACCACGCCCTGCGTCGAAGGCAGCGCGCGCAGCTCGACGAAATCCTGCGCCTTCAGGAATCCGCGCGCCGGGCCGAGCGCGGTGACCACCAGCAGCCGGTCGCCGACGTCGGGGTCGGTGATCGTATGGACCTTGCCGCGGATGGTCGAACGGGATGACGAGACTGGCGCGGTTTTTCCCGACCACGCTGCGGGCGATGGCGAGCGGACGGCTGGACGGCGATGATGGTGTTGTCGATGGTGACCATCCAGCCCGGGCCGTCCGGCTCGAGGCTGACCAGGCGCGGCCGCTCGAGCTTGATGCGCACGATCGCTTCGCCGTCGGCGCCGCGCTCCAGCGTGGCGCTGCGCACCGTGTGGCTGGTGTCGCCCTTGAACGCGGACAGATCGATCTTGGCGGGGCTGTCGAACACCAGCCAGAGCGTATCGGCGCGCTGGAACACGGCGGCGGGCGTCGCGACCGCGAACGGAAATTCGGCCTGCAAGCGGGTCGCCGGACTGGCGCAGTTCGACGACGACAGGCGCCTTCGGATCGGCGCCCGGCCGCTTGATGTCGGCCAGCGTAGGTATCGCCGGCGGCGGTGGCGCCGCGGCAGGCTTTGGCGCCGGGATCAGCGGTGACGGCGGCTGGACCGGCGCCGCGGCGGCGGCTGGCGGCGCTTCGGCTTTTGCCGGCGGCGCGGGCGGCGGCGTAGCCGGAGCGGCAGCCACCGCGGGCGCGGCATCGGGTTTCGGCGGCGGCGCTATAGCTTCATCCTTGGCCAGGACGGTCTCCGGCGGCGCAATGCCCGGCACGGCGGCGGGCGGCGGCGGCCTGCTTCGGCTTGTCGTCCTGCTTTGCGGCCTTGGCCTTGGCGCCCTGCTCCGCCGCCTTCGGCTTGGCGCCGACGCGGTCCGACATCGACGACGATGCTGCGGTCCTCGCGGAACGTGCGCACCTTCGGATCGCCGTTGAACGTGAAGGTGACGGCGACCGAATCCTCGTCGCCGTCGGCCTCGATCGACTTCAAGGTCGGCGGCATCGCCGCTTTGGCGTCCGCCAGATCCCATTTGATCGGCTGATCGAATTCGAGCGTGAGCTTGCCGTCTGCGTTCTCGGGAACGACGTTCGCCAAATCCGGCATCGCGAAGACGTAACGCGTGAAGGTCGGCTGGGTCGCGACCTTGACGCGGATCGCCGTCGGCTTTTCGGCCTTGGCTGCTGATTCGCTGCAGGCGCAGCTGGCGTTCGGCATCGAGCGCGCGCTTGGCCAGTTCCTCGACCACGTCATGCGGCAGACCCGGCAGTCCTTCGCTCCACGTCTCCGGCAAGCAGGTCGATGTAAAGCCGTTCGGCGGCGGGGATCGTGTTGAGTTTCACCTTGCGCGCCAGCGCGATCCGGATCGACATGCCGTCGGGATCGAGGCGCGCGGCGCTGATATAGCCGGCGGAAGCGACATTGAGCCGATCGACCGCGATGGTGACCGGCTTCTTGAATGCGATCACCATGATCGGATAGGTCACCTCGATGGTGGCCGGAACTTCCTTCTCGAAGCGGATAGCCAGGCGCACAAAGCCGCCGTCGGTCGAGACCTTGATCTCGCCCTTGATCCGCTCCTCGGCGAGCGCGCGGCCGCCGAACGGCGGCGTCGCCAGGATCAGCAGTTGCAGGAGGGCGACGACCGCCAGCGCGCCGCGCCGCCATAGCGGCCGCGCCCGCATGCGCTCGCGCGCGCGGGACGTCATCGGGCTCAAGGACGATGCCGTCATGCAGCCGATCCAGCCGGCGACAATGCCGGCCGCGACAGCCTAGGGATTGGCCTTTAAAGTCCCGTTAACCGTGGCGATTTACCCGCCACTTCGCGCGGACGCCCGGCGTTTCAGCTGCCGTTCGGCTTGCCTTCGATTTTCGGCAATTGGTCGGCGTTTTCCGGCTTGCCGTCGGCGCGGCGAGCGAGCTCGGCGGTAAGCCGTTCCGCCGCTTCCGGGGTCATTTGCGCGAGTATTTCCGACATCTTCGCCGGCTTGATTTCGCTGGTGACGGCAACCTGGATGCGCATGTCGAGCCGCTCGAGGATGCGCGCGGCATCCTTTGACTTCATATTCTCATACATCGAGACGATGCTCTTGAAGCGCTGCTCCTCGTTTTTTTCGCGTGCGCCCATCAGGGATTTCACGCGCGCTTCCAGCTCCTTGAGCTCGTTGATCTTGGCGTCCAGCCGTTTCTCGGCGGCCTTGAGCAGGCTTTCGCGCATGTCCAGATCGCGGCTGCGCGTGTCGAGCTCTTTGCGGCGGTCCTGCAAGCGCCCGAGGATGGCGCGCTCGCCAGCCGAGGCGATCTTGTCGTGTTCGATCGGCACCGTGATGTCGCCGACTTGCAACTTGGGCTGGTCCGGCGGCTTGGCGGTCTTTTTGAGTTGCGGCACGTTCGGTTTCTCGCCGCCTTCGACCGAGCCGGTGATGTCGCCATCGGCGCCGAAATTGAGCATTTCCCGCGCCCAGGGTTGCTTGGGCGCGGCCGCTGGCGAGGCTGGCGGCGGGGCTTGCTCGCCGGCGACGACGATCTGCGGAAAATCGGGCACGCTCTCGCGCGTGGTGATCTGCATGCCGGTCTTGTCGAGGCCTTGCAGCCGCTCGGCCAGCGTATAGCCGCCGTCGAACACCAGGCCGGACACTTTGAGCGCGAATAGGCAGATGGTCGCCAACAGGACGACCGGGATCAGCCGGAAATCGCGCGCAAAGCGGATCATGCGGCAAGGCCGCGCAGTCGTGCGTTGGCGCGGTCGGCGAAGGCTTGCGCGGCGGCGGCGACCGACTTGGCGTCGGGCGCGGCAGCGGCCGGGCGGGCGGCGCTGGCGATGCGGGCGAGCCGCCCGAGCAATTCCTCGCCGGCTGAGAGCTGGCGTTCGATGTCGGCGGTGAGCGTCTCCGCCCGCTGCAGCCGCGCCGCCAGGCTCTGCTCGCCTTCGCGCATCGTCGCCTTCAGGCCGCCGATCGCGCGTTCGGCGATTTCGGTGGCGGTGATCAATTCGGAAATGGTGGCGCGCAAGGTCTGTTCGTCGGCCTTGAGCAGGCGAAGCTGCCTATTGAGCCTGACGCAATACAGGATCGTGAGCAGCAGCAGCACCGAGACCATGGCCTCGACCAGAAATCCATAATGATAGCTCACGGCGTCTCTATCCTATTGGTGGGATCGTCGGATTTCTCGAACATGGCGAACGTGGTGCGCGGTTTGCGCAAGGGTTTGGCGACCCGCACAGAGACACGGTCGCCGACTTTGCCCATGCGGCCTTCGGTGAGAACGACGTCGCCGCAGCGAATGGTGACCAGCGCGTTCGGCTTGAGCTCGAGCGGAAGCGTATCGCCGACACTCAAGTTCATCATTTTGCGCAGCGGCAGCCGCGCCTCGTACAGAACGGCATCGACCGCGATTTTCGCCTCGCCGATTTCGGTCGCCAGATGATCTTCCCAGATCGGATCGCGGCCGAACTTCTCGCCCATGAACATCTGCAGCAAGACGGCGCGGATCGGCTCGATCGTCGCGTAGGGCAGCAGCAACTCGACGTTGCCGCCGCGGTCTTCCATGTCGATGCGCAGCCGCACCAGGATCGCGGCGTTGGCCGGCCGCGAAATCGCGGCAAAGCGCGGATTGGTTTCGAGCCGGTCGATACTGAATTTGACCGGCGACAGCGGCTTGAAGGCCTGCTCGGCGTCGGCGAGCACCAACTCGATCATGCGCTTGACCAAGTTGGTCTCGATCGTGGTGTAGGGCCGGCCTTCCACGCGTACCGTGTTCTGTCCGCGCCGGCCGCCGAGCAGCACGTCGATGATCGAATAGATCAGGCTGGAATTGACGGTGGCGAGACCGAAATTGTCCCACTCTTCCGCTTTGAACACGGCCAGGATCGCCGGCAGCGGGATGGAGTTGAGATAGTCGCCGAAACGCACCGAGGTGATGCGGTCGAGCGAGACTTCGACGTTGTCCGAGGTGAAATTGCGCAAGGATGTCGTCAGCAACCGCACCAGGCGGTCGAAGACGATTTCCAGCATCGGCAGGCGTTCATACGACACCATCGCCGAGTCGATGATGGCGCGGATGCCGGAATTGTCGTTCAGCGAGACATCGGTCAGGCTGAAACCGAGCATACTGTCGATTTCATCCTGATTGAGGATGCGCTCGGCGCCGCCTTTATTATTGCCGCCGCCTTCGGCGGCCATTGCCGCCCATTGCGCGGCAGCCTCGTCGGCGGCGGACACGGCGGCGGCCGTGTCGGTCGCAGACCCTGGCGCCGCCGCCTCCTTTTCCATCGCCACGCTCCACTCGGCGGCGAGCGCGTCTTGATTGATGTCTTGTTCTGGCGCCATCGGTTAGATCGTCACTGGACGATGATTTCCTTGAAGAGAACGGCGGTGACGCGGTTGGGCGCGACGGCGGCGTTGACGCGCCGCGTCAACTCCTCGCGCAGCCGGTAGAGCCCGGCCGAGCCGTCGAGATCGGTCGGCCGCAATTCGCGCAAATAGGTCTGGAAGCTGTCCATCACGCGCGGCATCAACGGCTGGATTTCGGTGACCACTTCGGGCGTGGGCAGCTCGAGCACAATCTTCACTTTGAGATATTGCGTATGCTCGTTGGCGGCGTTCGACAGGTTGACCAGCACGTCGGGCATATCGACGAAGATCGCCGGCTTGGTGACCGGTTTGGCTTCTTCTTTATGCTCGGCGCCCTTGAAGAAGTAGAAATAGGCGCCGCCTCCGCCGCCGCCGACCACCAACAGCCCCGCCGCGATGATGATCATCATCTTGAGCGACGGCATCTTGAGCGACGGCAGCTTCAGCCAGGAGAATTTACCCTTTGGCTTTTCTGCGCCCTCTTCGCCTTCTTCCGGCTCGTCCTCGAGCTCGTCTTCCGCGTCTTTTTTCGGCTTGGCTGCCATGATGACCCCGATCGCAACGGACCAGACCGCACTCAGACTGTCCCGGGCGAGACACTGCGGATGCGCGGTCCTCGCGCTCCCCTTGCGATCAAACCTAGGTCGGTATGGTTAACAGATGCTTTCCCGGAGCCGCGTCGGCAGGCATGTTTTGCCGGGTTCGGTGGGACAATTGGCCGTTTTTGCCCCGCGCGACGACTGGCGGTTTTCAACTAACTATCTGATTTCCATAAACTTTTTCGTTTGGCACGAGGGGTGCAATGCCTTTGCCAGCCACCGGCTTGGGAGAGCTAGCGGCGACCGTTCGGCAAGACCGGCCTCGGGAGGGCTCAGGTTTCGCCGGATGCGATGGGGAGACTGCCGATGCAAAATGCGATTCTTGTCGGACTGTCGCGCCAAGTCGGTCTCGCACGCGAGATGGACGTGGTCGCGAACAATATCGCGAACCTCAATACCACCGGCTTCAAGGCCGACGGTTCGATCTTCGAGGAATTCCTGTCCTCCGCCGCGCGCGCCGATCAGACCGGCAGCCGCGTGAGCTTCGTGCGCGACCGCGGCGTCTGGCACGATATGAGCGAGGGCCCGATCGAGCGCACCGGCAACCCGCTCGACGTGGCGATCGACGGCCGGGGCTTTCTGGTCGTGCAGACGCCGGCCGGCGAACGCTACACCCGCAACGGCGCCTTGCAGATCGACGCGACCGGGCAACTCGTCACCAGCGACGGCTATCCGGTGCTCGGCGACGGCGGTCCGATAACGTTCCAGCAGACCGACAATCAAGTCTCGATCAGTAAAGACGGCACGATCAGCGTGCGCGAAGGCACCGCCAAAGTCAATTCCGCGCGCGGCAAGCTGCGGCTCGTCACCTTCGCCAATACCGCAGCAGCTGCAAAAAGACGGCGGCAGCACCTTCAGCCCGCTCGGCGGCGCGACGCCGCAACCGGCGACCAATGCCGGCCTCGTGCAGGGCGCGGTCGAGAAATCCAACGTGCGCGGCGTGGTCGAGATGTCGCGCATGATCGAAATCACCCGCAGTTACACCCAGATCGACAGCCTGCTGCAGCAGCAGAACGATCTTGGCCAGTCGGCGATCGACAAGCTCGCCGAAGTGCCCGAATTGACCCTGACGGAGAGTTAGACCCATGCGCGCGCTCAGTACTGCATCGACCGGCATGATGGCCATGGAACTCAACGTCCAGGTCATCGCCAACAACCTCGCCAACATGACCACCACCGGATACAAGCGCCAGCGCGCCGAATTCCAGGATCTGCTTGTACGATCACGTCAGCCGCATCGGCACGCAGACCTCGGCGCAAGGCAACATCCTGCCCGTGGGCATCGATCTCGGCTCCGGCGTCAAGCCGGTCGGCACGCCGCGGCTGATGACGCAAGGCACGCTGGCGCAGACCGGCGGCACACTCGACGTCGCCATCCGCGGCGACGGCTTCTTCAAAATCCAGCTGCCGGACGGCACTTATGCCTATACGCGCGACGGCTCGTTCCAGATGGACGCGACCGGCCGCATCGTCACCGCGCAGGGCAACGTGGTGCAGCCGGCGATCACCATCCCGCAGAATTCGACCGGCTTGACGATCAACCCGCAGGGCCAAGTGTCGGTGCTGCCGCAAGGCTCGACGACGCCGACCATCCTCGGCCAACTCACCCTCACCCGCTTCATCAACCAGGCCGGCCTCTTGCCGGTCGGCGACAACATGTACACCGAGACGCCGGCCTCCGGCACGCCGCAGGACGGCCTGCCCGGCACCGACGGCGCCGGCGACTTGATGCAGGCCAGCCTCGAACAATCCAACGTCAACTCGGTCACCGAGATCACCAACCTGATCGCCGCGCAGCGCGCCTACGAGATGAACGGCAAGGTGATCACCGCTGCCGACCAGATGCTGCAGTCAGACGCCAACCTGATCCGCTGAGGCACGATCATGATCCGCAACCTCGCCATCGCCGCCGCCTTGCTCTCGCTCTGCGTCTCAGCCGCCGCCGAAACCGAGCAAGAGCATCCCAAGCTCAAGGCCGAAGTCGTCCATCACCGGCGGCATCGTGCGCATCGGCGACCTGATCGAGCACGCCGGCATCATCGCCAAGGTGCCGATCTTCCGCGCGCCCGATCTCGGCTCGACCGGCACGGTGCCGGCCGAAGCGGTGGTCGAAGCCGTGCGCCAATACGGCTGATCGGCCTCGATACCGGCGACGTCAGCGAGGTGGTGGTGACGCGCGCGAGCCGCACCATCCCCGCCAAGGCGATCGAGGACCGCGTCGCGCAGGCGCTGTCGTCGCAATACGCGCTCGGACCGGTCAATGAGGTCACCGTGACCTTCGACCGCGAGCTCACCGCGATCCATGTGGAGCCGAGCGCCAAAGGCGAGCCGCGCGTCGGCAATCTCAATTACGACGCCCGCAGCGGGCGCTTCGAGGCCAGCTCGACCTGCCGACCGGCGCGACCACGCGCGGCACGCTGCGGCTTGTCCGGCCGCGCGGCGGCGACGCGCGAGGTCGTCACCTTGGCGCGGCCGCTCGAGCGCGGCGAAGTCATCAAGGCGTCCGACTCGTCGTCGAGCGGCGCCCGCGCGCCGAAGTCGGCCGCGACCTTGCGTCCACTGCCGAGCAGGCGCTCGGGTTCGCCGTGCGCAATTCGGTGCGCACCGGACAGCCGCTGCGCCTCGCCGATCTGATGAAGCCGGAGATCGTGCAGCACAACGAGACGGTGACGCTGACCTATGAGATGCCCGGCATCCGCTTGACGGTGCGCGGCAAGGCGACCGAGGGCGGCGCCGAAGGCGACGTCATCGGCGTGCTCAACGAGCAATCCAAGCGCACGGTGCAAGGCGTCGTGGTCGGTCCCGGCCGCGTCGTCGTCAACACCAGCGCGCCGCTGCTCGCGGCCAATCTGCCGGTGACCCGCTGATGACGAATATGTGCGAAGCGTAAGTGGTTGAAAGCGTAGCAGTCATGCAGTCGTCGATGTTGAAATGGAACGGCGCCGTCGCGCCATTTGTGAAAGTGATGCCGATGAAAGTCCTCAGTCTGGCGCGTCATGCGGTGCTCGCCGCGCTCGCAGCCTCGCTGCTCTCGAGCTGTGCCGCCATCGACCGCATCAAGAACATCGGCCAGGCGCCGCCGCTGACGGCGGTCGACAATCCGACCACGCGGCCGGGCTACAAGCCGGTGCAGATGCCGATGCCGGCGGCGCAGCCCGCCTCGTACAATCCCAATTCGCTGTGGCGCAACGGCTCGCGCGCCTTCTTCAAGGACCAGCGCGCGCACCAGATCGGCGATATTCTCACCGTGCAGGTCAACATCACCGACAAGGCCAACCTGTCCAACGAAACGCAGCGCACGCGGACCACCACGGAGGATTCCGGCATCACCAATTTCTTCGGCAAGAACAAAGTACCGATCGTGAATGCTACGGTACCGACACGCCTTCTTACGACGGATTCAAACTCGGCCGCCGACGGCAAAGGCACCATCAACCGCTCAGAAGCGCTGCAGACCAACGTTGCCGCGGTGGTCACCCAGGTGCTGCCGAACGGCAACCTGGTGGTCGAGGGCAAGCAAGAGATCCGCGTCAATTTCGAGATCCGCGAACTGATCGTCGCCGGCATCGTGCGGCCGGAAGACATCCAGAGCGACAACACCATCGATTCCAGCAAGATCGCCCAGGCGCGCATCGCCTATGGCGGACACGGCCAGGTCACCGACATCCAGCAAGACCCGTATGGCCAACAGCTGATGCAGGTCCTGCTGCCGTTCTAGTTCTTTTCACCCTCACCCTTGTGGGGAGGGTCGCCCGCCGCAACGTAGCGAAGGCGGGCGGGGCGGGGGTCGGCGTTTGTGCCTCGCCAGTTTGCGTCAGTTGGTTTTGTGGTCGGTGCCTGTACCGCGTCGGTTTGGTTGAAAAGTTGCGTGGTCAGTGCGTGCCGAACGACCAGTTGAGTTTATGAGCTCCCCCGCCGTTTGCGTTTCGCGAGCGCAAAACGGCGTCAACGACGCGGCCTCCGGATGCTCCCCAGCCGGAGGCCGCGTGCGTTTTCGGAGAGTAGCGAATTATTCGCGCAAATCATCAGCCCCTTCACTGACGCACCAGAAATACATGTCGACAATCCTCATTATCGGATGCGGGCGGGCGACAAATTCAACTTGTCATCACCGGGCTTGTCCCGGTGATCCCGCTTAGGCGGGCACAGTGCGTCCCTAAGCGAGATGGTCGGGTCAAGCCCGGCCACGACAATCCCGCCTCAATCGTCGCGATACACGCGCTCGCGGCGCTCGTGGCGCTCCTGCGCCTCCACCGACAGCGTGGCGATCGGCCGCGCTTCCAGGCGGCGCAGCGAGATCGGCTCGCCGGTTTCCTCGCAGTAGCCGTAGGTGCCGTCGTCGATGCGGCCGAGCGCCTCGTCGATCTTGGCGATCAGCTTGCGCTGGCGGTCGCGCGCGCGCAGCTCGATGGCGCGGTCGGTTTCCGACGACGCCCGATCGGCGAGATCGGGGTGGTTCTGGTTCTCTTCCTGCAGATGCAGCAAGGTCTCCTTGGCCTCCTTGAGAATGTCCTCCCGCCATGCGAGCAACTTAGCGCGGAAATAGTCGCGCTGGCGCTCGTTCATGAACGGCTCCTTGTCGGATGGCCGATAAGTCTTGGTCTTGGCCAACATTCCGCTGAACTCCCTGTCTTTTTATCGTTCTTGGATACGAAACCCGTCCTCCCGGTGCGGCAGGCTTATATACGCCTGCCAGCCCGCGGACAATATCCGAGTACGGTGACGTCACGACATGGTTTATTGTGACATTTCAGTGACTTGGCTTGACAAGGCCGAAAACAGGGGCGGCGCCAGGCACCCTCGCCTGAGCGGTTTTGCACACTATGAAATGGTTATTCGGTGCCGGGCTAGTCGATGCCGGCCTTGGCCAGTTCGACCGCCACGCGCAGGTCGATCTCGCCGAGCACCGTATCAAGGCCGGGATCGCCGGTCTCCTCGGTGAGCCCCTCGGCTGCAACCTTAAGGCGTGCCAGCGTCGAGCGGTCGACGCTGCCGTCGAGCACCGCGAGCTTGAGCGTGTCGAGCACGTCGAGCGCCTTGCGGCCGCGCGTGACCGCCCGCTTCTTGCGCTCGCGCGGATCCTCGACGCCCTGCAAGGCGATCAGCGCGTCGACGGTGGACACGGCGCGCAACGAGCCGGCTGCAGAGGTATTGCGCGGCGTCTCCTGTTCGCTGACGGTGAACGAGCCGGCGGCGCTGCGGCGCGCGGCCGCAGGCGCCGAGGCCAGCGCAGTTCCGTTCGGTCCGTAAACGCGCATTGTTGAAAAATCCCAACCGGACGTGCCGGCCCCCGAATAGCGTAAAGCCTGCGCTGTTTATGGTTAACCGCCGGTAAATGAACCGGCAAAATTTGCCGCTGCGGACCTTTCCTGCCGGTCCACGCGAGCGCGGCCACTGCCGCGCCGAGTCGAAAATCGCAACAGCGTCAGAGTCTTGACCGCCGCGCGCGGCTTGGCACGGCGTTCGCATAACAAGGCTGAAGCCAAACGTCACATTGGGGAGCAGTGATGACGAGGATGTTGCGGGCCGCATTGACGGCGTTGCTATTTATCGCGTTCGCCACGCCGAACGCGGGCGCGACGTCGCGCATCAAGGACCTCGCCAATATCGAGGGCGTGCGGCAGAACCAGCTGATCGGCTATGGCCTGGTGGTCGGCCTCAACGGCACCGGCGATACCCTCAACAACATTCCCTTCACCAAGCAGTCGCTGACCGCGATGCTGGAACGCCTCGGCGTCAACGTCCGCGGCCAGACGCTGCGCACCGGCAACGTCGCCGCCGTGATGGTGACCGCCAATCTGCCGGCCTTCGCCACGCAAGGCACGCGCATCGACATCACCGTGTCCTCGCTCGGCGACGCCAAAAGCCTGCAGGGCGGCATGCTGCTGGTGACGCCGCTGCTCGGCGCCGACGGCAACGTCTACGCCGTCGGCCAGGGCTCGGTGGCGATCGGCGGCTTCCAGGCCGAAGGCGAGGCCGCCAAGATCGTGCGCGGCGTGCCGACCGTCGGCCGCATCGCCAACGGCGCGCTGATCGAGCGCGAGATCGAATTCAGCCTGAACAAGCTCAGCCAGTTGCGCATGGCGCTGCGCAATCCCGATTTCACCACCGCCAAGCGCATCGCGGCCGCGATCAACGACTTCCTCGGCACGCCGACCGCCGAGCCGCTCGATCCGGCCACCGTCGGCATTACCGTGCCGCAGCAATATCGCGGCAACGTCATCTCGCTGCTCACCGAGATCGAGCAATTGCAAGTCGAACCGGACCAGGCGGCGAAGATCGTCATCGACGAACGCTCCGGCATCATCGTCATGGGCCGCGACGTGCGCGTGTCCATGGTGGCGGTGGCGCAAGGCAATCTCACGGTCACCATCACCGAATCCCCGCAAGTGAGCCAGCCGGCGCCGTTCTCGCGCGGCGGCCAAACCCGGGTCGTCCCGCGCACCTCCATCGGCGTGCAGGAGGACGGCAAGAAACTGGCGCTGGTCAAAGACGGCGTATCGCTGCAACAACTGGTCGACGGGCTCAATTCGCTCGGCATCGGCCCGCGCGACCTGATCGCGATCCTGCAGGCGATCAAGGCGGCAGGCGCGATCCAGGCCGACATCGAGGTGATGTGATGGCGAGCACCCTGCCCGTCTCCGCGCCCGGTCTCAGCGCGCTCGATCTCATCAACCTCATCGCCGGCGGCCACAGGCAAGCTGTCCGCCGCCGGCCAGGCGAAAGCGCACCGGGCGGCGCAGGATTTCGAGGCGGTATTCCTCAATTCCATGTTCCAGCACATGTTCACCGGCATCGACGGCGAAGGCCCGTTCGGCGGCCAGGGCGCCACCGGCGTCTGGCGCTCGGTGCTCACCGACCAATATGCCAAGTCGATCGCCAAGGCCGGTGGTATCGGCATCGCCGATCAGGTCTATCGCAGCCTGATCGCGCACCAGGAGACACGCGCGTGAACAAGCCCTCGCCCGATAGCCAGATTGCCAGCGTCGCCGAGGCCGAGCGCGCGATCGCGAGCTTGAACACGATCACCGACCAGTTGGTGGAGACGATCGAGGAAGAAACCGCGCGCGTGCGCGCCGGCCGGCTGAGCGAAGCCGCCGAGTTGGGTGAAACAAAAACCGAGCTCTCCCGCCGCTATGCCGCCGAAAGCCAGCGCGTGATCGCCACCCGTGAACTGATCGCGCGGGCGCTGCCTGACGCATTCGCCGCACTGCGCCAACGACACACCGCGTTCCAGGCGCTGCTGCAGACCAATATGACGGTGCTGGCGACCGCGCACGCGGTGTCCGAGGGCATTATCCGGGGCGTCTCCGGCGAGCTCGCCCGCAAGCGCGCGCCGTCGACCTATGGTGCCTCCGGCCGCGCCAACGTGCCCAGCGCCAGGGCAAACCAGCCGCTGGCGATCTGCCGCACGCTTTAATCCAAACGACACCAAGTCGTTAACGCCGATCCCGCGCCAAGCCCTTGCGAGCGGCTATTAGGTCCTGATTTGCCGATTGAATTCGTCCCGCGCACGAGCCGCATTGGCGGGAAAAGTCTTAACAAATCAATACTCTGACACGGCGATTACAGCATTAATTAACCATGTTCTTTTACGCTGCGTTACGCGGCATTGGATAGTTTGCCGCATCACGCGTTGGTCAAGGACCGGACACCGGCGCCTCGTGCCAGCACGACACAACCAGAAAGGTTATGACTATGTCGAACATTACTCTCTCCGCCGGCGTACGGGCGAACCTCCTCTCGCTACAGAACACCGCGGCCTTGATGGCGCAAACCCAGAACGACCTCGCGACTGGTAAGAAGGTCAACTCAGCCCTCGATAACCCGCTGAACTTCTTCACCTCGCAGAACTTGAACACGCGCGCCAATGCGCTCAACGGCCTGCTCGACGCCATGTCGAACGGCATTCAGACGATTCAGGCAGCCAACAACGGCCTGACGTCGATCACCTCGTTGGTGCAGCAGCTGCAGTCAACGGTCAGCCAGGCCCGTGGCGATACGTCCGTCGGCACTGTGACCCCCGGCACGCAGACCGCGGCCGACAACACCTCGTCGCAGGCCAACAACACGCTGACCTTCAATGTCGGCGGCGGCGAAAACGTCAGCATCAACACCTTCGTGCACACCAACGCGGTCGTCAGCACGGTGACCGGCACCAGCGCGGCAGTCGGTACAGACGCTACGGCCTCGTCCTTGACCGTCAATGACGGCAGCGGCGGTGGCGCGAAAACCGTTACCTTTGCGACCGCCGACAATACGACTGCCAAGAAGATCCTGGCTATCAATACGCAGCTGGCTGCTGCCGGCTCGACGGTGACCGCGTCGACCTCGGGCGGTAAGGTGGTGTTCACCAACGCGACCGGCAAGGCGACCACAGTCACCGCGACGGCCGCTATCCAGACCGACCTCGGCCTCGCCGCGACCGCCACTTCGACCGACGGCGCGGTTGCCACCAACACGGCGTTAAGCACCCAACAACTGGCGGACGCCATCAACAACAACAGCGCGTTGGCCGGCAAGTTATCGGCGTCGGTTACCGGTGGCACCCTGACGATCAACAACCTGTCGACGACACAGGCGGTCACGGTGACGGGCCTCGACACCACCGGCCACCACGTCACTGGCGCTGCCGCCGACACTGGCACCATCGCCGCTGGCATCGCCAGCGGTACCAGCTCGGTCCGCGACACCTTGAAGGCCCAATTCAACAACCTGTTGGGTCAAATCAACCAGTTGGCCGGCGACTCGGGTTACAACGGCATCAATCTACTGAATGGCGACCAGCTCAACCTGAGCTTCAACGAGAACAACTCGAGCAACATCTCCATTCAGATGCAAGACTCCACCGGTGCCAAGTTTGTCGTCAACTCGGCCAATCTCGGCATTTCCGCCGCGAGCTCGGCCCAGTTTGGCGATAACAGCCAGCTCGATACCTTGACCACGGCGATCACCGCCGCCCTGACGACGCTGCAAGCTCAATCGACCTCGATTTCTTCGTCGTTGTCGGTCGTGCAGACCCGTCAGGACTTCACCAAGTCGATGGTCAATACGCTGCAGACCGGCGCCAACAACCTCGTCCTCGCCGACCCGAACCAGGAAGGCGCGAACTTGCTGGCCCTGCAAACTCGTCAGTCTCTGTCGACCACCGCTCTGTCGATGGCTTCGCAGGCCGACCAAGCCGTGCTTCGTCTGTTCCAGTAATCGAAAGCGAATCGCTTCCGAGACGGCGGGGCCAAAAGCCCCGCCGTTTTTCTTTGCGGCGGCCGGCATCCGCCGTCGCAAATTAACGATGCATTAATCATGCGGGACCAAGGATGCGGCCCAGGAGAATAGCCATGTCCCTCAAAGTCGAACTGAAGCCGGGCGAACGCATTTTGATCGGCGAATGCGTCATCACCAATTCCGGCCAGCGCGCGCGCTTCGTCATCGACGGCAAAAAAGTGCCGATCCTGCGCGAGAAGGACATTCTTACCGCGGAGCAAGCCGACACTCCGGCCAAACGCATCTACCTGGCGGTGCTATTGATGTACACATCGCGCGATGCGCGCGCACACCACGCGAATTATTTCTCGCTGGTGCAGGATCTCGTGCGCGCTGCGCCGAGTACGTTATTCCACATTGAGAATATCAATAATCATATCTTAACAGGGAATATGTATAAGGCACTCAAGCAAGTTAAGCAATTAATCGAGTACGAACGGGAGCTGCTGGGCAATGAAATCAAGCCGCCAAAACCTACGGAAAAGTGGCCAACAAGATCTCCAGCCCGCGTGAGTTGGAAGCCGATCTCTTGCTGGATGCGGCGTCCCGCCTGCAATCCGTGCAGGACTCCTGGGACAAGCGCAACGAGAACCTCGGTTCCGCGCTGCATTTCAATCGCAAGCTCTGGACGTTTTTTCTGTCCTCCGTCACCAGCGAGGAAAATCCGCTGCCCATCGACGTGCGCCAGAACGTCGCCAATCTCGGCCTGTTCGTCTGCAAGCAGACGCTGGCGATCCTGGCCGACCCGAAGCCGCAGAACCTCGGCTCGCTCATCAGCATCAATCGCGAAGTTGCGGCAGGGCTGCTCGGCCGCGCCTGATCGAACGCGCGCAACGCAACAAAAAAGACCGCGGCCAATCCGCGGTCTTTTTTGTTGCGCAAAGCGAGCGCGAACGGGTGCCGCTCGTCTTATCCGGTGACCGGCGAGAGGTAAGTGACGAGGTTGAGCTGCGACATCCTTGCCGTTGCGGACAGCGAGGCCGACAGGCGGGTCTGCAGCGCCAGGAGTTCTGCGCCGACTTGGGTCTGATCGACGCCTTGGATCGACTGCAGCATATTGTCTAGCATCGCCGAGGTCTGCTGGTGCTGGTCTTGGGCCGTCTGAATGGAAGTCTGCGCATTGGCCAGGCTCGCCTCGATGTCGGTGATATTTTGCGAACCCGAAGAAGCAGCGAGCCTACTGTAGATGCGGCTGTTGAGCGCCTGATAGTTCGTCGGCCGCGTTCGGATCGCTGGCGGAGTAGTTTGTCGCGGCCAGCGTCGCCACATTCTGCACAATCGTGCGGATGCCTTGCTCGTTGGCCTGCGTCCCGTAGGAGATGACGGTGCTCGATCGATGCGTGCCGTTGCGGCCGATCTTATCGGCGTCGAAGACGTGCCGTTGGTGAAGCCGAGGGCGGCGGTGGTTCCGGCAAGATTGCCGGCAGCATCCGCAATGGTGAATTGGTTGCCGCTGGCGCCGGTCAGAACGATCTGGCCGCCGCTGAGGCTGGCCTGCACATCGCTGCCGGCACCCAACGCGGTGTTGATCTTATTTACCACGGTGGCAAGCGAATTGCCGTTGGCTACCGTTACGGCGACGGGACTGCCGCTATTGAGGTAGGCGCTGGTGATATCGAACGTGCCGGCGGTGGCGGCGGTAATCGCCGCGCCGCCGGTGGCTTTCAAGGTCGCCGCGGTGGTGCCGCCGGTGTACCAGAACACCGTGTTGGCGGGTGTCCCAGCGACCAGCGCCGTTGCGGTGGCCGGGGTGCCGCTGACCCGCATCGGCGGATCGTCGAAAAAATTGTTCGACGCGGCAACGGCGGAGGCGGCCGGCAGCGTCGTCTTGCCGATTTGAGTGACACCGGCGGCCAGCGCAGCCTGAAGATTGGCCGCGGTCGCGGCCGTGTTGGCGCCGATCGCGAACTGGTTCGGACCTGGCGACGCCGACGTGGTCGCCTGCAGCTGGAGCGTCTGGGTCGTCTCGTCGGGCAGGGTGAAAGTGAAGGTGACCGTGTCGCCATCATTGGGATTGGTCGCCCCAAGGTCCACGGAAATCGCCGGCGGCGATCCCGCGGGTCCGGTGGCGGGAGGCGCGCCCGTCAGCGACGATTGGACCGCGGCGAGCTTGAGCCCGAAGGGAGAGTTGGCGGCGTCCTCGGTGACCGAGACCGCCGTCCCGGCGGGCGCCGGAATGACCAAGCGGCAAAGTCCGTCGGCGCCTTGGTCGGCCTGCAGCCGCTCCGCAATCACCTGCTTGAGGCCAGCCGCTGCGCCGTTGCCGTTGAGAATGTGATCGGCGGTGTCGACCGAAGGCTGATTGAGCCCGATGCCCGAGAACAGATAGCCGTTTCCGCCTTGCGTATTGAGCAGGCCCAGGATCTGATCGAGTTGGGTAGCGGCGGTCTTTTGTGTGGCAGTCTGCCCGGTGTTGTCGAGGGAAAAATTCGGTTGCGCGGCGGACGTCTGCACCGTGCCGCCAATGCTGCCAATCTGCTGCAGCACCGTTGCTGCATGCTGAGCGTTCGCTCCGACATTCGTCATCGTATCGTTGTAGCTATTGATCGCCGACAACTGCGCGTTCAAGCGCGATGGCAATGCCGCTCTTGCGGGCCAAGCCCGGCATAGCGTGTCCGCCTTCAGTCCCGGCGCCGAGCTGCTGTTGAGATCGTCGAGTTGCTTGTTGATGTCTCAGCGCCGACTGAATGAGCGGCGAGACATTGGATGAAACGCCTGAAATCGTCATTACGCCCTCACGTCATATCCTTGCATCAAAGCGTCCAACATCGCCTTTACCGTCGACATCACGCGCGCATTCGCGCCATAGGAATTTTGCAGCGTGAGCAGGTTCGCCATTTCGGTGTCGATATTGACCGCCCGAGGTCGAATTGAATCGCGTTTGCAGCGCGTTGACGACGACGTCCTGACCCGCTTGCAGATTGGTCGCCGCATTGGCCGCGATGCTTTGCTGGTGACAATCTGGCTGATATAATTGGACAGCGTTGCCTGCATACGGGGCGGTTGGCCGCGCCGATACCCGGCCGCGGGAGAATATTCCAGCTGCGCGTTGACCAAGCTGGTTGTAAATGAAGTTTGGCCGGGTCGTGTCGCCCGACGGATCGTCGATGCTCTGATAGGTGACGAGTTTCGAGGGATCGGCGATCAGCGCGTTGTTGACCGCGATCCGCCCGGCATAACCTGTGGCCTCGGCATCCGGCGCCGGTAAACGCCCCGGTGAAGGGTGCTGGTGCCGTCGACGAACAGCGGGAGCGCGCCGGACCGCCAGTCAACGTCGTCGCGGTCGTCGTCGTCGATCGCGGCAGTTCACGGTGATGGTGGCCGGGTTGCCATTGAGAATTTCGAGTGTCGATGCCCGATGGATTTGGAAAATTCAGCCCGGCCGCGCCCAAGCGCAGTGTTGAGTTGCGCTCGCCACCGCCGCGGCGCCGCCGGAAAAATCGACGCCGATGACGGTATCGTTCGGATCCGACGTCGCTGAGTTCGAAAGCGGCAGCGCGAGCCGGATCATCGACCCGTATGATCGTGACGTTGTGCTGGATATTGGCCGCGTCTGTGTAGCTGAGACCTGATCTTGTTTCCGTTCGAAATACCCTGCGGCACGGCTGCTGATGTCGACATCGAAGCCCGTTTGCGGTCCGGACGAGACCGCGGTTCCGGCCGCCGTTGTGTCGGACAGCGCACTCGACATCTGCGCGGCGATTTGGTCGATTGAGTTTGCGCCTGCACCAGCACGTTATCGCGCATGTTGAGATAGCCGCGATCTCGCCGGACTGAATCCCGCCGGTGGCGACAAGATCGGTTTTGCCGCCCGACGGGTCGGTGAGGGTTATGGTTCCTAGCCCGCTTTTCGTCGGATCGGCATTCCATTGCTGCGTCGGAGTAATTGTGCCCGTTGCGTTGAAGCTGAGTGTCGACGCCTTGGTTGCCCACAAGCTGAGCCCCGGTGCTGGTCGCTATCGTGATCTGGTTATTGGCTTCCGTGGGTTACGCGAATGTCCATTAGTTTCGCAAGCTGGTTGATGTATTGATCGCGCTGATCCTCGAGCGTGACCGTGGTGCTGTCGTTCTGCGCGCCGGCTTGACCAGTTGCTGATTGATATTCGCGATCTGCTGCAGGGCGTTGTTGGCCTGCTGCACATCGTTGGCAATGCCCTGGTCGGCCTGGGTGCGAAGCGACTGAATGCCTGAGACGTGGCGGTGTTGAGCTGCTGCGCCAAAGCCTGCGCGGCGCTGACTGCCTGGCTCTGCGCCGAGTAGGAATTCGGGCTCGTGGATAATGCCTGGACGGCGGCTCGTGAAGCTGTTGAACGTCGAATCGAGCGAGGTGTTCGAGCCTGGCTGGCCGTAAACTCTGCTGCAGTTGCTGATACAAATTAGCCGCGTGAGGTCAGCATAGCCGCCGCCGGCGCTTTCTGTCCACAATTGCTGTTGCACGAATGTGTCGAGCAGGCGGTTGATCGACGTGACCTGTACGGCATTGCCGCTGTCACCGGTCGATGTCTCGATCTGCGTGACGGATTTTGCAACGTAGCCCGGCGTCTGCGAGTTGGCGACGTTGCCGGCGACGATCGCCAAGGCTGGTCTGCGTCGCCTTCAGACCCGACAGCGACGTGGTGAGCGCCTGCGTCAAACCCATGTGTCAGCCCCGATCACGTGCTTTGCCGGGTTAAAACGGGTCGCTCATCGACCGCTATCGAATGACGTTCAACAGGTCTTGCGACATTTGGTTGGCAGTCGTGATCACTTTCGTATTCGCCGAATAGGCTTGCTGGGTCACGATCAACTTGGTGAACTCGGTCGCAATGTCCACGTTGGAGCTTTCCAGCGATTGCCCGACGACTTTGCCCCGATGCTCCGGCGATCGCTTGTCCAGAATCCGTCGTCGCCTGGTATGCGCCGCCGGTCAGACTTTGGAGTTTGTCTTCGGCGTTGAAATGCACGAGTGGAATTTCGGCAAGATTGACGTTTTGCCCGTTGGAAAAAGTGCCGCTGATCAGGCCGTTGTTGCCGACAGAAACCGATTGCAGTTGACCGGCCGGAAAACCATTTGCCTGGATTTGTTGATGGTCGGCTGCCCGCTTGTGCTGGCGAACTGTGTAATGCTTCCCGTCGGAGTGACGCAGCGTGAGATTGCCGAGGTTGGTGCTCCCGATGGTAACACTATTCAGCGCGATACTGCCGGTACCGCCGGTCAGCTGTCCCGCCGAGTTGAACGTAAAATCGGTACCGGCGTTTTGCCAAGCGACTTGCCGCGCCGGTCGCGTTTGGGTCCGTCTGATAAAACAGCTCCCATGTGTTGCGTGCCATCGGCCGCAACGCTGTCGATTTTCGCCCATCGGAGCTGGAGATTGGCCGGCGTCCCGGCTGCGTCGTAGGCCGTGGCGGACCCGCCATCGATCGATTTGTTGACGAAGTTGATGCGTCGGTGCCGGTGACCTTTCCGGTTCCAGGCAGACCGTTGGCGGGTCTTGAAGTGAAGTCGGCCGGATTTAGGAGGTCTGAATTGGGAATTGCCGAATTGTAGGAAGGTGTCGAAGGAGTTGCCGGAAGATTGATGCCGTAATTGATTTGGGTGGTCGCACTTGCCGGCAGCAGATTATTGTTGAATTGCAGCGGCGCCGGAACGTTGCCGGTCGGAGCGCCCGTCGTCTGATCGATCGGAATTCCTTCGAGATAGTAGCCGGCGCCATTGACCAGATAGCCGTTGGCATTCAGCTGAAAATCGCCGCGCCGCGTGTAGCTGACGACACCGTCAAAGTTTGGCGTGGTTCCCGTAAAGCTCGTGGGGTTTTGCACGGTGAAAAAGCCGTCGCCGTTGATGGCGATATTCGTGCCGGACTGCGCAGCCTGAATCGCGCCCTGAACGGTCACCGTTGCAAGGGAGCTTGCGTAAACGCCGCTGCCGACCTGCTGCGAGGCCACCGAATTCGAGTCCGGGATGAGATCCTGGAAATTGGTGTTGAGGCCTTTGTAGGAAATCGTCTGAGAGTTCGCGATATTGCCGGATATGTTTTGCATCGCGTAAGCCTGCGACTGCAAACCGCTGACCGCGTTTGTTAGAGCGTCGAACAAACCCATGGCTTCATCTCCACATTCGCAATACGGCAGCCGACAGGCTGCGCGCGGACGATCCCGCGGACAGCGCGTCGCAATCACCGTGCCAGATAAATTATGTAACAATTTCAATTGTTTAAACGAAAACGGCGGCCCACAGGAGGCCGCCGCCAAGGGTTCTTTCTGCCGCCAGGCGGCAGATTTTGCCGGTAGCTTTAGGACTGGCCGGGCGCCTGCGGCTCGAACTTCAGCGCCACGCCGTTCATGCAGTAGCGCAAGCCGGTCGGCGGCGGGCCGTCGTCGAACACATGGCCGAGATGGCCGAGGCAGCGGCTGCAATGCACCTCGGTGCGGGTCATGAAGAAGCTGCGGTCGGTCGTGGTGCCGATCGCGTCGGCCAGCGGCTGATAGAAGCTCGGCCAGCCGGTGCCGCTCTCGAACTTGGTATCGGACGAAAACAGCGGCAGGTCGCAGCCGGCGCAGGCGAACGTGCCTTTGCGCTTCTCGTGATTGAGCGGGCTGGTGCCGGCGCGCTCGGTGCCGTGCTTGCGCAGCACGTCGTATGCTTGCGGGGTCAGGCGCTTGCGCCAGTCGGCATCGGTGAGCTTGCTCCAGTCGATCGTGTCGGTCGTCATTGTCGTCATTGTTCCTGCCTCGCCAATATTTGCTCGTGGCCATCAGCGCGCCCAGCGCTACTGCCGGCCGTCAACAGGGCTCGTCGGTCGATCATATCAGCTATCTCCCTTCGCTTTGCCCCATAGTTGCTCCAGCCGCTGATCGCGGCCGCAATTCCACCGGTAGAATTTATATTTGGTCGGGTTCTTCAGATAGAAATCCTGGTGATATTCCTCGGCCGGATAGAACGGGCCGGCGGCGCGATCTCGGTGTAGATCGGCTTCTTCAGCTGCTCCTCGACTTCTTCTTGGACGCCTCCGCGAGTTTACGCTCCTCCTCGTTGTGGACGAAGATCGCCGTGCGGTACTGATGCCCGTAGTCGCAGAACTGGCGGTCCTTCACGGTCGGATCGACGTGGTGCCAGTAATAGGTGAGCAGTTGCTCGTAGGACGACCTTGCTCGGGTCGTAGATCACCTGCACCGATTCCGCGTGCCCGGTGCCGCCGGCGGAGACCTGCTCGTAGGTCGGATTGGCGACGTGCCCGCCGGTGTAGCCGGAGGTCGTCGAGATCACGCCCTGGCACGTGGTCGAAATCGGATTCGGTGCACCAGAAGCAGCCGCCGGCAAAGGTCGCCACCGCCTGCCCGGGTCCCGGCTTCGGCAGCGGCGCCATCTGCGCATGGGCGACGCCGAGCGCCGCAACCATCAGGAAAAAGCCGAGCAACAGGCGGCGCATCCAATCCTCCCGAATTCGTCTCCTCACGCGCCCTCACATATACGCTTTGCGCATAATAGCCATTCAACTTGCCATCACTCAGCCATCACGCTTGTGCGAGGCATTTTCGTCATGCCCGGCACTCGGGCCCGGCTCGCCAGCCCGAGCACAAGCCTTGTGCCGGGCATCCCGCTTAGGTAGGCAACGTCTTGCCGGCCGTGTCGGGATGGCCGGGTCAAGCCCGGACATGACAGCGGTTTCGCGAGGAATTACATGCGTTTTGAAGGCACCGAGGCCTATGTGGCGACCGACGACCTCAAGGTCGCGGTCAATGCGGCGATCACGCTGGAGCGGCCTTTGCTGGTCAAAGGCGAGCCCGGCACCGGCAAGACCGTGCTGGCGCTGGAGATCGCCAAGTCGATCGGCGCGCCGCTGATCGAGTGGCACGTCAAGTCGACCACCAAGGCGCTGCAGGGCCTCTACGAATACGACGCGGTGTCGCGCCTGCGCGACAGCCAGCTCGGCGACGAGCGCGTGCAGGACATCCGCAACTACATCAAGCGCGGCAAATTGTGGGACGCCTTCGTCGCCGACGAGCGCCCGGTGCTGCTGATCGACGAAATCGACAAGGCCGACATCGAGTTTCCCAACGACCTGCTGCTCGAGCTCGATCGCATGGAGTTCTTCGTCTACGAGACCGGCGAGACGGTGAAGGCGCGCCGCCGGCCGGTCGTGATCATCACCTCGAATAACGAGAAGGAATTGCCCGACGCGTTTTTACGCCGCTGCTTCTTCCACTACATCCGCTTTCCCGATCCCGACACCATGACGGCGATCATCGAGGTGCATTTCCCCGGCATCAAGCAGCGGCTGGTCAGCGAGGCGCTCAAGCTGTTCTACGAAATCCGCGACGTGCCCGGCATGAAGAAGAAGCCGTCGACCTCGGAGCTCTTGGATTGGCTCAAGCTCTTGATGGTCGAGGACATCGGCCCGGAGATCCTGCGCGAGCGCGATCCCAAGAAGCTGATCCCGCCGCTGCACGGCGCGCTGCTCAAGAACGAGCAGGACGTGCATTTGTTCGAGCGTCTCGCCTTCATGGCCCGGCGCGAGGGGCGCTGATTACGTCGCCGGTTTGTCCGGCGCCGGCTTGGGCTTTTGCGCCGGCTTGGGTTGCGGCAGTTTCACCTGCTCCTCCGGCGCCTCCGCGGGCTCTGGCGCCGCGATCCAGCCCTGCTCCTTGGCATAGGCCACGACCTTCTCGCCCACCGCGCGGCCGAGCCGGCGCGCCTGCGCCTCCACGTCGGGCGACAATTTCTCCGGTGCGGCCTTTTCCGCCGACAGCACCGCGGCGATCGCGGCGTTGCGCGCCGCAACCGCTTGCTTGCCGCTCGGCGGCTTGCCGGCGTCCTTGGCCTCCACCGTAAAGCCGGTCAACCGCTTGCGGCTGCCGCCGGAGACATAGGACACCGTCATGTCGGCGACCACGCCGGCGTGGCCGGGACCGAAGCCGATCGGCTTTTTCTTAGGTGCGCTGTCCGCCTCGCCGCCATGCAGCCGCCCGCTCACCACCGCCGCCTTGTCGCTGAGCGTGAGCCCCTCCTCGCTGCCGGGCTGCGCTTCGAGCCCGGCTTCCTGCAAGGTGGCGACGATCGAGGCCACGATCTCGTCGTTCACGCGCGCGAGCGTGCGCCGCTTGCGTTCCAGGATCGGGTAATTGGTGCCGTTGCGGTCCATGCGCGCGCTGAAGCCGCGGTCGATCGCGTCGACTTCGGGCGCCGCCGCGAAGTCCGTCACTACGATGGTCTTCGGCTTCACCGCCGTGTCGCCGAACATGCCGTTGACCCCGCTATTGGCGCAGCCGCCAAGCGCGGCGACGCCAAGGGCGATGGCGGTAAGACGTGAAATCGATGTGTTCATGCGGATGGACCTTTAGCACAGCCCGGCGGGCGAGACGCAAGGGATATCCGGTCAGCCCGGCGGGGCGGCGGGCGGCTCATGAGCCGGCGGCGCAACCTCGCCCCGCGGCGGCTCCGCCACGGTTATCGGCGCCGCATGGCCACTGCGGCCGGCAAGCCGCGCCTGCTTGCGCGTGCGCGCGCGCTCGCGATAGCGCGCGCAGGCCCTGCTCGATCCGCTCGACCGGCCGCGTGCCCCAATAAATGCCTTGCGCCATCGCCCGGCCGAGCACGCCGCCCGCCCAGACCAGTTCATAGGGCGCAAACAGCCGCCAGGTCGGATCGGTCTCGACGATGCCGCGCGCGATCAACTCGCCGCCCATCGCCGAGGTATTGAGCCCGTGCCCGCCGAAGCCGCTCGCCACCCATAAGCCGGTCTCGATCTCGCCGATCTGCGGCATGCGGTGGATGGCGCGCCCGAGCGTGCCGCGCCACAGATGCGCGATCCTCGACCTCGCCGAGTTCGGGAAAATTGCGCCGGATATCGGCGAGAAGCCCGCGGCCGACCCAGCGCGGATCGGCCTGCCAGGCGCGCATGCGGCCGGACCACTGCAAACGATCCCCGCCGACGATGCGATAATGGTTGTCGGCACGATTGGTGTCGCTGACCGCGCCGCGATAGCGCACGATCTCGGTGAGCCGCGCGATCGGCTCGGTCACCAGCACGAAGGTGGTGATCGGCAGCAGCGTCGCGCCGAGCCGCGGCATCAACGCGCCGAGTTGCACGTTGCAGGCAAGCACCACATGCGTCGCGCGCACGCGTCCGCCCGGCGTATCGATACGCTTGCGCACGCCGGCCGGATCGATCGCCGTCGCCGGCGAATTCTCGAAGATGCGCGCGCCGAATTTTTCCGCGTCGGCGGCGAGACCGAGCGCGTAATTGAGCGGATGGATGTGGATCGCGCCGGGAAAATGCATCGCGCCGAAATAGCGCGCGTTCGGCAACACCTCGCGCACACGCTCGGTCGGCCAGGCCTCGACATTGACGCCGATCCAGCGCAGCCGCTCGACCTCGGCGTCGATCTCGGCGGCATTGTCGGTCTTCGAGACGTGCAGCCAGCCGGGCAGCGGATCGACGCCCGGCATGCCGGTCTCCGCGATCGCGCGGCGCACATAGTCGACGCCTTGTTCCGACAGCGCCCAGAGCTGCTTGGTGTGATCGAGCCCGACGCGCTCGACCATGCTGTCGATATCTTCCGAAAAGCCCGGCAACACGAAGCCGGTATTGCGTCCGGATGCGGCGCAGGCGACGCGGCCACCCTCCAATACCGCCACCGCCCAGCCGCGCCGCGCGACTTCGCGCGCCACGGTCAGTCCGCCGAGACCGCCGCCGATCACGCAGACGTCGACGTCGAAATCGAAAGTCAGGCGAGGGCGTTCCGGGCTTGCCACCCGGGTCGCTTCGTACCAGCCCGCCGCCATATTATCGTCGTCGCTCATCACTACACTTGTTCACAATGTTGCGGCGCTGCATGCGCCCCCGAGCCGCATGCTAAACTGCCGCAGATTCGAAATCGGCGCGTCCCGCGCCGCTCACCACACTCTGATACACCATGCGCCGCCTCTTGTTGCTACGCCATGCCAAGGCCGAACGGTCGGAGCCAGGGACGAAGGACTCATCCCGCGTCCTGATCGATCGCGGGCGCAAGGATGCCGCCAAGATCGGCGCCTATATGGCGGCCCATGCGCTGATCCCTGACCGGGTGATCCTGTCGCCCGCCGCGCGCACCCAGGAGACCTGGAAATACGCCGCGACCGCGTTCCATCCCGCGCCGGCGGCGATGTCGGCGGAACGCATCTATGATGCGACGCCGCATAGCATTCTGGCGGTCATCAAGGATACCCCGGCCTCCGCGCATACGCTGTTGGTTATCGGCCATAATCCGGGGCTGCACGAGCTGGCGCTGATGCTGGTCGCCGCCGGCGATATCGATGCGCGCGAGCGGCTGCGCGAGAAGCTGCCGACCTCGGGCCTGGTCATCATCGACTTCGCCTTCGACAGTTGGGGGAAGCTGCATCCGCAGTCCGGCCGGCTGGAACGCTTCGTCAGCCCGAAATCGCTCGAAGCCACGGCCAATTAGCGCGGCCCGAAAGCGCCTCGACCCTCAACTCGCCGGCAAAAACATGCCATGATCGTCCCCCGCGGCGGAAAAGAGGGGCGCTGTCATGTACAAGCAGATCCTGGTTCCGATCGACCTTGCCGACACCGATTTGGCCAAGCCCGCCATCGAGGCGGCGGTCTCAATGGCCCGTTCGTCCGGCGGGCATGTGCGGCTGATCAATGTGCTGCCGATGACGCCGGTGATGCTGGCGGAATACGTGCCGCCGGATTTCGACGTGCAGCAGCGCAAGTCGTCGGAAGAAGCCATGGGCATCATCGCGCGCGAGAGCGGGCTCGATCCTGCGCATATCTCGGGCACCGTGCGGCAGGGCGGCATCTATCATGAGGTGCTCGAGGAGGCTAAGGCGATCAACGCCGATCTCATCGTAATGAGCTCGCACCGCCCGGCCATGCGCACCTATTTCCTCGGCTCCAATGCCGGACACGTGGTGCGCTACGCCAAATGCTCGGTGCTGGTGGTGCGCAACAAAGGCTGACGCCTGACCGCGTCAGGCTTTCGGCAACAGTTCAACCGGCGGCGCTTCCGGCCGATAGCGACCCGGCCGGTTCCGGCGGAAGTAGTTACCGCCCTGCCAGAGAAACAGCGCAAGAAAGGCGCCGACGAAGGCCGCGCCGCCCTTAACGTCGGCCTGCAAGGCGCGCACGAGCAGCCAGGCCAAGGCGAACGACACGCCGGCAAAGACGATCAGCCCGGGCCAATAGAGCAGCGGGTGGCTGCCCTGCTCGAAGCGGGCCGCCGGCGCCGCCAGCGCGATGCGCCGGTGCAGCTCGGTAATGAATGCAGCATAGGGCTTATCCAGCCGCTCCAGCTCGACCACGCTCTTCCACGAACTCGATAGGATCTGCAGCTTGGGCGCGCCGTCCGCCCATAATTCGGTCGCGAAACGATGCGTCTGCATGCTCGCAGGCCGAAACGACAGGCGCAGCCGGCGGATATTGCGGAACGGAATGTGGCCGGATTTGCGCCCGCTGGCCCAGTCGATGCCGCCGCTGGCGAGACTGAATTCCCAAGGCGCGCCTAAAAGCGACGGCCGGTAGGTATAAGCAAAAAGTTCAGCCGCGCTCGCGCGTTCAAGGCTCATATCGACGGCCTGCGCGGCAAAGACGGCTCCACGCCTGTTTCATTCATATTTTCAGCCATTAATCATCAAATCGACCGGTGTCACCGCGAGCCGCGAAGGTATTCCTGCGTTATGCTTCAAGCATCTGTTTCAAAGAACCAAACTATATAATAACCTGACCGCGCGGGTACACGTGGCGTTTGGGGTTGGGGGAGCCTTGTCATGGCGAAGTTGTCGAATTTGTTCGGGCGGAAGAGCGACGATATCAGCGGCATGCGCCCTACCGGCAACGAACCCCGCCCCGCCGAGAGCTTCTCCGACGTCGGCTCGCGCATAGGCGAGGAAAACGAGGCGCTGCGGAACCTGTTGAGCGATACCGCACGCAAGATCGGCGAACTCGATGAACTCAAGGAATCCTTCGACAAGATCGTCGCGCCATTCAACAATGTGCTGCGTGCGCTCGAACTGGAAAAGTCGCAGGCGCTGGCGCTCACCGCCATGCTCAATGAATCGCGCGCGGCCTACGAGACGTTGCGCACCGAATTCTACCGGATCGATAAGCAGGCGACTGCGGCCGAGGCCGAAGCCGAGAAATTACGGGTCGATCTCGAGCTGGCGCGCGAAGCGAACCGCGCGCTCGAGACTACCGCGGCCGAACTCAGCAATGACATCTCCGACCGCCGCGCCCAGATTAACGAGCTTGAGCATCAGCTGGCGCATGAGACGACGGAGCGCCGCACGCTGAGCGAGAATCACCGCACGCTACAGGCGCAGTACGACAGCGCCGAAAAGCACAACATAGAGCTTGAGGGCGAGATTGCCGACGTGCGCGAAAAGCTGGCATTGCTGGACGACGATAAGCGTTCTTTGCAGATTGCAGTCGACAAGGCCTTCGACGAGACCTCGCGCCTCAGCCGCGCACTCACCGAGAGCGAGAATACGCTGACCGCGACGCGTGCGCAGCTCAGCAAGGTCGAGGCCAATTTCGCCGAAACTTATGCCGAACGCGGCCAGCTTGCCGTCGCACTCGATGAGGTCCGCGAGCAGCGTCAGACCGAGCAAAACAGCCTCAATATGCGGCTTGAAGGGTTGCAGTCGCGCGCCGCCACGGCCGAGCGCCTGCTGTCCGAGGCGCGGCAAAACCTCACCCTCCGCACCGAAGAGGTACGCGCCTTCGATCGCAAGTCGGTGGAAGCGACCATCGCCCGCAACAACGCGGAAAAGCGCCTCGCCCAGGTCGAGGGGATGCACGAGATGCGCGAGAGTCACATCAAGGACGTCGAGAAAGCGCGCGCGGCACTCGCGGAGCGCACCAATGCGATGACGAAAACACTGAAGTCGCGCGAGGCCGCGCTTGTCCGCGCGGAAGAGAAGATCGCCGCCCTCACCGAGCGCAACGGCCACCTAGAAGCCGACGTCCAGGTCATCCGCACGAGCATTGAAAAGCGCGTCGAAGAACTCAACTCGGCCCTGCAGCGCGAACGTATGGAGCACGCGATGATCGAGGGCGCGCTGGAAGCCACGCGCAAAGACAACGCGCGGCTGCAAAGCGAAGTGGGATCACTGCGTTCCATACTGCGACGCGGCATGGCGCTTGACGATACGCCGGTTGCGCCGGACGAACCCGCAAACGACGAGGCTTCCGTCAAGGCCAAAGCGGACAAGACCGCGGAGCCTGCATCACACAAACTGTGACACGACGCCGCATCTAAAAGTCTTTTCATGTTCGGAACGCGGGGCTTCGGTCGCGCGTTCGCTTTTCATGCCGCCACAACCGCGCGCGGTATTGTCTTGCGTTCGCAGACCACTGGGTCCGGGGTGACCGGCCCCAAGACCATGACGCCGATGGGAAGCGCGAAACAAAAGCAGCGCCGTGTTGCGTGTCTGGTGTCGGGTTCCTCGCCCGGCGCCGTTTTCTTGCGGTGCCGCACGCGGTGACAAAGCGATCAGCCCATCTTATATCGGGGCCATGCGCGCGCTGATCATCCTTGCATTGTTTGCCCTCTTGGTGGCGTCGGTCTGGTTCGCCGGCTCCGCCTGGGAACGCTTCGGCGGCGACCCCATTCCGCTTTATGGCTATGTCGCGATCGCCGGCGGCGTCCTCGTCTCCCTGCTGGTCGGCGGCGGCTTGATGGGGCTCGTTTTCTATTCGAGCCGCCATGGCTACGACGACATGAGCGGCGACGAGCAGGACCGCCGCTGAGCGGCGCCTCCATAATCGATCATCAGTCAGATTCTCTCGTTAATCTCACGCAATGACAGGCATTATCGCATCGCGGTAATGATTGCCGCACTGCAACGCACGTTTGACCTTGATGTTTAAGCGACCGCCGCAATAGCATCCTGGGCGTATCGAGTCCGCCCATGCCCAGAAAAAAGTAAATTCTGAGCGATGGCGCTTATCGCGGACTTTACTGGGGGAAACCAAGTCCGCGTGCAAAGTCGCGGTAGCAAGCAATTCGGTGCTGCCGCAAAATGATCTAACCGGGGAGGTTACGGGGCATGTTCACTCAAATTCTCGATCCTTTTGGAAATCTGTTCATCACTTGGCTGGTGGCACTAATTCCGGTCGCGGCGCTACTCTTCATGCTCGCCGGACTGCGCTGGTCGGCCTGGGTTGCGACACTAGTCGGGTCGCTCATCACGCTCGCGCTCGGCCTTTGGGTTTGGAAAATGCCGCTCGATACCGGCATTCGAGCTTATCTCTATGGTTCGGCAACCGGTGTGTGGAACGTGGACTGGATCACGTTCTGGGGCGTGATGCTGTTCAACACGCTGGTCACCACCGGCACGTTCGACAAGCTGCGACGCTGGCTGATCTCGCAAGGGACGCAGGACATCCGCGTCCAGACCATCCTCTTCGCTTGGGCGTTCGGCGCGCTCTTGGAGGGCCTCGTGGGCTTCGGCTATCCCTGGGCTTTCGTCGCGCCAATTTTGATCGCGCTCGGCATCCCGGACCTCGATGCTATCCGCGTCGCCGCGATCGCTAACAACGCGCCAGTGTCGTATGGCGCGCTCGGCGCACCGATCATCGCGCTCGCCGCTGTTACCGGCTATCCGCTGCTCGCGCTATCCGGTTCGATCAGCAAGATCGTCGCCATCCTGGCGCTGTTGCCGCCCTGGATCCTGCTCTATCTCGTCTCGGGCAAAAAGGGCATGTGGGGCGCCTGGCCCTTGGCGGTCGTTGGCTCGCTTGGATATATCGCCGGTCAGTTGCCGGTAGGCACCTATCTCGGTCCATATCTGCCGGACGTTGCCGG
Organism: uncultured Alphaproteobacteria bacterium; assembly: GCA_963733315.1. Classification (GTDB taxonomy): domain Bacteria; phylum Pseudomonadota; class Alphaproteobacteria; order Rhizobiales; family Xanthobacteraceae; genus Pseudolabrys. The sequence goes on along the minus strand of CAVTCV010000030.1, from coordinate 38,013 downwards.
CGCGATTACCTGTTTCGTCTGTATTCTCGTCCTGCTCAAGATTTGGCACCCCGCCGAGGTTCTTGGTTACGGCGGCAAGCCTGTGAGCGGCGCGACTGTCGCGGCGGAAGCGCATGGATTGTCCGGGCGCGACGTCTTCCAGGCCTGGTTGCCGATCGCCGTCCTGATCATCGTTGTCGTTGCCTGGACCGGGCCGTGGTCGAAGCTGCCCGGCATCGTGATGCTGCACCTTCAGGAGACGGCGGCATCCTCGATCGCTCAAGGCGCGACGATCGCGGCGATCTTCAACTGGACGCCGTTCGTCGGTGGATCGGCTATCCTGGCTTCGTGGATCATCGTCGCATTGCTGCTGGGCGTGAACGGCCAGCAACTCGCCGAGATTTGGAAGAAGACTTGGTCGCAGATGTGGGGCGCCTGCCTTGTCGGCGTATTCATCTTCGGCTTGGCCTATGTCTACAACTTTTCGGGCATGGCCGCGTCATTGGCTAAGGCCTTCGCCTCGCTCGGCGCCGCTTTCATCATCGTGGCTCCGATTCTCGGATTCATCGGTGTGGCGCTGTCGGGCAGCAACACTTCGACCAACGCTATGTTCGGCAAGTTCCAAGCGCTGGTTGGACAAATTCTCGGCTTCCCGCCGCTGCTGCTGCCGACGCTAAATTCGATCGGCTCCGAGATCGGCAAGCCGATTGCACCGCAAACGGCGAGTGTCGGCGTTTCGACCTCACGCTTCGTCCGCAACGAAGGGGCGGTCATCCGGCACAACTTCGGTTGGTGTCTGGTGCTGCTGGGCTATCTCATTGTAATCAGCGTTGCCTGCTACCTGTTCTTCCCAGGGATCATGAAAATCTGATTTCTGGCTGAGACTCGCGAAGGGGGCATCCTCGGGCGCGCCCCCTTTGTTGCGCTCGTACACTGAAAACCCCTCCTCCTGGAGGCCAACGCAACACAGCCCTGCATCGAAAGATGCAGGGCTTTTTGTTGTGCCACGCGCTATAGTCCGGCCACCAAAATCAGCCGGAAAGCCCCATGAACAAGACCTTGGTCCAGGAACAATTCGGCAAGACCGCCGCCAGCTATCTCACCTCCACGCCGCACGCGCTCGGCAAGAGCCTGGAGCGGCTGGTCGCCCTCACCTCCCCGCAAAAGACCTGGCGCGCGCTCGACGTCGCCACCGGCGGCGGCCACGTCGCCTACACCTTCGCGCCGCATGTCGAGCGCATGTGGGCGACCGATATCACCCAGGAAATGCTCGACATGGTGAAAGGCGAAGCGCAAAAGCGCGGCCTTACCAATGTGCGCACCGCCTACGCCAAGGCCGAGGCGCTGCCCTTCGAGGACGCGAGTTTCGATCTCGTCACTTGCCGCATCGCGCCGCATCACTTCGACTCGATTCCGGAATTCCTCGCCGAAGTGCACCGCGTGCTCAAGCCGAACGGCCTCTTCGCGGTGGCGGACAATGTGGTGCCGGCAGGCAGCGTCGGCGACTACGTCAATGCCTTCGAACGGTTCCGCGATCCCAGCCACCTGCGCGCCTGGACCGTGGAGGAATGGCGCGCCGCGCTGAAGGACGCCGGATTCTCCATCACGCACGAGGAGCAGCTCTACAAGCAGATGGAATTCAAAAGCTGGGCCGCCCGCCACGACGCCAATATGCAGGCCTTCCTGCGCGCGATGCTGGCGCAGCTCACGCCGGAGGTGAAAGCGGTGCTGGAGCCGAAGGGCGCCGGGCCCGAGCTTACCTTCCGTCTGAGCGAAGGCCTGTTCATCGCCAAGCGGGCCTAGCGCCGCGCCAAAACGAAACCGCCGGTGCGGTCGGCACCGGCGGTCGTCAGCGAATTCGATATCCGCGGCGGCGCGATTACATCTTCGCGTGGCGCTTCCTGTGATGCTTCACGACAGGCGCCGGCGCCGAGGCTGCCTCCCATTCCGGATGCGCGTCATAGGCCTGATTGACCAGCCAGCCGCCGACGATCGGCAGCACGCAGGAGGCGACCAGCACATGCGCTTCCCGCATGGTCAGCGGGCGGTTGACCACCACCGTCGCCACCATCGGCGACACCGCCATGCAGCCGATTGTGGTACCGGCGTAGGCGCCGAACTGGGTGATGCTGGTGGCGTTCCAGTGGTCGAATTTCCAGCTGTTTATACTGAAATACGTCGCGGTCGACGCCGCGCCGACAGCAATCGAGACCGCGACCAGACGCTTGTCGGTATGGTGCTTGCGCCAATGGGCGTCGGCGCCCTGGCAGGTGACGACAAACGCCACGATCACGGCGGCCAACGCGGCAAGTGCCCGGTTCATCCTTGGTCTCCCCAGTACGGCATTACCCGATTCAGCGGCAAGTTTTGTGAACGGGCTGCACCTCTAAGTCGAGCGGGCGGACGGCCCGCAGCAACGATATTCACAAGCTAAGGCGCAACGGTTTCATTTACCCTAAAGGCGCGGCAGCGACGCCACACAAAATCCGTCGTCCGCGCCCAAGTGACTGATCGTAGGCGATTTTTCGTCCGTCGGAACAGTGGTTAAAGTCTTGTTTGGCGTCGCGGTTCGATTTTCATTCCGCTAGTATCGTCTTCTGTGGTTGATTTCGGAGTCGCTTCGGCCGGGCGGATCGGCGCATTTAAGGGGTCACCGCCATGAGCAGATTTGGCTTTCTCACCCGGAAAACGGGTTCCGAAGAAAAGCCGGTCGAGCCAACAACCGAGGCCAGCAGCAACCCGCTCGAACTCGACGAGGAATTGTTTTCCACGACCGGCGCCCAGCTTGGCGGTGAGAACGAGGCCCTGCGCTACTTGTTGCTCGACGCCAATAACAAGATCGGCGAACTCGACACCATCAAGACCGCGGTCGGCAAGTTGGTCGATCCGGTCAGCAAGGCATTGCGCGAATTTGAGGCCGAGAAGACCGAGAAGGCCGGCCTGCAGACGGTGCTCAACAATACGCGCACGGCCTATGGCAAGTTGCGCAACGAGGTAGGCGACCTCGAAAAGAAGCTGGCCGCTTCCGACCGCGAATGCCAGGCGCTGCGCCAGGATCTCGCCGCCACGCAAAGTCTGCTGAATACGCTGGAATCGACTAAGACCGATTTCTCCATCGATATTGCCGCCGCGCGCGCGCAAATCGCCGAATTGGAATCAAGTCTGGCGCAGCGTACGGGGGAATGCCTCGCATTGCGCGAGGAAAACCGCCGATTCGACGAACGGCTGGTCGCCGCCGAAAAACGCGCGATATCGATTGAATCGGATCTCGGCGCCACGCGCCAGCGGCTCTTGGTAACCGAAGATGAGAAACGCGCGCAGCAGGTCCAGCTCGATAATGCGGGCGCGGAAAGCGCGCGCTTGTCGCGCAAGCTGACCGAAATGGAAGCGAGCTTCAATGCCGTGCAGGGACGCCTGCGTCACGCGGAAGCGAGCATCAACGAAGCGAGCATCGAGCGCGCCCGGCTTGTCACGACCATAGACGAGATCAACGAACGGCACGAGCGTGAGCGCTCCGGCCAGAAGATGCGTTTCGACTCCCTGCAGGCGCGCGCGACCACGCTGGAAAAGGTGGTGGCCGATGCGCGCGAGCTGCTGCTCGCCCGCGCCGAACAGATCCGCGAATATGACCGGCGCATGGCTGATATCGCGGCCGAGCGCAACGCCTTGCAGGAGCGCGCATCTAATCTGCAAGCCGCGCTGATCGAGTACGAATCTAAATACAAGGAGGCCGATATGACCCGATCGGCCTATATGGAACGCAACGAAACACTGGCGCGCGCCTTCACCGCCAAGGACGCCGCGCTCAAGCAAGCCGAGGACGCCAACGCCGCCCTCATCGACCGCGTCCGTACGCTGGAAGCCACGCGTGCGGCTGAAAAACAGGCCGCCGAACAGAAGATAGAGGGCCTCGACGCGAACTTGCGCCGCGAGAAAATGGCGCGCGCGGTAGCGGAAGGCGCGCTGGAAGCCGCCCGCAGGGACTATTCCAAAGCGATGCGTGAGGTGATGACCCTGCAGCGTAATTCGGCGGCGTCAGCCGAGCCGGCGCGGCCGCGCGCGGCCAACGCGGCATAAGGATTCCCTACCGGTCTGCCGTATCGCCGGGTCCGCCCGGCGATACTGTTTTTGGCGCCCCGTGGGCCGAACCAAATCGGCGCCGTTTGATTTACCGCAATGCGGGGCGGCGCCGGTTCCCGCATGCGTATGGTCGCGTCATCCCGGCGGGGGCCGATCAGTTGTCGTTATGCCGTATCGCGTCAACAGCGATCTACCGCCATCCGTCCAAAATCACCTGCCCGACCACGCACAGGATATTTATCGCGAGGCGTTCAACCACGCCTTCGCCGCGCATGCCGGGGAACTCGACCGCGAAAAGCGCGCACACATGATCGCCTGGGCGGCGGTTAAACGCAGCTACGTCAAGGACGGAGACACCTGGGTGCCGCGCTGAGGTCCTCGCCGAACGGTCAGACACCTCCCTGGTGCAACATCCTGACAGATTTGAAACTTTTCCCGGCCTATTGATTTAAATCATTGCACGAACCGGCGCGGTTCCCATGATGCGCCACACGCTGGGGGAGCAAGGGGATGATCATGCCTTCACCCATAACGCGTCAGCGTCCGACGACCTACATGCTTGAAATGATGGAGCGCCTCCGCATCGAGCCGGGAGGCGGTGCGATTGCGCGTCTGGGCATCAGCTACGCGACCGCGTTTCATCGCTGCGAGACTTGTCCCTGCAAAGACGATTGCCGCGATTGGATCGACCGGACGCCGGCGTCGGCCTTGCTCGCTCCGCGCTTTTGCCCCAATACCGATGTCTTCTTCGAACTGCAATTCGACTCACTCAGCTGCAATCGGGCTTTCACCGGTAACGCCTGAAATTAACGACGAAACGCGAAAAGACGTTTCGCAGGGAGCGCGAGATGACTATGCCGACACCAGCCAATATTGCCGACCTCGTCCGGCTCGAAGATGAAATCGAAGAGGCCCTGCTCAATCTGCTCAACAAACCGACCGATGCGCGGACGATCGCCAACCTCAAGCGCCGCAAAGATCATTTGCGCGACGAGATCGAATGCGTGCTGCACGAAGTCGAAGGGGCTGGGTGGGGCCCGCACTAGCAAGACGCCAAGTCCGGCTTATGCACGGGGCGACCGGGCGGCGCGTGGCGCTCGCGTCAGTCGCAGAAAGCCGGCGGCACCACGATTTTTTTGGGCGCCTGCAGCGACAAATCCACGTAAATATGGCGGCGCTGGCACGCGTTCACAGCGAGCGCCAAGGCCGAAACTCCCGCCGGCCAAGCGGCCGGCACGGTCGCCAGCATTTGCTGCCCGCTTACCTCTGCCCCGCGGGCATCGGTAGCTTGGCTGCGTCTGCACAGCCATCGCCGGCAATTGCGGTTTGTCCATTTGATCCATTTTTTTATTATGAGCCATTTTACGCGTATTGCATTGATCCAAAGCAACCGCTGGGCCGCCAACGCTCCGGAAAAATACGTACCGCTCGGCGCACCGGCGCGCATCGCGCGGACCAAGCAGTCCGGAGCAACGTGTCCACGACGCCGTGACGGCCAGCGATCGGGATGGTAGTAATAGGTGGACAGACACACGCGAGGCACCGCCATGCCGCGTTACTTCTTCCATCTCACCGACGGCAAAAACGTCCTGAACAATCACAAGGGCATCGACCTTCCCGGCAACGCCGCCGCGCGCGAGGACGCCTTGGACCTCGCCCGCGATCTGCGGCACGAGAAGATGCCGGGCTGGAACTGGGACGGCTGGTTCGTCGCCATCATCGACGCGCACGGCCACAAGGTCGACGAAGTGCCGATCGCGGATACGCTTGAGCGAGAGTAGGCGGCGGTTTTCGTTTCCGCGCCGACAACAAAGAAGGGCCGCCGTTATCGGACAGCCCTTCCATTGTCAGGCCGTGGCCCGGTTGCGCGAGGCGTTTAGCCTTGCGCGCGTGAGCCGGTGACGATCAGGTCACCTGGCAGGAGCCTCGGTCGAGGCGAGGATCCAGTTCACGAATGCCGGCGACCGCGGCGATAGACAATGAGACACTGGACCACCTCCTTTCGGTTGTTAATGGTGGGACCAGTATAGGCGAGCGCGGGCGATTCGGAAGGGCGTCAGGTCCCCCTCACCGCACCAACTCCCGCATCGCCCGATCCAGCCCGTCCAGCGTCAGCGGATACATCCGCCCGCCCATGAGCTGGCGCACCATGGCGATGGAATAGGTGAAATCCCATTCCGCCTCCGGCACCGGGTTGAGCCACACCGCGGACGGATAGGTGCGCGCCACCCGCTCTAGCCACAAGGCGCCCGGCTCGTCGTTGAAATGCTCGACCGAGCCGCCCTGCGAGGTGATCTCGTAAGGCGACATCGATGCGTCGCCGACGAACACCACCTTGTAGTCGTGGCCGTAGGTGTGCAGCACATCCCAGGTCGCCGTGTGCGCCTGGAATCTGCCGGCGGTTCTCCTTCCACACTTTCTCGTACAGGCAATTGTGGAAGTAGAAATGCTCCATGTGCTTGAACTCGGTGCGCGCGGCGGAAAACAATTCCTCGGTCGCCTTGATGTGCCAATCCATCGAGCCGCCGATGTCGAAGAACAACAGCACCTTCACCGCATTGTGCCGCTCTGGGCGCATCAGGATGTCGAGATAGCCCTTGTGCGCGGTGCCCTTGATGGTGCCGTCGAGATCGAGCTCGTCGGGCGCGCCGGTGCGGGCGAATTTGCGCAGGCGGCGCAGCGCGACCTTGATGTTGCGGGTGCCGAGCTCGACCTCGTCGTCGAGGTCCTTGAACTCGCGCTTGTCCCACACCTTCACCGCGCGGAAATTGCGGTTGCCATCCTGGCCGATGCGCACGCCTTCCGGATTGTAGCCATAGGCGCCATAGGGCGACGTGCCGGCGGTGCCGATCCATTTCGAGCCGCCCTGGTGACGGCCTTTCTGCTCGGCGAGGCGCTTTTTCAGCGTCTCGAGCAGTTTCTCGAGCCCGCCCATGGCCTCGATCTGTTTCTTTTCTTCCTCGGTGAGATATTTCTCGGCCAGCTTCTTCAGCCACTCGGCCGGGATTTCCGCCTCGATGGCGTCGCCTAGGCTTTCCAGCCCCTTGAATACATGGCCGAACACGCGGTCGAACTTATCGAGGTTGCGCTCGTCCTTCACCAGCGTGGCGCGCGACAAATAGTAGAAATCCTCCACGCGGCGCGAAGCGAGATCGGCCTGCATCGCCTGCATCAGTGTCAGGTACTCGCGTAGCGTGACCGGCACGCCGGCGGATTTGAGTTCCTGGAAGAAATTGACGAACATGGCGGTGCCGATGGCGCTGCTGTCGAACTGGTCGACCGCCGACAGTAACGGCTCCCGTCGCTCACGTGAAGTGAGCGGCTCCGCCAGCCGATAGCCCGCGATGGCCGGAAATGGCGTTCAGTTGAACTTGTCGTTCAGCCCAATGCGAACGATGCTGCCGCGGAAACTTGCGCTCGCATTATAGACAAGGCCGGGGACCGGCTGGCTATCGAGGTACGAGTAAGAAAGGCTGCCGAGATCGCAATAAAGGTATTCGCCCTTGGCGCTCCACTTGTTGGCAACGGCCCATTCCAATCCGCCGCCCACTGTCCATCCCGCCCGCCAGCCGGATATGGAGCCTGAGCCGCAACCGGCAAAAAAGAGGCAGGCGGGGGGCCCGCCGAGCGTGACGGAGTTCGCCGACGACGCGCTACCGTGCCCATAGGCTAGGCCGCCGGTGGCGTGCCCGCATAGTCGATGTCGGTCTCGATGCCGTAAACCATGCGGCCTGATTGATAATTGTAGCCGGCCTGAATGCCGCCGAGGAATCCGTGCGGGTTAGACGCCAGCGAGGTCGGAGTTGCGCCAGCCGGCAAAAAGGCCGGCGTCGCAAAACTGATCGCTGGCCCACCCCAGCCATAACCTGCATTGGCGCCAAGGTAGAACCCGGTCCAGTCGCAAACCTTCGTCATCACCGGTGCCTTCACCGGCATGGCGACGTCGGCGGCATACGCGGCGGGAGCTCCGGTCAGCGCGATAAGCACGGCGCCAGCGAGCAAAAGCTTTTGCATAATTCCCCACCCTCGTCGATTTCGCGCACTTTGTTGTTTGAACGCTACATCTCCGGCCTTCAGTTCTGGTGCGCTAATTGCCACACTGAATTGTTTTCTTGAGGCGGTATCTCAGTAAGATCACGCACTAAACACCACGCGATAGCGGGCAGGCCGCCGCGCGCTCCTGGATAAAATGCCGCCGATCATCGACCAAACCCTCGCCTTCCTCGACCAGGCCTCCGCCCTCTACGACCGGGCCCAGCCCTACATCACGCTCACGCTTCTTCTCATCATCGTCGTGGCGCTCGCGGCCAACGCGATCTCCAACCGCGGCATGCCGCGCATCGGCGGCAAGATCGGCCGCCGCGCCGCCGACGCCCCGGAAGCCCCGTTGCCGGACGGATTTGCGCGCGTCGACTGCCGCGAGATCACCCATTATGTCGCCGCGGCCGACGCCGAGGCCTTCGCCAGCTTGAAGGCCTATGCAGGCGAAGGCACGGCCGGGCGGCCGGGCCTGGTGCACGTCTATCGCATCGCCGGCTGCCACGCGCGCGTCGAGATTCCGGCCGGACCGCCGCCTTACGATCGCATCGATGCGGCCGAGACGCTCGCGCTATTGCGCGAATTGCCCGATCTGCGTTTCGTCTACCGCCTGCATTTGAGCGACGAGCCGTCTTTGCTCGACCCTTGGGTGCGCAAGGTCACCAGAGGCGATTTCTTGAGCCTCGGCCATGCCACCATCACCGACGTGATCGTGCTCTATCGGCCGCACCGCCAGCTCGGCCGCGAAAACGGGCTCACGCTGCTGCACGAGTGGCTGCATTTGGTCGCGTTCAAGTCGGCCGGGGCGATCCGCCGCTTCAAGCGCGCAGACAGAATCGAGCCACCGCCCGCGCAGCCGTACGAGCCGGTGTCGTTCGGCGATCCCCGCACGCCGGTGTTCGAGGCATGGTCCGTGCTCGGCGAGAAACTGCTTGGCTATGACGAGACTATCGCGCGGCAGGCGGCGTTGGCCTCGCCGGTGCACGCCATGATCCTGTGGCGGCACGTCGAGAAAATCATACGCAAGACGCCGCCGCGGTTCGCCAGCACGCGGCTCGACGAATTCCGCGCGGGGGCGGCGTTCATTCGCATGGAGGTCGCGCCCAAAGCGCGCGCCGTGCGGGCCGGCCACCGCTGGTGGCGCCGCTGGCGCGCCAAAACGCGGCCGTGAGAATTCACCCCTAGGCGCGGCCGCGGTAAGCCGCTACCAAAGCGTCAAGAAGACAAAGAAACGAGCCGGGGGATTCACAGTGCACCGTCGCGACCGCGCCCTCTGGGCGCTTGCCGTTCTATTGTCGCTTGCGCTGCTCATGGCGCCGGCGCTGTGGAACGGATTTCCGCTGCTGCAGTGGGACACCGGCGGCTATCTCGCGCGCTGGTACGAAGGCTATCTCGTTCCGAGCCGGGCCGTGGTCTACGGCCTGATCCTCAATGCCGGATCGCCGCTCGCCTTCTGGCCGGTGCTGCTGCTGCAATCGGCGCTGACGGTGTGGGTAATTGCGCTCATGTTGCGCGCGCACGGACTTGGCCGCCGGCCGCTGCTGCTGCTCGCCGTCGTCGCCACGCTGTCGCTCGCCACAACCCTGCCCTGGCTGACCGCGATCCTGCTGACCGACATCTTCTGCGGCCTTAGCGTGTTGGCGCTTTATCTGCTGCTGCTGCGCGGTGACGCGCTTAGCCGCGGCGAAAGCGCCGGCTTGATCGTGCTCATCGCCGTATCATCCGCCACCCACAGTGCGACCATGGCGATGCTGCTCGGGCTCGTCATCGTCGCCGCACTGCTCGCTCTCTTGAACCGCACGCGCATGCCGCCTGCCCGCCTCGCCCGCGGCATCGGCGCCCTCGCTCTCGGCGCCGTCATGGTGTTCGCCGCGGATTATGCGGTCGCCGGCCGGCTCGCCTGGACGCCGGGCGGTTTCGCCCTCACCTTCGGCCGCATGCTGCAGGACGGCATCGTCAAGAAATATCTCGACGAGCACTGCCCCGATCCGGCCTTGCGGCTGTGCGCCTACAAGGACCAGCTCCCGCACGATGCCGATGTGTGGTTCTGGGGCAGCGATTTGTTTAACAAGCTCGGCCGCTTCGCCGGGCTCGGCAAAGAGATGGAGACGATCGCGGTCGGCAGCGTCGTCGACTATCCCGCATTGCAGATCGAGACCGCGGCGGCCGCCGTCGCCAAACAGTTGGTCGCCGTTGCACACCGGCGAAGGCGTGCTCAACGTGATCTGGCACACCTACAGCATCGTCGAATGCTATACGCCGCGGCTCGTCCCCGCCATGCGCGCGGCGCGCCAGCAGAAGGGCGAACTGTCGTTCACCGCCATCAACGACTTCCAATATCCCCTCGCGCTGCTGTCGATGGCCCTGCTGCCGACTATCATTTGGCTCGCCTGCCGCAAAACACTTCCCGCCCCGATCGGCGAACTCGCCGCAACCGTCGTGCTCGCGCTTCTCGGCAACGCGGTCGTTTGCGGCGCCTTCGCCAATCCGCACGACCGCTACGGCGCGCGCGTGGCGTGGCTTGCCTTGGCGGTAGCCATCCTGGCTTTGCTCCGGATGACCGAGCGGTATCGCCAGCGATAGTCGAGCTATTCCTCGCCTGCCGTGTTATTGTTGTACGGCGAATTGGGGCTGGCGATGGCGGACGTTACTGTATCTCGGCGCGCGTCAGGCGTGACGGCCGCTCGATCAAATGTTTTGGTGTGGACGCTGGCGAGCGCGCTCATGGTGCTCGCGCTGACGGTTCCGGCGCTGTGGAACGGCTTTCCCTTCATCTTCCCTGACACCGGCGGCTATTTGACGCGGCCGATCGAAGGCACGCTCGAGCTCGGCCGCTCGGCGCTCTACGGCCTGTTTCTGTATGCCGGCATTCCATTCGCGTTTTGGCCGAATGTGGTTGCGCAGGCGGCCATGACGGTATGGCTCGTCGTCCTGAGCTTGCGCGCGCTTGGACTGGGGCGCCGGCCTTGGTTCGCCCTCGGCATCGTGGCGATACTGACGGTTGGTACCAGCCTGCCATGGCTTACCGGGCTGTTGCTGCCCGATATTCTGTTTCCCGTCGCCATACTGGCGATTTATCTGCTGCTGTTCCGCGCCGAGCAGCTTGCGACGTGGGAACGTGGCGGCCTTGCTTGTATGATCGTGTTTGCCATCGCCAGCCACATGGCGGCAGCCGGCCTGTGCGTGGCCGTGATCGCGGCGCTTTATCTGCTCACGCGTATTACGCGCCTGGTGCTGCCGGCGGCACGCCTGGCGTTCCCGGCCTGCACCGTGGCGGCCGGTATTGTGCTTTGCCCGCTCACGAACTTGGCCATTACCGGTACCTTCGCCTTCACGCCCGGCGGCAGCAGTTTTGTATTCGGCCGCCTGGTCGAGGACGGCATTGTCGCCCGCTATCTCAAGGAACGCTGCCCGGATCCCGCGTTGCGCCTCTGCGCTTATAAGGACAGCCTGCCGGAAGAAGCCGACGACTGGCTATGGGATCACAACTCGCCGCTCCGCAAACTCGGCGGCTGGAGCGGCCTGGGCGACGAGCAGCGCGACATCATCCTGGCAACGCTTGCGCGCTATCCGCTGATGCACGCCACCGCCGCCGTCAGCGACACGATCGGACAGTTCTTTGCCTTCCAAACCGAGATCAGCCTGGCCAACAATGAACCGACCTTCGAGACGTTCGCCGACCGCGTGCCGCAGCTCTTCCCGAAACTGATGGGCGCGCGGCAACAGACCGGCCGAATCGACGTTGACTTGCTCAATCTCGTGCACGTGCCGCTGGCCGCGCTGGCGATCGCCGGGTTGGCCGGCGCCCTCATATTCCGCCGGCGGCTGAAGGTCGCGCCGGAATTCAACGCATTGACTCTCACCGTCCTGTTATCGCTTGGCATCAACGCAACCATTTGCGGCATCTTGTCTCACTCCGTCGACCGCTATCAGAGCCGTCTGGTGCCGTTGGCGGTCTTCGCCATGGCCTTGCTCGTCACCAGCCGCTGGTGCGTGCGCGCCAAGCAACCCGGCCCGCGCCAGACGTAGAGCAATTGCCCAGGACCTGACGCTGCGGCAGTATCCGGTCACCCACAACCGGCCAATTGCCTTCGCCGCCGCGGCGCGAGGCGGCACCGCCACTCAAACATTCAGGGCTGACACCGTCATGAACCAACTCGCTCCCACCGGAAAACTGCGCGTCGCCATCGCTGTTGCGCCGTCGCCCTCGGCGCAATTCGCCATCAAGGACGAGGCGACCGGCGCCTATCGCGGCGTCGCCGTCATCCTCGGCAGCGCACTCGCCAAGAAACTCGGCGTGCCGGTCGAATTGATTGCCCACGACGGCTCCGGCGAAATCCAGAATTCGGCAGCCGACAACAAATGGGACGTCGCCTTCCTGCCGGTCGACGAGGAGCGCAAGAAATTCGTCGACTTCGGCAATGCCTATCACCTGCTGCAAAGCACTTACCTCGTCGGGCCTGCCGGAAAAATCGCCTCGGTCGCCGCGGCCAACACCGCCGGCGTGCGCATCGGCGGCGTCGCCAATACGGCGACCTTCCGCACCTCCAACAAGACCGCGCCCAATGCCACCCACGTCTCCTTCGACAAGACCGACGCCGCGGTGGCGGCGCTGCGCGCCGGCGAGGTGGACGCGTTGGCATTCTCGCGCGAGTCCCTGACCGGACTGGCGCCGAAGGTGCCCGGCTCGCGCATTCTCGACGGCGGCTTCCTGAATTCGACCACCTCGGTCGCGGTGCCGAAAGGACGCCCGGACGCGCTCGCTTACGTCACCGAATTCATCGAGGAGGCGAAGGCCTCCGGCCTGGTGCGCAAGGCCTTCGACGAGATGGGGCTGACGTCGTCGCAAGTCGCGCCGGCGGGGATGAAAAGCTAGCCGGCCGGCGCGCGTGGTTACGCCTGCTTCTCCGGCGTGCGCACCACCAGCCCGTCGAGCTCGTCTGAGACCTTGATCTGGCACGACAGCCGCGAATTCGGCCGCACGTCGTAGCCGAAGTCGAGCATGTCCTCCTCCATCGGCGAGGGCTCGCCGACCTTGGCGCGCCAGGCTTCGTCGACATAGACGTGGCAGGTGGCGCAGGCGCAGGCGCCGCCGCATTCCGCCTCGATGCCGGGAATGTTGTTGCGGATCGCCGTCTCCATGACGGTCGAACCATTCTCGCCGGCGACGGTGCGCGCGGTACCGCTGGAATTGATGTAGGTGATCTTCGGCATGAGGGACAAGTGCGGGAAATCGCGCCGGAATTAGCGCCAAGCGGCGCCCCGTATATAGTTATTCGGCCGCCGACGCTATCCCTTCATTGTCCGTCTATTCAGAGATCGCGCAGCAGCCCCTCGATCACCGCGCAGGCCTCTTCGATGGCCCCGGCAAGCCGGTCCAAGGCGATCTGGCGTTCGGCCGCGTTGGCCTGTTCGACGGCGGCGGCCGCGACGGTCACGGCGGTCGCGCCGATGCTCGACGCCGAGCCCTTCAGGGTATGCGCGAGCGCGCTCACCACCGCCGGCTCGCCGCTATGCATACGCGCGAGCAGCAGTTCGGCTTGCCGCTCGAACAACTGCAAGACCTCGCGTTCGAGACTGCGGTCGCTAAGCGTCATGCGCGCGAGCTGGCCGCGGTCGATTGTCGCGGCCGTTGCCGGCGGCTCATGGTCAATAATCGTGATCGCGAGTTGCGTCATACGGACCTCCTCCCCCCGGAGCTTTGCGGCCCCCTTTTGTTGGCGCGCAGTTTGGCCTGCGCGCGACCAAAACTCGGTAAATACGGGGCGGTTCGGGGATACGTTTCGTCTCGCATCCCTGCGGGCTAGTTAATGGCCACCGCCACGGCCGCGCGCGCGGGCTGGAAAAGTCATGGTTAATAGGAAGTTAACGATGATGAAAAACTCCTTACCGTCGCGGTTTCTTTCGCAATGCCAAGCCGATAGGATGCCTCGCCGGCGCTTTGAACCGCCGCGGCCGGCTCCCTTCGGGCGAAGCCGCGGCCCGCGCCTGGCGTGGTTCGAACCGCAATTGTCCAGCGTAACGACGAGGCGACCACCGTATGGCGAATATCCCGCAGAAATCTCCGGATCCGGCCGAAGACGCCCTTAACGCCATCCAGGAGGCGATCAGGTCCGGCCAGGGCGAGCGCCGCCCCGCGCCGCCGGCCGCCGAGAGCGAGCACACGCCAGCCGCGCCTACCGGTGTCGAGGTACCGGAACGCGCTATCGCGGAATTGGACGCGCTGTCGCCGCGCCGCGCCGCCAATGACGACCGCGCCGAACTCGGCCGGATGCTGCAGGCCTTGCACCAGAGTCCCGCGCGCACGCCTTATTTCCTCGCCAGTGTCGCCGGCTTGGTCTGGGCCGCCGGCGGGCTTGCCGTCGCCTATATCTACAGCGGCCCATTGCAGGCTTTGTTCGCGACGCCGCGCGTCGGCATCGCCGTCCTGATCGCGCTCGCCAGCGCCATCATCGCGCCGGTGATCTTTTTCTACGTGCTCGCCCACATGTTCCGCCGCTCGCATGACCTGCGCCTGGTGGCCGAAGCGATGGCCGAGGTGGCAGTGCGGCTGACGCAACCGGAGGACGCTGCGCGCGATCAGATCGTGAGCATCGGCCAAGCCATCCGCCGCGAAGTCGCCGCCATGGGCGACGGGGTTGAGCGCGCGCTTGCCCGCGCGGCCGAGCTGGAATTGCTGGTGCACAACGAAGTCTCCGCCATCGAGCGCGCCTATAACGACAACGAAGTGCGCATCCGCGACCTGCTCAACGGTCTCGCCAACCAGCGCGAGACGCTGGTCAACCAGGCCGAGCACGTCCGCAACGCCATTTCCGGCGTCCATCTCGATCTGTCGCACGACATCACCTCGGTCGGCGATCTGGTCGCCGACAAAGTCAGTGAAGTCGCTCAGCGCGTCACCCGCTCGCTCACCGAAAAGGGCGAGCACATCACGCTGGCGCTCGGCCATGTCGGCGATTCCATGATCGATACGCTGACCGAGCGCGGCTCCAATTTGCTCAACCGGCTGGAGACCACCGGCGACCGCGCCAGCACCGCCATCACGACGGCCAATGAACGCCTCACCGCCGCCCTCACCTTCAAGACCGAGAACGTGCACAGCGAGTTTGCCGAGCTCGCCGTGCGCGTGCAGCAGATGATGAGCACGCGGCTCGGCGAGGTGGCGCACAGCTTCGAGCAGAATGCCGCCGATACCGTCGAGACCATGGCGAGCCGCTCGCAGGAATTCACCGACAGCCTGACGCGCACCGGCAATCAAATGGCGGAGACCATCGCCGCGCGCGCCGGCGAGGTGAACACCACGCTGCGCTCGACCGGCGACGCGCTGGCGGCCGTCTTGAGCGAGCGCGGCAATGACGTCATCGCCAAGCTGGAACAGACCAGCACCAACATCACCGATACCCTGATCAGCCGCGGCGACGCGGTCACCGGCACGTTCCGCGAAAGCGCGGAAGCGCTGGCGCAGACGCTCAGCGGCCGCACCGACGCGGTCAAGGACATGCTGACCGCCCGCCTGCAAGCCTTCGAGGATATGTTCACGCAAGGCGGCACCACGCTCACCGAAAAGGTCTCGCGCGATTCCACCACGCTCGGCAGCCTGATTACCCGCCACATGACCGAGTTCGACCGCACCGTGAAGACCTATGGCGGCGAACTGGTGGAGCGGCTCGGCCAGCGCACCCAGGACGTGGCCGAGGCCATGCGCAATTACGTCGACACGTTCGACCAACGTCTTAACAGCCGCGCCGGCGACCTCACCGGTTCGATCGACGTGCGGCTGTCGCAGTTTGAAGTGGGTCTCGCCTCGCGGATATCCGATTTCACCACCCGCCTGGTCGACGACAGCCAGAAGGTGGTCGATACGCTCGACGGCCGCATCGGCGCGGTGAGCGGCGTGATCACGACGCGCGGCGGCGAAGTCGCCGACGCCATCGCCGCCAAAACCGCCCAGATCGACGAGACGCTGGGCGCGCGCGCCCTCGAAGTCACCAACACGCTCGACAGCCGCATCACCCGCTTCGAGGACCTTCTGGTCGGGCGCGCCGAGACCGCCGCCAATCATCTCGAGGCGCGCACCAAGGGCGCCGCCGACGCGCTGCAGGCGTGCCTGGAAGGGCTCGGCCAATCGATCATATCCAACACGGCGGACGCCGAACGCGCGCTCGGCGAACTCGCCGCCAGCACCACCGAGCGCTGCGCGCGAGCGCCGGCGAAGTCGAGCAGCAAGCTCTTGGACGTGAGCAGCCGAGGTGACCCGCACCATCGCCGGCAAGACCGACGAGATCGTCACGACGGTCGGCCAGCGCACCAGCGAAATGGCGAACGTGATGTCGGAGAAAAGCGGCAGCGTCATCGCCGCCATCACCCAGAAGGGCCAGCAATTCGCCAGCGACATCACCACGGCCGCCGACGAGGCGGTGCGTTCGATCGAGAACAACGGCTATGCCTTCACGCGTGCGATGCTGGACAACGGCTCGGAAATCACGCGCATGATCAACACGGCGGGCGAATCCGCCTCCAATTCGATCAACCGCACGCTGAACGACCTGCACTCGACCGCGCAGAACGCGATCGAACAGTCGAAATCGACCGCGACCTCCACCGTCAACCAGATGATGGAAACGCACAATATGCTGCGCGCCGACACCACGCGCTGTTCGAGCGGTTGCGCGAAGCCAACATCATGCTGCAGGAAGTGCTCACCGGCTCGCACGCCAACATGAGCGCGCTCGAAAACACGCTGATGCTGCGCGTATCGGAATTCGTCAGCGCCATGACGGAGATCACCGCCGCGACCAGCACGGTGACCAGCCGGGTGGAAACCAACATTGCGGATTTCCGCGACGTCACCACCCGCGTCGTCACCGATCTCACCCAGCTTGCCGGCCAGTTCGACGTGCATGGCCGCGAGCTCGCCAGCGCCGTCGAGCAGATCGAACGCAGCAATCAGCGCGCCGAAGAAGGCGTCAACCAGCGCCGCGTCACGCTGGAAGAGCTGGTCGGCACGCTCGACGCCCGCACCGAGGATCTCGATCAGCGGCTCAAGCGCTTCTCCGGCCTGCTCGACGAATTGCTCGAGGCGGCGTCCGCGCGGGCGCGCGACGTCGCCCGCGTGGTGTCGGAATCGACCGCCGAAGGCAGCCGCGCGATCAGCGAACAATCCGAGCGTGTGAAAGAGCAGCGCCGAGGACATGATCCACATGGTCACCGAGATCCGGCGCCAAGAGCGCGCAGATCATCGGCGACCAATACGAGCGCATTCGCGCGCAAGCCGATGACGAACGCCGCCACACCGCCGAGGCGATGCGCTCGATCTACGACCGGAGCGCCGCCGAAACCCATGCCATGTTCAGCGACGCCAACGAGCGCTTCGCCGAGACGGTGCAGGACATGAAACAGATGGCGGCCGAAATGCAGCGCGAGCTCGAGCCACCCGCGCGGAGATGAACCGCGAGCTCGCGGCCACGCGCGAGGAGCTGCGCCGCGGCACCCTCGAATTGCCGCAAGAGACCGCCGAAAGCGCCGCGCAGATGCGCCGCGTCATCGTCGACCAGATCGAGGCGCTGGCCGAGCTCAACCGCATCGTCGCCCGCCACGGGCGCAATCTCGACGCCGTCGAGCCGCGGCGGCCGCAGCGCGAGGACGTCGCGGTTGTCGCCGCCGGCAGCCGCGAACCGCTGCCGCGCCCGGCGATGCCGCCGCGCAGCGATGTCGGCAGCTTCGCGCCGGCCGCCCGCCGCAACGAACCGCCGCCGCCGCCAGCTCCGCCCGGCGCCGCCGCCGGCCGCAACACCGGCTGGCTCAGCGAAGTGCTCAGCCGCGCCTCGCGCGAGGCCGACGAGCACCGAACGCGAGATGCCGCGCGAAGCCGCGCGCGAGCCGCGCGGCCGAGGAGGGCCGTTCGCCCCGCCACAGCATCGAGTCGCTCGATTCGCTGTCGGTCGACATCGCCCGCATGATCGATCACGACGCCGCGGCCGACCTGTGGGACCGCTACAAGCGCGGCGAGCGCAACGTGTTCACCCGCCGGCTCTATACCTTGCAGGGCCAGCAGGCGTTCGACGAGATCCGCAAGAAGTACCGCAACGACCGCGAATTCAAGATGACGGTGGACCGCTATATCGGCGAGTTCGAGCGGCTGCTCGACGAGGCGGCGCGCGACGACCGCGGCCAGCTGGTGGCGCGCACCTATCTCACCTCGGAAACCGGCAAGGTCTACACCATGCTGGCGCATGCCGCTGGGCGGTTCGACTAACCCGGCGGGCGCGCCGCAGCGCGGCTCTCAGCGACATGAATTGAGCGCTGCCAGGCGATCGCGTTGAGGCGCGGCGCAGCGCGCCCGCTGCGCGGTGTCTATTTCGCCGCCGGCGCGCCGCCGAACAAGCAGGCGGCTCGGGTTCTGGTTGATGTTTTTCACCGTCTTTTCGACCTCGCCCATCATGCGGTGGGCGTCGGCGCCGATCGCGTTGATCTGCTTGGTGCCGGCGGCGGTGAACGTCGTGATGCCCTTGGTGATCTCCTGCGGTGCGCTCGTCCAGATGATCGGACAGCGTGCGGATCGAATGCACCGCTTCGAACAGTTCGCCGCCCTTGCCGTCTTCGTCCGGCGGCGAGGCTTCTGCAGCCCTTGCGTGATCTTGTCGATGCGCTCGGAATTGCGCGCCAGCGATTGGCTGAACGTGTCGAGATTGCTGAGCGCGCTGTGGAAGGCTTCCTGGTTCTGCGTCGATCAAGTCGTCGATCCGGCGCAGCGTATCGCGCGCGCCTTGCGTGACGTCCTGCGCCGCGCCCGGCGCCGCG
Organism: uncultured Alphaproteobacteria bacterium; assembly: GCA_963733315.1. Taxonomy (GTDB): domain Bacteria; phylum Pseudomonadota; class Alphaproteobacteria; order Rhizobiales; family Xanthobacteraceae; genus Pseudolabrys. Next base: position 19,116 of record CAVTCV010000030.1, on the reverse strand, counting down.
GTGAGCAGCGGCGGATTGTCCTTGTCGCCGACCAGCGCCGGCGACGCCGGGCTGCCGCCCTTGAGCGCCACCGAGGCGATGCCGGTGAGACCCTGGAATTCCAGCCCGACCTCGGTGTCCTTGCGCACCGCCACCGACTTGTCGATCGCGATGATGGCGACCACCTGCTTCGGGCGCTGCGGGTCGAGCTTGAGATCGGTGACCTCGCCGACGCGGATGCCGTTGAACAGCACCGTGGCGCCGGTGCGCAGGCCGGACACCGATCCGTCGAACACCGCGCTGTAATAGGCGCGCTCGGCGGTGCCGCCGATGTTCTGGAACCAGTAAACGAATCCGAACACGCCGAACACGACCGCCAGCGTGAACAATCCGATGACCAAATAATTCGCTCTGGTTTCCATCGACGCGAACTCCAACTAAACGTTCAAGGCTTCGAGATGGCCCGCCCGCGACCGCTTGCCGTGGAAATAGGCCCGCAGCCACGGGATGGGTGGACGCCAGCATGGTGTCCATGGTGCCCGCGGCGATCACCTTGCCGTCGGCCAGCACCGCGATGCGGTCGCAGACCGTATGCAGGCTGTCGAGATCGTGGGTCACCATGAACACGGTCAGGCCCAAAGTGCGCTGCAGGGTCGCGATCAGCGTGTCGAAATCGCCGGCCCCGATCGGATCGAGGCCGGAGGTCGGCTCGTCCAGAAACACGATTTCCGGATCGAGCGCGAGCGCGCGCGCCAAGCGCCACGCGTTTGGTCATGCCGCCCGACAATTCGGACGGAAACTTTTCCAGCGCGCTGGCGTCGAGCCCGACCATTTCCAGCTTGGCGATGGCCAGTTCGTCGAGCAGACGTTGCGACAGCTTGAGATATTCGCGGATCGGGAATTGCAGGTTCTCCCGCACCGTCAGCGAGGAAAACAGCGCGCCCTGCTGGAACAGCACGCCCCAGCGCCGCTCGACCGCCTGGCGCTGCGCGTCCGAGGCCGCCGCCAGATCGACGCCGAACACCTTGATGGTGCCGGCGCGCTTGTGCAGCAGGCCGATGATGGTGCGCATCAGCACCGACTTGCCGGCGCCGGAGCCGCCGACGAAGCCGAGGATTTCGCCGCGGTAGACGTCGAGATCGATCTTGTCGAGCACGACGTGATCGCCGAAGCCGACGGTCACGCCGCGCACCTCGATCACCATGTCCCTGCTGCCGTTGCCCGTTCGCCATCGCTCACATCCCGATCGAGGCGAAGAAAATGGCGAAAAATCCGTCGAGCACGATCACCAGGAAGATCGACTCCACGACCGAGGCGGTGGTCTGCAACCCGAGCGATTCGGACGAGCCCTTCACCGCCATGCCTTCGACGCAGGCCACCACGCCGATCACCATCGCCATGAACGGCGCCTTGATCATGCCGACCTCGAAGGTGTCGCAGCGTGATCGCCTCTTTCAGCCGCGACAGGAAGATGTCGGGACTGATGCCGCCATAGAGCCAGCACACCAGCCCGCCGCCGTAAAGCGCCGCCATCGAGCCGAGGAAGGTGAGGATCGGCACGCCGATGATCAGCGCGACGATGCGCGGCAGGATCAGCACCTCGATCGGGTCGAAGCCCATGGTGTGCAGCGCGTCGATCTCCTCGCGCATCTTCATGGCGCCGAGCTCGGCGGTGTAGGCGCTGCCGGAGCGGCCCGCCACCATGATGGCGACGATCAGCACGCCGATCTCGCGCAGCACCAGGATGCCGACCATGTCGACGACGTAGATGTCGGCGCCGAATTTGCGGAAATGGAAAATGCCCTGCTGCGCGATGATGGCGCCGATCAGGAAGGTGATGAGCAGGATGATCGGCACCGCGCGCCAGCCGACATTGTCGAGCTGGTGCACCATCGAGGTGAAGCGGAAGCGGCGCGGATGGGCGACGACGCGCATGAAGCGCGACGATCAGCGCGCCCAGCATGTTGACGAAGTCGCCGATCGAGCCGCCGACCGCCACCATGCTCTCGCCGACCGAGGCGATCCCGTCGGTGAGCGAACTGCCGCGGCGGCGCCCCGGCGCCGGCTCCGGCGGGCACGCCATGCACTTCGTCCATCAGCGCGCGGTAGTCTTCCTTGAGCCCCGTCACCGCGGTCTCGCAGCCGCGCGCGGAAAAGCTGCGCGTCAGCCGCTCCAGCAGCCAGGCGCCGAACGTGTCGAGCCGGTCGACCCGGCCCATATCGATGACGACGCGTTTGACGCCGCCGGCGTCCCGGGTCGCGGCATTGACCTGCGCCTCCAGGCTGCGGGCGTTCTCGGCCACCCAGGCGCCGGTACCGGCGAGCTTGAGCCGCTCGCCCTCTGCCGTGCCTTCAAGCAATACGCCGCTCATACGACCAAGCCTTTGATTCCGCTTCATTTCCCCGGCAAGGGGATGGATCATCCGCCGGGCGGCCCTTGACCCAAGGCCCTGAAACTGTCGAGGTTTTGGCGGTTTCTGCTGCCTTAACGGGTCTTGGATACTAGAATTTAACCCTGAAAATGGCCTTAACCCTCGCCGTCAGCCGCCGAAAACTGGCCGATCGCCGGTTCCTTTGCCATCAGCCGCGGGCCAAGACCGAAGCCGTGGTCGTGGTCGCACAATTGGGCGACGGCAAGGCACGCGGCCGCGGCGAGTGCGTCCCCTATGCCCGCTACGGCGAGAGCGTGGAGAGCGTGATGGCGCAAATCAAGGCCATGGAACCGCGGCTTGCCGCCGGTCTCGACCGCCACGGTCTTGCAAACCGCGATGCCGCCGGGGCCGCCCGCAATGCGCTCGACTGCGCCTTCTGGGACCTGGAGGCCAAGCGCAGCGGGCGCCCGGTCCATGCGCTTGCCGGCCTGCCCGCCCCGCAGCCGCTGACCACTGCCTATACGATCTCGCTCGGCCCGCCCGCCGCCATGGCGGAGGCCGCCGCCAAGGTCGCCGGCCGCACCCTGCTCAAGGTCAAGCTCGGCGGCAACGACCGATCAGGGCGGCGACGCCGCGCGCATCGCCGCGGTGCGCGCCGCCGCGCCCGAGCGACTACCCTCATTGTCGACGCCAATGAGGGCTGGAACGAAAGCAACCTTGCCGGCAACCTCGCCGCCTGCGCATCAGCCGGCGTGGTGCTGGTGGAACAGCCGCTGCCGCAAGGCAGCGATCAGGCGCTCGCCGCGATCAAGCGGCCGCTACCGGTCTGCGCCGACGAAAGCGCGCACGACCGCGCGTCGCTGCGCGGGCCTCGCCGGCAAATACGACGCGGTCAACATCAAGCTCGACAAAGCCGGCGGATTGACCGAAGCGCTGGCGATGGCCGCGCAAGCCCGGCGAGCTCGGCTTCAGCATCATGGCTGGCTGCATGGTGGCGACCTCGCTCGCCATGGCGCCGGCCATGCTGCTGGCGCAGCAAGCGCAATACGTCGACCTCGATGGCCCGCTCTTGCTCACCAAGGATCGCGCCGACGGTTTGCGCTATCGCGACAGCCTCGTCTTTCCGCCCGGGCCGGCGCTTTGGGGATAGTGCGTCCGGTATTGGACTATGGTTGACATGCGTCAAGGCGCCTATGCCCGGTTGCAGGCATGCCCACGCGCGGATCTGCCGGGACATTGCCAACGCGACCTTCAACGAGGAAGCGGCGCGCAAGCTTGATCGCATGGCCGAGGATTGCCTCAAGGCCGCCCGCGAAACAGACCCCGATTTGTGGAACCAAATGTTCCCGAACGGCCGCCGGCGCACGGCCTGATCTTCTTTCCGAGCTTTCCCCATTTTCGTGGTTAACCACGTCTTTCCACCAGCCGCGCCTTTGGCCTAGACTTGCGCTTAGATCGCGCAGGCGCCGGGACAGGCGCGGGCTAACGAACGTGGGGACGTCATGGGTATTCGGGGCCTGATATTGTGCGCCGCCCTGCTCGCGTGCGGGATTTCGTCTGCGTCGGCGACGATGCGAATCGCCGAGGACCGCGGCGGGCAGATCGGCCAATATCTGCAAAACTTCGCCGCGGTGCGTTCGAGCGGCGAACGCGTGGTCATCGACGGCAATTGCCTGTCGGCCTGCACCATGGTGCTCGGGCTGATCCGGCCGGACCACGTCTGCGCGACGTCGCGCGCGCGCTTCGGCTTCCATGCCGCCTGGATGCCCGATGAGAACGGTCGCCCCGTCACCAGCCCGATGGGGACGCAGGCACTGTGGAATATCTATCCGCCGCCGGTGCGGCACTGGATCAGCCGGCACGGCGGCCTGTCGCGCAGGATGATCTTCATGGAAGGCCGCTCGCTCAACGGCATCGTGGCGAGCTGCGACCGTCCCGTCGTACGCGCACGCCTGCGCTCAGAGCGCCGCTTCTCGGCGCGTCCGATGCGCGATTTGCCCGAACGCGCCGCCAGCGACCGCCACTAACGCCATCGCCGCATAGGCGCCACTGCCGAAGCTGCCGTACAACCATCCCGACAGGCCGGTCGCCGCCGCCATGGCGACGCCGACGGCGATCGCAAGATGACCCTGCGCGGTCGCGCCCTGTCCGGCGCCGGCGTGGCGCGCGACAAAGCCGAGCGCGCCGAGGTGCGTGGCGCCGAACGAGGCCGCGTGCAGCAATTGCAGCCAAGGCAGCGCAAAAGCCGGCGGATCGAGCGCCATGACCGCCCATCGCACGGCGCCGCCGGCCGCTCCGATCATGATCAGCACGGTCGGCTGAAAGAACGGCGGCAGGCGTCCCGACACCGCGAACAGCACGATTTCCGCGACGACGCCGAGCCCCCACAGCGCCGCGATCGCCGTGCCGTCTAAACCGGCCGCGCGCCATTGCAGCGCCGAGAAGCCGTAATAGACCGCGTGGCTCGACTGGATCAGGCTCGCCGCCGCCAGCACGGCGAGAAAGGCCGGATCGCGCAGCAAAGGCTTGCGCGCAATCGCCGGTTCGCCCGCCGGCGGCGCACCGGCCGATAGCGGCGCCAGCGTCAGCGCCGCCAGCGCGCTGAGCAGACACGCCGCGGCAATCAGCCAGATCAGATCGCGCGGCGGTATCGTATCGGCGGCAAAACCCGCCAGGAAAGTGCCGAGGATGAACGCCGCCGAGCCCCACAGCCGCACCGGCCCGTAGGCGCGTCCGCGCGCCTTGAGGCCCTTGAGCGCATAGGTCTCCGCCAACGGCATCACCGGCGTGAGCGCCAGCGACGCCAGCGCGTAGGCGACCAGGATCGCGCCCATCCCGTCGGCCAGCCCCACGGCGATATAACCCGCGACGCCGAGAAAACTCGTGGCGATGATGGTAGGGCGCAGCGCCTCGCGCCGGTCGGCCATGCGGGCGACCAGCGGCACGGCGATCAGGCGCGCGACGATCGGCGCCGCCAGCACTACGCCGATCGCCCGCGGGTCGAGCCCCTTGGCCTTCAGCCAGACCGGGAAGAACGGCAACTGAATGCCGCCCATCACGAAAATACCGGCGTACAGTGCGGCCAGCCGCGCCGCGAAACCGACTTGCAACTGGCTGAAAGGCCGCATTTCGCTGACTTTTTCGCTCAGGCGAGGAGCTGTTCCCACCGGCCCGAGAGCGGGCCCGGCTAGCCAAATCAGGCCGGCTGATTCATAAACGGCCAGTCACGGATTGCCCATGCCGAATGAGCCGTTAGCGCTGGCGATCAGGCCGCCGGACGCGCCCGACGAGGACGAGTTTCTCACGCTTTGCGCCGCGCTCTCGCAGAGCGCGCGCGGTCGCGCCTTTCTCGCCGAACATGCCCGGCGCAGCCGCCATGCCGACAACGAGGTGCTGCTGGCGGCGATCGGCCGCATCGAGGCGCGCTTGCAGGCCGATGCATCCGGCGCGCAACGATTGCGCGACGACCTGCGCATGCTGGTCACCGCGATCCGGCTCGCCCGTCCGGAGATCGACGCCGCCGGCCCGGCCGCGCGCGCGACCAAGCTCGCCAAGTTGCTCGACCTGTTCGAGCGCCGCATCGATGCCATGGCCGCGGCAGGACTGGCCGCGCCGTCGGTTGAAGGTACGGCCGGCCTACGCCTCACGCCGGCGGTGCCGGAATCCGCGCGCGCCCAGCTATTCGTCTTGTCGATGCCCGACGAGCCGGAATTACCGACGCTCCCACCATCGAGCTTCGAGGCGCCGCCCGCTCCTCCGCCGGCCCCGATCGTCGTTGCCAATATCGAGACCGCGGCGGCGATCATGGTTGCCGAAACGGCGCCGTCCGCGGCGGACGCCGCCGTAACGATCGCCGCACCGCCACCCGATCCGCTCGCCGCGCTGATGGCGCTGAGCGAGGATGAGCGGCTGGCGCTGTTTACGTGATCAATTTCGCGAATAAATCCGCATCCACATTGCCGCCCGACAAAATCCCGACGACCACCTTGCCCTTTACGTCGAGCTTGCCGGCGAGCAATGCGGCGAGGCCGATGGCGCCGCCCGGCTCCACCACCAGCTTCAATTCCTGGAACGCGTAGCGCACCGCGGCGCCGACTTCCGCATCGCTCGCCGTGATGCCGGCGCCGATCAATTCGCGATTGATCGGAAAGGTCAGCTCGCCCGGCGTATTGCTCATCAGCGCGTCGCAGATGGTGCCGCTCATGCGCTCGTTGTGCTCGCGCTGGCCGCTGACGAACGAGCGTAACGTGTCGTCGAAGCCTTCCGGCTCGACCGTATAGAGCTTGGCCGACGGCACGCGCGACTTGACGCCGAGCGAAATGCCGGCGGCCAAGCCGCCACCGGAAGCGCCGACCACCACGATCTCCGGCTCGAGCAGAAGCTGGCCGAGATCCTCGACGATCTCGCGGCCGATGGTGCCCTGCCCGGCGATGATCAGCGGATCGTCGTAAGGCGGCACCAGCGTGGCGCCGCGCTCGGCAACGATCTTCCTGGCGATCGCCGCGCGGTCCTCGCGGTCGCGGTCGTACAGCACAACCTCGGCGCCGAGCGCCGCCGTGCGCTCGCGCTTCAAGCGCGGCGCGTCGGCCGGCATGACGATGGTCGCCGGCATGCCGAGCAGGCGCGCCGCGGCCGCCACCCCTTGCGCATGATTGCCGGACGAATAGGCCACCACGCCGGCGCGGCGACGCTCCTCGGGAATCGACGACACTTTGTTGTAGGCGCCGCGGAACTTGAACGACCCGGTACGTTGCAGCGTCTCGGCCTTGAGGAACACGCGCGCGCCGAGCCGGTCGTCGAGTACCGGCGCATTGATCAAGGGCGTGCGCACCGCCACGCCATAAAGCCGCTTGGCGGCGGCTTCGATGTCGGCGGCGGTCGGATGCAGTGCGGTGTCTATCGCGCCCATGGGGCGAGGCTAACGCCGCGCCGCGGGTCAGGGCAAGCCGCGCGCGGCCGATCCCGACAACATTGCGGCCGCTAAGCCGCGTCTTTCTTTTGCCGCCGGAACCGCGGCAGTCGCGGCAGCCGGCGCCGCTTCAGCGGTTCCGGCATGGGATTGTTGGTGGCGCTAGCCACATGTTCGAGAAAGATACGGGCGCACGCTTCCCAGCTCATGCTCAGCGCGAAATCGCGGCAGTCCTCGCGCGAACATTCGAGCGCGGCCAGGCAGGCGCGCGCAAGGTCGTCATCCAGCGCGCCGATCGGCGCTTCGCCGATCACGTCGCGCGGCGCCGCCGCCGGGAAGGCGGCGACCGGGCACGCCGCTTGCCAGCGCCTCCAGCAGCACGAGGCCGAAGGTGTCGGTCAGGCTCGGGAACACGAACACATCGGCCGCGGCGTAGATATCGGCGAGCGCTTCGCCCTGTTTGGCGCCGAGAAAGACCGCCTTGGGATAATCCTTTTCGAGCTGTGCGCGCGCCGGTCCGTCACCGACAACGACCTTGGTGCCAGGAAGATCGAGCCTGAGGAAGGCTTCGACGTTTTTCTCGACGGCTAGCCGGCCGACGGTGAGGAACATCGGCCGCGGCCAATCGGACGCTGGATGCGCGCGGGGCCGGAACAGGTCGGCATCGACGCCGCGCGGCCATAGCTTGACGTCATGGAAGCCGCGGCTTTCCAGCTCGCGCTGCAACGTCGGCGTCGCCGCGAGGATCGCCGCGCCGGGCGCATGGAAGCGCTTAAGCCAGGCCCACGCCGTGTTGCTTGTCCAGCGTTCCGGCAGCGGCCTGAGCCGACTTGCGATGTAATCGGGAAAGCGCGTGTGAAAGCTCGTCGTAAAGGGCGTGCGACGACGCATGCAGATGCCGCGCATGGCATGGCCGAGCGGGCCTTCGGTGGCGATATGGACCGCGTCCGGCTTTGCCTGGTCGAGACGCCGCTCGATCGCTCCCCGCGGCGGGAACGCCAGCCTAACCTCCGGATAACTCGGCAGCGGCAGCGTCCGGAATTCCGTCGGCGTCAAGAATTCGATGTCGACGCCGAGGGCGCCGGCTTCGCGTGCAACATGCCCCAAGGTGCGCACCACGCCGTTGACCTGCGGATGCCACGCGTCGGTAGCGACGAGAATCTTCATGCTCTTTTCTGCCGCATGATCTGATCCGAAAATCGGTTCCCACTTTTCGGGATCATGCGGCGGCCTGCTGCACACCGTCCGCGATCTCCTCGGCCGGCGCCGGCTCGATGTCGTGGCCGGCGCGGCTCCAGTCGATGATCTCGAACCGGCCGTCGCGGTGCTCGGCCACCGCGGTGCAGCTCTCCACCCAGTCGCCGCAATTGATGTAGCGCAGGCCGAAATCGTCGTGCATGGCGGCGGTGTGGATGTGGCCGCAGATCACGCCATCGACGTGATGATGCTTGGCTTCGGTGGCGAGCGCCTTCTCGAAGGCGCCGATATAATTCACCGCGTTTTTCACCTTCAGCTTGGCCCACTTCGACAGCGACCAATAGGGCGCGCCGAGCACGCGGCGCAGGCCGTTGAAGATGCGGTTGGCGGCGAGCGCGAATTCGTAGGCTTTGTCGCCCAGAAGCGCGAGCCAGCGCGCCTGCGTCACCACCAGGTCGAAGATGTCGCCGTGCACGACCAGATAGCGGCGGCCGTCGGCGCCCTCGTGGATGGTGTTCTCGACCACTTCGATGCCGCCGAAATGGGTGCCGTAATAGCCGCGCAGGAATTCGTCGTGATTGCCCGGGATGTAGATCACGCGCGAACCCTTGCGGCCCTTGCGCAGCAGCTTCTGCACCACGTCGTTATGCGCCTGCGGCCAGTACCACGATGAGCGCAGCGCCCAGCCGTCGACGATGTCGCCGACCAGATAAATGGTGTCGGCTTCGTAGTGGCGGAGGAAGTGAAGCAGTTTGTCGGCCTGACAGCCGCGCGTGCCGAGATGCACGTCGGAAATGAAGAGCGCGCGAAACCGTCGCGAGTCGGTCACGATGCGATGAGCTTTCTGCCGTTGCTCATGGGCAAGCGAATAGCAGCTTCACGTCTCGCTTTTATGACAGCGGCGTTTACCATTTGGTGACAGATTTTTTTGCGCATGATCTTATCCGAAAACCGGTTCCCACTTTTCGGGATCCTGCGCTAAGCAGCGGCGCTTTGCGGTTCGCAGCGGCGGAACCGCACCAGGGTATAGACGCCGAACGGCGGAACCTTGCGCCGCTCGACCAATTCCGCTCCGCCGTGGTTCTGCGCCCAGGCGGCGAGCCGCGCGAAGGGGAACTCCGGCCGCAGGCCGACCGCGCGTGCCTTCTGCGCCAGCAGCCGCTCGATCGCGGCGGCGAGCCCGCGCTCCGAATAGAGGTGATTGACCAGCACGATCTGCCCGCCCGGCTTGACCACGCGCGCGCATTCCGACAGCACGCGCTCGGGGTTTGCGACCAGCGTGATGACGAACTGCCCGACCACGCAGTCGAAGCTGGCGTCCTCGTAGCGCAGGTCATGCGCGTCCATCACCGCGAGACCCTTGACGAAGGGATAGCGCCCGCTCGCGGCCCTTAAGCGCGCGCGCGCGATCATCGGCTCGGAAATGTCGATGCCGGTGATCTCGGTAGTGCCGTCGTAGTCGTCGAATGACAGGCCGGTGCCGACGCCGATTTCGAGAATGCGTCCGCCGACGTCGCGCGCGGCGCGGGCAGCGGCGCGCCGGCCGTTGAGGAACACCGGCCCGCACAAAACGTCATAGACCGGCGCCCAACGCGCATAGGCCTTTTCCATCACCTGCTTGTCCGGATCGCGCAGCATGGTCTGCCTCGAATCATTTCATTTCGGTGGCAGCGAGGTACCAATCCTGTGCGACAGTGAAGCGACAGCACTGTTTCCACCCTCCCCCTCCAGGGGAGGGAAAGTCAGCGCTTCGCTGATGGACAGTGGCCTTGACGCCCCGTCTGCCCTCCACCAACACTCCCGCCGACAAACGGGAGGAAACCCCATGGATCTCGGAATTGCCGGCCGCAAGGCCATCGTTTGCGCGTCGAGCCGCGGGCTCGGCAAGGCCTGCGCGCGGGCGCTCGCCGAGGCCGGTTGCGAGGTCGTGGTCAACGGCCGCGATGCCAAGCTGCTGGAGGCGACCGCCGCCGAAATCGCCAAGGCAACCGGCGCCAAGGTCACCGCGGTCGCCGCCGACGTCGCCACGCCGGACGGCCAGAAGGCGCTGCTCGCCGCCTGCCCGGCGCCCGACATCCTGATCAACAACAATGCCGGGCCGCCGCTGCGCGACTTCCGCGAGCTCACCCGCCAGCAGATGATCGACGGCGTGATCGCCAACATGATCGTCGCCGTCGAGCTGATCCAGAAAGTGATCGGCCCGATGAGCCAGCGCAAGTTCGGCCGCATCGTCAACATCACCTCGGGCTCGGTGAAGATGCCGCTCGCCGGCCTCGATCTGTCGTCGGGCGCGCGCGCCGGACTGACCGCGTTCCTCGCCGGCGTCGCGCGTACGGTCGCCGCCAACAACGTCACCATCAACAATATCCTGCCAGGCGCCTTCGATACCGACCGCCTGCGCGGCACGCTGACCAAGGCCGCCGAACAGAAGGGCATCAGCGTCGAGGAAGCCGCCAAGGCGCGCGCCGCCACCATTCCGGCGCGTCGTTTCGGTGAGCCGGCCGAATTCGGCGCCGCCGCGGCGTTCCTGTGTTCGGCGCAGGCGGGCTACATCACCGGGCAGAATTTGTTGATCGACGGCGGCACGTTCAACGGCGCGTTCTGAAAACAAAAAGGCCGGCGTTCCCGCCGGCCTTTTCATGCGGCAACTGCTGCACCCTTATTTGTGATACAGCGTCGACTTCGGCGCCGGCGCCGCGTCATCCCAGCGATATTTCACGCCGACCGACAGAATATCGACGTGGGATTGCACGTCGCCAATGTAGGTGACGCCGCCAGTCGTAGCGAACCACGGATTGCCGGAGGCCAGGGAAATGTTGATCGGCGTGCTGACAACGAACAGGTGCGAATAAGCGAGGTCGGCCGTCATGCCTGGCATGATTTTCCAGCTTGCGCCGATCGATGCCCAGAAGCGGTCATTATCCGGAATAAGCGGCGTGCGCACTTGGTCGGTGTCCGGCGAGATCTCGTAACCGAAGCCGGTGCGCAAGGTTAAGCGGTCTGTCGCCATATATTCAGCACCAACCGAGAACAGCCAGCCGTCTTTATATTGCAATGGCAAGTTCAATGAAACGGCCGGGAGAGGCGGCCCGGATATTACGGGGGTGCCGATGCGGCTCCAGTCGGTCCACTCGACCGTGCCCAACAGGACCCATTGCGGGTTAAGACGCTGGCGAATGCCCAACGATACCATATCCGGCAAATTGACCGCCACGCTCGCGGGGAAAACGCCGCCGCCAAGTGCAGCTGGAAGCGTAAGGGATCCGTTGTTAAGCTTCTGGTCAATGCCGGAACGATAGCCGATGCCAATCGTGGTCATGGGCGTCGGTGTTAAAGTGACGCCGGCGGTGAATCCGTAGCCCCAACCAGTTGTGGACAGCGTCGCGTTGCTCGGTGGAACAGCAGCGCCGTGGGTGAAGTTGAGGCTGGCATATTGGATCTGCACGCCCACCCCGACGCTGATCCAATCATTCACGCGGTAGGCGATACTCGGTGTCGCATTATAGCTGCGAATGCTGCTCGGGCCCGCCGCATAATTCGCGCCGGCCCAAGCATCGGGGAAATGGACCGAAAGCCCGAATGGCGAATTGACCGACATGCCGAGCCACAAATTCGGATTGAGCTGATAGGAGAAGTAACTGCTGGGAACCAACGCCGCGTCGCCAGTATTGCTGGTGCCGCCGAACGGAAAACAAAGTGCTAGCCGCATTCGGGGTGTTGGACGCATAGGGAAGGATCACAGAGTAGGTCGATGAACTCTGGATGCCGGCGAACTGCGTCATCACCGCCGGATTCCAGAACATGCCTGAAAGGTCACCGCCAGCCGCGATACCAGCGAATGATGTGCCCTGCCCGTAGGCGCTCTGCTCACGAACGGCAAAACCGCCGGCATTCGCATCGGCCGTCGCCGCGATCAACGCGCCGATACCACCGCACGCCAGCAGAACAGCCTTCAATCCACGAAACGACATCTCAAGCCCCCCAAATCCTCCTGCGCCTTGTCTCGACGGCGCATGCCTTTGAATATCGTGCCCCCGGAGTCGACGGCCGACAATGGCCGATGGCCAAATAGCGGCCAACAACAGGCACTTTGCACAAATTTTGGCATGATGTGACAAACCCGCCACAGACCGCCGGCAACTGGTTTGCCGCCGGGAGGTATTATAAAACTTGTTAAAATTCAGATAGTTATCGCTAACCGGCGTTCATTCCGCGGCTGAGCACGCCCATCAGGCAAAAGCGCTTTGCGCCAGCGCTCGTGCACAAACAAGCGCCGGCAGGTCAGCCGTTGAACGCCACGCCGAGGCGGGTGGCGGTGCGCCAGATCACGTGGCACGGCGCCTTCATGTGATCGATCTCGACCACCAGCACGAACTCGTTGGGAATGCCGATCTGGCTCGCCACTTCGAGGCACGCGCCGGCGGGCGACAAATTGCGCACGCGGCAGTCGACGCCGCCGGCGCGGTTGAAATTGATCGTGCCGGCTTTCAGCGTCCTGTGGCGCTGGACTTTACGTCTCTCCTCCATGACATCCTCCGTCGTTACCGGCATTCGTGCGTTCCTGCGCAACCCTGCCGGTGTGAGGTCAGACGGTTTGACCAACGTGATCGTCATACACCCGGCGATTTAGCCCGGCGTGAAACTGTTCGTCGAAATACGAATGTTTCCGTTAGCATTCGCTAACCATGTCGGACCGCGCGGATGCGACGTTTCCGGCCAAACTCTCATATTTTATCCATAATTTACGGAATGACGGCCGCGGCAAGGCTTACACTGCGCACTGTTGTTTGCACCAGGATTCGTCACCGCCGTGATGCATTGGCTCCTTAGCGACTGCTCGGTATTCGGCTTGCCCGTACAGAATTGGGTGTGGGTTTTTCCTGGCGTTCTTGCTGCTCTACGCCGCGATCCTCGCCTATATCCGCGCGCGGCGAGCAGACCTGCGGCCCTAGCATCCGGTTAAGCGATCGCGACATTCCACCGCATGAGGCTGGCGCAGCGCGATGGTTGCCGCCATATTGCCGGAATGACCACGCGTCCCTGCAAACCTGGCGCCGACGTGAAGCGGATTTGGCAATTACTGTTGCCGGACACGCCGTTCCCTGCCTGCGGCCGGCCGGAGGATACTGCGGCGCAGACCAGCGAAGCCGCGCAACCGGCGAATGAGTCGCAGGCGCCACGCCACGACGATCCGCGCGCGCGGCGCGACTGATGCGCACCGGGTCCGGCGCGACGTCGAGCGGAAAAAAGAGGCCGCCAATCGGGCGGCCTCTTCCTTCAGACGTGTGTGGGAATTTACTTCAGCTGCGTCGACACGGACGTGAACGTCGCATTGAGTTGCGTGCCCAGCCCGTTGACCACGGCAATGATCGCAACGGAAATGCCTGCGGCGATCAAGCCGTATTCAATCGCGGTCGCTCCGGATTCACTTTTCAGAAACTGCACAATCTTACGCATCGATAACTCCTGGACCATTCGCCTCTGGACACAGGTTTATCAGCATCAGCCTTAAGACAAGGTATGCGCCGGACTCAGGATTTTTACGTAGGCTGCGCGTGGAATTGCAAAGCATTCGCACAAGGTTGCATGCGCGTTTTCTTTACCCTCCCCTGGAGGATTGGATAAGGGGCCGGGTTGCTCCCGGCCTTCCGTCATCGCATGATCGGTGTCCGACCCATCCTTCGAGTGATCTCATAAAAACAAACGCCCCAGGGAGACCTCCATGAAACTCGTCCGCTACGGCGCGCCCGGCCGCGAGAAGCCCGGCATCATCGACGCCGACGGCAAGATCCGCGACCTGTCGCGCGTGGTGAAGGATATCGACGGCGAGATGCTCGCCTCGGGCGGCCTCGCCAAGATCAGAAAAGCCAATCTCAAGCGCCTGAAAGTGGTCGGCGGCAAGCCGCGGCTCGGCGCCTGCGTCGGCCATGTGCGCAACTTCATCGCCATCGGCCTCAACTACGCCGACCACGCCGCCGAGTCCGGCGTGCCGGTGCCGAGCGAGCCGGTGATTTTCAACAAACAGCCGTCCTGCATCTGCGGGCCGAACGACAACACCATGATCCCGAAGGGCTCGACCAAGCTCGACTACGAGTGCGAGCTCGGCATCGTGATCGGCAAGCGCGCGCGCTATTTGGCGAAAGAAAAGGCGATGGATGCGGTCGCCGGCTATTGCCTCGCCAACGACGTGTCGGAACGCGCGTTCCAGATGGAGCACGGGCAGACCATCGCCAAGGGCAAGGGCTGCGAGACCTTCGGGCCGCTCGGTCCCTGGCTGGTCAGCAAGGACGAAATCAAGGACCCGCAGAACCTGGCGATGTGGACCAACGTCAATGGCGAGAAACGCCAGCACGGCTCAACCAAGACCATGGTGTTCGATGTGGCGCACCTGGTCTGGTACTGCTCGCAGCTCTTTGTGCTTGAGCCGGGCGACGTGATCGCCACCGGCACGCCGCCGGGGGTGGCTTTCGGCATGAAGCCGGTGCCCGTCTACCTGAAAGCCGGCGACACGGTCGAACTGGGCATCGAAGGGCTCGGCACCCAGCGGCAGAAAATCATACCGTTCAAGATGTAGCGCCGCCGCCACAAATGCACAGATTCGCCGCCGCCTGCGTCACGCATCGCTTGACGGCGAGGCGGCGCCGGCACTCATATGGCGTCGTCGGCACTGGGGAATCGCTGGGGCAAGCCATGACGCTGCGCAAAATCATCGCGACCATCACCATTGCGGCGGTGTTCTTCTGGACCCCGTCCCTGATTCCGGTGCGGGTTGCGCAAGCCCCGGTAAGAGTGGCTGGCATCGCCCCTTGCGGAGCTCTTATCACCTGGCGCACCGTCGATACGGCGGAAGCCACGGCGTCCGCTTTTATCCCTTGTCCAGTTTCGGCACCCTCGCCGTGGCCTGTCATCGTGATCGCGGCGGGCGTCGTCAGCGTGATCATCAACGGCATCATCGTGGCGCAGACCCAATGCCGGGAACTGACGGCCAACGAAGCGATGATGTCGATTTTCCTGCCGTTCCTGGGGATCGCGTTCAATAAAGTGAATAACCTCTGCCACGCTCACCATCATTAGCCGCCGCCAAATTTTGACGATCCGAAAATCTGAGCGTACGAGGCGTTGCGGATAGGGCCCGTGCAATCTCCGAATTAGGCCCGCGCGGCATTCCGCATGCCCGTTATGAGTTTGTCGACCTTTGCGAAGGGCTTGCGCAGATTGCACAATGCGCGGCAAGTAAGGGCGGCGCCGGCGAGATTATGATGCGGCGGTTGCGTGAGGACCCGGACCCATGTCGCAACGCAAGCCTTTTTCCGCCGTCAGCGGAATCGTGCACGTGCCGGTCACCCCGTTCACGCCGGACAACACGGTCGACCTCGACACCTTCGCCCGCGTCATCGAATTCCTGCTGCGGCAAAACGCGTCCTCGCTTTGCATCAACCTGCATCTCGCGGAATCGCTCAATCTCACGCTCGACGAGCGCAAGCAGCTGGCCAAGGCGGCGGTCGACGTCACCGCCGGCCGCGTGCCGGTCATCGTGCATGTCAGCACGCCGGGGACCGATCAGGCGATCGAACTTGCCCGCCACGCCGAGCAAGTCGGCGCCGACTGCGTGATGGCGATCGCGCCCTATTACTGGAAGCCGTCGCAGGAACAGCTTTACGACCACTTCGCCGCCATCATCACGGCGACCGCGCTGCCGTTCATCGCCTATAATTCGCCCACCATCATGGACGGCGTCGGCATCGCGCCGGCAACGCTCACCGCCTTGATGCAGCGCTTTCCGCAATTCATCGGGCTGAAGGAAGCGAGCCACAACTGGGAGAAATATCTCGAGCTCGGCCGCGCGGCCAAGACCGTCCGCGCCGATTTCGGCTTGTTCGTCGGCACCGAATGGATGCTGCCGAGTCTGACGCTGGGCGGCACCGCCTGCATGTCGATCTTCGGCGGCATCGCGCCGCGCTTCGTGCAATCGCTCTACGACGCGACGACGAGCGGCAAGCTGAAGGACGCGCTCGCGCTGCAATACAAGTTCTCCGAGCTCTATCAGATCGCCAAGGCCGAATATCCCGCGCCGACCAAGGCGATGTGGGAGATCATGGGGCGTCCCGTCGGCGCGCCGCGCCTGCCCAACCGTCCGCTTTCGGCGGAGCGGAAAAAGGAGATCAGATCAACGCTCGAAACGCTCGGGCTCTTCGATACCGAATCGCATGGCTGGTAGCGGGCCGGTTGCGTCCGTAAGATGCAAGCGAAGGCATTCGGCGGCACGCGAAACACCAACGACACTTCGTCGAGTTGAAACTGGGGAGATGGCAATGAGAAAGTTACTGACGGCGGCCGCGATCGCTGCCGGATTACTGAGCGTCACCGCGGCGCCGACGCTGGCGCAGGAATGGCCGACCCGCGGCACGATCCGCATGATCGTGCCCTATCCGGCCGGCGGCGGCACCGACGTGGTCGCGCGCATCGTCGCCAAATATCTGTCGGAGCGGCTGCACCAGACGATCATCGTCGAGAACCGCGGCGGCGCCAACGGCCAGGTCGGCCTGCAGGCGCTCAAGCAATCGCCGCCGGACGGCTACACCATGGCGATGACCTCGGATTCGCCGATGACGGTCAATCCGTGGGTCTACAAGAACCTGCCCTACAACCCGATGAAGGATTTCATCCACGTCACGTCGGTGATCCGCCTGCCCTCGCTGCTGGCAGTGCATCCGTCGTTGCCCGTGCACAGCGTCGCCGACCTGATCAAGCTCGCCAAGGAGAAGCCCGGCACGCTCAATTACGCCTCCGCCGGCGTCGGCAATTTCAGCCATCTCGAGGCCGAGCTGTTCGCGCAGGCAGCCGGCATCAAGCTGGTGCACGTGCCCTACAAGGGCACCGGTCCCTCCTCGCTCGGCTTGATCGCCGGCGAGGTGCAGATGTCGTTCAACAACGTGTCGACGCTGTGGCCCTACGTGAAGGAGAAGAAGATCGTGCCGCTCGCGGTCATGGAGCCCAAGCGCATGCCCGAATTGCCCGACATCCCGGCGATCAGCGAGACCATCCCCGGCTTCGACATGGCGCCGTGGGTCGGCATCATCCTGCCGGCGGGCGTGCCCAAGCCGATCGTCGACCGCCTGACCAAGGAAATCCTCGCGGTGATGAAAGACCCGGAGGCGGTCAAAATATTCACCGACCAACAACTGGTGGTGATGACGCTGCCCGGCGAACAGTTCACCGCGCTGATCAAGAAGGATTCCGACAAGTGGGAGAAGGTGGTGAAGTCGGCGGGCATCAAGATGGATTGATGAAGGCGCGCAAGCCACATTTTAAATTCCACGCATGAAAAAAGCCCCGGGCGATGAGCCCGGGGCTCATCGTTGATAGAGCCGTCAGCTAGTCCGCAAGGTGGCGCTTTCCGGACTCAAATTTTGGGGTCGCGAAGTCCGTGAAGTGCCAATGAGCGACGTCCACCATTACTGCGATTGCGACAACGCCCGCAAAATGACCAATATGAACAATGGCCCTCCTATGTGGCGCCCCGCGTTCCAAGGCGAGAGCGGGAGGTGGTAGTGAAAGAGGTCAGTGACCCATGTCGAGCGTTTCGCCGCGAAGCTGCGCCGGCGTCATAAGGACCTTCATGTTTTCCGTTACCAGGGCCACGTCAATCCGAATTCCGGCTTCGAGGGCGCGGACGAGATCGGTGCCCTCGGCAAATTCGCGCTCGGATGGAGGCGTCCGCACAACGCGATCGAGGGCGGCGCGCCGCCAGGCATGGATCGGAACCAGCTTGTAGCGGTCCTGGTCGCCCAACGCGCTCGCATCGCGCCTGATATCGAGGAGGGTACCGACCCGGCTGCCTTCCAGGGGATACACGATGCGGTCTGGATTCCAGTTAACCGCCACCTTGGTGATTTCATCGCCCTCTAGTTCGCGCTTCTCAAGCGGCGATACGAGCGTCGCAATGCCGACTTCGGTAGTTGCCAACGCATACATCAAGGCCTGAATATAAAACGGCTTTAGCTCCGGCATGTCGTCGGGCACGGCAATCACGATGTCGTGCGTATAAAAGCGGTCGAAACGATTGACCGTCGCGGCAATACGTTCGGCGCCGAAGTCCGAACGATAATTGTGCGTCCGATCGATTTCGCCGAGATCGGTTCTGACCGTGTACGCACCTTCCGCGGCGGCGGCGGCCGCGCCTCCATCGTCGACGCTGTCGACGATGACGCTCCCGAGCTCGGAACTCGTCACGCGTCGATAGGCGCGAACCAGCGAGGATTGGCGCTCGGCGTCGGAACGGGGCCTGGCCGTGGGCCGGCCGATGCCGAGTTCCGAAGCGACCACAATCAGCGGGTTAAAGATCATGGAGCGGTTTTTTTCAAATTCTGGAAACATAGAAAGGGAACCCGGCATCGGCTGGTTGAGTTGGCGAAGGGGCGACGAATGCTGCCCCTTCTTGACCGTTGCAGGCGGAAGTAACGAACGTTTACTTCCGCGGGTAGCCGAAAATTTCGGCGTGGTGGAATTCACCGGGGCGGTACCCGACGACGGCTTCCTCCATGTGCTCCATCTTCGTGAAGACGGAGGGGCCGTCCTTCGTCACCAGCACGTTCTCCTCGAGCCGACAGGTCTGCTTGAGCCCCGGATGACCGGCGAAGGTCTCGATCGCGAAATACA
>CAVTCV010000029.1:0-84294 GCA_963733315.1 uncultured Alphaproteobacteria bacterium | reverse complement strand
CGGCCGCCGCGAGCGGGACGCTCACCGCGGGCCGCCTGCCAGCAGGCCCCCGGGCAGGGCGACGGCCTCGGCTTCCCCGCCGGGGTGCAGGCCGGCGGCGATGTCGCCGAGCCGCTGGCAGCAGCTGATCCCGGCCGCGTGCAAGAACGCGGGCAGGCCGATCAGCACGGCGGCCTCGGCCAGCCAGGTGGCGCGCGGCCGGGAGGTGTCCAGCGGCGGCAGCCCGGCCCCGCCGGCCAGCGACCGGGTCAGCGGGTTGCTGACGTTGCGCCGGCCCGGCTCACTGCCGCCAGTGAGCAGCCGCTCGCCGGCGAACTGCGCTGATGCCAGTAACGGGTCGTGGTAGCGGGCCAGCACCGGCACCGCCCGGGGCGCGCGGCCGCCCCGGATGGTCACCACGACGCCGCCGGACCGGCAGACCATGCCGGTGCCGTGCACGCTGCGCGGGTCGGATCGGATCAGCCCGGCGCCCGCTCCCAGGCACACCAGGGCGGCGGCGCGCGCCCGCCGCGCCGCCGTGGGCTGGGCGGCGGCCAGGGCCAGGAACCCGCTGATCTGCGCCGGCGTGCAGGGCGCCTTGGCGCGCTCGCGGGGCAGCGGCGCATCCGCCGGGTCCAGGTGCGCCATCACGGCGCGGGCGATGAACCGCAGGTTGGTGCGCAGCGTCCGGCGGGCCGGCCCTGACAGCCCCGGAGCGGATGTGGTGAACCGCTCGATCACCGACGGGTGCAACAGCACCTGCGGGTCCGGGTCCAGCCCCAGCGGGATCGCCCAGCCGGCGAGCTTGCCCCGCCGCCCACAGCAGGTTCTTCGCCCGGTCCCGGCCGGCCGGGGCCGCTCGTGCCACGACCTGCCGGGCGAAGCACGCCGCCTGCGCCGGGACCGGCGTGGGCCGCCATGCGGCGATGTAGCCGGCCACCTCGGCATTCATACAGTAATTAATACTGAAAGACACTGCCGGGATCACGGACCCCGCGTGCAACCATGGAGAACGTGTCGCCCACCAGGAGCCAGCAGGCCCGCGCCGCCGGCATCGCCGCCGAGCTAGCCAGCCTCGGCCCCGCCCTGCCCGGCACCCTCATCCAGCGGCACGTCCGCTGCGGCAAGCCCGGCTGCCGCTGCCACGCCAGCCCGCCCGTCCTGCACGGCCCCTACTGGCAGTGGACCCGCAAGACCGGCGGCAAGACCATCACCCGGCTCGTCCCCGACGACCAGCTCGACGACTACCGGCAATGGCTCGGCAACCACCGCCTGCTCGCGCCCTGGTCGCCGAGCTCGAAGCCCTCGCCCTGGCCATTGCCGACGCCGACCCGCGGCGGAAACGCCGGCCCGCAGGCTCCGCCCACGACACCCAGCAAACCACCACATAACCTGGCAAACCACAACATAACCTGTGGCTGCGGGACGCTTAACCTGTGGACACGCCCGCGACCAGCACCCGTTACCGCAGGTCACCGCCAAATGTGAAGACCTGACCAAGTTTCACCAGGTCAGGAGCGCCTAGTACGGTCGGCGGCCCTGCCGCCCTTCCCCGGGTGTCCGATTTTGGGAGCGAGATGGGAGCGGATCTTGGCCGGGACAGCCCGGCCGGACAGTTGGTCGGAACAGTGACTGTTACACAAAGTGACACCAGCCTGAGGGCGACAGCCAGACGCACCGGGGCTGCCCTCTGCGCGGCTCAGAGCTGTGCCGGTGGCGCTGCCGCCACACGCAGATCATCTTGTTCTGCACGTCCCCGGCCACGCCACGCCATGCGACCTGCTTTATGCGGCACCGGCGCATTCTGACGGTAGGGCGGCACATCTGCGGTAGCGATTGCAGCGTTCAAACGACGAGCATCGAGCGTGGCCTGCGAGCGCCCGCAGGTTGCCGAGCCTGCCAGCAGGGCACTCCCGGGCGACGCGAGGTACGGTACCTTCCGGCTTATGGCGAATGCTGCCCTTAATGGGACCGAGGTCTACTACGCCGACACTGGTGGCGACGGGCCGGTTGCCGTGCTCAGCCACGGGGTCCTGATGGACCAGTCGATGTTCGCGCCGCAGGTAAAGGCGTTGGTGCCGGAGTTCCGGGTGATCACATGGGACCAACGCGGCCACGGCTGGGATCAAAGTGGCCGCGGCGGAACCCCGGCGCAAGGACCGTTCAGCTACTGGGACTCGGCGCGAGACCTGCTGGCGCTGCTCGACCATCTTGGCGTCCAGCGCGCCGTGCTCGGCGGAATGTCCCAGGGCGGGTTCGTCAGCCTGCGCGCCGCGCTGCTCGCGCCTGACCGAGTGCACGGGCTGATTTTGATCGACACCCAGGCAGGCCAGGAGGACCCTGCGGTCGCACCGGCCTACGAGCAGATGCATGAGGTCTGGCGCGAGCGGGTCCCGGGCCCGTCCAGGAAGTTGTCTGGTCGATCATCCTGGGCCCTGTCCAGTGGGACAACTGGTACACCAAGTGGGCCGCGACCGGCATCGAGCAGTTCACCCCGGCGTTCCGCTGCCTGATGGACCGCGACGACATTACCGGGCGGCTTGGCGAGGTCGACTGCCCGGTGGTGATCGTGCACGGCACAGCCGACGCCGCGATCCCCCTGGCCAAGGCCGAGGAACTGCGCGACGGACTGGGCGGTTCCGCGCGCTCGCGGTCATCGAAGGCGGCACGCACGCCTCCAACATGAGCCATCCGGCCGAGGTCAGCGCCGAGATGCTGACCTTCCTGCGAGAGCTTGACCGGCCCTGAACAACCGGGTCCCGACCTCCAACGACGCGTCTCCTCCTCCCGCAGGCCCTGATACGCACGCGAACTCACTCACGCCAGTCGCTGGCCGACCCCGAACGCCGGAATCGCCGGGGGCGGCCTGACAGCCGGACTGCTCTCCCCGGCGCCCCCACGACGAGATACAGCGGCTGGCGCGGTGAGCAGCGGTACCCTTGGCCGGCCGCCCCTTTGCCGCTGAGCTCACCGACCGCCGCGCCAGCCCCAGTATCGAGGCCGCGCTGGCAAAGAGACTCGGCGCCCCGCCCCTCGCCCGGCTTCCGCACGCTAGCCCCCGCGAGGTTACGACTGGCCGGTCTCAGGTGGTGTCGTTTCATGCTGCGCTGGTACTCTTTTCGGGCGGGTCGACGAAGCGCGCGATGGTGGCGAGGCAGCCCAATGGCGAAGCCGGCGAAGACCATGAAGATGTTGCTTCGCCTCCGGCGGGTGGATCTGAGCGAGCACGAGCGGCACAGCCCGCACGATGGCGGCGCCGATGCTGTCGGCCGTATAGGTTTCCGATATCGGCATTCATCGGCGGTTACCTCCCCGGGCGACTGCTTCGGGCGCGGCCGCCCGTCGTGATCGAATCCTGCGGACCCGGCCATGCGGTTTTGCCGGGTTGGCGCGCCTGGTGCGCTGGCAGGAGGCTGAACCCGATCGCGCACAGATAGACCCATTTTCGGGCACTGCACCGTCGACGACGGTGACGTGCTGGCCTTGGCCCAGATCGAGTCCTCTTTGTTGTTGTTGTCAAGGGTTACGCCGGGTTTTCTTTGATGTGGGTTTCGGTGAGCTGGTCCTGGTGGCCGGGGTGGCGGGTCGTAGGGTGGGGCTAGGCCCGGGAGTGGCTTGTCCAAAGAGCTGGCGCTCGGGGTGTGAGCCGGCCGCGCTGGAGTCAGAGCCGTTCCCCGGTTGCCCTCCCGGGCCCTTCGCGGCTGCCGTGACTGTGGCCTTCCGGGCGTCGGCCTGGAGGCGGGCGAAGACGGCGTCGCTGATCCGCCGTTTGAGGCACCGGAGCGCTTCTTTGTGGGTCTTGCCCTCGGCGATCTTGCGATCGTAGTAGGCGCGGCCGTCGCTGTGGGCGTGCCGGATCTGGGTGATCGCAGCCATGTGCAGCGCGTGGTTGATCCGCCGGTTCCCGCGTAGCGACAGGCGGTAGATCTTGCGGTTCCCCGACGACACCTCGACCGGGGCGGTGCCGTTGTAGGAGGCGAAGTGATCGCGGCTGGGGAACCTGGTCACGTCGGTGACGTCGCCGATCACGGTGCCGGTGTTGACCGGGCCGAAACCGAAGACTTCGGTGAGGCTGGTGCCTGAGGCCCTGACGGCCGCGGCCAGCTTCTTCTTGGTGTCGCGGAGCTGGGCATCCAGGCCTCGCAGGTCCTCCAGGAACTGGGCGGCCAGGTCGCGGCGCGCCGCCGCGACCGGCCCGGACGGTGTGACCTGCTCCAGGATGCGGGCAGCGTGAGCTGCAGTGATCTCTTTGCTGACGCCGCCGGCAAGCAGGTCGCACAGCACCGCGTGGAGTCGGCAGGCAACCTGATTGCGGGCCCGCGCCAGGTCGCGGTGCCGCTTGGACCATACCTTCAGCACCGCCGCGTGATCCTCGGCCGCCACCTCGCGCCTCGCCTTGGAGCGCAGCGCCGCGACCGCCACCGACAACGCGTCATTCGGGTCGTTCTTGTTCGTGTCACCGGCCTGCAGCAGTCGCACCCGGGCAGCGAGCTTGGGCGGCACGTCCAGCACCCGCTCCCCGGCGGCGACCAGCTGCTGGGCCAGCAGGTGACCCAGCCCGCCGGCGCCCTCGACCGCCCACGTCCGCTCCGGCCACGCTGCCGCCCACGCGACCAGCGTGTCCGCCTGGGCCGCGCCCGCGCGGACCCGCAGATCGCCCAGCGGTTCTTCCGCCGCGCCAATCGCCACCGCCGTATGCGAGCCCTTATGCGGATCGATCCCGATCATCACTGCCGTCATCAACACGCTCCAGCATCGTCACCAGAAAATGGGAGGACCATGGCGGGCATGCCTAATACCGGATCTGCTAGCGCTCGCGCCTCTTTCGAGCCACGCCACGGCGAGAACCGACAGGCCGGCACCTCGATCTAAAGCCAGACCACGACACTGACGCGGCCGGCAGGCGGTTCGGGAGCCAGCCCATCGGACCTCTGAACGCTACGGCAAACACCGCAACGTCGACCTCAGTCACTATTAGGCGGGCTACGCGCGCGGGCTGCCACCGCGAGTCGACCACACTCTGTCATCAGCATCAGGCGCAGATGTCCAGGCGCGTCGGCTCCCCAGATGTCAGCGATCTTCTGCTTGGCCGCCCCAGGCTGAAGTCTGAGCTCGTCGTACCCCACCCATCGGGCCCACGGTGGTCACGACATTCCTCATCGCGGCAGAGTCGGGCGTCCTGCGCACGCGATCTCTGTCGGGGTGAGCGACGGATGTCCCGGTCTTAGAGGGCGTCTGATCCACAGTGATCCATGTCTGTCCCAGCACTGGGATTGCTCTGCGTTCAACATCCCACACTTTCGATGTATGGCCTGATAAAGATCGCCGTCATGACCTCCCGTCGTGCGTACCGCACCGATCTGTCCGATGCCCGGTGGGCGCTGATCGAGCCGATCCTGACCGCCTGGCGGGCGGCGCGGGCCGAAGCTGGCCTGGGCCTCAGCGAACCGGTCCATGACCTGCGCGAGATCGTGAACGCGATCTTGTATGTGAACCGGACCGGGATCGCCTGGGAATACCTGCCACACGACTTACCTCCGTACAAGACCGTTTACGACTACTACGCCAAGTGGGAGGCCGACGGCACTACCGAGTCGATCCATGACCTGCTGCGGGCCAAGGTCCGCGAGCAGGCCGGGCGCGCGGCGGAGCCGACCGCTGCGATCATCGATGCGCGGGTGGTGACGACCTCCTCCAACGTGCCGGAAGTCAGCCAGGGTTATGACGCGGGGAAGCGAACCAAGGGCCGCAAGCAGAACATCGCGACTGACACGATGGGCCTGTTATTAGCGCTGGTGATCACGGCCGCCTCGGTGCAGGACACCAACGGCGGCAAGGACGTCGCCGACCAGCTCGCCGCCCGCCACCCCACCGTGACCGCTGGCTGGGTCGACGGCGGGTACAAGAAGGGCTTCCTGGAGCATGCCGCCGCCAGGGGCATCACGTTCGAAGTCGTCCATAAACAGGACGGTCAGATGGGGTTCGCCCCGCTGCCCCGCAGATGGGCGGTTGAGCGGACGTTCGGGTGGTTCGTCCTGCATCGTCGGCTGGTCCGAGATTTCGAGACTCTCCCGGAACGTTCCGCCACGATGATCCACTGGGCCATGATCGACATTCTCTGCACTACCCTCCGGGACAGTGGTGTGATGGCCGAGGTCATGACACTCCCTGTGTCAACCTCAGGCTGCGATTTGTTCGGCCGTTTGCCCGGGGAGAGCGGCGGCGGCTCCGTGTTTGGCGGGGTCGTAGTGGACGCCGTCGAGCCAGCAGCGCCAGATGACGCGGATCCAGGCGCGGGCGAGGACGCGCACGGCGTGGGGGTGGTCTTTGCCGCTGGCGCGGGCGTCGTTGTAGATGCCAGCGGCCCAGGGGCTGGCGTGCCGGCTGTTGTCGGCGAAGGTGGTGATCGCCTTGCGGAATCGTTTGTTGCAGGCCCAGCGGAAGTGCACGGCCCGGTGCTTGCCGGATTCCTTCGTCACCGGGGTGCAGACGGCGAGGGCAGCGACGGTGTCGGGGTGTTCGTAGGCTTGGCGGGTATCGCCCCACTCGGCGAGCACCTGGGCGGCGTTGATCTCACCCGACCTTGGCAGCGACGTGAAGATCTTCCCCGTCCGGGTGCTCCCCGAGGTCGAGGTGGGCGGCGGTGGAGCGGTCGAGGTTCTTCACCGACGTATTCAGGGCCGTGAGCACGCCGACCGCTGCGAGTACGGCATCGCGGAGCGCCTCGGTGAGGGCCTCACCGGTGGTGCCGGCCGGAGCACGGTGCAGGCGGGCCAGGAGCTCCGCGGCGGTGCGGCGGCCGGAGTAGCCGTGCTTGGCGCCAGACGCGGCCATGCGTTTTTATGGGCCGGGATGCACATTTTCGGCGTGACGTTGCAATGCGCCTTCAAGAACTTGAAATGCTCGATCATCGGATGGCCGGCGAAATCGACCTTGCCGTCGATCCGGATGGCCTCGTGCTTGGTCTCCACGCCATGGAATTTTATCCCGGTCGAGGTGGTGATCGGCGTGATCCCTTTGAGCCCGCGGAAGAAATCGAAATGCCACCAGGAGCGGCGGAATTCGCCGTCGGTGGCGAGTTTCAAGCCAACCTCGGCCTGCTTCTTGATGATCTTCTCGATCTCGCGGTCCTCGACCGCTTTCAAGGCCGCGGCGTCGATCTCGCCTTTGGCGAACTTGGCGCGCGCGTCCTTCAGCGGCGTGGGGCGCAGCAGGCTGCCAACCATGTCGGCGCGGAACGGCGGCGTGGTGCGTTGGGACATTTTTGTTTCGCTCCCGGTTTTCAATTTGTCATGGCCGGGCTTGACCCGGCCATCTCGCTTAGGGACGCGTTGTGCTCTCCTAAGCGGGATCACCGGGTCACGGCGCTACGCGCCGGCCCGGTGATGGCAATTAGCGGCCCCAAACCTCTTCGGCCAACTCGACGATCATGCGCAGCTTGGCCCACTGCTCGTCCTCGGCCAGCACATTGCCTTCCTCGGTCGAGGCGAAGCCGCATTGCGGCGACAGGCAGAGTTGATCAAGCGCGACGAATTTGGTCGCTTCCTGGATGCGCCTCTTGATGTCCTCGCGCGGCTCCAGGCGTCCGCTTTTCGACGTGACCAGACCGAGCACAACGATCTTGTTGCCCTTGGGCAGGAAGCGCAGTGGCTCGAAGCCGCCGGCGCGGTCAGTGTCGTATTCGAGGAAGTAGCCGTCGTAGTTGCACTTAGCGAGCAGGTTCTGCGCCACCGGCTCATAGCCGCCCGACGAGATGAAGGTGGAGCGGAAATTGCCGCGGCAGACATGCGTGGTGATGATCATGTCGGCGGGCTTGGCCTCGAGCGCCTTGTTGATGCAGGCGGTGTAGGTCTCCTGCAGATGGTCGACGTCGAGGCCGCGGTCGCGCGCCTTCTTCAGTTCCTCCTGCGAACAGAGATAGGCCCAGGCGGTATCGTCGAACTGTAGGTAGCGGCAGCCGGCATCGTAGAAGGCCTTGATCGCCTTCTGATAGGCCATGGCGAGATCGTCGAAGATGGCGTCGCGGTCCGGGTAGGCCGACTTCAACACCGCGCCGGGCTCGAGCCGGAAATGCATCACGCTCGGCGCCGGAATCGTCATCTTCGGCGTCACCTTGGTGTGCGCCTTGAGGAACTTGAAGTGCTCGATCATCGGGTGGTTGGAGAAGCCGATCTTGCCCTTGACCCGGATGCTCTGCATCTTGGTCTGCACGCCGTGGAACTGGATGCCGTGGTCGAGCTCATAGAGTTCGACGCCGTCGAGCATGCTGAAGAAATCGAAGTGCCACCAGGAGCGGCGGAACTCGCCGTCGGTGGCGAGCTTGAGGCCGATCTCCTCCTGCTTCTTGATGATCTTCTCGATCTCGCGGTCCTCGGCCTCTTTCAATTGCGCGGCGGTGATTGTGCCCTTCTCGCGCTGCGCGCGCGCCTGCTTGACCGGCGCGGTGCGCAGCAGGCTGCCGACCATGTCGGCGCTGAAAGGCGGCTTGGTCCGTTGCATGATGGCTTCCTCCAATTGACGCCTGCCGGCCGGCTGGGCCGCAGAACTGTTTTATTTGCGCATGATCTAATCCGAAAACCGGTACCCACTTTTCGGGATCATGCGCCGGTTTAAATTTGGCCGTGCCATAGCACGTCAGGCGGCGGCGCGTCTTGACGTTGAGCAAGCGTAGCGGGCCGTCTCGACCGCCCCGCCGAAGGAGAAATAATGCGGCGCGGCGTCGCCCAGGTCGCCGGCCAGGCTCAGCGTTTCGACGATGCGGTCCGGCCCGACATTGCCGATCAGACCCGCCGCCGCGCCGGACATCAGGCCGCGCAGCGAGGCGTTGACGCCGCAGCGTCTGGCATAGCGCAGCAATGCCGGCATGCTGGTTGGGCCGGCCATGCCGACCTTCACCGGCTTGGTGATGCCGCAGGCGCGCAGTTTCCTGAGCCAGTCCAGGATGCGCTCCGGCGAAAACGAGAACTGGCTCACGATGTGAACGCCAAGGCCGTGCGCGGCGGCGGCGGCGATCTTTTCGTCGAGCGCGGCCTCGAGCCGCCCGGCCGGAATACGGTGGTGGCCCTCCGGGTAGGCGCCGATGCCGATCTCTTTGATTCCCGCCTCGCGCAGCCGGCCTTTCTGGATCACCGCCAGTGCGTCGGGGAATGGCCCCAAGGGATCGATGTCGCCGGCGATCACCAAAAGCCGGCGCACGTCGGCCTCGCCGTGCAGACTGGCGAGTAGATCTGCCAAGTCGGCAGCGGCGCGAAAGCGCCGCGCCGCGATATGCACGACCGGCTCCAAGCCGGATTTGCGCAACAAGGCCGCCGCGGCGATCAACTCGTGCGGCGTGATCGTCGGCACGGCCGAGAAATAGACCGGCGTTGCCGGCGGTAGCAACTTAGCCAACGCGGCAATCTCACCGGCATTCGGCCGTGTGACCTCGAGCGAAAAACGGTGTGCGAAATTGTCCGGCATTATGCGCCTTTTTGTTTGCGCATGATCTTGTCCGAAAACCGGTTCCCACTTTTCGGGATCATGCGCTACTCGCGCCGGTGTGAGATCACGAAAAACTCGTCGTAGAACCACAGGCCGCCCTGCTTGTGCAGCACGTCGCGGGTCGCCTCGATGTAACGGCGGTCGCTGTTGACGTCGGAGAGGCGGTCGTCCTCGATCTGCGCCACATAGATCGCGGCGTTCCAGGCGGCGAGCAGCGTCGAGGTACCGATCGAGGAGGAAATTTCCGACGGCAGCGTATGCATGTCGTAGCGGAACAGCGAGCGCTGGTCGGAATAGGCGTTGAAATTGAGGTCGCGGCCGGCGTTGCCCAGTTCGTGCTTCACTTCCTTGAGCAGGTCATGGCGGCTGTGCATGAACGGGTTATCGTTCGGCCAGACCTTGTGGATGATCTCCATGCCGGGATCGCGCCCGTAGGAATGGATCGCGATCATGCGCCCGCCCGGTCCGAGCGCACGGGCAAGCGGCGCCAAGACGCGCTTGGCCTTGAACTCCAGCGAGGCGCGCGCCCGATAGGGCTGCGAGGCGATCACCAGATCATAGTCGGCGACGGTGCCGCCGGGCTTCGGCACGATCTGGTCGAGCAGAAATTTGTGATCGTTGCGGTAAAGCACCAGAATGACCGGGCGCTCATAAATCGGGTTGCCGCTCTTGGCCGACACGCGCGCTTTCCAGTTCTCGGCCAGGAACGGCTCGAGCGCGGTGATCTGCTGCTCGAAATTGTGCGCGGTGTTGCCCTCCATTGCCAGCTCTTTCCACACCAGGCTGGTGGCGGCGGACAGTGACTTCACCGCCAGCCAGGGCGCTTCCGCATAGGCGAGATTGGTGAGCACGAGCACGGTCGAGGGATGCTCAACGAAGCGATCGGCCATCTTGTGCAGGGTGAGGCGGATGTCCTCGAGGCTGATTTCCTTGCCGACGATGTAGAACGGCATGGTCGGGAAGCGGTCGTGCATATTGCGCATCACGCGCGCCAACACGGTGCCATCGCCGAGGCCAGCATCGAACACGCGCACCGCCGGCGGACGCGGGTGGATATTGGCGAGCTCCATGCCGACGCGTTGCGCGATTTCCCATTTTTCGCTGCAAGTGTTCACGAACAGCAGATATTTCTGCCGGTTGTCGAAGAAGCGGAAATTGCGCTGCGGGTCGTTGGCCGCCTGGCCGGAGGCGACCGGCGGCGCCGGCGGCTGCACCACCGGCAAGGCCGCGGGCGGCGGATCGAACAGCATGCGGCGGCGCGCCGGCGCGGCATCGGCGTTGCGCGCCATGAAGCTGCGGATGCGCTCCAAGGTGTCGGTGGTGATGCGGCCACCATTGCGCAGCCGGTTGGCGAGCTTGCCGTCGTTGACCGCACGGCGGCCGAACGTGGACTCGGCCAAGCCGCGCAGGCGGCAGAATTCGCTGATCTCCTGAAGGATCTGATCGTTCATGGCGCTTCCCTAGCGGCCAGCTCTGAGGGCCGGCTCGTCGTGCCAGGGAACCAAGTCCACCCGCCGCCGTCAATTGGAAAAATAGCCTCTGGAAAGGTGGGCACAGTGGGTGGGATGTGCCCAATAAGAAAAATAGCGGGAAAACATCATGTTTATTACTTCCCGATTTTCTGAATTGATATCAGCTCGTCCAACAATTGGATATAGCCCACAGTTGGCGGTAACGAGTGGGTATTAGTGGGCATGTCACCCAACCGGTAAGGCATTCAGATGTCGAAGAAAACCGTCTCGTTCTCGCCCTGCACGCGGATGTCGAAGCGATAGACGGCGGCGCCGCTGCCCGGCTGCTTGTGGGCAATGAGCGTGCCGCGGCGGTCGGCTGGAACAAGCGCGAGGATCGGATCGGCGCCGTTTCCCGCCTCGTCGGAGAAATAGAGCCGCGTGTAAACCTGCCGCAGCATGCCGCGCGAGAAGATGCAGACGACGATATGCGGCGCCTGCGGCTTGCCGCCCGGCCCCGGTACCGAACCCGGCTTGATGGTGTCGAAGCTATAGACGCCTTGCTTGTCGGTGGCCGAGCGGCCGAAGCCGGTGAACTTGGCGTTCGGCCGCGGCTTCTCGCCGCGTGCATGGGTGTAGCGGCCTTGGGCATCGGCCTGCCAGATCTCGATCATAGCGTCGTTGATCGGCTTGCCGTCGCCGTCGAGCACGCTGCCTTCGATATGGATTTTCTGGCCAGCGGCGTCCGGCGTGATCAGGTTGGCGCCGACCGTTTCCTTCGAGTTCATAGAGCGTCTTGTCCGGGCTCCAGTCGCAGCGGCTATGCGGCGCCAGGCCGTAAGCGAAATACGGGCCGACGGTTTGTGAGGGCGTGATGTCGGACATTAGTGTTGTTCCGTGTGTGTTGGCGTCTGTTCGCGGCCGCGCAGCACGATGTCGAAGCGGAAGCAGAGCGCCCAATCGGGGATCGTGTTCTCCAGATCGAAGCTGGAGATCATGCGCGCCCTTGCCTTCTCGTCGGTCACCGAATTGAAGATCGGATCGAACGGAAACAGCGGGTCGCCGGGGAAATACATCTGCGTCACCAGCCGCGTGAGAAACGACTGCCCGAACACCGAGAAGTGGATGTGGTTCGGCCGCCACGCATTGGGATGATTGCCCCAAGGGTAGGCGCCCGGCTTCACCGTGATGAATTTGTAGTGGCCGTTCTTGTCGGTGATGGTGCGCCCCGCCCCGGTGAAATTCGGATCGAGCGGCGCCGGGTGCTGGTCGACGTTGTGCACGTAGCGGCCGCAGGCATTGGCCTGCCAGATTTCCACCAGCGTTTCGGGCACCGGGCGTTTGTCCTCGTCGAGCACGCGGCCGTGCACGATGATGCGCTCGCCCAGAGGCTCGCCCTTGTGCTGCTTGGTCAGATCGTTGTCGTTCTCCTGGATCGCGTCATGGCCGAAGGCCGGACCGGTCAGCTCGGACAAAGTGTGCGGCACGATGATCAGCGGCTTCGACGGCGAGCGCTTCACCGTACTTTTGTATTCCGGCGACAGATGCTTGGGATAAACGCTCAGGCTTTCCTTGGGATAGACCAGCGACATTGTTCTTGTCCTTATTTCTTATGCAACCCGTTCCAGCGCCAGCGACAGGCCTTGTCCGACGCCGACGCACATGGTGGCAAGCCCGAGCTTGCCGCCGTTTTCTTCCAGGCCGTGCGCCACGGTCAGCGCCAGCCGCGCGCCCGACATGCCGAGCGGGTGGCCGAGCGCGATGGCGCCGCCATGCGGATTGACCTGGTCCGCATCGTCGGGAAGTCCGAGCTGACGCAGGCAGGCGAGCGACTGCGAGGCGAAGGCCTCGTTGAGCTCGATCACGGCATAATCGGTGATCTTGTGGCCGAGCCGCGCCATCAGCTTGCGCGTTGACGGCACCGGGCCGATGCCCATGATGCGCGGCGGCACCGCCGCCGAGGCCATGCCGAGAATGCGTGCGCGCGGGGTCAGACCGTGCGCCTTCACCGCCGCTTCGGAAGCGACGATCAGCGCCGCTGCGCCGTCGTTGACGCCGGAGGCGTTGCCGGCGGTAATGGTGCCCGGATTGCGCACGAACGGCTTGAGCTTGGCGAGCTGCTCGAGCGTGGTTTCGCGCGGATGCTCGTCTCTGTCGACCTTGACCGTCTCCTTGCGGCCGGCGATCTCGACCGCGACGATCTCCTTGGCGAAATAGCCGGAAGCGATCGCCTTGGCGGCGCGCTGCTGCGAGCGCAGGGCAAAAGCATCCTGGTCGGCGCGGGTGACCTGGAAATCCTCGGCGACATTCTCGGCCGTCTCCGGCATGGCATCGACGCCGTATTGACTCTTCATCAGCGGATTGACGAAGCGCCAGCCGATGGTGGTGTCGAAAATCTCCGCCTTGCGCGCGAAGGCCTCGTCCGCCTTGCCCTGCACGAAAGGCGCGCGTGTCATCGATTCGACGCCGCCGGCGATGGCGAAGTCCATCTCGCCGGCGCGGATCGCACGCGCCGCGGTGCCGACCGCTTCCAGGCCCGAAGCGCAGAGACGGTTGAGCGTCACACCGGGGACGCTGTCGGGAAGGCCCGCAAGCAGCAGCGCCATGCGCGCCACATTGCGGTTATCCTCGCCGGCCTGGTTGGCGCAGCCGAAATAGACCTCGTCGAGCTTTTCCCAATTGACGTTGGCGTTGCGCGCCATCAGCGCCTTGATCGCCGTCGCGGCGAGATCGTCGGTGCGCACCTTGGCGAGCGCGCCGCCATAGCGCCCGATCGGGGTGCGTATGGCGTCGCAGAGAAATGCTTCACGCGTCGCCATCACGCCGCCTCCGAGTGCGCGCGGTTGGTGCGGGCATGGAGGTCGCGCAACACCTCGAGCTCGCGCGGCGTCGGCGGCGGCGTCTCGGCGACCGACGACGCAAACCGCACTTTCCAGCCGGCGTTCTCCTGGATCTGCTCGCGGGTGACGCCGGGATGGACGGAGACCACGGTCATCTCTTTGGTCTCGGGATCGGGCGCAAACAGCGCCAGATCGGTGATGAGCTTGGTCGGGCCCTTGGTCTTCACGCCGAGCTTGCTGCGGCTGTCGCCGCCGCTGACGTGGCCGATCGAGGTGACGAAATCGAGCTTCTCGACGAAGCTGCGCTTGCCCTGCGCCATGATGATGAAAATTTCGCCGCAGGAGGTCGCGATTTCCGGCGCGCCGCCGCCGCCGGGCAGCCGCACCTTCGGCTTATCGTAGGGGCCGACCACCGTGGTGTTGAGATTGGCGTATTTGTCGATCTGCGCGCCGCCGAGGAAGCCGATCTTAATGCGGCCGCCTTGCAGCCAGTAGCGGAACATCTCCGGCACCGACACGGTGGTCAGCGCGGTCTCGCACAATTCGCCGTCGCCGATCGACAGCGGCAGCACGTTCGGCTTGGTGGCGAGCGTGCCGGATTCGTAGATCAGCGTGATGCCCGGCGCGTGCGTCAGGCGCGCGAGGTTGCAGGCGGCCGAAGGCTGGCCGATGCCGACAAAACATATGTCGTCGTTCTTCAGCGCGCGCGCGGCGGCGACGGTCATCATCTCGTTCGGCTTGTAGTCGGCCATTGTCCTACTCCGCCGCCGCGCGAACTTTACGCGCATATTGGACGAAAGCCTCGGGGCCTTTCTCCAGTACGTTCGTCTTCATCCAGGCGAGGAACGAGTCGCGCTCGCGCGCGATCTCGTCCCATTGCTTGTAATAGGCGTTGTTGCGCGGATAGTAGCCCTGCGCGTAGGAGGGATACGCGCCGCCCGGCACCTCGGCGATATAGCCGACGGTCCAATGCGGCAGCACCACGGCATTGAGGCTGCGGTCGGACGGCAGTTCGTCGACGATCTCTTCCACCGTCACCACCGAACGCTTCGACGCCAGCACCGCTTCCTTCTGCACGCCGAGCATGCCCTCGATCAGCACATTGCCGGCCTTGTCGGCGCGCTGGGCGTGGATCACCGCCACGTCCGGCCGGTGCGCCGGGATCGCCGCCAGTTCCTCGCCGGTGAACGGACAGGTCACGCGCTTGATCTTGGCATTCACCTTCGGCAGGTCGCCGCCGATATAACCGCGGAAGATCGCGCAGGGCAGGCCCGCCGCGCCGGCCTCGTAGGCATTGGCCATGGCGGCGTGCGAGTGCTCCTCGATCGCAAGCGGCTGCGGCCAAGCCGTTCTCCACCGCGTCGCGGAAACGATGCAGCGAACCGACGCCGGGATTGCCGCCCCAGGAGAAAATCAGCTTGTCGACGCAGCCCATGCCGATGAGCTGGTCGTAGATCAGGTCCGGCGTCATGCGAACCAGCGTCAGGCGCCTGCGGCCCTGGCGGATGATCTCGTGGCCGGCGGCATGCGGAATGAGGTGGGTGAAGCCTTCCAGCGCGACCGTGTCGCCGTCGCGGACGGCGGACTGGATGGCTTCGGCGAGCGACGAAATACGCGCCATGACGATCTGCTTCCCGGTTGCGCACCGTATTTACGGCCCGCCAAGGACAGGGTCAAATGGCGAAATAGGTATAAGTTGGAGCTCCAACAAACAGCCATGCTGGGCAAAGAACCGATCTTTACCATCCACGCCGAGCTCGCGGCCATCATGAATTTGGGCCGCACGCCCTATGGCGAGCGGCGCATCATCGACATCACCGGCGGTAGCGTGCGCGGGCCGAAACTCCAGGGGCGCATCCTGCCGGGCGGCGCCGATTGGCAGATCGTGCGCAGCGACGGCGCCGCCGACATCAAGGCGCGCTACACCATCGAGACCGACGCCGGCGCGCGCATCCTGGTGACGAGCGAAGGTTTGCGCCATGGTCCGCCGGACGTGCTGGAGAAACTGGCACG
Organism: uncultured Alphaproteobacteria bacterium; assembly: GCA_963733315.1. Lineage (GTDB taxonomy): Bacteria > Pseudomonadota > Alphaproteobacteria > Rhizobiales > Xanthobacteraceae > Pseudolabrys. Next base: position 68,531 of record CAVTCV010000029.1, on the reverse strand, counting down.
GGGCGACAGCGTCGATCCGGCGCTTTATTATTTCCGCACCGTCATGCGGTTCGAGACATCCGACCCCGCGGTCGACTGGCTCAACCGTATCCTGGCGCTGGCGCGCGGGCAGCGTGAAGCCCGCGCCGTGCGGCTTGAGGTTTATGAAGTGAAGTGAGCTGCGCCATTTCCGCGGGGGCATATGGAGGCTGTGATGGCCATCGATCCGCCGATCGGCGAGCGCGACGTACTCCTGGTGGTCGACGTGCAGAATGACTTCTGCCCGGACGGGGCGCTCGCGGTTCCGCAGGGCGATCAGGTGGTGCCGCTGGTGAACCGCCTGGCGCAGCGCTTCGCGCATGTGATCCTGACGCAGGACTGGCACCCGCGCGGCCATGAATCCTTTGCGTCATCGCACCCGGGCAAACAGCCCTATGACGTGATCACGCTCAGCTACGGCCCGCAAGTGCTGTGGCCCGATCACTGCGTGCAGGGAACGCCCGGCGCCACATTTCACGCCATGCTCGACATCCCGCACGCCGAGCTGGTGCTGCGCAAGGGCTTCCGCCGCACGATCGACTCCTATTCCGCCTTCTATGAGAACGATCACGCGACGCCGACCGGACTGAGCGGCTACTTGCGCGAGCGCGGATTGACGCGCGTCGTCCACGCCGGTCTCGCCTTCGATTTTTGCGTCCGCTATTCCGCCGAGGATGCCTGCCGCGAGGGCTTCGTAGTGGTGGTAGCCGAGGATGCTTGCCGCGGCATCGATATCAATGGTTCTATGGCGGAGACCCACCGGAGCCTCGCGCGCTGCGGTGCGAAAGTTGTTTCCGCCGGCGCGATCATCGGTTCATGAGCAGTCCTTCCACTCAATCGTTTGCCGACCTTCCCGCCTCGCTTGCTGCCGAGCGGCAGGGCGACGTCGCCATCCTACGGCTCAACCGCCCGCACAAGCGCAACGCGCTCGACGATGAGGCGATCATCGGCATCGAAACATTCTTCACCTCGCTGCCCGACGGCATCGGCGCCGTGCTGCTGCATGGTGAGGGTGAGCATTTTTCCGCCGGGCTCGACCTGAGCGAATTGCAAGAGCGCGACGTCAAGCAGGGCATCGCCCATTCCGGGCTGTGGCACCGCGCCTTCGGCAAGATCCAGTTCGGCAAGGTGCCGGTGGTCGCCGTGCTGCATGGCGCGGTGGTTGGCGGCGGGCTGGAGCTCGCAGCCGCCGCGCATGTGCGCGTGGCGGAACGCTCGGCCTATTACGCGCTGCCGGAGGGCAGCCGCGGCATCTATGTCGGCGGCGGCGGCTCGGTGCGGCTGCCACGGCTGATCGGCGTGGCTCGCATGATGGACATGATGCTGACCGGGCGGACCTATTCGGCCGAGGAAGGCCAGGCGATCGGGCTCTCCACTTATCTGACCGAACCCGGCAAAGGCTTCGCCAAAGGCCTCGATCTTGCGACCCGCATCGCCGCCAATGCGCCGCTGACCAATTTCGCGGTCATGCACGCGCTGCCGCGCATCGCCGAGATGGATCCGGCCAGCGGCTACGCGGTCGAAGCGCTGATGTCGGCAATCGCGCAGGCCGACCCGCAAGCCAAGGCGCGGCTCAAGGATTTCCTCGAGAAACGCGCGCCCAAGGTGACGCGCTCCTAAATTTGTCGTCACCGGACTTGTCCCGGTGACCCCGCTAAGGAAGGGACTGCGCTCCTAAGCGGGATGGCCGGGACAAGCCCGGCCATGACAACGAAAAAGGCATGCCTTGACGGCGGTGCGCCGCCGCGCCGTAGTATCGATCCAATAAGAATAAATATTGGGGTGGAAATGCCGAGCCTGACCCGCATGGCCGAACCGGACGGCACCGCGCCATTGCGCCCGGTGCGGCTGGGGGCATTCGATGCCATGCTGGAGCGCGAGCCGAGCGGCATCATCCATATTCGCACCGCGCAGGTGCTGCCGCCCTATCACGCCACGCTGAGCGAGCCGCTCGAACATTGGGCCAAGGCCGCGCCCGAGCGGATCTTGCTCGCGCAGCGCGACACGGACGGCGGCTGGCGCACGCTCAGCTATGCGCAAGTGCTGGCAACGATCCGGCGCATCGGCGCCGCCTTGCTGCGGCGCGGGCTGTCGCCCGAGCGGCCGATCGCCATCGTCTCCGGCAATGACATCGAGCACGCGCTGCTGGCGCTGGCGGCGATGAATGTCGGCATCCCCTACGCCCCAATTTCGGCCGCCTATTCGCTGCTGTCGGGCGACTTCGGCAAGTTGCGCGCGATTCTCGACCTGCTCACGCCCGGGATGGTGTTCGCCAATGACGGCGGCCCCTTCGCGCGCGCGCTCTATCAGACGGTGCCGGACGCCATCGAGTTGGTGATCACTCGCAATCCGCTCGGCGACCGGCCGGTGACGCTGTTTGCCGACCTGATCGGCGACGAAGACGACGCCAGCGTCGCTGCCGCGCGCGCGACGGTCACGCCCGACACGATCGCAAAATTTCTGTTCACCTCAGGTTCGACCGGCACGCCCAAGGCCGTCATCAATACCCACCGCATGCTGTGCTCGAACCAGGCGATGATCGCCGCCGGCTTCGCCTTCGTTGCCGACGAGCCGCCGGTGGTGGTCGACTGGCTGCCCTGGAGCCACACCTTCGGCAGCAATCACAACTTCAACATGGTGCTCGTGAACGGCGGCTCGCTTTATATCGACGACGGCAATCCGACGCCGATCGGCGTGCCGAAGACGGTGCGAAACTTGCGCGAGATCGCGCCGACCATCTATTTCAATGTGCCCAAGGGCTACGAAGCGCTGGTGCCGCATTTCCGCGCCGACGACACCTTGCGCCGCAACTTCTTCAGCCGGCTGAAGGTGCTATTCTATGCCGGCGCCGGCCTGAACCAGACCACCTGGGACGACCTCACCCGGCTCGCGATTGAGACCACCGGCGAGCGCATCATTTTCCTCTCCTCGCTCGGCTCGACCGAGACTTCGCCGCTGGCGCTCGCCTGCACCTTCGATTTCGACCGGCCAGGCAATATCGGGCTGCCGGCGCCGGGGGTCGAACTCAAGTTGGTGCCGAACGAAGGCAAGCTCGAAGCGCGGCTGCGCGGCCCGCACATTACGCCCGGCTATTGGCGGCAGGACGAGCTCACGCGCGAGGCCTTCGACGCGGACGGCTTCTACAAGATCGGCGACGCGCTGAAATTCGCCGACCCCGCCGACGCGGGCAAAGGCTTCCTGTTCGATGGCCGCATCGCCGAGGATTTCAAGCTGTCGACCGGCACCTGGGTCAGCGTCGGGCCGCTGCGCGCCCGCTTCATCGACGCCTGCGCGCCTTTCGTGCGCGATGTCGTCTTCGCCGGCCCCGACCGCGACGATATCGTGGCGCTGGTGTTCCCCGACCTCGAGGCCTGCCGCAAGCTCGCGCCCGAGCATGCCGCGAACGCTCAGTCTGCGGCGGTATTGGGCGACGTCCGGGTGCGCATAAAGTTCGCCGCGCTGCTCGACGCGCTCGCCGCCGGCAGCCCCGGTAGTTCGACCCGCGTGGTGCGCGCGCTCCTCTTGGCCGAGCCGCCGTCGATGGACAAAGGCGAAATGACCGACAAAGGCTCGATCAATCAGCGCGCGGTGCTGAAAAACCGCGCCGCACTGGTGGACGGGCTTTATGCGACGCCGCTATCTTCCCAGGTCATCGCCATCACTGGCGCTTAAAGGAATTCGGCTCATGGAAATCAAGGGACAGGCGGCAGTCGTTACCGGCGGCGCGTCGGGGCTGGGAGCGGCCACCGCGCGCGCGCTCGCCGCGGCCGGCGCCAAGGTGGCGGTCTTCGACATCAACGAAAAATCCGCCGCCGAAGTGGCCGCCAGCATCAAAGGCATCGCGGTGACCTGCGACGTGGCAGACGCCGCTTCCGCCGAGGCCGGGCTGAAGCAGGCCGCCGCCGATCACGGGCCCGCGCGCGTCCTCATCAATTGCGCCGGCGTAGGTCCCGCCAAGCGCATCGTCGGCCGCGACGGGCCGATGCCGCTGGCCGACTACGAGCGCGTCATCCGCATCAACCTGATCGGGACCTTCAACATGATGCGGCTCGCCGCCGCCGCGATGCAAACGCTGCCGCCTTTCGCTGACGGCGAGCGCGGCGTGATCGTGTCGACCGCCTCGGTCGCCGCCTTCGAGGGCCAGATCGGCCAGGCTGCCTATTCCTCCTCCAAGGGCGGCGTCGCCGCCCTGACGCTGCCGGCGGCGCGCGAATTCGCCCAATTCGGCGTACGCGTCCTCGCCATCGCGCCGGGCATTTTCGGCACGCCGATGCTGCGCGCGCTGCCGCAGGAGGCGCAGGATTTGCTCGGCGCATCGGTGCCGTTCCCCAGGCGGCTGGGCGAGCCGCGCGAATTCGCCGCGCTGGTACTGCATTGCATCCACAACGGCTATCTCAACGGCGAGGTCATCCGTCTCGACGGCGCGCTGCGCATGGCGCCGCGCTAGTCGATGCGTCCTGAATTGACCGCGCAGTGACCACCTTTAGCAACACCCGCAAGGTGCGCATCGAGTGGGCCGATTGCGACCCCGCCGGCATCGTCTTCTATCCGCGCTATTTCGCGATCTTCGACGCCGCGACCTCGGCGCTGTTCGAGCGCGCGCTCGGCATGACCATGATCCGCTATCTCAAGATTTTCGATTTCGCCGGCTATCCGCTGGCGCGAACGCGCGCGCGCTTCGTCCGCCCCACCCGCTACGGCGACGATGTGACGGTGGAGTCGGCAATCACGTTCGGCCATTCAAGTTTCGAGGTCGCCCATCACATCACCCATAACGGCTTGACCTGCGTCGAGTGCACGGAGACGCGCGTGTGGGTGGTGCTCGATCCGGCCGATCCCGGCCGCTACAAATCGCATCCGGTGCCGGAGGCGGTGCGGACGAAGTTTGGCGTGTAGGCGGCTACTCAATCTCCGCCGCGATGCGCTTGAGGATCTGCAGAAACCGCACGCGGTCGCGGCGGCCGATGATGCCGTCGAGCACGCGCTCGTGCCGGCGCGCGCAACGCGTGAGCATGATGAGCGCCTTCTTGCCGACCGGCGTCAGGTTGAGCCGGTAGGTGCGCCGATCCTGCCGCATGCGCTTGCGCTCGACCAGGCCGCGGCGCACCAGATCCTCGACCACCGGCGTGAGGCTCGATTTGTCGCGGCCGTTGGCGTGGCTCAGTTCGGTCTGGCTGATGCCCGGGTTGCGCGCGATCAGCGTCAGGGTGGCAAACCGCCCCGGGCTCTCGCCGACCTCCTGCGAGCGGCGCGAGAAGGCCTGGAAGGCGTGCTCCTGCGCCATGCGCAGATTGAAGCCAACCCAGTGTTCGAGCGGACCGAATCTAATCGATTCGGCAATAGCTTCGCCGTTCTTGCCGCGCCGCACTTGGCCGCTGCCCTTGGTCGACATTGCGTGGTCCCTGCTCGAGGCCGGCCATACGGCGCGGCGTCCGGAAATATAATTCGGCAACATAGTTTGTAGTCAAACTATATCCTTTACAACACCTGGCACATACGGCTGAATATCGTGACTTCGTCACAAAAAATAATCGGCTGCAATCGCAGACCGGACAACCGCCGACATGCTTCTGGGGAGGAGCCTGATGACAACCCGACACACAATTTGCGCCGTCACGCTGGCCGCCGCGCTGATCGGCGGAGCCACGCCGACCATCGCACAAGAAAAGACCTTCGAACTCAAACTGTCGCACTGGGTGCCTGCCTCGCATCCCTTGCAGAAGGCGCTGGAAGACTGGGGCGCCGCGGTCGAGAAGGCATCCGGCGGCACACTGCATTACAAAGTCTATCCCGCGCAGCAGCTCGGCAAGGCCTTCGACCACTACGACATGGCGCGCGACGGCATCGCCGACCTTACCTACATCAACCCCGGCTATCAGCCCGGCCGCTTCCCGATCATCGCCGCCGGCGAATTGCCGTTCCTCATCTCGGCGACCGAAGGCGGCACGCGCGGGCTCGACGAATGGTATCGCAAATACGCCGCCAAGGAGATGAAGGACGTCAAGTTCTGCCTCGCCTTCATCCACGCGCCGAGCTCGTTTCACTCGAGCGAAAAAAAGATCGTCGTGCCGGCGGATATCAAAGGCATGAAGGTCCGGCCTGCCGATGCCACGATCGCGACCTTCGTCACGCAACTCGGCGGCACCAACGTCAACTCGTCCGCACCGGAAGTGCGCGACATCATGGAGCGTCATGTCGCCGATGCGGTGACCTTCCCGTGGGGCTCGCTGGTGCTGTTCGGGATCGACAAGGTGACCAAGTATCACATGGAGGCGCCGCTCTACGTGACCACCTTCGCCTTCGTGTTCAACAAGGACAAATATAACCAGATGTCGCCGCGCCAGAAGAAGGCGATCGACGACAACTGCAACAATGACGCCGCCGCCCGCGTCGGCGGTCCGTGGGGCAAGTTCGAGGATGCCGGCGTCGACAAGGTGAAGGCCGAGCCGGGCCAGGTCGTGTACAAGCTTACGCCTGAGCAAACCGCGGAATGGAAGAAGGCGGCCGAGCCACTGGTGAAGAGCTGGGCCGATGGCGTCAAGAAAGCCGGTGTCGATCCGGATGCGGCGATGAAGGAGCTGCGCGCCGATCTCGCCAAGTACAAGGCGCTCGCGCAGTAAGCCTGCCGCGGCGCTAAAACCTGCTAACATTGCGGGCGGAGGGGAACTCCTCTCCGCCCGAAGTTCGAGAGCGTTGCCGGAGCGGACATGAACCGCGTCTATATGGATCGTTTCATCGACACGATCGAATGGATCGCTGCCGGTTTCGTCGGCATCGTCGCCGCCAACATCTTCATCGGCGTGCTGCTGCGCAATGTGTTTTCCTACGCGATTCCCGACGCCTTCGATTTCGGCCGCCTGCTGCTCGGCATTCTGATCTTTTGGGGTATCGCGGCGACCTCCTATCGCGGCGGCCATATCACCGTCGACCTGGTGTGGGCCAATGCCTCTCCGAAATACCAACGCATCATCGACGTGTTCGCGACGCTGGTGCTGTTGTTTGTGGTGACCGTGCAAACCTACACGCTGTTCGACAAGGTGCGCGGCACTTATTACGACAACGTCCTCACCTTCGACCTGCACTTGCCGACCTGGCCGTTCTTCGCGGTGGCCTGGGCCGGCGACGTCTCCGCGGTGCTGCTGATCGCCGTGCGCACCTACCGGCTGATCTTCCAGCCCGCGCTGATGCAAGAACCCAAAGTCAAACCGGTCGAATGAAAGCAACGGGATGAGCACCGACGCCGTCGCCATCCTGGGCTTTGTCGCACTGTTCGCGTTGATGCTGCTGCGCGTGCCGGTTGGCATGGCGATGGGCCTGGTCGGCGTGTCCGGCTTCGGTTACCTCGTTGGCGGCACGCCGGCGCTCAAGCTGGTTGGTCAGACCTCGATGCGCACGGTCACCGACTACACCTTCGGCGTCATCCCGATGTTCCTGCTGATGGGCACTTTCGTGTCCAACTCCGGCATGAGCCGCGAGCTGTTCAAGGCGGCCAACGGCTTCGTCGGACATTTGCGCGGCGGATTGGGATTTGCCACGGTTGTCGCCTGCGGCGGCTTTGCCGCGATCTGCGGCTCGTCGGTGGCTACCGCCGCGACGTTCTCCGCCGTCGCCTATCCGGAAATGCGGCGGTTCGGCTATCCGCAGAGTTTCGCCACCGGCGTGATCGCGGCCGGCGGCACGCTCGGCGCCATGCTGCCGCCGTCCACCGTGCTCGCGGTCTACGGCATCATCACCGAGCAGGACATCGGCAAGCTGTTCATCGCCGGCATCGTTCCCGGCCTGCTTGCCATGACGATGTATCTCATGACGATCCTGGTCATCGGCCGTCTGCGGCCCGGTTTCCTGCCGTCGGGTCCGCCCGTGGAGTGGCGTGCAAGGTTTGCGGGCCTGAAGGACATCTGGGCGCCGATGCTGCTGTTCGCGTTTGTCATCGGCGGCCTTTACGGCTTGCCGTTCCTGCCGCGATTCACGCCGACCGAAGCGGGCGGCGTCGGCGCCACCGGCGCGTTCCTGATCGGTCTGTTCACCGGCCGGCTGAACAAGGACAAGATCCTGATGTCGCTCTTGCAGGCGACGCGCACCGCGGCGGCGGTGTTCACCGTGCTGATCGGCGCGCTGATCTTCGGCTACTTCCTTACCGTCACGCAGACGCCGCAGAAGGTCACCGAATTCCTCACCGGCCTCGGGTTAGGCAGCTACGGCGTGCTGGCGCTGATCATGCTGATGTATCTGGCGCTTGGCTGCCTGATGGATGCGATGGCAATGATCATCCTGACCGTGCCGATCATTTTCCCGGTCGTCACCCATCTCGGCTTCAACCCGATCTGGTTCGGGGTCATCATCGTGATGACCGTGGAACTCGGCCTGATCCATCCGCCGGTCGGCATGAACGTATTCGTCATCAAAAGCGTGGTGAAGGACGTCAGTTTCACCACCATTTTCAAGGGCGTGGTGCCCTTTATCGTCACCGACCTGATCCGTCTGGTGATCCTGATCGCCTTTCCGATGATCGCCCTCTGGCTGCCCTCGCATATGTAAGGCCGATCGGGTATAATAGTTTGGTTCCCAACCAATTATCGTAACCCGACCATGGAACGCTCGTTCAAGAAAGAGGTGCAGGCGCTGCGATTAGGCGACGGCGAGACCTTCCGCGGCGAAGGCATCCTCGCGGTCACCAAGGCGCTGCTGCAATCGGGCGTGTCCTACGTCGGCGGCTACCAGGGCGCGCCGATCTCGCATCTGCTCGATGTGCTGGTCGACGCCAAGGACATCATGGCCGAGCTCGGCGTGCATCTGGAGACCTGCGCCAACGAAGCCTCGGCGGCCGCCATGCTCGGCGCCTCGATCAATTATCCCTTGCGCGGCGCGGTGACCTGGAAATCCATCGTCGGCACCAACGTGGCGGCCGACGCGCTGTCCAACCTCGCCTCGCCCGGCGTCATCGGCGGCGCCATGATCATCATCGGCGAGGACTACGGCGAAGGCGCCAGCGTGATCCAGGAGCGCTCTTATGCCTATGCGCTGAAGTCCGGCATCTGGCTGCTCGACCCGCGCCCCGACTTGCCGGCGATCGTACGCACGGTGGAGAAAGGCTTCGAACTGTCGGAGGCGAGCCACGCGCCGGTGATGCTGGAACTGCGCATCCGCGCCTGCCACGTCACCGGCGAATTCGCCGCCAGCGATAACCGCAAAGGCATCGCCTCCGGCCTCGACAAGCTCGCCGGCCCGCCGCGCTTCAACTACGCGCGGCTGTCGCATCCGCCGGTGACCTTCATCGCAGGAGCGGCTGAAGGTCGAGGAGCGCCTGCCGGCGGCGCGCGATTTCATCATCGAGCATAAGCTCAATGAGACGATCGCCGGCGATCTTGCCGATATCGGCATCGTCGTCATGGGCGGCCTGACCAATTCGGTGTTGCGCGCGCTCGAGCGCATGGGGCTCGCCGACGTCTACGGCACCTCGCGCGTGCCGATGCTCGTACTCAACGTGGTCTATCCGCTGGTGCCGGAGGAGATCCGCGGCTTCTGCGCCGGCAAGCGCAGCGTCCTCGTCGTCGAGGAAGGCTATCCCGATTACATCGAGCAGGCGGTCAACGTCGAATTGCGCCGCGCCGACCTGCAGACCCGCGTGCTCGGCAAAGGCCCGTTGCCGCAGACCGGCGAATACACCTCCGACGTGCTGTTCGAAGGCCTGGCGGCATTCCTCAAGGAGGCCAAGCCGAAGGGCCTCGATGCCGATGCCGTCGCGGACAAAGCGCGCGCCTTGATCGCGCACAAACCGAAAGCCGCCGCCGCGCTTGGCGCTCCTGCCGCCGCGGCCGCCGGCCTTCTGCACCGGCTGCCCGGAGCGCCCGGTGTTCTCCGCCATCAAGCTGATGCAGCGCGAACTGGGCCCGACGCATATCTCGACCGATATCGGCTGCCATTCGTTCGCGACCTTCGCACCCTTCTCGCTCGGCAACTCGATCCTCGGCTATGGCATGTCGCTCGCCAGCGCCGCGGCGGTCGCGCCCAACATGGAAAAGCGGCCGATCGCGATCATGGGCGACGGCGGCTTCTGGCATAATGGGCTAATCACCGGCGTCGCCTCGAACCTTTTCAACAAGGGCGACGGCGTGCTGATCGTGATGCAGAACGGCTACGCCTCGGCGACCGGCCAGCAATACATTCCGTCGAGCGTGGCGAACCGCGACGGCACCACGCAAGGCGTCGAGATCGAACAGACGCTGCGCACCATGGGCGTCAAATGGCTGCGCACGGTCCGCAGCTATTCCGTCGCCAAGATGGCGGCGACGCTGAAGGAGGCGATGAAGACCGCCGAACGCGGCTTGAAGGTCATCATCGCCGACGGCGAATGCCAGCTTGCGCGTCAGCGCCGCGTGCGCGCCGAGGACGCGGTCAAGCTCGAGCGCGGCGAGCGCGTCACCCGCGTGCGCTACGGCGTCGACGACGAGATCTGCACCGGCGATCATTCCTGTATCCGGTTGTCCGGCTGCCCGTCGCTGACGGTGAAGCCCTCGCCCGATCCGCTGCGTAGCGACCCGGTGGCGACCGTGATCGAAACGTGCGTCGGGTGCGGTCTGTGCGGTGAGGTCGCCCATGCCGCCGTGCTCTGCCCGTCGTTCTACCGCGCCGAGATCGTGCGCAATGCCACCTGGCGCGACCGCGCGCTGTTCCGTTTCCGGCAAAAGGTCATCGGCTGGCTGGGCGGTTCCGCTGCGAATAAGGCGGCGGCGCCGGCCCAGCAGTCACTGCGGGGCGCGAGCAAAGCGAGCGAGCCCGACGCCAAGCTGCCTGCGCCGAGCTTGTTTCCAGAGTCCGGGTCCGAAGCCGTCGGGCCGCATCGCACCGATCAAACTCCTGATCGCCGCGCTCGGCGGCGAAGGCGGCGGCGTGCTCACTGACTGGATCGTCACCGCGGCGGCTGAGGCCGGCTATCCGGTGCAATCGACCTCGATCCCCGGCGTTGCCCAGCGCACCGGCGCCACCACGTACTACATCGAGGTCTTCCCGGTGCGCACGCGCGAACTCGACGGCAAGCGCCCGGTGCTGGCGCTCACGCCCGGTGTCGGCGATATCGACGTCGCGGTGGCGAGCGAATTGCTTGAAGCGGGCCGCGTGGTGGCCGGCGGCTTCGTCACGCCCGAGCGCACGCATCTGATCGGCTCCACCAGCCGCTTTTATGCCATGGACGAGAAGATCGCCATGGGCGACGGCCGCCTCGACCAGGACAAGCTGATCAAGACCGTCACCGCGCACGCGCGCGAGACGCTGCTCATCGACATGGCCGCGCTCGCCAAGGACAGCGGCTCGATCATCAACGCGGTGATGCTCGGCGCCATCGCCGGATCGGGCCGGCTGCCGGTCACGCCCGCGCAATTGGAAGCGGCGATCCGCGCCGATGGCAAATCGGTCGACAGCAATCTGCGCGGCTTCCGCGCCGGCTTCGACGCGGCGTGGGCGAAAGCGCCGCCGGCGAAAACGCCGCGAGAAGAAACGCAACGCCTCGATTACCCCAGCCTTGCTCGAACACGAAGTCTCCTACTCGCTGCCCGCGCTGGCGCAGCCGACGGCGATCGAAGGCGTGCGGCGGCTGATCGTCTATCAGGGCGTTCCCTATGCGCGGCTTTATCTCGACCGGCTGCGCGCCTTGATCGATGCCGATGCCGCCGCCGCATGCCGGGCAAGCTGCTCAAGGAAGTCGCGCGCCAGCTCGCCGTGCGCATGTCCTACGAGGACGTGGTGCGTGTGGCGCAGGCCAAGATCGCGCCCGAGCGCATGCGGCGCATCGCGCACGAGGAGCTGCACGTCAAGCACGAGCCTTACTCAGTGCACGATTTTCTTAAGCCCGGCATCGAGGAACTGACGCAATTGCTGCCGCCGTTGCTGGCGCGCCCAATCCTGCGGCTGGCGGAGCGCAAGGGCTGGCTCGGTCGCGTCTATTTCGGCATGGAGATTAATTCGACGGCGATCTTCGGTTATCTCCGCTTTCTCGCATTGGCCAAGCTGCGGCTGGCTGCGCCCGCACGGTTATCGCTTCAAGCAGGAACAGGCGCAGATCGAATCCTGGCTCAAGCTGATTGCCGAGGCCGCGCGCCGCGTCGGCCGCACTGGCGCACGAAATCGCCGAATGCGCCCGCCTGATCAAGGGCTATGGCGACACCCATGCGCGCGGGCTTGCCAACTACGGCAGCATCGAGGCGCGCGTGATCCGCCCGGCGCTCGGCGGCGCCATCCCGCTGGACCGCGCCGCCGACGCGCTCGCCAGCGCCCGCACCGCCGCGCTGGTCGATCCGGAGGGCAAGAGCCTCGCCAAATGCCTGGCCGAGATCGAGGGGCCGGCCGCGTTCCGCGTCGCCGCTGAATAACTCCCTCCGTTGGTTGTCAGCCCCTTCTTCGTCGCGTAAAACATTCGGCAAAAGCGAATAACGGCGCCCGCATGCGAAGCGGACGCGACACGGGGCGAAGCGCATGGCACTGACACCAAGCGGCCGGCCGACCATTGCCGCCGAAGCTTTCCTGCGCGCGCTCGCCGACCACGGCATCGATTATTTTTTCTGCAATCCCGGCACCGATTTCCCGCCCATCGTCGAAGCCTTCGCCCGCGCCAAGAAGACCAACGCCAAGGTGCCGAAGCCGATCCTGGTGCCGCACGAGAACCTCGCGGTCGGCATGGCGCACGGCGCCTACCTGATGACCGGTCGAGCCGCAGGCGGTGATGGTGCACACCACCGTCGGCACCGCCAACACCATCAACAACCTGATCAACCTATCGCGCGACCGCGTGCCGCTGATGCTCACCGCCGGGCGCACACCGATCACCGAGAAAGGCTCCTTCGGCTCGCGCAACCGGCCCATCCAATGGGGCCAGGAGATGTTCGACCAGGCCGGCATGCTGCGCGAGCTGGTGAAGTGGGATTACGAATTGCGCGTGCCGGCGCAGACCGGCGACGTGGTGGCGCGCGGCGTGGAAGTCGCGATGGCGCATCCGCGCGGGCCGGTCTACCTGATGCTGCCGCGCGAGCCGCTTTCGGCGCCGCTTACCGAACCGATCGCGCCGATCAAGCCGCGCGCGCAGGCCGCGCCCGTCTACCCCGATCCGCGCTCGATCGCGACGCTGGCCGAATGGATCGCCGGCGCCGAGCGGCCGCTGATCATCACCAGCGCGCTGCCCGCCGCCGCGGTGCCGGCGCTCGCGCATCTCGCCGAGCGCTGCGCGATCCCCGTGGTCACGCACAATTCGCGCACCGTCTGCCTGCCGTCGAGCCATCCCATGCATTTCGGCTCCGAGCCGGGCGCGCTGCTCGCCGACTCCGATCTGGTGATCGCGCTCGAATCCGACGTGCCCTGGCTGCCCAGTCTGACGCATGCGCAGGCTGGCTGCCGCGTGGTGCATGTCGGCGAGGATCCGTTCTATGTGCGCTATCCGATGCGCTCGTTCCCCAGCGACCTCGTCGTGCAGGCCGGGCCGGTCAACGCGCTGGAGGCGCTGACCGCGGCGGTGGAGCAGCGCCTGCACATGGCGGAAGCGCGCATCGCCGCGCGCCGCGCGCGGCTGACCGAGCGCATGCGGCTGCGGCGCGCGCAGCTTGCCAAGGAAGTCGGCGCCGGCCGCGCATATCTCGCCGGAATATCTGTCGCACGCGATCGGCGAGACGATCGGCGACGACGCGGTCATCGTCAACGAATATCCGCTGCGGCCGGACCATTGCGCGCGCGAGAAGCCGGGCACGTTCTTTTCGCTCGGCTCGGCCGGCGGCCTCGGCTGGGGCTTCGGCGTGGCGCTCGGCATCAAGCTCGCCTCGCCCGACGCCTTCGTGGTCGCGACGCTGGGCGACGGCGCCTACATGTTCGCCAACCCGATGGTCGGCCATTGGGTGGCCGCCACGCAGGGGCTGCCGACACTGACCATCGTGTTCAACAACGCCCGCTACGGCGCGGTGCGCCGCGCCACGCTGTCGATGTTCAAGGACGGCGCCGCCGGCGAGAACGACGGCCGCGGTCTCGCCGATCTCGAGCCGGCGCCGGCCTATGAGGCCTTGGCGCAGGCGCAGGGCGCCTACGCCGAGCGCGTCAGCAAGCCGGCCGACCTGCCCGACGCGCTGATGCGCGCCCGCGAAGCCGTGGTCAGCGGCAAGCGGCAGGCGCTGCTCAACGTGATTACGCCATACTGAGTCTTCCCACAGGGAAGCGAAAGCGGGCCTTCATTCGTGGCACCGCATCGGGCCATCTGCTAACGTTTTCCCATGGCGCTGACCAATCCCATCGGCATGTCCGAACCCGAGCCGCCGCGAGGCGACGGCAACGGGCGCGTGACTCCCATGATGGAGCAATACATCGAGATCAAGGCCGCCAACCCGGACTGCCTGTTGTTCTACCGGATGGGCGATTTCTACGAAATGTTCTTCGAGGACGCCGAGACCGCCTCGCGCGCGCTCGGCATCGTGCTCACCAAGCGCGGCAAGCATCTCGGCGCCGACATCCCGATGTGCGGCGTGCCGATCGAGCGCGCCGATGAATATCTGCATCGACTGATCGCGCTCGGCCATCGCGTGGCGGTATGCGAGCAGCTCGAAGATCCGGCGGAAGCAAAGAAGCGCGGCGCAAAAAGCGTGGTGCGGCGCGACGTGGTGCGGCTGGTCACGCCCGGCACGCTTACCGAAGACACACTGCTCGACGCCAAGCGCAACAATTACCTGCTCGCCGTCGCGCGCGCGCGGCTCTCCTCGGTCGGCGAGGAGGCGCGCTTTGCGCTCGCCTGGATCGACATTTCCACCGGCGAGTTCCGCATCACCGAATGCGACCGGCTGTCGCTGTCGGCCGAGATCGCGCGGCTGGAGCCGAGCGAGATCATCGTTTCCGACGCGCTGTTCGCCGAGGCCGAACTTGCGCCCTATTGGCGCGAGTTGACCGCCGTGACGCCGCTCACGCGCGACGTGTTCGAACTCAGCCACCGCCGAGCGGCGGCTGACGTCGTTCTTTGCGGTCGCCACCAGCGAGGCCTTCGGCGCGCTGACGCGGCTCGAACTCACCGCCGCGGCGGCTTGCGTCACCTATGTCGAGCGCACGCAGATCGGCAAGCGCCCGCCGCTGTCGCCGCCGTTGCGCGAAAGCGCCGGCGCGACCATGGCGATCGACCAGGCGACGCGCGGCAATCTCGAATTGATGCGCACGCTCGGCGGCGAGCGGCGCGGCTCGCTGCTTGAGGCGATCGACCGCACCATCACCTCGGCCGGCTCGCGCCTTCTGGCGCAACGGCTGTCGGCGCCGCTCACCGACCCCAAGGCAATTGCCCGGCGGCTCGACGCAGTGGCGGGTTTCGTCGAGCACGTGGCGGCGCGCGCCGATACGCGCTCGCGATTGCACGCTGCGCCCGATCTCGCCCGCGCGCTCGCCCGCCTCGCCGTCGGACGCGGCGGCCCGCGCGACCTCGCCGCCATCCGCGACGGCGTTTTGGCGGCCGCCGCGCTCGCCCGCGCGCTTGACTCGCTGAAAGAGACACCGGCGGACGTCGCCGACGCGCTGGCGCTCCTGCCGCCGCCCGGACGGCATGCTCGCCGCCGAATTGGCCGCCGCGCTCGCCGCCGAACTGCCCGCGCTCAAGCGCGACGGCGGCTTTGTGCGCGAAGGCTACGACGCCGCGCTCGACGAGACGCGTGGCCTGCGCGACGAATCGCGCCGCGTGGTCGCCGCGCTGCAGGCGCGCTATGCGGAAGAAACCGGCGTGCGTGGGCTCAAGATCCGCCATAACAACGTGCTCGGCTATTTCGTCGAGGTCACCGCCCAGCACGGCGACAAGCTCTTGGCCGCGCCGCTCAACGCGACCTTCATCCACCGCCAGACGCTGGCCGGCCAAACTCGCTTCACCACCACCGAGCTTGGCGAATTGGAAGCCAAGATCGCCAGCGCCGCCGACCGTGCGCTCGGCCTCGAGCTCGACATTTTCGAGCGGCTCGCCGCCGCGGTGATCGCGCAAAGCGCGGCGATCAAGGAATGCGCCGAGGCGCTCGCCCAGCTCGATGCGGCGAGCGCGCTCGCTCACCTTGCGGCGGAGCGTGACTATGCACGCCCGCACGTCGACGACAGCCACGACTTCGTCATCGAAGGCGGCCGCCATCCGGTGGTCGAACAAGCGCTGGCGCGCGACGGCACGCCTTTCGTCGCCAACGATTGCGATCTGTCGCCGCCGAAGGAGGCCGACGCCGGCCGCATCTGGCTGATCACCGGCCCCAACATGGCGGGCAAGTCGACCTTCCTGCGGCAGAATGCGCTGATCGCGATCCTTGCGCAGATGGGCTCGTTCGTTCCGGCGAAAGCCGCGCATATCGGCGTGGTCGACCGGCTATTCTCGCGGGTCGGCGCCGCTGACGATCTCGCGCGCGGGCGCTCGACTTTCATGGTCGAGATGGTGGAGACTGCCGCCATCCTCAATCAGGCGGGCAGCGGCTCGCTGGTGATCCTCGACGAGATCGGCCGCGGCACCGCGACCTTCGACGGACTGTCGATCGCCTGGGCGACGGTCGAACATCTGCACGACGTCAACAAATGCCGCGCGCTGTTCGCCACGCATTTCCACGAGCTGACCGCGCTCTCTGCGCGGCTCGGCCGCCTGCACAACGCGACGGTGAAAGTGAAGGAGTGGAAGGGCGACGTGGTGTTCTTGCACGAAGTCATTGCCGGCTCAGCCGACCATTCCTACGGCATCCAGGTGGCGAAATTGGCCGGCCTGCCGGCGAGCGTGATCGAGCGCGCCAAGCTGGTGCTGGCCAAATTGGAGCAAGAAGACCGCGCCAAGCCGAAAGGCTTCGAGGACCTGCCGCTGTTCGCCACGCCCTACAAGCCGCCGCAGCAAATACAGGACGACGCGCATGAGCTGGTGGTGGCCGCGGTCGCCGCGCTTAATCCGGACGAGATGTCGCCGCGCGAGGCGATGGAAGCGCTCTATGTGCTGAAGGCAAAGCTGGTGAAGCCCGAGAACGGCTAGACGTAGAGCGGCTTTCTCAGTTGGTCTTCCCGCGTAATTCCGGAAGCATTTCGAGTTTCTGCAGCGGCACCGCCGGCTTCGGCGTGTCGTATTTGACTTCGCGATTGACCGGAATATCGGCGAAAGGCTTTGCGCTGACCTTGACGCTGCCGACCCAGTTATCGAACGAGCGCCAGGTGACGTGCGGGTTGGCCAGCGCCGCCGCGTAGACCTGCCACCACTCGGTATAGAGCCCACCGAGATAGGCGTGCGAAACCAGGATCAGATCGGACGGCCCGCCGGCGAGCACCTGATCGACGACGGCGCCGAATTCCTTGCCGGTCGACCCGCGCGCCCACAGGCTGTAATCGCAGAACGAGCCGGTGCCCATTTCGGCGAATGGCACGTTGGATACGGAAATGATCTTCGCTTTGTATTCGCGCGGCGCGTAAATCGTCGCCAGAGCGCCGGCGGTGCCGCGGCCGAGCACATAATTGATGCCAAGCGCATCGGCGGCGCGCAGCGTGTTTTCGTCATAGGCAAAATAGCGGCTGCCGAACACGCGCATCGGCTTGTGGGTGATGCGCTCGACCGCCTCTTTGGCCGCGCGCATGCGCGCAAGCTGCTCGGCATAGGGCATGTCCCAAAACGGCTTCTCGGCATCGATGCCGGAGATGACATAGCCCTCGGCGGCGAGCCGGGCGAAATCGTCGGGATATTCTTGCAGCACATTCGGCTGCGCCTGCACCAGCGCGCTCAAGCCGCGTTGGCCCAGTTCGCGCTCCCAGTGGCGGATGCCGTCGATCTTCTCGAACTCGATGAGCATGATCAGCCCGTTGGTCGGCGTCTGCGCACGGGCCGAAGCGACGAAGCCGATTGCCATCAGAACGGCGGCCATGACGATGCAAAGCGGCCGCAATCGTGTTGCGCGAGTCGAATACGGCATGACGCTTCTCCTGGGAGAAGCGGATTATTGGCGTCCCACGCCGCGATGCATTGATCCAACGCAAATGGCGCTGCCGCGATTGTTTCAGCGCGCTTCAGCGCCGCGTCCGCCGCCGCAATCCCCACAGCATCGCGTTCCAGCCGATGCCAGTGCCCAGGCCCGCCGCGTAGGACCACCAGACACCGACCGGCTCGGCCAGGAGATGCACGACCAAGAGGCCCAGGCCCAGCCCGATCAGCGGGGTGAGCACATGGCCGGCAACGCTTGCCGCCGCCGGGCCGCCGATGCGCGGATGCAGGATGACGAAGAACGAGCCCATCGCCACCGGGAAGAAGGCGAACACCCCGGAGAAATAGGAGCCGATCGAGCTCGAAGCCGTGGTGACGATGATGACGCAGAGCGTCACCACGCCGGCGCGCCAGGCAAGGTCACGGGCGGTCAGGGTCATGCGCTTGATCGCGCCCTCGGCGCGGAAGCGGGCGCCGGCGAAAATGGCAATCGGATAGACAACCGCGTTGAGCAGCGTGGCAGACGCCGCATTCCATTCGACCAGGCGCGACAAGAATGCGGCTCCGAGCCAGACCAGGAAAGCCGCGCCGAGGCTCAGTGCCAGCGACCGCCGCTGTGCCAACGCGGCATAGGTCAGTGCAAAGACCGCGCAGGCGGCGTTGGCGACCATACTTCCGACCGCGCTCTGCGCGATGAAGGCCGGCGGATGTTCCCAGGCGAGGATAATCATGGCGGCGCCGCCCGCCGTCGGTAGCGAGGCGATCAGCGCGCCGACGAAAGGCCCCGAGCGCTCGACCACGACGGAGGCCGCCACCACAATGGTCGCGGTCATCGCAATCTTTAGCAACAGACCAGCGAGAAACATCAGCTCGGGCGCCATGGTCACTTCGCGACGGCGCGCTGGCGCGCCAAAAACAGCAGCAGATTGCAGCCGAGCGAGACGGCGAGCGTCAGCGACAGCGCGAGCGGCGAGCCGAGACGGTCAGCGGTGAGATTGAGCACGATCACCGCGATGGCGAAGCCGCCAAGCCCGATGACCGCGTTGGCCATCACCGCCGCGGTCGCCGGCCCGCCGACGCGATGATGCAGGATGATCATGATGCTGGTGAGCACGATCGGGAACACCGCCAGATTGCCGCTCGCCGTCGGTCCGATGCGGAAACTCAACGTCACCACCGTCCCGACCAGCAGCGCCACCATGGCCGCGCGCAGCACGAGATCATACCAGCGCGTGCGCACGCGCGGCATCGGCGCATGGCGCAGCGGCGCCGACAGCCAGAAGGCGACGGCGAGGATGGTGACGTTGAGCAGGATCGCGCTGACAAGCGTCCAGGCGATGAAGCCGCTCGCCCAGATCAGCGTGGCCCAGGCGGCGAAGGCGCCACCCAGGCTGACCACCAAGTTGCGCTTCTGCGCCAGCAGCGCGTAGGTCAGCGCGAAGACGATGTTGAACGAGTTGGTCACCAGGCTGCCGAGCGCGCTTTGCGCGATGAAATGCGCGTCGTGATCGAGCGCGAGGAAGATGTAGACCGGCCCGGCGCTGATCGGCAGCGTCGCCACCAGCCCGCCGACCAGCGGGCCCGCGCGCTCGGCGGTCACCGTCGCCAGCAGCAGAAACGCGGCGGTGACGGCCATTTTGACGACAAGCGTGAGCGCGAAATAAAGGTCGGGGGACATTGCGGTTCCATTGTCATCGCCGGGCTTGTCCCGGCGATCGCGAATAGGTTGGCAAGGCCGTGCCTTCCTAAGCGAGATGGCCGGGTCAAGCCCGGCCATGACAAGCTCTAAACCTTGGTCAGCGTCACCTCAACCGGCGGGCCGGCCTTGATGGTCTGGTAGACCACGCAGTAGCGCTCGGTGAGCTTGAGCAGTTGATCGAGTTTGTCCTGGGCTGCGTCGGTGTCGAGGTCGAAGCGCAGGCGGATTTCGCGAAAACCCACCGGCGCATCCTTGGCCACGCCAAGCGTGCCGCGGAAATCGAGCTCGCCTTCCGCCGATACCTGCCCCGCCTTGAGCGGAATGTCGAGCGCGGTCGCTACCGCCTTCAGCGTGACGCCGGCGCAGGCGACCAGAGCTTCCAGCAGCATGTCGCCCGAGCACAGCTCAAGCCCCGAGCCGCCGGTCGCCGGATGCAGGCCGGCGGCGTTGAGCGCGCGGCCGGTTTCGACCTTGCAGGCGATGGTGGTGTCGTCGAGCGCGCCCTTGGCGCGCAGCGTGACCACCGCGGCCAACGGGTCGCTGCGATAGCGTTCCTTGATCGGCGCCTGCATGGCGCGCAGTTCGTTGGCGTCCATGATGCTTGCTTCTTTCGCGTCAGCCGTTCGGCGTCAGCACGACGCGGCCGACGATCTTGCCGGCGCGCAACTCACCGTGCACCGCGTTGACGTCATCGAGCGGACGCGTGGTGACCGGCACGTCGGGCAGTCCGGTGCGCCGGACAAGTTCCATCAGTTCGGTCATCTCCGGCACGCTGCCGACATAGGAGCCCTGGATGGTGAGCGCGCGCATCGGGATCGGCGGCAGCGACACCGTGAAGTCGCCGCCGTACAAGCCGACGATGATGTATTTGCCACCCTTCGCCAGGCTACCGTAGCCCAGTTGCGCCGACTGCGTGGAGCCGACGACGTCGATCACCGCCCAGGCGCCGCCGTTGGTCAGCGTTTGAATCTGCGCGACCGCGTCGGGCGCCTTGCCGTCGACCACCGCAACGGCGCCCGCCTTCTTCGCGGCGTCGCGCTTGGCCGGATCGATATCGACGGCGATGGCCGAATGACCGCCCATTTTCTGGTGCAAGGCGAGGCACATCAGCCCGAGGCCGCCGGCGCCGATGATCACCGTCGGCTCGCGCTTGAGCGTCGTCACCTTCTTCAGGGCGCCGAACGTGGTCACGCCCGAGCAGGCGAGCGGCGCGACGCGTTCCGGCGGCAGATCGCCGATGTCGAACAGGTACCGCGGATGCGGCACCATCATGTAGTCGGCGTAGCCGCCATTGCTGAACACGCCGAGGCTGCGCATGGCGGTGCAGAGATTGTCCTCGTTGCGCTGGCACGGCGCGCAAGTACCGCAGCCAATCCACGGATCCGCCAGCATGCGCTGTCCAACCTTGACGCCCTTGGCCTCGGGGCCGATAGCCACCACCTCGCCCACGTTCTCGTGCCCGAGCGTCACCGGCAGCTTCATGCCGCGGTCTTCGAGGCTCATCCGCTTGCCGCCGCCAAGATCGAACCACCCGTCGGCGAGGTGCAGATCGCTGTGGCAGACGCCGGCGGCGAGAACCTTGAGCAGGACCTGGGTGCCGGTCGGCTGCGGCGTGGGCGCCTCGTTGCATTGAAGCGGCTGGCCGCAGACGCAGACCTGGAACATGCGCATTGTCGTTTCCTCTCCCGAAGTTTCTCAGTGCCGCCGCCGGGCTTTGCCGGCGACGCAGGGAACCATAACCGGGGCCGTCCGTCACCGTGAACCCTGCCGGCTCCTTTCGCAGCTGCAAAAATGCCGAAAAATTAGTCGCCGCCAAGACCTTCGTTAACGAATATCTTTGCCGGAAGCGGGTGACTTGAACGCCGCACTCCGCTATCCCGATGCCCGCATGGCTTCGCTCGCCCTAGAAACCGGCCCACGCACCGCGCTCGAGCATCCCACACGGAACTCGGGCGACCTGATCGACGTGCGCGCCCTTGCCGCCGACCTGGAAAGCCTCGCCGAATCCCATCGCGGAGGCGAGCGCGAATTGCGTTCCGCGCTGGCGCAGCGGCTGAAGGCCGCGCTCAACGAAGGCCGCGCCAAGGCCGAGCAGCTTCTGCTCAAGGACCGGCACGGCCGGCGCTGCGCCGAGCAGCTGTGCCGCATGGAAGACGAAATCATCCGCCTGCTGTTCGAATTCGCGCGCAAGCATCTCTATCCGTCGCAGAATCCGTCCGAAGCCGAGCATATGGCAATCGTCGCCACCGGCGGCTACGGCCGCGGACTGCAGGCGCCCGGCTCGGACATCGATCTCTTGTTCCTGCTCCCCTACAAGCAGACCGCCTGGGGCGAGTCGATCGCGGAAGCGATTCTCTATTGCCTGTGGGACACCGGGCTGAAGGTCGGTCACGCCACCCGCTCGGTCGACGAATGCATCCGCCAGTCCAAGGCGGACATGACCATCCGCACCGCGATCCTCGAATCGCGCTTCCTGTTCGGCGATCAGAAGTTGTTCGACGAGTTGGTCAAGCGCTTCGACAACGAAGTGGTGCGCAACACCGCGGCCGAGTTCGTCGCAGCCAAGCTCGCCGAGCGCGAGGAGCGCGTGCGCCGCTCCGGCCAATCGCGCTACTTGGTCGAGCCGAACGTGAAGGACGGCAAAGGCGGCCTGCGCGATCTCCATACCTTGTTCTGGATCGCCAAATACGTCTATCGCGTGCGCGAGCCGAACGAGTTGATCGAGCGCGGCGTGTTCGACAAAGAAGAATACCAGTTGTTCCGCCGCTGCGAGGATTTCCTCTGGTCGGTGCGCTGCCACATGCATTTCCTCACCGGCCGCGCCGAGGAGCGGCTGTCGTTCGACATCCAGCGCGAGATCGCGGTGCGGCTCGGCTACACGCAGCATCCCGGCCAGCAGGACGTCGAGCGCTTCATGAAGCACTACTTCCTGGTCGCCAAGGACGTCGGCGACTTGACCGCCATCCTCTGCGCGGACCTGGAAGACAGCCACGCCAAGAGCGTCCCGGTGCTGAGCCGGGTGATGGCGAGGCTGCGCCCGCTCAAGCGACGCAAGCTGACCGAAAGCGACGATTTCATCGTCGACAAGAACCGCATCACCATCGCCGCCGCGAATGTATTCAAGCGTGATCCGGTCAATTTGATCCGCGTCTTCCATCTGGCGCAGAAGCACAACCTCGCCTTCCACCCCGACGCCATGCGCGCGATCACCCGCTCGCTCAAGCTGATCGACGCGCGCTTGCGCGACGACGAAGAGGCGAACCGCCTGTTCCTGGATATCCTCACCTCCAAGAACGATCCGGAAACCGTGCTGCGGCGGATGAACGAATTCGGCGTACTCGGCCAGTTCGTGCCGGCCTTCGGCAAGGTCGTGGCGATGATGCAGTTCAACATGTACCACCACTACACGGTGGACGAGCACCTGTTGCGCTGCATCGGCGTGCTGGAGGAGATCGAGCGCGGCCATCCGGAGATGCCGCTGGCCTGCGACTTGATCCACAAGCTGCAGCCCGGCAGCCGCACCATGCTCTACGTGACGATGTTCCTGCACGACATCGCCAAGGGCCGCATCGAGGACCATTCGATCGCCGGCGCGCGGGTGGCGCGGCGGCTCTGCCCGCGGCTCGGCTTCTCCGCGGCCGACACCGAGACCATCGCCTGGCTGGTCGAGAATCATCTGGTGATGTCGAGCGTCGCGCAGTCGCGCGACCTGTCCGACCGCAAGACGATCGAGAACTTCGCCGCGGTGGTGCAGTCGGCCGAACGGCTCAAGCTTTTGTCCATCATCACCACCGCCGACATCCGCGCGGTCGGCCCCGGCGTATGGAACGGCTGGAAGGCGCAGTTGCTGCGCACGCTCTATTACGAGACCGAGCCGGTGCTGACCGGCGGCTTCTCCGAGGTCAACCGCGCCCAGCGCGTCGCCGTGGCGCAGGCCGAGTTCCGCGCCGCGCTCAAGGACTGGCCGCCGGAGACGCTGGAAGCCTACATCGGCAAGCTCTATCCGGCCTACTGGCTTAAAGTGGATCTGCCGCACAAGCTCAAGCACGCCAAATTCGTGCGCGCCGCCGAGGAGACCGGCAAGTCGCTCGCCACCTCGATCAGCTTCGACGGCGGCGCGGTGACCGAGCTGACCGTGCTCGCCCCCGATCACCCGTGGCTGTTGTCGATCATCGCCGGCGCCTGCGCGATGGCCGGCGCCAATATCGTCGACGCGCAGATCTACACCACCACCGACGGGCGCGCGCTCGACACCATTTCGCTGTCGCGCGAATTCGACCGCGACGAGGACGAGGAGCGGCGCGCCAATCGCGTCGCCGAATCGATCGAGAAGGCGCTGCGCGGCGAGTTGCGGCTGCCCGACGTGGTGGAAAAGCGCGCGGCGCCCAAGGGCCGCCTCAAGGCTTTCGCGCTCGAGCCGACCGTCACCATCAACAATCAATGGTCGCGCCGCTACACCATGGTGGAGATCACCGGCCTCGACCGCACCGGCCTGCTCTACGATCTGACCGCAACGCTGTCCAAGCTCAATTTGAACATCGTCTCGGCGCACGTCGCGACCTTCGGCGAGCGCGTGGTGGACGTGTTCTATGTCACCGACCTGATGGGCGCGCAGATCGCCTCGCCGACCCGGCAGGCCGCCATCAAGCGCGCGCTGATCGCGCTGTTCACGAGCGGCGAAGGCAACGGCAAGACGAAAGAATAGCGTCAGCCGCCGAGGAACAGCCGGCTGACATCCGGATTGGCAAGCAGATCCTCGGCGCGGCCGGCGAGCGCCAGTTTTCCCGACACCATCACATAGCCGATGTCGGCGAACTCCAGCCCCTTTTTGGCGTTCTGCTCGACGATGACGATGGTCTTGCCCTCCCTGTGCTGGAGGTCGCCGAGAATCTCGAACACCGCGTCGATAAATCTTGGCTCAAGTCCGATCGAGGGCTCGTCCACCAAAAGGATCTGCGGATCCATGACCAGCGCGCGGCTGATTTCCAAGAGCCGCCGCTCGCCACCCGACAAGACTTTGGCCGGATGCCGGCGCCGCGCGGCGAGCCGCGGATATTTGTCGAACACCTTCTCGGCGGCGCGCTTGGCCTCGGCCGCGTGGCCCATCAGATAGCCGCCCATCCACAGGTTTTCTTCCACGGTCATGCCGGGAAACACCGACTTATCTTGAAGAATATAGGCGATGCCGCCCGAGCGCAGCTTCTCGCTCGGCGACAGACCGGTCACGTCGATGCGCACGCCATCGCGTTCGGTCAAGACCGACCCGGAATAGACATTGGTGAAGCCGAAGATCGAGTGCAGCACGGTCGACTTGCCGGCGCCGTTCGGGCCGATCAGGCACAGCGATTGTTTGTGGCCGACGCGTAGGCTGATGCCGTGCAGGATCTCCATATTGCCGTAGCCGGCGTGCAGGTCGTCGATGCGCAGATGCGGGTCAGCGCCAGCGAGCGCGTCGAGTTCGTCGACGGAAACGTCGCGCGCGATCTCCAGCGCCTGGCGCGCGACCTCCTCCACCGAAATCGCCGGCGCGACGCCGCCGTGATAGCCGCTCGCCGGTTCGAGGCTCGCCATCAATTCGCTCCGAGGTAGGCGTCGATGACGCGCTGGTCGCGCTGGATCTCGCCGGGCTCGCCTTGCGCCAGCATCTCGCCATGCGCCATGCAATAGATCTTGCTCGCGGTGTTCATGATCACGCGCATGTTGTGCTCGATGATGAACAGCGTGATGCCGAACTCGCTGTTGGCGCGCTTGAGCCGGTCGAGCAGGCCGTTGATCAGCGTCGGGTTGATGCCGGCGGTCGGCTCGTCGAGCAGCAGCACGGTCGGCTCGTTCATCAGCGCCATGGCGAATTCGAGAAGCTTCTGCTGGCCGAACGACAGGCTGCCCGAGCGCAGCAAGCGTTTCTCATAGAGCCCGACAAAGGCCAGCAGGCGCTCCGCCTTCTCGGCCACCTTGCCGTCCTCGCGCGCGAACATGTCGCGCAGTCCCGCCTTGCGGTGCGGGATCGAGATCAGCATGTTCTGCATGCAGTTCATCTTGCCGTAGATGCGGGTGGTCTGGAACGTGCGTAACAGGCCGAGCCGCGCGATCTCCTGCACTTTGAGCTGGGAGATTTCCTGACCCTCGAAGCGGATCGAGCCCGAATCGATCGGGTGATAGCCGACGATGGAATTGAACAGCGTGGTCTTGCCGGACCCGTTGGGGCCGATCAGCCCGGTGATGCTGCCGCGCTCGACGGTCAGCGACACCGCGTGATTGGCGATCACGCCGCCATAGGATTTGGTCACGCTGTCGAGCGCGATGATGGGCTCGCTCATTCGGCGCCCTCTGCGTGCGGCGCGAGACCGACGTCGAGCGCCGGCTCCGGCTCGCGTTTGACGCCGGGCGCGAAAGCCTTCGGATATTTCTCCGCCAGCCAGCCGACGATGCCTTGCTGGAAATAGACGATGGTGACGACGATGAGCAGGCCGAGCGCGATGAACTGCCAGCCGAGGAAATAGGTCCAGGTCACTTCCTTGATGGTGTGGAACACCACCGCGCCGATCACCGGACCCCACAGCGTGCCCTTGCCGCCGAGCAACACCATAATCACCATGAAGATATTGAAGGTCGTGGTCGGGAACGCGATGTCGCGCGGCTCGATGAAGCCGGTCATGTTGCCGAAGATCGCGCCGGCGATGCCGAGAAACACCGCCGAGATCGCCCAGGCGGCGCGCTTGTAGCGCCGCGTGTGCAGGCCCATGGCCTCGGCCTTTTCCTCGTCGTCGCGGATAGCATTGAGCGCGAGGCCGAAATTGGTCGAATAGAGCCAGCGCAGGAACACCAGCAGCACGAAGGCGAGCGCGAACAGCAGGAAATAGAAGAACAGCTTTTGCGGCTCCGGCCCGTAAGGAAACACCGGCATCGAGATGCCGCTTGCCGCGCCGACCCATTCCCACGAGGAAATCAGCTCGGCCGCCGCGATGGCGATACCGAGCGTGCCGATCGCGAAATAAGGGCCGCGCAAGGCCAACACGATCCAGCCGGCGACGATGGCGAGCATGGCGGCGCCGATGCCGGCGGCAATCGTACCGAGCGCGAAGCCGGTGAAATACTGCGTGGTGGTGAAGACGATGTGGGTGGTGCGGGCGCCCGAGGTGTACATCCCCACGTCGTAGTAGAGTCCGATCTGCACGATGGCGCAGATGTACATGCCGGCGCCGAAGAAGAAGATATTGCCGAGCGAGTTGTAGCCCATCTGCCCGCCCAGGATGTCCCAGGTCGAGGCAAACACGATCATCAGCCACAGCACCGCAATTTCGTTGCGGTAGTCGCGGAACAGGAACGGCGCCAACACGCCGGCCACGAGAATGAGCACATAGGGCAGCGTCTGGCGGGTGACGAGGTTCATTGCACGGCCTGCCGCACGCGCAGGTATTGCCACTGGCGGACCGCCAGCACGCTCAGCAGCAGGATCACGATCAGCGCCTGCTGGAATTCGGCGCCGAGCAGGAAGCCGCCGAATTGCTCGAACACGCCCATGCCGAAGCCGGCGGCGATCACCGCCGGCAGATTGCCGAAGCCCGCCGCGGTGACGATGACGAACAGGCGGATCGAATAGGTGGTGCCGAGAAACGGCTGCACGTTCCACACCAGCGCGACCAGCGCACCGGCCGCCCCGCAGATCGCCGCGTTGAGGCAGAAGGTGAACGAATAGACCTTCTCGGTGTCGATGCCGAGCACGCGGGCGGCGCGCGAATCCTGCGCGGTGGCGCGGATCGCCTGCCCCATGCGGCTGCTCTTCATGAACACGATCACCGCCAGCGCCAGCACGACGGCGAGGCCGAACCCGAGCAACCGGGTGACCGAGATGGTGACCAGGCCGCCGGCGAGCTGCCAGATCGGCAGGCCGGAATGCGCCGACTGGGTATCCGGGCCGAACGCCAGATTCAGGCTCTGCTGGATCATGATGGCGACGCCGAAGGTCGCCAGCAGCGAGGTGAACAGGTCGCGCGTGATCACCTTGCTGACCACCAGGCGATAGACCACCCAGCCGATCCCCCACAGCAGCACGAAGGCGGCGGGCACGCCGAGCAGCGGATCGATGTGATGGCGGCCGAGGCTCCAGGTGAGGTAGCCGCCGAGCATGATGAAGTCGCCCTGCGCCAGGTTCTTGACGTTCATCACGCCCCACACCAGCGCGAGGCCGTAGGCGGCGAGCGCGAAGATCGAGCCGATCAGCACGCCGTCGATCAACAGGCCGATATTAAGCACCGGCGCGGCGGTGAGGATCGAGATGTTCTCTAGGATATGGTCCATCGTGCGCCCTCGGCGGCGGCAAATAACCAAAACGCGTCGCCCGATCGGATTGCGGCCGGACGAGCCCCCATGAAAGCGCGGAAGCGGGCGCTCGGTATGCCCGCCTCCACCTCAATGCTCAGTACTGAGCCTCGCGCGGATAGTTCAGCTTGGCGGCGGCCACTTTGGCCGGCCACACGACGTTGTATTTGCCGTGCTGGATCTGCCGCAGGATGATTTCCTTCCCGGGATTGCTGCCGTCGGCGGCAAACTTGACGTGCCCGTAGAAGGTTTCCAGATCCGTCTTGGTCAGCGCCTCGCGCAGCTTTTCCTTGTCGAGCGAATTGGCGCGCTTGAACGCATCCGCCCAGACATAGACCGCCGCCGCCGCCTGCGCCGTCTGATACGGCACGATCTTGTAGCCGGTAGGCCGCCTTGATCGCGATGTTGTAATTCGCCGCGGTGCCGAACATCTTGTCGCCCGCCTTCATGGTCTCGTCCCACTGCGTCGGGCAGACGAAATCTTCCGAGGCCTTGGGGAAGTCCTGCGTCATCTTGGCCAATTCGCAGTGCGTCATGCCGACCAGCGGCACCTGGATTTGCAGTTCGGCCATCTGGCGGGCGGCGGTGGCCGCGCCCTTCTCGTGGCCGGAGACGATCAGCACGTCGGGCTTGAGCGCCTTCACCTTGGTCATGAAGCTGGTGATGTCGTTCAAGTCCTTCGGCATGCGGTCGTCGACGGTCGCGCTCATCTTGTATTTCTTCATGGCGTCGACGACGCCCTGGCGCACGTCGAGCGAGAAGGCGTCATCCTGATAGATCATCGCGATCTTGACCTTCGACGGGTCCTTGCCCGCCTTCTTGGCGATGTCGGCCGCCATGTCGACGACCGGCGTCAAATATTTCTCCGACGTCGCGACGATGCCGAAATGATATTTGTAGCCCTGCGTGAACAGCGAGCGCGAGGCCGCCTCGCCCTGCACCAGCGGCGTCTTGTATTTCTCGATCACCGGCAGGATCGCCTTGGTCAGCGGCGAGCCGTAGGGGCCGAGCACGTAGTTGATCTTGTCCTGATCGATCAGCCGCTCGACCAGTTGCGCGGCGCGCGCCGGCGTCAACTCGTCGTCGTAATACTTGATCTTGAAGTGATAGCATTTGCCGCCGATCTTCACGCCGCCGGCGTCGTTGATCTTCTTGACCGCGAACTCGTAGCCGTTCTTGGTGTTCTTGCCGTTGGCGGCGTAGATGCCGGTCGCCGAAACCGCGGCGCCAAGCTCGATTGTGCCGCAGTTCTGCGCTTGCGCGGTGACCGGAGCGAAGGCGAGCGCCGTCGCTGCCACCACCATGGCAAATCCTGCCCGGTTGAGCATGTTCGTAATCCTCCCTGGAAATCCTGGTCGCCGCCGGGTTGGTTCCCGAACTGGCCGGATGGCAAAGCATAACGCCAAGCTACGCACGGTTGCAACGAAAAGGCTCAAATCCCCGCTCGCCTGTGGGCTATCCCTTCGCCTAATATTACCCCCCAACCAAGAGGCGTGATGCAGAATCCCCCATTGCCATTGTCGGTCTCGGCTTGATGGGCGAAGTCTACGCCCAGCGGCTGATTGACGCGGGTATCCCGGTCATCGGCTTTGACATCGACCCCGCCCGCCGCGCACGCCTGGCCGAAATCGGCGGCCGCGCCGGTCGATTCGATCGCGGAACTCGCCGCGCCTGCGCGCGGCATCCTCATCGCCGTGTTCAATACCGATCAGGTCGAGGACGTGATCGAGAACCACCTGCTGCCGGCGCTCGGCGAGGGTTCCAACAAGATCGTGCTGTGCATGAGCACCTGCGATCCCGACCAGGTGGCGCGCGCTCGCCGCCCGCGTCATCCCGCGCGGCATCCGCTATCTCGACGTGCCGGTGTCCGGCACCAGCGACCAGGTGCGGCGCGGCGACGGCGTCGCCCTGATCGGCGGCGATCCGGCGATCGCCGAGGAAGTGAAGGACGTGTTCGACGCGCTGTTCGCGCGCCAGTTTCCATGTCGGCAAGATCGGCGACGGCGGCCGCGCCAAGCTCGCGGTCAATCTGATCCTCGGCCTTAACCGGCTGGCGCTCGCCGAAGGCCTCGTCTTCGCCGAGCGGCTCGGGCTCGATCCCGCCGCCTTCCTCCCGGTGGCGCACGGCTCGGCCTCCTACTCGCAGGTGATGGAGACCAAGGGGCCGAAAATGCTGAGCGGCGATTTCTCGCCGGAAGGCCGCGCCAAGCAGACCTTGAAGGACGTCCACCTGATGCTCGATCAGGCCGCGGCGCACGGGCAGAAGCTGGCGATGCTCGAGGTGCACGCCGACGTCCTGGAATCTTGCGTGCGCGCGGGCGAAGCCGATCTCGATAACAGCGTCATCATCAAAGAAGTCCGGCGCCGAGGCACTAAAACCTTGAGCGGTACGGCGACATCACGGGGAGGACGTCATGAAGAAGCTTTGGTTCGCCGTCGCGGCCGCTTTGCTGCTGGCCACGGGCTTGTGCCGCGCCCGCGCGGCGAGGATTATCCGCAGCGGCCGATCCATCTCATCGTCGCCTTCGGGCCGGGCGGCGGCTCCGACATCATCGGCCGCATCCTGGCGGATTCGCTGCAAGGCAAGCTCGGCCAGCCGATCGTGGTCGAGAACAAGCCGGGCGCCGGCGGCATCCTGGGCAATGACGTGGTCGCGCGCGCCGACGCCCGACGGCTACACGCTCGGCATCATGACCGCGGGCCAGATCATCGCCGCCGTCACCACCAAGAAGATGCCCTACGACACCAACACGGCCTTTGCGCCGGTCGGGCAGATCGCGACCGCCAGCCTGATGATCGTGACGCGGCCGGATTTCCCAGCCAATAACGTCAAGGAACTGATCGCCTACGCCAAGGCGCATCCCGGCAAGGTCGTGTTCGCCAGCCCCGGCTTTACCGCCACCCAGCATTTCGCCGGCGAGCTGTTCAAGCAGAGCGCGAAGATCGATCTGCTGCATGTCCCGTTCCGCTCGACGCCGGAAACCCTCAACGCGGTGCTCGGCAAGCATGCCGACATCATGTTCGACACGGTGTCGGCGCTGATCGGCCATGTGCAGTCCGGCCAGCTCAAGGCGCTGGCGGTCACCGGCAAGGACCGCTTTCCGGCGGTGCCGAACGTGCCGGCGGCGATCAAGTCCGGCCTCTTGCCCGGCTACGACGTCACCACCTGGTACGGCCTGTTCGCGCCGCGCGGCACGCCGCCGGCGGTGATCGCCAAGCTGAACAAGACGCTCAATGAGAGGCTCGCCGATCCGAAGGTCGCCGAGAAACTGGTCAAGGTCGGCGTGGTGGTGAAGAGCTCGACGCCGCAAGCAGTTCGGCGAATTCCTGGCGAAGCGAATACAAACGCTGGAACGCGGTGCGCGAAGCCGCCGGACATTCCGCAGCAATAGCCGCGCGAAAGGACCGACGATGGACGACAAAGATCAGCACGAGCGCGGCCTGAAGCTGCGCGTCGAGATGTTCGGCCGCGAGGCGGTGGAAAAGCGCATGGGCGCGTTCGGCGACTTCGGCAAGCCGCTGCAGCACATCATCAATGCCTATGCCTACGGCGACGTCTGGAGCCGCACCGCGCTGCCGCCGGCGACAAAGTCGCTGGTGATGATCGCCATGATGGCGGCGGCCGGGCATCCGAACGAATTGCGCGTGCACCTCAACGGCGCGGTGAAGAACGGCTGCAGCGCCGGAGCAGATCCAGGAAGTGCTTGCTGCTGCTGACGCTTTATTGCGGCATTCCCGGCCGCCAACGAGGCGCACCGCATCGCCGCCGAGGTGTTGCGCGAGCACGGCAAGCTGTGATCGCGCGGGCGGGGCGCTTCACCCCTCGCCTTCCAGCGCACGCCGCAATCGCCGGATGATGACGCCGCGGGCGCGGTCGTCGGCAGCCGCCTCGATCCGCTCGTTGATGTCGAGGATCAGCTTCGACATGTCGTTATGCCAGTCGAGATTGACCACCGCCTCCGGCGCCAGCCGGCGGCGATGCGAGACGTCGATCGGCGTCGGCGCGGCGGTCGTCAGTTCGTAGATATCGTCGAGCAGCGGCGCGAATACTTTCGCCGCCGGTACGGTGCGTTCGGCGATGCGCTCGCTCAAGCCGGCCAGCGCCGGCTCTTCGCCATGCACCAGGAACACGCCGCGCTGGATCGGCCGCCGTGACGCGATCCAGCGCGCCAGTTCCGGCCCGTCGGCGTGGCCGGAATATTCGTCGAGCCGGCGGATGCGCGCCGCGACCTTGATTTCCTCGCCCTGGATGCGCACGGCCTTGGCGCCGTCGGCGATGAAAGCGGCCGAGCGTGCCTTGCGCCTGGAAGCCGACCAGCAGCACGGTCGCCTTGGCGTGCCACAGCCAGCGCTTGAGATGATGGCGGATGCGCCCGGCGTCGCACATGCCGCTGGCGGCGATGATGATGTGGAAGCCGGTGAGCCTGGCGATCGCCTTGCTGGCCTCGACCGTCTCGGTGGTGTGCAAATTCGGCGAGTTCAGCAGCCGCTCGACGTCGAGGCCGGTCTCCGGGCTCTCGGCGTGCTGGCGGAACACCTCCGTGGCGCGAATGGCGAGCGGCGAATCGAGAAAGATCGGCGCCGCCGGAATATCGCCGCGCTGCATCAGGTCGATGAGATCGACGATCAATTCCTGCGTCCGCTCGACCGCGAAAGCGGGAATGAGCAGCGCGCCGCCGAGTTCGCGCGCCGCGCGGACTTCGGCGGCGAGATGGCCGCGCCGCAATTCGCGCGTGACCGGCGGGCGGTCCGCGTCGCCATAAGTCGACTCGCAGAGCACGTAATCGAGGCCGGCCGGCGCTTCCGGGTCGGGCTCCAGCAGCTTGGCGTCCGGACCGAGATCGCCGGACGCAAGCACGCGCAGCGGCTTGCCCGAGGCACCTTCGCCGGCGAATTCGAGCTCGATCGACGCCGAGCCGAGCAGATGCCCGGCGTTCCAATAGCGGGCGCGCACGCCCGGCATCGCCTCGACCCAGGTCTCGTATTCGACGGCGCGGAATGCCGCGAGCGAAGCGACCGCGTCGGCCTGCGTGTAGATCGGCGTGACGTTCGCCCGGCCGCGCGAGGCGTTGCGCCGGTTGAGGGTAGCCACTTCCGATTCCTGGATGCTGCCGGCATCGGGCAGCATGAACGAGCACAGATCGATGGTGCCGTGCGTCGCCAAAATGCGGCCGCGAAATCCCTCGCGCACCAGCTTCGGCAAGAGGCCGCTGTGGTCGATATGCGCGTGGGTCAGCAGCACCACGTCGATATCGGCCGGATCGGAAGGGAAAGGCGCTGTAGTTGAGCGCCTTCAGCGTCTTCGGGCCTTGGAACAGTCCGCAGTCGACCAGCAGGCGGCCGGCCGCGGTCTCGAACAAGTGACACGATCCGGTCACCGTGCGGGCCGCGCCGCAAAAGCGAAGGGTGACGCTCATGCGCCGATCTCCCGGCGCAACGCCGCGGCCAAGATGCCATCGAGCGCGATGGCATTGGTCGGATGCGGCACGCTGTCGGTCGAGCTGCACCGAGCGGATGCCCGCGCGCAAGAATTCGCTCACCAGCTCCGGCGCAAACAGCGCGTGGGTGACGACGGCATCGACCGTCGTGGCGCCGGCCGCGTGCAAGGCCTTGGCGCAGGCGATCAGCGTGCCGCCCGAGGAGACGATGTCGTCGATCAGCAGCGCCGGCCGCCCGGCAAACAGCGCCCGATCGGCAAAGCCGATCTCGACCGACCGGTCGCCGCGCCGCGTCTTGCGCGCGACCGCGTGGTCGAGCGCCAAGCCTGGCGGCCAAGATCGGCAACCCAGGGCTTGCGATTCCTCGTCGGGGCCGACCACCACCGTGGCGGGATCGATGCCCGCGCGCAGAGTCGTCGGCAACCGCCGGCATCGCCGAAAGATTGTCGGCCTCGATGCCGGGGAAGACGTCTTCGATACGCGCGGTGCGATGCAGATGGGCGATCGACCGTCATGACGCGGTCGAAGCCCCCGGCCAGCAGCCGCCCGTCGACCTTCTGGCTGATCGCCTCGCCTTGATGAAAGGCCGCGTCCTGCCGCATGTAGCAAAGATAGGGCGCGACCAGCACCAGCCGCTTCGCCCCGCCGCGGCGCAAGGCTTCCGAGGCGAACAGCAGCGCCAACAGCTTCTCGTTCGGCTGGTCGAGCGAGGCATAGACGATGGTTGTCGCCGCCGCCGGGCCGACCGTGACGCGCAATTCGCCGTCCGGGAAACGATGCAGCGCGATCTCGTGCACCGGCAATCCGAGCCGCGCCGCCAGCCGCCGGGCCGCCGCGGCCGCCGCGGCCGCCGCCGGCAGGCATTGCAGGATGCGCGCTCACGCGGCGTTCCCGCCGCGCGGCGTCCGGCTGCCGACGACATAGCCGGCGTCGGCCTTGGTGCCGGCAAGCGCCAGATCGAATTCCGATTGGTCGGCGGCAAAGATGCGGTAGAGCGGCTCGCCCTGCTCGACCCAGTCGCCGACCTTCTTGGACGATCTTGATGCCGGCGCCCTTGTCGATCGGCGCGCCGGCGGTGCGCGCGAGCCGGTTGAGCGCGCAGGCAATCGATCGCCTCGACCACGCCGTCGCGCGGCGCCGGGATGTCGGCGGTGAGCGCGCCGAGTTCGGCGCTGCAGTCCGAGGGTCCCTGCGCCTCGATGATCTTGTGCATTTGCTTGAGCGCGGCGCCGCTGTCGAGCAACTCCTTGGCGCGGCGCATAGCCGGAGCCGCCGCGCAGATCGGCGTCGTATTCGAGCAGATGCGCGGCGAGCCGCAGCGACTTCTCGCGCAGGTCGGCGGGCGCGCCCGGCTCGTTGGCCAGCACGGCCATCACGTCCTGCGCTTCCAGCACCGGGCCGATGCCGTTGCCGATCGGCTGGCGGCCGTCGGTGGTGACCACTTCGACCGCGATGCCGAAATGATCGCCGACGAATTCGAACAGCTTGCGCAGCCGCATCGCTTCCATCGCCGTCGTCACCTTGGCCGCCGGGCCGACCGGAATATCGATCAACAGATGGCTCGAGCCGGCCGCCAGTTTCTTCGACATGATCGACGCGACCATCTGCTCGCGCGTGTCGATGCCGAGCGGCCGCTCGACCGAGATCAGGATATCGTCGGCCGGCGACAGATTGACGTGGCCGCCCCAGACCAGGCAGCCGTGGCAGGCGGTCACCACCTCTTTCATCTCGTCGACGCCGAGATCGACGCGCGCCAGCACCTCCATGGTGTCGGCGGTGCCGGCCGGCGACGTGATCGCGCGCGAGGAGGTCTTCGGGATCATCAGGCCGTGCGCGGCGACGATCGGCACGATGATCATCGAGGTGCGGTTGCCGGGGATGCCGCCGATGCAATGCTTGTCGACGACGGTGTGGCCCGTCCCACTTGAGCTGCGTGCCGGCTTCGGCCATGGCGCGCGACAGCGCCAGGAGTTCGCCGCTGGTCATGAAGCTCGCCGAGCCGATCAGGAAGGCGGCGATCTCCATGTCGGAATAGCGGTAATGCGCGATGTCCTCGACGATCGAGCGCAATCTCGTCGGCGCTCAAGGCGTGGCCCTGGATCTTGGCGCGCACGGCGTCGAGGCTATCCGGCGGCGACGCCGGGGTGACGGTGACGAGGCTGCCGGCCGGCTCGGCGAAGCGGCGGAACGCGGGCTCGGCGAGACCGAGTTCGTCGGCCGCCACCAGCCCGTCGTCGGTGAGCAGCAAGCGTCGCCAGCATCACGCGCGAATTGCAGCGCACTTCGACGCGGGAAAAGCCGCGGAACACCTCCGGCCGCAGCGCCTGCGAGCGCCGCGAGATGACGACCACGTTTTCGCGGCCGGTATCGAGATTGACGCGTCTGATCTTGAGTTGCGGGCGTGAATTGGCGGGCATGGTCATCGGCCAAGACCTAAGGAAAGTCCAAAGATAAGACTATGAGATTACATAACAAATGAGAGATGGGGCGGTATTGATCGAGATCATGACCGCGCGCCCTGCGGCGCCAGAAGGACCACCCCCCTGTTAACCGCGGCTTTCCGGACCGGTTTGTGACAGTCGAATGAATGATCTGGCTCAATAAAAGCGTCGCCGCGACCGTGCGCTAATTACGATGGGTCGCGGGTGCCGACGCATGAAATCGGAAATCATCGAACGGCTTGGGCAGGCCGATATCCTGCTGCCCGCGCTCATTGCGGAAGGGTTAGCCGCCAATGACCGGGTCAAGGTACGCCTGAGCGTGTTGCAGGCCGCCGCGCGCCATGCGCGCGATCCGCGCGGCGCGCGCTTCGACCTGACCGATGAGTGCCGCGCCGCCGGCATCGATGCCGTGGCGATGCAAACGCTGGTCAATGGCGCCAGCCTGTTGTCGGGCGAGCAGATCACGGCGCCCGGCCTCGGCGGCTTGGCGGCGGCCATTTTCGACGACGTCGCCACCATGGCCCGGGCCGTCAAAGCCGCGGATGCAGCGCAAGGCGATGCGGCGCTCGAACGGCTGTCCGCGCTCAAGGATGCCGCCGACCGGAAACGACGGATACCATCGCGTCGGCGCAAATCGCCAAGTTGACCGGGCTTTCCGACAGCAAGGGCGACAGCCTGCATCGCCTGGTCATGGACCTGCACAAGGCCTTGAATCGACTGTCCGCGGCGCACGCGGAAGAAGTCTTGGCCGGGGCCCATGTGCACGGCTTGCTGCCGCAGGACCGGCCCGCCGTCGAAGCGTTCATGCGCGGGGTCGACCGCGACGCGCAAACTGAAATTCGATCATCCCGGATTGGCGACGACCGCAACGCGGTCGGATGGCGCGCCTCACCATCCAGAACGATATCGGAGAGACCGAGGCGCACGTGGTCGTGATCGCGGTCGAAGCCGATGCGGTGACGGTCACCTATACCGACGTGCATCTGGCGCGGGCGAAGTTCTTCACCGGCCTGTTGCGGAATTTTCCCGTGCAATGGAGCGGGCTCGAGCGCAAGAGCGCGGCGGGCCTGGGCGACGATGAGGCGTTCTATCTCGTCACCGGCCGCTGTCCGACCGACAGCGACAAGAGCCCGCGACGCCTTCCTCGAAGCGATCGGCGCATCGCTGGTCTTCCTGATCGACTGGAACAAGGCCCGCAAGGTCCTGCAGGCCTGGGTCTCCAAGGGCGATGCGGTGCGCGTGCTCGATTGGGCGGCGCGCCATCGCTTCGGCCACCGCGGCTTCCTCGCGCTGGGCGGCAGCGAACTGGTCGCCTCGGCCGTGCATCACGCGACGCCGACCCGCATCGGATTCGGCGAGCGGCTGGACCGCGCGCTTGGGCGCGACGCGGCGGTGGATTTTCTCAAGACGGTCCTGCGCGTTTCCGCCGAAGCCTTGCTGGAAGGCGGCTCGATCCGCCTGGCCAGGGATCGCATCGAGGCGGACCTCGTGCGGCATCTGCAACGCGTCGACGGCGCGTTGCTGGCGATTGTCGTCAGCCAGGCCGGCTTGGCGCGCGATATCGCCGCCGGGATCGCGCACTTCATCGCCCAACGGCAAGCGCGCCAGCCGTTCGATCGCGAAGCCTTGGCGAGCGCGGCGCGGCGCATCGAGGAGAAGGCCGACAAGATCGTCATCAAGGCGCGCGACGAGATCGCCCGCTTCGACGCCGACCCGACGGTCGAGCAGTTGGTGAACAGGATCGAGGAAGCGATCGACGAACTCGAGCAGGCGGCATTCCTCACCTCGCTGCTGCCGGCCGAGCTTGCGCCGGACCTGCTCAAGCCGCTGGCCGAGCTCTGCGCGGCCGCGGTCGCCGGCGCCGAAGCCGCCGCATCGGGCGCCGCCGCCGCCGCCAATATCCCGGACGGGCAGCGGGTCGATGCGGAGGATGCGCTGGCCGCGGTCGACCGGCTGATCGAAGCCGAACACAATGGCGACGCCGCCGAGCGCGCGCTGACCGCTTTTGTGCTGCGCGGAGAATTCGATCTGAAAACGGCGCTGTCGGTGCTCGAACTTGCCCGCGCGCTTGAACGGTCGACCGACCGGCTTGGCGGGCTTCGGACATTTGCTGCGCCGGCACGTGCTCGCCGATCTGTCGGCGTAGGACGGCAAGCGTCATGCAGATCGTGCGTATCGGGGATGGATCGACCAAGCGGCACTCCGCCGATGTCGTCGGCGCCAAGGCGGCCAATCTCTCGCACATGGCCGCGCTCGGCCTTCCGGTGCCGCCCGCCTTTGTCCTGCCGGTCGATCTCTGTGCCGCGATCGTCAGCGGCGACACCCACGCCAAGCAACAACTGGCCGACGGTCTGCGCGAAGGAATCGACTTCCTCGAGGGCGTCACCGGCAAACTGTTCGGCGACCGGCGCCGGCCGCTGCTGGTATCGGTGCGTTCGGGCGCCGCGCGCTCGATGCCCGGAATGCTGGATACCGTGCTCGATGTCGGCTGCACGTTGGCCGCGGTGCACGGTCTGGTGCGCATGACCGGCCATCCGCGCTTTGCCTGGGATTGCCGCCGGCGCTTTATCGAAAGCTACGCCGGCGTCGTGCTTGGCGTTGACGGGGCGCATTTTTCCGACCGGCGCGGCGCATTGTCGCCGCCGAAGGCGCCGCCAGCGAACAAGCGCTCGACAGCGAAGCGATCGAGCGCCTGGCGAAATCCTACCAGGAGCTGATCGAGGATGATGACTTCACCGTGCCGGAAGATCCGATGGAGCAGCTGGAGAGCGCGGCGAAGGCGGTCTACCGCTCATGGATGAGCGATCGCGCCCGCACCTATCGCCGGCTCGAGCATCTGGACGACCTGCACGGCACCGCGGTCACCGTGCAGGCGATGGTGTTCGGCAATCGCGGGCTGACGTCGGGCGCGGGCGTTGCGTTCTCGCGCGATCCATCGACCGGCGCGGCGCAGCCGGTGATCGACATCTTATTCGGAGCCGCAGGGCGAAGACGTCGTATCCGGCAGCCGCACCCCGGAAACCGAGGCAGCGATCGCCGTTTCGCTTCCGGCGGTCGCGACGCAATTGCGCGAAACGCTGGCGCGGCTCGAACGGGAATTTGCCGACGTGCAGGACGTCGAATTCACGATCGAAGACGGCAAATTGTGGATTCTGCAGACCCGCTCGGCGAAGCGCACGCCGCAGGCCGCGCTGCGGTTCGCGATCGACTTCGTCAAAGAGGGACTGATCACGCCGGCGCAAGCGCTTGCGCCGGCTTAACGGCCTGGATTTGGACAAGCTCGCGCGCCAACGGCTGACCGATGTCCATGAGCCGGCCGCGCGCGGGACCGGCGCATCGGCGGGGATCGCGGTCGGACGCATCGCGTTCGATTCAGCGACCGCCGAACGGATGGCGGCCGGCGGCGATCCGGTGATCCTGGTTCGGCCCGATACCAGCACGGCCGATGTCGCGGGCTTCGCCGTCTCGGCGGGAATCGTCACGGCCGTCGGCGGGCGGACCGCGCATGCCGCGCTGGTGGCGCGCCAGATGGCCAAGCCTTGCATTGTCGGATGCGCGGCGCTCAGCGTCGATGCCGCAAGCCGACAGCGCGCGGCTCGCCGGGACCGCGATCAAAGAGGGCGATTGGCTCTCCATCGACGGCGAGACGGGGGCGATCTATCTCGGCCGCGGCAACGTCGTCGCCGAGCGGCCGGACGCCGAATTGGCGGAAATCGAGCGCTGGCGCAGCAAGTCGCTCGCGCACGCCTGACTAAGCAAGCGCGGCTGCAGGCCTGCAAAGCCTCTGATTTGCGGCCAAATCGCCGCTTAACGGCCCCTTAAATCGCGCCCCGTAGCGTGCCCCGCGGGGACCGGCCAAGGCCGGCTGATCGATTCGGGTCGCGCAATGGCGCAGGGCAAGGGACAATCGGGCGGACGCCGGGAGCCGGTCTTCGGCGGCGGGCCCGAGTTGCGCGTCGCGCCGGGCGACCGCCCCACGAGCGGCGGCAAGCCGCCAGCCAAACGCAAACGCACCAAGCCAAACCGCAAGCGCGCGCCGCGCCGCTCGCTGATCGGCCGCGCGATCTATTGGAGCCTGGTGCTCGGCCTCTGGCTGGTGATCGGCGTGGCCGGCGTCATCGCCTGGACCGGCGCGCATATGCCGCCGTTGCAGTCGCTGGAAATTCCCAAGCGGCCGCCCTCGATCCAGATCGTGGATAACAGTGGCCGTCCGCTCGCCACGCGTGGCGACGCTGGCGGCGCCGTGCTGCCGCTGAAGGAATTGCCGAGCTACGTTCCTCAGGCCTTCGTCGCCATCGAGGATCGCCGCTTCTACGAGCATTACGGCGTCGACCCTTACGGCATCGCGCGCGCCGCCGTCGCCAACATTCTGCACCGCGGCGTCGCGCAGGGCGCCTCCACCATCACGCAGCAATTGGCGAAGAACCTCTTCCTCACGCAAGAGCGCACCATCCATCGCAAGCTGCAGGAAGCGCTGCTCGCGTTGTGGCTGGAGCGCAAATTCTCCAAGACGCAGATTCTCGAACTGTATCTGAACCGCGTCTATTTCGGCTCCGGCGCCTACGGCATCGAGCAGGCGGCGCAGCGCTACTTCGGCAAGCCCGCCAAGCAGTTAAGCCTGCCGGAAGCGGCTTTGCTCGCCGGCCTGGTGAAGTCGCCTTCGCGTCTGGCGCCCACGCGCAACTTCGACGGCGCGGAGCAAAGCGCGCGCATCGTGCTCGCCGCCATGGCCGACGTCGGCTTCATCACGCGCGCCAGCGAGAAGGTCGCGCTCGCGCATCCGCCGCACATCGCCGCGCAAGCCGGCAACGGCTCGGTCAATTATGTCGCCGACTGGGTGATGGACGCGATCAACGAC
Source organism: uncultured Alphaproteobacteria bacterium (assembly GCA_963733315.1). Classification (GTDB taxonomy): domain Bacteria; phylum Pseudomonadota; class Alphaproteobacteria; order Rhizobiales; family Xanthobacteraceae; genus Pseudolabrys. The sequence continues at coordinate 27,844 of CAVTCV010000029.1, read as the reverse complement.
GTGCTCGGCCATGTCGACGAGGACATCGTGGTCAAGACCACGATCGACAGCGGCTTGCAGGCCGGCGCCGAGCAGGCGCTCGGCGAGGAACTGGCGCAGAAGGGCGAGAAGAACGGCGTCAGCCAAGGCGCGCTGGTGGCGATGACGCCGGACGGCGCGGTGCGCGCCATGATCGGCGGCCGCAATTACGGCGAGAGCCAGTTCAACCGCGCGGTCGCCGCCAAGCGGCAGCCCGGCTCGGCCTTCAAACCGTTCGTCTACCTCACCGCGCTCGAGCACGGCCTCACGCCCGACACGGTGCGCTAGGACGCGCCGATCAAGATCAAAGGCTGGCAGCCGGAAAACTACGGCCACGAATATTACGGTCCGGTCACGCTCAGCAAGGCGCTGGCGCTGTCGCTCAACACGGTGTCGGTGCGCCTGACCATGGAGTTCTCGCCGGCGGCGGTGATCCGCACCGCCTACCGGCTTGGCATCGCCTCGAAGCTCGAACCCAACGCCTCGATCGCGCTCGGCACCTCGGAAGTCTCGCCGCTCGAACTGGTCAGCGCCTATGCGCCCTTCGCCAATGGCGGGCTCGCCGTGGTGCCGCATGTGATCGAGCGCATCACCGCCGCCAACGGCAAGGTGCTCTACGCGCGCAACGAGCAGCCGCTCGGCCGCATCATCGACGCGCGCTACGTCGGCGATGATGAACGAGATGATGGCGCAGACGCTGACCATCGGCACCGCGCACAAGGCGGCGCTGCCCGGCTGGCCGGCCGCCGGCAAGACCGGCACGTCCCAGGATTTCCGCGACGCCTGGTTCATCGGCTACACCGCGCATCTCGTCACCGGCGTCTGGCTCGGCAATGACGATGGCACGCCGACCAAGAAGGTGACCGGCGGCTCGCTGCCGGTGGAAATCTGGAGCCGTTTCATGCGCGGCGCGCATCAGGGCGTGCCGGTCGCCGCCCTGCCCGGCGAGCAACCTGGCGGCCTCATGTCCGGATTGTTCAATGGCAACGCAAGGCCGCGTGAGACCGATGGCTTGGCGCCGCCAGCGCCGATCCAGTCAGCCAACAATGCGCCGCCTCCGCGGAGTCGCGGTCTCGACGGCTGGCTGCTCGACAATCTGTTTGGGCGCGTCAGAAACTAGTGCATTTAGGCGGCACGCGCGCGCAGTGCGCGCGTCAAAATCCACAGCACCAGCGTCGCGCATCCCATTGCCGCCACCGCGCCGGCGAGCGGCCAGGCGCTCGTGCCGAGCAGCGCGCCGACCAGTGCCCCGCACAGCGCCGCCGCGCTCTGTTGCACGAAGCCGAGCAGCGCGGAGGCCGCGCCGGCCCGCTCCGGAAACGGCGTCATGGCGCCGGCGATCGACTGCGGCAGCACCATGCCGAGCCCGGCGAGATAGAGCGCCATCGGCAACACCAGCGATGCGGCGGAGGTCAGCCCGAACGCAACCGCCATCACCATGCCGAGCCCGCCGGCCGCCAATGCCGCGGCGCCGATGCCGAGCGTCGAGTCGACCCCGTGCCGCATCACCAGCCGCGCCGCCCATGTCGTGCCGACCATGTAGCCGGCCGAGCCGACGGCGAAGGCGACGCCGAATTGGAACGGCGTCAAGCCGTAGAGATATTGCAGCACGAAGGAGGAGCCGGAAATCCAGGCGAACAATCCGGCGAAGCTGGTCGAGGCAAGCCCGAGATAAGCGAGATAGGCCGGATTGCGCGCCACCACGCGATAGGACTTGAGCATGCTGGCCGGCGATACCGATTCGGCCGCGCGCTGGCTAAGCGTTTCCGGCATCAGCGGCCAGACGATCGCGGCGCCGGCCAAGCCGCCAGCGACCAGCGTGAAAAACACCGAGCGCCAGCCGAAGGCCGGTCTGCAGCACGCCGCCGAGCAGCGGCGCCAGCACCGGCGCCAGCGCCATCACCGCGCCGATCAGCGACAATTCGCGCCCGGCGCGCGCGCCGGAATAAAGGTCGCGCACGATGGCGCGCGCCAGCACGATGCCGCCGGCGCCGCCGAGCGCCTGCAGCGCGCGCGCCGCGATCAGCATCTCGATCGAGGTCGACAGCGCGCAAGCAAGACTCGCCGCGCAATAAAGCGCCATCGCGCCCAGCAGCACCGGCTTGCGGCCATGCCGGTCGGCCAGCGGCCCGTAAAAAATCTGCCCGACCGCGAAGCCGACCAGGTAGGACGAGATCGTGAGCTGGGTCTGCGCCGTCGAGGCGTCGAGCAGCCGCGCGATGTCCGGCAGCGACGGCAGATACATGTCGGTGGTGAGCGGACCGATCGCGGTCAACGCCGCCAGCAAGACTGTCAGCGCGAATGTGCCGGGACGCAGCATGATTCTTCCTTCGTCATGCCCGGCCTTGTGCCGGACATCCGCGCCTTCCGTCTTGCAATAGATCAAAGACGTGGATGGCCGGGACATTTGCGCAAAGACGCACTTCGCGCTTTTGCCCGGCCATGACGGTTCATTAGCCGAAGCATTTCAGCCGCGCTAGCGCAGATCAGGCATGCCGTAACGGTGCAGATCGGCGCCGTGCGCGTCGAGCCAGACCTTGGCGCGCGCGACGTGCGGGCAGATGCGCTCGACCACGCGCCAGAACCGCCGCGAGTGGTTCATTTCGACGAGATGCGCGACCTCGTGCGCGGCGAGATAATCGAGCACGAAAGGCGGCGCGAAGATCAGCCGCCACGAATAGGACAAGACGCCGGTGGTCGAGCACGAGCCCCAGCGGCTCGACGGATCGCGGATCGACACCCGCCGGAACGTCACGCCAAGATCGGACGCCGCCCGGCGGCTGGCCGCCTCCAGATCGCTTTTCACCTCGCGCTTGAGATAGTCCGAGATGCGGCGCGCGACATGCGGCTCCGCGCCGGCGACGCAGAGCAGGCGCTCGCTCGCTTCGTCGCTCTCGATCCACACCGTGCCGCGCTCGCCGCGCCGGTGCACGATGCGGTGGTCGACGCCGCGCAGCGGGATCACGGTGCCGTGCGCGAAGGGCGCCGGTTCGGGCAGCCGGCCGAGCCGCGCCGCGATCCAGCCGCCGTGCTTCTGCGCGAATTCCTGCGCCTGCTTCAGGCTGCCGCGCGGCGGCATGGTGAGCACGACCTCGCGCGTGACCGAATGGATGCGCAGCGTGTAGCGCCGCGCCTGCCGGTGGCGGCGCACGCGCACCAGATAGATTTGGCGCTCGAAGGTGATGCTGATCGCCGGCGGTTCGCTCGGCCGGCGGTAGAGCAGCGCGCGCAGAGGCATGCGTAAGGTCCGCCCGGTCGCAAATCGTCGGGGAAATAGTGCCATATTCGCCGCTGTTCGCCACGCGGTTTTGCGCGGCCGGAATTGCCGCAGCGACGCAATGACTTAACCTGACTTTACGGCCGCGCCGGTGCGCCGGTCAGTGGCCGGCGGACGCCGCCTTGGCGCCGCCGTGATGGGCGCCGTTGCCGCGCCCGCGGCCGCCGTTGTGCGACAGCACGAAATCGGAGATGCGCGGAGCGATCTCGGCGCGGAAACGCGAGCCGTTGAACACGCCGTAATGGCCGACCGCCGGCTGCATATAATGCGCCTTGTCGTCGGCGGGGATATTCGCGCACAGCACGTGTGCGGCCTCGGTCTGACCGACCGCGGAAATGTCGTCGTGCTCGCCTTCCACCGTGAGCAGCGCGACGCGCTTGATCTGCGCGGGATCGATGCGGCGGCCGCGATGCGTCATCTGCCCCTTCGGCAGCGCATGGCGGATGAAGACGGTGTCGACGGTCTGCAGATAGAACTCGGCGGCGAGGTCCATGACCGCGAGGTATTCGTCGTAGAATTCGCGGTGCTTCTGCGCCGAATCGCCGTCGCCCTTGACCAGATGCATGAACAGATTGTGGTGCGCCTCGATATGGCGATCGAGGTTCATGCTCATGAAACCGTGCAATTGCAAGAAGCCCGGATAGACGTCGCGCATGAAACCGGGATGCGGGAACGGCACTTTGGTGATGACGTGGCTGCGGAACCAGTCGATGCCGCGATCTTCCGCGAGCCTGTTGACCGCGTTGGAATTGATGCGGGTGTCGATCGGGCCGCCCATCAGCACCATGGAATGCGGAACGTACGGGTCTTGGTCCGCCTCCATCAAGGAGACCGCCGCCATCACCGGAACCGAAGGCTGGCACACGGCGATCACGTGCACGTCGCCGCCCAGCACGTGCAGCATCGAGATGACGTAGTCGATGTAGTCGTCGAGATCGAAGCGGCCTTCCGCCACCGGCACCATGCGCGCGTCGGACCAATCGGTGATGTAGACGTCGTGATTGGGCAGGAAGGTTTCCACCGTGCCGCGCAGCAGCGTCGCGTAGTGCCCCGACATCGGCGCCACGATCAGCAGCTTCGGCTGCGGCCGGCGCGGCGGGCGCGCGAAGGCGCGCTCGAAATGCAGGAGCCGGCAGAACGGGCGCTCCCATACGCTGGTGACGTGCACCGGCACGTGCTCGCCGCCGATGGTCACCCGATGGATGCCCCATTCCGGCCGGCGATAGCGGCGGGTGGAGCGCTCGAACAATTCGGCCGCAGCGGCGATCGACTTGCCGTAGGTGGTATGCGCGAAGGGATTGGCCGGGTTCTTGAAGAAAAGACGGGTGGCGTCGGCGACCGCGCGCGACGGATTGAGCGCGGCGTGGCCCATCTCGTAGAGCCAATACATCGGCGTCGACAGCAAAACGCCGCTGTTACTGGGCAGCGTGGCTGCCCCGTCGAATTCACCGATCGGCATTGACTGCGTCCCCGGCCCCTGCTGCGATGCAGCACCGTGTCGTTTTTTTGTCATAGCGTCAACATAGCGGTAAGTCCTTCGCGTCCGGTTTACGCCCGGAAACTTGCTTGTAAATCCCTCTAAACGTGGGGGATTTTGACTTATTCACCGGCTTGCAGCAGCGACCCCTGCACGCGCGCGCTCTGCAGGAGCTTGAGGAAGGCAAACGACGCAGCCGCAAACAACCCGACATTGAACGCCAAAGCTTCCAGCATCAGGTCGGCGCGGAACACGTGATCGATCAACAGCGCGCGCATTCCTTCGAATACGTATGTCGGCGGCAGCGCCCACGCAACATATTGTAGGAATCCGGGCAGCACCGTAACGGGGTAGTACACACAGGTCAGCGGCAAGAACAGGAACATGATGGTCCAGGCCATGCTCTCGGCGCCCATGCCGTTGCGCAGCAGCAGGCCGGCGACGAAAATTCCGATCGCCCAGCTGGTCAGGATCAGGTTGAGGAAGAAAGCGGCGAGCGCAAAGCCGAGCGACCACAGATTGAAACCGAAGAAGAGAACCGCGAGCAGCGTCACCGGGATCATGCCGATCAGCAAGCGCACGATGCTCATGATCATCAAGGCGGCGATGAATTCTACCGGCCGCAGCGGCGACATCATCAGGTTGCCGAGATTGTGCGACCACATTTCCTCCAGGAACGAGATCGAGAACCCGAGCTGGCCGCGGAACAAAATGTCCCACAACAGCACCGCGCCGATGAATACGCCGCTCGCGCGCACGAACAGTCCGCCGTTCTGCGTCACATAAAGCTGCAGGAAGCCCCACATCAGCATCTGCACGGTCGGCCAATAGATCAGGTCGAGCACGCGCGGCCAGGACGAGCGCAGAGATACCAATAGCGCCGCACCATGGCGGCGACGCGATTGAAGGAAAAGTCGAGGCCCGAGTCGCTTGCCGGCTCATTGCGCGGCCTCGCGCTGTTCGCCGCGGCCGCGCGCCACGTCGAGAAACACCTCTTCCAACGTCTCGCGGCCGTAGCGGTCGAGCAGGCGTTGCGGCGTATCGTCATCCTCGATGCGGCCCGTCTTCATGATGATGACGCGCTCGCACAGCCGCTCGACCTCGGTCATGTTGTGCGAGGCGAGCAGCACGGTCGCCCCCTGTGCTGCGGCAATATTGCTCGAGCCGGTCGCGCACCCAATCGGCGGTGTCCGGATCGAGCGAGGCGGTCGGCTCGTCGAGCAGCAGGATCTCCGGATCGTTGAGCAGCGCCTTGGCGAGCGAGACGCGGGTCTTCTGCCCGGCCGACAATTTGCCGGTCGGCCGGTCGAGGAATTCGCCGAGGTCGAGATCGGCGGCAAGCTGCGGCGATGCGCGCGTCGATGTCGGCGACCGCGTAGAGCTGGGCGAACACCGAAAGATTTTGCCGCACGGTGAGCCGCATCGGCAGCGCTACATAGGGGCTTTCGAAATTCATCCGGTGCAGCACGCGGTAGCGCTCGTCCGGCATCTGCGCGCCGAGCACCGACACCGTGCCGGAGGTCGGCGTCACCAGGCCCATGATCATGGCGATGGTCGTGGTCTTGCCGGCGCCGTTGCCGCCGAGCAGCCCGGTGATCGAGCCCGGCGCCAGGCGAAACGAAATGCCGTCGACCGCCGCCACGCCCTTGTAGAGCTTGACCAGGCGCTCGACGGCGATGGCTGACAGTGTTCTGCGCGTCCATACTGGCGCCAGATGTGACGCTCCGCCGCGGGAAGCGCAAGCCCTCCGCCGATCGCCCGACGTGATTTCTGAGCCGGGCCGCGCGGCGGTACACTGCGCGCCATGCCCGCGCTCGGCCTGCCGCTCAACCACCCGCGCCGCAACGTGCGCCTCGATACCCTGGTGCGGCTGCGCTGGCTCGCCGCCATCGGCCAGACCACCGCCGTGCTGGTGGTCTATTTCGGGCTGGGTTTCAGGCTGCCGATCTATGCCTGCCTCGCCGTGATCGCGCTCTCGGCCTGGCTCAACGTGGCGCTGCGCCTGCGCTTCCACATGACGCAGCGGCTCGAACCCGACCGCGCCGCCTGGCTGCTCGCCTTCGACATCGCCGAGCTCGCGGTGCTGCTCTATCTCACCGGCGGACTGCAGAACCCCTTCGCCTTCCTGTTCCTCGCGCCGGTGCTGCTGTCGGCGACCGCGTTGCCGCCGCGCTTCACGCTGATGCTCGGCGCCTTCGCGATCGCCTGCGCGACGGTGCTGGTGTTCGCCCATTATCCGCTGCCCTGGGATACCGACGATCCCCTGCAACTGCCGCCGATCTACATGATCGGCCTCTGGCTCGCCCTCCTGCTCGCGATCGGCTTCATCGGCGTCTATGCCTGGCAGATCACCGAGGAATCGCGCCAGCTCACCGACGCATTGGCCGCCACCGAACTGGTGCTGGCGCGCGAGCAGCATCTCTCGCAGCTCGACGGATTGGCCGCCGCCGCCGCGCATGAGCTCGGCACGCCGCTGTCGACGATCTCGGTGATCGCCAAGGAGCTGGAGAATGCGATTGCCGCCGACGCGGCGCATGGCGACGACGTGCGCCTGCTGCGTGAACAGGCGACGCGCTGCCGCGATATCCTGGCCAAGCTTACCGAATTGTCGGCGAGCGGCCAGCCGTTCGACCGAACCCCACTGTCGTCGCTGATCGAAGAGGTGGTGGCGCCGCATCGCAATTTCGGCGTCGCCATCGACGTCAAAGCGCCGCACACGCGCGACGCCGAGCCAGCGAGTGCGCGCAACCCGGCGATTCTCTACGGTCTCGGCAATCTTCTGGAAAACGCCGTCGACTTCGCGCGCACTTGCGTCGTGGTCGGCGCGCGGTGGAATGAGGAGATCGTCGAAGTCACCATCAACGATGACGGTCCCGGTTTCGCGCCCGGCATCATGGACCGTATTGGCGAGCCATACGTCACCAGCCGACGGCACAATCCGGACAAGACCGATGGGATGTCGGCCGGACTGGGCTTGGGCTTCTTCATCGCCAAAACCTTGCTCGAACGCTCGGGCGCTACGCTGAGCTTCGCCAACCGGGCGTATCCGGAACGCGGCGCCGTCATCACCGTGCGCTGGAACCGGGGCGATTTTGAGCGGCCGACGGCATTCGCAGCCCCTTGAGATTGCAAGACGAAATTTCTATTTTTATACTGTGTTTATGCGGCGGTGCACGGTACGATGCGGGGCGACGCGAAGCGCAAAGGTGCAATGTGGATATGGCTTTGACCGGCGTCGCCGAAGCGGCGGCGCGAGAAAAAGTCCCTGCCGGACGCTCTCTGCTGATCGTCGATGACGACCGGTCGTTCTTGCAGCGGCTGGCGAAAGCCCTCGAGCAACGCGGCTTTATCGTTTCGACGGCTGGATCGGTGGCCGATGGCTTGCTGCAGGTCGAACAGGCCGCGCCCGCCTTCGCGGTGGTCGACCTGCGGCTCGGCGACGGCAACGGCCTCGACGTGATCTGTGCGCTCAAGCGCCGCCGGCCGGATGCGCGCGGCATCATCCTGACCGGTTATGGCAACATCGCCAGCGCGGTGAATGCGGTGAAGCTCGGCGCGGTCGATTATCTCGCCAAGCCGGCGGATGCCGACGACGTGGTCGCCACCCTGCTCGCGCAGGACAACAGCCGGATCGCGCCACCGGAAAATCCGATGTCGGCCGACCGCGTGCGCTGGGAGCACATCCAGCGCATCTACGAATTGTGCGGCCACAATGTCTCGGAAACCGCGCGCCGGCTCAACATGCACCGGCGCACGCTGCAACGCATCTTGGCGAAACGCGCGCCGCGTTAGATCAGGTGATATCTCCATAAGGCCCGCTGGGGTCGGCGAGCGACTGCAGGCGCAGCGCGGCGGCGCGGGCGAACAGCAGCATTATCGATTTGCGCGTCGGCGCCGGCAGCCGGTGTTCGGGCGCCTCGCACACCATTTGCGCGCCGAACGCATCCGCCACGATCAAGCCGGTGTCCTTGGGGAAGATTTCGCACGGCACGTCCATGCAGGTGGCAAAGAACAGCCGGTCGCAATGGATCCGGTAATCCTGCCATTTCTGGTCGGCGCGGAAATCGGCGACCGAGGACTTGATTTCCACGATCCAGATTTCACCGGCCACATCGAGCGCCACCAGATCGGCGCGGCGGCCGGAGGGCAACGGCAACTCGCTGACCACCGAGAACCCGTGCGCATGCAACAGCCGCGCCGTGCCGCGCGCGACGGCGAGCGCGGTTTCCGATTGGCGGCCATCGACCGGAACTTGCAAAGGCTGTTTAGCGGCGAGGTTCATGACGCGAGTTTAGCACGTTCCGGAAAGGCGGCAGCCAGGGCTTCGCGGTTCGGCCCGATCACGCCGCGCTCGGTGATCAGCCCGGTGACGAGCCGCGCCGGGGTGACGTCGAAGCCGTAATTGGCGACCGGTGAACCGTCCGGAACGATCTGCACGGTCTCGATGCGCCCATCCTTGGTCTTGCCGGTCATGCAGGCGACCTCCTCGGGTCCGCGCTGCTCGATCGGGATTTCGGCAAGGCCGTCGCTCACCGTGAAATCGATCGTCGGCGACGGCAATGCCACATAAAACGGCACCTTGTTGTCGTGCGCCGCAAGCGCCTTGAGATAAGTGCCGATCTTGTTGCAGACGTCGCCTTGCGCGGTGACGCGGTCGGTGCCGACGATCACCAGATCGACCAGGCCGTGCTGCATCAGATGGCCGCCGGTATTGTCCGGGATAACCGTATGCGGCACGCCATGCTGGCCGAGCTCCCAGGCAGTGAGCGAAGCGCCCTGGTTGCGCGGCCGGGTCTCGTCGGCGAACACATGCACGGGCAATCCCTTGTCGTGCGCCATGTAGATCGGCGCGGTCGCGGTGCCCCAATCGACCGTCGCCAGCCAGCCGGCGTTGCAATGGGTGAGCACATTGACGCGCGCACCGCTTTTTCGCGCGGCGATCTCTTCGATGATCGTTAGGCCATGGCGGCCGATCGCCTGGTTGATGGCGATATCCTCCTCGGCGATTTCGCCGGCGCGGCGCAGCGCGACAGCGCCGCGCTCGGCGCGCGGCCGGTTGCGCACCGCCGCGGCCATTTGATCGAGCGCCCATTTGAGATTGATCGCGGTCGGCCGCGCCGCGAGCAGCGCGGCGTAGGCACGCTCGAGACTTTCGTCGGACGCATCGCCCCGCAGCGCCAGCCACACGCCGTACGCCGCGGTCGCCCCGATCAGCGGCGCGCCGCGCACCTGCATGGTCTTGATCGCGCGCACGGCGTCGTCCAGCGTCGCCAGCCGAGCGGTGGCAAAGCGATGCGGCAACTGGGTCTGGTCGATGATGCCGACGCTTGCAGCGTCGTCCTCAACCCAGATCGTGCGCGTCGGCCGGCCGTCGATTTTCATGGGACTAACAGATAACCATGTTTGCCTCGAAGGCAAAGCCGGTTAGCTTTCGCCACATGCCGATCGATTATGAAAAGGAATACGACAACCGCGGCCGGGTACCCGAGCATCCGGAGATTTTCGCGCGTTGGGAGCGAGAAGGCGCGGCCTATCGCGCAGCCGCGCGCGACGGCGAATTCGGCCTTAAATACGGCCCCGGCGCGCGGCAGACCATCGACCTGTTCCCGGCCAAGGGCAGCGACGCGCCGCTCGCGCTGTTCATTCACGGCGGCTGGTGGCGTTCGCTGGAGCCATCGATGTTCAGCCAGGTGACGGCGGGACCGAATGCGCACGGCGTAACCGTCGCGGTCGCCGGCTACGAGCTGTGCCCGGCCTGCTCGATCGCCTCAATCATCGAGCAGATGCGCGCGGCTTGCCTGTGGCTGTGGCGCAAACATAAAAAACACATCTTCGTCTACGGCCATTCCGCCGGCGGGCATCTCGCCGCCTGTCTGCTGGCGCAGGACTGGCAGGCCTTCGCATCCGATGCGCCCGCCGATCTGGTGGCGGCGGCTTATGCGATTTCCGGCGTGTTCGACCTCGCGCCGCTCGTTCATGTCTCGCAGAACGCGGATTTGCGTCTCGATGAAGCCGAGGCGCGCCGCGTGTCGCCGCTCTATTGGAATGTCCCCGCCGGGCGCACGCTCGACGCCGTTGTCGGCGCATTGGAGTTCGAGCGAGTTCCTGCGCCAGAGCAGGATCATCGCCGAGGACTGGGGGGCGCGCGGTGTCGCCACGCATTATGAAGAGATCGCAAGCGCGAATCACTTCACCGTGGTCGATCCCTTGCGCGATCCCGACAGCGCGATGACGCGGCGCGTGGTGCAATTGGCCGAGATAGTCGCCGCGCGTTAGAACCAATAGCGCCTTGCGAAGCTGACGGTGAGCGCGGCGCCGACCGCCACCACCAGCACGCGCACGACGTTGCGCGGAATCACGCGCGCGATGTGCGCGCCGGCAATGCCGCCGACGATCGTACCGGCCATCAGGGCTAACGTCTGCGGCCAGGCCACCGCGCCTTGCGCGATGAACACGATGGAGGCGACCAGTCCGTTGAGGCTGGAGACGAAGTTCTTGGCGACATTGGCCGAACGGTAATCGCCGCCGGTGGCGATCGAGAACACGCCGAGGATGAGAATGCCGACGCCGGCGCCGAAATAGCCGCCATAGAACGACACCGGCAGCAGCACTTTCAGGCTCGACACGTTGAAAGTGACGTCGTGGCCGCGGCCTTCCGCGCGCTTGCGGATATAGGCGCCGATCTTGTCGGCAAAGGCAAACAGCAGCGTGGCGAAGCCGAGCAACAACGGCACGATGCCGTTGAACAGCCGCCCCGGCGTCAGCAACAACAGCATGGCGCCGGCGCCCGCGCCGACGACGGAGGCGACGATCAGCTCGAGAAAGGCGCGGTTGAACGGCGGCAGTTGGCTGCGGTCGGACAGCGCGGCGAGCATGGTCGCCGGCATCAGCGCGACCAGGTTACACACCGCGGCCGCTTGCGGCGGCAGACCGGCGAGGATCATTGCCGGATAGACCACGACTGCGGCGCCGCCGATGATCGAGGCGAGCAGGCCGGCGATCACGCCGGCGCCGACGAGGAGTGAGATGGCGAGGAGGGTCATTGCACTTTCTTCCACTCATTCGCGCGCATGCGGGAATCCAGAGCCACGCATATTGCGTAGAAATCTTTGGTCCTGGGTCCCCGCTTTCGCGAGGACGAGCGATTTGATGTTGCCTCTAGAAGAACGCCTGGATCCCGGTCTGCGCGCGGCCAAGGATGAGGGCGTGGATGTCGTGGGTGCCCTCGTAGGTGTTGACCGTCTCGAGGTTCGAGAGCACCCGCATCACGTGATACTCCTCCGAGATGCCGTTGCCGCCGTGCATGTCGCGCGCAAGGCGGGCGACGTCGAGCGCCTTGCCGCAATTGTTGCGCTTCATGAGCGAGATCGACGGCGGCGCCGCCTTGCCCGCCTCCAGCATGCGGCCGAGCCGCAGCGCGCCTTGCAGGCCGAGCGCAATCTCGGTCTGCATGTCGGCGAGCTTCTTCTGGATCAGCTGATTGGCGGCGAGCGGGCGGTTGAACTGCTTGCGGTCGAGCACGTATTGCCGCGCCGCATGCCAGCAGAACTCGGCGGCGCCCATCGCCCCCCAGGCGATGCCGTAGCGCGCGTTGTTGAGGCAACCGAACGGTCCGGCGAGACCTTTGACGTTGGGGAGAAGATTGTCTTCCGGGATCACGCAGTCCTCCAGCACGATCTCGCCGGTGATGGAGGCGCGTAAGGACAGCTTGCCCTCGATCTTCGGCGTCGAGAATCCCTTGGTGCCGCGCTCGACAATGAAGCCGCGGATGACGTTATCGAGCTTGGCCCAGACCACGGCGAGATCGGCGACCGGCGCGTTGGAGATCCAGGTCTTGGCGCCGTTGAGCTTGTAGCCGCCGGCGACCTTCTCCGCCCGCGTGACCATGCTTCCTGGGTCGGAACCATGGTCCGGCTCGGTCAGGCCGAAGCAGCCGATCAACTCAGCCGTCGCCAGTTTCGGCAGGTACTTCCGCCGCTGCGCCTCGGTGCCATAGGCATAGATCGGATACATCACCAGCGACGACTGTACCGACATCGCCGAGCGATAGCCTGAATCGACGCGCTCCAGTTCGCGCGCGATCAGGCCGTAGCTGACATAGCCGAGCCCCGCGCCGCCATATTCTTCCGGCACGGTCGGGCCCAACAGGCCGAGCTTGCCCATCTCGGGCAGCATCTGCGGATCGTAGGCCTCGTCGCGGTAAGCCTCGATCACGCGCGGCATCAGATAGTCCTGCGCGAAGCCCTTGGCGGTGTCGCGCACCATGCGCTCTTCTTCGGCCAGCTCGATCCTCGAGCCCGAGCGGGTCCTCCCACACGAAATCCTTGTCCTTGAGCATCGCGGGCTTGCCCGACCGGTTCTCGGCGGCTTGCGACATGAGAGTCCTCCTTCAGCTTTGCCGGTCATTATAGTGGGAAAGAACTGCGAACAAGAGCGGGCCGGAAGCTAGGCCATACGGAAACAAAAACCCCGCCGGCGTCCCGGCGGGGTCTTGGCGCACAACCAAATGACGGCGATCAGATCGCCATCTTGAGTTCCTTGGTGGCGCGGAACGCGACCTTTTTGCTCGCCTTGATCTGGATCGGCTCGCCGGTCGCGGGATTGCGGCCCATGCGGGCGGCGCGCTTGCGCACTTGCAGGATGCCGAGGCCGGCGATCTTCACCCGCTCGCCTTTTTTCAGGTGCTTGGTGATGAGACCGACAAGATCCTCGAGCATTTCCTTGCCCTGGCGCTTGGTGAGTTCGTGCTGGTCCGCCAGCGTATCGGCCAACTGCTTGGTGGTGATCGGCTTGGATTTCGCTTCTGCCATGGACGTCTGCTCCTGTTGCGCACCATGCGCCCTGAATCAGCCCTATGAGATTCGCGGCCTTTGGAAAAGAGGCGGCGTGCAGTAAGGGCCTTTAATCACAGAATCCGGGGCTTTTTGCACTGCGGTTGGGCGTTGCCGGTGACCGGGGTTCCCGATATTCAGGCAGCCAGGCGTCATTTAGCGCCAGTGCCGGCCAATGTTCCGTTTTGGTCCAAACACAGACAAACGCGGGTGCGGCTGGAATGTCCGCTCATAGCTGAACTCAGCAGCAAGCCGCTCTCTCGGCCGCTCGCGCGGGCCGACCGCTGGTCGGCATTCGACCCCGATCTGTGCGCGCTGCTTACTAGAGCACTTTCCACTTAGTGTGGAGCGTATCCGGCATTGCGGAAGTAGTTGGTACATTCCGAAGGCGAGAAGGCGTTAAGAAGAGCGGCAATTCGGTTCCAGAGGCTTTCGACGGAACGCTCGGCGGCTTTTCTGAGCAAGGCCTTGAGCTTGGCGAAGAGCTGCTCGATCGGATTGAAGTCGGGCGAATAGGGGCGGCAGGTAGAACAGTCTTGCACCGGCGGCTTCGATCGCTTCGCGCACGCCCGCCACCTTGTGAGCGCTGAGATTGTCGAGCACGACGATGTCGCCTGGCTTGAGACTGGGGCTGAGGATTTGCTCGACATAGGCCAGGAAGGCGTTGCCGTTCATCGGACCGTCGATGACGCAGGGCGCGGTGAGCGCGCTCGAGCGCAAGCCCGCGACGAAGGTCGTGGTCGTCCAGTGGCCGTGCGGAACCTTGCCGACCAGCCGTTCACCGCGCGGCGCCCGGCCACGGAGGCGAGCCATGTTGGTACTGGTGCCGGTCTCGTCGATGAAGACCAGCCGCTCAGGGGCGAGTTCGGCCTGAGCCTGCGCCCAGGCGGCGCGCGCCGCCGCGACGTCAGGCCGGTCTTGCTCGGCCGCGCGCACGCTTTTTTTTGAAGCTGATGCCGTGACGGTCGAAGAACCGCCAGACCGAGCCGAGCCCCGCCTTGTGCTCCCGCTCATCGAGCAGCCGGCGCTGGATTTCCTCCAGCGTCAGATCGGGCTCCCGCCGCACCAGCTCAAGCAGCCATTGCTCGTGGTGTTTGAGCGGCGACCGGCTCTGCCCCTTGTTCGATCTGGCCTCGACGCTGCCGGTCTCCCGCCACCGCTTCGCCCAGCGGATCGCCGTCGAATCTCCGATCACGAACTGGCGCGCGGCAGCCCGCGCCGCCACCCCGCTCTCGACCACCTGGATCACCCGAACCCGCAAGTCGTTCGAATAGCCCATCGCAGCCTCCCTGATCAGAAGGCCACAGAATCTTATTCGCGGCTCGAAGGGAATCCCCTCAATTCACAGAAAGTGGAAACTGCTCTAGCCGCGTTCGAGCTTGTCATGGAGTTGGACGCGTGAGGGCAAGAAATCCTAAAAGCCTACGGTGTTTCTTGATCTCGCAAGCGGTCTCAGCGCCTTTGAGGATGATATTTTGACGCTCTTTGAGAATGCCCGGCCCGTATGACGAAGTGATCCGCCGCCTTGGCGAGCGGCATGAAAAGGCGCATCTCGCCAGATCTGACGTTACGGACCTGAGCGCCGGCGATCCGGCGGGCGTGACAGCGTGGCTATTTGCTCCATTTCTGCTGCCATGCGGCGAATTCCGATGGCCTAATACGGTAGCGCGCAGAATTGCCTTCGTGCAGGCCGAGCAGTTCGCTTTCGGCGACTTCCTGAAAATGCTCCCGATCGGGCGCCCCGATATGCTCGCGCGTCCATGCGCGGACGTGAGCGGCGGCCTGCTTTTTATCCATACGGCCGCGCACAACATCGGCGACGACCTCGCGCAGGTCCGCGCGGTACCGCAGCCGGAAAGGATCGGGTTCGCCCAGCGATTGCCTTACCGCCGCGTAGCGGTCGGCGGAGCGCTTGTAAGCCCAGATAAATACGTCGCGAAGCAAGTCGGTCTTGTTCAGTTCGTAAATCCCGAGCACAGCGTCCGTGTATGAGCGCCGCGGCACCCCTTCGAATGACAGCGGCGAAAAGTTGCCCTTGATAAGCGGGATGTTGGCGGACAGGCGCGAGACGCGCTTGTTCACGTCATCGAACGGCCGCAAATACGGAAGCTGCACCATCACGAAGAAGGCCTGTTCGAACGGATCGGATATTGCCGATGCCGTCGCAAGAAGCTGGTCAAAGCACTCCTCGATGAGCTGCGGCACCTCAAGCGGGTGGAAAACGGAACGTTCGATGCCGACGCCGATGCGCCGCAGCATGCCGGCCGCGTCAGGATCGGCAAGCAGGTTGTTCGCCAGCAGCGCGTGAAGATTGAGGATCGTGTAACGGTTGAAGCCGATCTCCTCGGCGGTGCCGACAAGAAACTCGATCGCATCCTTGTGGTTGAGGATCATCTGCGCTTCAAGGCGTTCCCTCCCTTCCGCTTCCTCGCCGAGGTCGATCAGTCTCTTCGTGTCGAGCAGCGAGTAGGTGTTGCCTTCAAGCCGGCTCGAATTCCACGACAGGTCGATCAGCAGCCTGTTCAGTATCTGCCGGGCGTAGGTGCCAGCCGGCTGTTCGGAAATTGGTGTGCCGACTTCGCGCAGATGCGCCCGCTCGGCCGCCGTCAGGTAGAAGCTTTCATTGGGACGGTAGGAATCGAGAAAGGCGCGGTTGTAGCCGACCGGCTTGCGGGCCTCGGGCGGCTTGCGGACATATTGCTGGATTTCGACGCCGGAGCGGGACAGCGGTATGATCGCTTCGCCTTCGGCCGTCGCCTGTGATGTTCCGGCGGCCGTGCCGACGGCCTCCACGACCTGTGGCCCCTTGTACCGTGCCCAGCGCCCCTCGCCCTCCATGACGAGGCGGCCGTTATCGACCAGTGTCTGAGGCGGTACTGAAGAGTCCGGCGCGGCGGCGCTGACAGCAGGGCGTCAGCGATTTGCTGCGCGGTCTGGCCTTCCGGATGGGCCCGCACAGCCTCCTCGATCGGCTGCAACTGATCTTCTGTCAAATTGCGCGGCACGCCGGGTCCCTTTTGTTGCGCGTAAGCGTTCTATGCGCAATTAAACCATATCTACACGCAACTTTCAAGCCAATATGCGCAGCTTTAATTTCCTATACGCAACTATAATTGCGCGTAGGAGGCCTATATTGCGCGGAGTCTTCTATATTGCGCGTAGAATAGGCAGCCTTCCGAAAGGCCTAAAGCATCTCGGAAAGTCGCGTCTTTATGTCGTCGTAGCGCTCGCTGCCAAGGCCCAAAAGCGCCAGCATAACCCGCTCCAGGACGGCCCTGGCATTTCTCCCCATCTTCCGGCGTCATCATGGACGTCGAAGCCTCGCGCGCTATCCGCCAAGCCGAAGTTGGCGCGGAGAAGACCATGGTTGAGCGCACTGAAGCGCGCTTCGATATCAAACCCAAGTGGCTCGTGGCCGATACGGCCTACGGTTCAGGCCCGAACCTGAACTGGCTCGTCAAAGACAAGGATATCGCGCCGCACATCCCGGTGATCGACAAGTCGAAGCGTGAGGACGGAACCTTCAGCCGGGAAGACTTCAGGTTCGACAAAGAGCGCAACGTCTATATCTGCCCGGCGAACAAAACCCTTACAACGACCGGCACGGTGATCAACGATGGCGAGACGCTTCGTTATCTCGCGACCACATCCGACTGTCGGGACTGCCCGCTCAAGGTGCGATGCTGTCCAAAGGCATCTTTCCGCAGGATTCCGTGCAGCATCTATGAAGAGGCGCGCGACGTTGCCCGCGCACTGGCCAAGACCGAGGCCTTCGAGCAATCACGCCGTGATCGCAAACGCATCGAGATGCTGTTCGCCCATCTCAAGCGCATCCTGAAGCTTGGTCGCCTCAGGCTTTGTGGCCCGCGCGGCGCACAGGATGAGTTTACGCTTGCGGCTATCGCACAGAACCTACGCCGACTGGCCAAACTGGTCGTTAGGCCACCACCAATCGCCGCTGCTTGTGCTGCGTAGCCGTTGCGGTTGTCAGTGACATTGCCTCAAAGGCCCCGCCGTCAAAAGGAGCGGGCGCACTAAACGCTTTCGAGACATCGAGGCGATTGCCTCACTCTTCCCATCGCCGACTTTTGCAACAATATCGGCCAGAAACAGACTTCGGCGCTCAAGGCTCGGCGGCAGATAGCCTCGTGTCCGCGACCGATCTCAATTCGCCGATTGCTGCTTGAAGCTGGCGCGTAAGGTCAATCGTCGTCTCCTTCCCAACAGGCAGCTCGGATGTTGGGATCGGTGACCCGAATGTCACCCGTATGGGAGGCCGGTGCAGGAGATGCGCGACTTGCATTTGCTTCGGGCCCTCAAAGAAAGCGGGCACAAGTGGAACCCGGGCACGTAGTGCGATCGTCGCGGCGCCGCGCTTGAAGGCGATATTTTCCTCGCTTCGCGTGCCGCTCGGGAAAATCAGGATGATTTCACCGTGCTGCAGCATGCCGATCGCGCTCTTGATCGAACTTGGCGACGGGTCGCTGCGGTCAATCGGAAAGGAGCCGCCGTGCTTTAAGACCCAACGCGACAGCGTTGAATTGAACAGCTCCTCTTTCGACATATAGTGGAGCTGTCTTGGGTAGACGGCGTAGGCCATCCATAGGCTGTCCGCCCAGCCAACGTGATTGCAGGCGATGACCGCCCCTGTCCGGCCGAACTGAAGAAATTTAGGCCGATTGATAACTTCCGGTTTGCCGACGCGCTCGAAGAGAACCTTGAGCCCAGGCGAGATGACCGCGAGAACATTCATACAACATGTCCTGACCGACAGCGTCTATTTACATCGGATAGGCGCCAATTCTTGCGTATCCACCGCCGTATACATCCGTTGCGTCGCGTCATACACGGCGACCTGGATCACCGGATAACTTTGCTTGAGCTTTGATGCTGCCGCCATGGCTTCGGTCGAGCTCTCGTATCGCGTTTTCAGCTTCCCATCGACGACTAGCACATAGCCGTCGCTCGGCATCACGTTCGCGCGCAGGTTTACCGCTTTCTTGGTCTCTTGATTCATGTGTCATTCCTCTGGTGTTTGTTGAGGCCTCTGCTATCGCATGTCTCGCAGGCGGTAGCCCGCTACAATGCTGAAAAAATGTGGCTGATCGCCGTGACGCGTAATGACACGACTTTAATTTCAAACGTCAGCAACGTTGAGCTCGTAGGAGCCCTTGCGGCCACGGGCATAGACCTTGGCGGCGATCGCGTAGATGCGCTCTCGGTTGATATCGAACGCGCGCAGAAGATCGGCCGCGTTGAGATTCAGGTTCGGCTGAATTCGGTTGAGCGCGTCAGCCGTCACAAAGAACGAGCTTTCCATGGAGCGGTCATATCCCCAGAAGCGAACCGCCTGCCGTGTGGCGTCGTAGCTGCGGCTGCGGTTGGGAAAATTGATCGCCATATTCGTGACCTTCTTCTCCTGAGATTGCCATGGGAGCCACATCACTGCACCTTGGACGGAAGGCAGCCGGCTTTGTCGAAGGTCGCCGCTGCATCGCGATCTTTCGCCGCCGCAAGACTAAACGGATCGACGATCAGCATCTCGACAGACCCCTGATAAGACTGCGCAGGCACCAGCATCGTTGTCGCGACGCGGCGATAGACGGGAAACGACAAACCCTCGATCAGTTCCTCGTCCGTGACGATCTCATAACTGCCGGCCGGCAACATTCGGCCAACATTCTCAAGTGAAAACGGATTGCTGAAATTCATGGTCTTTCGAGTCGTTCGCGTGCTCATTGGTCCCTTTCCGAGACGCTACGATTGGGCGGGACAATCTCATTGGTCTTGGACGATTTGGATTTGAATATCGCAAAAACGAAGAATTCGGTCGGGTCGCGAGGCAACGAGAGCATCGAGTGTCTCGTTTCGCCCCGCTTTCGAGCGCAGGCGTGGCAGCGCGAATTTTCATTAAGTTGGCGCGAACGCCGGGACGCTCCGATAAAGCGTCGAATTGATGTAACCATGCGCCTTTATTCGTGAAAAGTCGAGGATATTGCGATCCCAATCGAGAGGCGGACGGGGTTAGTGCTCGTTATTCAAGGGCATCATTCAATCAACAACCGTATATGGCGAGGAATGACCACAAACACAGGGGGGCAAGCCATCGTTTGTTCGGAATTATGGATCGAACGCACCGAGCGCGGTGACAGGTGTCACGGTAGGCGATGGCCAGACAGTTCCTAGAACTGTGTAATATTCATCGCAATAAGCCAAATCATCCCCATATACGGTCTTCAATATCCAACAAGCAGACCAAACGGCGCAATCGAGCGGGCGACCACTCGATTTGTGTCACGGAGGGAGCTCCCATGTTCACGGCAGAGCAATATCGCGCAAAAGCGGCGGAGAGCGCTGAATTACTCAAACGTACTGATGTTCCCAGCGAAATTCGCGAATTTCAGCGTTCGAAGCAAAGCTTCAGTGATCTGGCGCAAAACGAGGACTGGCTGGCGGACAACTTCGACAAAATGATTCGTTCGCAAGACATCCATGCGCAGGACGGCGTCGCCGGAAAACACCTCGACAGCAATGCGGTCGCAGAGATCGAGGAGCATATTCTTCGCTGCCTCGGGGCGGCCGTCATCATGCAATGGAACACCATCCCGACGAAGCTCCAGCGCGAGCCTTTTCGATACGGCAGGCTCGCTCGGCGACGTGCCGAAAACAGTCGCGCTGAGAGGGCAGATTGCCCGCTTTCTGCATGACCACAAGGACGAAGCGAACTCTGCCGACTGCATTTCAAAATCCAACATGATGAATGGAAAAGCCTGATGGCGCATAAGTTCAAAATCGGTCAACTCGTCGAACTCGAGCCGAGTATGCTTCGATCATTGGCCGCGGGCCCTTATGAAATTCGTCATCTCATTCCTTCTTCAGACCGAGATCCCAACGACCCGATCTACCGCATCAAGAGCACCGCCGAAAAACATGAGCGGGTCGCGCCTGAAAGCGAACTCACGCTTTCGGCCAGCGTTTTCGCCTGATCCCATCGGGGGCATCCAAAACTGCTCTCTCGGCAAAATATGAAGCAGGGTTATGACGATTGAACATGCGCATGCGCATTCCGTACCGAAGCCTTGGGGTGTCGTAGATATCACGCCCCTGGAGCAACGCAGGCGATGACGCCAATGCGATCGGCGAAATCTGGTACGAGCGTTCCGATTCGACGGCCGCCCCTCCCTCGCTTCTGCTGAAGCTGCTGTTCACGAACCAGCCCCTTTCCATCCAGGTTCATCCGGACGATGCCTATGCGAAGTCAATCGGCCTGCCGAACGGAAAAACCGAAGCTTGGTACGTCTTAAGTGCCGCGCCCGGGGCCAAAATCGCCTTGGGCCTGAAACGGCGTATTAGCCCGGCGCAATTGCGTCACGCCATCGATGATGGCTCGATTTCGGATCTTGTCGTGTGGCAGCCGGCGCATCCGGGCGACACGACTTTAGTCGCCGCCGGAACGATCCACGCGATCGGCGCGGGCCTTGTGATCGCGGAAATTCAGCAACGCAGCGACGCGACATTTCGTCTTTTCGATCATGGCCGCGGGCGTGAACTTCATATCGAGAACGCACTTGCGGTGGCGAATGCCGGCCCCGCCGATTTTCGTGTCACGCCGACGCGGCTTACCGACACGCGAACGCTTCTGGTTTCGAATTCTCACTTCACGTTCGAACGGATCGATCTGGCGCCAAACTCAGCTTGGTGCCTGGAAGCGAAACACGAGACCTGGCTTCTGGTTGTCAGCGGCAGCGCTCGCGCCGGTTCGTTCGATTTGACGACTAGGCGACGCCGTTTTCGCGCAGTCGGATCGCGTCAACATTCGTGCCGGCGCGGATGGCTTGGCGGGTCTCGTCGCGTACACGGGCCGTCTGGTTCCGCAACTGCTGCAAGTGCGTCGACATGGAAACAACTCAATGAAATCGATTCAACGAATAGCGTTCATCGGCAATCATCTTCCGCGCCTCTGCGGCATCGCAACCTTTACCCATGACCTTCATCGAGCGGTTTCGATGGCCCGTCCCGATCTTGAGACCGGCGTCGTAGCAATGACAAATCCAGGTGGCGCCTATGACTATCCGCAGGCCGTACACTTGGAAATTCAGGACGACAACATCGACGAATATGTTGAGGCGGCTGAGTTCCTGAACAAAGCGGGCTTCGATGTTGTTTGCCTTCAGCATGAATACGGAATTTTTGGCGGCCAAGCCGGCGGCAATATCAACGAGCTTTTGTCGCGACTGAAGATGCCAGTCGTCACGACGCTTCACACGGTGCTCGCCAAACCAACGCCCACCCAGCACGACGTGATGCAACGCATCATCGATACTTCGTCAAAAATCGTCGTCATGTCGGAGAAAGGCCAGCAACTCCTTCGTTCAGTGCATGACGTGCCGGCCGACAAAGTCGAGATCATAGCGCACGGAATCCCGGACATGCCGTTTCGGGAGACCGCATGCTGCCAAAGCGAAACTCGGCTTTGCCGGAAAGACCGTCATTCTTACGTTCGGGCTTCTGTCGCCGAACAAGGGCATCGAAATCATGCTCGATGCCATGCCGGGAATCATCAAGTCGTGCCCCAACGCCGTCTATGTCATTCTCGGCGCGACTCACCCGAACCTTGTGCGTCAACAGGGCGAGGCCTATCGCGACGGCTTGATGGCCCGCGTGCGGGAACTCGGCATCCAGGATCATGTCGTCTTCTTCAACCAGTTTGTCGAGCAGGCCACGCTTCTGGATTTCATTTCGATGTGCGACGTCTATGTGACGCCCTATCTCAATGAAGCCCAGATGACATCGGGTACGCTCGCCTACAGCTTTGGATTGGGAAAGGCGGTCGTATCGACCCCTTACTGGCACGCCAAGGAATTGCTGAGCGACGGGCACGGCATTCTGGTTCCCTTTGGCGATGCCAAAGCCATCAGCAACGAGATTGCGGCCTTGCTGACAAACGACGTCCGCCGTCATGCCATGCGCAAGCGGGCTTACGCGGCAAGCCGATCGATGACCTGGCCGGAGACGGCCAAGCGATATCTCGCAGCCTTCGAGAATGCGCACGAACGCACCCGGTCCGAAAAGCTGCTTCCGGCCCCGGTCGCCCCTGTGCGCAAGGGCCATGCCATTCCGGAGATGCGGATCGGGACATTTCCTTTCGCTTTGCGACAGTACGGGCATTCTTCAACACGCGGTCCATTCCGTGCCCGACCGGGCCCATGGCTATTGTGTCGACGACAACGCTCGCGCCCTGCTCTTCGCGAGCGCGCTTCCGAACTCCGGCGGAAGCGCATTTGTCCGGCGAGATCACAGCGCGCTTTGCGGCATTCATCCAGCACGCATGGAATCCGGACACCCGTCGGTTCAGAAATTTCATGAGTTACGAGCGCCGATGGCTGGAAGAGTCGGGCTCGGAAGACAGCCATGGCCGGACGCTTTGGGCGCTCGCCGAATGCGCACGCAATGACACCGATCCGTCTCGCCGTCGATGGGCGGCGGCGCTCTTCAAGACCGCGCTTCCGGTTGTCGAAGAATTCTCGTCTCCGCGCGCTTGGGCCTTCTCGCTTCTGGGCTTGGACGCTTATTGCGCGCTGGAGGCCGGAGACCTGTTCGCCAACGGCATGCGCAAGCTATTGGCCGATCGGTTGATGGCGCTGTTTCTTGCAAGCCAACGCAAAGATTGGCTCTGGTTTGAAGACGTTCTCGCTTACGACAATGCGCGCCTTTCGCAGGCTCTCATTCAAACGGGCCTGGCGACCCATACGCCGCAGTACGTCGAGGTCGGCCTCCGATCGCTGCGTTGGCTCATGTCGCTTCAGACCACGTCAACTGGATACTTCAGACCCGTTGGCTCCAAAAGCTTTGGCAAGATTCGCCAAAAGCCCGATGCGTTCGATCAGCAGCCCGTTGAGGCCTGCGCAACGATTTCCGCGTGTCTTGCCGCGTGGCGGGCGGATAAGGGTGCCGAATGGCTGGCGGGGGCAACGCGCGCGTTCGGGTGGTTTCTGGGCGAAAACGACTTGCAGACAGCGCTGATCGATCCCGATACGGGGAGCTGTTCGGATGGCCTCCATCCGGACCGGCCCAATGAGAACAAGGGTGCGGAATCGGTGTTATCGTATCTCCTTGGCCTAGTGGAGATGCGGCAGTTCATGGCCATGGCTGTAGTACGCCAGGCGAAACCCGCGTCAAAATTATCATCCAACGGCATCGGCACAAATCCAGCTCGATCGCCCCCAGGGAGCATCTTTGTCCCAATCCAAATTCGTGAATCGCCAGAGCCTCTATCTGCGCCCAGACCCGGCCAGGGTCGTCGTCAGGCCCTTCAAACCGGCGACTGAGCCTCGCGACCTCAACCCGACTGACAAGGTCCGCGCCAATCATATCGTTGACCGGGTGCTTCGGCTCGATGCCGAAGCTTCCGCGCAACAATTGAGCGAGGTGCTCGAAAACTTCGCAGGCCGCCACAGGAATCTGCTCGACATTTTTGAATCGCGCGCCGCGGAGATGGAGGACGCGCTCGAACCGCATGCTCAATTGACTAAGACGCAGCGCGGCCTGATCGGGGCTTATTTTCTCAACGAATATTCGTTCGAAGCCTCGGCCTTGTTCAATCCAAGCATCGTCCGGCATCCCGACCAGACGGGCGCACCGGACCATGGCTGCCGATTCATCTTGAGCCTTCGCGCCGTCGGCGAAGGGCATGTTTCATCGCTCACGTTCCGGTCCGGCACCATCGCTGCGGATGGCAGCGTATCCGTCGATCCGACCGCTCGTCTCGCGTCCGTTCCAATAATTCGAAGCCGGACATCGATGGCCAATGGAGATGATGTCGAAGTGATCTTCGGACCCGACGAAGAACTGAGCGAGCGGGTCATCTTTCCGATCACCGACGCCCAATCAAACGGCATCGAGGACGCGCGTTTCGTTGAATTCAACGACAACGGACAGAAAACTTTCTATGCCACCTATACGGCCTATAGCGGCAGGGCGATTCGCTCTGAATTGCTTGCAACGACGGACTTCCAATCGTTCAGGATGACTCCGCTCGGCGGATCGGCGTCGCGCAACAAGGGCATGGCTCTGTTTCCACGAAAAATCGATGGCCGCTATGCGATGATTGGCCGGCAGGACAATGAGAATCTTTATCTGATCTATTCCGACGACCTTTACTCATGGGACGGCGGTCGATCCATCCTTCAACCCGAATATCCTTGGGAATTCGTCCAGATCGGCAATTGTGGCTCGCCCATCGAGTTGGACGACTGTTGGCTGTTGCTGATCCACGGGGTTGGTCCGGTCAGGAAGTATTCGATCGGCGCTGTTCTCCTGGACAAGAAGGATCCATCCAAGGTTCTCGCGCGTTCGCGCGAGCCTCTGGTTTACCCCGAGCCTACGGAACGCGAGGGTTACGTGCCCAACGTCGTCTACACCTGCGGCGCCATGCGTCATCGCGACCAGATCATTCTGCCTTATGCCGTGTCTGACACGTTCTCCAATTTCGCGACGATAACGATAGCGGCGTTGATGCAGGCGGTTGCGAGCTAGCGGCTGCTGCGGTACGACGGCCGCCTCCTCCAAATTGGAACAATGCGATGAGTGACTTTGACAGCATCCGAGGTTCCCATCGAACGGCTACGGTCGGAGATCGCGCAGCTTGAAGCCACGATACGACGGGATATTTCCACCGGGTGTCTATGCAGTGCTCGAAGAGCTGAAACGCAAGCTCGCTGCGCTTCACAAGGCTCTTTGAGCGAATGTCGTGAGATCATGCAGGCCCTCTTCATCGGACATACCTACATCGACGTCACGTTTCTGACCGATCACATGCCGACCGGCGACGAGAAGTATGTGGCGTCGGCCTACGCAGTCTCGTTCGGCGGCAATGCGGTCACCGCGGCCTTTTGCTGTGCGAAGTTGGGACATGTGCCGGACGTGCTCACGACCGTCGCCGACGATTGGCTCGGTCGCATGTTCCTGGACATGGCCGCCAAGTACGGCATCTCGATCCACGCCAGAAAAGTCCACACGTCATCGCTGTCGTTCATCATGCCGAATGATGGAAAGCGAGCGATCGTTCGTTGTCGTGATGACGATTATCTTCACCCGTTCCCCATCCTTCATCTCGCGGGCTGCCGCGCACTTCACCTCGACGGACACCAGCCGGACGCCGCAATTCATTACGCAAAGCTATGCCGCCAATCGGGGATTCTCACCTCGCTCGACGGTGGAGGACTGCGGTCGAACACGCACGAACTTCTTGGCTTCATCGACGTGGCGATTGTCGCCGAACGCCTCTGCGAGCAGATGGGCCATGAGCCGGCAGCGATGCTGGATTATCTCAAGAGCCGAGGCTGCCGGATTGGCGGCGTGACGCTCGGTGAGCGAGGCTTGATCTGGTACGACGAGGCGGGCGTCGTTCGGGAGCTCCCTGCTCTTGCCGTACCGTCGAATCGAGTTCTCGATACCAGCGGCGCTGGAGACGTGTTCCACGGCGCCTACATTCATTCCTATCTCACCAACCCGGCGATGAGTTGGGAGGAGCATTTCCGCTTCGCGCGAGCGGCCGCCGCCTACAAAATCCAGCATCTCGGCAATGAGGCGGGCTTACCGAACTTGGCGCAGATTGCAGCGGTCACACGTGAGTTCGAAGCGCCTTTGCCCCGCTAATTGCCTCTCAATAATGGGAGGCCGTTCTGGGTCGAAATCAGACATCCCACGATATCCGCGACACACGTTCGCTTTGCCCTGAAATGCGGCCATTCCAGATCGAGCCGGCAGAACCAGCGATAGGCCAGGTGCAGATCAACTTCCTCGCATAGTCGTCGTTCGAAGCGAATGCCGTAGCAATACCCCACGATCAGCATCCGGATCATCAGTTCGGGGTCAATCGAAGGGCGGCCAATATCGCTGTAAAACGCCGCTAGCTTCTCCCGCAGGTCCGCCAGCACCCGGGTCACAATCGGATTGATCCGGCGCAGCAAATGGCCTGCCGGAATACGCTCTTCGAGATTGAACAGATAAAGCAGCTGGCTCTGATCGCTCGTCTGCCGACCCATCATGGCAAACCTCCGCCGCCGGCTGCCTCCAGTAGGCGGAATCACTGTTCGTCGAAAATCACGAGACCTTTTTCAACACCATCGACCCAACTCGGACATTTGGGCTGATCAGCGAACGCATATTACGATACAGCGCCGCCAATGTTGGCGGCTGCAAACCAAAATATTTTCTGATCAGAATGCCTGTCCACTGCCCTTAGGGGCAATTGAGGCAGGCAAGGTTCTATGCGTATTGAATTTGACGCCTTCACTGGCGGCCTGTCCCGCTTGAACAACTGTCCAGTAATTAGCGAGCAGTGGAACAACGACTATGCAGATCCAGACCGCTACGATGCCGGCTAGCCGGAGATCCACGGGATCGCCACTCCTTCATCGGATTTGGCGACCAGCAATGATTGCCTTTGGATTAGGCCTCAGTGAGGCCTGGGCAGGTCTCTTGGGTTACGTGCTCGTTCGACTTGTTGAACTCGCGCTTTGAAGATCTAGCGCTGTTGATGCACGTCTGAGCCAAGCCCGACTAATGCGCATTTGGAGAGTGCCGTGAACTGCTCAATGTACACCGTAGACCGTTCCACCCACTTAAAAATCGTGGTGGTGGGGCTTTTCACCGCATTGCTGATATCCGTAATCTGGATCACCGGGAGCGAAGTCAATCTCCGCACCGACATGATGGCCGCAGATGGCCCCACCACGTCCAAAGCCGGCGCCCCAGTGATCTTCACTGACCGCAACATTCCAGTTGTCCGATAGAGTTCTGCGTAGGAAGCAAGAAACATCCGTTCCTATGCACCTAAGTACAATATCCACTTAGCATTGTGTGCCATCAGTATT
The DNA here is from genome assembly GCA_963733315.1 of uncultured Alphaproteobacteria bacterium. GTDB lineage: Bacteria > Pseudomonadota > Alphaproteobacteria > Rhizobiales > Xanthobacteraceae > Pseudolabrys. Next base: position 364 of record CAVTCV010000029.1, on the reverse strand, counting down.
CATACAATCTAGTTAATAGGGGTATGTTCGCTCATGTTGCGAATGGTATCCGCGGCGCAATTCGCTCACAGAGCGAACATTAAGAGGTACAAAAAGATTCTCGCGACGTATCTGACTGCCGACGAGCGTCGCTTTCTTGAACGCCGCCTGGCTGAGGAATAAGCGGCTCTTCAGCAACTTGCTTGGAACATCGCGCCTGAAGGTCAATCGACCTTTGCGGTATAGGTGACAAGGGAATCCCCGGTCCTCCCAATCGCCCCTTGTCTAACCCCGAGGCCGTCAATGCCCCCCGCATGGCGGCCTCGTTTTTGTTGTTGCTGAGCGTAATCTGAATCCTTCACAGCCTAATGTCGCCTATTGGCAC
>CAVTCV010000028.1:0-26481 GCA_963733315.1 uncultured Alphaproteobacteria bacterium | reverse complement strand
GCCGTTCATCTGGGGGCGCACAATGCTGCTTCACGCGCACAGCGTCAAGCCCGCCGGAGCCCGCGCCTCGCAAGGTTAAGCGGACCTTAACGATTTTGTCCGCATTCTAGGGATCGGCGCCGGGGGCTGGCGCTTCAAAAAATGCGGGCTTTGTCATGCGTCCATTGCTGGCCGGTTTTGCCGCCGCTCTTTGCATGTGCCTGGCGACGTCAGCGCAGGCCGAGCGGCGCATGTTCATTATCGCCAATGACGGCGACGGCTACGGCATCGACCGGTGCCTCGCCTCCGGCGACAAATGCGGAGCGGCGGCGGCCAACGCCTATTGCCGGACGCACCGGTTCACCTCGGCCGCAGCCTACCGCAAGGTCGACCGCGACGACATCACCGGTGCGATCCCGACCGGCGGCACCGGCGGCTGCCGCGGCGGCGATTGCAACGTTGTCGCCATCGTCTGCACGCGCTAAGCGCTCTTATCCTTGCAGGGCGGCCCACATTTCGCGGTCGCGCTCGACGGTCCAGATCACCGGCCATTCGATGCCGCGCGCCTCATCGTAGGCGCGCACCACGTTGAACGGCAGGCAGTGCTCATAGATCGCGAAGCTCTTGAACTTCGGGTCCATCGCCAACCGCACGAAATCAAAAGCGTCTTTCAGCGAACGCCCCTTGGCGACGCTCTCGCTCACCGAGCCGTACAGCGTCGACAGGAAATCGCTGGTGAGCGCGAAGCCTTCGGCGACTAGTTCCGGCGTGGTCAGCGCCGATCCGCGGCCGGGCACCAGCGCGACCGGCTGCATTTCGGCGAGATGATCGAGCACCGCAAGCCAGTCAGTGAAATGCGCGTCGCCGCAATAGCAAGCGGACTTGTATTCAACCAGATCGCCGGCGAACACCGCGCCGGCATCGGGCACCAAGGCGATCACGTCGCCGGCGGTGTGCCCGCGCCCGATATGCATGATCCGCACCTCGCGCCGGCCGAGCCAGACCGATATTTGGTCGGGAACGTGACGGTGGGCCAAGTCAGGCCGGGGATAGCTGCGGCGGCGCGGAACAGCCGCGGGAGACGGCCGATCTCGGACTCCATGTCTTGCATGCCGCGCTCGGCGATCAGGCCGCGCGTCACGTCGGAGGCGAGGGTTTCGGCGCCCTTGAAGGCCGAAGCGCCGAGCGTTCGCACCGCGTGATAATGCGTGAGCAAGACATATTTGATGGGCTTATCGGTAACCTTGGCAACGCGCGCGATCACCTCGCCGGCCATCGCGGGCGTCGACTGCGCATCGATCACCATCACGGCGTCGTCGCCGACGATGACCCCGGAATTTGGATCGCCCTCGGCGGTGCAGGCGTAAAGTCCCGCGCCGATTTGATCGAACGAGATTTTCTTCTCGGCCGTATCGCCGGTGGACGCAAAGGCCTTATCGGTCATGGCATCACAATTCCCGGCCGATCAATGCGTCGAGCGACCACGGCCCGCCGCCGCGCACAAGGAAATGCAATACCACGATCGACCAAAACAACGGATATTCGATCCCGCGGTTCTCCCATGCGAATCCGAATTGCCAATGATAAGTGACGATGGCGATGACGAGAAAACCGATGATCGGGCCGGCGACGACGCGAGTAAGCAAGCCAAGCGCGAGACAGAGGCCGCATACGAATTCGACTGTGCCGACAATGTAGGACCAGAACAAACCGTCCTGGAAACCGACGCTTTCGAGGAATTTGGCCGCGGCGGCTTTATTGCCGAATAAAATCGGATAGCCATGGATTGCAAGCGAGCCGCCCGCCACTACGCGGATCAGCGGCTCGGTGATCGGCGCGAATGTGCGGTAGAGAATGCCAAGGGCTGGAATGATCAGACGCGGCTGCTGTTGCATGGTCGTCCCCATTCACGTCGCGCATGGACGCGCTAGCCTGCCACGGCACGGAGCCGGCTTCGGCCGCCAAGACGATATCGCCAACCGACACGGCGGCAGGTAAATTGCCTGTGACATTGGCTCTACCAGCCGGGAGCGACCATGAAGCTCTACACCTATTTCCGTTCGTCCGCCGCCTATCGGGTACGCATCGCGCTCAATCTCAAGGGCCTGCCCTATGAGATGGTGTCCATCCATTTGACCAAGGATGGCGGCCGCCAGCGAATGCCCGAATTCCGCGCGATCAATCCGCAGATGCGGGTGCCCGCGCTTGAACTGTCCAGCGGCGAGGTGCTGACGCAATCGCTGGCGATCATCGAGTACCTCGACGATATCCACCCGGAGCCGCCGCTGCTGCCGGCCGACGCGCTCGACCGCGCCAAGGCGCGCGCCGTCGCGCAAACGGTCGCCTGCGATATCCACCCACTCAATAATCTCGCGCCGTTGCAATACATCAAACGCCAGCTCAAGCACGAACAGCCGGAGATCGATGCCTGGTATCATCATTGGGTGACGGTCGGCTTCGAGGCGATCGAGGCAATGATCGCGCCGGCGCCTTATGCCTGCGGCGCGCACGTGACGCTCGCGGATGCTTGCCTGGTGCCGCAGGTCTACAATGCGCGGCGGCTGAAGGTTCCGCTCGATAAATTTCCCAAGATCGTCGCGGTCGATGCCGCTTGCCTGAAATTGTCGGCCTTCGACAAGGCGCAGCCCGAAAATCAGCCCGATGCGGAGTGACGGCAAGCCGCCTGCCTGCTAGAGACCAGCGCCCGCAACCTTCTCTACTCCACCTTTTTGGCAAACAGTTCCGTGGCCACCAGCAAGCTCGCCCGCGTCGTCCTCTGGATGGTCGGCGCCTTGTCGTCATTTTCGGTGATGGCTGTCTCGATCCGCGAGCTGGCCCGGGCAAACCTGAGCATTTTCGAGATCCTCGCGATCCGCAGCGGCGTCGCGCTCCTAGTGCTGCTCGTGCTGCTGGCGGTACGCCCGGATTTGCGCCCCTATGCTCTGCCGCGCCGCATGAAGTTGAACCTGCTGCGCAATACCGTGCACTACGCCTCGCAATTCGCCTGGGCGTTGAGCATCACCATGCTGCCGCTCGCCATGGTGTTCGCGCTCGAATTCACCATGCCAGGCTGGACCGCCCTGCTCGCGGTCTGGCTCTTGCACGAGCGCCTGACGCCGAGCCGTATCGGCGTGATCGTCCTCGGCTTGATCGGCGTACTGGTGATCCTGCGGCCCGGTATTACCAGCATCAACCCAGCGGCGTTTCTCGTGCTGGCGGCTGCATTCGGCTACGCCATCACCATGATCACGACCAAGAAGTTGACCATGACCGAGACCACCTTCGGCATCATATTCTGGATGGCGGTAATCCAGTTTCCGCTGTCGCTGCTCGGCAGCGACCCGACGGTGTTTTTGCATCTCGAGCCGCGCCATATTTTGCCCGCAATTGGGGTCGGCACTGCCGGTCTGACGTCGCACTACTGCCTCAGCAACGCGTTCCGTTCCGGCGATGCCACATTGGTGGTTCCGCTCGATTTCATGCGCATTCCGCTGATCGCGGTGGTCGGCTGGGCGTTTTACGGCGAACGGCTCGACATCTTCGTGCTGCTCGGCGCCCTGATCATCATCGCCGGCGTGTTGTGGAATCTGCGCGCAGAGGCCGCACGGCCGCGCTGACGACGAGGCTCGCACCGATATGATTTTCGCGATAGAGTGCAGCGCATGAGGGGTCGTTTGTTGAAACTTGCAGCCGTGACGGCGGCGACGCTTGCCGCTTGCGCCGGCGCGCTGGCGCAGTCGCCGAACCCGGCCTGCCAGCGGCTGGAAGCGCAGCTTGCGTCGCTCGACCGCGGCAATAACGACCCGCAGCGTGCCGACCAAATCCGCCGCGCCGAGGACGCGGTCAACCGGCAACAATTCGAGGTCGATCGGCTGGTCGCGCAATCGCGCCGCCTAGGTTGTGAAACCTCTAGCTTCTTTTCGATCTTCAACAATCCGCCGGCGCAGTGCAGCGGCTTGAGCCGGCAGATCGACCAGCAGCGCAACGGGCTCGAGCGCCTGCAGAACCAACTCGAGCAGTTGAGCGGCGGCACCACCGAACGCGCGGCGCAGCGGCAGTCGCTGCTGATCGCGCTCGGTGACAATGGCTGCGGTCCGCAATACCGGTCCGCCGCGTTGCAGGGCCAACAGGGCGGCTTCTTCGACCGCCTGTTCGGCGGCAATGGCGGCGTGTTCTCGGCGCCGTCCGGACAGATGGGCGGCACCTTCCGCACCATCTGCGTGCGCACTTGCGACGGCTTCTATTTCCCGATTTCGTTCGAGACCACGCCGGATCGTTTCCGCGACGACGAGGCGACCTGCCAGCGCATGTGTCCGGCGGCAGAAGTGCAACTCTACACCTATCACAACCCGGGCGAGGACGTGCCGCAGGCGGTTTCGCTCAACGGCCGGCTCTACACCGAACTGCCGACCGCGTTCAGCTACCGCAAGGCGCTCAATCCGGCCTGTAGTTGCCGCCGGCCGGGCGAGAGCTGGGCCGAGGCGCTCAAGGCCAGCGGGCGGGATCAAACCGTGGCGCCCGGCGACGTCGTAGTCACCGAACAGAACTCCAAGCTGCTTTCGCAGCCGCGCATCGGCGCCGACGGCAAGCCGATCCGCCCCGAACCGCAAGCCAAGACGCCGGTACAACCGCCGTCGATAGCGGAGGCGCCGGGTGAGACCGATCCGACCAAACGCACCGTGCGCACGGTTGGACCAACGTTTCTGCCGGTTCGCTGACTAGAAATCGACCGCTTCGCTCTTCGCCGGCTTGCCGGTGACCAACGACACGTCCGGCGCCGGCAGCGGCGTACCGGGGTCGCGGAACCGGTTGGTGATCGGATAGCGGCGGTCGCGGCCGAAATTCTTCAGCGTCACCTTGACGCCCGGCGCCGCCTGCCGGCGCTTGTATTCGGCGATGTTGAGCATGCGTTCGACCCGCACCACCGTGTCGCGGTCGAAGCCGGCCGCCACGATGCTCGAAATCGGCTCCTCGCGCTCCACCAGCCGTTCCAGGATCGGATCGAGCACGGCATAGGGCGGCAGCGAATCTTCGTCCTTCTGGTTCTCGCGCAATTCCGCGGTCGGCGGCCGCGTGATGATGTTTTCCGGAATGACCTGGCCATCCGGACCCTTGGCGCCGTCCGGCTTCCAGCTATTGCGCAAGCGTGAGAGACGGAACACCTCGGTCTTGTAGAGATCCTTGATCGGATTGAAGCCGCCATTCATGTCGCCATAGAGCGTGGCGTAACCGACCGACATTTCCGACTTGTTGCCGGTGGTCACCACCATGACGTTGAACTTGTTGGAGATCGCCATCAGGATCGTGCCGCGCGCGCGCGCCTGCAGGTTCTCTTCGGTGACGTCGCGCGGCAATTGGTTGAAGGCGGGCGTCAGCGCCGTTTCCAGTCCTTCGACGGCCGGTGCGATCGGGAGAATCTGATAAGCGACGCCAAGCGCCTTGGCGCAGGTGGCCGCATCGTCGAGCGATTCCTGCGCGGTGAATTTGTAGGGCATCATGACGCAACGCACGCGCTCCGGTCCAAGCGCATCGACCGCCATGGCCGCGCATAGCGCCGAATCAATTCCGCCCGAGAGGCCGATCACGACGCCGGGGAAGCCGTTCTTGTTGACGTAGTCGCGCAGGCCGAGCACGCAAGCCGAATAATCGGCGCGGTCGGTTTCGACCGCGGCGACCATGGGACCGCCCTCGCAGCGCCAGGTCGCGCCGCGCCGCTGCCACTGGGTGGTGACGATGGTTTCCTGAAACGCGGCAAGCTGGAACGCCAGCGAGCAATCGGCATGCAGGCCGAACGACACGCCGTCGAACACCAGTTCATCCTGGGCGCCCACTTGGTTGACATAGACCGTCGGCAGGCCCTGCTCGGTGACGCGCGCCACCGCGATGTTGAGCCGCACGTCGCCTTTTTGCCGCCAATAGGGCGAGCCGTTCGGCACCACCAGCAATTCGGCGCCGGTCTCGGCCAGGCACTCGACGATTTCCTCGCCCCAGATGTCCTCGCAGATCGGCAGGCCCAGGCGCACGCCGTGGAAATTGACCGGCCCCGGCATCGGCCCCGGCGCGAACACCCGCTTCTCGTCGAACACGCCGTAATTCGGCAGGTCGACCTTGTAGCATAGCGCCGCGATGGTACCGCCTTCGAGCAGCGCCACCGCGTTGTAGAGCTTGCCGGCGTCGACCCATGGCGTGCCGACCAAGAGGGCCGGGCCGTCGGACCTGGTTTCCCGGGCCAGCGCCTCGATCTCCGCGCGGCAGGCGGCCTGGAACGCCGGCTTGAGCACCAGGTCCTCGGGCGGATAGCCGGCAATGAACAGTTCGGGGAAAACGACCAGATCGGCGCCCTGCGCGGCGGCGGTCATACGGGCGCGCCGTACTTTCTCGGCATTGCCGGCTACGTCGCCGACAATCGAGTTGAGCTGCGCGACCGCGATCGCGAGCTTATCAGAAGGCCGCCCGTCCATCCCGATGATCTAGCGCCTGCGCTTTCGCACCGCAATCAGGGGCCTGGGCAGCGGAAAACGCAGAGCTTACCCGGGTCACAGCCCGGCAACCGCCGGCATCGGCTTGGCGCGCCCGTTGCGCTCCTTGCGCAACAGCTCGGCCAGCAGGAACGCCATATCGATCGCCTGCTCGGCGTTGAGCCGCGGGTCGCAGACCGTGTGGTAGCGGTCGTTGAGATCGGCATCGGTGATGGCGCGGGCGCCGCCGGTGCATTCGGTGACGTTCTGCCCGGTCATCTCCAAATGCACGCCGCCGGCATAGGTGCCTTCGGCCTGATGGATCTCGAAGAAGCCGCGCACCTCTTTCAGGATCAGGTCAAACGGGCGCGTCTTATAGCCGCTCGCCGAGGTGATGGTGTTGCCGTGCATCGGATCGCACGACCACAGCACGACTTTGCCCTCGCGCTTGACCGCGCGCACCAGCGCCGGCAGCTGATCGCCGACTTTCTCAGCGCCGAAACGGCCGATGAGCGTGAGCCGGCCTGCCTCGTTCTCGGGATTGAGAATATCGATCAGACGCAAGAGATCATCGGCCTTGAGCGACGGCCCGCATTTCAGGCCCAGCGGGTTCTTGATACCGCGCGCATATTCGACATGGGCGTGGTCATATTGGCGCGTGCGGTCGCCGATCCACAGCATGTGGCCGGAGGTCGCATACCAGTCGCCGGTGGTCGAATCGATGCGGGTGAACGCTTCTTCGAAGCCGAGCAGCAGCGCCTCATGGCTGGTGTAGAAATCGGTGGTGCCGAGCGCGCTATCGACCGCGAAGGTCAGCCCACAGGCGCGCATGAAATCGAGCGCCCCGGACACCCGGTCCGCGAGATCGGCATAGGCCTTCGATTGCGGCGAGCCGGACACCGACTGCAGCATCCACTGGTGCACGTTCTCGACGCTGGCGTAGCCGCCCTTGGCGAAGGCGCGCAGCAGGTTGAGCGTCGCCGCCGATTGGCGGTAGGCGTCCATCTGGCGGCGCGGATCTGGCGTGCGCGCTTCCGGCGTGAAGGCGATGTCGTTGATGATGTCGCCGCGATAGCTCGGCAATTCCTTGCCGTCGCGCTTTTCCGTCGGCGAGGAGCGCGGCTTGGCGAATTGGCCGGCGATGCGGCCGACCTTCACCACCGGCAAGGCGCCGGCATAAGTGAGCACGATCGCCATCTGCAGGAAGACGCGGAAAAAATCGCGGATGTTGTTGGCGCCATGTTCGGCGAAGCTCTCCGCGCAATCGCCGCCTTGCAGCAGGAAAGCCTGGCCGTTGGCGACACGCGCCAGTTGCTTTTTCAGGCTGCGCGCCTCGCCGGCAAAGACCAGCGGCGGAAAGGTCGCCAACTGCTTTTCGACGTCATCGAGCGCCTGCGGGTCCGGATAATCCGGCACCTGCTGGATCGGCTTCTTGCGCCAGCTATCGGGCGTCCAACGTTCGGCCATTACGAATTACTCCAATCATTTGCGCGGGTTATACACGAGGGGGCTCGGCAAATGCCAGATATTCGCGAAAATCGGTTAGTTTAAGGCTATTCCGCTGCCGCGCGGCCGTAGCTGACGGCCTTTTCGCGCATGGTCACGAGTTCCTCGGCAGCGGTCGGATGCACCGCGATGGTGGCGTCGAAATCGGCCTTGGTGACGCCCATCTTCACCGCGATGCCGATCACCTGAATCAGTTCGCCCGCATCCGGGCCTGCAATATGGCAGCCCACCACCCGGTCTGTGATGCCGTCCACCACCAGCTTCATGAACACCCGGGTGGCGCGCCCGGACAGCGTCGCCTTCATCGGCCGGAAGCTCGTCTTGTAGATATCGACTTTGTCGAGCCGCTCTCGCGCCTGTTGCTCGGTCAGCCCAATGACGCCAAGCTCGGGTTCCGAAAACACTGCGGTCGGCACGTTGGCATGATCGACGGGCGTCGGTTTGCCGCCATAGACCGTATCGGCAAAGGCATGGCCCTCGCGGATCGCCACCGGCGTCAGATTGACGCGGTTGGTGACATCGCCGACGGCATAGATGTTCGGCACCGAAGTGCGCGAATATTCATCGACGTCGATGCCGCCGTGATCGTGAATTTTTATGTTCAAGGTCTCGATCCCGAGGCCCATGACGTTCGGACGCCGGCCGATCGCGAACATCACTTTGTCGGACGTGATCTTGCTGTTGTCGGACAGCCGCGTCACGAACTCATCGCCCGCCTGCTCGATCGCTGCGACTGTATGACCACAGGTGACTGTGATGCCGCGGCCGCGCATCTCGTTGCGCAGGTGCTCACGGATGTCATCGTCGAAGCCGCGCAGGATATTTTCGCCGCGATAGACCAACGTCACCTCGCTGCCGAGACCGCCGAAGATGCAGGCGAATTCCACCGCAATATAGCCGCCGCCTTGGATGACGATGCGCTTGGGCAGATCGCTCAAATGAAACGCCTCGTTCGAGGACATCGCGTGCTCGATGCCGGGAATTTTCGGCCCGTAGTGCGGCCATGCGCCGGTCGAGATGAGGATGGTCTCGGCACGCACGCGCTTCCCGTCGGCCAAGCGCACCATGCGGGCGTCTTCCAACACCGCGCGGCTTTTCACCAGCGCCACGTTGAAACGTTCGAGCGTCGAGGTATAGGCGGCTTCCAGCCGCGCCACTTCGCGATGGACGTTGCCGATCAGCGTCGGCCAATGGAACGACGGCTCCGGCGCGGTCCAGCCGTAGCCGGCAGCGTCTTCGAATTCGTCGGAAAAGCGCGAGGCGTAGACCAGCAGCTTCTTGGGCACGCAGCCGCGGATGACGCAGGTCCCGCCGACCCGGTGCTCCTCGGCAATCATCACCCGTGCGCCATGGCTTGAGGCGATACGCGCGGCGCGCACGCCGCCGGAACCCGCACCGATGACAAAGAGATCGACCTCGTGGTCCGCCATCAGCCGCTATTACCCCTTCGCGCGGTCGCTCGGAAAAGCTCCGGCGCCCCGCTCACATGGGGTGCCCTCTTTTCTTCAGCTCATCGCGCATCTTGGCAATCACTTGGTCGGACAGCTTGTTCGCCCAGTCCTGAGCAAATTTCATGCTGGCGTCGACCACAACCGGCTGCTGCTGCAGCAACTTCTTGCCGGCCGGCGATTGGTAGAACGCGAGGATCGCCTTGAGCTCCGCCTCGGTGAAACGCTGGGCATAAAGCGCCGCCACCTCATTATTCAGTTCGCCGAAGCGCGGCGCCAGCTCGGTACGTATCTGCGCGGCGATCTCGTTGAGATCTTTGGCCAGGCCCGGGTCCTGCTGGAGGTAAAGAAGTTTCGCCTGCTCGACGACCCCGGCGATCAACGGGTTGAACACGAGCGTGGCGTTGGTGGAGGCGACAAGCTCCTTGGCGGTCGCCAATGCCGCCGCGGATGGCTGCTGGCTGTAAGCAGCGGGGCCGAACGCGACCAGCGCGAGCGCGGTCGCAGCCAGCCGGCCGATGCGTTGAATGGCCTGAATAGTGCTCATCTTGGTAACTCCGTTTTCGCTCGATAAATCACGGCCGCTCGACGACCGTGACACCATCAGGCCCGGCCAGAATGGCCGTCTGTGCGAGGCCAATGAACAACCCATGCTCCATCACCCCCGGAATGCCGGCAAGCGCATCTGCCAACGCTTTCGGATGGTCGATCCGCCCAAGGGCGGCGTCGATGATCCAGTGACCGCCATCCGTGACGAAAGCATGGCCGTCTTTGCCCTGCCGCACCGTGAGCGACTTTTCCCCCTGAACCGAGGCAGTGGCTTTCTTTACCGCCCGCAATGTCGCACCTAGGCCGAACGGCACGACCTCGATCGGCAGCGGAAAGCGCCCGAGCTTATCCACCCACTTGCTCCGGTCGGCGATCACAATCATGCGCGCGGAGGCTGCAGCAACGATTTTTTCTCGCAGTAACGCGCCGCCGCCGCCCTTGATCAAGCTTAGATCCGGAGCGATCTCGTCGGCACCATCCACCGTCAGGTCGAGTTCAGGCGTCGCATCGAGTGTGGTCAGCGTAATACCGCAACGCTCGGCGTCTGCGCGAGTCGCCTCCGACGTCGGAACCGCGATGATGTCGAGACCCGCCCGCACGCGCTCTCCGATCAACTCGACGAAATGTTTGGCTGTGGAGCCGGTGCCCAGCCCCAGCCGCATGCCGGGGCGAACGAATTCGACGGCGCGAGCGGCAGCTGCGCGTTTTTGAGCATCGGCGTTCATCGCGACCGGTTTCGGATTTGAGTGTGGATTGCAGTCCAAATGCAACGTCTATCTAGCTCCGATCGCCTCGTCTGGGTAGCCGAAAATCGCTTGCCCAGGGCCTTCCACCCGGCGGAATCATGCGCTAGCGATCCGCCATGTCCGCCCCGACCATCATCTTCGACCTCGACGGCACCTTGATCGATACCGCGCCCGATCTCGTTGACACCCTCAACGTAGTGTTCACGCGCGAAGGCTGGCCGCCGGTGCCCTATGAGACCGCGCGCAATCAGATTGGCGGCGGCGCTCGGGCGATGATCGCGCGCGGCGTAGCGGCAGAAGGCATCGCCGTTGCGCCGGCAAAGCTCGAGCAATTGTTCGCGGATTTCATCGCGCACTATACCGAGCACCTCGCAGACCGCTCGCGTCCCTTCCCCGGATTGTCCGATGCACTCGATGATCTCGCGTCGCGCGGCTGCCGGCTCGCTGTCTGCACCAACAAGCTCGAACGATTGTCGGTGCTGCTGCTCAAGCAACTCAAATTGGCCGACCGATTCGCCGCGATCTGCGGCCAGGATACGTTCGGAATTCAGAAGCCCGACCCGGAAGTACTGCGCCGCACCGTCGCAGCAGCGGGTGGTAGCCTGGCGCGGGCGATCATGATCGGCGATTCCGTTACCGATATCCGGACCGCGCGAGGGGCCAATATTCCGATCATCGCCGTCGATTTCGGCTACAGCGACCGTCCGATATCCGAATTTAGTCCGGACCGGATAATCAGCCATTTTGCGCAATTACAATCGGCAATCGCCGCAATTTCGCCAGCAATTTGACGCGTCTAGCAGACAAGATGGTTAATGCGGTAAGGTTAATGGGGTGCGGCCGGTTGCGCGCTCATGGCCACAAACGTATTCTGGTCAAGGGCTACGCTTACTGTCGTACGAGCGGGATGGGTCAAAGCACAATGTATCGTGTGATCGCGATTGTCGGCGGGGGACTCGCGCTTGCGGCGTGCTCTTCCACTCCGGATTGGATGAAATCTTGATGCGCTGAAGCCCGCGCCGTCTATGGACACGGTCCGCTTTAAGTCCAATCCGCCGGGCGCTGACGTCAAGGCTCCCAATGGGCAAACCTGCCGCACGCCTTGCGCGCTTCCGCTCCCCACCGATGCACCCATGACCGTGACTTTCGCGCTCAACGGATACCTCCCGGAATCGGCAGATATCGAGCCGGTGTCGTCCGGCATCGGCGCGCCGCAATTGCGCCCCAACCCGGTGCAGGTCGAATTGGCGCCGGCGCCGCCGCCGCCCAAGCCGGTCAAGACCGGTGCGCAAGAAAAAGGTCTCGGCAGCCAAACCGAAGCCAAAGCCGAAGACTTCGACCGCGCCCGCCCCTGCGCCCGCTGCAGCAGCGCCGGTGCAGCAGCCGGGGGCCGCGCCCTGGCCGGCCACGCCGCCGCCGCGGCAATAAGGCCCGTCGCTGCCCCTGTGATTCGCGCCGCGGCTCGTTTTTGCGGCGTATGATCGCGCGCCGTTGTCGGCTGGACGCTATGGCCATTATCGGCGACAATTCCTATATCCGGAGGGGCGCCGCTCGCCGCGCGGAGACGGACTATGGTTGCCACCACCGGCATATCCTCAGTTGAGCTCGACCGCACCGCCGCCCCCACCGCGCGCGCTGATCGACCCGTTTCATCGCGCCATCACCTATCTGCGCGTCTCGGTGACCGACCGCTGCGATTTCCGTTGTGTGTATTGCATGTCGGAACACATGACGTTCCTACCGAAGGCTGAGTTGCTCAGCCTTGAGGAACTCGACCGGCTGTGCAGCGCGTTCATTGCCAGGGGCGTGAGCAAGCTGCGCCTGACCGGCGGCGAGCCGCTGGTGCGGCGCGGCATCATGACCCTGGTGTCCTCCCTCTCACGCCATCTCGACAGCGGCGCGCTCCAGGAACTCACCCTCACCACCAACGGCTCGCAGTTGGAGAAGTACGCGGCCGAGCTCAAGGCCCATGGGGTCGAGCGGATCAACGTCTCGCTCGACACGCTGGATGCCGACAAGTTCCGTGCGATCACGCGCTGGGGCGATCTTGCCAAGGTGCTCGCCGGTATTGATGCAGCGCTTGCCGCCGGGCTTCAGGTGAAGATCAACGCGGTGGCGCTCAAAGGCGTCAATGAGGACGAGATCGCAAGCCTGCTCGCCTGGACGCACGGCCGAGGAATGGATCTCACGGTGATCGAGGTGATGCCGCTGGGCGACATCGATCAAGACCGCCTCGCGCAGTACATGCCCTTGTCGATGGTGCGGGCGCGGCTGGCGGAACGCTATACGCTCGAGGATATCGATTATCGCACCGGCGGGCCGGCACGTTATATGCGCGTCAAGGAAACTGGCGGGCGGCTCGGCCTCATCACGCCGATGACCCATAATTTCTGCAAATCGTGCAATCGCGTGCGCATCACCTGCACCGGCACGCTTTATATGTGCCTCGGCCAGAATGACGCCGCCGATCTTCGCGGCCCCCTGCGCGCCTCCGAGAGCGACGATCAGCTGCATGCCGCGCTTGACGAAGCGATTGCCCGCAAGCCTAAGGGGCACGATTTCTTGATCGATCGCCGCCATCGTGGTCCGGCGCTGTCGCGCCACATGAGCATGACCGGCGGCTAGAGCATGATCCCGAAAAGTGGATACCGGTTTTCGGATAAGATCATGCGCGCAAAGATTAAGCCGCCCGCTCCTGCGATGTCACCAGATCGCGCAATTCCTCAAGGCGCAAGCGGGCCGGCGTAAAATACAAACCAAATCCGTCGCCGGTTTCACGTACTACGTCGGCGGTGATCGCTTTCATGCCGGGGAAGGTCAGGGCGACTTGGTCGCCGACCGCGACGTTGTCCACGATTTCGATGCGCGCGCCGCCTTCGCTGATGTCGAGCACCGCAACTGCGATCGCCTGGTCACCCCATTCCAGCTGCGCGGTCAGCGCCACTTCGTAGCGCGGGAATTCGCGCAAATCGGCGTTCACTGCTTTGCGCACGATTTCGGGGATCTCTCGGCAGAGAATCTGCGACGTCGTCTGCATCGTCTCAGCGACGGTCGACACATCCTGCGCGGTGGCGCGCGAGCGGTGCACCATGTCGGCGATGCCAGCCATGCGGCCAACCACATCGGACGTCGCCGCACTGGTTTCGCGCGCGCTGGCGGCAAAGCTTTCGGTGGCGTCGCGCTGTTCCTCGATCGCCGCCGCCACCGACACCGTAACGTCGGAGAGCTGATCAATCGCCTCCGCGACGTTCGACAGCGCCGCCACCACTTCGCGGGTCGTCGCTTAAATCTCGGCAACCTTGGCGCCGATCTGTCCGGTCGATTTTCCGGTCTGCGTCGCCAGCGTCTTGACTTCGGACGCCACCACCGAAAAGCCGCGCCCAGCCTCGCCCGCGCGCGCCGCTTCGATGGTCGCGTTTAGCGCCAGCAGATTGGTCTGCGACGCGATGTTGTTGATGACGGTGACGATGTCGCCGATCTGGTTGGCCGCGCGGGACAGCGCATCGATGGTAGCGCGCGAGGCGTTGGCGCGCGCCACCGCTTCGCGGCCGAGCCCGCTGCCGCGCCGCACCTGGTCGGAAATCTCGCCGATCGCCCGGATCACCTGGCCGGATAATTGGCCCGCGGCGAGGTTCATGGCATGCGAGCCCTCGGCGGCGCGCACGGTCTCGTCGAACGCCGTCCGCACGGTTTCCAGCGCCTGCAGCATGTCCTCCGCTTTGAGATGCAGCGTCGCGGCGCCGTCGATGATCGGCTGGATGCCGACTTCGGTCGCCGACTCGACCTGCCGCGCCAGGTTCGACAAATTATTGCGCCGCGCGGCCTGCCAGGTGCGATCAAGATCGTTGTGCATCAGTTCGCGGCGCTGGCGCTCGCCGATGACTTCGGCCAGCCGGTCGGTTGCGGTCATGAGACGGTCGATCTCGCCGCGGGTGGGCGGCAATGGCGTCGCCGAATCGAGTTCGGCATAAGCAATAGCGTCGACGGTATCGGCAACTTGCGCTAGCGGGCGCACGATGCCGCGGGCGATGACCAGAACCAACGCCCCTGCGACGCAAACGGCTCCGGAGCCTATGAAAATCGCCGCATATGTGGCGTTTGCCGGATCGAGCGACGGGATCATTGTCGCGGTCAGAAACGGACCTAACAATGCGGCGGCCAGCGGCAGAAGCACGGCCGCAGTCAGCCGTTCGGCGATCGTGAGCTGCCGCATGCTCTTCCTCGCGCGCCACAGCCAAATGCGGCCGACGGCCGGATTGGACGGTCCGCCACCCCCCGAAGGGCCCGGACGGTACCTTTGTAGCGTCGGGCTGGTTAACCGACCGTGTGGAGTTCCTTAACCATAGGTTGCGGCACCCGGGGCGAGAGGCTGCCCCGGTCGAACGGACCATCTTGGGGCTCGGCTGGCTCGCCGGCGCGGCGCAATCTGCTGCCAATTTCGCCATTGACGGCCTATGCCGGCATCGGCTTAAGGTGGCGGGCTTGGCCTCACGGCCAAGCCATGGGGATATAAAGGGAAAATACAAAAACCGGCCGGCTCCACACCGGTCGGAGAGAGGGGAGATGCACGTGGGCGCTCTCGACGCAGTTCTGAAGGCATTGCTGCCGGTAACGAAGGTCATCGACGCTATCACCACCTGGATCGGCAAGCGCCTATCCTGGCTGATCATTGGCGCGGTGCTGGTCTCGGCGATCAACGCCACGGTGCGAAAAATATTCGATACCTCGTCGAACTCCTTCCTCGAGCTGCAATGGGTGCTGTTCAGTATCGTGTTCCTGCTGTGCTCGCCCTGGACGCTGCTGGCGAACGAGCACATCCGCATCGACATCGTGAACAATCTTCTGCCGCGTCAGGTGCGCAACGCGATCGACGTCATCGGCCATGCATTTTTTCTGCTGCCGCTCACCGTGGTGATGATCCTTACCGCTGTTCCCTTCTTCCTCGTGTCCTATGCGCAGAACGAACAGTCATTGAATGCCGGCGGCCTTCCGCAATGGCCGTCGAAGGGACTGATCATGATCGCGTTCATCATGATGTTCGTGCAAGGCCTGTCCGAGCTGATTAAACGCCTCGCGATCATGCGCAACCTCATCCCGGACCCGCATGCGGGCCAGAAGAGCTCGCTGGAAGTCGAAGCCGAGGAAATCATCGGCGCGATCGAAAAAAAGCAGTAGTCGTTTTCTGGGGTTATCGGGGTCACGCATGGAAGCATTCGTCATCGCCAATATGGCTCCGATCATGTTCGGCGCCTTGGTCGTCTTTCTGCTGCTTGGGTACCCGGCGGCATTTTCGCTCGGCGCGGTCGGCCTGATCTTCGGCTTGATCGGGATCGAGCTCGGCCAGTTCCAGCCCGACTTCTTGCAAGCTTTGCCCGATCGCGTCTACGGCGTGATGAGCAACGACACACTGCTGGCGATTCCTTTCTTCACCTTCATGGGCTTGGTGCTCGAACGTTCCGGTATGGCCGAGGATCTGCTCGACACCATTGGACAGTTGTTCGGCACGATTCGCGGCGGTCTCGCTTACGCCGTGATTTTTGTCGGCGCGCTGCTTGCCGCCACCACCGGCGTGGTCGCGGCCTCGGTCATTTCGATGGGCTTGATCTCGCTGCCAATCATGCTGCGTTACGGCTACGACCGGCGTGTGGCATCCGGTGTCATCGCCGCGTCCGGAACTCTGGCACAGATCATTCCGCCATCGCTGGTGCTTATCGTGATGGCCGATCAGCTCGGCAAATCGGTTGGCGACATGTACGAGGGCGCATTCATTCCTGGCCTCGTGCTCGCCATTCTCTATGCCGTCTATATCTTCCTGGTGACGCTGGTCTTCCCGAAGGCGACGCCAGGCTTGCCGGTGGACGCCGTCGGCTTCCGCGAAGCCAGCGGCAGCCGGGGTGTCTGGCAGCTTGGGCTCCTCGTCGTGTTCGCCGGCTTCGTCGGCTATTACGTCATTCAACAGACCGACGTGAAGGCCGGAGCGGACTTTGTCGTCTTGACTATGGGCGTCGCTATTTCCTCTGCGTTCACGTGTTCCGTGCTCAATAAATACTTTGGCCGGGAGCGGCTTTATATAACCGCCATCGTTACCGCGGCGCTGGCCGGGGCTTGGTACGTTCTGAACAACAGCGATCACGAAAATTGGGCGCTCCTGTCGCTCACCCTCTTCTCAGGCAGCGCCTATGCGCTTGTCGCGGCGTTGATTGAGAAATCCACAGGCTTCCGTTTCATTTCGACATTGGCTGAGCAGGTCATCTTCGTCATGGTGCCGCCGCTGGCACTGATCTTTCTGGTCCTCGGCACCATCTTCATCGGTGTAGCAACCCCGACCGAGGGCGGCGCCATGGGCGCAACCGGCGCCCTCCTGCTAGGCGCTGCAAAGCGCCGGCTGAGTTTCGACCTGATCCGCCAGGCCACAGAATCGACCGCCAAGCTCTCGGCCTTCGTGGTCTTCATCCTGCTCGGCGCGCGCGTGTTCTCGCTCACCTTCTACGGCGTCAGCGGGCATATCTGGGTCGAGAACATGCTCACCTCGCTGCCAGGCGGCCAAATTGGCTTCCTGATCTTTGTTAACGCGTTCGTTTTCGTGCTCGCGTTCTTCCTCGACTTCTTCGAGCTCGCCTTCATCGTCATCCCGCTGCTCGGCCCCGCCGCCGAACACCTCGGCATCGACCTGATCTGGTTCGGCGTGATCCTCGGCGTCAACATGCAGACCTCGTTCATGCACCCGCCGTTCGGCTTCGCTCTGTTCTATCTAAGATCAGTTGCCCCGAAAGAGCCATTCCTCGATCGGGTCACGGGCAAGCGGACGGATGGCGTGACCACCGGACAGATTTACTGGGGCGCAATGCCCTTCGTCGTCATTCAGGTGATTATGGTGCTGCTGGTCATTATGTTCCCGGCCATGGTCATGCACTATAAGGGCGCTTTGTCGACCGTCGATCCCAACAAGGTGAAGATCGAGCTGCCGCAAATCGAGATGCCGCCGCCGATCGACCTCAGCCAGCCGCCCGACATCAAATAAGATGGTCGAATCGGCATAGGGGCGCGGAGGTTAGTCCTCCGCGTCCCCTGCCACACCACCCGGCATGCGGATCCGCACCGGGCGGTTTGATGGGTTGAGGTTAGCTGGCAATCGACGGGACTCCCAGCTGGTTGAAGAGAGTGTTCGGCAACGCCCTATTGAGCACCATCGACGAGTTGTGCCACCAGCGGCGGCTGTTGCCGGCAACTTTCCTGGCCGCATCGGCGGGCAATCCGCGAGCGACCAGCTCGCGGTAGATGACCCGACCTCGCTTCCAGTGCTTGAGTTGCACGGCCCGCAGCCGATGGCGGACCCAACCGTCGATGTCGGCAAGCGCCCCCGGCGCCTCCGTGAGTCGGAAGTAAGCCTTCCAGCCCGAGAGGTAGGCTCCGAGTGGCTTGCACATCTGCGCGAGGCTACGTCCGGCACTGCGCCGGGTGAGCTCGCGCACACGCTCCTTCAGGCGTTCGATGGCCTCGGGTGCTACGCGCCGCCGCACCACTCGTCCCTTGGCTAGCCAAAATGAGAAGCCGAGGAACTTGGCCTGGGTCGCGCGTGTCACCTTACTCTTGTTCTCGTTGACGCGAAGCTTCAGCTTGCCAAAGAGCTTGCGCAGCGACGCCATCACCCGCTCACCCGCCCGCTGCGACCGCACATAGACGTTGCAGTCGTCGGCGTAGCGCACGAACGCGTGTCCGCGTCGTTCAAGTTCCTTGTCCACCTCGTCCAGGAGCACGTTGGCCATCAGCGGCGAGAGCGGGCCGCCTTGCGGCGTCCCCTCGTGCCGCTCGATCACCACCCCGTTCGCCAGCACGCCGGCCTTCAGGTAGCGGCGGATCAGCCGTAGCACCCGACGATCCTCGATGCGTTTGACCAACCGTCCCATCAGGATGTCGTGGTTGACCCGGTCGAAGAACTTCTCCAGGTCGATGTCCACCACGACGCTGCGGCCCTCCTGCACGTAGGGCTGCGCGCGACGTACCGCGTCGTGCGCCCGCCGTCCGGGCCGGAAGCCGTAGCTTGCATCCGAGAAGGTTGGATCGAACAGCGGCTGCAGGACCTGCAACAAGGCCTGCTGGATGAACCGGTCGAGCACCGTCGGGATGCCGAGCTCGCGCTCGCCCCCGCCGCCTTCGGAATCGCCACCCGTCTCACCGGCTGCGGCTGGTAGCGCCCCGCGAGCAGTTCCTCGCGCAGGCGCGGCCAGTGCACACGCAGATGCTCGGGCAGTTCTTCCACCGTCATCCCATCGATGCCGGGCTTACCCGTGTTCTGTCGAACTCGCTTCAGCGCGGCCCGAAGGTTCTGGCGTTCGCACGCCCTCTCCATCAGGTCGCCCGTTCCTGGGCGCTCGTCTCCACTTCCAGCCGTTGGCGCTTCCACACGCAAGCGCGACCCTTGCGGCTTCACCCCGCCGGTCGTTTGTGCGCTCGGACTTGGCTCCGATTTCTGTGGCATGGCGTCCCCGAGGTTCATGGGCGTCTCGCCCTCCTCTTCGTTCGGCCCTTCGCCGCTGCTACGGCTACTACGGCCTCTGCTGACTTCTCGCCCCGACGATCTTCTCGATCATCGTCGCCCTTTCAGGCGCAAGGCGAGATCTCCCCAGGTAAGAACATCGGCCTTCGCCGCACGACCGCCGGATCTACGTCGCCTCGCCTTGGTCACGAGAGCTTCGCGGCTTCATGCCCGCTCGCCCTGCTCGGCTCCGCCTCTTATCCGGTTCCTGTTCGTCGGCCCGCGGCTTCGCTCCCCGCTTCCTTCACGCCGGCCTCACGGAACGACGCTCTGCGGTTCGCTTCGCTCGCTATGACCAGCTCGCGAGAGGACTTCCACCTCCAAGTCGATGCCCATGCTGGGCGCACATCAAAAACCCCGGAGCCGCGGCTCCGGGGTTCGTTGCAGCGACCGCTCAGCTCGCCAGGTGGCGGATCATGTACGAGTCATAGTTCAATTCCGCGACGCGGAACCACGGGTAGGCCGCGCCCTGGAAGGCTTCCATCGAATCTTTCACCTTCTTGAAGCTGGCGTTGGTCTTGGCGATTTCAGCGTGCAGCTCCTGCGCCGCCTTCCAGCAAGCATCCATGATCTGCGGCGAGAAGGCGCGCAACTGAGCGCCGTTGGCGATCAGCCGTTTGAGCGCCGGCGGATTGACGAGGTCGTACTTGGCCACGCACCAGTCGTTGGCGTAGGCCGATGCGTTGCGCAGAATGGCCTGGTAATTCTTCGGCAGCGAATTCCACTTGTCGACGTTGATGAAGGCGCCGAGCATCGAGCCGCCCTCCCACCAACCAGGCGTGTAGTAGTATTTCGCGACCTTGTAGAAGCCGAGCTTCTCGTCGTCGTAGGGACCGACCCACTCGGCCGCGTCGATGACGCCCTTCTCCAGTGCCGGATAGATGTCGGGCGCGCCGAGCAGCTGCGGCACGCCGCCGAGCTTCTGGATGACGCGACCGGGGAAGCCGCCGATGCGGAATTTGAGGCCCTTGAGGTCGTCGACCGACTTGATCTCCTTGCGGAACCAGCCGCCCATCTGGCAGCCGGTGTTGCCGCAGAGCAGCATCATGACGTTGTATTTTTTGTAGAACTCGTTGAGCACATCGCTGCCGCCGCCTTGCATGAACCAGCCTTGGTTGAGGCGCTGGTTCGGACCGAACGCCACCGACGTGCCGTAGGCGAAGGTCGGGTCCTTGCCGAAATAATAGTAGGACGCGGTGTGCGCGATCTCGACGGTCGCGTTTGAGGCGGCGTCGAGCGCCTGCAGCGCCGGCACGATTTCACCGGCGGCGAAGGTCTGGATCTGGAATTTGTTATCGGTGGCTTCGGCGACGGCTTTCGAAAAAACCTCGCAGGCGCCGAACAGCGTGTCGAGCGACTTCGGCCAGCTCGCCGTCAGACGCCACTTCACTTCCGGCATCGATTGGGCGATCGCCGGCGAAGCAACCGCGGCCGCAGCCAGACCGGCGCTTGCGGCCTTGATGAATTGACGACGTTTCATTGGTTCTCCTCCCTCTGTGTGTTTTATTGCGGGTGTCCCCGCCGCCCCCGCAGTTATCCGCCGGAGGCTTGTCCGAAAGCATGACCGACCATTCCAGTGTAATCCAGCATGCCCTCATTCGACTAAAGTCGAAAATGGGCTGGTCGGGTCCGGCAAACAGGCTCCAAAACGCAATCGGGGCCGGCTTGGCGCCGGCCCCGATGTTACTTGCGTCGGATGTCGCTCAGCCCTTGGTGCGGCTGCGGATCATGAAGCTTTCGAACGTATACTCGGCGACCTGCCACCAGAGGTTCTCGTCGTTCTTGAACACGTCGATCGACGCCAGAACCTTCTTGTAGTTCGGGTTCTTCGCCGACTCTTCCGCGTTCACTTCGTTCGACGCCTTCAACGAGGCTTCCATGATCGCCTGGCTGAACGGCCGCAATTGCGTGCCGCCCGCGACCAGCCGCTTGAGCGCCTGCGGGTTGCGCGCGTCATAACGGGCCTGTTCTTCGACGTTGGCGTAACCGGTGGCCGCCTCGACGATCGCCTTGTAGTTCTTCGGCAGCGAGTCCCACTTGGCCGAATTGATCAGCAGGTGGTTGGTCGTGCCGCCTTCCCACCAGCCGGGATAGTAGTAGAACTTGGCGACCTTGTAGAAGCCGAGCTTCTCGTCGTCATAGGGACCGACCCATTCGGCGGCATCGATGACGCCCTTCTCCAGCGCCGGATAGATGTCGCCGCCGCCGATGAGCTGCGGAACGACGCCGAGCTTGGCCATTGTCTTGCCGGCCCAGCCGCCGATGCGCATCTTAATGCCTTTCAAATCGTCAACCGTCTTGATCTCCTTGCGGAACCAGCCGCCCATCTGCGTCCCGGTATTGCCGGCGAGCAGGGCCTTGCAGTTGTACTTGGCGCTGAACTCGTCGATCAGCTTCTGGCCCTCGCCGTCATAGAACCAGGCATTCTGCTGGCGGGAATTGAGGTTGAACGGCGAGGCGCAGAACAGCGCCCAGGTCGGGTCCTTGCCGATGTAGTAATACATCGCGGTGTGACCCATCTCGACGGTGCCGTTTTGCACCGCGTCGAGCGCCTGCAGTGGCGGCACGATTTCGCCGCCGGCGAAGGTCTGGATCTGGAATTTGCCGTCGGTGGCTTCCGAGACGTATTTGGCGATTGTCGTGCAGGCACCGAACAGCGTATCCAGCGACTTCGGCCAGCTCGCCGTCATGCGCCACTTCAGTTCCGGCATTGACTGCGCGATCGCCGGCTTAGCGATGGCGGCCACCGCGGCGCCGGTGCCGAGTACGGCCAAGAATTTGCGTCGTTTCATCAGGGACCTCCCATCATTTGTTGATTGGCTTAGCTGTTGATTGGCCTAGCGAGCAGCCAGTAAGCGCCGCTCCCCCTATGACGTCACATTGCGGCCCGGACCGATTTTGCGCAAGTCGCCATGCCGCAAATTGGTAACATATCAAGCTATTGGGCGCTATTGGGGTGCCGGAGCATCCGGGCGTGCGCTCGCCCATGCAAACCGGGGCAATTTGTCGCGCATGTCGCGCCACGTGTCCCGATACCGCCCTACGCCTCGATCACGATTTTCGGCGCGGCGCGCCCCGCGGCTGGGCCGCCCTTGATCTGCTCAAGCACCTTGGCTGCGATCTCGCGATAGATCTTGGCATGCGGGCCGTCCGGCTCAGTGGCGACCACCGGCAGGCCGGCATCCGACTTCTCGCGGATCGTCATGTGCAACGGCACTTCGCCGAGGAACGACACGCCCTGTCGTTCGGCTTCCTGACGCGCACCGCCATGGCCGAAAATATCCGAGCGCGTGCCGCAGCTCGGGCACAGGAAATAGCTCATATTCTCGACGATACCGAGTACCGGCACGTTCACGCGTTTGAACATGGCGACGCCGCGCCGCGCGTCAATCAGCGCCAAGTCCTGCGGGGTCGAGACGATGACCGCGCCCTTAAGCGGCACCTGTTGCGCCATGGTGAGCTGGGCGTCGCCGGTGCCCGGCGGCATATCGACCACCATGACGTCGAGTTTGCCCCACTCCACCTCGCGCAGCATTTGCGTAATGGCGGACATCACCATCGGTCCGCGCCAGATCATCGGCGTTTCTTCATCGATCAGGAAGCCAATCGACATCACGCTCAGCCCGTAGCGCTCGATCGGCTTGAGCTTGGTGCCGCCGATGGTCTGGGGCTTTTCCTTGATGGCGAGCAGCTTGGGCAACGAAGGCCCATAAATATCCGCGTCGAGCATGCCGACCTTGAGGCCGAGGTCGCGCAAGCCGAGCGCCAAATTGACCGCGGTGGTGGATTTGCCGACGCCGCCCTTGCCGGAGGCGACCGCAATCACCGCATCGACGCCGGGAATGCCGGGCTGCACCTTGTCGGCCGGATGCGCATGAGCATGCCCGCCGGCGGCGCGCGGCTGGGTAGCGACATGTGCCGGATTTGGCCCGCGCGCCGCCGCACCGGGGCTACGCTCGGCGGTCAGCGCGACCAGCGCCGATTGCACACCGGGGATTGCGCGCACGGCTTTCTCGGCCGCCTCGCGCACCGGTTCCCAGCCTTTCACGGTGGCCGCGTCGACGGTGAGAGAGAAAAACACCTTGCCGTCGCTGACGACGATGTCCGACAGCACGTTGGCTTCCGGCAAAGCCTCACCAGTGGGCGACGGTACTTCCGCTAGCGCCGCCAGTACCTGTTCCTTGCTCACCGCCATGACCGGCCGTCCTTAAGCTCGTCACCCTGCCCATTGCGCCGACACCATAGGCGCGGCGGCGGAACGGTCAATGTGGCATGCCATCAAGACTGGTTGACGCGGGTGCGTCCGCAATGACCTATTGTCGGATAAAGGTTCGCGACACGAGGGAGAAACGCGATGGCGAAAGTGGCTTTTCTGGGTTTGGGCGTCATGGGCTACCCCATGGCCGGACATCTCAAGAGCAAAGGCGGGCACGAGGTCACGGTCTATAACCGCACCGCCGCCAAGGCCGAGAAATGGGTCGCACAATATGGCGGCAAGTCGGCCCCCACCCCGAAAGCCGCCGCCGAGGGGCAGGATTTCGTCATGGCTTGCGTCGGTAACGACGACGATCTGCACGAGGTGACGCTTGGACCGAACGGCGCCTTCCAGGCGATGGGCAAGGGCAGGATTTTTGTCGACCACACCACCGCATCGGCGACGATCGCGCGGGAACTGCATACAGCCGCCAAGAAGGCGGGCTTCGACTTCATCGATGCGCCGGTTTCCGGCGGCCAGGCCGGCGCCGAGAACGGCGTGCTGACCGTAATGTGCGGCGGCGATGCGGAACCATTCGCACGCGCCGAGAAAGTGATCGCGGCCTATGCGCGCGCCTGCAATCTGATCGGCGCTCCCGGCGCCGGCCAGCTCACCAAGATGGTCAATCAGATCTGCATCGCCGGCATCGTGCAGGGTCTCGCGGAGGCGCTGCACTTCGGCAAGAAAGCCGGTCTCGACATCGAGAAGGTGATCGCCACCATTTCCAAGGGTGCCGCGCAGTCCTGGCAGATGGAGAACCGCTACAAGACCATGGCCGCCGGCAAGTTCGACTTCGGTTTCGCCGTCCAGTGGATGCGCAAGGATCTGGGCATGTGCCTCGGCGAGGCGCGCAACGGCGGCGCCCACCTGCCGGCCACCGCGCTCATCGACCAGTTCTATTCGGAGGTCGAGGCGATGGGCGGCAAGCGCTGGGATACGTCGAGCTTGATCGCGCTGCTCGACCGTTAGCCGCGTCAGAACCTGTAACTCAAGCCGAGTCGCTCGGTGCTGAACGTGACGCGCCGATAATTGGCGTTGAAACCGGCCGGAGCCGATCCGCCGCCGTTCAGCGCGACGACATCGACTGCATTGTCGCTGCCGAGACTGACATAGAGATATTCAGCTTTCAGTCGAAGCTGCGGCGAAATGAGGAATTTGGCGCCAGCGCCAAACGCCGCGTCGCCGACCGTTCTCGACGAAGAGCCGTCGAAACACACCGCGCCGCCGCCTGTGCAGACAAAGGTGCCGCCGCCGCTGCTCGAGATGAATGCCGGCAGGTTCATCGCGTAGGTCGCTTCCTCCTTGACCTGGCCGAAGGCGAAGCCGGCGGTGCTGCCGAACAACAGCACGCTTTCGGTCGGCAGGAAGCCGATGCGTCCACGCACCGTCGCAAACCAGGGAAGCTCCTGGCGGGCGCTGATCGTCGCGGTCTGCGGTGCGACCAGCGTGAAAGTTGTCGATCCGGTATCCTTGATGCCGGTTGCATTGACATCCGCTTCGATGCCGATCAGCCAGCGCGGGCTCAGTTGCCAATTGTATCCGGCATACAAACCGCCGGAGAACCCGTTGAGGTGAAGGTGCGCGACGCCGACCGGCGTTTCCGTCGGATCGCCAAAGGCGGTTCCGGCAAACATGATCCGCGTCAGATCATCGTTGCTTGGTGAAATTCACCGAACGCGAGCTCTGCCAAGCGTAGCCGCCGTTGATGCCTAAGTAGAAGCCGGTCCAATTCAACGCCGGCGCAACGAACGGCTGAGCGGCCAGGACCGGACTGCCGGCCAATACGGCGTAGGCCATGCCTGCAAGAATTGAACGTTTCACCGCGGACCGCCTAGCGAATTGGATACATGAAAACAAAACGCCGGGTTGGCCCGGCACCCGACGCATACGAATCGCGATGTGCATACGCTGCCATCGGCAATCGCGATTCGTCAATTTTCCTACGGTCGCTGCGGCGGTTAGCTCAGAATTCGAGCACCAGCCCATCATCGGCAATCAATACACCGGCATTTTTGATTTCATCGAGCCGGCTCAGCACGCTCGGATTCATGTGCGTGACCATCAGGCGCTGCGCGTTGAGTTCGGGAATTTTCGTCCGCAGGATTTCCCAGCTCATGTGCCCGGTGAGCTTGCCGGCATAGGCGTAGCATTCGCAGACGAAAAGATCGGCCTCGTTCGCAATCGGCTTGAGCGCGTCGGTCCATTCGGTGTCGCCGGAATAGGCGAATATCCGCTCGCCGTCCGACAGCCGCAGCGCGGTCGACGGCGCTCCCGATTGGTGGATGACCTCCGCGGTGATCAGCGAATGCCCGAGCACGTTCGATTCGACGCCGACCGGAATCTCCTCGACCGTCCAAGGAAACCGCCATTTCGAGCCGGTCGATTTTGGAAAGAATACTTCCAGCGCTGCGTCGAGCCGCGCGCGCGTGCCGGGCGGACCCGCAATCAGCAACGGCTTCTCGCGGCGCGACAGAAATTGCGCATCGAGCAGCAGAAACGGCAGACCGCCGAAATGATCGCCGTGCAGATGCGAGAGGATGATCGCGTCGATGCGGTTCGGCTCGAGCGCCCGCGCTTTCAGCGCCGGCAGCGCCGACGCACCGAAATCGACGACCAGCGTGCCCTTGGCCGTCTCCAGCCAGAAGCATGTGTTGGAGCGCCCACCCGAGCCGAAGGCGTCGCCGGAGCCGACGATCATCAGTTTCATTGGTTATTTCTTGCGCATGATCGTATCCGAGAACCGGTACCCACTTTTCGGAATCATGCGCGCGCACTCGGCCGCGCCGAGACCGCCGCGTGCCAGCGCTTCACATGGGCAAGGTTGTCGGGCATTGCCAGCTTGGCCGGTTTCATGAAATCGACGGCGACCAGCGTGGTGATGTCGGCGACCGAGTAACGGTCGCCGGCGACGAATTCGCGCTTGGCCAATTCCGTGTCGAGAAGCTCAAGAAACCAGATCGCGCGCGGCCGCATCGCCTCGGCATAGGCCGGCACCTGCGGCACT
>CAVTCV010000027.1:0-5711 GCA_963733315.1 uncultured Alphaproteobacteria bacterium | reverse complement strand
ATCATGCTCTAAAATCAACCTTCCGGTGACGGGCCGCACCAGCCGGGCAGGTAATCGGCGGCGTCGCTCTTTGCCAGTTCCAGCGCCTCTTCGACCGCGCGTTCAAAGTCGCGCTCGACTTCCTTGCGCTTCATGCGCCGGCGCAGGAAGTCGGCCCAGAGAAATTCGCTGAATGGCGTCGTGTCCTTGGCGAAGCCGCCGGCGCGCCGCAACTCGCCGGCCAGCGACCGGAACGGATCGTCGACCAGTTCGGCGACCGACTTGGGAATGTCGCGGTAGTGGCGGCGGCGGCCCTTGGCGTCGAACGGATGCATCCAGTTGCGGTTGTTCATCACGGTCCAGAACGCATCGGGCTCGAGCTTGCTGAGATTGGCCTGGACCGTCACCGCCACGTCCTTGACGCCTTCGTCGTGCAGCGCCCGCGCCAGGTGGTGATGATCGGTGACGTAGTGCCGGAGTTTCGGCCCGAGGATCACCGGGATCATGTGTTTGCCGAGGAATTTTTCACCCTTCTTGGTGGCGGTCTCGCGCCAGCGCTTGCGCTTGACCAGCACCTCGCGCATGCCGACGGTGATCTGGGTCGGACGCAGGTCGACAACGGCGACCGGCGTCAGCACAGGCTCGCGCGCATTACTCATGTCAATTCGACGACGCGCTGACGGCGCCGCTCAACTTCTCGAACAGACCGGCGATGTCCTTGCGGATCGTCGCCAGTTTGGCAAATTGCTCGGTGAGGCCCAAGACGCGTTTTTCCAGTTCCCGCTTAGTCTCGCTGAACCTTTGTACCCGCTCGGCGAGGCTACCGTCGTCGTGCTCTTCAATCTGCCTGATCCTGGCCAGCAGGCGGTGGCGAATGTCCTTCAGCTCCTCGATGAGGTTGGCAACGCCGCCGTCTGCGGCTTCCAGGGAAAGAAGCCGCGATTGTAGATCGCCGAGCTTGGTCTTCATCTGCGCGAATGCGGCGGCTTTGCGCTCGATCTCATCGAGTTGGGACTGCGTCGCCTCGATGAAGGCCGCAAGTTGTGCGACGCGGGCATCGATATCCCGTGCTTCGGCCCGGCCGGTCGCCGCCGGCAACGCATCGCGCGCCGCAGTGAATCCGATAGCGCCGCCGCCCTCCTCTTCGGTCGCGACCGAGAGCGCGTCGAGCGCCCGATTGAAGTTGGCGAACAGCGCGGTAATGTCGGTGCGCAGCCTGCCCAGCTTGGCGAACTGGGCATTGAGCTGCGACAGGCGGTCGTCGAGCTGCCGTCCCTCGTCGGCAAACATTTGCACGCGCTCGGCGAGCGGTCCTTGCGGCGTCCGCTCCAGCGCACCGATTTCCTCATTAAGCCGGTCGCGCATCGCGCTCAAATCCTTGACGCGCCCAATGACGCCATCTTCCACCGTCGCCAACGGAGCCAGTCGGGCTTGCAGTTCGGCATAATCCTCCTTCGAGCGGGAGATGACCTTCAATGCCTGCTCGATGTCGTCGCAGCGCTGATGGCTCCGCCTGACGAATTCCGTCATGTTCTTGAGGCCGGCATCGATCACGACGGCATCGTCGGCGCCGGCCACCTCGGCAAGCGCCCGTTCGATATCGCTCTGCCGGGTACCGAGTTCCATAAAGAGCTGCTCGATCGACCGCCTTTTCTCCAGGACCGGGGCGAGCCGCTCGTGCAATGCCTGCTGCTGGGCGCGAAGTTGCTCGACGCGGGCGGCGAGGTCGCCGGCTTCATTGCGGCTCTGCTGGATCTGCGCGAAGCGCTCGGCCTCAGTGAGCCGCTGCTGCATGGCGACGATGGCGTCTTCCGGATCGGTGCGGACCAGCTGGTGCACCGCCGCCTCGGCATCGGCCTGCGGCTTCTCCAGGGCTTTGACGCCCTCGCGCACGCCGCCCAGCCGCAACTCGAGTGCCTGCGCCGCTTGGCGTTGGCGTACCAGCACCTCGCCCAGCCAGAGGGCGCCGGGGACGGCCACGATCGGCACCAGCGCAACGATGGCCCAGGCAGTTTTGGACAGCAGCGGCTGAGACCAAAAAGCGACCCATAAGGCGGCGGCTTCGCGCCCCTCGCCCAGGACAACGTATCCGATCGCCAGCACAAAAAGCGCGCTGCAAATCCCTACCACGCTGCGCACTGGAGAATACATCACTCGGCGACGCCCTCACCCGGCTTGTTTGGTACGACAGGCGCGTGTCGGGCACAAGGGCGCGCACGCTCAAACACCCCTGCCCGGCCCGCCAGCCGCCGCCGGCGGCTCCGCGGAAGCGCAGCAACGGCGCGCGTGGACAAGCACGACAAAGCTCGCTATGGGCCGCGCCGGGCCATCGTGGCATCGGCCACGCCGGCAAATCCGCCTGTGGTTTCATGAGCAGACTCCCGCGCACCGCAACGGTTTCGCTAGTCGTCCTCGCGGTCCTACTGCTCGGCGCTGCGAAGTATCCGGCGCGCGGCGCCGGGCATGCGCCGCCCGCCAAGCCTGCAACCTGTCAGCGTTCGGCGTTTCGCGCCGTCGTCGATGTAGGCCACACCGCCGAGGTGCCGGGCGCCATCAGCGCGCGCGGCGTTGCCGAATACGCCTTCAATCTTCAGCTTGCCGACGCGGTCAAGCAAGCGCTCGTCGCCGCCGGCTTCGACAGGACCGTCCGGCTCGTCACCGCCACGGCTCCGCCCAAGGGCCTGATCGAGCGGGCGGCGCTGGCCAACAAGACGCACGCCGACCTATTCATCTCCATCCATCACGATTCGGTGCCGGAATATCTGCTCGAGACCTGGAAATACGAGGAACAACAGCACCAGTTCAGCGACCGGTTCCAGGGCTACGCCATCTTCATGTCGCACGACAATGCCGACCGCACCGGCAGCCTGCAGTTCGGCAGGTTGTTGGGCAAAGCGCTGCAAGCGCGCGGCCTGCAATACACGTCGCACTACACGCTGCCGCTGATGGGCAACCGCCGCCGCGAGCTCATCGACGCCGCGGCCGGCGTTTACCGCTACGACCAGTTGATCGTGCTGCGCAACGCCCGGATGCCGGCGCTGCTGCTCGAGGCCGGATCGATCGTCAACCGGCAGGAGGAGCTGGAATTGGCGAGCCCGGAACGCCGCGAGCTCATCAGCGCGGCCGTCGTTTCCGCGGTTGAGAACTTCTGTATGGCGCGGTCGCGCCACAAGGCCGCGGCGCGCTTCAAGCGCCCACCCAAAGCGCCACTGCGGTCGGACATGATACGCCGATGAGACGCCGCGGCGCCTTCCTCGATCGAAGTGCATACGCGGAGCCCCGCTACGGCCCCTTCCCGGGCCGTCCCGACTGGCCTCCGCCGTCATAAAAGGCTAAACAATCCCGCGAGTCAGCGTCGCTGACCGTTTGCCGCCCGCGATCGGCGGGCGGGAAACCTTTTGGCACGCCGACGTTTGCTTCCATCATGGATCAGCGCACCGACAACGAGCGTCGCCAGGATGCCGCCCCGGGCCGCGAAGCGAAGCCCGCGAGCGGCGAGACGCGCAAGACTCGGTCGTGGCTCGAAGGGCTGCGTCAGCGTCGCCGTATGGTGCTCGTCGTCACGGCATTGCTCATCGCCACGCTGGTCGGTCTCGTGGTCTGGTGGGTCAACGCCGGTCATTACGAAACCACCGATGACGCCTTTATCGACGCCCGAACGGTGCAGATCAGTGCCCAGGTCAGCGCCGCCATCGTCGAGATTCCGGTGACGGACAACCAGTTGGTCGAGGCCGGTGCCGTGCTGGTCCGCCTCGACGATCGCGACTTCAAGGCGCAGCTCGACCAGAGCAAAGCCAACATCGTCAACATCGACGCGCAGATCGACGCGCAGCAGGCGCGCGTCGAGCAGGCGGAAAAGCAGGCCGCCGAATCGCAGGCCAATCTCACATTCGCGCAACAGCAGGAACAGCGTTACACCGATCTGGTAAGTAAGGGCGCGGTCACCGTCGAGCAGGCGCAGCAATACGCGTCGGGCCTGCGCCAGGCGCAGGCGAATTTCTCCGCTGCGGAGCGCAACTTCGTCGTCACGCAAAAGCAGCTTCCGGTGTTGCAGGCGCAACGCCAGCAGGCCGTGGCGCAGTTGGAGATCGCCGAAGCCAATTTCTCGCGTACCGTGATCACCGCGCCGATCGCCGGCCGCGTGACCCAGCTCACGGCCACCAAGGGCAATTATGCCGCGGTCGGACAGGCGCTGATGATGTTCGTGCCGCGCGAAGTCTGGGTGACGGCGAATTTCAAGGAGACGCAGCTCGCCGGGGTGCGGCCGGGAGCGCCGGTCGACATCAGCATCGATACCTATCCCAATCGCACCTTCAAAGGCCATGTCGACAGCATCCAGGCCGGCAGCGGCACCGCCTTCAGCCTGCTGCCCGCCGAGAACGCCACCGGCAATTTCGTCAAGATCGTACAGCGCGTCCCGGTCAAGATCGTGTTCGATCAGCCGCCCGACGTGCTGCTCGGGCCCGGCATGTCGGTGGTGCCGTCCGTCAAGATACGATGAGCGAACAGCGCCAATTTTCCGGCCGCGAGAGCCGCTCGTCGGCGGGCGATCGCAGTCCCTGGCTGATCGCCATTGTCGTCTCCATCGCCACCTTCATGGTCGTGCTCGACACCGCGATCGCCAATGTGTCGCTGCGCTACATCGCCGGCAGTCTCGCGATCAGCGTCGACGAAAGCACCTGGGTGGTCACGACCTATCTGATCGCCAATGCCGTCATTCTGCCGGTCAGCGGCTGGCTGTCGAACGTCATCGGCCGCAAGCGCTTCTACATGCTCTGCGTCGCGACGTTCACCGTGGCCTCACTATTATGCGGCCTCGCGTCCAGTCTTAATGCCTTGATCGTATTTCGCATCCTGCAGGGGCTCGGCGGCGGCGGCATGCCGACCAGCGAACAGGCCATGCTCGCGGATACGTTTCCGCCGGAGAAGCGCCCGCAGGCGTTCGCGCTCTATGGCATCGCGGTCATCGTGGCGCCGACGGTCGGCCCGACGATCGGCGGCTGGATCACTGACAACTACTCATGGCACTGGATTTTCTTCATCAACGTGCCCATCGGCATCATCTCCCTGGTGCTGGTGCAGTGGCTGGTCGTGGAGCCGGAAGTGCTCGAGCGCGAGCGCCACGAGCGCCTCGCCGGCGGGCTCAAGGTCGACTGGATCGGATTCGCGCTGATCGCACTCACGTTCGGCAGCCTCGAAATCGTGCTCGACCGCGGCCAGATCGAAGACTGGTTCCACTCGACTTTTATCATCACCTTCGCGACGATTTCCGCCTGTTCGTTCATATTCTTTATCCCTTGGGAACTCACCCACGACGACCCGATCGTGGATATCCGACTGCTGCTCCGGCGCCAGTTCGGGATGTCGTTCCTGGTGATGCTCGCGGTGGGCGCTATCCTGTTCGGCTCGAACCAGATCACGCCGCAGCTCATGCAGACGAACTTTCCCTACACGGCGATGCTTTCGGGGCTCGCCATGATGCCGGGCGGCCTGGCAATGCTGATCATGATGCCCATTGCGGGGCAGCTCGTCGGCCGTATGCAGCCAAAATACTGGATAGCGATCGGTTTCGCGATCATCGCGATGGCGATGTGGTACTCGACCTCGCTCACTCCCGATGCCGGCTTCAGCTATTTCGCGACGGTGCGCGTCTTTCAGGTCGTCGGCATGCCTTTCATGTTCATTCCAAACAGCACGATCGCCTATGACGGTCTTCCGCCGCAAAAGACCAG
>CAVTCV010000026.1:0-100946 GCA_963733315.1 uncultured Alphaproteobacteria bacterium | reverse complement strand
CGGTGTGGATCTCGTCGATGAACATGATCGCGCCCGGATAGGCCTCAATCTCCTTGATCACCTGCTTGAGCCGCTCCTCGAAATCGCCGCGATAGCGCGTGCCGGCGAGCAGCGTGCCCATGTCGAGCGCGAACACCGTCGCACCCTTGAGCACGTCGGGCACTTCGCCGTGCACGATGCGGCGCGCCAGGCCTTCCGCGATCGCGGTCTTGCCGACGCCGGCGTCGCCGACGAACAGCGGGTTGTTCTTCTGCCGGCGGCAGAGCACCTGGATGGTCCGGTTGATCTCGGCGTCGCGGCCGATCAGCGGATCGATCTTGCCGTCCTTGGCCTTCTTGTTGAGGTTGACGCAATAGGCATCGAGCGCGTCGCCCTTCTTCTTCGGCTCTTCGCCGCTCTTGGTATCGGCCTCCTCCTCGACGCCGCGCGCCGGGCGCGACTCCGACAGGCCCGGCCGCTTGGCGATGCCGTGGCTTATGTAGTTGACCGCGTCGTAACGCGTCATGTCCTGCTCTTGCAGGAAATAGGCGGCATGGCTCTCGCGCTCGGCGAAGATCGCCACCAGCACGTTGGCGCCGGTGACCTCCTCGCGGCCGGAGGATTGCACGTGGATGACGGCACGCTGGATCACGCGCTGGAAGCCGGCGGTCGGCTTGGAGTCCTCGGCGCCGTCGGTGATCAGATTTTCCAGTTCGGATTCGAGATAGGCGGTGAGGCTGCGGCGCAGCTTGTCGAGGTCGACATTGCAGGCGCGCATCACGGCAGAAGCGTCCTGATCGTCGATCAGCGCCAACAGCAGATGTTCCAAGGTCGCATATTCGTGATGCCGCTCATTGGCGATGGCAAGCGCCCGGTGGAGCGACTGTTCGAGGCTGCGCGAGAACGTTGGCATCAGATGTCTATTCCCATTTGTATCGAACGCCCCTCCCCAAAACTTCCTTTTACAAGTCTTCCTTTTATAGAACTCACTTTTTTTCCATCACGCATTGCAGAGGATGCTGATGTTTTCGGGCAAAGTCCATGACCTGCGTTACTTTGGTCTCCGCCACTTCGTATGTATAGATCCCGCATTCGCCGATGCCGTGGTGATGCACATGCAACATAATGCGTGTGGCCGCCTCGTGATCCTTGCCGAAGAAGCGTTCCAGGACGTGCACGACAAACTCCATCGGCGTGTAGTCGTCGTTAAGGATCAGAACGCGATAGAGGCTCGGCCGTTTCGTCTGCGGTTTGGTCTTGGTGACGACGGCGGTGCCGGGCCCGCCCGGCTCATTGCGGCGTCTGCGGTCGTCGTCCGCCATGCGGGACGCCCGACCGCCACCCGAGCGGTCTGCCGCTCTAGCGGCGGGGCAGTTCGTCGTTATTGTCGCGTTCATAACATTGCCGAGGCAAGAAACATTCCAGGACCGTGCCCGCCGGGCCGCGCCGGCGCGGCGATGCCACCATCATAGAGACCGATAGCCGGCCTGGCCAAGCCGAGACTTGTCCCTCTCCGGCACAGTTTAATCCGAATTCTGGCGATTCCGGGTGCACTGCCTCAAATATCCATTGGTTACCCGATCACAAGCCTTGAGCGGATAATCCGATACGATTTTTCCCCAAATTCGCGTCACTGTTCCAACGGACTATCAAGACGCGCCCGGCATCCTCCAGCGACTTGAACGACCGCCAATTCGCGGTCCACAGGGGGTACTTCAATGCTATTGACCCGCTTTTGGAAGAACCGGAAGGGGAGCGTCGCCCCCTTGATGGGCATAGCGATCATTCCGTTGATGGGCGCGGTCGGCGCGGCCGTCGATTATTCACGCGCCAATGCCACGAAGGCGGCCTTCCAGACCTCGCTCAATTCGGCCGCGCTGATGCTCTCGAAAACCGCGGCCGGGCAACCGACCAGCGCGCTGGAGGCCCAGGCCGTCAGCTACGTCAATGCCCTGTTCACGGCGAACAATGCCCAGAACGTGACGGTGACCGCGACCTATTCGAACAGCAACGGATCGCAGCTCGTGCTTAACGGCAGCGCCGTCATCAACACGAATTTCCTCAGCGTGCTCGGCATCGACCAGCTCAACATCACCGCCTCGAGCACGTCGACCTGGGGCAATACCCGGCTGCGCGTCGCGCTGGTGCTCGATAATACCGGTTCGATGGCGAGTTCCAACAAGATGACGGCGCTGAAAACCGCCTCGCAAAACCTGCTCACGCAGCTCAAGACTGCGGCAGTCACCGCCGACGACGTCTACGTCTCGATCATCCCGTTCAACAAGGACGTCAACGTCGACGCCAGCAACGTGAATGCAACTTGGCTGCGTTGGGATCTGTGGGATGCAGTGAACGGAAAGTGCAGCAACACGACCTATAAGACGCAGTCGAGTTGCGTCGCCGCCGGCAAAACCTGGACGCCCAATAACCACAGCACGTGGAACGGCTGCGTCACCGATCGCGACCAGAATTTCGACACCACCAACGACGCACCGGTCGCCGGCAGCACGCTCTATCCGACCGAACAATATTCCTCCTGCCCGGTCGTCGCTGGTCGGCCTGAGCAACGACTGGACCGCGCTGTCCAGCAAGATCACCGCCATGCAGCCGGTCGGCAATACCAACCAGGCGATCGGCCTGCAGATGGGCTGGCAGTCGCTGACGGCGGCGCCGTTCACGGTGCCGGCCATGGACCCGAACTACCAGTACAAGCAGGTCATCATCCTGCTCAGCGACGGCCTGAACACCCAGGACCGCTGGTACACCAATGCCTCGTCGATCGACACGCGGCAGCAGAAAACCTGCGACAACATCAAGGCCGCGGGGATCACGATCTATACCGTGCAGGTCAATACCGGACAACGAAGCGACCTCGACCCTGCTGCAGAATTGCGCCAGCAACACCACGGGAACGCACCGACCACTTCTTCCTGCTGACGTCTTCGGAGCAGATCGTCACGACTTTCGGCCAGATCGGCACGGCGCTGTCCAACCTGCGGCTGGCGATGTAGCCGGCCGGTGGCGCCGCGATCGGGCAAAAACCGCCGCGGCGTCGGTCGATCCGCCTTATCGAAGCGGTCGCGCCAACCAAGCGTTAACGACAACCCATAAGAACTATGCGGCATTCGCGGCATAAGGAGCAGATAGAATTAACCGGCCAAGCCCTTGATCGGGCGCGAAAAGTGGGCGGCATACCCCGCCGAAACTTACCGTCCGCTAAGGATTTCCCGGGTACCGATACACCAGCCTTTTAGCAGCGGTGCGTATGACGGTACGCGTATTCAACCGTAATCGGTGAACGCCATGAAGTCGGTTTGGATGAAGTTCTGCAGCGCTTTGCGCTCCTTTCGCGTCGCACGCGCAGGCAACGTCGCCATTACCTTCGCATTCGCCAGCCTTCCGATCATCGTCGGTGTCGGCTTTGCCGTCGATTACAGCAGGGCCAGTCAGGTCAAGGTCGCAATACAGGCCGCGCTCGACTCGACCGCGCTGATGATCTCGAAGGAAGCAGCCCGGGATACCTCCTCGCAGCTGCAAACCAACGCGCAGAACTATTTCAACGCCTTGTTCATACGCGGCTCGCCACGAGTTCTACCATCACTGTCAAGCTACTACGACCCCAAGGCGGAACGCAGGTGGTTATCAACGGCACAGCCAACGTCATACCGATTCCTCAATTTCAACTTCCTCGGTTACATCGGCATCCCCAACATGACGGTGAGCAGCTCGTCCACCGTCAAGTGGGGCTCGATCGCGCCTGCGCGTGGCGCTGGTGCTCGACAACACCGGCTCGATGGCCGACAGCGGCAAGATCACCGCATTGAAGACGGCGACCGCCAACTTGCTCACCCAGCTCAAGAACGCCGCCACCACCAATGGCGACGTCTATGTCTCGATCATTCCCTTCGTGAAGGACGTCAATCTCGGCCCCTCCGAGTGGAATTCGGATTGGATCTATTGGGGCACCGCGGCGCAGGATCCGACGCTATCCGACAATAATTCCTGGGACGCCAACAACGGCAGTTGCAGCGCCGGCAATTATTCGACCCGCAGCAGCTGCGTCTCGCATTCGACTTGCTCGATCTCCGGACTACAACAGCCAGACCAGTTGCACCAGCGCCGGCACGTGCTCGCTCTCGGGCTATACGAGCCCGAGCAGCTGCACCGGCGCGGGCACCTGCTCGATTTCCGGCCGCTCGACCCAGAGCAGCTGCACGGCGGGCACCTGCTCGCTTTCCGGCTATACGCCCCAGAGCAGTTGCACGGCCGCGGGCACTTGCTCAAATCCCAGCCAAGACGACGCAGAGCAACTGCACCGGCACCAAAGCCTGCACGAATCCTCTTACACGTCGAAAAACATTGCACTTCCATGGCGGAACCTGGGGTTATGGCACGTGGAGGGCCGGCGTCTGGACGCCGCCCGGAACGTGGACGGCCGGCGCGTGGACGCCGGGCGTGTGGAGCGCGGCCACCTGGACGCCCGACAACCACAATACCTGGAACGGCTGCGTCATGGATCGCGGCTATCCCCATTCTGACCAGCGGGAGCAA
Source organism: uncultured Alphaproteobacteria bacterium (assembly GCA_963733315.1). Lineage (GTDB taxonomy): Bacteria > Pseudomonadota > Alphaproteobacteria > Rhizobiales > Xanthobacteraceae > Pseudolabrys. The sequence continues at coordinate 96,416 of CAVTCV010000026.1, read as the reverse complement.
TAAAAGCGGGGCGGACACGATCAACAATTTCGACACCAACGTCGTGCAGCCGGACGGTCACGCCCAAGTGGTCGTCGCTCTTACGCGGCCGAGCAATATGGCTCCTGCCCGCAGGCGGTCATGGGGCTGAGCTACGACTGGACGACGATGAACCAGCTCGTCACCAACATGTCGCCCGCCGGCAACACCAACCAGGCGATCGGTCTGGAGCTCGGCTGGCTGTCGCTGGTCGGCGGCGGGCCGTTCACCGCGCCGCCGATGGATTCGAACTACACCTACACCAGGTGATCATCCTGCTGACCGACGGTTTGAACACCCAGGACCGCTGGACCTCGACCCAGAGCTCGATCGATACGCGGCAGCAGCTCACCTGCAACAACATCAACGCCGGCGGCGTCACGCTGTACACGATCCAGGTCAATACCGGCAACGATCCGACTTCCACCTTGCTGCAGAACTGCGCGGGCACTGCGCTACTGCCACCACTGCGGCCGTCTATCCGGACCCAGCAAATTCTTCCTGCTGACGTCGGCCGACCAGATCGTGACGACGTTCCAATCGATCGGCACCAAGCTCAGCAATCTCTACGTCGCCAGATAAGCGGCGCAGCCGATCACAAAATAAAAGCCCGGCCAATCGAGCCGGGCTTTGCCTTTCACGCCTTACGCAAACGTACGCGACAGAACTCAATTGTCGACGCGGACGCGACTTACTTAGCCTTCGCCATCAGGCTTTCGAACGGCTTGTAGGTTTCCTTGGCGAGATCGGCATAGAGTTCGCCGATCTTGGACGCCTTGGCCACGAAACCCTCGTAGGCGGTCTTGGCGTATTCGGTCTGCACCTCGATCGCCTTCTCGAACGACTTCACGCCGAACAGCTTTTCCAGTGCGGCGGTACCGTCTTCGAAAGCCTTCTTGGAGTAGTCGGCCACCTCGACCGCGATGGCCTGGGTGCCCTTCGACAGCACGCCCATCGACTTGAGCGCGAGATCGACGTTTTCTTTGCTGACCTGCTGGAGATCTTCTAAATTCTTGACCATTGTCATCCCTTCCCGGCCGCGATGCGGCGCAATGTGCTCATCTGCAATACCCGGCCTTAATCCCGGGGAATGGTTACCTCCTATACTGCACTGCACAATAAAGTCAAGTATCATTTTGCAGTGCGAAAAAGCCTTTAAAACCCAATAGGATTGGTCTTAACGCCTTGTAAACCGTGATCCCCTACGGTCGAGATTTGCGGCACCGCAGGGCCGCTATAAATCGGCCAAATTCGGCGGGTCTTACGTCCGCCTGAGAAACGGGGTTGGGGAGAGCGGATGTTGCGTGCCGGCGGTTTGGTCCAGCGCCCATTCCATTGGTGCGCGCTCGGCTTGGCCACGCTGCTGGCCGTCGCCGCCGTCAGCACCGACGCCGATGCCCGCGGCCGGCGCCACCACCGCCACCATTCGCGCTGCCTCCGAAAGCTACGAGCCCGCCTATTCCTCCATCGTGGTCGACGCCAATTCCGGCGCGGTGCTGCAGGCGACCAACGCCGACAGCCTGCGCCATCCAGCCTCGCTGACCAAGATCATGACGCTCTACCTGCTGTTCGAGCGGCTGGAGGCGGGCAAAATCAAGATGTCGAGCGAGATGGAGGTCTCCCCGCATGCCGCCGCGCAGGCGCCGTCCAAGCTCGACCTCAAGCCGGGGCAAACGATCGAGGTTGAAACCGCGATCCGCGCCATCGTCACCAAATCGGCCAATGACGTCGCGGTCGTCGTCGCCGAGGCGCTCGGCGGCAGCGAAGAGAACTTCGCCAAGCAGATGACCGCCAAGGCGCGCGCGCTCGGCATGACGCACACCGTCTACCGCGACGCCTCCGGCCTGCCCAATGACGACCAGATCACCACGGCGCGCGACATGACCATCCTCGCCCGCGCCATGCAGGATCGCTTTCCGCAATATTACCACTACTTCGCGACCCGCACGTTCAAGTACCACGGCGAGGAAATCCGCAATCACAATCACCTGCTCGGCCGCGTCGCCGGCGTCGACGGCATGAAGACCGGCTACATCCACGACTCCGGCTTCAACATCGTCGTCTCGATGCGCCGCAACGGGCGTCACCTCATCGCCGTGGTGTTCGGCGGCCGGTCGGCGTCGGCGCGCGACGCGCGCGTCGTGAGCCTGCTCGACGACACCGTCCAACTCGCCTCGGCCAAGCGCACGGCGCCGCCGATTGGCGAAGCGCGGAAATCGCCGAGGCGCGCACGAAGAAGAGCCCTGAAAAAGTCGCGGCCGCCGCGCCGGCGCCGAAGCCGCGACGAGCCGGCGATCGGTTCGACCGACCCGATCAAGCCCAATCAGGTGAAAACCTTCACGGTCAGCGCGCATGCACACCGCTTCGATCGCCCCGACCGCGTGCCGCCGGACGGCTACAAGCTCGTCTCGGTTTCGGCAGGGACCAACCCGAGCCATGTCACGACCGTCGCCATCGTGAAGCGCGAGGCCCCGCCCCTGCCGAGCGGCAAAACCGGGCGTGCTCGGCGTGCTGCCGGTCAAGATCGCCTCCATTGACGGCAGCGTTCCGGTCGCGGCGGAAAAGCCGCCGGAGCCGGCGGCCAAGCCGCGCAGCGGCGGCTGGATGATCCAGGTCGGCGCGTTTCCCGAGGAAAAGGAAGCCAAGCAACGGCTGGCCGCGGCGCAAGACAAGGCGAAGGCCCTGCTCGGCCGCGCCGATCCCTTCACCGAAAAGGTGGAGAAGGGCGACAAGTCGCTGTATCGCGCGCGGTTTGCCGGCCTCGACAAGGACCAGGCCGAAACGGCCTGCAAGCATCTCAAGCGCAGCGAAATTCCGTGCATGCTGTTGAAGAACTAGCCTTCGGAAGACAGGCTCTCGCAGAAGAGCCGCGTAAAAAGCCGACGTACTGACCGGGAAGTGCCGCCGAGTTTCAGGAGCCGCTGATGGTGTTGTTGCGTATGGAGTACCTCAGCGATGGCGACGCGAAAGAATTTCCTTGGCTTCGTTGATGCGAGCGGCCAGGTACGTCGACCCTCCTTGGTCGGGATGGAGCTTCTTCATCAGCCTGCGATGCGCGCGCGTGATGGCGTCAGCGCTCGCTCCCGGCTCAACGCCAAGGATCTGATAGGCCTCCTGTTCCGTCATTTTTCCGCTCGACCCAGCAGCCCGCCCCGCTGCCGCGTGTCCTTGCGCGTATTCACCCCAGCCGGGCTCCCGGCGGTCAAGATAAGCAACCAATAGCGCGCGGCTCTCCTCGTCGAATTCGTCGAGCAGGCCGGCCAGCGTTTTGACGTCGAGTTGCTCGAGCGCGGCGCCCGCCCGGCTGCCGGCGATGATGCGGCCGCGCATGTCGCCGCTGTCGTGGTCGAGTTCCATCTCGAGAAAAGCCGAGCGCACGCTGCGACGTCTGCCCGGCGCTCTTTTTGCTGCGCTGGGAAAAGCCCGGCATGCCGAACGGGATCCAGCCGAGCAACCCGAGCCCGAAAATGCCGAGCGGAATGGCGACGCCGATCTCGCCGCGCAGGCCGAGAAAGGCGGCAAATCCGATCGCCAGAATGCCGCCGGAGGCCTTGAGCACGCGCGCGGCGATCTTCGGATCGACCCGCGAGATCACGCCGAGAATCCACAGCGCCACGACCAGAACCAACAGGCCGAAGATGATTGTCGGCATCTTATTTGAGCTGCGCCAGAAGCTTGCGCGCGCCGTCCGAGCGCTGCGCCGAAAGATCGGCGAGCGCGGCGAGGCCGCCGGCCGCATAAGCGGCGACCGCGCGCAACAATTCGCCGAGCTGGTGCGCGGCGCCGGTATCGAAGCGGCAATAGGCGCCGCGCGAGAGCCGGGCGATCTCGCGATAGGCGTTCTCCGCGACCGGATCGTTGCCCTCCTGGAACATGAACACCGGCATGCCGAGCAAACCGAGCTCGCCCGCCGCCTGGCATAGATCGTCGATCTTCTCCTCCATGGCGTCGCCGACGAAGACCAGCGCCTGCACCCGCTGCTTGGCGTACTCCTTGCGGGCGTGGCTGAGCACCTTGCCGATCTGGGTATGCCCGCCCCGGCAATCGATGCGCGACATCAGGTCGGCTAATTTCTCGCTGCCCGCGACCCAGCCGGTGGCACGGCATTCGCCAAGGCCGCGGAAATAGACCAGTTGGATGTCGAGCCCACCGGTCTTTCGCCGCCTCGCGGAACATGTCGGCCTGCAGCGCGCAAGCAGAATCCCAGGTCGGCTGCCGGCTCATGGTAGCATCGAGCGCGAAGATCAGCCGTCCGCGCTTGCCCGCCGCCGTCGCCGGACCCAGCGCGCGCACGCGTTCGATGAACGCGGCGATGTCCGGCCGCGCGGACGCCGGCGCCGGGGATTGCTTGGAATGATCCTTGCCCATGGCGATAGTCTACACCGATTTAAGCGGAATCGGTGGCCTGGCAAGGGTCCCGGGCATTTATCCGATCATGTCGTGGACCTGCAGCGGCTGATCCATGACCGATTGCCATTCGGCGCGGGCGGCGGCGCGGCGCTTGCCATTCTCCGACAGCGGCAGGCGCAGCGCGTTGAGCAGCGCCATCACTTCCTCGCGCGCGGTCAGATGCGACAGGCTCGGGCGGGTGCCGAGCGTGGCCTCGTCGAGTTCATCGAAGGCGGTGAGCCCGCGCGGGAAGAATTCGCGGTAGACCACGCGCTCGGCGATCCCGTCGACGTAGCGAAAACCCATGCGCTTGGAGAGTTCGACCAGGCCGTCACCGACCAGCTTCTTGTTGCGCGAGCCGAGCGAGGACATCCGGTTGCGCACCACGATCCAGTCAGTCAATCGGCCGTCGACCAGTCGGCGCTGGCGGCGCGCTTCGCGCACCATCTCGGCATAATGGCTTTCGCCGGTGACGGCGAAATTGATCGGATCGAGCGTGCCGAGAACATCGAAATCGACGAAGCTGTCGTTGAGCGGCGTGACCAGCGTATCGGCCATCGAATGGGCGAGCCGCATCAGATAGGTGTCGCTGCCCGGCGTGTCGATCACCACCACGTCATGGCTGTGCTCGATCGCAGCGATCACTTTCGAAAATGTGGCGAACTCCTGCGCCTCGTTGGCCTCCAGCGAATTGCCCTCGGCGCGATCCACGCAGAAATGCGTCGGCAGGTCGAGCGCCACGCGCGCGCGTTCGCCCCAGGCGCGGCGGTTCTCGACGTAATGGGTGAAGCTTTTCTGCCGGCTGTCGAGGTCGATCGTCGCCACGCGCTGGCCGACCTTGAGCAACGCGACCGCGATGTGCAGCGCGGTGGTGGACTTGCCCGACCCGCCTTTTTCGTTACCGAGAACAACCACGTGAGCAGACTGCCGAGCCTGCTCGATCGGCTGCACTAACATGACGCGCCCCCGGAGCGTTGAATTGTCAAATTATTCCATCGCATTCGTCAAGCGCGATATGATCAAAACGGTTTTGTCCGTCCTCGCGTGGCCGGCGCGCCACAGTTTTGCTATGGGCTAGCCCAGTTTTGCGACAACCAGCCGACAGGCGCATGGATTATGGCAAACCGTCCGACCGTGGCCCGCACGATTCCCGCGCTGCGCCGTGCTCTCGCGCGTTTCCGGGATGCCGGCGAGCGGATCGCCCTGGTGCCGACCATGGGCGCCCTGCACCGCGGCCATTTGGCACTGGTGCAACAGGCGCACCGGCGCGCCCGCCGCGTGGTGGTGTCGATTTTCGTCAATCCCACGCAGTTCGCGCCGCATGAGGACTTCGGCAGCTATCCGCGCGGCTTTGCCGCCGATCTTGCGGCATTGCGTACGGCCAAGGCTGATCTGGTGTGGGCGCCTGCGGCAGAGGTGATGTATCCGGAAGGCTTCGCCACCCGGATCGAGCCGCAAGGCGCCGCCAAAGCAGGACTGGAAGACAAATTCCGCCCGCATTTCTTCGGCGGCGTCGCTACCGTCGTCGCCAAGCTGTTCACGCAAATTTCGCCCGATTTCGCCATGTTCGGCGAGAAAGACTACCAGCAGCTTTGCGTCGTCACCCAGATGGCCAAGGATCTCGACTTGCCGCTCAAGGTGATCGGCGTGCCGACCGTGCGCGAGGCAGATGGCCTCGCCCTCTCCTCGCGCAACGCCTACCTGTCGCCTGCCGAGCGCAAAGTGGCGCCGACGCTCTACCGCGTGCTGTCGGCGAGCGCCAAGCGGATCAAACTGGGCGAGCCGATCGAAATGGTGTTGGAGGAAGGCCAGGCCGAGATCGCCCGCCCAGGATTTGCACTCGACTACCTGGAAGCGCGCCACGCGGTGACGCTGGCGCCGATCGCCTCGCGCAAGGCAGGACCGATCCGGCTTTTGGTCGCCGCCAAGATCGGCAAAACGCGGCTGATCGACAATTTGGGGGTCTAGAGCAACCCCAATTCGCGCAATTCGCGCCGCATCTGCTCGGGCATCTTGGCGGCGCCAGGCGCGGCGCGCGACAAATCGCGCGGGGCGTCCTTGGCCTCCAGATAACGCCAGCCCTGGAAAGCGGAGCGCGGGCGCGGCTCGACCAGCACCACCTTGCCATCGAGCACCACCCGGCAACGGGAGATGCCCTCCTTGTCGGTGAACGGGCGGATATCGAGGATCCGCTCGCGGCAACTGATCTGGCCGCGGATCACCCAATAGAGCGAGCCGCCGTCGACGAGCTCCGTGGCGCGCTTGGGCATCATGCGGGTGGTGTGGACGTGCTCGGGCTTCTGCCGGCGCCGCTTCTTCTCCTTGAGCTTTTGTTTGACCCAGTCTTCCAGGTCCGCGACCGAGTAGCAGCCAACGCAGAGCTTGACAAGATGAAGCGACATTCCTGAGCGTCCAAAAGTGACCGTCACACAACGGTTTCATGCATAGCGCGCAAATCTTTGCCAAGGAAGCCACCGGCACGTTGTGCACACGCGGCCGAACACAATTTTTTGAAGCGGCGGGGAACCATTTTTGTCCAGATATGATTTATCTTGGCTGGGCCGGCAGCGTCGAATGGAGACTTTCGTGCGCTCACGCATCATCCACCTGATTAATCCGAAGACCGATTCGCTCACTACCCGCCCGCTTTATTTCAACCGGGCGCTCTATTCCCCGCTCGCTGGCCTGCTGGCGGTCGCCGCTTCGATCCCGCGCGACCAACACGAGGTCGTGCTCACCGACGAGAACATCGAGACCATCGATTTCGATCTTAAATGCGACATGGTCGGGATTTCGGCGATGACCAGCTACGTTAACCGCGGCTACGAGATCGCCGACCAATTCCGCGCCAAGGGCGTGCCCGTGGTCATGGGCGGCGTGCATCCGAGCTTCATGCCGAAGGAGGCGCTCAAGCATTGCGACGCCGTCGTCATCGGCGAGGTCGAACTGGTGATCGACAAATTGCTCGACGACCTCGAGCACGGCGAAATGCGCGGCACCTACAAGTCCGACACATTGCATCCGATGGTCGGCGTGCCGATGCCGCGCTACGACCTGCTCAAGAAGCACCGCTACGTGAACAAGACCTTCGTGCAGACCTCGCGCGGCTGCCATCAGGGCTGCACCTTCTGCGCCGAGCCGCTGATGAACGGGCTCAAGTTCCGCTACCGGCCGGTCGACGAGGTGATCCACGAGATGGAGAACTGCGGCGCGCGCACCATCTCGATCAATGATGCCGACTTCTTCGGCACACCGGAGCGGCCCAAGGAAGTCATGCGCGCGCTCAAAGGGCGCGGCATCCACTGGCAGGCCGGCGTCACGTCCAAGCTTGCGCAAGACGACCGCATGCTCGAGCTCGCCGCGGAAAGCGGCTGTACGTTGCTGAGCATCGGCTTCGAGTCGATCTCGCGCGCGACGCTGAAAAGCGTACACAAACACGTCAACCGGCCGGAGACCTTCGCCGCGCTGGTGGAGAAGGTGCACTCCTACGGCATCATGGTGTTCGGCCTGTTCATGTTCGGCTTCGACGGCGACGACACCTCGGTGTTCGACGACACCGTCGATTTCAACGTCGCCGCCAAATACGACGCCTGCGCCTATTCGACGCTTACCCCCTACCCCGGCACGCTGACCTGGTACGAGATGAAGAAGGAGAACCGCATCGTGTCATTCGACTGGACGATGTACGACCAGGGCCATGTGGTGTACCGGCCAGCGCAGATGTCGGGCGACGAGCTGCGCATCGGACAAAGCCGCACCTACGGAAATTTCTATTCCGGGTCCTCGATCGCCAGCCGTTTTCCGCTGGGCGGGAAGCGCCACCGCGCGCAATGGCTCATCTACAATCTATTCATGCGCCGCGGTTCGCAGACCGAGAACATTGGATCGATCGCGGCGCCGACGGCCGAGCCGGATGTCGCGCCGATGCCGCCGATCCTGCCGATCAAGCGCGAATGGCGCGCGGCCGTGCTGGAGGCCGCCGACGGGCCGGGCCCGCACATGGCTTAGCGCATATCACCAATGATAATTGATGCCGGCGCGGACGAGATTGTCTTTGGCCGGCACCGACAAGGTGGAGACACCGTTTGCCGCGCTGAAGAAGCCGGCGGTGCCGAGATCGAGATGCAGATACTCGATCTTGGCGCTCCAATTGCGATCGAGGGAATATTCGAGGCCGCCGCCGGCGGTCCAGCCAAACTTGGTGTCCGTGCTGGTGCCGTTCGACTGCAAGGCTTTAATGTCGCCATAGGCGGCGCCGCCGGTGACATAGGGCAGCCAGCGGCCGAAGGCATAGCCGATACGTCCGCGCGTGGTGCCGAACCAATCCTGTTTGGTCTGACACTGCCCACCGCCATCGGCGAGGCAAACGCCGCCGATGCCATTTCCGGTCATGTTCGCCCAATCGGCATCGGTCTCGACGCCGAACACGACGCTGCCGAGCTGCCAATTGTAGCCGAGTTGCCCGCCGAGCAGCGCGCCGTGGGTGTTGAAGCGTCCCGAGTCGGCGCCGGCGATCGGATCGCTCCAGCTCGAGCGGCCGAAACCGTAGCCGCCGTTGACGCCGACGTAGAAGCCCGTCCAGCTGAACGGCAGGTCGACGTAAGGCACCGGCTTGACCTTGGCCGGCATATCGGCCGCCTGCGCGGAGAGCGCACTCACGACGAAGAACGCGGCGGCGATTGCAAAAGCGAGCGTTCGGTTCATCGACCCGTCCACAGCAAAACCAATCGCCCCCGCGGCGATAACCATCAGGGCTTCGGGGCCAAATCGCGGCGCAAAGACGGGGATTTGTTGGCGTCTTGAAGAGTGAACTTTTGTTAACGCCCGCGTACCCCTTACGGCGCATCCACTGGCGCGATCACCATCACCTTGGCGCCTTCGGCGACCTGCGGCCCTGCGCGACGGCGATTATGGCGACGATGCCGTCGAGCGGCGCGGTCAGCGTCCGCTTCATCTTCAAAATGGCGCTGGCTTGAAAACTAATGCCCCGGGAATTTTCCCGGGGCATTTCATCGCATCCAGCGCGAGCCTGCGATTAGAAGTGGAAGTTCACGCCGCCGCGCACGACGTTGACGGCGAAATTCGAAGTAGTCACGTTGCCGGAGTTGAAGCTCGGCGAGCCGAAGTTCATATAAAGATATTCAACTTTCGCCGACCAGTTCCGGTAAAATCGATATTCTAGCCCGCCACCTCCGGTCCAGCCCCAGCGGGTCTCGTCGAAGCCGCATGTGGCGGCGGGACTGCATGCGCCGATATCGGCCGATCCCTTTATCTCACCAACCGCGCCGCCGCCGGTCACATAGGGCATCCAGTCGCCCATGGTGTAGCCGACGCGCAACCGGCCGGTGCCGAACCAAGATAGCCTGGCTGTACATCCCTGGATGAAGCAGGGTGCGGTGGCTGCGGTCAAAACCGAGCCATTCACATCCGAGTAGGAAATGTCGCCCTCGACACCAAGAACCAGCGCGCCGGTTTGCCAATTGTAACCGGCCGTGCCGCCGCCGACGAAGCCGTGTGTGCCAAAGCTGACGGACGGATCCGGCATCATCGTCCCGATATAATTGTATGTGGGATCATTTTCCCAATTATCTAGTTGACACCACAGGCCATAAGTGCTAGTATTTCCTCAGAATTGAGAAGGAAATACGACCATGAAATCCGCCTTTTCAGCGCCACATTTCCACAACGACGAAGCCGCCCGAAAGCTGATCGAACAGGTCCGCTGGCCGGATGGCCCGGTTTGCTCGCATTGCGGGACCATCAATCACGCCTATGCTGTCACAGGCCGTCCGGGCCTCTACCGCTGCGCAGAAAAGGAATGCCGGAAGGATTTTACCTGCACAACCGGCACGATCATGGAGCGGTCTAAGATCGCCCTGCATAAGTGGATGATGGGCTTCTATCTGATGAACGCCAGTAAGAAAGGCGTCAGCGCCCACCAGCTCCACCGCGCCCTTGGCGTCACCTATCAGACGGCCTGGTTCATGTGCCATCGGATTCGCGAAGCGATGCGCGACGGCTGCCTTGGGCCGCTTGGTGGCGGTGGCGGCATCGTGGAAGCCGACGAAACCTATTTCGGCCCGACTGAAAAGCCGCGCCCGTCAAAGCAGCGCCGTGGCCGTCCGTACAAGGTTGGCTCACGCGGCCCGCGCGACAAACGGCCTATCGTGGCCCTGGTCGAGCGCGGTGGGAATGTCCGCACGTTCCATGTCGCCAGTGCCGATAAGGCGACGGTCGGCGCAATTCTCGCCAGCAACGTTGATCACGACACGCGCCTGCATACGGATGAAAGCCGCCTCTACTTTGGAGAGGACCAGAATTTCGCCTCGCATGAAACGGTGAAGCACTCAGCTGGCGAATACGTGCGCGGCGATGTGTACACAAACTCAGCCGAGAATTATTTCTCGATCTTCAAGCGTGGCATGAAGGGTGTCTATCAGCATTGCAAGGAAAAACATCTGCACCGTTATCTGGCCGAGTTCGATTTTCGTTACAATCACCGCGTCGGGCTCGGCTATAGCGATATTGACCGCACGTTCGCCGCGATCAAGGGCGTGGAAGGCAAGCGCCTAATGTACCGGCAACCTCATTAAACCGAGTTTCAAAATCAAAGCCGGGCGCTTCCTGCGCTGGCGCAAAAAGCGCCGACGAAGCGACGGCAAATCTCGCCACTATTGAGCAGATTTTGCCGGCGCTTGCCCAATTGGCAAAGGCGGTTCGCGATCGACAACTTCCGGGGAAGGCGCAGGCTGTAGCCGCAGAAGATATTCATCAGAGTATTGTAAAACGAGATCCTTGGGCTGATCGAATTGTAATTCGCTTTGTGAGCATCCAAGGCGTTCCTTACACGTTTGCTGTTTCGGCAAAAGGGGCAATTGAAATCGCTGATCAACTGAAAACCGAAGCTGCAAAAAACGCGCCGACTGGCCATGCGTGATCTTCGACATTTGGACAAGCACCTCCGCTGCGTGTATAAGGATTTGCGCAAACGGAATTGCACTTGGTTACATACGGCCCCCCGATGCCAGTCGGGGCGTCGTTTCTATTTTTGGTCGTCCTTTTTGGCCGCATTACCGAAGATCAATTGTCCCTCACGAACTACTACAATAATGGCCATTATAATTTGACCGGCGGCGAGAACTACAACAGCATCTTGCGAGGCAGGCAAATTCCAGCCTGCGGCTAGGCCACCGAGTACACAGCACGCAAGCACAAAGGCTGATCGATCCCAAAACCATTTGCGAAAAAAGTCCATTTTTCCTCGCCCCATACCAACCCAATACTAGGCCACTCGTGACTTTTTTCTCCGTTTCTTCGATTGCGACGGCATCCCCTTCCGAGTCATGCTCTTGAGGGGCTTTGGCGGCGTATTCACCGCCGCCTTGAGCGTAGCCATGAATTGCCGTTGCGCCTCTTGCTCGCTATATTGGTCGTCGTTGAGTTGCGTAGGAGTTCTGCTCATGAGTGAAACTCCGAAATGGCCAACCTATCCGACAGGATCTCACGATAGCATCTTCGCGCTTGGCGTTGCCAGTTCAAAATTCGCGGAATTGGAAAGCATATTGCAATTTGTGTTCTCGACTATCTTCCAACTCAGCCTTGAGCATGGCCCAATGGTCGTCGCCAAACTCGGCAATGAAGCCGCGCTTGATCTTGCGCGTCGGGCGATGCTTACAGCGGAAATCCTGCAAACGCCTAGCCTGCCTCCTACCGTTACCGCCGATGTCGAATATTTTTTGAAGGGATTTGATCTTTGCCTAAAGAACCGCAATCATCTTATGCATTCAAATTTTGTGTGGAATGAGCAGCCGATTTTTTCAAGACCACCAAACAAGGCCAAACCCAAATGGCACAGCCAACCCTCGCGGAGTTACGTCAAATAGCTGATGATATGCATAGTTATTCGACCTACGGGCGATTGCTCGGAAACTCAATCAATAATAAAAAATTCACGCCGCAGATTTTTCCCGACGCCGCTTTTCCATGGCCCGATAGACCTCCTCTGCCACAAGAGCTGCGCTATTCGTCAGAGCCCCAGGCCCTGAGAACTCCTCAAGGCAATCCGCGCCCGCCCGAACCATCTTCGGAGTAATTTCAATTTCTATAGGATTTATATCCGTTTTTGCCCTATCAGTCATGGCCACACCAAAGTGCCTACAAATTGAGGCTTTTCCGCTGCCCTGTCGGCAATTACTAGCCCTAGTATGGTGTGGTGTCAACTATATATTTGGGATCATTTTCCCAGCCGTAGCCCGCTTGCACACCGACATAAAAGCCGGTCCAGGTGGCCACGGCGATAGGCGCTTTATAAACGGGTGCTTTTGTTGGCAGGTCGGCGGCAAAAGCAGGTGACGCAAGCGCGGCCACAACGAGCCCGAGCCAGGCAAATTTTTTCACGGCAATCCCCCAAAAACTTAGCCAGCCTAGCACTCAGCAGGCTGGCGCTAAATAGCAGCGCGGCATTTCACACCGGATTGTTGCGTTTTAGGCACAGTACGAATTGCGCCTGGAATTCAAATAGTTATGCAGACGCTACCGGCGCACTGGCAGCAGGCGCGATGAGCATCACCTTGGCGCCTTCAGCGACTTGCGCGTCCTGCACCACCGCGATCTCGACCACGGTGCCGTCGAGCGGCGCATGCAGCGTGTGCTCCATCTTCATCGCCTCGATGATGGCAAGGCGCTGGCCGCGCGTGACGCATTCACCTTGCGTCACCAGAACGCTGAGCACCTTGCCGTGCATGGGTGCGCGCACCAGCCCGCCCGCCCCTTCATCGCCGGCTTCATCGAGCGCGAGATCGCGCAGGCTGACCTTGGTCTGGCGGCCATGGCGCAGCACGTAGACCGCATCGCCTGCGGCGACCGCCGTCGCGTCCGGCGCCGGCGCGACGCCATCGACGGCGACCTGCGGGCCGTGCGGTCCATAGGCGATCTGCGCCACCACGCTCTCGCCTTCCGCCAGGATCGGCAGCTTGAGGCAGCGCGTGCCCGCCAATTGGAACGCATCGCCGCTGTCCCACGGCGAGGCCGGCGCGTCCGGCTTCGCGCACGGCGTCGATGCGCGTGCGTTCGCGCTCGATGAGCGTTTGCGCGCCGAGCGCGGCGGCGGCGCGGTCGAGGCCCTGCGGTGTGGCGCCGAGCTCGGCGAGATGGCGGTCGATGAAGCCGGTATCGAAGTCGCCGTTGCGGAAGTCATCGGCGCGGCAGAGCGCGGCGAGAAATCCGGCATTGCTGCGCGGACCGGCGACGATTGTGCGGTCGAGCGCGTCGGCTAAGCCGGTCGAGCGCTTCGTCGCGGCTGGCGCCGTGCGCGATCAGCTTGGCGATCATCGGATCGTAGAACGGCGTGACCTCGGAGCCTGCTTCGACGCCGGTATCGACGCGCAGGCCCTCGCCTTCCGGGAATTGCAGCGCAACGAGCTTGCCGGTCGACGGCAGGAAGCCGCGCTCGGGGTCCTCGGCATAAAGCCGCGCCTCGACCGCATGGCCGTCGAGCGGCACCTCGCCTTGCGTGAGCGGTAGCTTCTCGCCGGCGGCGACGCGGAATTGCCATTCGACCAGATCGAGGCCGGTGATCGCTTCGGTCACCGGATGCTCGACCTGCAGCCGCGTGTTCATCTCCATGAACCAGAAGCCGCCGGCTTTCAGCCCGCCGGCGCCGTCGGCGATGAACTCGATGGTGCCGGCGCCCTCGTAGCCGGCCGCTTTGGCGGCGGCGACCGCGGCCGCGCCCATCGCGGCGCGCAAGTCCGCGCTCATGCCGGGCGCCGGCGCCTCCTCGATCACCTTCTGATGCCGGCGCTGCAGCGAGCAGTCGCGCTCGTTGAGATGGATGGCATTGCCGTGGCGGTCGGCGAAAACCTGCATCTCGATGTGGCGCGGCGCGGTGACGTATTTCTCGATCAGCACGCGCTCGTCGCCGAAGGCGGATTTCGCCTCGCGCATGGCGCCGGCAAGCGCCGTTTCGAAATCGGCGTGACGGTCGACGCGGCGCATGCCCTTGCCGCCGCCGCCGGCGACCGCCTTGATCAGCACCGGATAGCCGATCTCGTAGGCCTTGCGGCGCGAGGAACTTCGGCTCCTGCATGTCGCCGTGATAGCCGGGCACCACCGGCACGCCGGCCTTCTCCATCAGCGCCTTGGCGCTGCTCTTGAGGCCCATGGCGCGGATCGCCGACGGCGTCGGCCCGACGAAGGCGATGCCGGCGTCGATGCAGGCCTGCGCGAAATCGGCGTTCTCCGACAGAAAGCCGTAGCCGGGATGGATGCAGTCGGCGCGCGCCGCTTTGGCGCGCGGCGATCAGCGCGTCGATGCGCAGATAGCTCTCGGCGGCCGGCGGCGGGCCGATCCGGTGCGCCTCGTCGGCAAGCCGCACATGCAGCGCGCTGCGCGTCGGCGTCGGAATAGACCGCGATCGTGCGCAAGCCGAGCCGCTTGGCGGTGCGGACGATGCGGCAGGCGATTTCGCCGCGATTGGCGATCAGGACGGATGTGAACATGAATGGGCCCGGTCTCAGCTGGCCGCATCCTAGCGCAGCGGCAGCGGCGCCGCTGGCGCCGGTGGCGCTTCCGCTTGCGCCGGCGGCCGTTTCGGCGGCTCCGGCGCCGGCCGCGGCCCGGGGTCTGCGCGGCCTGCGCATCGGCCGCCGCCTTCGGCAGCGGCGGCTCGGGATTCATGATGCTGACCGGCGGGATCGAGGCGGCCGAGGGGAATTCGTATTGGTCGGGCACCGGCGCCTTGGCCGGCGCGAGTTGCTCGGCCGCTGGCGACCGGGACCGCGCGGCGCCGGCTTGGCGGCGACCGGCGCGGACTTATCCCAGTCCGCCGCATAGCGCGAGACATATTGATCGAACACCTGCGCCTTGAGATTGGCCTTGATCACGCCGGCGTCGCGCAGCAGCGCGAAGGCGGCGCAGCGCTCGGCGGTGCAGCCGTCGCGCACGGCCAGCACATGGGCGGCGATACCGAAGCGGTCGAGCTCGACCGCACGGCGCAGGCCGGAGAGCGCCGCGGCGAAATCCGGATCGCTCTTGCGCGCGAAGGCGAGCGCATCGGCGAGCAGCGTCAGCCGCGCCGCCATATAGGAGACCGCGCCGGCGGTCGCCTGCGGGCCGGCAAACACCGTCTTCTCGCAGGCGTTCTCCACCGCCTCGCCGGCGGCGCCATCGAGACAGGCGAGCGCCGAACCGGGCGCCAACGCCTGGGCGGAGAGTTCGGCATAGCGCTGCGTCAGCGCGCGCCGTTCCGCGGCGCGTTCGTCCTGCGCCATGCGGTCGAGAATGGCATAACCCCAGGCCGACGATGGCCAGCACCGCAACCGGCAGCAACAGACGGCGCGCCACGCCGGCACGCACGCGGCAAGCACCACCAGCACGACCAACAGCGCCGCCAGCGCACCAAGCACCAGCGGGGTCGAGAACAGTCCTTCAAAGCGGCGCCGTCGATGCTCGGCATTGGCCTCCGGCGAGCGGGCTACTTACCGATTTGCGCGCCCGACACCTTTACCACTTGCGCCCATTTCTCGATGTCCTGGCGCAAGAAAGCATCGAATTCCTCCGGCGTCTTCACCATCGGGATGGCGCCCTGCTTGAGCCAGGCGGCCTTCACGTCGGGCAGTTGGATCACCTTGTTGACCGAGGTGTTGAGGAAGGCGACGACCTCCTTGGGCGTGCCCTTCGGCGCCATCAAGCCGATCCAGATGGTCGCCTCATAGCCGGGAACGGTCTCGCCGACGGTCGGCAGGTCAGGCGTCAGCGGATTGCGCTTCACGCCGGTGGTGGCGAGCGCGCGCACCTTGCCGGCTTTGGCCAATTGCGACATCACGGTGATGGCGTCGAACATCATCTGCACGTTGCCCGACAGGACGCTGTTGCGCATATCGCCGGAGGCCTTGTGCGGCACATGCACGATGTCGGTGCCGCTCATGGCTTTGAACAATTCGCCGGCCATGTGATAGGGCGTGCCCGGACCGGACGAGGCGTAGTTGAGCTTGCCGGGATCCTTTTTGGCCAGCGCGATGAATTCCGCCACCGTCTTCGCCGGCACCGAGGGATGCACCACCATCAGCAGGTCGGAATAATTGATGGTCGCCACCGGTACGAAGTCGCGCATCAACTCGATAGGGCTTTTTCGGAATCAGCGACTCGTTGGTGGTGTGGGTGTTCGACATCACCAGCAGCGTGTAGCCGTCGGGCGCCGATTTCGCGACCGCATCGGTGCCGATCAGCGAGCCGGCGCCCGGGCGATCCTCGACCACGAAGGATTGCTTGGTTTCCTCGGACAGATATTTGGCGAGGATGCGGGCATAGACGTCGGCCGGGCCGCCGGCGCCGAACGGCACGATCAGGCGGACGGTGCGGCTCGGATAGGTTTCCGCTGCCGCCGGCAAGGCCAGCAGGACCGGCAATAGCAATGCGATCAAACGCAAAACGATGCGCATCAAAGTCTCCCCCTTCGGGTCTTCGTGCTGATGTTACGGCGAAACGGACAGGAAGTCGGCCCCGTACAATTTGTCGCATGATCGTTTCCGAAAACCGGAGTCCCTCCCGACTGGATCGGGACCATACCATTCGGGATCATACGCTAGACGCGGTCGAGCTGGCTTTCCTTGGCGACGCGCTCGAACGCCTCGCCGGAACTCTTGATCCGGTACTGGTAATCATTGCCTTCCGACGGCAGCAGCTTGACCACGGTATAGTTGCCGCTCGCCGATGGGCGGCCGAAAGTCGGCGACGTGTAATAGACCGTCTCGCCGACCTGGTACTTGTGCGCCATGACCTTGACGTCATACCCGGCGACCGGCTGCATCGGCGGGCTCGAGCGTGCGGATCACCTCGGCGGTCACTTTCAGCGACGACTTCATCGTCGCCTTGGGCGCGATGCTCGGCGCGCGGATCGCCCCCGAATTCGACCGCGTGGTGTTGCTCGACCGGACGGCGGGCGGATTTCGACGCCTTTTTGCTCGCGGCGCGAGCGCTCTTGGCGGTTTTTTTGGCGGACCGACGGGCGGTTTTGGACGACCGGCCGGCGGCTTTCGTGGAATGGCTGCTCATTAAATCAATATAGCACCAAATTTCGCCCCGGTGCGAAGATTTTGAACGACGGAACAGAAGCATTTTCAATGGGTTATAACAAAGTTTCTGGGTGGTTAATGGCCCGGAGGCCGCCCTCCCGATGTCGCGCCGGTGCTAGCCAGGCAAGTGCTTTTCGGCGGCGGCCGAGGGGAACCGGCCTTGCGCGCACGCGTTCATGACCGGGAGACACGGGAGGTGCGATCATGCGAGTGCTGATCGGCATCATTTTGGGCGCTGTTTTGACCATCGGCGGCGCCTATCTCTACGATTCCCACAACGCTTTGGCGGCACAGAACGCGCAGGCGAGCGCGCAACGCCCCTTGGTCAATTGGGACGTCGTCAACGTCAAATGGAACCATCTCACCGAGCGCGCACGCGCCGAATGGACACGGCTCGCGGCTAATCTCTAGCGAGCGATCTATCGGCCGACCTGTTCGCGCTGGCCGACACGCAGCGCGTCGGCAATGGCGCGGCGGTCCATGCGGGTGCCGTCGTCACCTTCGATCAGCAGCGGAACGCGCCCGTCCCGCTCGACGTGGCGCGCCCATGACAGCGCGTCGTCGAGCGCGGAGAATTCCTTGTACAGCATCTGCTCCTTGGCCATCGGCGAGATCTCGCCGGAGCCTTTCGGACCGCTATAAACGCGATATTGCATGGCGATTCCTCCGTCTTGGCTCATTTGCTCCGATATAGGTATGCTCGGGCAACGTTTGAACCCGGATTTCGGGCAAATTTTGTTGCGCCGGCGGGTGAAATTTTCGCGGGTGATATGGGAGACGCAGCATGCGAGCCGCCTATTACGAACAGAACGGAGCGGCGCGCGAGGTCTTGCGCGTGGGCTGAGGTCGATACGCCGCAAGCCGGGCCCGGCGAGGTGCGCGTCAAGCTCGCCACCTCCGGCGTCAATCCGTCCGACGTCAAATCGCGGCAAGGCACCACGCGCAAGATCGCCTGGCCGCGGCTGATCCCGCAGAGCGACGGCGCCGGCGTCATCGATCAAGTCGGCGACGGCATCGCCAAGATCGCGGCTGGGCGAGCGGGTGTGGATCTGGAACGGGCAATGGAAGCGCGCCTTCGGCACCGCCGCCGAATACATCGCCCTGCCCGCCGCGCAGGCGGTCAAGCTGCCGGACAAATCAGCTTCGAGGCCGGCGCCTGTCTCGGCATTCCGGCGATGACCGCGATCCACGCCGTCGCGCTGGCCGGTGCCGGCAGAGGCACCACCGTGCTCGTCGCCGGCGGCGCCGGCGCGGTCGGCCAATACGCCATCCAGTTCGCCAAAGCGGCCGGGCGCGACCGTGCTCACCACCGTCTCCTCGCCGGAGAAGGCCGCAGCCGCGCGCGAGGCCGGCGCCGACCACGCCATCGATTACAAGCGCGAGGACGTCGGCGAACGGGTGATGCAGATCACCGGCAAACGTGGCGTCGATGCGGTGATCGAGATGGATCTCGCCGCCAACGCCAAGCTCATCCCCTTCGTGCTGCGGCCGAAGGGCAGCGTCATCGTCTATGGCACCGGCGCGGCGATGGCGAACCTGCCGGCGTATTTCTGCCTGACCAACTCAATCCGCGTGCAGTTTTTCCTGGTCTACGAGCTCGACACGCTGGAGCGCGAACGCGCGGTCAACGCCATCGGCCGCGGGCTTGAGCCAGGCAGACTGATGAACCGGATGCGGACCGACATTTGCGCTGCCGATATTGCCACCGCGCACGAAGCGGTCGAGCACGGGACGATCGGCAATGTGATTGTCACGTTGTGACGCCGGCGGCGCGACTGTGGCCGAGACAGCAGTATCGTTTATGTCAGATATGCAATTGTGACGGCACGATTTGTGTCGTTGGTGTGAATTTTTTGTTGCAATGCGGTATATAAAAATGCTGCGATGCACTTGCCGGAGTTCGGAGGTGCCGCCATGACCGTCAAACGCTTCAGACTTCAGGCTGAAAAGTGCGCAGCACTTGGCGAAGCAAACTCACGACGAGGACAGCCGCGAGCGGTTTTTGCAGTTGCGAGCAGACCTATCTCCACTTGGCCGAAACCGAAGAGCAACACCAGAGCTTGCTGGTCCGTTGAGTGTTTTGGCCGCGGAGAGCGAACGCAAAGCGCGCCGATATCGCCCTAGCTTGTTCTGATGAGCTCACTCTCCGCTCGAGCGGTCGGCCCACTGGCGCCGCGACCTCGGCGTCCTTGAAACCCGGCAGCATCAAGCGCGCGGCGGACCAGACCTGACTTTTTCGCATTTTCGAGCAGTTGGGTCGCGAGCTTGAGCGCGGCCGGACGTCCTTTCGGCACCGCCACCGCAATGCCGGTCTGCTGGAAATGACCGGCAAGCACGCGAGCGCCCCGCAGCTTGGGCAAGCAGGCCGGCGAACGAGTCATGCGACAACGCGAAGGCGTCGCCCTTTCCCGGTCGCCGCCATCTCCGTCATCACATCGACGCTCGGCACTTCTTCGAGCGGAGGCATTGGGCGCGGTGCGGCGGGCGCTGCGCGCGGTCGTGGTGTTGGCGATGGCGACGATGCGTACGCTCGGCCGATTGACCTCGTCGATGGTTGAATGGTCGAGCCGGCCGGCACCAGATAGGTGCTGGAAATCAAATAATAGGCCGGACCGAAATCGACCCTGGCCTCGCGCGCGGCGTCGTGCGGCATGAAGGCCAGATCGCAGCTGCCGCCGGCGACCGCGTCCGTCACTTGGCCGGAATTCTCATAGACCTGCAATTCCAACGGCAGCTTGAGCGTCGCGGCAAAGACGCGCAGCAGATCGACGGTGACGCCTTTCACCTCGCCTTTGCTGTCGCGGATGGCGAAGAAGGCGGACGGTGCCGGCGACACCACCACGCCGCCGCGCAGCGTGCCGGTAGGCGCGAAGTCTCTGAGGTCGTCGGGGCTCGGCATGCGCGCAAGCGTTTAGCACGCAGGCGGCGCACAAGCCATTACACCAGGATGTTCAGTATCGGCTGATTGGACGGCGATGGCGCGCCCGTCGGCGTGATCGCGTTGGTCTGGCTGAGGTTCGCCAAGACGCCGCCGAAGGTCGTTGCCAGCTGGCCGTCGAGGCCCGCGGTTTTGTCTTTGGTCGTTTGCCCGGGTGGCGTTCCCGGCGGCGCGAAAGGATCCTTGCCCTTCCTGGCCGCGGCCGCTTCGCACGGCGTCGTGCAGACGTAACCGTTAACGTAAGCGATCATACGCAACGCTCCCCACGCCGGGGACGCTAGGGCGTGCGGTAAACCGTTTCTGAATCGGCCGATCACGGCCGTGTGACGGAAAAGGCGGCGGCAAAAGCCCGTGTCACCAGCGGGCTCGCCCTCGTTTTTTACGCACGAGTGGCTGGTATTGCCGCCGCCTGTGAAGGCCAATATAGGCCTAGGATCCGCATCTGGGAGATCGGGCCCACCGGGCTCATTCGGGGAGGCGACCATGAAATTCATTCTCGGCGTCATCGTTGGCGCCGCGCTGATGCTGGGCTCGGCCTATCTGCACGACACCAAGCGCGTGCAATTCGGCCCGCAGCAGCCGTTTGTCAACTGGGCCACCGTCGTCGGGATGCTCGGGCGGTGACCTAGGACGGAAAAACTCCGTTCATTCCCGCGCAAGCGGGAATCCAGAAAGGCAAATCCAAATTCCGAAATCTGCAGCGCTGGGTCCCCGCTTTCGCGGGGACGAGCGGTTTTGGCTTTATGGCGCCTGCTTGGCGCGCTGGCCGGCATTGGTGCCAGCGATCCTGCCGAACACCGCGCCGTTCATCAGCCCGGTGCCGCCGGGATAGTTGAAGTAGAAGATGCCGCCGACCAGTTCGCCGGTGGCATAGAGCCCGGGAATGGCGGCGCCCTCGGTGTCCATCACCCGGGCACTGGTGTCGATCTTCAAGCCGCCGAAGGTAAACGTCAGTCCGCAGGTCACCGCGTAAGCCTCGAACGGCGGCTCGTCGACGGTGTTAGCCCAGTTCGACTTCGGAATGGCAAGGCCTCGCGTGCCCCTTCCGTCTTTTACGTTGGGATCGAACGGCACCTCGGTCATCACCGCCTTGTTGTATTCCTTGATGGTGGCGAGTGTCTTTTCCGCGTTCACGTCTTCCATCTTGGCGCACAGCTCTTCCAACGTGTTGGCGCGGATCTTGGTCACCCGCTTGATGCGGTACTCGTCGCGCAGCATCGGGATGATCTTGTTGTCGAACACCTGGTAGCAGAACTGCTTGGGCTGCATCAGGATGATGCGGCCGTTCTTGGCATAGGTGTAGTTGCGGAAGTCGGAGCCCTCGTCGAGGAAGCGCTCGCCGTTGGCATTGATCATGATGCCCCACGGATAGGAGTGCTTCTGGAAATTGTCGCCGACCGTCAGATCGCCGAACTCCGGCGCGTTGCGGTCCCAGGCGACGGCGTGGCCGCCCGACCAGTTGCCGGTCGGCATGGCGCCGATCTCGAGCGCCATGTTGATGGCGTCGCCGGTGTTGAAGCGGGTGCCGCGGATCTTGGCGAGCTCCCAGCCGGGGCCGAGATAGCGCGTGCGCATCTCGGTGTTGGCCTGGAAGCCGCCGGCGGCGAGCACCACGCCCTTGGCCTTGACCTCGACGGTGTGGCCTTCGTGCTTGACGCGCACGCCCTTGACGCCCTCGTCGTCGGCGATGAGACCGACGGCGCGGGCGCCGTAGGCGACCGTCACCTTGTTCTTGCGCGCGATCTTGGTGAGCGCCTCGACCAGACCCGGGCCGCCGCCGACGGCTTCCACCGCCAGCCCGCCCCAGAACTTGAATATGCCGTCGATCTTGTAGGCCTGGCGACCCCAGATCGGCATGAAGCGCACGCCCTTGTCGCGCATCCACAGCATGGTCGCCTTGCTGTTCTTGATCAGCACCTCGCACAGGTCTGGATCGGTGCGGTACTCGGTGACGCGGCCCATGTCGTCGAAGAACTTCTCTTCGGTGTAGGTGCCGAAGTCGGACTTGGCGACCTCCTCGTCCGTCAAATCCGGCATCAGCTTGCGCAGATCCTCGACGCCGTCATAGACGCAGCGGAAGGCGCCGGCGGTGAACCGGCTGTTGCCGCCCGCCTCCTCCTCCGGCGCGCGCTCCAGCAGCAGCACCGAGACGCCCTGCTCGGCCGCCGCCAGCGCCGCGCAGAACGCCGCATTGCCGCCGCCTACGACGATGATGTCCGTGGAATGAGGTAACGACTGTGCTCATGCTGAACCCGGGCTTATTGGCGTGATCGTTTCAGGGCCCGTCTCGTAGCGCGGCAGCCAGGCCATTCTGGCAATGCCGCAACGACTCTCGCATAGCAGAACCGCAAATTCCCTCAGAATTTCTCGACCCAGGGCCGCAGCTCGAGTTCCTGCGTCCAGGCGCTGCGCGGCTGGTTGAGCACGTGCAGGTAGTTCGCGGCGATGGCATCGGGATCGAGCAGCGCGTCGGGCTTGTCCGCATCGGCCGGCCGGCGCGCGCTTCTGATGCCGCCGTCGATGACGAAATGCGCGACGTGAATGCCCTGCGGCGACAATTCGCGCGCCATGCTTTGGGCGAGCCCGCGCAAGCGCGAATTTTGCCATGGCGAAAGGCGCCGACTGCGCATAGCCCTTCACGCTGGCCGACGCGCCGGTGAACAGGATGGCGCCATGGCCGCGCGGCAGCATGCGGCGCGCCGCCGCCTGCCCCACCAGGAAAGCGCCATAGGCGGTGATCTCGATCGCCTTGGCGACTTCGACCGGATCGAGTTCGATGAAAGGCCCCCGCGTGCGATAGCTGGCGTTGTAAACGACGACGTCGGGCGTGAGCTTGGCCGCGTCGAGATCGGCGAACAGCTTCTCGACCTCGTCGCGCTTGGCAGCGTCGCAATTGAACGCCTTGGCGTCGGTCGCCTTGACGAACTCATCGAGCTTGGCGGCCGAGCGCGCGGCCAGCACGACGCTCATCCCCGCCTTGGCGAACGCGCGCGCGAGCGAGGCCGACAGGCCGGAGCCGGCGCCGACGATGAGGGCGGATCGGTAGCTTTGCTCGCTCATGGGTTTAATTCTCGCTTAAATTCGGTCAAGGCGATGGACAGAATGCTAGGTTAGGAAAATTTCATACAGCTGTCTCTCGGTGGCTTGCATGGCACGTGAGCGAAAAAGCTCCCTAAAACCGCAACGCAACGGGCCGGCGGCCGCGCCCGCCAACCCATCCTGGCTGTTGCGGCAGATCGCCACGCTCTATCCCGGCACGTTCGCGCATGGTGATGGCGACCGGCATCATCTCCAATGCCCTGTTCTTCGAAGGCCGCCGCGCGCTTTCCGACGCGCTCTTTGCCATCAACGCCGTCGCCTATCCTGTCTGCTGGCTGCGACGCTGATCCGCGCCGTGCGCTTCGGGCCGGCGCTGTGGGCCGATCTGATCAACCCGCGCCTGGTGTTCTCTTTCTTCACCATCGTCGCCGGCACCGACGT
This sequence comes from uncultured Alphaproteobacteria bacterium, assembly GCA_963733315.1. Classification (GTDB taxonomy): domain Bacteria; phylum Pseudomonadota; class Alphaproteobacteria; order Rhizobiales; family Xanthobacteraceae; genus Pseudolabrys. The sequence continues at coordinate 72,517 of CAVTCV010000026.1, read as the reverse complement.
GTTCGGCATCGGCGTCAACCTGCGCGGCTATCCCGGCGCTGGCGCTGGCGCTCTGGCTGTTCGCGCTCGTGCTGTGGTTCTGCCTGATCTATCTGAGCTTCGGCGTGCTCACCTTCCTCAACACCGCGCATGGCGCCAATGTCGTGCACGGCGGCTGGCTGATCGCCATCGTCGGCACCGAATCGCTGGTCATCCTCGGCACGCTGGTCGCCCCGCCGCTCGGTGCAGCTCGGCACCGCGGTGTTCGTGCTGATCCACATGCTGTGGGGCATCGGCCTCGCGCTCTACGGCATCTTCATCACGCTGTTCGCATACGCGCATCTTCTTCCTCGACTTCGAGCCGGACGACATCACGCCGCTGTTGTGGGTGGTGATGGGCGCCGCCGCGATCAGCACCAATGCCGGCTCGACCCTGATCCTGACCGACAGCGGCTGCCTTCCTGCACTCGATGCGGCCCTTCATCGACGGCGTCACGCTGATCATGTGGGCCTGGGGGACATGGTGGATTCCGCTGCTGATCCTGTTCGGCATCTGGAAGCACGGCGTCTGCCGCGTGCCGATCACCTATACGCCGATGCTGTGGAGCCTGGTCTTTCCGCTCGGCATGTATGCGCTGGCGAGCTTAAGGCTGTCGTTGGCGAGCGATTTCCCGCCGCTGCGCTCGATCTCGCTGACCATGGTGTGGGTGGCGCTCGCCGCTTGGGCGGCGACGGCGCCGGGCTTGTCGTGGCGACGTGGCGAAGCTGGCGGGGATTTGGGGTGGCAGTTGCTCCGCCCTCATCCTGACGACCACCGCATTCTACCCGCCTCATCCTGAGGAGCGGCCGAAGGCCGCGTCTCGAGAATGCGGCGGCCTCATGGTTCGAGACGCGCTCTAACGAGCGCTCCTCACCATGAGGCCGGTGAGGTCGTTGGCATGGTACTGCGCACATTTGCCTGCGGCTACCTTGGCTCGCGAAGTCGCACCGACGCTCAATTATCCAAGAGTGAACCGACTGCCACGGATCGCCGTGGCAACGAAATGTAAGAAAATATGGTCTATGTCGCTGCAGCCATGTGAAAAAGAACATGCCGGCCATTGGGCCATTCTTGTCGCCGTCTCCACCTCGCCCACGCACGTTAAACTTCCTCCGCGCCTGACGAATAGGGAGACGATGCTTCGGCTGTTGGACAAAACAATCTCTCCAACTATCCAGCGGATCGACGGTCGAACCTTCAATCATCCGGCCAGGGCTCGGTTGCGCGACATATGTATGACCGTTCGCCGTCCTGACCTTAGCGCACCTAGCGCACCATTCTTGGTCGAGATACCAAACCGTCTCGACTGCATTCTCTCCAGTGCCTGAAGTGCGGGCACAGGACGGGCAAACTCGCACTGCAGCGCGATTAGACCTTTCTCCTTCGCGACATCCCTCTCACATCCTGAAACACGCCGAACCGCGTCTCCGGCACCGGCGCGTTGAGCGCGGCGGAGAAAGCCAACGCCAGCACGCGCCGCGTCTCGCGCCGGCGCGATGATGCCGTCGTCCCACAGCCGCGCGGTGGCGTAATAGGGATTGCCTTCGCGTCTCGTATTGGTCGCGGATCGGCGCCTTGAATTCCTCCTCCTCGGCCTGCGACCACGTCTTGCCGCCGGCCTCGATATTGTCGCGCTTGACGGTGGCGAGCACGCGACGCCGCCTGCTCGCCGCCCATCACCGAGATGCGCGCGTTCGGCCACATGAACAGAAAGCGCGGGCCGTAGGCGCGGCCGCACATGCCGTAATTGCCGGCGCCGTAGGAGCCGCCGACGATCACGGTGATCTTCGGCACCTGCGCGCAGGCGACCGCCGTCACCATCTTGGCGCCGTCCTTGGCGATGCCGCCGGCCTCGTAGTCCTTGCCCACCATGAAGCCGACGATGTTCTGCAGGAACAGCAGCGGAATGCGGCGCTGGCAGCACAGCTCGATGAAATGCGCGGCCTTCAGCGCGCTTTCGGAAAACAGAATGCCGTTGTTGCCGAGGATGCCGACCGGCATGCCGTGGATATGCGCGAAGCCGGTCACCAGCGTGGTGCCGTAGAGCTGCTTGAACTCGTCGAACTCGGAGCCGTCGACCAGGCGCGCGATCACCTCGCGCACGTCGTATTGCTTCTTGAGGTCGACCGGCACGATGCCGTCGAGCTCGGCGGGATCGAGCGCCGGCTCGCGCGGCGCGGCGAGCGGAATGTCCACCGTCTTCTTGGTGTTGAGATTGGCGACGATGCGGCGCGCGAGCGACAGCGCGTGATGGTCGTCCTGCGCCAGATGATCGGCGACGCCGGACTTGCGCGCATGCAGGTCGCCGCCGCCGAGTTCCTCCGCGCTCACCACCTCGCCGGTCGCCGCCTTCACCAGCGGCGGGCCGCCGAGGAAGATGGTGCCCTGGTTCTTGACGATGATGGTCTCGTCCGACATCGCCGGCACATAGGCGCCGCCGGCGGTGCAGGAGCCCATCACCACGGCGATCTGCGGGATGCGCAGCGCCGACAGCGTCGCCTGGTTGTAGAAGATGCGGCCGAAATGCTCGCGGTCGGGAAACACTTCGGTCTGCGTGCGGCAGATTGGCGCCGCCGGAGTCGACCAGATAGATGCAGGGCAGCCGGTTCTCGCGCGCGATCTCCTGCGCGCGCAGATGCTTCTTCACCGTCATCGGGTGATAGCTGCCGCCCTTGATGGTGGCGTCGTTGGCGACGATCATGCATTCGCGGCCCTCGACGCGGCCGATGCCGGTGATGATGCCGGCGGCGTGGATGTCGCCGTCATACATGCCGTAGGCGGCGAGCGGCGACAGTCTCCAGGAACGGCGAGCCGGGATCGATCAGGCTCATCACGCGCTCGCGCGGCAGAAGCTTGCCGCGCGACACATGGCGTTCGCGCGACTTTTCCGAGCCGCCCAGCGCGGCCTCGGCGCGGCGCGCCTGCAATTCCGCGGTGAGCGCGCGCATCGCCTCGGCATTGGCGCGGAATTCGGCGCCGCTCGTGTCGATGGCGGATGCCAATCGCCAACGTCCCCTCCCCCGGTCTTTCTGCCCGTGCCATCTTAGCCGAAACGCAACGGTTCCCGAAACGTGCCTTGCTGCGGCGCGGAAGGCAATGGCAGCTCATGCGGAACGTTTCCAGCGACCTCGTTCGTTGCCGTTCCAGATCATCGCTCACACTCGGAAGAGGACAATAACAATGAACAAAGATCGCATCGAAGGTTCGGCTCGAACAGGCCAAAGGCAAGGTCAAGGAAGTCGCCGGCAAAGTCACCGGCGACTGCAAGCTCGAGACCGAAGGCAAGGCCGATCAGGTCGCCGGCAAGGTGAAGAACACCATCGGCGGCCTCAAGGACGCCGTGAAGGAAGCCGTCGACGACTGAACGACGGCGACTTGCGATCTGAAGGAAAACCCGGCGCGCGCGCCGGGTTTTTCGTTGCGCGCGATTTGCGTCCTGACCGGCGACCTACGCGAGCCACGCAGGAGCCCGTCATGATCACCCGTTTTCCCGGCCTCACCCCGACCCGCAGCCGCGCCGTCGTGCACGACGGCCTCGTCTTCACCGTCGCGGTGTCGCCGGACGGCGCCCCGCCCGGCGTCTACGAGCAGACGCAACGGGCGCTCAAGCGCATCGACGAGAGCCTGGCCATGTCGGGCACCGACAAGAGCCGCATCCTGTCGGCGATCGTCTACATCGCCGACATCGCGCGCAAAGAAGAGATGAACCGCGCCTGGGACGAATGGGTCGACCGCGCCAATCCGCCGATGCGCGCCTGCCTCGGCGTCGATCTCGAGCCGCCGCATCTGGTCGAGATCGTGGTCACCGCGCGCGCAATGACAAGGCGGCCGCAGCGGAACTTCAGCGCGACCATCGCCACGCGCTCGCCGCATTCTGAAATTTTTTTCCAATGACGCGCGAGTTCCCGGAACATGCGCTCTTGCGCGCTCGTTGTCGGGCCATGCCGCAAGCGCGGCATTCACCCTCAAGGAGGCAAACATGAAGACGTTGACTACGCTTGCCGCCGTTGCGGCATTGATCGCCGGCATTTCCGTCGCCAGCGCGCAAGCTCGTCGATGGACAAGAGCGGCACGATGGGCAGCAGCTCCACGCAGCGCGACCGGCACCGGCAAGTTCTGCATCAACGGCGCCGGCGGCGCGTTGAACTGCCAATACGCGAGTCTCTCGGCGTGCCAGAAGGCCGCCAAAGGAAGCGAAACCTGCCAGGCGCGTCCGAGCAGCACCACCGGCTCGAAGTACTGACTCGCTAAGGCGCAAACCTCGTGCCGGCTTGAGGCCGGCGCGAGGCTTTCAGCCCACGGCGCTCGACGCCCCACCTCATCTTGCATGAAGACGGCGCTGGCTACGCTCGCACCTCTTGCCGCTGGAAGGCGACATAGCCGCCGACGAACAACAGGATGCTCGCCGCCACCATGCCGACGATCTGCGGCCAAGCCACCATGATGCTCTCCCACAGCGGCAGCGGCGCGCCCATCACCGCGCCTTCGAGCTGGCTCAGATAGACCGGCCCGAGCGTGCGGGTGGAGGATCGAGCAGCGCCAGCACGATTTCGCCGTAGAGCGTCGACGGCGACAGCCGCGCCAGCATCTGCGCGGTGATGACCAGCGTCGCCTGGTGCTCGGGCGACACGAAAGCTTCGGCGATCGCCGGCGCCAGCGCCGGCCAGATCACCGAGAGGAACAGCCACAGGCCGAGCGTCACCAGCGCGGCGGTCGCGGCCGAGCGGAAGATCACCGAGAACAGCATGGCGAGCGCCAGCCACACGCCGGCATAGGCGATGGTCACCAGCAGGAAGATCAGCGCGCGCGCCATCTCCTCCCCGCCCGGCGGCACGCCCAGCATGATCAGGCCGAGGCCGATCACCAAGAGCCACAGGCACACCAGGCTGATCGCGATGACGCCGAGCCCGGCGAGGAATTTTCCGAACAGCAGCGCGTCGCGGTAGATCGGCTGCGACAGGATGCGCGACAGCGTGCGCCGGTTATGCTCGCCGTTGACCGCGTCGAAGCCGAGCCCGATCGCCATCAGCGGCACCAGGAAGCCGAGAAACGCCACGAACGACGGCAGCGGCTCGCGCGCGGTGGTGAACAGCCGCAGGAACAGGAACGGGTCCTCGGCGGTGACGGCGCGGATCTGCTGAATGGCGCCGATATACGGCGGCGAGCGCGGCCAGCACCACCAGCCATTCCAAGCACGCGCATGCGCGCGCTGACCAGATGGTCCGACAATTCCTTCAAGGTCACCACGCCCAAGCCCTGGAGGGCTGAGCCTTCACGCCGCATGACGGGCCTCCTGCGCGTTCTGGAAATAGCGGGTGTAGATGGTCTCGAGGCTCGGCTGGTCGAGCGACAGCTGCTTGAGCCGCCCGCCGGCGGCGACCACCGCGCCGGCAGCTTCCGCGCGCAGATCGCTGTCGCAGGTCATGCGGAAACGGCCGGGGCCAGGCTCCTCGACGCTGCGCACGCCCGGCAGCGCCGCAAGCCGCTTGGCGATGCCGTCGCCGCCATCGGCTTCGACCTCGACGGCATAGCCGCCACCCAGCACTTGGCGGCCGAGCTCGTCGACCGTGCCCATCAGCACGATGCGGCCGGCGTTGAACAGCGCCACCCGGTCGCACACGCTCTGCACGCGGTCGAGCAGATGCGACGACAGCAGGATGCTCACGCCGTTGTCCTTCAGCGAGCGGATCAGCTCCAGCAACTCGACGCTCGCCTGCGGGTCGAGCCCGTTGGTCGGCTCGTCGAGGATGGCGACGCGTGCGTCCTTCATGACGATTTCGGCGAGCCCCAGGCGCTGGCGCATGCCGCGCGAGAAGGTCGCGACTTTCTTGTTGGCCACCGCCGACAGCCCGACGCGATTGAGCGCGGCGGCGATGCGCTTTTTGCGCGATATCAGCGCTGAGCCCCATCAGCCGCGCCGTGTAGTGCAGGTTTTCCGCCGCGGTGAGATGGTCGTAGAAGCCGACCGAGTCCGGCAGATAGCCGACCAGGCGCTTGACCTCCAATGGCTCGCGCATCGGATCGTGACCGAACACGCGCGCCTGCCCTGCGCTGATGTCGCTTAAGCCCAGCAGCATCAGGATGGTGGTGGTCTTGCCGGCGCCGTTCGGACCGAGCAGGCCGAAGATCTCGCCGGCGCCGACGGCAAAGGTCGCGCCGTCGACGGCGTGCGCCGTCCCGTAGCGCTTGGTGAGGCCCTTGGCCTCGATGATGATGTCGCTCATCGGCGGCCGAACCGGGCGACGGCGCCGACCATGATCAACAGCGCGGCGCCGATGATGCCGATGCCGGCGACGCCCCAGACCGTCGAGGTTGTCACGGTGACGCGGAAATTCGCGGTGCCGGTCTCCCCGCGCGCCGACGCGGTCAGCGCGGTGACGTAATCGCCGGCGATCGCCTTGCCGGGCGGGCGGATCAACGCCTGCACTTCCTTGTGTTCGTTGGGCGCGATGCGGTCGATGGTCTTCGGCTCGAAGGCAATCTTCCAGCCGGTCGGCGCATTGGCCGACAGCTGAATATTCTCGGCCGGCGCGGTGCCGGTATTGGTTACCTCCAGCGGTACGGAACTCTCCTTGCCGGCGGTGGCCCGCGCGCTGAGCAGGCCCTCACGGCCGGCAAGCGAAAGCTTAGGCTCGCCGGTGATGTCGAGCGCGACCTTGGCCTCAGCCCGCGCGTCCTCGGCGGCGATATGCGCAGTCACCGCGTAGTGCCCGGCATCGACGGTGTCGGGCGGACTGACCTTCAGCTTCACGTCCTTGCTCTTGCCGGCATCGACCGGGATCGCGGTGAGCTGCTGGGTGCCGTAGGCCTCGGTGAATGACGTATCGAAATTCTTCGGCGCGTCGGCGGCAAGGCTGACCAGGAGCTTCTTGCCGCTGTCGTTCTTGATGGTCAGCGTATATTCGAAGCTCGAGCGCGAGGAGCCGCGCAGCTCCGGCAATTGCGGCGCCAGCGTGAGCTTGGCCGGCAATTCCTTGGCGAGCGAGACCGCGACCGGCAGCGCAATGTGATTGGTCGCGCCGTCGGCGTTGACCGTCAGTGTGTGGGTGCCGATCTTGGCGTCCTTCGGCACGTCGAGCCGCAGATCGAGCGACACGCTATCGTCGGTCGCCGCCATGGCCGCGGCGATCGGCTGGCCGCCGCCGAGCAACGTCGCGGTCCAGCCTTGCGGCACGCCGGCAACCGACAGTGACAGCCGCTCGGGCGCCAGCGCGTAATTGCGCAATTTCAAACTGACTGTCGACGTGGTGCCGGGCTGCACGGTGACCGCCGGATAGTCGGTCAGCAGATAGAGGCCCTTGATGTCGTGATTGGCGTCGGCAGCGAAGGCGGGCGCGGCAAAGCGCGAACAATGAAACAATGAGTGCGAGAAAACGTACCGGCATGGCGAGCGACTCCTCCGGGGCCTCCCCCACGAGAGGTCCCGCCGCAACGCCGCCCCCGAAATGGAAACACGGCCAGAGCTCGCCGTGTAAGCGAGCAGCCGGTGTCCCTCACAATCTTGACAAAATTGGGGACGGCGGCGGCAATTAATTTTGCAATCGCGAAAATTAGACCCTGCGGACCATCGGCCAATCGGCTCGTCCCCGGCATCACCCACGGCTCCTTGATGCGCGGCCGCGACGCCATTCGCGCCAGGCCGGCAGCGCCATCACCGCGTCCATATAGGCGCGCGACCTCGCCGACCGCGAGAGCATAGGTGTGCAGGCGCGCAACCACCGGCGCATACATCGCGTCGGCGGCGCCAAATCGCGCCGAACAGGAACGGCCCGCTCCTGCCCGAAACGCGCGCGGCAGTCGCTCCACATCGCCTCGATGCGCCGCACATTGGTCTCGACCTCGTCCGGCGTCAGTCGCGTTTGATCGCCGGGCGCCACATATTCATCGGGCAGTTCCGCGCAGCGGCAGGAAGCCGGCATGCATCTCATTGGCGATCGCGCGGGCATGCGCGCGCGCGCGCGGCATCGCGCCGGCCACAGCCTGCGCCTTGGGAAATTTCTCCGCCAGATATTCAAGGATCGCGAGCGATTCCCAGACGTGCCGGTCGCCGTCGATCAGCACCGGCACCTTGCCGTGCCGGCGAATATCGAAGAACTTGCCTCGCGGCTGCCGGGCTCGTAGAGCGAGATCATCTTTTCATCGAACGCGATGCCGGCCACCTTCATGGCAAGCCACGGCCGCAGCGACCAGGACGAATAATTCTTGTTGCCGATGATCAGCGTGAGCGCCATGGCCGCTTACGACGGCCTTGGCTTCGCCGGGCGCCATCTCCGGCTCCTCGACCGGACCGCCGAGTTTCTTCCAGGCGCCGAAGCCGCCTTTGATGTGGGCGACCGGCTTGAGGCCCATGCGCTGCGCGGTTTGCGCGGCCAGCGCCGAGCGCAAGCCGCCGGCGCAGAAGAACACGAACTTCTTGTCTTCGGCGAATTTCGGCTTGTGGTACGGGCTCTGCGGGTCGATCCAGAATTCGAGCATGCCGCGCGGGCAATGCATGGCGCCGGGCACCTTGCCGTCGCGCGCCAATTCACGGATGTCGCGGATATCGACCAGCACCACGTCGTCGCGGCCGACGAGCTTGATGGCCTCCTCCGTGGGCAGCGTCTCGACTTCGCTATTGGCGGCATCCACGAGGGCGCGGTATCCGGTGGTGATGTTCTGCGGCATGAAGGGGCTCCTTTTAAGCCAACGATGGCAGAGCCACGCCGCGCACTCAAGCTTGAGGTTGAACGGCCGCCGACAAGCGGGCACGATGGCTTTTGCTTGGGCGTGATCTTATCCGAAGAACGATTCGCGCTTTTCGGAGTCATGCCTGCGGAGCCTGGGGTATGGCGGTCTTCACCCTTTACGACCTGCTGGCTTTCGCCTGGTTTCTCGGCGCCTGGCTCGGCTATTCGCTGCTGATCGAGAAGACCGCCAAGGGCCGCAGCGGCCTCAACGCGCAGATGAACCTCTATCGCGACGAGTGGATGGAGCGCCTGCTCGCCCGCGACATGCGCATGGTTGACGCCCAGGTCACCGCCGCGTTGCAGAACGGCACCGCCTTTTTCGCCTCCACCAGCCTGATCGCCGTCGGCGGAACGCTCACGTTGCTGCGTTCGGCTGACCAGATCTTGACCGTGGTATCGGCGCTGCCATTCGGCGTCGCGCAATCGCAGGAGATGTGGGAACTGAAGATGATGGGGCTCGCCATCATCTTCGTCTACGCGTTCTTCAAATTCGCCTGGTCGTACCGGCTGTTCAACTATTTCGCCATTATGGTCGGCGCGGCGCCGCCGCGGGAGGAAAAGGACACGGCGGCGGCGCAAGCCTTCGCCCATCGCGCCGCGCGGCTGTGCGCCGATGCCGGCCGCCATTTCAACCGCGGCCAGCGCGCCTTCTTCTTCGCGCTCGGCTATCTCGGCTGGTTCTTAGGCCCGCTGCCGCTGGCCCTCACCACCACCGGCATCGTGATCGTGATGTGGCGGCGGCAATTCGCCTCCGACGCGCGCCTGGCGTTTTCGCAAACGCCACCGGCGCCGCCCGCGGCCTGAGCAACGCATGCTCAACCCCGATCCGCAGACCGGCGACGAGGACATGATGCGGCACTGCTTCGAGCTCGCCGCAAAATCGGCCGGCCAGGGCGAATACCCCTACGCCGCCGTTATCGTGCGCAACGGGGAAATCGTGGCCGAGACCACCAACCGGGTCGCGCACGAGCGGGACGTCACCCGCCATGCTGAATTGGTGGCGATCTGCCTGGCGCAGCAGGCGCTCGACAGCACGGACCTCGCCGACTGCACCATCTACGCCAACATGGAACCCTGCGCCTTCTGCTGCTACGCGATCCGCGAGAGCCGCATCGGCAAGGTAGTGTTCTCGATGCGCTCGCCGGTGATGGGCGGATCGTCGCGCTGGAATATTCTCGGCGACCGCAAGCTCTCGGACACGATGCCCGAGGTGTTCGCGCCGCCGCCCGTTCTACTGGCGGAGTTCCTGTTCGAGGAAGGCGACGCCACACTGCGGCGCAGCGCACCGATGGCCTGGGCCTTTCATGCACGCGCGCGGTCTCCTGGCCCCGCCGGAGCCGCAGCAGGCCGGCGGCAATCATGCGCATGACGGCGCCAATGGGCGTGGGTATGTCCGCGTGGTCGGATGGCTTCTGCACGCATTGCGGCGGAATTTTTTCGATCGGTTCGGGCGCGCGCGGCGGGCGTCGCGGCCGCGCGCCGGCGACAACGTCACGCCATCCCCATGACGACGGCGATCAGCGCGACGACCAGCACCGCCAAACTTGCGGCGACGATGGTGACGATGCGCTCGCTCCAGTCGGGATAAAGCGCGGCCAGCCGATCTGCGGCCGGTTCGTCCGAGGAATCGGCATGAATTCTATGAACGTGCAAAGCCATGGGCAGCCCCTGGGGTAGCATCGCGTCACCGCGACAACTCGACGCGCACGCAAACGCGAACCCGGGCTGCGAATCGCCCACAACTTAAAAATAATATCACAGTTTTATGAAGGCCCGGCCGCGCCGGGCCGAAGCATTTTACTTGCGCAGATTTCCGAAAATCAGTCCGCTGATCTTTTCTTCCAGTCTTCGTAGCGCTTCTTGTTCTCGTCGTTGGGCGGATAAAGGCCGGGAAGCTTGGCGCCCTTCTCCACTTCCTGCACCAACCAGCTCTCCAGAAGCTCGTGCTCGGCGCCTTCATTGGCGACGAAATCGGCCAGCGCTTCCGGGATCACCACCGCGCCGTCGTCGTCGGCGACGATGATGTCGCCGGGGAAAATCGCGCAGCCGCCGCAGCCGATCGGCTCGTTCCAGCCGACGAAGGTGAGTTGATTGACGGAGGCCGGCGCCGCGACGCCCGCGCACCAGACCGGCAGGCCCGTGGCGATGACGCCGTGCTTGTCGCGCATCACGCCGTCGGTGATCAGCGCCGAGACGCCGCGCTTGACCATGCGCATGCACAGGATGTCGCCGAAGATGCCGGCGCCGGTCACGCCCATGGCGTCGGCCACCACCACACAGTTTTCCGGCATGGCTTCGATGGCCGAGCGCGTCGAGATTGGCTTCGACCAGCTTTCCGGCGTCGCCAGGTCCTCGCGCACCGGCACGAAGCGCAGCGTGAAGGCCGGGCCCACCACCCGCTTGCAGGAAAAGCCGAACGGCATGGCGCCGGCCATCCAGGAGCGGCGGATGCCCTTCTTCAAGAGCATAGTAGTGATGGTGCCGGTGGTGATCTGGCGCAGCGTTTCGAGCGTGGACGTCATTGGTCCCTCACGCAGGTTTCAAGCCGAGCCGCTCGTCGCGGCGGCGCAGATAGGCGACGAAAGGCGTGGCGAGCAGCACCATCCAGAGCTTGCCGATCACCTGGCCGGCGAGGAAGTCGAGCGAGCCGAAGGCCAGCCACAAAAACACGATCGAGTCGAGCACCAGCCCCAGCAGGCCTGACGCGAACACAGCCAAGACGAGGCGGCGGCGGGCGAGCGGGGTATAGACGGCGAAATCGGCGAATTCCGACAAGAGAAACGCCGCCGCCGAGGCCAAGACCAGTGAGCGCGGGGCAAGTCCGGCCGATATCACCGCACCGGCGACGATCGCGGCGATGCCGAATTCGACCCCGAGCCGGCGCTGCACCAGGTCGCGCAGAACCAGCGCGATGCCGATCATCAGCACGCCGGACGGCGCCGTGACGTGCGGCGCAACCGGAAGCAGGCACGGACCATCGGGCACGCAGACCGTGCCTACGTGGCCGATCATCCAGTTGGCGAGCGGGATGGTCGCACAGAACAGCACGAGGAATACGCCGCCCTCAATTCTCTTCTTCCGTTCGATGTCGTTCATTGGCTCAACTGCTCTTCCGCCGGCTCATGAATGTCGCGAACCCTTGCGCCCGCAATTGGCAGGCCGGGCACGTGCCGCAGCCGAAGCCCCAGTCGTGCCAATGGGTGCGGTCGCCCAAGTAGCAGCTATGAGTGTCCTCGACAACGAGGTCGAGGAATGACTGCCCCGCGATTCCCTCGGCCATGGCGAAAGTGGCGGCCTTGTCGACCCACATCAGCGGCGTGTGGATCGCGATGCGCTTGTCCAGGCCTAAGCCCAGCGCGACCTGCATCGCCTTGACGGTGTCGTCGCGGCAATCGGGATAGCCGGAATAGTCCGTCTCGCACATGCCGGCGACGATGTGCCGCGCGCCGCGCCGATAGGCGAGCGCGCCGGCGAAGGCAAAGAAGATCAGATTGCGGCCGGGCACGAAGGTGGTCGGCAGGCCGTTGTCGGCGATCTCGATCGCGGTCTCGCGAGTGAGCGCGCTGTCGGAAATGGCGGCGAGCGCGTCGAGCTTGATGACGTGATCGTCGCCGAGCCGCGCCTTCCATTCGGGTTTGAGCGCGGCAATCCGCCCGCGAATGCGCGGGCGGACGTCGAGCTCGATGGCATGCCGCTGGCCGTAGTCGAAGCCGATGGTCTCCACGCGCGCGAACCGCTGCAGCGCCCAGGCGATGCAGATGGTGGAGTCTTGCCCGCCGGAAAACAGGACGAGCGCGGTGTCGGAAGCGATGGTCATGCCGAAATATGTAACCTGTCATGCCCGCGCTTGTCGCGGGCATCCCGCTTAGGCGGGCAAGGCGGTGCGCCCCTTGTCGGGATGGCCGGGACAGGCCCGGCCATGACATGAAGGCTCAATCCCACTTCGGCGAATAGGTCCAGTCGACGATGCGGCCGCCGGGGCGAGCGAGCCCGGCGATCTCCTTCATCTCGGCATCCGACAATTCGAAATCGAAGATCGCGAGGTTCTCCTCCAGCCGCTGGATCTTGCTGGTGCGCGGCACCACCGCGATGCCCTGCTGGATGAGCCAGCGCAGGCAGACCTGCGCCGCGGTCTTTTTATGCACGGCGCCGATGCGGGAGAGCATTTCGTCGGCCCTCGCCTGCCCGCGCGCGATCGGGCTGTAGGCCACCATCGCCATGCCGTGCTTGCGGCAGGCCGCGATCACCTTGTCCTGATCGAGGTAAGGGTGGCACTCGACCTGATTGCAGACCAGCGGCTCGGGCGATACCCGGGTGGCCTCGTCGAGCAGCGCCACGGTGAAGTTCGACACCCCGACCGCCCGCGTAAAGCCCTCACGTTTCATCTTAGCCATGGCGCCGAGCGTCTCCGCCAGCGGCACGCGCGGATTGGGCCAATGGATCAGCAACAGGTCGATGACGTCGAGGCGGAGTTGCACCAGGCTATCCTTCACCGAGCGCTCGAGATCGTGCGGCGCAAGAAGCGTCGGCTGCACTTTGGTGACGACCACGACTTCGTTGCGCTTGCCGGAGGCGCGCACGCCCTCGCCCACCGCGCGCTCGTTGTCGTACATCTGCGCGGTGTCGATGTGACGGTAGCCGGCGCGGATCGCCTGTTCGACCAGGCGGGAGCACTCGCGCCCGCGCAGCGTCCACGTACCGAGACCGATGATCGGAAGCTTAAAGCCTTTGGCTTCGATCGAGTGCATCTCAAGCCTTCATTTTCTTTCGGCGACGTCGTCGGCAAAGCCGCGCAGGTACAACGCCTGCATCCCAGTCGCCCGGCTGAGGCAAGCCGCGATCATTGGGTTGGCCATCGTGCCCTGGAAATAGTCGTAAAGGAAGTTGCAGTTCTTGTCGCGCGACGCGATCCAGGCGCGCTGCATCTCTTGCAGTTTGCCTTTTTGCTCGTCGTCGAGTGCCTCGCGCAGGCGGCGGTAACTTTCGTTCAGAATGCCGTCCCACACCGCCCGTTCGCGGTCCTTGCAGGAGATGACCTCAGACGGTGGCATCGACGCCTCGTCTTTCGACGCAAGGTTCAGAAATGACGCCGATGCACCGTTCCCAGGCCCAATGACGGCCGGTCTTTGTCTTGATGCATTCCTCGATCGCGGCCACATCCTTCGCAGCCGGCTTGTCCTGCGCGAGCGCGGGCGCCGCAAGGAACGCGATGCAAGCGAGCGCGGCCGCGATCCGCATCAGGGCGTATCCCAGGCCGGCGCGTGCGGCGGATTGACGACGCGCATGTTGGTGGCGTTGAGCTTCTTCAGTTCCGCCATCTCGGCATCGCGACAGTTTGAAGTCGAAGACCTCGAGATTTTCCTTCAGGTGCGGCGGGTTCGCCGTGCGCGGAATGGCACAGAGGCCGAGCTGCACCAGATAGCGGAGCGAGACCTGCGCCGCGGTCTTGCCGTGCGCCTTGCCGATACGCTCAAGCGCGTCGGCGCCGGGCACCTTGCCGCGCGCGATCGGCACATAGGCGACCACTGCCATGCCGTGCTTCTTGCTCGCCGCCAGCACCTTGTCCTGATTGATGAAGGGATGCACCTCGATCTGGTTGCAGACTAGCGGCTCCGTGGTCACCGCCCAGGCTTCGTCCAGCATCTTGGTGGTGAAATTGGCGACGCCGACGTGTTTAGCGCGGCCATCCTTCTTGGCCTTGGCACAGCGCGCCGATGCTGGTCTTGAACGGGATGTCCTTGTTGTTCCAATGGATCAGCAAAAGATCCACATAGGGCAATTTGAGATTGGCCAGGCTTTGGTCGAGCGACTTGTTGAAATTCTCCGGCAGCAGGTTGTTCTCGCGCACCTTGGTGCAGATGAGCACGTCCTCGCGCTTGATGCCGGATTGGCGCAGGCCCTCGCCGTTCTCCACCTCGTTCCCGTAAAACGCGGCGGTGTCGAGATGGCGGTAGCCGAGTCTGCAACGCGGTCTTCACCGCCTGCACGCAGATGTCGCCCTTCAGGGTCATGGTGCCAAGACCGATGATGGGAATACGGGCACCATGGGCTTCAACGACTTGCATTACGATCTCCTTGGCCTTCGGCTGGAATGAGGGGTGGGAGGTGAAGAATGCCCGGTCATCGCCGCGCTGCCAACCCGGTCGGCTCGGGCCCCGAACGGGTGAGCCACGCGGCTTGACAGCCGGCACGGCGCAGGAACTCGAATCTTTTTGCTCTTGGGTCAATTCACGACAATACTTGCGGGCATAAGCTTTTGTCTCACCTTCTCACATTGGAATAATTCAAGACTGAAAAAATCGTACTTGCAACAACGGCTTTTAATGCTTTTGTGAGGCCTCGATCGCACTATGGATGCGCAGCGAAAGCGAGATGCCATTGGCCTGACGGCCGCGGACTGAACCCATGCTCGGCGCCCTCATCATCGTGTTTCGCGAAGTCATCGAAGCCGGCCTGATCGTCGGCATCGTGATGGCGGCGACGCGCGGCGTCGACGGGCGCGGCCGCTGGGTCGGTGTTCGGCATTCTGGCCGGCGTGGTCGGCGCCGCTCTGGTGGCCGTTTTCGCCGGCGCGATTTCGCAGGCCTTCGAAGGCGCCGGCCAGGAACTGTTCAATGCCAGCGTGCTCGGCATCGCCGTGGTCATGCTGATGTGGCACAACGCCTGGATGGCGCGGCACGGCCGCGAGATCGCCGAGGAGATGCGCACCGTCGGCACAGCGGTGAGCGAAGGCGCCAAGCCGCTGACCGCGCTCGCCATCGTCGTCGGCCTCGCGGTGCTGCGCGAAGGCTCGGAAGTCGTGCTGTTCCTCTATGGGATTTTCGCCTCCGGCACCTCGGGACTCGACCTTTTGGTCGGCGGATTGCTCGGCGTCGCCGCCGGCGCGGCCTTCACCGGGCTCACCTATTTCGGACTGTTGGCGATCCCCAGCCGCCACATCTTCTCGGTGACGAGCTGGCTGATCGCGCTGCTCGCCGCCGGTATGGCGGCGCAATCGGTGCAATTCCTCAACAATGCCGGACTCGTGATCGTGCTCGAGCGCACGGTCTGGGATACGTCGTGGCTGCTGTCGGACGGCAGCCTGTTCGGCAAGCTCCTGCACACGCTGATCGGCTACACCGAGCGGCCGACCGAACTGCAGTTGATGACTTACATCGCGACGCTGTTCGCGATGTTCCTGCTTGATGCGCATTGCGCGCTATCGGCCGCGGCAGCGCGTCCCGGCCGCCGCGGAATAAACGATCAGCGCCGTCGTCCCAGCTAAAGCCGCGAAGGCCGCGTCCGGCGCATTGTTGATCATCTTGAGCAGCGCGCGCGCGGGCCCGCGCGGCGACCGCTTGCCCTGCTCCCAATTGCGCACGGTCTCGATCGGCACCTCGATCTTCTCGGCGAACGCCGCTTGCGTCAGCCCGAAGCGCGCGCGCACCTGGCGCACGAACGTGGCCGGATCTCTGTGGTCGACGGTCTTTTCGCTGCCGTCGGGCATGATCTCGACGATCCGCCCGTCCGCCTTCAGCCGCACCCGCATCATGGCCATCCCCATCGGTGGTGGTATCGGCCACCGCACTAGCTGATTCGCGGGGCTGAGAGGTTAACGGCAGACTCGTCCAAGAGATGAATAGTTCAATGAATAGCGGCCATTGCCCTAGTCGGCCAATGACCTACCGCGTCTTCTCGAAAATCTCCCGCCCGATCAGCATGCGGCGGATTTCGCTCGTCCCCGCCCCGATCTCGTAGAGCTTGGCGTCGCGCAGCAGGCGGCCGCAGGGGAAATCGTTGATGTAGCCGTTGCCGCCCAGGCACTGGATGGCTTCGAGCGCCATCCAGGTGGCGCGCTCGGCGGCATAGAGAATCGCGCCGGCGGCGTCCTCGCGCGTGGTGCGGCCGTCGTCGCAGGCTTTGGCCACCGTGTAAACGTAGGACTTGGCCGCGTTCATCGTCACGTACATGTCGGCGAGCTTGGCCTGCACCAGCTGGAAACGCCCGATCGCCTGGCCGAACTGCTGGCGCTCGTGGACGTAAGGGATCACCACGTCGAGCAGGCCTGCATGATGCCGAGCGGCCCGGCGGCGAGCACCACCCGCTCGTAGTCGAGGCCGGACATCAGCACATTGACGCCGTTGCCGACGGCGCCGAGCACGTTCTCTTCCGGCACCTCGCAATCGGTGAACACCAGCTCCGAAGTGTCGGAGCCGCGCATGCCGAGCTTGTCGAGCTTCTGCGCCGGGGCAAAGCCCTTGAAGCCCTTCTCGACGATGAAGGCGGTGATGCCGCGCGCGCCGGCGGTGCGGTCGGTCTTGGCGTAGATCACCAGCGTGTCGGCCACCGGACCGTTGGTGATCCACATCTTCGAGCCGTTGAGGACGTAGCGGTCGCCCTGCTTGTCGGCGCGGGTGCGCATCGACACCACGTCGGAGCCGGCGCCGGGCTCGGACATGGCCAGCGCGCCGACGTGCTCGCCGGAGATCAGCTTGGGCAGATATTTCTTCTTCTGCTCGGGCGTGCCGTTGCGGCGCAACTGGTTGACGCAGAGATTGGAATGGGCGCCGTAAGACAGGCCGACCGCGGCGGAGGCGCGCGAAATCTCCTCCATCGCCACGCAGTGCTCGAGATAGCCGAGGCCGGAGCCGCCGTATTCTTCTTCCACCGTGATGCCGTGCAGGCCGAGCGCGCCCATTTCCGGCCACAGCTCGCGCGGAAAGGTATTGTCGCGGTCGATCGCCGTCGGCGCGCGGCGCGATGCGGTCCTGCGCGAAATCGTGCACCGACTTGCGCAGCATCTCGACGTCGGGGCCGAGGCCGAAATCGAAGCCCGCCCAGGCATTGGGGATTCATACCGCCCTCCCGCGCAGCCCCTGCGGGCGCTGTCGTTATTATTGGCTGGACTCTATAGGCTTGGCGCTTACGCTGTCAGCGGCTCGGGCGGGGCGCTGCGGCCGGGCTTGGCCTGCGCCAGCAGGCGGTCGATCGCCTTGGCCGGCGCCGGGCGGGCGAACAGGAAGCCCTGCATCTCGTCGCAGCCGGCGAGCCGCAACAGCACGCGCTGCTGCTCGGTCTCGACGCCCTCGACCAGCACCGCGAGGCCGAGCGCGCGGCCGAGCGCAACGATCGCCTGGATGATCACGCCGCCGTTCGACGAGGTGCCGAGCGCCGACACGAAGCTCTTGTCGATCTTGAGCTTGTCGAGCGGGAAGCGCTGCAGATAGGTCAAATTGGAATAGCCCGAGCCGAAATCGTCGAGCGCGATGCGCACGCCGAGCTTGTGCAGGTCGCCGATGCGCTTGAGCATCTCGTCCGGATTGTCGATCAGCACGCCCTCGGTGATTTCCAGCATCAGCCGCTGCGCCGGCACGCCGCTTTCGGCCAGTGCCGAACGCACCAATTCGACGATGCCGCGATCGCGCACCTGCAGCGGCGACAGATTGACCGCCATGTAGAGGTCGGGCCAGCGCTTGGCTTCGGCAAGCGCGCGGCGCAGCACGAAGGCGCCGAGCGTATCCATCAGGCCCATCTGCTCGGCGACCGGGATGAACACCGCCGGACCGATGACGCCGCGCGTCGCATGCGTCCAGCGCAACAACGCCTCGACGCCGACGATGCGCGCGCCGTTGCCCGACACGATCGGCTGATAGTGCACGTCCAGCTCATTGGCGGTGAGCGCGCGCGGCAGCTCGCGGTGGATGAATTTCTGGTCGGCCGATACGGTGTCGATCGCGCGCTCGAATTCGACCAAGGCGCCGGGACCTTTCTTGGCGGCGGCACGCAGCGCAAGCCCGGCGCGACGGGTCAGCTCGCCGCGCGAGTCGGCGTGGCGCGGCGCCTGCGCGAAGCCGGCATGCGCGCTGATCCGGACGACGGTGTCGACCCAATGCGGCCGGGCGGTGGCGTCGAGCGCGGTGCGAAGATCCTCGCCGGCATCATCCTGGCGGCCGGCCGTGAAGATCGCCGCGAACTGGTCGCCGCCGATGCGGCCGCATACGGCGTCCTTCGGCAGCGCCTCCTTCAGCCACGCCGCGACCGCTTTGATCATCTCGTCGCCGCCGAGCACGCCGAGTTGCGCGTTGACGTCCGCCATGCCATCGAGCTCGATCAACGCGAACGTGGTCACGTCGTTGTCGGCGCGCTCGGCGAGCGCGCGATCGAGCAATTCGAGCGTCTTGGCGTGGTTGGGCAGGCCGGTGAGCTTGTCTTCGTCGGCGGCGCGGCGCGCCTCCGCCTCGCTCGCCGCCAGTTCCTGCCGCGCGCGGCGGAGCTGGGCGAGCGAAATCGCGGCGAAGGCGATCAGCACGATGGCGATGGTGACGATATAACGGCATCAATTGCCCCATCGCATCCATCATCGGATGGGCCTTGTCCCAAGTCAGGAAGCCGGCGATGCGGCCTTGCGCATCCATCACCGGCTGCATCTCGCGGTCGCCGGGGGCCGGATCGGTTTCGAATTTGAGGTCCTTGATGCCGGCGCTTTGTTCGGCGATATGCAGGAAGCGCGGATCGATCTGATCGGATTTACCGAACAGCGTCGCGGAACTCGCCGATGGCGTTGCTCAGCGCGGCGCGCTGCTCGGACCACAGCCGCTCGTCGCTCTGCCGCGCCAGCCCATAGCCGATGACGCCGGCGAGCAAGGTCGCGCCGATGGCGAGCACCGCCAGCACCACGATCAATTGCGAGGCCGACAATATCCGCTTGGCGCGCGCGCGCGGCGCGCCGGCGCGATCGTGCGCGGCGCCTGCGCGGCGGCGCCTTCTCCACGCCACCAGCAAGCGCCCGGGCTTTGCGCCGGTCGCCTGCGGATTGACCTCGCCGTCCACCGGGACTCCCCGCGCTACGCTGCGGTAATCGGAGAGAGACGCTAGGATTTTAGCGTTAATGCCCGGTCAGCGAACATGGTGAACGAAAGGTTAACGCAGCCGCGGCGCGCAATAACGCCGCGCTTGCCGGCTCGGCGGCGTTGCGGTCAATTGCGCGGCGGAGCCCAGTCCATGATCCGTTTCGCCATTGCCCTCGCGCGCGGCCTTCGCGCCGGTCGGCCGCCGGCCGCTGCCCTGCCCGGCAACCCGGACGCGCTCGGCACCGAACGCGTGCTCGCGGTCGACGCCGGCAGCACGCCGCGGTTCGGCCGCAAACAATTCCCCACGACGTTGCCGCTGCAGCACAAGGAATTGGTGCTCACCTTCGACGACGGCCCCTGGCCGACCACCACGCCGAAAGTGCTGGACGCGCTCAAGCACGAATGCGTGCTGGCCACCTTTTTCCTGGTCGGCCGCAATGTCGCGGCGCACCCCGAGATCGCGCGGCGCGAATTGGCCGATGGCCACAGCCTCGGCCACCACTCGTTTTCGCATCCGCTGCTCAACCGCATGGCGCCGGCCAAGGCAGAAGCGGAGATCGACCGCGGCATCGCCGAAGACGAATTCGCCCTCTATGGCAAGCGACGCAGCGAGCCGACCACGCCGTTCTTCCGCTTTCCCGGCTTCGCCTCGAACGCCAGCACTGCTCGACCGCCTGCAGGCCCGCCACATCGTGGTGTTCGGCGCCGACGTCTGGGCGAGCGACTGGCTGCCGATGACGCCGGCCCAGGAATTGCAGCTGATTCTCGCCCGCATCGAGCGGCGTCGGCAGCGGGATCGTGCTGTTGCACGACACCAAGGCGCAGACCGCGGCGATGCTTCCGGCCTTCCTGCGCGAACTCAAGCGGCGCGGCTACCAGCATCGTTCACGTGGTCGCGGCCGCAGGCGGCGCAAATGCGCGCTGAACGGCGATATCCAAGAAAATCGCAAGGCGTGCAATGCAGCATGGCCTTGTCGGCTGCCTTAGTCGGTTAATGTGCCGTTAATGTTGCCGTTTATAATTTCGCGAAAGACGCGCTTTTCGGGGTGAAATCGGCGCCGGATTCGGGGGCCGGGGGAACGTCATGCGTTTCGTCGTGGGGCTATGCTTTTGCTGTTCGCCGGTACTGGGTCCGGCCATGGCGGAGGACGCCTGCCCGGGTCATCCGGATGCACTCGGCACCTCGCGCGTGCTTACCATCAGCCCGCACGATTTCGCTCGCATCGGCCACATCCAGTACAAGCAAACCTTGCCGCTCAACGACCATGAGGTCGTGCTCACCTTCGACGACGGGCCGATCCCGCCCTACTCCAACATCATTCTCGATACGCTGGACGCGCAATGCGTGAAGGCGACCTATTTCATGGTCGGCGAAATGGCGCATGCTTATCCGTCCATCGCCCGCCGCATCTACAATGCCGGCCACACCATCGGCACGCATACCCGACCATCCGTTCGCGATGCAGCGGCTGTCGATGCAGCGGGTCGAGCGCGAGGTCGACGACGGCATCGCCTCAGTCGACGCCGCGCTCGGCGATCCGAAAGCGGTGGCGCCGTTCTTCCGCATCCCCGGCCTCGGCCGCACCAACGCGATCGACAATTTCCTCGAGAGCAAGAAGCTGGTGACCTGGAGCGCCGACATCGACACCAATGACTGGTGGCGCGGCACCAGTCGCGAGCCAGCTCGTCAAACGCGCCATGCGCCGGCTGAATGCGAAAGGCCGCGGCATCCTGCTGATGCACGACATCCATCCCGCCACCGCGATGGCGCTGCCGATGCTGCTCAAGGAGCTCAAGAGCCAGGGCTATCACGTGGTGCAGGTGGTGCCGGCAGGCGAACGGCCCCGCATCGGTGCCCGAGCTGATCGCACGCGACAAGGAAAAGGCGCCTGGCCGCGGGTGTTGAAAACGAGCGCCGACGCCGTGATCAGCGGCGACAAGCCGACGCTGCGCCACCACCATGTCAAGAATGCGAAAGCGATGGCCAGCCGTCATCGCCGGCCGGTGGTGCATGTCAGCGCGCGCAAGCGGGAACATGCCGAAGCGCGCAGCCGGCCGCGCGAACTTGTTCTAGCGCAGCGTTTCTGCCAGATTTGCCGACGGCTAGCGCGTGATGCGCGCCGCCGTCACCACTTTCTGGAACAGCGCGGTCATCGCCTGCGAAATCCCGTCGGTCGGGCTGACCTCGAAATAAAAGCCCGGCGACGCGCAGCTCTCCATGTTCTTGGCGATCTGGCTGTTGATCGACGGGCCATAGGGCCCTTTGTTGAACGGGTCGATCCAGCTCATGTACCAGCCGTTGGTCGGCAGCGCCAAATAGGTGGTGTAGAGCACGGCGATCTTGATGCCGCGCGCTTTCATGGCCGTGCACCACGACACATTGAGCGGCTCCTGGCAGCGCGTATAATTCTGCCCGGTCTGCGGGTCCCTGCCCGCGCTGGTCGGCTGCGAACAAACGCCGGTGCTGGCGTCGGCCACGCCATCGGACACGAAAAATAGTATTTTCTGCGGCGACGACGGCGACGTAGCCGTCACCCGGGCTAGCGATGAGGCTGTCGATCGCCGGCAGCACGGTGTCGAAATCGGTGTCGGTGTCGCTGGCGTAGTTCTGGTACGGCACCGTCATCAGGTCGATATTGGCGGCCGCGGTTTTTGCGCTCGACAGGCTGGACGACAGCGGAAAGATCTTGGTGAGGCCGGCGCTCGCCGCCGACGCGCCGAACGTATAGATCGCCGCGCGAAACTGGTTGGGCACGGTCTGCGTCACGTTCGCGGTGTCCATCAGCTGCTGCGTCGCGCTGCGCACCACGTCGATGCGCGTGGTGACGCCGAGCTTCTTGGCAAGGCCGTAGTAATCGTTCGGCGAAATATCCATCTCGTGGCAGGCGAAGGCGCACTGGTCCGGCGTGTTGGCGACCATGGTGGCGACGTCGGCCGGCGTCGCGCCGACGCCCATCGACGGCGTATTGTCGAGCAGCAGATAGAAATCGATATAGGTGGGAATGGCGGAGGCCGCGGTCGACGACCCGGAAATATCGATGTTGTTGTAGCCGATGATGCCCATGAAGGCGGTCGGCACGCTCGCCGTATAGGTGACGACGGCGGTGCGGCCGCTGCTGTTGTCGGTGACCTTGACCTTGACGGTGCCGAGGCTGCCGCGCTTGAGCGAGGCGGCTTGCGCCTTGAAGAATTTGACCGCGTCCTTCTGCTCGGTCTTGGCGGAAATCGCCAAGGCGGATTGGCCGACCGCCGACAGCGACGTGGCGTCGGCGATGCCGTCGAGCACCGCCTTGGTGCGGTTGGCGAAGCTATAGTCGACCGCCGCGCCGACCGACAACATGACCGGAATCGCGGCAAGGCCGAACATCAAGCGCGACGTTGCCACGGTTTTGATGTCGGAACGTCGCTAAACTGGAACTCAGCCCCCTGGCCATTAGACCGCACCCGCCCGCCGTGAAGCCCCGGCGGTATGTTGCGGCAAGATTGTTTAAGCCCTTGTTAAATCACACGTCCAAACTGCGAAATCGCCGTCGCAGCAACGTCAGGCGGCCGGCTTGCGCTTGAGCAGGAAGGCCTGCAACGCCTCCTGCACCACCTCGCCGCGCTGATTGAGCACTTTCAGTTCGCGCTTCATCACGCCGCGCCCGGGGTTTGAGGTCTCGCGCTTCTCCAGCACTTTGATGCGGGCATGGATGGTGTCGCCCGGCTTCACCGGCTTGGTGAACTTCAGGCTGTCGAAGCCGAGAAAGGCGATCAGCGTGTCGTCGTAGAGATGGAGCTGAAAGATCAGGCCGGCGGCGATCGCATAGACCAGCGGCCCATGCACGATGCGGGTGCCGAACGGCGTCGTCTTGCAGTATTCCTCGTTGACGTGCAGCGGATTGTAGTCGCCGGACAAGCCCGCATAGATGACCATGTCGGCTTCGGTGACGGTGCGCGCCGGGCTTTCGAATTCGGCGCCGATTTCCCAGTCTTCCCAGTACAGTCCTCGCATCGCACGGCTTCCTTCTCGTGTTTATTTCACTTGTAGTCGGCCGACCGCGCCGCTCTTGCGCAAAGCGCGCGATCTCGTCGGCCGATAGCCGCAGCAGCGTCTGCAGAACGGCGTCGGTGTGCTCGTCCAGCATCGGCGCCGGCCTCGAAATCGTCTTGCCCATGTCCGCCATTTTGATCGGATTGCCGGGCAGCCGCACTTTGCCGACCTGCGGATGATCGTATTCGACGATCATCTCGCGCTCCGCGACCGGCGGCTCGGCAAACGCGGCGTCGACATTGTTGACCGGCGCCGCCGGCACGTCGGCGGCGCGCAGCCGCGCGAGCCAATCGGCGGTCGGTGCGGGTGCGGAAGATTTCCTCCAGACGCGGCACCACCACCTTGCGGTTCTTCACGCGCGTCGCGTTGTCGGCATAGAGCGGATCGTCGATGAGTTCCGGATGCTCGAGCACGACGCACAGCTTCTTCCAGAAGCCTTCCTGCCGAGTCGCCACCACGATGTAGCCGTCCGACGTCGCGAAGGCCTGCCAGGGCACCGAATAGTCGTGCGCCGAGCCGGGCGGCTTCGGCACCTCGCCGTTGGTCAGCCACATGGTGCCCATGTAGGTCAGAGATGCAGCATGGTGTCGAACATCGAGATCTCGATGCGGCGGCCTTTGCCGGTGCGCTCGCGGTCGAACAGCGCGGCCAGGATTCCCTTGCTCGAATAGATGCCGCCGCTGATGTCGGCGAGCGGAATGCCGACGCGCACCGGCGGCCGTCCGGGCTCGCCGGTGATCGGCCATGTGGCCGCTGATCGCCTGGATGTTGAGGTCGAGCGCCGGAAGGTCCTTGTACTCGCCGGTGCCGCCGAAGCCGGTGACCGAGCATTGGATGATGCGCGGATTGATCTTGCTCAGCGTGTCATAGTCGATCTGCAGGCGTTCGAGCACGCCGGGGCGGAAATTGTCGATCACGACGTCGGAGATTTTGACCAGATCGTAGAACAGCTGCGCGCCCCTCGTCGGATCTTGAGGTTGATGACGACGCTCTGCTTGTTGCGGTTGAAGGTCAGGAACAGCCCGCTCAGGCCCTTGTACGGCGCGACCGACGGGATGCGGCCGAGATCGCCCTCCGGCGTTTCGATCTTGATCACCTCGGCGCCGAGATCCGACAGCACCTGGCAGCCATAGGTGCCGGCGATGATCTGGCCGAGCTCCAGGATTCTGACGCCTTCGAGCGGATACGACATCGATCAGAGCCCCAGGCCGCGGGCGATGATGTTGCGCTGGATTTCCGACGTGCCGGCGCCGATGACGGCGAGGCGCGAGTCGCGGAAGAAGCGCTGCATCGGATATTCCATGCAATAGCCGTAGCCGCCGAGGATCTGCAGGCCGAGGTCGGAGACCGCCTTGTAGGTTTCGCCGGTGTAGAGCTTGAGCACCGCGGCGTCGCTGCGCGTGGCCTGGCCTTGCGACAAGAGCCAGGCGAAGCGGTAGACCAGCGTGCGCGACACGTCGAGCATCACCTTCATGTCGGCGAGCTTGTGCGAGATCGCCTGGAACTGGCCGATCGGCCGGCCGAACTGCTTGCGGTTCTTGGCGTAGTCGAGCGCATAGTCGAACGCCGCCGAGGCCGCGCCGGTGCGCGCGGCGGACAGGCACAGCCGCTCGTACCAGAGATAGGAATCGACCGCCTCCCAGCCGCGATCGACTTCGCCGAGCACGGCCGAGGCCGGCACCTTCACGCCGCTGTAGAACACCTGCGTGGTGCCGATGGCGCGCTGGCCGAGCGTCGCGATCTTGCGCACCTCGATGCCGGGCAGCTTGGTATCGACCAGGAAATTGGTGATGCCCTGCTGCTTCTTCTCGCCGGTCGACGTGCGCGTGATCAGCAGGCAGTAGTCGCTGATGTCCATGCCGGAGGTGAACACCTTCTGGCCGTCGATGGTGAAGCCTTCGTTGGTCGCTGTCGCGCGCGTCGTCAGCGCCGCGGCATCGGAGCCGGAGGCCGGCTCGGTCAGGCCGAAGCAGAACGACAATTCGCCGCGCACGACCTTGGGCAGCAGATCGCGCTTCTGCTCCGGCGTGCCATCGCGCAGCACGGCGTAGCCGCCGTAAGTGAGCGTGCGGAACAGCCACATCGCCAGTTCTTCGAAATGGCGGCCGGTTTCTTCCAGCAGGATGGCGAGGTCGATGGCCGAGCCGCCGCTGCCGCCGTATTCGGCGGGAATGGCAGGCCGAACCAGCCGTGCTTGGCGAGCGCCTGATAGGCTTCGCGCGGCGGCGCGCCTCGTTGTCGCAACGCTCGGCATAGTCCGGCGGACAGACTTCGTCGAGCAATTCGTTGACGTGCGCCCGCAACGTCTCCTGATCCGGCGTGAAAGGAAAATCCATGGATCACCGCGGAGCGTCGAGACTGGCGAGCGCCAGCACGCGCCGCGCGCGCTGCGCCATGGCGTAGTCGACCAGCTTGCCGTCGACGGCGATGGCGGCGACGCCGGCCTTTTCCGCGGCGGCGAACTCGGCGGAAATCTTCTTGTAGTAGGCAACCTCCGCCTCCGGCACGGCATAGGCGGCTTTCACCGGCGCGATCTGCTTGGGATGGATGACGGTGCGGCCGATATAGCCGAGCCGCGCCGACAGCCGGGAATCGGCGATGAGCCCGGCCTCGTCGTTGAGATCGGCGAACACGCCGTCGAGCGGAAAGACATCGCCGCCGGCGGCGCGGGTATCGAGCAGCACCTTGGAGCGCGCGTAGAGCAGTTCGGTGCCTTCGATCGACCAGGAGCAGCCGAGATCGCTCTGCAGGTCGCCGTCGCGCGCGCTGCCGAAGCAGGTCGCCGCCGACGCGCGGCGAGGCCTTGATCAGATTGTAGCAATTGTAGACGCCGAGCGCGTTTTCGATCTGCAGGATGATCTCGACCGAGCCCGGCTTCATGCCGCGCTGCGCCTCGTGGCGTTCGAGCGCCGCGGCGCATTGCTGCACGTCCTCGACCGTCTCCGCCTTGGACAGCAGCACCGCGTCGAGACCGGGCCGCGTCACGGCCTCGAGATCGTCCAACAGCAGGCCGGTGCTCGCGGCGTTCACGCGCACGTAAATCGCCGGGTGCGACGCCATCGCCGCGGCGGCATCGATCGCCTTGGCGACCAGCGCGCGGGCCTCGGCCTTGGAGGCAAGCGGCACCGAATCCTCGAGATCGAGAATGACCGCGTCGGCGCCGCTTTCCAGCGCCTTGGTCATCACCCGCTCCTTGATGCCCGGGGCGAACAGCGCGGTACGCACAGGCTGCATGGTCACGTTTCTCCGCATGAAGGTGTATTCGGGTAGAGGCCGGCCACTATAGACTAACTAGTTAGTTTATAGCATCATGATTGGATCACGCGCCGCTCGCCGCGTCAATTCGGCCAGCGCGGCGGCGATGGAGACAGGGCGTTGAAACGACCGAGCAAGCCGCGCAAGCGGGTGCGGCGCACAGCGGCGCTCTCCAAGCAGCAGATCCTCAAGGCTGCGATCGCCGAATTCGCCCGCAAGGGGCTCGACGGTGCGCGCGTCGACGAGATTGCGCGGCGCTCCGGCATCAACAAGACCCTGCTCTATCACCACGTCGGCAACAAGGATCGCCTGTTCACCGCCGCGCTCGAGGCCACCTACCAGACCATCCGCGAGCGGCAGCGCGACTTCGTCGCGCGGCAAATGGATCCCGAGACCGGCGTGCGCCAGCTCGTGCATCTATTGATGTCGATCTGGGTCGAGCATCCCGAATACGGAAAACTATTGGCGAGCGAAAATTTCCACGGCGGCAAGCACGTCAAACGCTCGAAGCTGATCGGCGAGATGTATCAGCAACTCGTCGACGCCTTGAGCGACCTGCTGCAGCGCGGCGTGGCGAGCGGAATTTTCCGGCCCGGCATCGACCCGATCGATCTCTACATCTCGATCTCGAGCCTGTCCGCCTATTACGTCGCGCATCAGCACACGCTCAACGCCCTCTTCCATATCGACGTGATGAACCCGCGCCGGCTGCGAGCAGCGCGAGAAGCACATCGCCGATATGATTCTGCGCTACGTGCGGCGCGATCCCGACGCCGGGCCGCGTGCGGCAGAGCGGGTCCTGCAATCCGACAGCATCCATGAACAACAACACGCGAGGAACAAGCCCATGAAAATCTGGTGGCAGAGCAGCACGCCGATCCACAAGCTGCACGATTACCGGAACACGCTCGACCGCGCATCTCGATGCCATCAAGCGGCCGGACACCGAGATTCACATCAACGGCGTCGACAACGGCTCCATGGATCTGCACTACAACGCGATCGTCGCCATGAACAGCTTCGCGCCGGGCGGCGTGCTCAACAAGATGATCCAGGCCGGCGAGAAAGGCTACGACGCCATCGCCATCGGCTGCTTCCTCGATCCGGCGATGCAGGAAGCGCGCGAGGTGGTGCCGATCCCGGTGTTCGGGCTGGGCGAGACCTCGATGCTGGCGGCCTGCATGTACGGCCACAAGTTCTCCGGCGTCGCCTTCCACGCCAAGCAGTCGCAATATTACGACCGCAAGGCCTTCGAATACGGCCTGTCGTCGCGCCACGTCCCGTTCGGCGACCTCGGCATCGATTTCAACGAGGTACAGAACGCGTTCACCAACCCGGGCCAGATGCGCGAGCGCTTCATCAGCAAGTCGCGGCGTTTGGCCGCACAAGGCGCGGAAGTGATCCTCGCCGCCTGCGCCACCGTCAATGCCATCATCCGCCGCGAGAACCTCAAGGAAGTCGACGGCGCGCTGATCCTCGACTGCAACGCCGTGCTGCTCAAGACCACGGAAGCGATGGCCGACCTGAGCCACAGCATCGGCCTGGGCGCCAGCCAGCGCCTGCTCTACCAGCGGCCGCAAGCAGCGCGCTCACCGACTGGAAGCGCATCTACAACTTCCGCGCCGAGTCCCAGTTGGGCGCCTGACCGCGCGAGCCGGCCCCTAAAGACGGCTCGGCCGCTTGCATGCCGTGGGTGCCGATCACTGCCCCGGCGCGACTGAACTGTTGGGCCACCTGCCCACATTCATTGCTCGAACGGTGGTGTCCTGGTAGGGAGCTGCCGTCACGTGCCGAGTGCTTTGCATCGTTTGTTTTGTAGGCTACGGGCTCTGGACAATGACCGCATTGCGCTGACAATGCCGGCCGCAAGGGGCGTGCATGGCCACCGACGTCATCCTCGAAACCGAGGATCTCACCAAAGAATTTTCCGGATTTCTCGCCGTCAACGGCGTCAGCCTGCGCGTGCGTGCGGCGCACCATCCATGCCTTGATCGGTCCCAACGGCGCCGGCAAGACCACCTGCTTCAATATGCTGACCAAGTTCCTCTCACCGACGCGCGGCCGCATCGTCTTCAACGGCGCACGATATCACCGCCTTGCCGCCGGCCGACGTCGCCCGGCTCGGGCTGGTGCGCTCGTTCCAGATTTCCGCCGTGTTCCCGCACATGACGGTGCTGGAAAACGTGCGCATCGCGCTGCAGCGCCTGCGCGGCGGCTCGTTCGATTTCTGGCGCTCGACCGCCGTGCTCGACACGTATAACGAGCGGGCGATGGAACTGATCGCCGATGTCGGTCTTGTCGGATTTGCCGATTGGCTGGCGGTCGAATTGCCCTACGGGCGCAAGCGCGCGCTCGAGATCGCCACCACGCTGGCGCTCGATCCCGAAATGCTGCTGCTCGACGAGCCGACGGCGGGCATGGGCCACGAGGACATCGACCGCATCGCGCAATTGATCAAACGCGTCGCCGCCGACCGCACCGTGCTGATGGTCGAGCATAACCTTTCGGTCGTCGCCGACCTGTCCGACCACATCACCGTGCTGACGCGCGGGCGCGTGCTCGCCGAGGGCGACTACGCGACGGTGTCGAAGAATACGGAAGTGCGTGAAGCCTACATGGGAGTGGGCCATGCTTGATGCGCGCACTCCGCTGCTCGCGGTCAGGGACCTGCAGGCCTGGTACGGCGAATCGCACATCCTGCACGGCGCCAGCTTCGACGTGCATGAAAGCGAGGTGGTCACCCTGCTCGGCCGCAACGGCGCCGGCAAGACCACGACGCTGAAGTCGATCATGGGCATGGTCGGGCGGCGCGAAGGCTCGGTGCGCTTCGAGGGCCAGGAACTGATCGGCCGCTCGTCGGATCAGATCGCGCGCGCCGGCATCGCGCTCTGCCCGGAGGAGCGCGGCATTTTCGCCAGCCTCGATGTCGAGGAAAACCTCATGCTGCCGCCGGTGATCCGGCCCGGCGGGCTGTCGCTCGAGCGTATCTTCGACTTGTTCCCCAATCTGCACGAGCGCTTGAGCGCCAGCCAAGGCACCAAGCTCTCCGGCGGCGAACAGCAGATGCTCGCCATCGGCCGCATCCTGCGCACCGGCGCGCGGCTGCTGCTGCTCGATGAGCCGACCGAGGGGCTCGCCCCCGTCATCATCCAGCAGATCGGCAAGACGATCCGGGCGCTGAAGGAGCAAGGCTTCACCATTCTGCTGGTCGAGCAGAATTTCCGCTTCGCCGCGACGGTCGCCGACCGCTACTACGTCATGGAAAACGGCCGGATTATCGATCAGTTCGCCACGGCCGAGCTCGATGCTAATCTCGAGAAGCTGCACGACTATCTTGGAGTGTAACAAAAAGTGCCGTAAGCGCACGAAACCAGGGAGAAACACCAATGAAAAGAACGATGAGTTTGGCGGCTCTCGCCGTCATATTGGGCTGCGGCGCCGCGAGCGCCCAACAAGTCAACGTCAAGATCGGCGTCCTCACCGATATGGCAAGCCTCTATGCCGACGACACCGGCATCGGTTCGGTGATCGCCGCCAAGATGGCGGCCGCCGACTTCATGAAGAATCACCCCAAATTCAAGGTCGAAGTGGTCAGCGCCGACCACCAGAACAAGGCCGACATCGGTTCGCAGATCGTCAACCAGTGGATCGACGTCGATCACGTCGACATGATCGCCGACGTGCCGAATTCCGGCGTCGCCCTGGCGATCGCCCAGATCGTGGCGCAGAAGAACAAGGTGTTCGTTGCGTCGGGACCGGCGAGCTCCGACCTCACCGGCCCGAAATGCCAGCCGACACCGTGCACTGGACCTACGACACCTGGATGCTGGCGAACGGCACCGGCAAGGCGATCGTGAAAAATGGCGGCGACACCTGGTTCTTCCTCACTTCCGATTACGCCTTCGGTCACGCGCTCGAGCGTGACACCATGGCGGTGGTGAAGGCGAACGGCGGCAAGGTGCTCGGCGCCGTGCGCCATCCCATCAACACCAATGACTTCTCGTCGTTCCTGCTGCAGGCGCAGACCTCCAAGGCCAAGGTCATCGGCCTCGCCAATGCGGGCGGCGACACCATCAACGCGATCAAGCAGGGCGTCCGAATTCGGCATCGTCACCGGCGGGCAGAAATTCGCCGGTCTTCTGGTGTTCGCGCCCGACGTCGCGGCGCTCGGCCTGAAGACCGCGCAGGGTCTGATGTTCACCGAGACCTTGTACTGGGATCTGAACGACGGCAGCCGCGCCTGGACCAAGCGTTGGGCCAAGGAGCGCAACGCCTCGGGCAAGCTGCCGAGCATGAACATGGCGGGCGTCTATGCCGGCACGCTGCACTATCTAAAGGCGGTCGCCGCGGTCGGTAGCGCCGCTGACGGCAAGGCGGTGGTCGCGCAGATGAAGAAGATGCCGACCGACGATCCGCTGTTCGGCAAGGGCACCGTCCGCGCCGACGGCCGCGTCATCCACCCGGCCTATCTGTTCGAGGTAAAGAAGCCGGAGGAATCCAAATATCCGGGCGACCTCTACAAGCTGCGCGCGACCATCCCGGCCGACGAGGCGTTCCGTCCGCTCAAGGACGGCGGCTGCCCGCTGGTGAGCGGTTGACGAGACGGCACCGCCGACAAATTTACGTTGGCGGTGCCGGACGCCCTGGCGAACGAGTATCTGTTCCGAACTCTGAAACTGCCAAAACAACAAGGAGGAATGAACTCATGAGAAAAACTTTCGGACTGGCGGCGCTTGCCGTCATGTTGGCTTGCGGCACCGCCGGGCGCCCAGCAGGTCAACGTCAAGATCGGCGTGCTCAGCGACATGTCGAGCCTTTATTCCGATGTCGGCGGCCCCGGCTCGGTCGTGGCCGCGAAGATGGCGATCGCCGACTTCGCCAAGGTCAATCCGAACGTCAAGGTCGAGCTGGTCAGCGGCGACCACCAGAACAAGCCGGACATCGGCTCGCAGATCGCCAACCAGTGGTACGACGTGCGACAAGGTCGACATGATCGTCGACGTGCCGAATTCGGGCGTCGCGCTCGCGGTCAGCCAAGTCGCCGCGCAGAAGAACAAGGTGTTCCTCGTCTCCGGCGCGGCGGCCTCCGACCTCACCGGGCCGAAGTGCAACGCCAACACCATCCACTGGACCTACGACACCTGGATGCTGGCCAACGGCACCGGCAAGGCGATCGTGAAGACCGGCGGCGACACCTGGTTCTTCCTGACCGCCGACTACGCTTTCGGTCAGGCGCTCGAGCGCGATACCACGGCGGCGGTCGTGAAGGCCGGCGGCAAGGTGCTCGGCAGCGTGCGCCATCCGCTCAACACCAACGACTTCTCCTCGTTCCTGCTGCAGGCGCAGGCCTCCAAGGCCAAGATCATCGGCCTGGCCAATGCCGGCGGCGACACCATCAACGCGATCAAGCAGGGCGCCGAGTTCGGCATCGTCAAAGGCGGGCAGAAGTTCGCCGGCCTCTGGTGTTCGCCAGCGACGTCAACGCGCTCGGCCTGCAGACCGCGCAGGGCCTCACCCTGACCGAAACCTGGTACTGGGACATGAACGACGCCAACCGCGCCTGGACCAAGCGCTGGCAGGCCGAGCGTAACGCGCCGGGCAAATTCCCGACCATGGTGCAGGCCGGCGTCTACTCCGCCGTCACGCACTACCTCAAGGCCGTCGCCGCGTTGAAGAGCGCAGCCGACGGCAAGGCCGTGGTGGCGGAGATGAAGAAACTGCCGACCGACGATCCGCTGTTCGGCAAGGGCATCGATCCGCGCCGACGGCCGCAAGCTGCACCCGGCCTATCTGTTCGAAGTGAAATCGCCGGGCGAGTCCAAGTATCCTGGCGATTTCTACAAGCTGCTCGCCACCATCCCGGCCGACGAAGCGTTCCGTCCGCTCAAGGACGGCAACTGCCCGCTGGCGAGCAACTGAGCCAATCCGGTCATCGCCGGGCCATGCCGCGCAAATGCGCGATGGCCCGGCGGTCTCCGGTTGGAAGGCAAAAGTTGAGAGCCTTGCCCGTATGTTCGAAATCTTCGGCATTCCTTCGACAGCGCTGTTCGGCCAGCTCCTGATCGGGCTGATCAACGGCTCGTTCTATGCGCTGTTGAGCCTTGGACTGGCCGTGATCTTCGGCATGCTCAACATCATCAATTTCAGCCACGGCGCCCAATACATGATGGGCGCCTTCGCCGCCTATCTGCTGCTGCAATATTCCGGGCTCGGCTATTGGCCGGCGCTGATCGTCGCGCCGATCATCGTCGGCATCACCGGCATGATCATCGAACGGCTGTTCCTGCGCTGGCTCTACAAGCTCGACCATCTCTACGGCCTGCTGCTGACCTTCGGCCTGGCGCTGATCATCGAAGGCGTGGCGCGCAATTATTTCGGCTCCGCCGGCCTGCCCTACACGCTGCCGGATTCGCTGCGCGGCGGGCAGAACCTCGGCTTCATGTTCCTGCCCAACTATCGCGCCTGGGTGATCGTGGCCTCGCTCGACGATCTGCTTCGGCACCTGGTTCGTGATCGAGCGCACGCGGCTCGGCGCATACTTGCGCGCGGCCACCGAGAACCCGACGCTTGGTGCGCGCCTTCGGCATCAACGTGCCGCGCATGATCACGCTGACCTACGGCTTCGGCGTCGCGCTCGCCGCCTTCGCCGGCGTGATGGCGGCGCCGATCTACAACGTGTCGCCGCAGATGGGCTCCGATCTGATCATCGTGGTGTTCGCGGTGGTGGTGATCGGCGGCATGGGCTCGATCCTCGGCGCCATCGTCACCGGCTTCGGGCTCGGCGTGATCGAGGGCCTGACCAAGGTGTTCTTCCCCGAGGCATCGAACACGGTGATCTTCGTCATCATGGCGATCGTGCTGCTGGTGCGGCCGGCCGGCCTGTTCGGGCGGAGGGGCTGATGGATCGCATCGGCCGATCCCGCACAGAGCTTGCGCGTGGCGTCGCGCGCTGCCGAGCGAGACCGTCGCCTTCGTCGTCATGGTCGCGCCGCTGGTGGTGGCGCCGTTCTTCACCTATCCGCTGTTCCTGATGGAGGTGATGTGCTTTGCGCTGTTCGCCTGCGCCTTCAACCTGCTGATCGGCTATGTCGGCCTGCTGTCGTTCGGCCACGCGCTGTATTTCGGCTGGGCGAGCTATCTCGCCGCCTATGCCGCCAAGGCCTGGGGCTTCACGCCGGAGCTGGCGATCCTCACCGGCACCGCGACCGCCGCGCTTTTGCGGCCTTCTCGCCGGCGCCGCTGGCGATCCGCCGCCAGGGCATCTATTTCGCCATGATCACGCTGGCGCTGGCGCAGATGATGTATTTCTTCGCGCTGCAGGCGAAGTTCACCGGCGGCGAGGACGGCATCCAGGGCGTGCCGCGCGGCCATCTGTTCGGGCTGATCGATCTGCGCAACGAAGCGGCGATGTATGTGGTCGTTCTGGCGATCTTCCTCGCCGGGTTCTTGCTCATCTACCGCATCGTGCATTCGCCGTTCGGCGAAGTGCTCAAGGCGATCCGCGAGAACGAGCCGCGCGCCATCTCGCTCGGCTACAAGACCGACCGCTACAAGCTGATCGCCTTCGTGCTGTCGGCGACGCTTGCCGGTCTCGCCGGCGTCGACCAAGGCGATCGTGCTGCAGCTCGCCTCGCTTGACCGACGTCAATTGGCCGATGTCGGGCGAAGTCGTGCTGATGACGCTGGTCGGCGGGCTCGGCACCATTTTCGGGCCGGTGGTCGGCTCGTTCGTCATTCTGCTGATGCAGTACAAGCTCGCCATCGTCGGCGAATGGGTGCTGGTGATCCAGGGCGTCATCTTCGTCGCCTGCGTGCTGCTGTTCCGCCGCGGCATCGTCGGCGAGATCGCCAGCCGGCTGCGCATCCGGCTTTAAAAACACCGCCGCGCGAAGAATCGCGCGGGGTGCCGCCGCAAACCATTGAAATTTCGGTAGTATGGTGCGGCCAAGAGGACTCGAACCTCCACGGGTTGCCCCGCTAGCACCTCAAGCTAGTGCGTCTACCAATTCCGCCATGGCCGCATGGAGGCAGGACGAAAAGCCTTTCACGCGCTTACGTCCCGGCAAAGCGCGGTTGCTCTAACAAATAGGGTCCTGAGGGACAAGGGCCGGGACGCGCGTTCAGCGCATATCCGGCGACCGGGGCAGCAGCTGGCCGACCTCGACCGCGATACGGTTGCCGTTGACCACTACGGTGCCCTTGGCCACCGGCAGGTCGTTGGCGAGGATATTGACGGCATCCTCTTCGGTGGAGTCCAATTCGATGATGGCGCCGCGGCCGAGCCGGAGCACCTGGTGCACCGGCATGGTGGTGGTGCCAAGCACCACGGTAATATCAACCGAAACCTTATCGAGTGTGGCCACGTGGAGATGCCCCATTGCGCCCGGCCCCATTGCGGGCGAGCATCAAGTGATCATGGTATGGTGAATGGGACGTTAACGGACCCAGTCGCGTAACAAAGGGGGAGTTTATGACGCCAAAATCCGCCGTTTTGGGCTTTTGCCTCGGCCTGACAGCTTTCGCTAGCGCCGGCAGCGCCTATGCCGGACCCGCAGTCAGCACCCGCTGGCGGGAGTCCGAGATGACGCAGGACGAATGCTTCCACTACGCCGAAATCGCCATCGAGGCCGCCGGCTTTGGCCGAATCGAGCGGACGACGCAGTCGCGCTACGGCACCCGCGGCGAATATACGGCCGCGATCCGCTGCATCGTTGACCACAAGGTCATCTTTTTCATCGTCGCCGGGCCTTCCCTGCAGCAGGCTCCGAAATATCTGGACGACATCTACGATCACTTCTGAGGTCCGTGGTGGCGGCTGCATTTCGCGACGACATCGAGGTCTTGCAGCCGCCGGCCGTGCCGGCACCGGTCGAATGGCGGGTGAGCGATTCGCTCGTGCCCTATGAGCAGGCGGTCGCGGCCATGGAGGCGCGCGCGGCGGCGATCGCCGCCGACCACGAGCCGGAATTCGTCTGGCTTCTGGAGCACCCTGCCCTCTACACCGCCGGCACCAGTGCCAAGCCCGAACAACTGCTCGAGGCGCGCTTTCCGGTATTCGAGAGCGGCCGCGGCGGGCAGATGACCTATCATGGGCCGGGCCAGCGCGTGGCCTATGTGATGCTCGATCTGCGCCGGCGCGGGCCGGACGTGCGCCGCTTCGTCGCCACGCTGGAGGAATGGATCATCCGCACGCTTGCCGCGTTCAACGTGCGCGGCGAACGGCGCGAGGATCGCATCGGCGTCTGGGTGCGCCGGCCGGACAAAGGCGACGGCTACGAGGACAAGATCGCCGCCATCGGCATCCGCGTCACGCAATGGGTGACGCTGCACGGCATGGCTTTGAATGTGGAGCCCGACCTCACGCATTTCTCCGGCATCGTGCCCTGCGGGGTGAGCGAACAGCGCTACGGCGTCACCAGCCTGGCCGATCTCGGCATCCCGGTGTCGATGCCGGAAGTCGACATGGTGCTGCGGCGGGAATTCGCGGCGCTGTTCGGGACGAGCGGCTAGACCGTCGACAGCACCGAGAACACATCGCCGGGCGCGCGCAGCTTAAGTTCCTCGTCGGTCCCCTCGCGCTGATGCAGCACATCGACGCGGGCGCCGAACGGCCCGCGCCGGCAGGCTTCGATCATGGCGGCGACAGCCGCGTCCTCGCCCATGAACACCGCCTCGACGCTGCCGTCGCGGCGGTTGCGCACCCAGCCTTCGAGGCCGCGCGCGCAGCGCCTCGTGCTCGACAAAGGCGCGGAAGCCGACGCCCTGCACGCGGCCATGCACGACCATGTGGCGGATGACGGTCATGCCAGTTCTCCGGCGTCGATCACGCGCGCGCCGGTGAAGCGCGAGATCGACCAGCGTTCGACCGAGCGGATATAGCGCTCCGGCAATTTCCAGACGCGCGCGGCGGCCGCGATCATCTCGACATAGCCGGGCTTCGGCTTGCCGGGCGCGCGGCGGCGCAAAAGATAGATCATCGCGCGGCAGGCGCTGCGCGCCGCAGCGGACCGGCAGATAACGCACATCATAGAGGCCCTGGTGCAGCAATTCGTAGGCATGCAGTGCGGCGATATCGCGCGGCGTGAGCCGCCACAGCACGCCGTGCACGCGTTCGCCCGCGCTCAGGCTTCACCGAGCCCCAGCCGTCGATGCCGACAAAAAAGCGATAGCCCTCGAGCACCGCCGGCCCCGCCGCGCGCGCGCCCGGGCAGCGGCGCGCCATGGCGGCGCGGTTCATGTTGGAGCCGTAGGCGAAGTAGAGGGTCATGGGCTTAAGCAAATAATGCGCGAGCCATCGCGCGCAAGCTTTAAGCAAACTCCAAAATCACCGCATCGACCGCCAGGCTGTCGCCGGGCTTGGCGTTGATCTTCTTCACCGTGCCGTCGATCTCGGCGCGCAGCACGTTCTCCATTTTCATCGCCTCGACCACCGCGACGGTCTCGCCGGCCTTGACCTCCTGGCCTTCCTTGACCGCGATCGAGACGACCAGCCCCGGCATCGGGCAGAGCACCTGCTTGCCGGTGTCGGCGACTTTCTTCAGCGGCATCAGCCGCGCGTAGCCGGCCTCGCGCTCGGTGTAGACGAAGGCCTTGGCCTCGACGCCGCGATAGGCCAGCGCAAAGCCGTTCGGAACGGGCCGCACCTGCACCGCGACCGGCTCGCTGTTGATGGTGCCGGTCCACAGCGCGTCGCCCGGTTTCCAGTCCGATTGCAGATGGCGGCGGCCGCTCTTGTTCTTTTCATTGGCGTCGCCGGGGAACGCGCACCTCGATGGTGCCGTTCTCGCGTTTGACCTCGAGCCGGTATTCGGTTTCGCCGAGCCAGACCGCGCGCTGGCTTTCGCGCGTGACGCTGCGCCCGCTCATCTGCCCGGAAATCTGCCGCTTGCGCTCGCCCAGCACGTGATCGATCGCCGCGGCGACCGCGGCGAGCACCTGCGCGCGCTCGCCCTCGGGCGCATGCGGATGGAAACCGTCGGGGAACTCCTCGGCGATGAAGCCGGTCGACAGCTTGCCGGCGCGCCAGCGCGGATGCGCCATCAGCGCCGAGAGAAACGGAATGTTGTGGCGGATGCCGTCGATGACGAAGGCATCGAGCGCGTCGGCCTGCGCCTCGATCGCCTGCTCGCGCTTGGGCGCATGCGTCACCAGCTTGGCGATCATCGGATCGTAATAGATCGAGATCTCGCCGCCCTCGTAGACGCCGGTATCGTTGCGCACGGTGATGCCGCCCGCGCTGCGCTCTTCCGGCGGGCGGTAACGCGTGAGGCGGCCGGTCGACGGCAGAAACTTGCGGTACGGGTCCTCGGCATAGACGCGGCTTTCCACCGCCCAGCCCTTGAGCTTCACGTCGCTCTGCTTGAGCGACAGTTTCTCGCCGGCAGCGCTGCGGATCATCTGCTCGACCAGGTCGATGCCGGTGATGAGCTCGGTCACCGGATGCTCGACCTGCAGCCGCGTGTTCATCTCGAGGAAATAGAAGCTCTTGTCCTGCGCCGGCGACGAATTCGACGGTGCCGGCGGAGTTGTAGCCGACGGCTTTGGCCAGCGCGACCGCCTGCTCGCCCATCTTCTTGCGCGTCGCTGCGTCGAGCAGCGGCGACGGCGCCTCCTCGATCACCTTCTGATTGCGGCGCTGGATCGAGCATTCGCGCTCGCCGAGATAGATGACGTTGCCGTGCTTGTCGCCCAGCACCTGGATCTCGATGTGGCGCGGATCGGTGATGAATTTCTCGATGAAGACGCGGTCGTCGCCGAACGAGGACTTCGCCTCCGACTTGGCGCGGGCGAAGCCTTCCTCCACCTCGGCCTTGGTATAGGCGATGCGCATGCCCTTGCCGCCGCCGCCGGCGGAGGCCTTGATCATCACCGGGTAGCCGATCTCCTCGGCGATCTCGATCGCCTCGACGTGGTCGGCGATGACGCCGAGATGGCCGGGCACGGTCGACACCTTGGCGGCGGCCGCCGCCTTCTTCGACTCGATCTTGTCGCCCATGGCGGCGATGGCCTTCGGGTTCGGCCCGATGAACACCACGCCGGCGGCTTCCAGCGCCTTGGGGAAGGCCTCGCGCTCGGACAGGAACCCGTAGCCGGGATGCACCGCCTCGGCGCCCGACGCCTTGCAGGCGGCCACGATCTTGTCGATCAGCAGATAGCTCTTGGCCGCCTCGGGCGGACCGATCGGCGATGGCGGTATCGGCCATCTCCACGTGCAGGGCATCCTTGTCGGCCTCCGAATAGACCGCGACCGTCTCGATCCCCATGCGGCGGGCGGTCTTGATGATCCGGCAGGCGATTTCACCGCGATTGGCAATCAGGATGCGCTTGAACATAAAGGGAAAAAGCCTTCTGCCATTCCGGTGGAAATGGCTGCGGATAGCCGGCGCTTGTTACAATACTGTCTTGCGGCCGGCGTATCTAGCGCGGCATTGCAACAAAGATAAACAGGGAGAGTTGCCATGTCGCTCAGGAAGACCCTGCTCGTATTGGCTTGCGCCGCCGCGTTACCGCTCGGGCCAGCCGCCGCGCAAACGCCGCATAACCTGATCCTGTTCGTGCCGGACGGCCTGCGCGCCCTCGCGGTGACGCCGCAGAGCGCCCCCACCATGGCGGCGGTGCGCGACAAGGGCGTCAATTTCGCCAATCCGCATTCGCTGTTCCCGACCTTCACCATGGCCAATGCCTCGGGCATGTCGACCGGCCACTTCCTCGGCGACACCGGCGTGTTCTCCAACACGATCTATGTCGGCTTTTCTACCCCGCATGCCGCGGGCAGCGTGACGCCGTTCATCGAAAACGACGCCGTGCTCGGCGACATCGACGCGCATTTCTCCGGCAATTTCGTCGACGAGGACGCCGTTCTGTTCGCCGCCCGCCATCAAGGCTTCTCCACCGCGGCCATCGGCAAGGTTGGGCCGGCCATGATGTTCGATCACACCGATCATTCGGGCGAGACGACGATCATCGTCGATGACGCGACTGGCGATGCCGCCGGCGTGCCACTCTCGCAGGCGATGAAGGACGCGCTGACCAAGGTCGGCCTGCCGCTGACCGCGCCCTCGCGCGGCGCCAACGGCAAGACCGGCGACGGCAAGACGCCGGGCACCCTGGTCGCCAATGTCGAGCAGCAGAAATATTTCGCCGATGTCGCCGCCAAGGCCGTGCTTCCGATGCTGAAAGCGCGCAACAAGCCGTTCGTGCTGGTGTTCTGGTCGCGCGATCCGGACGGCACCCAGCATAACCAAGGCGACAGCCTGCTGAAGATCACGCCCGGCATCAACGGGCCGACCTCGCTCGCGGCGATCAAGAACGCCGACGACAACTTGGCGGAGTTGCGTCAGGCGCTCGACGAACTCGGTCTTGCCGCGACGACCGATATCATCGTCTCGGCTGACCACGGCTTCTCGACCATCAGCAAGGAAAGCAAGACCAGCGCGGCCGCGCAGGCGAGCTATGCCGACGTGCCCGGCCGGCCTGCTGCCGCCCGGTTTTGTCGCACTCGATCTCGCCAAGGCGCTCGCGCTGCCGCTCGCCGATCCGGACAACAAGAATGCGTCGGTCGCCGCCGGCACCTATCCGAAGCGCGGCAACGGGCTGATTGGCGCCGACGCGGCCAAGCCGGACGTGGTCGTCGCCTCCAACGGCGGCTCCGATCTCGTCTACGTGCCGGGCAAGAACCGCGCGCTCACCGAAAAGGTGGTCGCAGCCCTCCTTCGCCAGGATTACGTCAGCGGCCTGTTCGTCGACGACGACCTCGGTGCGATCCCCGGCACGCTGCCGCTGTCCGCCGTCAACCTGAAGGGCTCCTCGGTCACCCCGCGGCCATCGGTCGTCATCAACTTCCGCTCCTATGCGGCAGGCTGCGACAAGCCGGTCATGTGCGCGGTCAACATCGCCGACACCGGGCTGCAGCAAGGGCAAGGCATGCACGGCAGCTTCAACCGCGCCGACACGATGAACTTCATGGCGGCGATCGGCCCCGATTTCAAAGCCGGATTCGTCAATGAGGCGCCGGTGAGCAACGCCGACATGGGCAAGACCATGGCGCACATCCTCGGCCTGAAGATCCCGTTCAAGGGCGCGCTGATGGGCCGCGTCGCCGCGGAAGCCCTGCCCGGCGGCGCAAGCCCGGTGGTGGAGAGCTTCATCGAGCGCTCCAAGCCGGGGCATGACGGCCTTGCCACCATCCTGGTCGGCCAGCGTGTGGGTGCGAACCGTTATTTCGATGCCGCCGGGTTCCCCGGCCGCACCGTCGGCATGGACGAGCGCAAGGCGGCCAGCCGCTGACGGCGGCTACCCGGCAACGGCGGAATACTCTTTCGGCGCGGCCGCACGGCAGCAAAGCTTTATGCTTCGCCGTGCGGCGTCGCCGCATGACCGTTCTCTTTGCCTCCGGCCCTATTCCACGTGCGCGCGGACGCCTATATTACCGGCTTAACGCAGCTGACCGCGTTTTGAGGAGGCTTGTCATGGGATTAGCGATTGGCGATACCGCCCCGGATTTCGAGGCGGAAACCACCGAAGGAAAAATCCGTTTTCACGATTGGCTGGGCAATTCCTGGGGAGTGCTGTTCTCGCACCCGAAAGATTTCACACCGATCTGCACCACCGAGCTCGGCACCATGGCGCGCATGAAGCCGGAGTTCGACAAGCGCAACACCAAGATCATCGGCCTGTCGGTCGATCCGGTCGACAACCACAAGAAATGGGCGGTCGACATCAAGGACGTGGTCGGCTTCGCGCCGAATTATCCGATGATCGGCGATACCGATCTGAAGATCTCCAAGGCCTACGGCATGCTGCCGGCTTCGACCAGCGGCACCTCGGAAGGCCGCACGCCGGCCGACAATATGACGGTGCGCAACGTCTTCATCGTCGGGCCGGACAAGAAGATCAAGCTGATCCTGGTCTATCCGATGACCACCGGGCGCAACTTCGACGAGATTCTGCGCGTGCTCGACTCGCTTCAGCTCACCGCCAAGCATCGCATGGCGACGCCGGCGAACTGGAAACAGGGCGAGGACGTGCTAATGACCGGCGCCATCAGCGAGGACGAGGCCAAGAAGCTTTACCCGCAGGGCTGGAAAACGCCGAAGCCCTATATCCGCATCGTGCCGCAGCCGAAGTGACAGACGCCGCCTCGGCGCGTTATATCTGAGCGAACAAGGGCGCGGGTCGCGTTTCCCCGCGCCTTTTTCGTGTTCGGCCCGGAGCCATTGCAATGAACGACGTCAACGCGCCGGCGAATTCGCAGCCGGCTTTTGCCCAATTTCTCGGCCTCAAGATCACCGGGGTGACGCGCGAGCGCGTCACGGCCGAGCTTGCCGCGCGCGACGAGCTCAACAACCGCCACGGCATCATGCACGGCGGCGCTATCATGGCGTTGGCCGACAATCTTGGCGGCACCGGCGCCACCGCCAATTTGAAACCCGGCCAGCGCACCGCCACGATCGAGAGCAAGACCAATTTCTTCGCCTCGATCCCGATCGGCGATACGGCTTACGCCGAATGCACGCCGCTGCATCGTGGCCGCACTACCATGGTCTGGCAGACCCGCGTCACCCGCGGCGACGGCAAGCTCTGCGCGCTGGTGACGCAGACGCAGATCGTAATCGACCCGGAAAAATAGCCGCGCCGCTCAGCGGTCGAACACCACGACGCCGCGCAGGTTCTTGCCGGCGTCTAGGTCGGCATAGCCGCGATCGATTTCGTCGAGGCGATAGGTCCGCGTGATCAGTTGGCGCAGGTTCAGCGCGCCCTGCCGGTAGAGCGCCAGCAGTTCGGGAATTTGCATCCGCGGACTGGCAAAGCCGTAAACCGCGCCCATGATCGCCTTCTGGGTGACGAAGAGTTCGAGCGGCGGAATCTTGATCTCGGTGACCGTATCGGGGGTGAGCGCGGTGACCACCACATTGCCGGCCTTGGCGGTGGCGTGGAACGCCGGCAGCAGGGTCGTCGGCGGATCGATGCAGACGAAGGCGTGCGTGACGCCAATGCCCCCGGTCAGCCCGAGCACCGCGCGGGTGAGCGCTTCGCCTTGGGCATTGACCGTATCGGTCGCGCCGAAGTCGCGCGCCCAATCGAGCTTCGCCGGCACGATATCGGCGGCGATGATCTGCGTCGCGCCGCAGAGCCGCGCGCCCTGCACCACGTTCATGCCGTCGCCACCGCAGCCGACGACCAGCACGCTGTCGCCCGGTTTCACTTTGGCGCGGTATCGCGCCGCCCCTACCCCGGCCGGCACGCCGCAGGCGACGAGACTCGCAAGATCGAGCGGAATGTCCTTGTCGACCACCATGACCGAAGCCTGATCGACCACCGTGCGCTCGGCGAAGCCGCCGATCATGCAGAAGGCGCCGACCTCGGCGTCGGCATGGTCGCGCCGGCGAAAACTGCCGTCGAGCTGCTTGCCTTGGGTGATGCGCGGGCCTTCGGCGCAGAGGTGATGCAGACCCTGGCGGCACCAGTGGCAAACGCCGCAGGCCGGGATGAAGGTGAGCACGACGTGGTCGCCGCGTTTGATCGCGGCAACCTCGGCGCCGACGTCTTCGACCACGCCGGCGGCTTCGTGGCCGAGCACCATCGGCCGCATCGCCACCCGGCGTTCGCCGCGCATCACGTGATAATCGGTGCGGCACAGTCCGACCGCAGCGACGCGGACCAGCACTTCGCTCGGCCCGGGCGGATCGAGGGCGATGCGTTCGATCGAGAGTGGCGCCCCAACCTCACGAAAGATGGCGGCCAAGGTGTCCATGGCGCTAGCCCTCCGCAGCGACCGAAGCCGCCGCGTCCGTCGCCGCCGGCCGGACCGCGCCGCTACGGTTGGCCAAGACGACGCCGACCGCGCACACGACCATGCCGGCGATCGAGACCGCATCCAGCTTCTCGCCGAACAACAGGAACGCGAGCAAGGCGGTCACCGCCGGCACCAGATAGAACAGGCTGGCGAAGCTCGTTGCCGCCGAGCGCCGGATCAGCCAGTACATCAGGCCGACCGCGGCGATCGACAGCACCAGCACCAGCCAGGCCATGGCGAAGATCAGCTCTCCGCTCCAGTGGATAGTGCGTGTCTCGAAGGCGAAGGCGGCAAGGCCGAACAACAGCATCGCGCCGGCGTATTGCACGGTGTTGCCGGCGCGCCAGTCGATGCGGCCG
Organism: uncultured Alphaproteobacteria bacterium; assembly: GCA_963733315.1. Lineage (GTDB taxonomy): Bacteria > Pseudomonadota > Alphaproteobacteria > Rhizobiales > Xanthobacteraceae > Pseudolabrys. The sequence goes on along the minus strand of CAVTCV010000026.1, from coordinate 28,501 downwards.
CAATAGCGCTTCTGATAAAGCGTACCGAGCGTGATGCCGATGAGCGAACCGAAGCTCGCAATCCAGCCGATCGGTGAACCGGCAAGCACGATGCTGCGGTCGTGCAGCACCAGCAAGACGCCGATCAGGCCGAGCACCAGCCCGAGCCATTGCAGGCGCGAGACCTTCTCGCCCATGAAGCGGTTGGCAATGGTCGAGGTGAGGATCGGCTGCAGCCCCGGGATCAGCGCCGAGATGCCCGCCGGCACGCCCTGGCTGATGGCGGTGAACACGCCGCCGAGGTAAAGCCCGTGCACCAGCGCACCTGCGACCAGGCTGTGCCCGATCTCCGGCCCGTACGGCCAGCGCGCCTGCGCCATGAACGCGATCGCGCTCATGATGAGCACGACGAACACCATGCGCACCGCGAGAAAGGTCATCGGCTCGATATAGGGCAGCCCGAAACGCGCGCCGATGAAGCCGGTGCTCCACAGCAGCACGAACAGCATCGGCGCGACGGCAACGGCAAATTTGGTCAGGCGCATGACGGTCTTGGCGGCGGTGGGCTCGGGGATCCGGTGACTCGGGCAGGCATTGTTCCCTTAGCACTTCCGGCGCCGTTAGGGGCCGTGCCGGCGACCGAAAGTTTCTTCGGCACTGCACACAAGTTCTTTTTTCGGAACCGCTGCCGCAATCAATGGGTTTCCCCCGGACGAGACGACCAAGCGCGTCTGGAACCGAAGGAGGATTACCATGAGTGATCCACGTTATACCGATCCGCGGTTGAGCGACCCGGTGCTGCGTCGTGACGAAGCCGTTGGTGGACCATGGAGCTGGCTTGCCGGCATTGCCGTGATTGCATTGATCGCGTTCCTTGTGATCGTTGGCTGGAATAGCAGCAACCACACGGCTAGCAACAATTCGTCGCCGGCTACCACCGGCAGCGCCATGCGGCCCGTGACCCCGCCGGCCACCACCGGCTCGGGCGCTGGATCGCCGCAGGCCCTGGCACCGGCGCCGGCTGCACCGCGCACCCCGCCGGCCGGCTCACAGTAACCGTCAGCGCCGCGGCTTCGACTTCGTGCGTGTCGCGCCGCCGGGCGCGGCACGCTCGGCCCAAGGCGTGATGTAGAACAGCGGCGTGAGCGCATAGACCGCGAAGGCGGCATGGATGCTCACCCAGGCAAGCAATGCGCCGGTGAGATAGGACGCCGGGCCGATTAGGCCTTTCATCACCGCATTGGGATCCTGATTGGCCGCCAACTCCGGCTTGAGCAGATTGCGGCGGATATACGCGTTGAGCAACAGAAACAGAAACGTGTTCAGCGCGAACACGATGCCGAAGAAACTCACTGCCAAAGCATTGTGCGGATATTCGCCGGCGAGCGCAGTCGGGAACGGGATGAAGGATTGCCCGAGCAGGAACAGCGAGTTGAGCCACATCATGCCATAATTGGCATGGCGCGCGAGGCCGAGCAGGTAATGGTGGTTGAGCCAGAATTTGCAGACGATGATGAAGCTGATCAGCCAGCTCACCAATTTCGGTGCCAGCGCGATCAGCGCGCGGCCGAGTTCGCCGACGCTGGTCACCTCCTTGAGCTCCGGCGCCTTCAGCTCGAGCACCAGGAGCGTCACGATGATGGCGAATACGGCGTCGCTGAAGGCCTCGGTGCGGTGAAGACCGAACTCGCCGCGCGAGAAGCGCTGCAGAAACCGCATTCGTGCCTGCTTAGCCGACGATAACCGAGAGGCCGAAGCCGACGGTGGCGCTGATCACGGCCTCGATCGCCTGGAACTGCATGCCGCTCAAGACGTGGCTGACATAGGGAAACAGCACGTGTCCGGCCGGCAGCATCACCGCCGCCACCAGGCCCACGCACAGCAGTTTCATACCAAATTGCCGGTCGATCATAGTTCCTCCCCCCGTGCTTATGCGCCTTTGCGCCATTTTGTCACGAACGGCATGGTTTGAACAATCGCGTCAAGTCTGGAAAGCGGGGTCAACGGGAACCCGGTAGCCGTTGGCCAGCCGATTGGTCTCGTTGGCCATGGCGGTGACCGCCATCAGCTCGCCGAACATGGCCTCGGTCATGCCGACCTTGCGGGCCGCGGCGGTATGGCTGGCGATGCAATATCGGCAGCAATAAAAAGAAGTGCCTATTTTATAGGGTGTTCTGAGGTTAATAGCAAGTCTCCACTACAGATTGCCCCTACAACGCCATTGACTTTTTAAGTCCAATCGTCTACATTGGCGATAGTCCATCGCTGGAGGTGGGCGCGCGGCCCGTTCGCGCGGAGAGCCTCCATGCCGGATCAACTCATATCCGTTCTGGCCGCGTCCCGATTGTTCGGGCACCACCATTCGCACACATGGCGCCTCGCGCGCCGTGGCGTCTTTGGTCCCGTCTCCAACATCAAACACAAATTATTCGTGAGCCTCTCTGCGGTCGAGCGACACGCGGGGCGCCAATTCAGTGAGAGCCACATCAAAGCGGCCAATTACTACAAGCAACCCGTCAAGCGAAAGGAACTCCCCGATGAGTGATCTTCAACAGCAACGACTTATGCTGCAAGCCAACGCGGACAAAGCGGCGGCAGAACTCAAGGCCAAGATCGAGGAACGCGATGCGCTTTCCGTGGCCGCTGCCATTGGCGAAAAGGGCGCACAAGCCAAATACGAAAAGTGTGAGCTAGAGGTTCTCACCATAAACGGTCGGGTCCACCTTTACGACACGGCTCTGAAATCGGTCGAGGCGCGCATTGCCGAGGAGCTACGCAACCGCGAACGTGAAGGCCGGGCGCAACTTGTGTCTGACATCAAGCGTGTCGCCAATCAGCGGCGCAAAGCTGCCGACAAAATCCAAGCTGCCATCGGAGAACTGGCGTCGGGATGGTCGGCACTATTCGGCGCCAATAGCAAACTCCAAACTCTAATTCCGGTCGGCCTCCAGATCGGCGGCACTCTCACGCGCGACAGTGAGTTGATTGACATGGCCGAACTTGAACTGAGACGGGCGCATCCGGTCGAGGCAACCTTGCACAGCGTTGTGCCTCCTCTGCCCGGCGCCAATAGCAACGCCTTTATCAGTGCGCGCAAGCTGCCTGAGTTCGCGGCGGCAATCGAAATGGCGAACAATCACCTCATCAGCATCGTGGAGAACTAACATGGCACATAACACAGGCGCGCAAGCGCGAGACTACACGCCGATGGTCCGCGAATGGAACGCTGTGCAACTCGCGCCGGGACCATTCGCGATAGCCGGCAACGCGGGCAGTTCGGATTTCTATGCCTCGGTCGGCCTTCACGGCACGGCGCGCTGGCCAACCGGCGCAACGATTTCGCTTGTCAACGGGTCGAGCGTGACAATCGCATCATTCTCGCAACCCGGCACTCAAAACGTGGCGTTGCCGGCAGGGACTTATCATTGGCAATTCTCACCCTCCCATGCGTTTGCAAACTCGGGTGTCGCGTTGACCGTTGCCGAGAACTAGGAGTGAAACATGACCGATGACGCAACAGTAGTTTCACAATTCAGACCGGCGCCGGGAATACTCGCGCCTATCACCTTGCCGGCAGACTTGCCAGCGGCCAGCGTGGCGGCTGCCAAGGCCGCGTACCGTGCGGCAGGTTACAGCGAGGACCTCATCAACGCTGCACCTTGGCCACAAGCACGGGGCGACAACGGGCAGTTTGGTAATCAAGCTGCCCCTCCACCGCTCAAACTCAATTACGGAGGTCTGCCCGGTATCACGGAAGCGGACCCTGCCAACTTGGCCGCGTTGAACGCGGATGTAACCACAGCGTTCGGCGCCCTCGGCCTTTCGCAAACGGTCGCACAATCCAGCATCGAGAGTTTCATTCGCACGGAAAACTCGATACCGGACGGCGCCACGGTCGAGGACATGAAAGCCAAGTTTGAACTTGAGGGTGGCATCATCAACGGCTTGAGCAACGCAACAGAGATTAAGCGATTGGCCGTGATTGGCGAGCAAGCCTTGGCCACGGCGGCACCTAAACTCCACAAGCAACTATCCGATGCGTTCGCGTTCCACAGCGCATCATCGCAACTTGCGTTGAGCAACATCGGTCGAGAGGTCGAACGAAAGAAATAGAGTTCCCACGGCAGCATGAGCAGCAATGGGAAAGGCCGTTGAGAGCGGCCAAGGGGAGGGGTTCATCGCCCTCCCCGCTATTCAGATCGACGGTTTGCTCTGAACAGGTAGCCGCTGATACGGCCAGTGACGCAACGGCTCCAGACTTTGCGTTGCTGGCCACTAACTTACACGATGCGGAGACGATGATGGCAAGCGAGTATGACTTTGGCCCGATGATGGCGGCACTCACTGACAAGGAACGGACCTTTGTCATTGAGCTATTCCATAACGGCAACAACAATGCCGGCGCCGCTCGCACGGCAGGGTTCGGTTCGGAAACTAGCAGCGTCCAAAGTCTCTCGACCATTGGCCGACAGTGGCGCGCGAAGCCGCGCATTGTCGAAGCGATGCGCGAATACGGCAACATGCTCCTCAGTGCGGAAGGTCCCGATGCGTTGAACGCCATCCGTGAGGTGATGAACGATGTCCGTGAGCCTGCCGCGCGTTTGCGCGCCGCTGCAATGGTATGGGACCGCAACTTTCCAATCGTGCAAAAGGTCGATGTGCGCCATGAGGTGATCGACCACACACAAGAGGCCGTGAAGGCACTACGCGAGTTCAAGAAATCCGGCGCAACGCGCGAGTTCCTTGAGGAATGGTTCGGCTACAGCGGCTTGATGAAATACGAGAAGCTATTGCTGGAGCAAGACAAGGGAGTGATCGAAGCGGAGTTTACCGTAGTTGATAAAGATTTGGCGGACCTAGAGGAGTTGCTCAAATGACAGACGAAACCTTTGACGGTCCAGACGCCAACGATGTGCGGCGCCATGCCAAAAAACTCTACACTGAGAAGCAATACCGCGAACGCTACAACCGGCTTACTTCTATAAGCCATCGCCAAAGCAGTTGGAGTTTCACAATCTGCCGGCCAACATAACGGAAATCTTTTTCCAAGCGGCCACACAATCCGGCAAGACCACAGCATCAATGGCCCATGAAGCAATGGACCTGACGGCGAATATCCGCTGTGGTTCCAAGGCAAGCGATACATGACGCCTCCGAAACTCCAGCGGTCGCACGAATATATGAGTTGGATGATTGCGGCCACATCGCAAGTGTTGAAACAAACCCTCCAACTCCAACTCATCTGCAATCTTGATGACCCCAACGGCCTCGGCACGGGGTTCATTCCGCTTGATGCGTTTGTTGGTAAGATAAGTATGTCGCGCGCCGGCCAGAATGTTGCGGATAGCTTTACCGTTCGCCGTTCCACGGGCGGCTCTGCGTTCTGTGGCTTTAAGACAAGAGAACAAGATATTTCCAGCTTCGCAGGCGCCACGCTTGACCAGATTAGATGGGATGAGCCGGGCGACTTACGGCTCTATCGTGAGGGCACAAGCCCGCACAACCGCTGTGGAGGGTGGCCGCTCGATTGTGAGTGCAACGCCAACGGAAGGTCGGGACCCGCTCTATCAGCATCTAACATCCCCCTCCCCCAATCGCGCCATTGTCCGCATGGCGTTGACCGATGCTACGCATCTTAGCAAAGAACAAATCCAAGCCATCATTGACCGCACACCTCCCGAGGACCGGCCAATGCGTATCTATGGCGAGCCGGCGCAAGGTTCGGGTTCGGTCTACTCGACCCCTGTGGCCGACATCCTACATGATCGACCGCTCTTGGATTTCCAAGGCGTCTGGTACAAGTGGGGATGGGGTCTTGATATAACTCACGGCGGCACCTCTGCCGGCTCATCCGATTTCGCCGCTGTGCTCGGCGTCCTTGATCCCTACAGCGATACGCTATGGATCATGGACGAAATCGTTTTGTCGCGTTCGCTCATTCCCATGCAAGCTGCGGCCATTCGCCAGCATGATTTTGGGGATTGCGTTTGTTTGTATCCGCGCGACAGCAAGCAATCAGCGGACGCCATGACGGGCGATAACTTTGTGCAGACCTTCAAGAAACTTGGCCTCAACATGGCCGGGGATTTCACATGGGCGCCGCTCGAAGATGGCGTCTCTGAGGTGGCATCGGCTTTCGCAACCGGCAAACTTAAAATCCATCGCAAGTGTCGGCGCCTCCTAGATGAGTATTCCGCGTACCACAGATTAGAGCGCAAGGTGGTTCGGGAATTTGATGATGCGCTTGATGCCCTCCGCATCCTAACAGTTGGCCGCAAGCAGATGCGGCACTTTACCGAAAGCGGCAAGGTGTCAAGCGGTTTGCGCGTCTTAAACCCGCAACATGCACCAGCTTGGGGAGAATGAACCATGTCAAACGAAGGTAAGAATATCCCGCAACCGTTCGCGCCGGTCAAAAGCACTCCCGGCCAAAAACAGGCGCCTGACAAAGATCAAAAGACGCCTTGGACCGATAGAAATGCATCCGCGTTTGATGAACGTGGCCTCAATAACAAGGATGGCAAGAAATGAGCATAATGGACAAGCTGATAGAGCAACTTGCCGACTACTTCAAATCGTCGCGGTTTGCCGACAAGTTGGAGTTTGCGAAATCCGATGGCTGGAAACCGGGCATCATCAGCTACATTGACCTCACGGGTGAAGGTCGGATTTTTTGTCAGGACCCGAGGACAATGCGGATGAACTCGGCCAGCCGCATAAGCCGGCGCATCAAGGAGCAACTCAATCCACCTCCCTAGAATGATGATGTCTATGGTGACATCTTCGCGGATGAACAATGGTGGGATGAGCATTGGGGCAAGCGCCAATGACATGCACCTAGGGGCGTAGTGCTGCCAACTCGGCCAAAAACTCAGCCCGCCTCTCTTGCGGCATATCCTTGATGGCCTGCTTTGTGTACTTGAGGCAGACGGTCTTGATCGCCTTGGGATTGCTGATTTCCTTGTTCTTGTTGTTCACGGCGTCGATCAGGTTCTTATCCGTGATTGGTTTCGCACTCATTAGACCTTCCTTATCGTTTGTCGCTCATGCTTGGCCCGCCCGCTTTGCGCTCCTCGCCGTAAGTGTCTGTGAATGGCAGTTTAGCGGCCCTAGCGGCTATGGGAAATTGGCAATATTGCTTATGCGCTGGAAGCATGGGAAGCGGCGAGGAAATGATGACAAAACTCAAGGCTCCGAACGCTCTCTTATTACGGGGACAATCTTGATATTCTGCGCGGCAAGATCAAGGATGAGACAATTGATCTTTGCTATATCCACCCGCCGTTCAATTCAAAACCAAACTACAACCAAATTTATAATCGCGTCGGAAAAGAAGATGCGCACAAGCACAAGCCTTCATTGACACATGGGTATGGGATGAACATGCGATTGCCGGATATGAGGAAATTCTAGCTAATGATAAAGGACGTTTCCAAGCGCAGCTAATAGAACTTATCAAAGGATTACACGCTGTTCTCGGTGACGGCAGCTTGTTGCCTATCTAGTGAGCATGCCCTGCGCATTACAGAAATTCAGCGGGTCTTAAAGACAACCGGAACAATTGACATTGTGACCCAACTGCCAGCCACTACCTGAAACTTATTTTGGATGCAGTATTTTGTTCTCACGGCGGAGATTTTCTGAACGAAATTGTTTGGTGTTACAATGTCGGTGGGAAAGGGAAGAAACACTTTGCGAGGAAACATGACACACTTTTTTGGTATTCCAAAAGCGATGATTATTTTTTCGATGGTACGCTCGCAGGCTTAAAGAGGGAAACAGGAACAAAAAGTTTTGGTGGAATTATCGGCGTTGATGATGATGGTCGCCGTTATCAGGACAAGCTCGTTAAGGCGACAGGGAAATATTATCGCTACTATTTAGACGATCCAAAAATTCCCGAGGATTGGTGGATTGATATTAACAGCATCCAATCTCAAAGCGCCGAGCGGCTTGGTTATCCAAACGCAAAAGCCGGAAGCCCTACTGGAGCGTATCATCAAGACCTGTAGTGAAAAGGGTGCGACAATATTAGACGCATATTGTGGATGTGGTACTACGGTCGCTGTGGCACAAAGACTTAATCGAAACTGGATCGGAATGGATATTACCTATCAGTCAATTTCTTTGATGCTCCGAAGATTGGAAGGGACTTTCGGCAAAGAAATTCTGTCCGATATTCAGATTGATGATATCCCGCGCGATATGAAGTCTGCCCTAGCATTAGCGCACAAGAAGGATGATAGATTGCGCAAGGAATTTGAAAAATGGCCGTTCTCACTTACACAAATAACCGCGCCATCATTAACGAAAAGAAAGGTGCAGACGCAGGAATTGACGCCCGTGCATATTTCATGACCGGCAAGAAAGACAATGCGAAAATTATTTTTCAGGTCAAATCCGGTGGGGTAAAACGCGGAGACATTGCTACTCTGCGGGGTGACATGGGACGCGAAGATGCCGCGCTTGCCGTCCTAATTACTTTAGAAGAACCGAGCCAACCGATGATCAATGAAGCTCATAAAGCTGGCCGCTATAAACATGAAACCATGGCCACACCTACGACAAGATCAGCATTGTGACGGTGAAGGAAATAGTCGAGGACGAAAAGCGCCTAGAAATCCCCATGAGTTTAGAGGTTGTTGCTGCGGCCAAAAGGCAGGCAGAAAGTGACCAGATTGATTTACTTTGATCCGTGCCATGTCAGTTCTCCTCGGCCATCCTGATCAGCTTGCCGATGAACTTGCGAGCGTGGCGTATCCTCGGGAATTTCTTGACGGCGACATCATCAGCGACGCGATAGACGGTAAAGCCGCCTCATCCTGCCGGATGCAGAATGGCGTTGCTTCGCCGTTCGGCCCGCACGATAGCCATGCAGGCTCAAGGTCGCGCGGGCGATTGGACCGATGCCGTGTTTCATGGTCGCTCCTCCAATGCCTGTGGGTCTTGTTGCATGATCGGCCATCGGAAGGTGGCGCATACCAATAATGGATTGGCCGCACCTTTTCGGGGTCGCCGTTCGGGGTCCAACGATAGATAAACTTGAACAAGGGACCTGCCGGTAATGCTTTGATGTGCCCTTGCTGCTCTTGCTGTAGCGTTCGCGTTGCGATTTGGCTCGCAGTATCTTGATCCAATCTGCATGAAACGGCGCCGGTCATCATCTTGCTTGACCTCGGGACCACAGAGAATGCCGCGACCTCTGTTAGTGTCGCATGATTTCCCGGCGCCGTGTATTCATGCTGCCGCAACGCATGCCGATGACTTGGACTAGCCGGCATCATCCTTGCGATGCTAGTTGGAATGGCCTTGCCGTTATCGAGGGCTTCAATCGGATCAAAGCCGTCCTCGGCAATCCCTGTGCGCCCTTTGCGATGGCGTCCTTGTATTCCTTTTCTGTGATCGGGATGCAGACACGACTATAAACCCCCGGTTGACCGGGCACAGATTGTTGGGCCAATCGGATGTAGTTAGTCGGCGGATCGTCGGTATCCTTGGCGAGCGCATGGCTCATCCGTAGGACCTTGGCCTTTCGTGCCGGATCACCACCATCTACCAAGATGGCGCGGTCGATTGTGCCGCCGCTACCAGACCATCCGCGTTGTCCCTTGCTCTCATCCTTGCCGGTATGGCCGACCACCATCAGGGTGATGTCGAGAGCCTTCAAGATTGTTTTGGCCATCAACCAGAACGCGCCAACGGCAGCGGATGAATTCTCATCCTCACCCTCCAGACTACTCGTAAGGGTGTCGATTGCCGCTGCCACTAATGTCGTATGACCATCGGACTTGAGGCGCGCGAGGATGCCATCAATGTAGGTTTGCGCTTCAACGATCTTCCTCGCGCGCGGGTAATCGGCCTTGAAATAGAACGGCACAGTTAGCGGATCAACGCCATGCGCGCCGCACCATGCGAGGAAACGACGCTTGACGCTATTGCTGCCCTCGGCAGTGAGATAGGCGACAGGACCTTTGCGCCGCACATGATACTTGCCGAGGAATGGCATACCCGTTGCGATGCACAGCAATAGTTCCATGACCAAAAAACTCTTGCCAAGTTTTTCGCCACCATAGACGTTGACCAACTCCATCAACATGACAACATCGACAACGTGCGGTGTCGGGTCCGGTCGATTTAGAAACTCCCGAGGCGACCACATGAATACATCGGGCTTATCCGTCTCGGCTTTGGCTTGCTCGGCCTTGACATACTCACTTTCGGCAAACGTCTCATCCGCTGGCGCACTGGCATAGGCGCCGGCTGCGTTCTGTTTGTAGCTATACCCATTAGCGAGGGCTTTCTTGTGGTCGAGTAGTTGTTCGCGTGTCCAAGGGATTGATTGCCCTTGTTCCAATCCGAGGCTAAGATAAATCAACAGCCGTCGCTTGTGAGACGCCTAATTCGCACAACTCACAAGCAACCCTATAAGTTAGATCATTGCCACCTTTGCCCTCGATTGCGAACCTCCCTTGCTTCGCAAGATTGTCAAGCCGCGTTCGCGCTGCAATGACGTTGCCGGGCAGATCGGGGCGGCGTCGGATGGCGTCTCGACCTTGGCGGCTTGCGTCAACTTGGCCGGGATGTCCTCGGGCAACGTGATAGCTGGCCGCGCGTCAATGACCTCATACGCTACTCCGTCGATCACGCTTGGCGGCAACAGCGCATAGCTGCGCTGGCCGCGGGTATCAATGTGAGGTCCTAGCTTGCCGACCGTTGGCGGCACACTGCCGATATAATGTAGATGTCTCCGTCGCGTGGCGTCTTGACCGTGTACGTTGGCGGGAATTGCGAAAGGTCGGCGCCGGGGTCACAATCAATCGGAGCGATGCCCATGTCCTCGGGGCAGAACGCGATATTAGCGTTCGGGTTATGCTCATAGAAGGCATCAACAGCCTCGGGTATTTCCAAGGCGTTCTTATGCCAATCCTTGAGTAGCGCGATCTTTTGGTTCGGCGCGGTCGGGATGATGCGGTAGTCTTTCGCAACGTAGTCCAACACGGCCACCGAAAGCGGCGATTTGGGTTGTGCATCGGCTTCCGCTTGCTTGGTAACAGCCTCGGGCACGATGGCCGACGCCTCCGCTTGCTCGACCCCAAGGTTGTCGGCCATTGCCTCGACATTCGTCGTGACTTGAAGGGCCGTACAGATAACGATAGAACTCATCAAGCCGTTCATCGGGAACGCTATCGTGTTCGGGCGTTGCTCCACACAATCGCTTGAGCGCATGGATTTGATCGGGATGACATGCGCGTAACAGCGCATCCTTTATTGCCTGCTTCCTGGTCGCGGGTGATGTCTGACATGGCGGCACCTAATGAACCGTCTCGGTCGGCTCGACCTCGATTGTCGCAACGGTCGCATCCTTGCCGCCAAGCGCTTTGGCCACTCGTCGGAGAACTCATCGCGCCCGCGCCGGTAGTGATCCATCTGCTTTGGAGTGAACCATTTTTTGAATGGCGTCCCTACCGCCATATCGGGCGTCCATGTTGTCCAAATCCCAACGCTCGGTTTGAACTTCATAATGCAAGTGTAGCGCCTAGCGCGAACGCGCCGACAAGCGGCTCCCGTTCCATGCGCGCCATCGCCACCTTGCGCCGGTCGAGTTCGGCTTCCTCATCGGCCTGCACACGCTTGATGTATGCCGTCAATGCGCTGGTGAGGTCCTCGGGCATCTTTTGGCCATAGACCGCGCGAACGGCAACATGCGCCATGCGGCCATGCTTGAGGACAAGCCGTAGCCAATCCTCCAGCCGCGCCTCTTGCGTGTCGATAGTGAAGACCTTGAGGCCGGCTGAAGCCATCGCGGCTATTGCTCGCTGATTTCCTTGTCGTGTTTGGCCGCATCAATCAGGATGCGGTCGGCTTGCTCGATCAATGCCGGCGCATGGGGGAACGCAGCGGAACCGGATACCTTGCTACCGAATAGAGCAATGTCGCCGTCACCATCTAGCAGAATGGCAATCGTGCCCGGCTTAAACTCTTGCGTCGGCGCATCCTTGGCCGCGCCCGGCAGAACATTGAGCATCAATGCACCGTCTTGCAATGCTTTCAGCGCGCAAGCTGGCATCGTCGGGATCATGCCGCTCGAATTGGTCAAGGTCGGCGTTTTTTAGGGTGATCTTTGTGAGTGGCTCATGGCACACCTCCGTTTTGAGGCGCGCCGTCCAACTTAGATGCCGATGTTGATGAGACATGGCGGACCCCTACTGTTTCCCGACCGCTTGTAGTCGAGCGCGTGTCCCTGCTTTTGAGGAACGCCACCGTTGCCGGGTTAGGGCTGGTTCTGGCACGGCGCCGAATTGCGCCGGTTCTTCATGCTGAAATCAGTCTATGCTATCGCGCGGTTAATGTCAAGATGGCCGCTTATGTCCTCTTGCCTTCCCATTAACCATTCAGTATGGCGTCGAGGTCGGCTTGCGCCTTGAGCCGTTCGCGGTAGCGCGCGGCAGCGGCGGCAGCGGCCTTGCGGCCAGTGATCGAGCGACGATAGCGCCCCTCGGCTTTCCTGCCCTTGGCCGTCGCACGGTAGCGGGCTTGTCGGGATTTAGGTTTGATCGTCATGGGTGACACTCCCTCACATTATATACAGGCCCTATTGGGTCCCGATGTAACCCATGACGTAGGGCGTCATCATGGGTTACGCAAGCTAGGTTCCATTCATGCGGTGTCAGGGGGAGGACAGGCGTAACCCATGATGTTGCGAACGATTATTAAGAGAACTTAGCTCGGTTTCAGTCTCACCGGGCAAAATCCGTCCCGGTGAGCGTCCCGGTGAGATTTTTTGAGTGCCCGGTGAGTGCCCGGTGAGTGCCCGGTGAGAATATACTAATGAAAACAAGGGTATACAACATGCCCGGTGAGTGCCCGGTGAGTTCCCGGTGAGAGTTCTAAGTCTCACCGTACCGCAGAGAGTGTCTCTAAGGAGGCACTCTCGCATACGGGAATAGTGAAAACGAAAAACCATTGGCCTAGAGGCACCTTTAAGGTCAAGGTGTCCTGCCCTGTCATGCCCTATTGGCCAAAATGCCGCCTAGGGGCACTTGGCACCCCCCGTAAAAAGCGGGCGCCCGCGCGCTGCGCAGGTCGGATGCCCGAGGGCCAGATTTACGATGTCAAAGAACTCGACCCCCGCCTATGCGGCGAGGGTCGCCTTGATCCGTGCGGCGCTGCCATTGGAGCAACCGGCGAGTTTGGCGGCTCGATTGATGCCGATGCCGGTCTTGAGTAGCTCGGCAACCTTGGCCGCTGTGGCGGGGTCGATTGTGGGCGTCCTAGCTTGACGCCAGCCTTGCGGGCGCGGTCGAGGCCGGCATTGACGCGCGCCACGATTTGCCCGCGTTCCAATTCGGCAAACGCGGCGGCAATCGTAAAGAACGCGCGCCCGGCATCGGTAGAGGTATCGAGGCGTTCGCGGTCGAGGTATAAGGCGCGCCCGGTCCTGCGTAGCGTCTCGGCAGACCGCAAGACATCAATGGTGGAACAGGCAAGCCGGTCGAGTGACCAGACCATCAAAACGTCATAGCTATGACGCTCGGCGCCCTGCAAAGCGGCATCCAAGCCGGGGCGTTGTTCGCGCTCTTGCTGCCAGATATGCCCGCGTCTTGATACAGTTGCACGATTATCCGAACCGTTCGCGGCGGCTACCGCTTCCAATAGCTCGATCTGATGGAGACGGTATTACCGGTAGTGGATACGCGGCTATAAATCGCGGCTCTCATGGTGCCCTCCGCATGTTGTAGATCACAAGGAAATTGGCGAGGTGTAGGCTATCACAATCAACACATTCACAAGCATCATGTTGGTTCCTTCATTGTGACGCGCACCCGTATTGGCTTGGTATCGTGCGGGACGATAGTGAGCTGGACGGGTTGCACTACTTTGTAATTGCGGGCGCGCACATTGGCGCCCGGCTGGCAAGCGGCAATAAAGCGATCCCGATTAAAGGCCGCGTTGTCGCGTTTGAACGCATCACATAACCGGGACACGGTGACATCAAATTGCGCTCGCTTGTTCGCATCCCAATGCGGCTCGGGACACGCTTCCTGCAATGCCCTTGCGATAGCTTCATAGTGTCTCTTGGCGAACATGGCTCATCCTTTCCTCTGATAGCGGCTCACATAGATTTGGAATTGCCCCTCATCGTGCGAGGCGTAGCCAATGTCGGCAGGATCATTGCCGATGATTGGCCTAAGCGGCGCAAGGTGATTGCCGGCTCGCTTTCAAGCCCAAAGCCGGATTTATCGCAGAACAGCGGCGCATCAACGGTCACTCGCCATCCGCGCGGCACATAGTCGCCCATTGCCGGCAATCGAAAGCCGGCCAAGCGGGTTATGTCCGCGCCATTGCGTAAGGCTTGGCGTTGTTCTGGCGTTGGCACGAATGGCCGCACGGCATGGCGCTTGGCTCGATTGGCCGCGCCTTTGTTCATCGCGCGGATTGTTGCTAAATCCATCATGGTGCATTGCTCCTATGCTGCTAGTTGGGTTGGGGATGTGTTGCGGATTGCAACGTCGCCAGTGGGGTATGAGACAAACACCGCGTCTTGCCGGCCAATGTGGCCAATCTCATCCGCGATATGGTCAAGCTTGGCGTTAGCCGCCTCGCATGGCTCGCAAGCGATTGTGAGAATGGATACCGGCTCATCTATCAATGCGCCGCTTGCATCAATCCATCCGCCTTGCCCTTGCGTTATCGTGTAACCGCCAAATAGCTTGGCCGCTTGTCGCTTGGCATAGGATAAGGCCGCTTGTTCGCTACTCGGGACGATGATTGTTGCTTGTCTCATTGCTTGGTATCTCCTCTTATGATCCTAAGATAACATAAGAGGATATATTGTCAAGCGGTCAATCATCCAAATATCAAATATAATTCGGATGCCCTCATCGGCTCATCGCCAAGCCAATCAAATCAGGTACATTCGCAATCGGGATTGAGAGGGGTTAATCGGATGGCGTCACGATGAGGACGCTTGCCATCCTTACGCCTATCGCAGTGACGCCATCGCTTGCGCCGTCACCATCAATGATCCTGCCGACCATCACTACGCTGATAGGAATAGACCGGGGGTACTGCCGCCGTGGCATCGACCAAAGGCACGGCAGCGTTCGCGTGTGCAATGAGTGTTGCGCGGGGAAATTTTTGGAGAATTAGAGGCTAACGCCGCTAGTTCTTATATCACAAGAGACTTGACAGGGGTCCTCTGATAGCATAAGGTATCCCCATAACATTCATGGGAGTACCGACATGGCAAAGAAAGACAAAGGACCCGAGGTGAGGACTAGCCTCACATTTATGATCCTGCCCTCACTGCGGGCCAAGATCGAGGAGATTGCGGTCGAGGAACGTCAAACCCTCGGGCGGATGCTGAATTTCTTGCTGGAGGATGCCGTTGCCCAACGTGAGGGCAAGCCTACGAGCAAGTATCGCTAATACCTTATCTTCTCAACAATGCTCTGCAATCGCTTCAAACCGGGTCCTCCCGAATACCTATCGAGAGAAAATGATCGAGCATGGCCGACAATCGCGGCAATGTCGGTAGTGTTCACCCCGGCGCGGTCGAGCGCGGTAACAGCGTTCTTGCGTAGGCTGTGAAACGAGAGCCTATCCCGCGTGAGGCCAATCTTGACGCGCAATCGACCGAATAGCTTGGTGACATTCGATGAGGCCATTGTCCGGTAGTTGGCTTTGAGGATGCCGGCTTTGATGAGTTCGCTATGTACCGGCACTTGGCGTTGACCCGCCTTTGTCTTGGCCTCGATCACATCAAAGTAGTGTATGCCATCGGCTTCCTCGATCTTGGCAGAACAAATCTCCCCCAATCTCATCCCTGAGTACAACGCAACCATGACGTACCAGCGGAGGTCGCCGGCATTGGCCAACAGCGTTCGGAGTTCGGACGGCTCAAACGGGACCCACTTGGCGTCGGCGGTCTTGCGGCTTAGGCCAGTGAGCGGATTGCCAAAGCCGGTATCGAGGTCGCCGGTCTTGATGGCGTAATCGAAAACTCCCTTGATCGCGCTGTGATAGTGATTGACTGCCGCGTTGCTGAGTTGGCGTTTCCCACGGCCATATTTCTTGAGTAGCTCGCCCAAGGGCAGCTTGGCCGCATCGGCGTGTCTGCCCCAATCGGGGTCGAGGTGCGAGACTGTGGTCAAGAATGATGATGCGGTCTTGCGGTCGATTGCGGCCAAGGGCGCATCCTCGGTGAAGTCCGCGAACAGCCGGAACGCGGCCTCACGTTGCCGTAGCGTGGCCGGCGCGAGCCTTGTCGCCGCGTCACGGTCGAGTTCGCGCAGATAGGCGGCTGCCACGCTGGAGAACGGCGTACCATCCTGCGCCAGTGGCCGTCGCGCCTTGGCGCTGTAGAGGGCAAGTTGCTCCTCCAATGCCTGCACCATGTCCAATGCGTCAGGCTCGGGTTCCTTCTCGCCGTCAACCAGCTTGGCTCTGGCAGCCTTGGCGTCCCTGAATATGCGCTCAACCTGATAGGCAGCCTCAATGCGCTTTGATCTGGCCTCGGGGAGACTTGTGGTGTGCAGGGCCAGCGTGACGCGGCGCATGGGCTTCCCTGTGCGCGAGAGGACCATGAGGCCACGGGGCACATCGCGGGTGAAGTACCAGCTATGGCCGCGTCGGGTGAGGTGCCGTGTTTCCCCCATGCTCCCCTACAGACATCCCCTACAGGTCCCGCTCGATAAGTGCCGGAAAGGCTGAATTACTAGGGTTAAATGTGTTTTAGACGATTTTGAGTGCCGATGCAATAGGCGCAGCCATTGGTGACGCTGACCGCCAAATAGACCATCTCCTTGGTCAGCGGGTCGAGCGCGCCCGGCGCCATGATCTCCTTGATGCTTCCCCAGGTGCGCTTGAGGGTGGCCGGATCGCGCGCCAGATATTTCCAGAAATTGTTCACGTCCGGCACGTTGCGGGTCTTCTTGATGTCGTCATAGACCACGCGCACTTGCGGTGAAGCGTCGGCATATTCAATGGGGTTCATAGTCGACCTCTTAGAAGTCCAGCTTATCGCGGATAGCGGCGATGCCGGCTTTGGCGCAGGCTTCGTCGTTGTCGCCGCCCGGCGCGCCGGAGACGCCGACGGCGCCGACCAGGGTGCCGGCCGCCTCCACCATCACGCCGCCGGCAATGATCGTGACGTTCGGAAGGGCGCGCACGCCGGCCTGCGGCGAGCCAGGTCCCGTGGCCGCAACCAGATCGCTGGTATTGGTGCGGAAGCTGACCGCGGTCCAGGCCTTGCCGGTCGCGGTCGGGACGGTATGGGCGCCGGCAAAGCGATCGCGCAGCACCACCTGCGGCACGCCGAAACGGTCGACCACCGCCACCGCCACCTGATAGCCCTGTTTGCGGCAGTCGGCGAGCGCGGCGCGGGCAAGATCGAGCGCGACCTCGACGGTCATCGACTTGAAGGTGACCAGGCTCTCGTCCGCGCGTACCGGCGCGGCGATGAGCGGCGTCAGCAGCAGGGCCAGCCATATTTTTTGCATAAAGCACTCCCTTTGTTCTGCCGCAACGCGCTTCGGAAGCGGCCGCCCGCGGCCGGAATCTTCGAACTCTTTTCCCAATCGCGGGGATGTCAAGCCGCGGGCGAATTTAATTTGCCGGGATATAGGCCCTGCCGCGCCGCGGGACTATATTCTTAAGGAGGGCGCGATCATCGGCGGGGAGTGAACGTGGCGCAACTTTACGATCGGGCGGCCGGCGTTGTCCGCGCCATCTACGACAGCCGCATTACGACGCCGGCCACGCTTGCGGCCGAGCAGTATTTTCCCAACGCCAAACGCTTCGACGACCGCTGGACCGAGATCCGCGACGAGGCCTTTGTGGTAGCCGGCATGCTCAACAAGGTGCCGCGCTTCCACGACATCATGCCGGCGCAGACGGATATTTCGGCCAATGATGGGCGCGACTGGCGCGTGTTCATCATGAAGGCCTATGGCGTCACGATCGAGGATAACTTGCGCCGCTGTCCGACGGTCGCCGCGCTTCTGCACGATGCGCCGGAAGTGGTGTCGGCCATCTTTTCGTTCCTGGCACCCGGCAAACATATCCCCGAGCACCGCGGCCCGTTCCGCGCCATCCTGCGCTACCACCTGATGCTGTCGATGCCGAACGACGCCGACGGCAAGCCCGCCTGCGTCATGAATATCGACGGCGAGCCCTACCGGCTCGGCGACGGCGAAAGCCTGCTGTGGGACGACACCTATCGGCACGAGGTGTGGAATCGCAGCGACCGGGTCCGGATCGCGCTCCTGCTCGACGTCTGGCGTAAGGACATGCCGATGGATATAGCCCTGCTCTCGCGCGCCATCCTGCTCGGGACCCAGGCGGCGATCCGCATGGGCGGCATGTCGTACGGCGGCTGAAAAATGCGCTAGTCTGCCTCGCAACGACAT
Organism: uncultured Alphaproteobacteria bacterium; assembly: GCA_963733315.1. GTDB lineage: Bacteria > Pseudomonadota > Alphaproteobacteria > Rhizobiales > Xanthobacteraceae > Pseudolabrys. The sequence goes on along the minus strand of CAVTCV010000026.1, from coordinate 10,112 downwards.
CCGCACGAGCGAGGACACCATGCCGAAGACGCCGGACTATTTCCACGGCAAGACCATCATCATCACCGGGGCCAGCAGCGGCATCGGGCGGGCCACCGCGCTGATCTTCGCCCGCGAGGGCGCCAACGTGGTGTGCGCCGACATCAATGAGAAGGGCGTGGAGGAGACCAGCGAGCAGATCAACGCCAAATACAGCAATACCGGCGCGCAGGCGCTGGCGCTGACCATCGACGTGACCAAGCGCGCGGCGGTCGAGGACATGGTGCAGCTCGCGCTCGACGATTTCGGCAGCGTGCAGTTCCTGTTCAATTCGGCCGGCGCCGCGCTGCGCCGCTCCAAATTCCTCGCCATCGACGACGATCTGTTCGACCGCACCTTCGACCTCAACGTGAAGGGCACGTTCTACGCCATGCAGGCGGTGCTGCCGCATATGCTGCAGAACAAGTTCGGCGTGATCGTCAACATGGGCAGCATGTCGCACAAGCGCGGCGGACCGGGCTCCTCGGTGCATTACGCCTCGGCCAAGGGCGCGGTAGTGACCATGACCATGGGCGTCGCGCGCGAATTCGCCACCCAGGGCATCCGCGCCCTGTCGATTTCGCCCGGGCCGGTGAAGACGCCGTTCCAGGACGCGGCGGCGACCTCGCCGGAGCTCTATCAGAGGTTCCTCGAGGACGTGCCGATGGGCCGCTTCGCCGAGCCGGAGGAGATCGGTGAATTTGTGCTGTTCGCCTGCTCGGACGCCTGCCAGTTCATGACCGCCGACACGGTCTACATCAACGGCGGCGGCGGCTGGCGCTGATCAACATGCAATGGCAAGCAAGGACGCAGCAATGACGACGTGGTGCCGGTTCAGCAAGGACAACATGACGAGCTATGGCGTGGTCGAAGGCGATCAGGTGGTCGCTTTTGATGGTGTTCCCTGGGGTGAGCACAGGCGTAATGGCCGCGCTTTCGCGCTCAAGGACGTCAAGCTGCTGGTCCCGACCGTGCCGTCGAACTTCTTCTGCGTCGGCATCAATTACGCCGACCATATTCGGAAAATGGCCGCCAAGCGCAAGACCGAGCCGGTGTTCCCGGCAAAGCCGGACATCGGCTACCGCTCCAACAACGCGCTGATCGCGCATGAAGAAAGCATCGTCAAACCGGCCGACGCCGGCGAGGCGTTCCAGTACGAGGGCGAGTTGGTCGCCGTGTTCGGCAAGCGCTGCCGCAACGTCAGCCGCGAGCGCGCGCTCGACTATGTGTTCGGCTGGACCATCGGCAACGACGTCTCCGAGCGCTCATGGCAGAAAGAGGACCGCACGCTCTGGCGCGCCAAGAACGCCGACACCTTCAAGCCGATGGGGCCGTGGACCGTCACCGGCCTCGATCCGGCCGCGATGACGACGACGATCCGCGTCAACGGCCGCGAAACCGACCGCTTCGCCACCAACAACATGATCTTCGACACCGCCACCTACATCGCCGAAGTGTCGAAATACTGCACCATCGAGCCGGGCGACGTGATGTGGATGGGCACCGACGGCGTGCCGGAGAACATCAAGCCGGGCGACACGGTGGAAATCGAGATCAGCGGCATCGGGGTATTGCGGAACAAAGTGGTGGCGGGAACCTGACCGCGAAACATTCCGGGATAACTCTCAGGATTGCGCGCGGGCGGCGCGACAGCGGCCGCGCATTGGCGTAACGCAGGCGCACATTCTCTCCTATGCCGGTGCGCCCCATGTCCTGCCTCATCTCCGACGACGACGTCGGCCGCCAGATCCTCGACGTTTTCATGCGCCACCGCATCCCGGTGAGCGGCCTGCTGCCGCGCAATTATTTCTTCACCGTGCGCGACGGCGATTTCCAGCGCGGGCTCAACAAGGCGGTGGCGAACGACTGGGTCACCATCGACCGGCGCAACCGCTACCGTTATCAGCTCACCGAAACCGGCTTTGCCGCCGCGCGCACGACCGAGGCCGCGAAGCTTTAGGCTACGCGCCGCTCCCTACACCCAGCCGCCGCGCGCCATGATCGCCGCGCACAGCACGATAATAACGACGGCGGCAAGCTCGCCGTGGATGATTTTCTTGATAAAGCGCTTGTCCGCGCTCACCGCCGGCACCTGCCCGGCCTTTACCGGCTTGCGCCAGCGCAGGAACTCGACCGTCGGGACGATCGACAACAGCGCCACGGCGATGAAGACCGAGAGCTTGGTCATGAAGGCGTAGCTGTGGAAGTAATAGTCCGCGCCCTTCTCGAAGAAGAACACGCGGCACAAACCGACGACGAGCAGCAACCCGGCCGCGGCGCCCAAAATCGCGTCGGTTATCACCAGGCGCTTGGCGGTCGCGTGCGACAACTCCTAGCCGAGCAGGATGAACTCGATCGCGATCGCCGACACCACGGTCAAAGCGAGCACGTGATGGAAAAAGGCGAAAAGCATGGACATGGCGGTGCTCTAAACTATCCAGACTTGTAGGGTCGGCTGAGCGTACCGAAGCCCACCGTCATGAGTCAGAGGCTTCCGCGGTGGGCACGGCGCGAAACGCGCCTTTGCCCACCCTACGAGCTTACGGAGCTTCCCTCCCCTCGGTCAGCGTCACCACGTCGCGCGTGCGGATGACGCCCTCGGGCCAGGAACGATTGAAGTCGGCGATGAGTTCCTTGAAGCCGTCCGAGGCAAGCGCGGCGTCGCAGGCAGCCTTGCCGGCGAAGCGATAGACCGCGTAGTGCACGCCCTCCTCCACCTCGCTCCAGAAGCGCCAGGCCTTGTCGCATTTGAAGACTTGCAGCGCCCACGGCAGGTGGTCGGCCGAATACCAATGGTCGAACCTCTCGCGCAGGTCGGGCGCGACGACGGCACGGACGAGGAAGTAAGTGGGGGGCATGGGTGAAATAAGCTTATTCTTATGAACTCGAAAGAACTCGGGAATATTCGTTCATCAGATCAACACATTTCTTATCACGGTGAACATGAATGTTTCCAGCGCGCCAGACGCCGCCGCGTCGAGTGCGGACTCATCATCGCCCTCACGCCCTTCGATACCCCACCAGCATCGCGTCATCGATGTCCGGCAGGTTCACCACGATATTCTCCGGCGTGCGGCAGGCGAGCCACCACAGCTCCTCGGTCGTGCTCATATTGACCTCGAGATGCGGGATGTGGGGCGGCACGAACATGAAGTCGCCTTCCGACAGGTCGATATACTCCTGATAATTCTTGCCGAAGAAGACGCGGGCACGGCCCGACAGCACATAGGCGCCGGTCTCGGCTTCGCCGTGGTGGTGCGGCAGCGAGCGGAAGCCGGGCGCATTGCTGGCTTTGCCGAACCAGATCCGAGTCGCCGGTGTGTGCTGCGGCCCGACGCCGGTCATCAGCTTCAGCCCGCCCGACTGGCCGGTGTTGCCCTGCTCCTGACCTTTCTTGGTGACGATGGGACGATCGTTCGCTGCCATTTTTTGTCTCCCGTTCTTACAGCGGCAAATTATCGTGCTTCCTGGCCGGCATCTCGACGTGCTTGTTCTTCAGCATCGCCAGCGCGCGCGCCAGCCGCCTGCGCGTCGAGTGCGGCATGATGACGTCGTCGATATAGCCGCGCTCGGCGGCGACGAAGGGCGACAGGAAGCGGTCCTCGTATTCCTTGGTTCGCGCGGCGATCTTGTCCTTGTCGCCGATGTCGGCGCGGAAGATGATCTCGACCGCGCCCTTGGCGCCCATCACCGCGATCTGCGCCGTCGGCCAGGCGTAGTTCAGGTCGCCGCCGACGTGCTTACTCGCCATCACGTCATAGGCGCCGCCGAAGGCCTTGCGCGTGATGACCGTGACCAGCGGCACCGTGCACTGGCTGTAGGCGAACAGCAGCTTGGCGCCGTGCTTGATCAGCCCGTTGTATTCCTGCGCGGTGCCGGGCAGGAAGCCGGGCACGTCGACGAAGGTGACGATCGGAATGTTGAAGGCGTCGCAGAAGCGCACGAAGCGCGCCGCCTTGCGCGAGGCGTCACTGTCGAGCACGCCGGCCAGCACCATCGGCTGGTTGGCGACAAAGCCCACCGTCTTGCCGGAGATGCGGCCGAAGCCGGTGACGATGTTGCGCGCGTAGGTCGTCGCGATTTCGAAGAAGTCGCCCTCGTCCACCACCTTGAGGATCAGTTCCTTGATGTCGTAGGGCTTGTTCGGATTGTCGGGGATCAGCGTATCGAGCGATTCCTCGATGCGGTCGGGATCGTCGAGCGTCGGCCATTCCGGCACGCCGTTTTCGTTGTTGGCCGGCAGGAAGTCGATCAGCCGGCGCATCTGCAACAGACACTCGACGTCGTTCTCGAAGGCGCCGTCGGCGACGCCCGATTTGGTGGTGTGCACCGAGGCGCCGCCGAGCTCTTCCGCGGTGACCACCTCATTGGTCACCGTCTTCACCACGTCGGGGCCGGTGACGAACATGTAGGAGGTGTCGCGCACCATGAAGATGAAATCGGTCATCGCCGGCGAATAGACGTCGCCGCCGGCGCAGGGACCCATGATGACAGAGATTTGGGGAATGACTCCGGAGGCGATGACGTTCCTCTTGAACACCTCGCCATAGCCGCCGAGCGCCGCGACGCCCTCCTGGATGCGCGCGCCGCCGGCGTCGAACAGGCCGATGATCGGCGCGCGCGCCTTCATCGCCATGTCCTGCACCTTGATGATCTTCTGCGCGTGCGTCTCGCTCAATGAGCCGCCGAACACGGTGAAGTCCTTGGAGAACAGGTACACCGTGCGGCCGTTGACCGTACCCCAGCCGGTGACGACGCCGTCGCCGGGGATCTTGGTCTTCTCCATGCCGAAGTCGTTGGAGCGGTGCTCGACGAACATGTCGAGCTCCTCGAACGAGCTTTTGTCGAGCAGCAATTCGATGCGCTCGCGCGCGGTCAGCTTGCCGCGTTTGTGCTGGGCCTCGATGCGCGCCTTGCCGCCGCCCAGCCGCGCCTCGTCCCGCCGCTGCTCCAGCCTGTCGAGGATGTCTTTCATTGCCCTGCCCCTACGCATTCCCGCCGGCATTCCGAGCAAAAGGCATACCACGGCGGCCTCTCTGCCGTCATTGGCGCTTGGCACCGCCGCCAAAGCCTGCTTAGAAACCCCCGCATGTCCGAACCCGCCACCACCGCGCAACTCATCCAGCAGGGCCTCTTCCACCACCGCCAGGGCGATCTCGCTATGGCCATGGAGCGGTATGTCGAGGTACTGCGTATCGACGCGCGCAACGCCGACGCTCTCTATTACGTCGCCGTGGTCGCCTGCCAGGAGGGGCAATTCGAGCAGGGCATCGCGCTCGCCCGCCGCGCCATCGAGTTTGGCCCGCCGCAGGCGCGCGTCCACAATCTGCTCGGCCAGGCGCTCTACCGCGAGGGCGACCGGCTGGAGGCCATCAAGAATTTCGACCGCGCCATCGCGCTCGACGCCAATTTCGCCGACGCGCACGGCAACCGCGCCAATATCCTGGTCGATGCCGGCTATCCCGACGAGGCGCTGAAAAGTTTCGACCGGGCGCTGGCGCTCAACCCGACCTCGGCGACCGACTGGCTCAACCGCGGCTCGCTGCTGCAGGCGCTCGGCCGCCACGCCGAGGCGCTGGCGAGCTTTGACAAGGCAATCACCTGCGGCGCCGACATCCCCGAGGCGCATGTCAACCGCGGCAACGCGCTCAAGGATCTCGGCCATTTCGACGCCGCCGGCGGGCGCATCGCCTCGCCGCGCTTCGACGAGGCCATGGCGGCCTATCAGAAAGCACTCACGCTCGATTCGAAACTCCCGGAAGCGCATCTCGGGCGCGGCTGGCTCAATCTGCTGCGCGGCGACTGGGCGGCAGGCTTCGCCGATTACGAATTTCGCTCGCAGGTGGGCGAGCCGGCCTATGCGCCGCTGCCGCAGCCGCGCTGGGACGGCGCGCCGCTTGCCGGCGAACGCCTGGTGCTGGTCACCGAACAGGGCCTCGGCGACACAATCCAGTTCTGCCGCTTCGCGCCGCTGCTGGCGGCGCGCGGCTTCGACGTGACCGTCCTGACGCGCAAGGCGATGGCGCCACTATTGTCGACGCTTTCCGGCGTCACCATCGAAACCGATCACGACAAGATCGCGCAGGACACGCGCCCGCTACGCTGGCTGCCGCTGTTGAGTGTGCCCGGCGTGCTGGGCATCCGGCCGGACACGGTTCCGGCGCAGGTGCCCTATCTTGCGGCGGAACCGGCGCGCATCGAAGCCTGGCGCGCGCGGCTCGGCGCCGCGTTCAAGATCGGCATCAATTGGGCGTCCGGCCATTCCGACAAGCCGCATTTCAAGCGGCGCAACATTCCGCTCGCCGACTTCGCGCCGCTCGCCGCCCTGCCCGGGGTGCAACTAATCTCGCTGCAGAAGGGCCCGCCGGCGGTGCAGACCGTCGAAGTCCCGTTCGGCTACAGCATCATGACGCTCAACGCCGATCCCGCGCCTGATGCGGATTTCTTCCTCGAGACCGCGGCGGTGATGATGAACCTCGATCTCGTCGTCACATGTGACACTTCGGTGACGCATCTCGCCGGCGCGCTGGCGCGGCCGGTGTTCGCCGCCGTGCCGGTCGTCAACGACTGGCGCTGGATGCTTCAGCGCGAGGACTCGCCCTGGTATCCGACGCTGCGGCTATTCCGCCAGGACGAAACGCGGAAATGGGGCCCCGCTCTGGCGCGTATCGCCGAGGCCGTGCGCCCAATGGTCAACTAGACCCGGCGCCGCCGGCATGGAACTTTCCCCGGGGGCGGCACGTTGCACAGCGTTGAAACGGGAGGGTCTCCATGGGTTCCAGCAAAGCCACCGCCGGCCACGACGGCACGCCGCGTCTGCAAACGCCGACCGACCTCGGCTCCAATGCCAGCAAGGATATTGCCGCCGCGCTCAATGCGCTGCTCGCGGATACCTTCGCGCTGTACATGAAAACCAAGAATTTCCACTGGCACGTCAGCGGACCGCATTTCCGTGACTACCATCTCTTGCTCGACGAACAGGCCGACCAGATCTTCGCCACCACCGACGTCTTGGCCGAGCGCGTGCGCAAGCTCGGCGCCAACACGCTGCGCTCCATCGGCGATATCTCGCGGCATCAGCGGATTGCCGATAACGACGCCAAATACGTCGATCCGGATGACATGCTGGCCGAATTGCGCGACGACAACCAGCGCTTCGTCTCGGCGATGCGCGAGGCGCACGACGTCTGCGAGGAACACAACGACGTCGCCACCGCGAGCATTCTCGAGGTCCATATCGACGAAGCCGAGCGGCGGGTGTGGTTCCTCTACGAGGCCGGCCGCCGCGGCGACCCGAGTGGGCATTAAGCAGTCAGACCGTTCGCCCCCGCGAAAGCGGGGGCCAGGTCTTTGCCATGGATTCCCGCTTTCGCGGGAATGAACGGAAATCATTCGCTTACCGAGCGTCCCTACTTCTCGACGATGTCCTTTTCTATCGGACCGAGCAGTGCGAGCAGATCGTGCTGCTCCTTCTCCGGCACTTTAAATTTGTTCAGCACCTCGACCAGGATCTTCACCGAGTGGTCCCAGTCGGCTTTGCTGATGCCGGCGCCGGCATGGGACTTTTTCATGTCGCGGCCGGTGTAGACACAAGGGCCGCCGGCCGCATTGCAGAGCTGATCAACCAGATGCTGGCGGATGCGCGTCTTGCTGTCGGTCGAGAAGCCGATGAAGAAGCGCTTCTCCTGCTCGTCGGTAGCAAGCCGCCCGATGAACTCATCGGACACGGCGGCGATGGCGTCATAGCTGCCGAGCCGCTGGTAAAGCGATTTATCCTGCGCGCCCGCGGGACTGGCGAGAACGCCGATTGCGAACGTGGCGAGAACCAAGGCATTGCGGAATGTCGTCATGATGACCCCCATTTGGCTGCGTTTGAGCACGTCCAAACGAGGTACGGCGGGCTTTAGAAAAAGATGCATCCGGCCGCGCGGCCAATGGGGGCCTCGCCTCACAAACGACCGGTCAAATGCCGGCGTGGATAGGCCGCCGAATGTTCGCTATTGAGGGGTAAAGTAGAAGCCGCGCGAGCAAGACAATCTCGAATGATCATGCCACGTCGGCTGGCGATCCGCGGGTCGGACTGGAGTTCGTTTTGGTTAAGGCCGAGTCAATTGGCGGCCTTTTTCGCCCGCGCGGCCAAATTCTTAGCAAAATAGCTATTTGGCAATCATCTTCCAATACGTGGACTTAATACCCATCGCCCAATTTAAAATCAACGAAACCGACATTGGGAGAGCGACGTGCCTGAATTTGGAGCGATTTTCGACTATCAACTGTCCACGATGGTTTTCAGCTTCGCAACCGCTGGGTTCATGGCTGCATATGCAATGATCGCGATTTGGACGGCGGCGAGTTCAGACGATCGCGTTGTCGGCACGCCGCAAGCGACCTGACGACAATCAGTCGAAACATCGCATAGAGGGGGCCGCCTGCGTTGGCGGCCTTTCTCGTTTCAATCGAGTGCAAGGTCGCCTCTTGGCAGCGGTAAAGATGGGGTAATCGGCCGGCAGCTTGTGGATAGTTGAAGATTTTGGGTGCTGCGCTTCAGGCTGATGGTGAAACGAGGTCCGTGGTGACGGCCTCAAGCATCAGAAGGAGAAGCGTGAGCCATGGACCATTTTGCTGGACTGGATGTATCAGTCAAGGAGACCAGCGTCTGCATTGTGGATGACACAGGCAAGATCGTGCGGGAAGTGAAGGTATTGAGCGAGCCTGAAGCTCTGCTGCAGGTACTGAGCAACCCTGCCTACCACTTCAAGCGGATTGGACTGGAAGCCGGGCCACTTCGCAATGGCTGTTCAGCGCACTCGCCGAAGCGGGCTTGCCGATGATCTGCGTCGAGACGCGGCATATGCGGGCGGTGTTAGAGACTCAGATCAACAAGACGGATCGCAATGACGCTCGCGGGATGGCGCAGATGATTCGGGTTGGGCTTTATCGAGCCGTGCATGTGAAGACGCTACGCAGCCAGAAACAGCGCATGCTGCTGACCCATCGCAAGCTGCTGCAGTCGAAGGCCATTGCCATCGACAACGACCTGCGCGGCACTTTGCGTAACTTCGGCCTCAAGGTCGGGATGGCGGGGGCGGTTAGTTCGAGGCGCGCATCAAGGAACTGGTCGAGAATCTGCCGACCTAGCCGCGTTAGTCGAACCGCTTCTTGTCGTGCGGCGGGTGCTTCGAGAGCAACTCGGCATCCTGCACCGTCGCTTGCTGGCCATCGTGCGGGGCGATGAGGTGTGCCGGCGCCTAATTACGGTCCCCGGGGTCGGCCCCGGTGGTGTCGCTGACCTATCGCGCCACCGTCGATGTACCGGCGCGCTTTGTAGGTCCAAGGCGGTCGGGGCGGTGTTCGGACTGACGCCCGCCCAGCATCAATCGGGCGAAAGCGAACGACCCGGCGCGATATCAAAGTGCGGACATCAGCCGGAAATTGCATACTGTCCGCATTGACCGATGGTGTTGAAAAAGTCGGCCCCTGAAGGTTTGCAGCTCTTTATTTGGGCTTCAGACGGGACTCCCCGCCTCATTTATTGGTCTTTCCCCCTTCGAGGGGTTCGCCATTGACCCCTATTGATCTGCTTCTGCGGCAACTGACCTTCAGGTAGCGCAAGCGACCGTGGCATCAGGCGGGGGCTGCCAGATGTGGTTGGCCAGCGTTTTGAGGTTTTGCACGATGGCGGCGAGATGGAACTCGTCTCGGGCGCCGGAGAGCCCTCGCAGGCGCATTCGCTCGAAGCGGTGATGGGTCTTCAAATGCGCAAAGCGCATCTCAATCTTTTTGCGCTGGTTGCTCAATTCTTCGAACGCCGGGGTTCCATCGAGAGCGCGCGCACGATCGCGGGCGGCCTCGTTGATGTCGCGCGGGACTATGCGTTGTGGCGTGTTCGGGCAGCACTTGGACTTGAGGGCGCATGGGCCACAGTCGTACGTGCTCGCCGTGTAGCGCAGCATGTAGCCCGAGAGAATGCGGCCCGTCGTCTTCAGGAGCTTGCCAGCCGGACAAACGTATAGATTGCGATCTCTGTCGAACTTAAAGGACCAGCGTCAATCTACGAGCACACGCCCCAAGTCCATCACTGCTCAATCTCAAGA
>CAVTCV010000025.1:0-281282 GCA_963733315.1 uncultured Alphaproteobacteria bacterium | reverse complement strand
ACCGCCAACTGCGGCGGTCTCTCCGAAATCCGATCAGGTGTTTTGATCAGGCGGCGATAGCAGCGTTCTTCCGCTTCCTGCGCCAGCCGAGCAGACCCAACGCGCCGAGGCCGGTGGCGAAGAGCGGGAGTGCGGCGGGTAATGGGGTCGCGTTGGTGGGCGGTAGAAACTGGTTATTGACCAAGAAGGTGCCGGGATCGTTCGCCGTAACTCCGCTATCCAAGTTAAACACGCCCATTCCAGTTGGGTAATCTAGACTTCCCAAAAATCCTGCCTGTACACCGCCCGGGTTACCAAATCCCTCGACATCCAAGCCGACTTTGATAAAGATTGCCACGTTAAGCGGAACGTTAGAAATAGTTGGCGTTGTCAGAATGCCCTGTACAGGTCTGACCACGACGGTGTGGTTTGCTCGCCGCCACTCGAAAAGAACATAGTGTTGTTAGGGGGGGGTTGAAAGTTGATCCCCCCACTTGTTCCAAGTCTGTCCCATAACTGTAAGCGTTGCTCCCAATTTGGGCGGAAGCCGACCATGAGGCGTTGGCACCGCCTAGTGGTGAGATCACTCCTACTGAGAGCAGCCCGTTGATAGCAAGATTGAGCGAGACGTTGGTCGTGGTGATGTTCGTGTTTGTGCTGGTGAAAATAACATCAGTAATGAAATTAGCCGTCCCACCTCCTGGGTTCACATTGCCAGAGTACTGCGTGGCTACTCCGACGTGGCCACCGGAGGAAATAGCATCGCTCGTGGCGCTTCCCGCAAGCGTCGCTTTTTGTCCGCTCTTAGTCCAATAGGCGACCAAATCCGGCGCGGCCGGTTTGTCCGCTTCTCTAATCGGCCAATAAGCGACTTCGCTTCCGGTCCGAACTAAATAAAATGGGGGCCAAAGCCGCTAACTGCTTATGCGACTTAAGATGCCAATCAGTAGCGCAACACCGCAATCGGCGCGGGTCTCTGGTGAGCCGGTGAGAAATCAAATGAAATTAATCCGCACGTGACATATTGATGTGTGTGACCAGATTATCACGGCATCCCGATTTGATGTGCATCTGGCTTGCAATCCAGTTCCGTAAGCCTCCTGCGCCCGCTATCCTATCTAATAGACGTCGGGGTCATTTATGCGTCGTAGCAGACTCGCTTTGATATCGGCCCTCGCAACAGCCACGTCTGTCAGATGGCTTCTGCGGCAGATTTGCCGGTGAAAGCGCCAGCTGTGGCAGTGGCTCCCGCCTATAACTGGACTGGCTTCTATGTCGGCGCAAATTTTGGCTACGGGTGGGGTACCCTAAGTAGCGAAAATGGCAGCACTACCTACAACATTCCCGGATTTGGGATCGTCGTTGCCTCCAATAGGCCGGATTTGGAAAATCCGACTGGTATAATCGGTGGCGGGCAGATCGGATACAACTGGCAAATCGATAAGCTTGTGCTCGGGCTCGAAGCTGATCTTGATGGCTCGGGCCAGACTGTCAGCAACAGCGTGACAATCGCGAACTGCACCTTCGCCGCTGGCTCTTGCACGGTTTCCGGCACTGTAAAAATAGATTGGTTTGCCACCGTGCGGGGCCGCGTCGGCTTTGCCGCCGACCGGTGGTTATTCTACGCAACGGCCGGTTACGGATGGCAGCACGGAAGACTTCGTCGACCGTAACGGTTGTGCGACTTCCGGGATCTGGCGGGGAGACCGCGGAAACACGCGGGAGCTATGTCGTCGGAGGAGGCGTTGAGACGGCCTTGTCAGCTGACTGGATCGCGGCTGTGGAGTATCTCTATCCCATACCGGGACGTTTTTGACTGCCCGCCAGCATTCGGCCGCCAGCTGGCGTTGTTTGGGGCTCCCGCGGGCACAACAGCGGTCTCTCGCAGCGACAATCGGTTGACCAACAACATAGTGCGGTTACGGCTAGGCTACCGTTTCTAGACATACACAGGTGTGGCGCTGGCGTGATTAAGACATATGTCCGCTCTGCCGTTGCGCAATATCCGCGATATGTCCGCTCAAGCCGCAATAACGGCGCAAGAGCGGACATACCCCCAGGACATTGCCCCGGGGTTCTTTGCATTAGTTGTGACTATCGAGCATCTTTCAGCGCTTGCTAATTTAGAGTTGATAGTTCACCGAACGAAATTGGTGTCCGCTTTGGGTCAATCGCGTCATATCCAACGCGCGCTAAAGACCAACTTTGTTCGCTATGCCCCCAATAGCGACCATTCGACGGCGCGAGTTCGTTTGTCGCGCTAAGTGCCAATAGCCGACATCGCACGCTTGGTTTGAAACGAAGAGGCCGCCAACTGAGGCGGCCTCCGCTTTGAGTGCTGATAGACCCTGGTGAAGTTTGTTAGTCGCGTTCTTCCACCGCATATCGACGTATCGTCTTGAGCGCCTTGTCACGATCCGGTCCGAGATCGGTCCAGGCCTTTGACTTGAAGAATGCCTGTGCTTTCTCAAGGCTATCCCATTCAGTGATCGCGACACGCATGGGCGGCGGCGGTCCTTCCATGCCCGTAACTTTTCCACCGCCAGTGCGGAAATTGTGGCCGCCTGCGCCCTTTTGCGCCTTCGCGATGCGCCCCGCGACATCAGCGGCGGCCTTAGCATCCAGAGTTTCGAGTTCGGTAACGGTGTAAGCTTTCGCTTTACCTTTGGCATGAAGTCCCTGGATGGCTGACCCGCCGATAACAACACCAGCGGCGAGTGCGATAGCGATCTTGTAATTCGACTTCATAGGTTTCCCCCTGTTGATGCCTGTCGTTGAACCGACAGCGCGGTAGCATTGAGTGCTGGCTCTACTTTCAGGCTAGTAGCCAAAAGGGACCACTCCTATTTTCAAAAGGGCCCACTCGAATGGAAAGGGGCCAGTACCCACCGCAAATAGGAACAGATTGGAAACCTAGAACATTGCCTGAATGTGGTAGGCGGCGCGGCCGACAGTTGTCATGAGGTCCCGATGTCCGCTGTTGGGTCAATCGCTGCGTAGCTTTTCAGCCTCCCCGACGACCGTTGTCCGTTGTTGGTCCGATAGCGTCCTAGATTTTTCGGCGCAGCGAACGCAGCGAAGTGCCATTAACGACCAAACGCGCTGCAACATAATCGACGCAAAAAAAAGACCGCCAGTGCGGCGGTCTCTCCGAAATCAAATCAGGTGTTTTGATTAGGTGGCTCCGCAGGCAACTCTCGCCGCCTGGTTCAGTGCCGGATTTACGAACTGCCGCACGCCACGATGATCGAATTCTAGTAACGGAACATATTCAGTCGCGTCGGCTGCATCCAAAATCACTAAGCGCCGGTTATCGAGGATCACCCAATGTTGATCCTCACGTACGGCAAGCACAGCGTGTTGCACACCTAGCGAATTGATGCTCACTACGACTAGTCGACGATCATCTGCGGGAATGCCCATCTCGCCAAGCGCATAATACTTGGCAATTGCATAATCAGTGCAATCGCCAGCGCCCTTAGTGAACGTAGCAAGAGGCGCTTTCCATATCTCCGGGACCCCATAGTTAGCGAGGTCATTCATTGGCCTTATCGCGAGATTGATTGCGCGGTTGACGTGACCAAGCTGGGCGCGGCCGATCTGGACGCGCGCCTCATCTATCACGGTCAGAAACTGCAACGCCGCATCTGACGGACAGCGCTCGCGCTCTACGCGGCAGCGATCAAGTATTCCGCGCTCGACCGCCCAATCATCCTGAACCCTGCGCCATTCCGCTGTCCATAGGAATTGCGGCGCAGGAACGGTGGCAACGCCAAACGGTTCATCATCCGCAGCAATGGCATCCTCGAGCGGACCTGCCGCCACTGGCGCAGCAAGGCTCAACATCAGAAGGATGGCGGCGATGGCGTGCTTGAGTGTGAGCTTCATGGTCAGCGACCTTCGCTCCCACGCAGCCCTTAATAATGCTCGCTCCCAAGCGCAATGACGTAGATCAATAAGGCGCGACGAATGGCGCAGCATAGGGCCTACCGGCAGTACAGCAATTCCGCTCTGCTATGTCGCTTATGGGTCTTGGTTGTGTAATAACGCCTTGGCGGAAGCGTTGATGTTTGGCGACCCCCGGCGCGGTGGCCGTATGCGGTGATTTTCTCGAGCTTGCGATTTTTCCGTTTTGGGAGTTCTCGTGATTGGGATGGCAGCCGTCCTGGGCGGTTTTAAAATGGCAGGCGGACGCATGTCGTCGGCGATTATGCAGAACATGGAACTATTGCGGCAGAACAGAGAATTCTGGCTTAGGAACAGAAAATTTCATCGACCCAAATCAAAATAACCGGTTCTGCGATTGATTATCTCTCGCGTAAACTTTCCTGCTTGTACCGGATGAGAGGCGAGAGCAGATAGCTGATGATGCGGCGCGAGCCGGTCCTAATTTCGGCGGTTACCGCCATTCCAGGCGACAGATTGACGAGCTTGTCTTCGATCTGCATTTGGGTGTGATCGAGCGAAATACGGGCCGCATAGATCAGCTCCTGCCCTTTGGGTTCGCTGCTGTTCGATTCTGTTCCTTGTGATTTGTCGGTGGTTTTATCTTGCGGTTTTTCACGCGCAATTGCGTCGTGGGATACACTGAGTACTTTGCCCTGAAGCAGGCCGTAACGCGTGAAATTGAATGTATCGATTTTTATGGCAGCCTCCTGCCCGGCTTCAATAAATCCAATGTCGCGGTTCGACACCATCGCCTCAATTTCGAGATGGCTTTCGAGCGGGACGATTGTCATGAGTGCTTCAGCCGGCGTCACTACGCCGCCGACGGTATGAACCGCGAGCTGCTGCACGACCCCGTCCACAGGGGCGGTAAGGCGTTGTAAATTGGTTCTTTGCTCGGCCTTGACCACGTCCTGAACCAGCCCGGCCGCTTTTTGTTCAGCCTTTGCAAGATCATCATATAGAGAGCGTTGGTATTCGGCCGCTGTCTTCGTTCTTGTTTCTTCAAGCGCTGCGATTGCCGCGTCGACTTCGCGCGACTTGCTCTTCTGCACCAGAAGGTCCTGCTGTTGCCCGACGAGATCTTGCAGCTCAGTTAGATATAACAGCTTCGAGCCTAGCTCTTTTTGGTACAATTGCTTTCGGACGTCGACCCGCTCTTGCAACAGCGGAATTGTTGTATCAAGTTTATTGATGGCTGCCTCGACTGTGGCACGCTCAGCTTGCTTCTGTGTCACTTGCCGGTCGATCGCGGCAAGCTTAGCATTCTGTTCGGCGTTCTGACTAGTCAGAAAACGTCGATGCATTTCAATCAGATCGGGAGTTGCGCCTTCCGGCGGTTTGAATTCGGCGAGCGGATCATCATGCCCCACGATTGCTGCACGCAGCCGCGCCGCGTCAAGCTGGGCCGATACCAAGTCACTCTTTAGGTGCCCGAGCTCGGCCCCGCTCATGGTCGGATCGAGCTCGATGAGGACGTCGCCGGCCTTGACGCTTTGGCCATCTTGAACATGAATTGCGCGTACGACGCCGGTCTCGAACGGCTGGATAACCTTGGTCCGGCCGCTCGGAATGATCTTGCCCGGGGCCATGGCGACGATGTCGACCGTGCCCAAGCAGGCCCAGGCCAACGCAACACAGAACACGGCCATGATCGTAGCGCCGATCGCGCGGCCGATTGGCGACGGCGGCGTTTCGACGATCTCGAGAGCGGCCGGCAAGAAGGCAAGGTCCTCCCTGTGCGGCTCTTCGCCCGCTCAGCGGAAAGGCGACAATTTTCTTAGCGGACTTCATGGATTCCTGCCTGGAGCCGATAGAGGGTGGCGTAGCGCCCACCTGTCCTGATCAGCTCATCATGCGTGCCGTCCTCGACCAGACGGCCGCGATCGATCGTGATGATACGATCGGCTACCCGCAGGGTCGAGAGACGGTGCGCGATGATGAAGACCGTCCGCCCGTTGGCGATCTGAGCCATGTTCTCCTGGATGACCCGCTCGCTCTCATAGTCGAGCGCACTCGTCGCCTCGTCGAAAATCAGGATGCGCGGATCGGTGATCAGTGCCCGCGCGATAGCGATGCGCTGCCGTTGTCCGCCAGACAGGCTGCTCGCCACGCTCGCCAACAATGGTGTCATAGCCTTCAGGTAGTTCGAGAATGAACTCATGCGCGCCGGCGAGCTGTCGCCGCGCCGATGACCCGCTCCATCGGGCATTGCCGGATCAGCCAGCGCAATATTGTCCCGGACCGAACGATTGAACAGCACATTCTCCTGAAGCACGACGCCTATTTGCCGCCGCAGCCACGCGGAATCGACCATCGCGAGAGGTCGACTCCATCCACCAGCACCCGCCCGCTCTCGGGCACATAGAGACGCTGGATCAGCTTGGCTAAGGTGCTCTTGCCGGAGCCAGACGGACCGACGATGCCGACGACCTGGCCGGCCGGCACGCTCAAATTGACGTCGTGGAGGATTTCCGGCCCGTCGATGCGGTATCGGAAAGTGACATGCTCGAGCGTGATATCGCCGCGGATCGCAGGAAGCGCGGCGCGCCCGGGATTGTAGATCGGTTCGGTCGGCGTATTGAGAATGTCGCCGAGCCGCGCGACCGACAGGCGCGCTTGATGAAAGTCCTGCCAGATTTGCGCCAAGCGCAAAACCGGGGCGCTGACCCGGCCGGCCAGGATATTGAAGGCCACAAGCTCGCCGACTGTCAGGTCCCCGTCGATGACAAGCTTCGCGCCGTAATACAGGATCCCCGGCGGTCACCAGCTTGCTGATAAACTGCACTGTTTGGCTCGCGGTATTGCCGAGACTGATCACGCGGAAGCTCGCCGCAACATAGCCGGCGAGCTGCTCCTCCCATCGCCGCTGCATTTGTGGCTCGACCGCCATCGCCTTGAGCGTCTCGACCCCGGTAACACTCTCGACCAGGAATGCCTGGTTTTCGGCTCCGCGCCGAAATTTCTCGTCCAACCGGCTTCGGAACAGCGGCGTCGCTGCCGCTGAGATCGCGATATAGAATGGAAATGATGCGAGCACGATCCCAGTCAGCAATGGCGAATAAAAATACATCACCGTCAAAAACACGAAGGTAAAAAACAGATCGATGACCAGTGTCAGCGCCGAGCTGGTCAGAAAGTTGCGGATGTTCTCCAGTTCGCGCACGCGCGCCACCGAATCGCCGACCCGTCGCGCTTGGAAGTAGGCGATCGGCAATGCCAACAAATGGCGAAACAAGCGCGCGCCAAGCTCGACATCGATGCGATTTGTCGTGTGAGCAAATAAATAGGTCCGCAAAATTCCAAGGATCGTCTCGAATAGCGCAATCGCAACGAGGCCAATGACAAGAACATCGAGCGTGCTCATGCTGCGATGGACGAGTACCTTGTCGATCACCACCTGGAAGAACAGCGGCGAGACGAGAGCAAAGAGCTGGAGGAAGAACGAGGCGACCAAAACCTCGGTCAGCAATCTGCCGATACTTATGGATCGCGCCCAAAAACCAAGAAATATCGAAACGTCGCGCGAGATCGGTCAGTGCCGCGCGCTTTGTCATCAATACGATGCGGCCGTCCCAGACCGCCTCCAACTCGGCGCGGGTCATCATCGCCGGCCGAGGCGACAGCGGCGATTGCACGATGATCTTGTCGTCGTCAGCTTTGCCGAGCAGAAGAAAGCCCCCGTCCCGCAACGCGGCAATCCCCGGTAGCGGCGTCGTGGCAAGCCGATCCCATTTGGTCGTGGACGCTCGCGCTTTGAGACCGAACTGCTTCGCACAACGCAGCATTTCGGGGATGCCGATCGAGGTGGCACCGAACTGGTGCTTTATCTGTTGCGGATCGGCGGCGATGCCGAAAAAGCGCAATAGCATAACCAGGGCCGAGAGCCCTGGATCGACCTGCTTCGCTTTGTCAATCTCTGTGCTCAAGTGACAACTCCAACGCAACGCCGCATTACGTTAACAGCTGCTGTTGATCGGCGTCTGGTCATTGATCTTCGTCCCGCCCGGCGTTAGCCGTCAAGGTTGCAATAGTCGCGTTGGTAGATTGGCCAATATGTAAGAATTTGAAAGTCTTTGGTTATTTTGGTTCGCAAGCTGTCCAGACCCGTTTGGGCTGGCGCATTTCCGTTGTCGGGCAACAAGAAGAAGTCCATATCGCCCCTTACGTAAAGTCTCTGTGCGATTGGCATAAACTTGGTATAAATTACTTTGGTCGGCAACGACGCGGCCATGACATGTCGATGCCTGCAAGAAGTGCAATGCCGTACCTAAAAAGCGGATATTTTGCGATGTCCGCGCGCGTCCAGTTTACCGTTAACATCTAATATTACGGCATATCTGTCCGAGAATTGAGCCCCTTGTGCGGAGGTGTTGCACAGCGCGGATTTCAGCGCTAGTTTTCTTGCAAGCGGCCGGCTGAATTTGGGAGAATTCTCATGCCTACAGCAGTTGAGCGGCTTTTAGATTCGTTTCTGAAACTTGACGGCATTGAGGGTCGTCACGAGCAATCTGTCCTCAACAACGCTTTTTTGAAAATTGACAGCGATTTGCTGAAATTGTCGAACGCAAACGCCGATACGTTCCTGAAGCTCGAACACGAACGGTCATTGAAGTTCGAATTCGACGTGATCGGTGACGCTTTCGTTAAGCTCGCTGGCGATTTTAGTAAGATCGCTTCGGCCGGACTGCTGATCGACAATGTCGTCCTAAAATTAGCTGGAAGTCTGACAACCGCTTCTGTGGAAGGTGTACCCAATCCGCAGGCTGATTTCCTATTGCTTGACCACAAGATCAATACCTCGGCCACTGGATCTCAAGATCCTCGGCGCGGATTTTCTCAAACTCGACACCTCGCCAAACCTCGAAGCGTTTCAGTTTAAAATCACAAATATCAGCAATGACTTTGTTAAGCTTGGCGCCGATATGGCTGCCGATCGCGATGCCTTTCTAAAACTTGGCGCTGACTTTCTAAAGCTCGGCAACGCTGACAATCCGTCGCCGTTTGACTTGGCCTACAAGGAGCTTGGCGGAGAACTACAAACGGTTGGGATGAAGTTTGACGCCTTGTCGACGGATTTCCTTAAACTCGGACAGGCGGTGCAAGCTAATGGCGCCGTCGGAACGGGTCCGGTGTTGACCGATTCCGTGAACGGAGGCAACACAGACCCAGGAACGATTGGCGTCTCCTTTATGACGCTCTTCCAAGATTTTCATCTGCTCGACAACGCTCTTGGCAAACTTGGCGATGGGGCAGCTACTGTCATCAGCGACCTGTCCCATAAATCATTCCTAGGGGACGGAGGGCATAGTTAGGGTGTTTACAGCAGAAGCGGGTATCGGTTTCGACGTTACACCGGAAAGAAAACCTAAAACTCTCTCGAGTCGCATGAATTGAGTTTAATCGATGCCAAGTTTCCTAAGCATCGGGGCGACCTCGGTTTCGATACGCGTTATCTGTTTCTGAGCAAAGTCATTGCCGCCGCAGTTTTGGACTGCGCTTCATCGTTTCCAAGCATGCCAGCGCCGAGCGCGAGCGTTGCCAGCATCTTTGCTGGATCGGCTATGCCCCGTGATTGGGCGACAAGATAGAGCTGTGTGATCCGATCGACCGCTACGCCGCCGCCGGTCACTGGCGAAGCTAGATAATTAAATTCAGCGCTATCCATAGCGCGCGATAACACCGCGTTGTTGAAAGCGCGAACGGATGCCGCACGCGCCGCATCTCCCGCAGGGGGCAAGGCCGGCTGCAAATCGCCGCGTCCGACGAGGACCTTTATCACGTCCGTAATCGACTCCCAATTCGTCGGCGGTTGTGGTAAACGTTCAATGGCGTCCCGCAAAGTGATAGGACCCTTGCGTAAAACTTCGATCAGCGGGCCGTGAACATCGGCACGCAATTGCAATTTCCCGACCGCGGTCTGAATGGTCATATCGAAATCACTTTCCGAGTTTGTCAAGGCGAAGCGCGTATCGAGCCATCTCGCGCGAAGGCGAGTTTGACTCGCTGTAGCAATACCCTTGGCAAAGACGTCGCGCCGAAACTGGCGTCCAAGGAGCATATCGCGCGTCTCTTCCTGAAGGATCGGATCTTCGAGGCCCGTAAGAAACACTTGCTGTGCCCCAGTAAAATTCACCCGATCCACGCTGTCGGTGAGGTAGGCCGAGCCTACATAAACAAGTTTTGCTTCGGCGAGTTCGTCAGCCACTTCACCGAAATGAAAACGCTTCCCAATCGCGGGTAAGGAGTTCATGCGCGAGATAGGCGCGCGGCAATTTTTTTCAGCCGCTCCATCTGCGCTTCAACATTGGGATATATGCTGTAAAAGCGGGCTTCGGCGGCGCGCAGCAAATCAGAATACACGATGGCTCGCTCAAGCGCCGCTGGCGAAGACATTCCCGGTCGCGGCGCAAAGCGGCGCGCTATTATCCGTCGCAACGGCGCGATGCCGGCCCAGCCGGGCATGCAGTCATAAGAGACGTAGAGCAACCCGCCTGGCTTCAGGCACTTGGCGATCAGCGCGACGAGCGCACGCCGGTTTTGGGGGCTGATCCAGCTGAAAACACCGTGCATCGCCATGATTTCAAATTGCGGCGTCGTCGGGTCGGCGGCGATATCCTCGAAACTCGCCTCGCGGAATTCCACATTTGACAGGCCGGCTGCGTCTGCGAGGGCACGGGCGTTGGCGATGTGGCTGGGATTAAAATCGACGCCGAGCACGTGCGCGGCCGGATTGGCGGCGGCGATGAGATTGGCCGTATAACCCTGACCGCAGCCGAGATCGCAATAAGCGAAGGCTTCGCCCGCCCCCCCCAGCGCTTCGACACCACCGGACAGCGCGGCCAACGCCAGCATTGGTGGTGTCTGGGCGCGGCAAAAATCATGCACATAGGTCTTGTCGGTAACGTATCCGGAACCCCAGTCAGCCATGGCCGCCTCACCTCGCCTAAAAAGTGCAGCGTGGCACGTGTCTTAACTCGCAACAAGACCAGGACGGACTGACCGTCCGTGAGTTAAATCCCGCCCTCGCAGTTCCATTTTTCTCACATTGGGTAGGCGACATCAGCCAAGTTTTATTTCTTGATCTTTGAGCGAAAAAGAAAGACCGCCTCGCGGTGGTCTCTCCGAAATCCGATCAGGTGTTTTGATTAGGCTGCGATGCCAGACAACACTTTTTATCCAACGAATTTCTAAAATGATTTAGACTATTTCTTTTCGCATGAGGATATGAAGGATTTTCGCTCGTGAGGCGCAATCTTTTCGGTCACTGCTCGTTTTCTGCACTCCTCCCTCTTTTCTTTCTCTTTCAACCGCTTCTCTGCAGCCGCTTTTTCCTGCGCGCGTAGCTTGGCTGCAGGATTTGCCGGCAGGCCCAATTGGGAAGCTTTGGTTTTGCGCAATGGCAGCGAGCGGCCACGCTGCCGCCACGCCGCCGAGAAGCGTGATGAACTCGCGCCGTCTGCATGCCCGCCCCCAAGCTCAGGAGGCGGCATCTTATCGGCTCAAACGAGTACTTTGATAGGGGCTGAAACCGGCATCAAAACCATTGCCGCAGTGCACAGCCAATGTCGCTGATCGGTCAAAAGCTGCAAAACTATCGAAGCCCTGCGCCAACCTTTGTCCGCTGTTGTCCCAATAGATGGGGTAATCGGCCGGCAGCTTGTGGATAGCTGAAGATTTTGGGTGCTGCGCTTCAGGCTGATGGTGAAACGAGGTCCGTGTGTTACGGCCTCAAGCATCAGAAGGAGAAGCGCAGCATGGACCATTTTGCTGGATTAGACGTTTCGGTCAAGGAGACGAGCGTCTGCATTGTGGATGACACGGGCAGGATCGTGCGGGAAGTGAAGGTAGCGAGCGAACCGGACGCTCTGCTGCCAGTGCTGACAAACCCCACCTACCACTTCAAGCGGATCGGATTGGAAGCCGGGCCGCTGTCGCAATGGCTGTTCAGTGCTCTCGCCGAAGCGGGCTTGCCGGTGATCTGTGTCGAGACGCGGCATATGCGGGCGGTGTTGAAGGCGCAGATCAACAAGACCGACCGAAACGATGCGCGCGGCATGGCGCAGATGATGCGGGCGGGACTTTACCGCCCGGTGCATGTGAAGACGTTACGCAGCCAGAAACTGCGGATGCTGCTGACCCATCGCAAGCTGCTGCAGTCGAAAGCCATTGCTATCGACAATGACCTGCGCGGTACTTTGCGCAACTTTGGTCTCAAGGTCGGGATGGTGGGGAAGGTAAGGTTCGAGGCGCGTATCAGGGAGCTGGTCGAGAACTTGCCCGACCTGCCGCTATTGGTCGAACCACTGCTTATTGTCCGACGGACACTTCGCGAGCAGTTCTGCGTCCTGCACCGCCGCTTGCTCGCCATCGTGCGGGACGATGAGGTGTGCCGGCGCTTGATGACGACGCCCGGTGTCGGGCCCGTGGTGTCGCTAACCTATCGCGCGACGGTCGACGTGCCGGCCCGCTTTCGTAAGTCCAAGTCAGTCGGTGCGGTGTTTGGGCTGACGTGCGCCAAGTATCAGTCGGGCGAGGTGGATTGGAGCGGCAGAATATCACGCTGCGGCGACGAGATGATGCGGGTCATGCTCTACGAAGCAGCTCAGAGCATGTTCCGTTCAAAGAAATGGTCCTGGCTAAAGGCCTGGGCGATGCAAATAGCCAGGCGCCGCGGCATGAAGAAGGCAATCGTCGCCTTGGCGCGCCGGTTGGCCGTGATCATGCACCGTATATGGGTTGACGGCACTGAGTTCCGCTGGACCCGGGAACAAGCTGCGGCAGCAGCATGACAACCGTGAAAGATCAGATCCAATAGGAGGAAACCCGAGTTCCACCGAGCAGTGGAAAGATGTCCCTCGCGGGACGATGGATGGGGTGAGTTCGCATGTCCGCTTGGACCTACCGTTCACTTGACGGCAAGGCCGCCCAAAAGATTGTTCCACCTCGTCCTC
Source organism: uncultured Alphaproteobacteria bacterium (assembly GCA_963733315.1). Lineage (GTDB taxonomy): Bacteria > Pseudomonadota > Alphaproteobacteria > Rhizobiales > Xanthobacteraceae > Pseudolabrys. The sequence continues at coordinate 268,404 of CAVTCV010000025.1, read as the reverse complement.
GGATCCCATGATGGAAGGGCCGTAGTGCCGATTCCGAAGAGAAGCGCGAGCCCGTGGGCGACATCGATACTGTGGTGGTGGATAGCCTGAAAGTGCTTGACCCCGAACGGCCGATTAGAGAAGCGGACATTGACAACCGGTGACATTCCGGAGACTGGGACGGCGGAATAATTCCCCTGCCCGCGCTAGGCTCAAACTCTGTGCGCCGACAGGAAAACGAAACGCGCAAATCAGTTGTCATGATTAAGCAGCAAATAATCGATGAATAAGTACAACGAGCGGTACAACCTGGATTATTGCGCACCCATCTAAGTACCTAGAATTCTTTACAATTTTGGCTGAGTCGGCCCTCTCCATCAAATCGGCACATCTACCCTGCCGGGGATTTGTCGGCAGATGTCCGGTCCATCTCCAATAACGAACATCCGCTGGCAGTCCTTCGATGTCCGCTAAGCGCCATTATGCGCTACCGGCACAAAAGCTTCGACGTCATATAGGCATCGACCACGCGGTCGGGCGTCAGCGCACGTCCTATGGGTCCGAATTTGGCCCAGAAGCCGACATTGTATCGGGTACGCGGTCGTGCCGCGGTGCCGGCCTTAAACACAGTGCGCGCGACAAACTCGGCCGGCATCACGCCGAAGCCGCCTGGCCGGAGGAAATGCAGCATGTAGCTGCCAACATTCTGCTTGTAGATCTTGTAGGGGCTATCCGGACCAGTGTCGGGAATGCTGGCCACGATCTTGTCGCGAAAACGTGACACGAACGGGCCGGGCAGCACGCTGACCACGTCGATGCCGAACGGCTTCACCTCAGGGCGCAGCGCATCGGCGATCGCCTCAACGGCGTATTTGGTCATGTGATACACGCCACCACCCTGCGCGGTGACGCGGCCGGAGACCGAGCTGATATTGACGATGCGGCCGCGGCCGGCGCGCCGCATACCGGGCAGCGCGAGCTGCGCCATGCGCAGCAGGCCGAACACATTGGTCTCGAAGGCGCGGTGCAGGAGTTCCGGCGAAATCTCCTCCAGTGGACCGTATTGGCCATAGCCCGCGTTGTTGATGAGCACGCCTATCGGACCGAAGCGTCGCTCGACCTCTTCGATGGCAGCGCGGCGTGACACTTCGTCGGTGACATCGAGTGGCAGCGTCTCGCAGCCGCGCGCCTTGAGGCTCGCGAGGTTTTCTACGTTGCGTGCGGTCGCGATAGTAAGGTGGCCGGCCTCGCTGAAGGCTCGCGCGGTGGCATCTCCGAGGCCGCTAGAGCAGCCGGTGATAAGGACCGGGCCGACCCCGGAGTATGCAGTCATGTGATGCCTGGACGCGATAGAACCTGCAGCAAGTCGATCACGGCGACCTCAAAGATTCTTCCTCGCGAAGAGCCCGTCTGAGAATTTTGCCGATATTCGTTTTCGGCAGCGATCCATTTCGAAATTCGACATGCCGCGGGATCTTGTAGGCGGTGAGATGCTGGCGGCAATGCGCGATCAAGACCTCCGCGCTCAGATTGGGATCGCGCTTGACGACGACGATTTTGACCGCCTCGCCGGAGCTCGCATCGGACAAACCGATCGCGCCGACCTCCAAGACGCCCGGATGCAGGCTCACGACATCCTCGATCTCGTTAGGAAACACCTTGAAGCCGGACACGACGATCATGTCCTTGATGCGATCGACGATGCGAACGAATCCGTTCTCGTCGACGGTCGCCATGTCACCGGTGCGCAGGAAGCCATCGGGAGTCATAACCTTGGCGGTCTCGTCCGCGCGCTGCCAATAGCCCTTCATCACCTGCGGGCCGCGCACGCACAGCTCGCCGGCCTCGCCCAGGGCGAGGTCGTTGCCTTGCCTCGTCGCGGATCGCGATCTCGGTCGATGGCACGGGAAGCCCGATCGATCCGTTGTACTCGGCGAGGTCGAGCGGATTGATGGCCACCGCGGGCGACGTTTCGGTCAGGCCATAGGCTTCGATCAGGGTCTTGCCGGTGACCTGCTTCCACCGTTCCGCCACCGATTTGCGCAGGGCCATCCCGCCCGCTACCGACAAGCGCAAAGAGGAGAAATCCAGCTTGGCGAAGTCCGGATTGTTCAGCAGCGCGTTGAACAGGGTGTTCACCCCGGTGATGGCGGTGAACGGATGTTTGCCGAGCTCCTTGACGAAACCCGGAATGTCGCGCGGATTGGTGACGAGCACATTAGTCGCGCCGATCTTGAAAAAGACCAGGCAATTCGCCGTAAGCGCGAAGATGTGATAGAGCGGCAGTGCCGTGATGATGGTCTCGCAGCCTCCTCCAGGCGCTCTTAAGCCAGGCGTGGCCCTGCTGCATATTGGCGACGATATTGCGATGGGTGAGCATCGCGCCTTTGGGAACGCCCGTCGTACCGCCGGTATATTGCAGGAAGGCGAGATCGTCGGGGCCGACTTCGACCGGCGTCCATGGCACGTCGGCGCCGGCGCCAGTGCCGACCGAAAGGACACGGCGCCAGGGATGTTCCAGGCCGGCACCATCCTCTTCACGTATTTCACGACGACATTCACCAACTGCCGCTCTGGAAAACGCAGTAAGTCGCCGATTTGGGTGGTGATCACGTGCTTGACTTGCGTAGTGCCGATCGCCTGGCTGAGCACGTTGGCGAAGTTCTCGACGATGACGATCGCTTCTGCTCCGGAATCCTTCAGCTGATACGCGAGTTCCCGGGGACTATAGAGGGGATTGCAGTTCACCACCGTGTAGCCGGACCGCAGCGCACCGAACATCGCGACCGGATACTGGAGAAGATTGGGCATCATCAGAGCCACCCGCGCGCCCCGGTGCAGCTTCAGCACGCTTTGCAGATAGGCGCCGAAACAGCGGGAGAGACGGTCCAGCTCGGAATAGCTGATACTGGTGCCCATGTTGACGAAGGCCGCCGTGGGCCGAACCTCTCCACGGTCTTGGTGAAGACCTCGCCGACCGATCGGTACTCATCGACGTCCACTTCGGCGGGAACGCCAGGGGGGTAGCTCTTGAGCCAAACTGGTTTCATGGCCTTACCCTTCACTCAGGAGGCTGAGCGGGGTTTAAGCTCCCTGCTTCTGCACGTTCATCAAGAAAGCTTCCGGTCCAGTCAAGCGCCAAGGAGCAAATTGTCATGATCGCGTTCTGGCTGCGCTGCCGCCTCGCCGCCGAGGCTGTGATGCTGATCGCGGCCGGCGTGCTGTTCGTGCGATCCGGCGCCGCGAGCCCGCTGACGGCCGCCGCCGGCGCAGTCGGCGTTTTTCTCGCGCTGCATTCTGGCGCCATCGTCGTCAGCTTCGCAGTATCCCGTCTCCATGCCGCCGCCGCGCCGCCGGATCTGACGCGTAGCCGTCCATCGATATTGCGCATCGTCATCGGCGAATGGCTGGCCTATCAGGCCCTGTTCATTCTCATTCAGCCGTTCGAGCGGCTGTGGATGGGCGATGACGCCGTGGGGCGCCAGCCGCCGAACAGGATCCCGGTCCTGCTGGTCCACGGCTATCTGTGCAATCGGGGCGCTTGGTGGTGGTTGCGCCGCGAATTGAAGGCCGCTGGCTTTGCCGTCACCACCATCAACCTCGAACCGCCGTTCGGGCGCATCGACGGCTTTGCCGATCAATTGCACACGCGGATCGAAGCGCTGCGCGCGGAGACGGGGGCGGATCAGGTTGCGCTCGTTGGGCACAGCATGGGCGGCCTCGCGGCGCGCGAATATCTGCATCGGCATGAATCGAGCCGAGTTGCGAAGCTGGTAACGCTCGGCTCCCCGCACCATGGTACCTGGCTCGCTTACTGCGGCCTGGGCGAGAATGCGCGGCAGATGGAGCCGGACAGCGCCTGGATCCGCGCTCTGCCGCCGGCCGATCCACGCGTGCCGACGGTGACCATCTGGAGCCCGACGGATAACTTCGTCGCGCCGCAGGACAGCAGCCGCCTCGCCGGCGCCTCCGAGAAAATTCTGCCTCGTCTCAGCCATCTGGCGATGCTCTTCTCACCCGTCGTTCTCGACACCCTGATGCGCGAACTGCCGTCCGCCCACGGCAATCGCGGCAATCAGAAGTGAATGCCGCGCAGCAATTGCGTGTACGCGATCTGATCGGCCGTCGGAATTTCGCTTCCCGGCTGTTGGCCATGCGCCGCCGCAGAATCAGGAAACATGCGGAAGCTTGTATTCATGATGATCTGCGCCACGTGCGGCATCACGGCGTGGAGCACTTGACCGAAAATGCCGAGCTTGGTGGCAATCCGCACCGGACGCCGCACGATCGCCTCTACGATATAATCCGCGGCTTCGTCAGGCGTCAGTGTCGGAACGCTTTCGTAGATCTTGGTCGGCGCGCTCATCGGGGTGTGCACGAGCGGCATATTGATGGTGGTGAACTCGACGCCACGGTCGAGGAACTCGGAGGCTGCGCAGCGCGTCCACGCTTCGAGTGCCGCCTTGGAGGCGACGTAGGCGGAGAAGCGCGGCGCGCTGGTGAGAACGCCGATCGACGAAATGTTGATGACGTGGCCGCGCTTGCGTCTCGCCATCTCCGGCAGGAACCCCATGGTAAGGCGCAGGCAACCGAAATAATTGACGGCCATGGTGCGCTCGAAATCGTGCATGCGATCGAACGAATTCTCGATGCCGCGGCGGATGGAGCGGCCTGCATCGTTGACCAGAATATCGACGCCACCATAGTCCGCGCTGATCTTTTGGATGACCGCGTCACATTGGGCTGGGTCGGCGATGTCGGCGGAATAGGTGACGAGCGTAAGTCCACGCGCGGCTGCCTCTTGCCGCGTCCGTTCGAGCTTTTCCGCGTCTCTTGCGACGATGATGGTGACGGCGCCCGCGGCCGCGATCCGAAATGCAGCGGCCTTGCCGATACCCGAAGAACCGCCAGTAATGACCACCACGCGGCCGGCCACGCGGCCGCCGAGCGAATGGTCGATGGACAGGTCGGGATCGAGGTGGCGCTCCCAATAATCCCACAGCCGCCAGGCATAGTCCTCGAGCCGCGGCACCTGTATTCCCGCCGGCGCGAGCAGTCGCTCCGCTTCCCGGTTGTCGAACCGGGTCGGATAGTTCACGAAGCTGAAGATGTCCTCCGGCAGGCCGAGATCCTTCATCACCGCTTTGCGGATGCGGCGCGTCGGCGTCAGCGCCATCAGGGTTTTCACGACCCCGGGCGGAATAAAACCGAGAAGTGCAGCGTTGATGCGCAGTGCCATTTCAGGCGCGTGGGCGGCACGGCAGAAGATATTGAGAATGTCTCCGACGCGGAGCGGATGCGGATCCGTCAGATGGAAGCATTTGCCATCCTCGCCCTCGACATGGGCGAGGTGGTGAGCGCGGCCACCACAAAATCGACCGGAACGAGGTTGATGCGCCCACCCTCGAAGCCGATGCTCGGCATCCAGGGAGGCAGCAGTTTGCGTGTCTTCTGGATCAGCTTGAAGAAGTAGTAGGGACCGTCGACCTTATCCATTTCGCCGGTGGTTGAATCGCCGACCACCAGACCGGGGCGGTAGATTCGCCAGGGAATCCGGCATTCATCGCGCACGACCCTTTCCGCTTCATGCTTGCTGGCGAAATAAGGGTGCTCCAGGTGTTCGGCCTCCGCGAACATGTCCTCACGGAACACACCGTGATAGAGGCCGGCTGCGGCGATTGAGCTCATGTGATGGAAGCGCTTCGCACCGATTGCCGCGGCGAAAAGGATCGCATTGCGCGTTCCTTCGACGTTGGTGCGCATCTGGGCCGCGGGGTCAGCGTCGAGATCGTAGATCGCCCCCAGATGGAAGACGTGATCGATTTTGCTCGAAATCCGCTCGACGTCGGCGGGCGCAATCCCGAGGCCCGGCTCCGTCAGATCGCCCTTAAGGGCAACAGTTCGATTCTCGTCGGTATTCCAGAACTGTAATAGCTTGGCCAACCGCTCGGCCGAAGGATTGCGCATGAGGAAGTAGACGCGTGCGTCGGGGCGCGACAGCAAGGTGCGAACGAGCCGCTTGCCGATGAAGCCACTGGCGCCGGTCACGAAATAAATCATTATTCCCCTCACGCCAGAGCAACAGGGGATTGCCTACCAGTGCCTCGAGAGATGTTCTCCGGCAAAGTTGTTCTAGGTTTCATAGAAGCGGAAGAAATGCTTGAGTCATTGATTTGCATCAACGGAATGTCGGGCGCGTCTGCTATTAGCTTTTCATGGGCTGAAGGCCGATATTTAATTCCGAAACTACAGCCCGCAGGTAAGGGATCAGCGCCTGCAAAGTCAGGGGCGATTTCTAAGACGTGCGCCTATCATCATCCCCCGAGAGGATGATCCGTGGTCACGGGCAGGCATCAAAGCAAAACGGAGAGTGCTATGGGCAAGAAGCTGAAGCATTTGGCAAGCAGTGAAATCGACGGGCAATTCGTCGCGGCTATCAGAGATTCCGCAAACCAGATCTGGCTGGCTGGCCTGGGCGCATTTGCCAAGGCGCAGGAAGGCGGCACCAAGCTTTTTGAGACCCTCGTCCAAGAAGGCGAGAAGGTCCAGAAACGCGCGACTAAAGCCGCCGGCGATACCTTTACTGAAGTAAAGGAACAGGCGACTGGAACCTGGGGTAAGCTCGAACGCGTGTTCGAGAATCGGGTGAGCCAAGCCCTTCACGGCCTCAACGTGCCGACCAAGAAGGACGTTGATGCATTATCAAGGCGCGTCAGCGAACTGACGGCAGTCACGAAGAAGCTGACTGCCTCATCGGCGCACAAGACGCATCACCAAGCGGCTAAGTAGTCCTGATAGGCGATTGCATCCCGTGCCCGGCGGGATGAAATCGGGAGGGAGTTGCACGTGGTGACCCGCCGAAGCAGAGGCATTGCGTTGGCGGGGGGTGGGCCGTTGGGAGCTATTTGGGAAATCGGCGCACTCGTCGCGCTTGATGAGGCTTTACTCGGCCTAGACCTCGCCGCCGCCGATATCTATGTCGGGGTGAGTTCCGGCAGTTTCATCGCTGCCGGCCTTGCCAACGGCATAACGCCGCGCGCAATGCACCGCATGTTCATCGAGAGCGAGGCCGCCGACGACCCCTTCGAGCCCGATTTGCTGCTGCGCCCGGCTCTGAAGGAGTACCTGCATCGCTTTGCCTCGTTGCCTCAGCTCCTGGGGACGGCCGCGCGCCGTTACCTTGAGGCACCCTGGTCGGCCGGATTCTTCGAATCCCTCGAGCACCTCGCGAGAGCGCTGCCAACCGGCATCTTCGATAATGTTGGCATCGGCGATTATCTTGCCAAGCTCTTCTCGGCTCCCGGCCGCACCAACGACTTTCGCCGGTTGCGCCACAAACTCTTTATCGTGGCGACGGACCTCGACACCGGAGAGGCAGTCCCCTTCGGCGCGCGCGGATTGAACGACGTGCCGATCGCTCGCGCTGTCCTGGCGAGCGCCGCCCTGCCCGGGCTGTTTCCGCCAGTCGAGATCGACGGGCGCTATTACGTCGACGGCGCACTGGTGAAGACGCTGCACGCCTCGGTGGCGCTGCGCGCGGGTGCCGGACTGCTGTTATGCATCAATCCGCTGGTGCCGTTCAACGCCGACCTGGCTGCACGGCGCACGCATAAGAAGGCCGTTTCCCTGGTAAAAGGTGGGCTACCGGTCGTTTTGGCGCAGACCTTTCGGGCGATCATCCATTCGCGCATGAAGACCGGAATGGACCGCTATCGCACCGAGTTTCCCGACGCCGACGTCCTGCTGTTCCAACCTAACCGCGACGATAGCGACATGTTCTTCACCAACGTGTTCAGCTATTCCGGCCGGCGCCGATTGTCCGAGCACGCCTACCAGATGACGCGTGCCGAGCTACGCCGTCGGGCCAAAGCCATCGAACCGATTCTTGCCCGCCACGGCATCAAGCTCGATCGGGCCGTTCTGGCCGACCAGACCCGCACACTCGCCCGCCCAGTGGGAACCAACGGGCGCAGGCGTGAGAACACGCTCGGACGTGCCGCGCATCAGCTCGACCGGACCCTGGACGATTTGAGGGCACTGCTGGGGGTCCAATCAACGTGAAGCCAAGGCCGAGGAGCGGAAACATTGGCGAAAATCACGTGGAAATCGTTTCCGTATCCGGCTGCCGATTACGATTTTTCCGGAACCGCGTTGCAAAAGTGCTGGTCGCGGCTGCACGGGGGCGATTGTGAGCCTTACCCCGCCGCGGCGAACCTGACTAAGCTCATTTCAATCCACCCCGATCTCAAGCCGCCAATGTCGGTCGAGCAAGCGGCGAAGACGCTGCAAGCGGCGTGGCGCGCCTACCACTATGGTGATTTCGGCCAAGCCATCGAGCTCGGTCTTTCCGTCGGTCTGCTCGGCTACAACGCCGTCAACAAGGCGGCAAATATCTATGCCACCTACCTGGAAGGCGTGGAGAAACGCAAGCTCGCCCTCTTCCTCGCGTCGGTAGAGCGGGCCGAGGAGCTCCAGGCCTGCGCCGCGTCGCTGCCGAATGCGTGGTATCTCCATGCGCTGGCGCTCGGGCGTTACGCGCAAGCGATTTCCGTGGTGAAGGCCTTGGCCCAGGGTTTGGGTGGCAAGGTCAAGGCGTCTCTCGAGCGAACAATCGCTCTCGAACCTCACCACGCCGACGCACATATCGCACTCGGTGCCTATCATGCTGCAGTGATCGACAAGATCGGCGCCCTCGTCGGCGGCCTGAGCTATGGCGCGAGCACAGACTCCGGAGTGAAGCACTTCGAGTCGGCGCTCAAGCTCAACCCACATTCTGCCATCGCGCGCATCGAATATGCCAACGGGCTGGTGATGATGTTCGGAAAATCCAAGATGGCGCAGGCGACGCGTCTCTACGAGGACGCTGCGAAATGCGTCGCGGCGGATGCCACGGAACGTCTCGACATCGAGCTTGCGCGTTCGGAACTCGAGGAATGATCAAGTATTCAGCGGCTTGCGCGCCGAGCGGCGACCGGAGCGACACGCGCGCCGCGTCCTGCGCGCAGATGGCTTGCCGGTGCCAGGCTCAGCCTTAATCGGCCCTTGCTTGGGAGCAGTATCCCAATTCTCCATAAGAACAAAATACAGAAGTTGTTCAAATTCCGGCTTGAAGCGCGCAATGATGGCGTGCGGATCGGGCACCAATGCCGCGTCGGCCAGGAGTCCGAACTGCACCTTTCCATTGAACGACAGGATCGAAACTCCCATCCCGATATCGCCCGGCTGCGGAACCCAAACCATCACCTGCTTGATCTCGCTGCCGGCGAGATAAAGCGGCTTCTGCGGGCCGGGCACGTTCGTCATCACCGCCGTTGCCCGGCTCAAAAGAAGATCGAAGACCGTGTCCTGCACAAGCTTCGGCGCGTACCCCAAAGTTGAAAGCAACCCCAAGGTTACGGTTGGTTCATTCGAGCTCTTGAGCGCCTCCATGCGGCGGTGAATCTCCTGCAGGCGGGCCAGCGGATTTTCCAGGCCGACCGGCAACTCGAGCGCGGCGATGCCGAAACGGTTTCCCAGCTCGCGGTCGCTACCGGGCGCGCGCAGGTTGACCGGCACGAGCGCACGAATTTCTACGCCCTCCATCTCATCGCCTTTTTCGGTCAGATAGCCGTTGAGCGCGCCGGCGACGGCGGTGAGCAGCATGTCGTTCACCGAACAGCCCAACGCGTGGCTCACCGCCTTGACCTCGGGGAGCGAAATGGGATCGGTCCATGCTACCCGCTTGGTGCCGGAGGGCCGGCCCTTGAAGCGAGTTGGGCTATCATTCGGCATGAGCAGCAGGTAAGCGAGCTCGCCAGCGATGTCGGTTCCCTCCTTAAGTGTGTCGGCAGGACGGGCCACCGCTTGCCCCGATTGGCGCAAGACATTGGCGGAGAGGCGCAAGCCTTCCTCCACGACTTCCATAACCGGCGCGATCAGATCCAGCCAGGAGCCATCTTTGGCCTCGCCGGGGATACGCCGTGCCTGATGCGCTGCAGCGCCGACATATCCGTCGGTGAGCGAAAGCAGGACGCCGATCAAAGCGATACCGTCCGCTATCGCGTGATGGATGCGGGCAACAATGGCGGCGCCGCCTTGGTAGTCCTCGACGATGTGGAATTGCCAAAGCGGATGCGATGGGTCGAGCGGTGTCGCGGCAAGCTCGGCGACGAAGCGCTCCAGCTCGGTCTTGTTGGCGGCGCCCGGCAGGCGGATGCGTTTAATATGCCGGGCAATATCGAACTGCGGATCGTCGCACCACCAGATGCCGGTCTGCCGCGTTTCCGTCCGCTGGCGGAACCGCGGAAAGGCCAAAAGACGCTTCGCCAGCGCGTTTTCGAGCCGGATCGGGTCGACGGGCCCCTCCAGGACCAGGACGCCCACAATGACCATGAGATTGGTGGGCCGGTCCATGCGCAGCCAAGTCGTATCGACCGGCGCCATGCGTTCTTCATTTGACATGGGTCATTGCCTAAGCGGCAAAACAGTCTAGGCAACACTGCCTGACCAGGGTGAAAAACGCAAAAGCCAATGTCAGAACGAGACCAAATTGCCCAGCGGATCACGCAGCAATTGGCGCGGGTTGCTGATCTACGGGCATGCGTCAAAGCGGATCCAAAGGCCGCGGACGCACGCCGAAGGTTTCGCGCGTGGCAGAGCGAGCGGCTTGCCCGCACACACGCAGACCTGCTCGCGAGCGAGCGCTTTGGAAAGGCTGCGAGCTTCTTTCTAAGCGATGTGTACGGCGCGACCGATCCCGCCAATCGGGACGAGGAAGTCCAGCGCGCCGTGCCCACGATGATCAAGCTTCTGACGTCGGGCGGGCTCGAGATCGTGGCGGATGCCATCGAGTTGGATGCCTTGTCCGAGGACCTGGATGCCGCAATGATCGCCACCATCGGGCGCCGGCTGACCTCGCTCAACGCGGCCGCGTATGGCCGCGCCTACCGGAAAGTGGGGCGCCGTGCCGACCGTCAGCGTCAAATCGACCTGATCCGCAGTCTCGGGCACTCGCTCGACCTCCTGGCACGTCGATCGTTTGTCGCCATGAGTCTGACCATGATGCGGCAGCCGGCGAAGCTAGCGAGTCTGAGCGATTTGCATAGCTTCCTCGATCGCGGCTACACGGCCTTCCGGGCCATGGGCAACGCCGACGAGTTCATCGATCTCGTCGTCACGCGGGAACAGGCCCTACTCGACTCCCTGTTTGCCGGCGACGACAGCCTGCTCGATTGAAGGCGTGAACGCATGCGCGATGCGTTTCTTCGGATGCGGCAGGCCGCGCGCAGCGAGATCGGTGTTTCGGCGCCGGATCGCAAGGATCGTCTGAGACGGCTGCTCGGATTGCTGCAAGACAATGCCGGAGCGTTCGAAGCCGCCATCAGCGCAGACTTCGGCCACCGCTCTGTGCACGAAACCCGCTTCGCCGAAGCCCTCGTCGTCGAGGCCGGCATCAAGCTGGCGCTTCGGCACATCGATCGCTGGATGAGATCCAGGCGCATTCCAACTGCCTGGCACTTCCGGCCTGGATCGAACCGGCTGATCGCGCAGCCGCTCGGCGTCGCCGGCATCATCTCGCCATGGAACTATCCGCTGCAATTGACCCTCGCGCCTTTGGTCGGCGCATTGGCGGCCGGCAACCGCGCCATGATCAAGCCGAGCGAACTCGTTCCACAATTTTCCTCAGTCCTCGCTGCTGCGGTCCGCAAATATTTTGACGCCGCGGAAGTGGCAGTCGTCGAAGGCGGGCCGGCCGTATCGCAGGCGTTCGCCGCGCTCCCCTTCGACCATCTGCTCTTTACTGGATCGGCGCGCGTTGGACGCATGGTTGCCGAAATCGCAGCGAGGAACCTGACACCTATCACGCTGGAACTCGGCGGCAAGTCTCCCGCCATCATCGATCGTTCAGCGGACATTGCGGCTGCAGCGCACCGCATCGCCATTGGTAAGCTGCTCAATGCGGGGCAAACCTGCATTGCGCCCGACTACGTGCTCTGCCCGCGCGACGCGCAGGATGCGTTCGTCGACGCACTATTTCAAGTCGGTCACGGCGCTCTACGGAACCGATCCGCACAACCCGGACTACTCCTCGATCGTCACCCAGGCCTACTATGATCGCCTCGAAGGCCTCCTGAACGACGCGACAACCAAGGGCGGCCGCATTGATAGACGTGTTGGAGACATTTCCGCCTGGAGAGCATTGAGGAAATTTCCACCTTGTTTCGTCCTTTCGACCACGGATGAGATGCGGGTGCGACAGGAGGAGATCTTCGGGCCGATCCTGCCGATCATCCCTTACGAGCAGGCGGATGAAGCGATTGCCTATGTGAATGGCCGCGATCGGCCTCTGGCGCTCTACTGGTTCGGAGCGGACCGGCACGCGCGCGACCGGATTCTGCGGGAAACTATATCCGGCGGCGTGACCATCAACGATTGCCTTCTGCACCTTGCGCAGGAACACCAGCCGTTCGGCGGCGTCGGGGCGTCCGGCATGGGCGTCTATCACGGCGAATGGGGCTTCCGCACCTTCAGCAAGGAGAAGCCGGTCTTCAATCGCGGCCGCGTCAGCGCCACGGTTCTACTGCAGCCGCCTTACGGGCGGACGTTCGATCGCGCACTCGCGCTCTTGCGCCGACTGCTTTGAATCGCGGCTCGGTCTATGGTCGAGCAAGATAAGGGAAGCGGCGAGAATGGACGAATTTGACTATCTGGTTATCGGCGGCGGATCGAGCGGCTGCGTGGTGGCGAGCCGGCTCAGCGAAAACCCGGGCACCAATGTTGCCCTCCTAGAAGCAGGGGGTTTGGGCGACAGCTGGGTGATCACGACGCCGGCGGCGGGCGTCCTCACCGTACCGACCGGGCTACACAATTGGGCCTTCGAGACCGAGCCTCAGTCGGGTCTAAGCGGCCGGCGCGGCTACCAGCCGAGGGGAAAGGCGCTGGGTGGCTCATCGGCGATCAACGCCATGGTCTACACCCGCGGCCACCGATGGGACTACGACCATTGGGCGTCGCTCGGCAACGCGGGCTGGAGCTTTGACGATGTCCTTCCTTATTTCAAGAAATCCGAGTGCAACGAGGATTTCGCCGGCGACTGGCATGGCCGAGAGGGTCCGCTGAACGTCGCCAAGTCGCGCACCGACAATCCTTTTCATGAATTCTTCCTGCAGGCCGCCCGCGAGACGCAGTTCCCGCTCTGCGATGATTTCAATGGTCCCAAGCCGGAAGGTCTCGGTATCTATCAGATCACGCAAAAGAACGGGGAGCGGTGGAGCGCGGCGCGCGCCTATATCCATCCTCACCTCGGCAAGCGGCACAATCTTCTTGTCGAATGCGGCGCACGCGTGCGGCGCATCCTGTTCGAGGGGAAGCGCGCGGTTGGGGTTGAGTTTCTCCAAGGAGGGCAATCGCGCACGTTCCGCGCCCGCCGCGAAATCATCCTGAGCGCCGGCGCCATCCAGTCGCCCCAGATTCTCATGCTCTCGGGCGTCGGCGATGGCGATACGCTGCGGCGCTTCGGGATTACCGTTACCGCGCACCTGCCGGGCGTCGGCCGCAATCTGCAGGATCATCCCGACTTCGTTTTCGGATATGCGGCGACGAGCCTCGATCTCCTTGGAATATCGTTCGCCGGTTTTGTTCGCCTGGCGAGAGAGCTTCGTCGCTATTACGCCGGGCGGCGAGGAATGCTGACGAGCAACTTCGCCGAAGCTGGCGGATTCTTGAAGACACGCGCCGATCTACTCATGGCCGACATTCAGCTTCATTTCGTCGTCGCGATCGTCGAGAACCATGCGCGCAAGCTGCGCTGGGGGCACGGCTTTTCGTGCCACGTTTGCCTCTTGCGGCCACGCAGTCGAGGGACGATCTCGCTTCGCACCGCCGATCCGCTCGAGCCGCCTGCGATCGATCCGAATTTTCTTGATCATCCTGACGATGTCGAGGACATGGTCGCCGGATTCAAGCTGACGCGCCGGTTGATGGATGCGCCCGCGTTAGCGTCTCGGAGGACGCGCGATCTGTTTACCGCAGACGTGCACAGTGACGACGAGATCCGAGCAGTGCTTCGGCAACGAGTTGACACCGTTTACCACCCGGTCGGAACTTGCAAGATGGGACACGATGAAGCCGCGGTCGTCGACCCTCTGTTGCGGGTTCGTAACCTGACCGGTTTACGCGTCGCCGATTGCTCGATCATGCCGACGCTTGTCGGGGGCAACACGAACGCGCCGGCGATAATGATCGGCGAGAAGGCCGCCATCGCGCTGAATTGATTGGCGCCGCAGTTTTACCAGAACCGAATGTGAGGCAATCGAGCGACGATTGTCACTTTTCGCCGATGTTCACGCGCTGGCGCATCCCGGCCGACTATTTCGGCAAGCGGCACGAGCGAGTACGTCATGCGCCGCAACGGCCTCCCAAATCCCAATGCCCCTTTGCAGAGACTGATCGCTCGCGACAGATGCCGCCAATTCGGGGCTATTCGACGAATCTCAGGAAATCTTGGTTCGAATGGGACTGCGTGGTGGCGGACGCAGTCACAGTCGAACCCGTCTCCACTCTCAATTGCCCTGCTAACCGGGAAAAGAACTGGGAATTTCGTCGGACCCATCCGCTCTATGAGATTTTGAATGTCAACACTCGAGCAAATTCAATGGCCTCTATGAATATTCCCTACGAAACAAAACAGGGAATTATTTTGGCGGAACAGGGAATTTCGGCGCAGGAATAGAGAATTTCATGAGCCACATGGAACGCATGGCGCGGCGGGCGTCTCCTGTATCGACTGATCTCGTCTTCCTCCCGCCGGTGACAGACGACGTGACGTAACTATTTATCGGCTGAAAGCGCAGCATTTCGCCCCGCCCTTCGGCCAGAGGCGAAAGCCCAGCCGAGATGATGGCCGTGCCCTTTAAGCAGCAAGCCGCCTTGCCCAGTCGAGCCGGCAGCGTAAAGCCCGATGATCGGTTTGTCGTCGGCACCGAGGACGCGATGCTCGCGATCGACCGCGAGCCCGCCTTCCGCATGCACGAACACCGCACGCAGCGGCCCAAGAGCGACATAAGGTCCCTCGCCCAGCGGCGGCCGGTTGCCGGCGCCGGCGTTGTACTTGCGCACGGTCTCGCTGAGCGCCGTCGCCGGCATCGAAAGCTTGCCGGCAAGCGCCTCGAGCGTGGGCGCTTGCGAAAAAATATCCGCGCGGTTGCGCCGATAGTCGTTGACATAAGCGTAGGCGACGCCCGGCGCGGTCGAAATGAAATGCGGCCAAGCGGAGAACAACTCCGTCATGCGCTTGTCGAGCAGAATATAGGCGACCTTATCGGGCTGATCGGGCAGCGCGTAGGCGGGCTTGTCGCGCTCGTCGACGAAACGTTCGCCGCGTTTGTTGATCAACAGCGCACCTTCCGCAAACAAATCGAGCGACGGCGCCAGCGCGGTGGTCACGAAGCTCATCACGAAGGGCCGCAACAGGCTGCTCGGCATGTACTCGAGCGACCAAGCCATCAAGTTGGCTAGTAGCCGCCAGGGCGGCAACATCAGCAGCATGTTTCGACCGGGCGGCGGCACGAAACGCAACTCGGGCCCGAGCGCGAGATCGCCGTTGACGATGCGCGCACCCACTGCAACCGCGAGCTTCTGCCCGTCGCCGGTCGCGGTCACGTTGACGCCGTCGATCTTGGCCTCCTGCAGACCCATGAATTTCGCCTTCAGTTCTGGATCGCTGGTGAAATCTCCGGCCGTGAGCACCACGCCGGCGCGCGCCCGAAAGCGCCGCAGGCCATCTGCCGTCGCACAGTCGACTCCAGTCACCCGACCTTGCTCAGTCACCAGCGCAGTGGCGCGAGCACCGCACACGATATCCACGCCGGCGCGTCGCGCCGCCTTGGACAGATGCGTGATGAAGGCGCGCGAATTCGGCAGCACGTTGTGCATGCGCGGCTTGGTGTGCGGCGGCTCTGGCATCGGTCCGTAGAAACGCACGCCATGCTTGAGCAGCCAACGGAATGTGTCCGGCATCTCGTCGGCCAGCAGGCGGCGCAAATCTACATTGTCGCGCGCGTCGAGTTCACCATTGAACCCGGCCATGTCGCGCCAATGATCTTGCGGATTATCGACGATGCCTTTGCGCGCCTGGTACGGCGTCTGGCTCGCCGTCACCGAGCCGACCGACCATGCGGTCGAGCCGCCAAGATCTAAGTTCTTTTCGAGCAGTACGACGTCGCGCCCGGCCGCGCGCGCTTCGATCGCAGCCGCCAAACCGCTGCCGCCGCCACCGACGACAACGACATCATAGGTGGTTTCGTCGCTCACGACGACTGCTTGGCGCGCTGGCCGGCATTGGTGCCGGCAATGATGATGTCCGTGGATTGAGGTAACGCTGTGGTCATAACCGCTGATTAACCTCTCCGAGAATGAGACTCATTCGGAAGACTAAATTCGAACGCCGCCAGCTTTTCGGCGCTCGCAAGGATGTCGCGATCGGGATCACGCGAGATGATCTCCAGCATCGGCCGCGCGCGGTAGCCGACCGCAGCGAGAGCGCGCGGCACCTCGGCAAACGGTACTGTGCCAAGACCAACCGCATCGTGGCGATAGACTTGCCGGCCGGTATCAGACAGATGCACCAGCGCCAGCCGATTTTGGCAACGCTTGAGACCGCCGGCAAAATCCTCTGCAATGAAATACGCGTTGGCGACGTCGTAGACGATGCGTACCGTGTCATTGCCGTAGCGTTCAAGCGCATCCATAAGGCCGCCAATTGCCGGCAGAAACGCAAATGGCATATTCTCGACCCATAGCGACGTGCCGGACACCGCCGCGACCGGACCAAGCCGGTCCAGCGCGGCGAAGAAATGTCCGGTCAAAGTTTCGGCGTCGGCGGGAAACAGTGGATTGGCTTTGCCGGGCCCGATGACAACACCGCAAGCGCCCAGTTCTCCGGCAAGCCGCACCGTTTCGCTCAATAGGTTGAGCGAATAGGCACGCATTTCCGGAGTCGTGCTGGCGACGTTGATATCAATGTTCGGCATGTTGATGGCCGTAAGCCGGGAGCCGCCTTGTTCGAGCGTGTTGCGGAGCGCGCGCCGCTTGTTTGCCGGAAGGTCGGCCGGCCACAAGTGGCCGGGGTGGATTATGAACTCAACTTCTTCGAATCCGAATTCCACAAGGCGCGCGAGACATGTCTCGGCGCTCTGTGACAGCATGTAGCTGTAGGTGTTGCAGCCGAACATCGCCAGGCTGGCATTGCTGTGCTGCTGCATGTCCGCGCGCCTCAAGCTCTTACTCGACCGCACCGCCGCGAGGCGGCAGGCCATTCATAAAGCGCTCGGCGCATGAGTATCTTTTTGACATTGACAGTCGCCCAACGCTCGGAACTATAATCCGACAATAAAAAAACGTCTCTCACGATATCGCATAGTCGGTATCAGGAGAGTGACACCATTTATCAGCCCGGGAGGCGACGTGAAATGACCAGCCACAATCGAAGAAACGTGTTGAAAACCGGCGCCGCGTTTGCCGGCGCGTCCGTCATTGGGTTGCCGGCAATCGTTCGCGCCCAGGCAGACAAGATCAAAATCGGCCATCTCACGCCGCTGACCGGCTTCCTCGGCGCGCTCGGCGCCTATGCCCAGCTCGGCATCAGGATGGCCCAAGAAGAAATCAACAGCGCGGGCGGCGTGATGGGCCGTCAGCTCGACATTGTGTCGGAAGACTCGGTCAACCCCGCCACGGCTGCGACCAAGGCCCAGCGCATGCTCAACCAGGACGGCGCGGCCTTCCTGATGGGCGAAATCAATTCCGCTTCGGCTGTCACCATCATGCAGGTGGCCGCGCGAAACAAGCGCTTCTACCTGCAGATCGGCGCGCGCTCCGACGCCCTACGCGGCAAGCAATGCAACCGCTACACATTCCACGTCGATATCCCGAGTCACGTGATGGTCTATGCTGTCGGCAAGGCGCTGGTGCGCGACAAAATGATGAAGGGCAAGAAGTTCTACACCCTCACCGCCGACTACATTTTCGGCCACGACCTGGGGAGCGCGGCAAAGCAGTTTTTCAGCGAAAACGGCGGTACGGTCATCGGCGACGAACTGGTGGCGACTGACGTCACGGAATTCAGCCCCTATCTGCTGAAGATCCGCCAGGCCAAGCCCGACGTCGTCTGCTCGAACCTCGCCGGCAACCAAGTGACCAACCTGATCAAGCAATATGCCGAATTTGGCCTGCCTTATCCGATCGTTGGTTTCAATCTGAACACCGCCGACGCCTGGGCGGCCGGTGAAGGCAACTTGAGCGGCACCTGGCCGACGGTCTGGTATCACACGCTCGACGTTCCGTCGTCCAAGATTTTCGTCGCCAACTTCATCAAGAAGTACGGCAAGCCGCCGGAAAATCATGCCTGGATCGAATACGTTTCGCTCAAGATGATGGCGCAGGCCATAACCGAGACCAAGTCGACCGACACCGAGAAGCTGATTGCCTACTTCGAGAGCGAAGCCAAGTTCGACATCTTGAAGGCGCGTCAGGGTTACTTCCGCAAGTGGGATCACCAGCTCATGCAGGAAGCCTATCCCTTCACGGTCAAGGCGAAGGGCAAGGCGAAGGACCAGTGGGACCAGCTCGAGCTTGGCGCCGCCGTTCCGGCGGCGAACGAATCGCTCGAGGTCCTATCCGTCCAGAAAGAGCAAAACACTTGCGTCATGTGATCGACGCCGGCGCGATCGGATAAACGCGTTGGCGATGGGCACACCGTCGCCAACGCGCGCTCCCGGCCTCCTGGATCCAGAATGCAATTCACGTTCTTGCTCGAACAGGTGGTGAATGGCCTCGTGCTCGGGGGCTACTATCTGCTCATTGCGCTCGGGCTGTCACTGATCTTTAGCGTCGGCGGCGTAGTCAACCTGGCACACGGCGCTTTCTATGCGCTCGGTGCCTATATCTCGATCACAATCGGAAAATATCTCGGCTTCGGTCCGGCCGTGGTCCTGTCGCCGATCTCCGTGGCCCTGCTCGGCATTCTGTTCGAGCGCTTCCTGTTGCGCCGTTTCTATTCGGCCGACCCGATCCTCAGCCTGCTGGTGACCTTTGGGCTCGCCATGATCGCCGAGCAGCTTATCCGCATCGTCTGGGGCTCTGCACCCCTGTCGGTAAACATGCCCGCGTCATTCAAAGGTTCGGTCTTCCTCGGCGACTTCCTGTTCTCGCGTTATCGCTTGTTCCTGCTGGCCGTGGTGATTGCAGTGCTGGCAAGCATCTGGCTGCTGCTGCACAAGGCTTCTTTCGGCCGCGTGGTGCGCGCCGGCATTCAAAAGCCCGACATGGTCGCAGCGCTGGGCATTCGATTGCAGCCGTACATGACCGCAATCGTTATGCTCGGTGTCGGTATGGCGGCGCTGGGTGGCGCCCTGTTTGCTCCGATTACTATCGTGCATCCAGCCATGGGCGCGGAAGTCATCACCGTCGCCTTCGTGGTGGTGGTAATCGGTGGGCTCGGCAGCTTCTGGGGCGTAGTGATTTCTGCACTGCTGGTCGGCGTGGTGCGCGGCATCACCATCAATTTCGTGCCCGCCGCCGGTGAAGCCTCGATGTACGTGTTGATGTTTCTCGTGCTGATGTTCCGACCGCGCGGCCTACTCGGCGAGCGCATCGAGAAATTCGAAACATGATCGCACGCCCAGATTCGAAGCTGCGGCCACTGTGGATCGCAGTGATCGCCCTGATCGCCCTGCCGTTGCTCATGCGCGCGATTGGCCTGACGACGGATACCGCCTCGACCGTGGTGATCCTCGCCATAGCGGCGATGGGGTTGAATTTGTGCGTGGGCTATGCCGGCCTGGTTTCGTTCGGTCACGGCGCCTGGTTCGGCATAGGCGCCTATGCTGCCGCGATTTTCCAGAGAGAATGGTTCCCCAACCAGATTGCGTTGCCGATTCTGCTGTCGATGGTCCTCGTCGCGGCACTGTCGACGATTGCGGGAAGCCTCATTCTGCGCCGGCGCGGCGTGTATTTCTCGCTGCTGACGCTGGCGCTCGCCGCCCTCACCTACACCATCGCCTTCCGCTGGACCGATGTGACTGGCGGCGAGAACGGCCTGGGCGACTTGAAGCGCGGCACGATCGGGCCGTTATTCCTCGACAATCCGCTCGCCTATTACTTCGTGGTCGCAGTGATCGCCCTCGCCGTGCTCTACGTTCTGCAACGCGTGCTGCGCTCGCCGTTCGGCCACGTCGTGGTGGCGATCCGCGAAAACCAGCTTCGTGCCACGTTCCAGGGCTATCCGGTCGAGCGCTATAAGCTCGCCGTCTTCGTGCTCTCGGCGACGGTAACCGGGCTCGCCGGCACGCTGCTGGGATTTCTGACCTATCTGGTGTCGGCCGAAGGCGTCTCGGTGCCCTTCTCCGGCGAATTGCTGGCCATGGTCGTGATCGGCGGCATGCGCAGCTTCCTCGGTCCGGCGTTCGGCGCGCTGTTCTTCATCCTTTTCCGCGAGCTGTTTTCGATTTGGACTGCCAACTGGCTGCTCTGGTTCGGGCTGATCTTCGTCAGTTTCGTGGTGTTCTCGCCGAGCGGCCTCGTCGGGATTTGGGCCCAGTTGCAGAAACGCTGGCGCTCGACGCCGGAAGAAGGCGCGGCGATGGGCCAACGCAAAGTCTACGATGACCTGGCGATGCCGGCTTTCCTGCGCCCGCTCGGCACGAAAGGAATGGTGCTGAGCGTTGATGACGTCTCAAAGCATTTCGAGGGTATCCGGGCCGTCAGCAACGCAAGCCTCACGGTCGGCGCCGGCGAAATTCACGCTCTGATCGGCCCGAACGGTGCCGGCAAGACGACGATGTTCAACCTCGTCTCCGGCTTATATACGCCAAACGGCGGTACGATCCGCCTTTACGATAAGGAAATCCAAGGCCTATCGCCCTATCAGATTTGCAATAAAGGCCTCGTCCGGTCGTTTCAGATCACCAACCTCTTCCGCGGATTGTCGATTTACGAGAATTTGCGCCTATCGCTGCAGGCGCAGCATCCCGAGCGCTTCAATATCTGGAAGGATACGGACAGTTACCCGGACGTGCACACGGAAACGGCCGAACTGATCCACTACCTTGGTCTGGAAGGTATGGAGCAGATGGAAGCCGGCGATCTCTCTTACGGCGGGCAACGGCTGGTGGACTTAGGCATCGCACTCGGCTGCAAGCCGCAAGTGCTGCTGCTCGACGAGCCGCTCGCCGGATTGCCGGCTGCCGAGCGCGAGCGCGTCTCCAACCTTGTCAAGAACGTCGCCGCCAATATTCCCGTGCTGATCGTCGAGCACGACATCGATCGGGTGCTTGGATTCTCGCATCGCGTCACCGTGATGAACCAAGGCGAGATCCTCATGACCGGCACGCCCGACGAGGTTCGCAACGATCAGCGCGTGCAGGAAATCTACACCGGGACGGGCGCGGTCGACACGGCGCACAGCGCGCGCAGCGCGGAGACGGTGGTCAAGGCCACGCAGATCCTGCGTTTCGAGGGCGTAAATGCCTTCTACGGCAAGAGCCATATTCTGCACGGCGCCTCCCTCGACGTGCGCGAGGGCGAGATCGTCGCCTTGGTCGGCCGCAACGGCGCCGGCAAGACCACCCTGCTGAAGACCTTGACCGGGCTGCTGGCACCCGCCTCCGGCACGATCGAGTATGAAGGCCGCAATATCGCCGGCCTGCCGGCGCCGGATATCGCGAGACTCGGCATGGGTTACGTGCCGCAAGGGCGTCAGCTGTTCGCCGGCATGACGGTCGCCGAAAATCTGGCGCTCGGGCGGCTGGCGCGGGCAACTGATGGCAAGGACAGCATCGTCTGGAGCGAAGACCAAATCTTTGACTACTTCCCGCGCTTGAAGGAACGCGTGAACGTCGCGGCGGATTATCTATCCGGCGGCGAGCAGCAGATGCTGGCGGTCGCCCGCGCACTGTCTGGCAATGTCAAGCTGCTGCTGCTCGACGAGCCGTTCGAGGGACTTGCGCCGAACATTATTAAGGAGCTATTCAAGGTCTTCGGCCAGCTGCGCGGACGCGCCTCGATCGTCATCGTCGAGCACAATCTCGACCTGGTGCTGGCGCTGGCCGACCGTGTGTTTGCGCTCGAGCGCGGCGCAGTAGTTCACCAGGGCCCGGCGGCGCCGCTGCTCACCGATCTCGCCTACCGCAAGAAGATCCTGTGGGTGTGAGCCCGGACACCAGAAACCTCATCGTCATCGGCCAAGGCGCCGCCGGGCTGGCCGCCGCGCTAACGGCAGCCGAGCAGGCGCGCGGCAACATCAATGTCACGCTGATCGACAAGGCTGCGGAGGACGAAGCCGGCGGCAATACACGTTGGTCGCCATCAAACATGCGCATGGCCGCGCCCGACCGCGTCGAGCCGAGTTTCGTACACGATATGCTCACGGCCACCCAGTTTCAGGGCGACGAGAGCTATTTCGCGCGGCTGGCGGCCGACGCACCCGCGACCGCCAAGTGGCTACAATCACACGGCATCGAGTTCATCCAGCCGCCATATTATTTGTCGAAAGGCCCACCGCGCATCCAGCCGGTCGGCGGCGGTGCGAATCTGATCAAGGCGCTGATGCAGGCATCCATCAAGGCAGGCGTCACGTTCCGCTATGGCTGCAGCGGGCGCGAAATCGTAACGAAAGACGATCGCATTGCCGGCGCCGTTGTCGAGCAGGCCGGCAGACGCGAGACCTTGCCGGCAGACGCCATTGTGCTGGCCTGCGGCGGTTTCCAGGGCAATGCCGCAATGATGCGGACACATCTGGGCGACAGCGGCGAGACGATGCGGCTGATCTCGCCGGGCACGCGCTTCAACACCGGCGACGGCATCGACATGGCGCTGCGGCTTGGCGCCGACAAATCCGGCGACTGGAACGGCATGCACTGTGAGCCGGTCGACGCGCGCAGCAAGAACTCCGCACCGGTCGTGCTGATCTACCCTTACGGCATCGTGGTCGACAAAACCGGCCGCCGATTTTTCGACGAGGGCGGCGGGCTGATGCACGAGACCTGGGAATGGCTGGCGCGCAACATTCATTTCAATACGCCCGGCTCAATTGCCTATGCCGTTCTCGACAGCCGGCCACTCGACATTACCGACTATCAGCGCGCCATTCGTTCCGAGGTAGCGCCCGTACGCGCCGACACGCTGGCCGAGCTGGCGAAGCGGATCGGTGTCGACGCCGACGGATTTGCGGCGACCGTCGCCGATTACAACGCCGCCTGCGTCGGCGATCCCGCCCTGTTCGATGCGACGCTCAAAGATGGGCTCGCCGCCGCGACATCGCTTCAGCCATCGAAGTCGAATTGGGCGCGCGCGATTGAAGTGCCGCCGTTCATTGCCTATCCACTGGTCGGCGCAGTTGCGTACACCTTCGGCGGGCTGGCCACCGACGTCCGCGCCCGCGTGCTGCGCAAGGGCGCGCCCATTCCCGGCCTGTTCGCCGCCGGCGAGATCACCGGGCATTTCTACGCGACCGCGCCGAACGCCGTCTCGGTGCTCCGTGCGTTTGTGTTCGGGAGAATTGCGGGGCGCGAGGCCGCTGAAATCGCGGACTGGGTGGTGGCGGACGCAGTCACAGTCGAACCCGTCTCCACACTCAAATTCCCTGCTACAGGGAAAAGAATAGGGAATTTCGTCAAATCCACTAGATTAGTGTCCTTTTGAAAACTAACACACGAGCAAATTCAAAGCCCTACAGCGAAATTCCCTACGGGATAGAACAGGGAATTATTTTCGTGGAACAGGGATTTTCGTTCGGAGAACAGGAAATTTGGACCAGAACGGTTTAAATCATCGCTGGGCGACGTTTTTCGTCGGATGCGCTCCGTGCCTGTCGCGATTTGACACTCCGCCCGCGAAATTTGAAGATAACTAAAATGAAGAATTGATCAGGCCAACACAGCACTGATCCTCAGTGAAACTCGGGGGGGAACAATGGCCGTAAATTTTACGGTGAACGGCAAGTCGGTATCGAGCGTGGCGCCGGCGTCAACGCCGTTGCTTTGGGTGATCCGCGAAGAACTGAAGCTGACCGGAACGAAATTCGGGTGCGGCGCCGGGCTTTGCGGTGCCTGCACGGTGCATATCGATGGCAAGCGCGCGTTTTCCTGCCAGACGCAGATGTCGGAAGTGCAAGGGCGCAGCGTCACGACCATTGAGGGGATTTCAGCGGACAGTTCGCATCCGGTTCAGAAAGCGTGGCTCGCCGAGCGCGTGCCGCAGTGCGGCTACTGCCAATCGGGACAGATCATGGCCGCCGTCGATTTGCTCAAGAGCAATCCCAAGCCGACGCGCGAGCAGATCGTCGAACACATGAGCACGAATATCTGCCGCTGCGGCACCTACCCTCGAATCATACGCGCGATCGAACGCGCGTCGGCGGAGGGCTGAGCTATGGGTGAGAATGTCCGCCTCGACAGAATAAACGCCAGCATTTCCCGCCGTCAGGTCATGATCGGCGCGGCGGGTTTGAGCTTTGCAATCGCGTTGGGCAGTCACGCGGATGCCGCGACAGCGGCATCCGAGGTCGCCGGCAAAGCGGTGAATCCGTGGTTGTCGATCGCGCCCGACGGCACGATCACCATCATGTCGGCGGCGACCGAAATGGGACAGGGATCGATGACGTCGCTGCCGCTCGTCTTGGCGGAAGAATTGGACGCCGACTGGTCCAAGGTCCGCATCGTGTCGGCGCCGGTGATCGACAAGATCTACGGCAACCCCGCCTATTTCCATATGATGTACACCGCCGGCAGCAATGCCGTGCACGTGTACTTTACGCCCATGCGCACGTTCGGCGCGCAGGCGCGGCGCGTTCTGCTTGACAATGCCGCGAAGAAATTCGGCGTGCCGGTTGAAGAACTGACGACCGAGCCGAGCGTGATCGTGCACTCAAAATCGGACCGGCGCATCAGCTACGGCGAGATAGCCACCTTTGCGGAAATTCCCGAGAAGGCGCCCGATATAGCGAAAGAGCAGCTCAAGAAACCGAGCGAGTTCCGCCTCATCGGAAAAGACGTGATGCGCGTCGAGCTGCCCACCAAGGTCAACGGCAGCGCGCAATACTCAATCGACGTGCAATTGCCTGGAATGCTCTATGGCGCGATTGTCCGTGCGCCCGTCGAAGGCTCGGCGCCGGCGTATTTCGATAAGGTCAAGGTCGGCGCAATTGCCGGCGTGGTCAAGACGGTGAAGCTGCCTTACGGCATCGGCGTGGTTGCCGAAACACCCTGGGCAGCCTTCGCGGCCCGCGACATCATCGCCGATACCGCATCGTGGACGAAGACGGGCAAAGCTTGGGGCTTCGACAGCGATAAGGGCCACGATACGTTCGCGGCCACGGCCCAAGATCTCGGCAAACAGGGCACGGATTGGTTCAAGAAGGGCGATCTGCGCGGCGAACTCGCCAAAGCCGCCGAGACGATCGACGCCTTGTACCTTTGCGATTACGCCTATCACGCGCAGATGGAACCATTGAACGCCGTTGCTTCCGTCTCCGCGTCAGGCGACGCGGCCGAGGTTTGGACGGGGACGCAGAGCCCGACCACGGCTTCCGAGGCGACCGCGAAAGCGCTCGGAATTTCGCGCGACAAGGTCAAGGTCAACTACATGCTCATGGGCGGTGGCTTCGGCCGGCGCGGTCCGCGCGACTCCGACTTCACCGTCGACGCGGTGCTCTTGGCAAAAGCGGCCGGCAAACCGGTGAAGATGATGTGGACGCGCGAGGACGACGTGCACAATGGACGCCTGCGTCCGCTCTCGGCGCATTTACTGCGCGCGGGCTTCGACCAATCGGGCGCGCTCACAGCCTGGCACCATCGCCATGTCGGCGACCGGGTGACGCCGTTCTTCGATCCGATACGCTACGAACTGAACAAACGCCGCGACGGCATCCTGATGGCCGGCGCGGATTTGGCCGGCTACGACGTTGCCAATCAGCTGGTCGAAGAACTCTTCGAAGACACCGGAATCCGAACGGCACCGCTGCGCGGCATCGGCTTTCTTGCCAACAAATTCGCGACCGAGACCTTCATGGACGAGGTTGCCGCCAAACGCGGAGCCGATCCGCTCAAATTCCGCCTCGGCCTCCTGCGCAAAAATCCGCGCGGCACCAAGCTGCTTGAGCGCGTCGCGCAGATGGCGCAATGGGACCGCGCGCGCCACGGGCGCGCGCTTGGCGTGGCCTTCATCAACTACTCGGGCACGCAACTCGCCGCGATCGCCGAGGTATCGGTCGACCGAGCGACCGGCCAGGCCAAGGTGCACGAATTCTGGTGCACGATCGATTGCGGCCTTGCGCTGCAGCCCGACAACGTGGCGGCGCAGACCGAGAGCAGTATCATCTACGGGCTCGGCCTGGCGCTAAGCGAACGCATCACCATCAAAGACGGCGCCGTGCAGCAATCCAATTTCAACGATTACCAGGTGCTGCGGATGAGCGACGTTCCCAATATCCACGTCGAGGTGATCGAGAGCAATAATCCGCCGACCGGCGTCGGGCAGATGGGCGCGCCACTGGGGGCGCCTGCAGTCGGTAACGCCATCGCCCGGCTCACTGGCGTGAGGCTCCGACATCCGCCGTTTACAGCGGACCGGGTTAAAAAGGGAATAGGCTGACTTGTGCCACAGCGTCTGGCGCATATCCCGCGACTTGAATGGCGCGGCCAAGACGCGCCAAAATGAAACACAAAAGCGCAATCATGTTGCGCTGACGTTAGGCGATTTATTCGGCTAATCAATGCGGATGGGGTTTTCGGTATCCACAGGCTTACTTTTTCCACTATCACTATACTACTTCCAACTCAGCGGAGCAGGGAATTTCTAGGAAAGAACAGTGAATTTCCCGGGACTATCAGGGAAATTCTGGAACAGTAATTAGTTATTACGGCCCCCACGAACGATCCGTAAACTTGCTCACATAGGATCATCGTCGGCAAACAATCCAAGCCGCATAAATTCGGCATTCAACGCATTCCGCTCGAACTGCTGGCTCATCTCTGCAACGATGTCATGCAGCACACGGGCAATTCGATCCACGGGCTCAACACCCCCTTCAGTTATCTTTGGAGCCATGAAGTCTTCGAAGGCAGCCAGCGCTGAAAATTGAGTGTATTCATCCGACCTCTTCAACAGGAAGTCGCGTCGGCTTTTTTCACGCTCGCGACGCGCCTTCTCTTTCCCGCGACGTTCAGCTTCCCCGGCCTCAATTCTCGCCTTTTCTTCAGCCTCAGCACGGCGATGTTTGGCGAGCATCGACGCTGCCGCTAAAGCGACCATTCCTTCCCCGAGTTGATCCTCGACCTTTTTGCTACGGCGATCATACCAACGACCAACGATATCTTCGCCATTCCATCGGTACTGCGTTGGATCCAGAATTTCCATACAAAGTCTTCCAGACGGAAAGTGATCCCAAGTCGCCCAGACTGTTTTGGCCCGGTACCAATCCGGATGCCGCTTTCTTTGCTCATCGTATTCGGCCTGTCTCTTTAAATCGGCCGAATTCGGCTCATAGGCCTTCTTGTCCTTGGTCTCGTAAATCCTAAACGTGAAAGGCTCATTCTCGACGATGATCCGAAGGTTGCCTTTACGGTCTTCGACAGAGTAGCCGCGCGGAGACAGGGCCTTCAGGAAGGTATCAATAAGGAGAATTGCCCGATGAAACGACCCTGGACCAATTCGAACGCTTATAAGTTCAGGACCGCTGCAGCTCACGAAACCTTCGTGGTCGGGTTTTGCTTTCCGGAGGACCTTCTCCGCCGCCGCAGCGTGTTGATGAAGCTTCTCGGGTCGCTCTGTGGGAACATTGATGTGATTCTCAAGTGTCAGATTCTCGCTCCTGAGCGACGATTTGAGCTTGCAAAACTTTCTCAGGCACATCACGAATGGGCCGAACGACCAAATAGATTTGATCTCGAATATCTGATTTAAGCGGAGGGAGCGGCGGCTGCACGACCTTCTTGCCATGAGCGAGCTTGGCCCAATAACCCAATGGTGGGGTCGGAATGTCATGTTTCACACAGATCTTTCGCAGTCCCACGTCGGAAATGCCGAAGCGCTTTGCGACATGAACCATGGGCTTTTGCCATACGAGAGCGTAAAGTTCGGCGCGCTTCATGTGTTGCCCCAATTGCAAGATCATCAATCAGGAAATTGAATTGCAACATGGCTCAGAGCAAGCAGCCTGCTTTCGTTTGTGGACAAATTGAGATCGCGCCAAACTCTAAACCGAGCGGCGCATAACCGTTCGTTACACGCAGGCGCCTCGTTCCGCAGCTTCCGCTGCGCCCACCAATTTACGAAAATGAAATAGAGCTTAAAGCATCAGCCCTCTAAGTTGGAAGTTGTAGTTTCGAATCTGCCAGAGTCGCCACTTTGCCCTCAAAATTTGAGCGCCGCCCGACTCCCATGCGCCACGCGATTAGTGGACAAGTTGCCGTTTGATGAACCGGCCGAAACCCACGGTTTCGTCGTTCAGAGCAAGGTCGCGAAGCACCCAGCGGCCGCGGACCATGGTGTGAATCACGCGCCCTTTGAAGCTCCACCCTTCATACAAAGAGTAACCCGCGCTCGACACCACGTCACCCCGGTCGAGAACCCACTTCGCGTTGAGATCGATGAAGGCCAGATCGGCGTCCATTCCCGGCGCAATTGCGCCCTTGGCTTGACCCATGCCCATCAATCGCGCCGGATTTGTTGCGGTCAGCGCAGCGATGCGTTCCAACGTAAGCCCTCGCCCAAAATGCCCTTCGCTCAGCAAGACCGGCAGCAGTGTCTCAAGTCCCGGACAGCCCGGCGAGGCTTGCCATATGCCGCCCTGCTTCGATGATATATCGCGGTGGACGTGGTCGGTGGCGACAGTATCGATGTCGCCTGCCAGCAGCGCTGCCCACAAGGCGTCGCGATCGGCCGCCGAACGGAGCGGCGGATTGATCTTGCCAATGTCTCCGCCGCTCCAGCCGGTATCGTGGGTAAGATATTGCGGACAGGTTTCGACATAGACCTGTCCACCGAGCCTCCGGTGGCGCAGCGCGGCCTGAAGCGCTTCGGCTGACGAAGTATGCACGACGTAAAGCGGTGCCCCCGTTTGGTGGGCAATATAGGCCGCGCGCTGTACGGCATCTCCCTCCACAAACGGCGGCCGCGTGCCATTCCAGGTCGTAAGCCCGCCGCGACCGTCGGGATCGCTCGCCTTGAGCCGGTCACGCAACACCCAGGCGATTTCGATCGTCTCCGGGTGCGGACAGACCATGCCGCCATGGGCGGCCGCGGCCTCGCACAAGCGAAATAGGAAACCGTCGTCGATATCGGGCAGCCCGAGGCGCGCGCCCTCCCCGCCCCGATTGTTCATGAATATTTTGAAGCTTGGCACGCCATAGTCACGGACATAGCGCGGCACGCCGGCGAGCTGCGTTTCCGTAGATATGATGAAGTGATAGCCGAAATCAATGCGCGCGCCGGCCTCGGTCACGGCGACAACGTCGTCGAAGATTTGCTCGAACGGATCGGTCGCCATCAGATAGGGCACGAATGACGTGACGCCCCCCTTTGCCGCCGCCGCGGTCTCCCGGTCGGCATCGAGTGGCACGCGGGGCCGTGCGATGTCCTTGCCATGGCCGAGGTGCAGATGGACGTCGATCACCCCGGGCAGGATGACGAGACCGCGTGCCGACACCTGCTCGGCGGAGGCACAGGGCGCCCCAGCGGCCAGGATCGCGGCGATGCGGCCGCCTTGGATGGCAAGATCGCAGCGCATCCGCCCACGACCGGGCAGGATGACCTCGCCGTCACGAATCACCAAATCAAAGGACGTCATTGCTTTATCCTCTTGCTCAGGCCAATGCGGTGCAGCGAAGCGCGCGCGTGAGCTCTGTAAGATCCTTGGCACGGTCAAGCTCATCGACCGCGGATTTGAGATTCGCCGCATCGGCGCTTGTCATGACCAAAGCGGCATTGGCGCGAAACTTAGCACGTACGTTATCGGCGCTTGCCGGGCGGTTTTCGCTTCCATAGACATCGTCGATGCGAACCCGATGCGTGACGCCATCATTCGTCATACAGACCAGTTCGGCCTCAAACCGCTCCGGAAAGTGGGCTCCGCCGAGCGGTTCCCAGCGCGTACGCTGCGCCAGCGCACGCGTCACCTCAGATGCCGGCTGTTCGAACGTCCGCATGTCAATATGGCCGTCAACGAAACGAGCAGCCACCACGATCGGCAAACTCCAACGCGCTGCGTGGCCGGTCGTGGGCTGTTGCTTGCTCTCCCATGGCTCGCACACTACCAAGGCAGCCGGCGGCGCTATCCGACATATGAGGTGCTCAATACGGTCGGCGATGATGCCACGATCCGCGAGAATACCGGCGGCCTCGATGAAGGGATGCAGGTAGTGGCAGCATGGGTAGAATTTGTAGGCAGCCTCGAGCAAATGCCAGACGCGTCCCAGATCCGCGAGCGATTCGGCAAAGTGGTCGCCAGCCGCACGATCGCCGGCAAAGCTCGCAAAAAGCCCAAATCTTCCTTCCAGCGACGACTCGGGACCAGTCATCCCTGCCTGCCCCAATGCCGCCGCCAGCACGCCCGCATGCGCCGCCCAACCCGGATGCAACGACTTCACTGTCGAGCCGTTGCTTAGGAACTCGAACACACCAGAGGCCTGACTGAGCGCAATACCGACGGCGTTGACGCTCTGGTCTTCGTCGAACGCGCTCAGCTCCGCGGCAACAGCGGCCGCGGCCAGTACGCCAGCGGTCGAAGTGACCTGGAATCCGCGCGACTGGAATCCACCTGGGGCAGCAAGTCCAAGACGCACCAGCAATTCCCACCCACGCGTATAAGCGCCGAGCAGCCGCGCGCCTGACAAAGCGCATTTCTCGGCCATCGCCAGCGCGGTTGGCGCCAGCACTGCGCTCCCATGTATGATCGAAGCCATATGAGTATCGTCGAACTCAAGGCTGTGGATCAGCCCACCATTGACCAGTGCCGCATCGGCCGGACTAGCGCCTTGCACCCGACCGAAAACGCTCGCGCTCCCGCCTGGAAGATCGCGAGCAAACACACTGAAACACTTTCCTGCAGGCGATGCGCTGGCAGCAAGTCCTACACCGATGGCATCGAGCAGATGCAAACGCGCTACTGTTGCAACGGCTTCTGGCAAAGCGGTCTGCGCGAGACCGCGCATCGCCCTAATTGCCTGCCGCGCGAAGCTCATCACGCTGCCTGCTTAATCTCGGCGGCGGCCGCCAACGCTGCGAGCCGCCCGAGCGCAATCGCGGAGAGCAGCCCATTGCCCGAGGCATAGCCGCGCGCACCGGCGCGCCCACTGATGCCTTCGGCAGCTCCACCACCAGCAAACAGGTTGGGGATGGGCGTAAGATCCTTGCGCAACACCCGACCGTCACGGTCGACGCGTAGACCGCCTTGGGTATGGAACAGGCCGGGCACAACCCGGCAGACATAAAACGGTCCCGTCAACGGCGCGAGGCCAAAATCGTGCCGACCGAATTGATCAGGCTTTTTGCTGCGCGCGCTCTCATTATATGCCGCGACTTCCTCGTCGACTATCTTGGCGTCGAGACCATAGGCCGCCACTGCCGCCCCGGCTGTCGGCGCCTTCTTCAAGCCGCCGTAGTCCGCGAGTTCAACAAACTCCTCTTCCTGCGCAGCGATGTCGAATATGTTCTGGTCGAAGATCGCATAGGCATGCGTGCCATGCGCCAGCACGACCTGCGCGTATCCCGAATACCCGATGCTTTCATCGCCGAAACGGTGTCCGTCGGCGCCGACAAGAATCCCGCCTTTTTCGATTGTGGTCCACGACAACAGACTTCCGTGCGGATCCGCTACCGCGCCATAGCCCTGATAAGCCGCCATATTGGCCAGCGCAGCACCTAGTTTCTGGCCCCAAACCACCGCCTCGCCGGTCGAGCCGCGCGCGCCGAAATATTGCGCGCCGGCAATCTCCGGACAGAAGCGTTGCACCAACTCCCGATTGCCGGCAAACCCATTGACAGCAAGAATGATTTTACGAGCCCGGATCGCTTCCTCGGTTTGGCCGACGGCTACCCGCGCACCGACAATCGCGCCATCTTCCACGATCAGCTCGCGCACGATATTGCCGAGCGCCAGCGGAATTTCACGCTTCGCAACGGCAGCCAAAAGATCGTTGACGAGGTCCTGACCACGTCGCGATATTGGCGCATGCAACCGCGGGACCGAGTGGCCGATATGTTTGTAAGCGGTTACCAATTGAAGGTGGACGCCGACCGTATCGATCAGCCATTCGACTGTCGGTGCAGAAACCTCTGCAAGCCGGCGGACCAGATCAAGATCATCAGTTTCGTTGGCGATCGCCATGAGGTCTCGCACCATCGTTTGCGGATCGTCGACGATGCCTGCCTCGCGCTGAAAACGGCTGCCTGCCGCCGGCACGGAGCCCGTGGACAAGGACGAATTGCCGCCCGGTCGATCGAGCTTCTCCAGGATCGCTGTTGAAAGCCCCGCGTCATGTGCCGCAATGGCCGCTGCCAGGCCGCAAGCCCCCGCCCCGATCACCAAAACGTCAACATCGTGGGTCATTTCACCCTCACTCGCTCACCAACTCTGCCACCACGTCGCGCCAGAGGCGCGATATGGCAGTTTCATCTCTGTCGACGATCGTTCGCAGAATTGCAGGCATGCGCGAAAATACCGCTCCCACATTCTCGTCCAACTTATCCATAAGCACTTGATCGTCGAACGGCTGATCCGCACCGCCGCGCGCGCTTGCGCATTCTTCCGTCCACGCTTCGCCATCTGCAAACCGCCAAGTCACGCGGCTCGGACGATCATAGGGCGAAGGTCGAATATCGGGGTGCGCCATCAATTTGACCCGGCGACGCAGCGCCGCGATGTTTGGCTCGTTGATTGTCGCCTCCGCGAAAGCGCGTTGCCCGCCGGTGCCGAGCCGCGCACTAGCGGCCATTGCATGCGGCATAGAAAACTTTGCGGCCAGCGTCGTCGGCGGCTCAATTGTCGTCAGCGTCATGCCGCGCGGATGGGTCTGCACGATGATCTCGGAAATGTCATCGGCGCTCCGCTTTCCATCGAGCCGGGCATGTAGCGCCAGCGATGCCTCAATGGCGGCATGCGCATATTGGCAGCAGGCGAACACCTTGTGGTAGCCGTTTGTGACTGCCCAGGCGGTACCGAGATCGCGCGTGAGGGCGGCGGGATCGACATCGGTCCCGAAGCCGCCGACGAACACGTCGTATGGCGTTTCCGCTAGGCCGCCGATGCCGATCTCGGCCCAGTCGGCCGAGCGCAAGCCGACCCAGGCGCCGGCCGAAGTCCAGGCGTTGCGAACGAGCGCGCCGTCGGTCGCGTGCCTGTAGGGACCGGCGAAGGCCATGCTATTCGCACCGCTGATACAATTGAGCAGCGTCTTGGCGTCCTGATTACGCGCAAGGGAGGCCCCGGCGGCAGCCCCAACGGTTGCAAAGGCGGCGTGCGGATGCACCGTCATGATCTTGAATGGGAAGGCGAGCGCAAAACGTGCTGTTATCTCGTAGGCGATGGCGAGCGCCCGCAAGACGTCTTCGGTCGTCGCCCCGCCCGCTTCGGCCTCAGCCAGCAACGCCGGCAAGGCATACGCGCCGGCATGACAGGGCGCGGCACGAAAGCCCTCGTCGAGTTCGCACCAGGTCGCCGCCATGCCATTCATCGTAGCCACCGTGTAACGGTCGGCGCGCAGTGCGCCGCCGGCGAAGACCGTGGCCTCCGCATTTGTGGCTGATGCAGCAAGCGTGCGTCGTGCCCGCACCACCGTTGGCTCGTCCGAACCGGCGACCATGGCCCCCAGATCGTCGGCGAGGATCAATGCCGCGTGTCGGCGAACCGGCCCTGGCAAGGGTCGTTGCCGCGCTGCTGCCGCCCATTGCAGAAGCCCGCGCACCTCTTCGCCTGTTCTCCGGCGCATTGCTTCGTCGACGTCCGTCATGTCAGAACCATTCCCATAAGTTAGGCTTGGCCGCCAAAATCTCGGCGTCTCCCTCGAAAACAACGCAGCCAGATTTGAGGATGATAGCTCGGTCGATAACCTTGAGCGTCGCCGGAACGTTTTGCTCGACGATGATAATCGCCGTGCCGAGCATTTCATTGACAGCCTTAAGGTCCCGCATCACATTGCGCACAATCACCGGCGCAAGCCCGGTGGACGGCTCATCAAGCAGCAACAGTTTTGGTTTCGTCATCAGCGCCATTCCCAGAGCGAGCATCTGCTGCTCGCCACCGGACATCGAACCAGCGCGCTGTTTGCGTCGCTCGGCCAAAATTGGGAAAAATTTCAGTACTTCGGTGACGAAACCCTGGTCGAAGAGCAGTCCGGAGATGTGCAAATTCTGCTCGACCGATAGATTGGGAAACACATTGTGGCCCTGCGGCACGAAGGCAAGGCCGCGCTGCACCATGTCCGGCACGCGTCCCGCCACCACGGGATTCCCCTCGAAACTCACGCTGCCTGAAGCCGGCGCGTGCGCGCCAATTATACAACGCAACAAGGTCGTCTTGCCGGCGCCGTTGTGACCAAACACACCCAGACGTTGGCCGTGTTCAAGTCGAAGCGAAATACCACCCAGCGCTGTCAATGCACCGTATCGGGCCGTGATGCTATCGAGTTGCAGCATCACTCACGTACCAAAATAGAGTTCAGTCAAACGGGGATCGGCGATGAGTTCCTCGACGGTGCCCCGTGCTAACATTTTACCCGCAAACATGAATATGCCTTCGTCGCAAAGGTCGCGAATGAAGGCAACGTTGTGTTCGACGACACAGACCGCAACGCCGCTTTCCGCAACATCGCGAACAATCTTTTGCATGGTGGTGTAGGATTGCCCCTCAACGCCGGCCATCGGTTCGTCGAGCAGCAGGCAGCGAGCGTCGTTCATCAGCGCTCGCGCCACGCCAGCGAGCTTTTGTTGACCGAAGGTGAGGTCGGCGGCGGGCGACCGCGCGAGATCGGCGAGCCCAATCCGCTCAAGAATTGCCATTGCTTTCTCGCGGTTCACCTTCTCGGCTCTATTAATTGCACCCGGAGTCAGAAAGAGAGTCAGCAAGTTCTCGCTGGCATAGTGGCGCGGCGCGACAAGCAGATTGTCGAGCAAGGTGAGCGACGGAAACAAGCGCAGGTTTTGCCAAGTCCGACTAAGACCGAGCCGTGCCCGATCATGCATGCGCATGCCAACGAGCGGCTTGCCGTCCAAGGTGATCGAACCGGCATCAGGCTTTTCCACGCCCGATAGAAGGTTGAACAGGGAGGTCTTGCCAGCCCCGTTCGGTCCGATCAAGCCGACGATTCGCTTAGCCGACAGCGTCAGATCAATGTCGTCGGCGACAACGATGCCCCCGAAGCGCTTAGTTAGTCCGCGCGTCTCGAGCACGTCAGTCATCGCGCGTCCTTATCGCCGGTAGCGCGCCATAAGTCGCCTGCGGGCACAAGGCCTTGCGGCCGCAGGAACATGAAGATCAGTACGAGGCCGGTAAACAGCAGTCCCTGTAACGGACCGAGCACGCTCGGCGGCAGGTTGAGAAAAGTAATGGCCTGCGGCAAAGCCTCTAGCATGACCGCGCCGACCACCGGGCCCCACGTCGAGCGCATGCCGCCGACGACGACCATAGTGAGGATCGCCGCCGACTGAAGAATCTCGAACTGCTCGGGTGCAATGTAACGGAAATAGTGGGCATAAAGCGCCCCAGCGAAGCCGGCGAGACCTGACCCGAGCGCGAACACGGAAACTTTTGTCGCAATCGCATTGCGTCCCAGTCCGGAATAGACCAACTCGTCGTCGCGCATTGCGCTCAAAGCGCGGCCATAGGGCCCGTGTGCGATGCTCCTTACGAGCCAAACCGACAGCACAGCAACCACTACCACCAGCGCGACATAGGTCTCCCGCCCCACCGACTGGACCAGGAACGAGGGAATATTGGTCAACCCACCGGCGCCGCCGGTCCAGCTGACATTCTTGATCACTTCAAGCAAACCGAGTTGAAATCCAATGCTCGCAATCAGTAAGTAGTCGCCGGACACTCGCAACGACGGCAAGGCCAAGGCGATCGATGCGATCACGGCGACCGCGGCTCCGATAACCATCGAGGCGATAATCGGCACCCCGAAGTCCCTCGACAAAAGTGCCGACGTGTAAGCGCCAATGGCATAAAACACGGGATGCGCAATCGAGATCAGACCGCCATAGCCAATGATGAGATTAAAACTAGATGCCAGAACGACATAGAGCCCGATCAAAATGATGACGGTGTAGAAATATTCCATCGTCACGCGTCCTTCGGGTGCGTGCTGTCGAGTCTGCGCAGAAACAGACGACGAAACAATTGTGAAATTTTCCGGAAATGAACACCTTGCGGGAAAAGGACAATGGCAAGGAAAAGCACGATGTAGAGCAGAAATCCCTGCCATTCCGACGGGATGAAAAGGACGCTTGCGTTCTGGAGTAGGGCAAGCAGGAAGGCCGTGAGTGCCGCTCCCCAGATATTGCCGATGCCGCCAATGACGGAGGCCGCGATCGCAAACAACAGCAGATCGATAGAGGTGGTAGGCTGCACCTGCGCTCGAGTTCCGTAAAGAAACATCGCAACCGCCCCGAGTGCCCCCGCAATCAACATGGTGATTAAATAAACGCGATCTTTGGCGATGCCGTAGAGTTCGGCGAGATCCGGGTTATCCGCGACCGCGAGCATGAATTGGCCGGGCCGCATCAAGCGCAAAAAGGCGTAAAGCGCAGCGCATACTGCCAGCATCGTTGCAACCGCCGGAACATCCCAGCCGCTGACCGCCACGGGCCCGACTAGCGTCGCTGGCCAAAATAGCGATGGAAATACCGTCGCTGGCCAGGTGCCGTAGATCAACATGGCAATGTAAGCGACCAGCTCGGAGATCATTAGGGTGAAGATGAAGACAAACATCGTCGAGGCGCCTCGCCGGCGCAGAACACGGAACCCTAGGATCTCAATTGCGGCCGACAGCACTAGCGAAGCGACAAGCGCGCCAACGAAGCCAGCCCAGCCCGGCAGGCCTAACAATCCCACCAACGTATAAGCAGCGTAGAAGGCCACCGTCATTACCGCGGCCTGAGCGAAATTGAACAGCCTATTGACTTTCAGGACAACGGCGAAAGCCATGGCCGAGAGCACGAAATAGCTTGATGTGGCCGACGAGGTCCACAGGATCTGCGCAATTACGCCAAATGAGAGCATTGCTCTCCCCTCAAGCCGGGCGGCGCATGCATCATGCCGCCCGGCCTCTCGTTATCGTCAATGCACGAGCGCCAATTGGGACCATTTCCCGTCTTTAACTTCCATGAGGTAAACGGGACTGTTCACCGTGTGATTTGCGTTGATGGTGAACTTGCCGAGCAGCGGGAGATCGAACGTCTTCATCGCCATCAACACCTTGCGGAAGCTCTCGCCCGTCATCGGAATCTTCTCAGCTTCCATCTTCTTGAAAACGGCAGCGATGATATAGGGCGCGTCGTGTAGGTACTCCGTATACGGAAGACCATTGGGCTCGCGACCGACCTCTTTCTTCCAGCGCTGGACATACTCGGCCACCGCCGGGCTATCGGCGGCGTCGGGCGCGAGCGAGGTCGCTATGACGCCATTGGCAGCCGTGCCGAGCTGCTGGATCAGCTTTGGATTATAGACCGCTGAATAGGACGTCACTGTCTGCTGCAAGCCAAGCTGTCGCATCTGCGCGATTACCTGCGGGGTGTCCGAGACGAGGCCCTGGATATGGACGATATCAGGACTGGCCGCCCGCACTTTCAGTAGCGATCCGGTCCAGTCGGAAGCCTTGGGATCGTAGGCTTCATAAGCGACCACTGTGCCGCCCGCCTTCGTAAAGGCATCACGGAAGATCTGCGCGCCGACGGTGCCGCTTTCGTTGTTGATGTAGAGGACAGCGGCCTTCTTCTTGCCCATCTTGGTTGCCGCATAGTCCGCTACTGCCGTGATGTCGATATCGGCAAGCGGATAAGTCGTGTAGACATAATCGCCAAGCTTAGCGATATCGGCTGAATTGGCGCCCACCGAAAGCTCAGTCACCTTGTTGTCATTGGCGATCGGGGCTACCGCCTTCACCACCGATGACCAGGCCGTGATGAACACTGGCACCTTTTCCACCGACACCAGGCGATTGACCGCCTGAATGCCGGCCTGCGGGTCGGCGCGCGTGTCGAGGATGATCATCTCAAGCTTCTTGCCGTTGATGCCGCCCTTGGCGTTGATTTCCGCGACACCCCACTGAGCGGCCTTCACCTGGTCTTGGCCGTAGAGGGCCTGACTACCGGACAACGGCATGGCGAGGCCGAAGCGCAGGGTGTCTTGCGCTTGTGCCGATTGGACACCGGCCGCACCGACGATCGCCGCGCCGAGGACAAGTGCGCGGCGCGTTACAGACAACAGCGTCTTCATCTTCTTACTCCTTTGTTGAATCGGTATTGATCCCACGAAGAGCGGCAACGGTCTCATCAGTGGAAAGTACATCCGCGTATTTGGATGCCATGTCGAAGAGATTCACGGCATGAGAGGTTGCACTACGATCGTAGACCGCCTCATGCGGCACAAGTACGCGGAAATTGTAGGCGAATGCGTCGACCACGCTGCCGCGGACACAACCGCTTGTCGTGCATCCGGTGACAACCAGACTGTCGGCCCCGGTATTGATGAGATAGCTCACAAGCGGCGTGCCGAAGAACGCGCTAGGATGCTTCTTCGGCAGTAGAATATCCTGTTCGCGCGGCGCCACCTCGGCGACGAACTCATAGCCCTTGCTCGCCACAGTCATGATCGCCGGTACCTTGTCGGAGAGCCGACCGAAATCAAATGCCTCCTTCGGCGCGACATACGGATAAAGCACCGGCCAGTTCCGTTCTCGGAAGAGGCGCAGAATACGTTCGATATGCCGGACGGCGTTCCATCCTACATCGCCGCATGCGGTCGGGAACTCTTTAATCGCTTCCCAGAAAGGCTTGGGTGTGGTGCCAACCGTACGATATTGAACGTCGATGATCAGCAAAGCGGGTCGCTTGCCGAGACCGGTGGCGCGTCCGAACCCCGCAGCGTTGTATGCCCTCTGCTCGTCCTCAGGGATGATCCCATCCCACGGCTTGGTCATTAGTTGAGCCTCCTCATGCCTTGGCGCGGTAGCGGGATTCAAGCTCATCCCAGACGTCTTTCGCGACCACGCGTTGACGTTCCTCAAATGAAGCGAGTCGGTCGGCCACGCCGGCGAGCGACCCTTCGTGACTGAGTGCGCGCAGCACGTCATAGCTCGCCTTGAGCGCGGCCTGGAGTGCAGCGTTGGCGTATAGAACAACCGAAAAGCCAAGATCCGCGAGCTTTGGACGTCCCAGATCCGGCGTCTTGCCCCCAAATACGATGTTCGCGATTTGCGGAACGGAAACATCGCGCGCGATGCGCTCTAGCTCCGCTAGGCTCAGCGGCGCTTCTACGAAAGTGACATCAGCGCCTGCTTCGACGAAGGCATTAGCGCGCTCAATGGCACGATCGAAGCCTTCGACGGCTCGCGCGTCCGTCCGCGCGATGATTTGAAGGTCGCCATCCTTTCGGGTGTCGACAGCCGCCCGGATCTTCTGCACCATGTCGTCGAGCGGAATGACGTCTTTTCCAGCGAAGTGGCCGCACTTCTTGGGGAAGACCTGATCCTCGATCTGAATTCCTGCCGCGCCAGCCCGCTCAAGAACGCGCACGGTGCGCACCATGTTAATCGGGTTACCAAATCCAGTGTCCGCGTCGACGATGATTGGCAACCAAACACTGTCGGCGACACTTGCCACCGTATCGGCCACCTCGCTCATTGTCGTGAGGCCGATGTCCGGTACGCCGAGAAGCATATTGGCAATCCCGGCGCCCGTCACGTAGACCGCTTCGAATCCGATATCCTCGACAACGCGGGCAAACATCGCATTGGCGACGCCGGGCACGATTACGGCTGCCCGTCGGGCCATTATTTCCTTCAGTTTCGTGGTCGAACGCATCGTTACTCGCACTATTACATAAAGCCTCACCGCTAACGGATGCAGGCTTCCGTGTTTTCCAAGATTGGCGAAGATGTTCGCGCATGCGCGCTTCGGCGGCATCGGGATCACGCGCGCTGAGCGCTTCGGCAATCGCCTCATGTTCCTTGAGCGCCTGCTTCGCGCGTCCGGGCTGCG
Source organism: uncultured Alphaproteobacteria bacterium (assembly GCA_963733315.1). GTDB lineage: Bacteria > Pseudomonadota > Alphaproteobacteria > Rhizobiales > Xanthobacteraceae > Pseudolabrys. The sequence continues at coordinate 228,201 of CAVTCV010000025.1, read as the reverse complement.
TGCTCGAACGGAAACGATAGACCCGCAACACGTGATAAATATCCCCACATAAAGCGCGCATGAGCCGGTCGTTGCGGCTGCCGCGTGCAATGCGGAAGTGAAAATCGTTGTCTCCGCCGGCCTGATAATAAGCGGCACCCGAAGCGAGATCCGGCTGATGCACGTGTGTGACGAGACTGGCTCTGAGCTCGTCCAGCTCTGCCACAGTCATTGATTCAGCCGCCAGCCGACACGCCATGCCTTCGAGCGCTTCACGAACTTGGAAAAGTTCGCGCAGGTCGTCGACGCTAAGTTCGACCACGCGAGCACCGTGATGCGGCAACCGCCGCACCAACCCTCTCGCCTCGAGCCGATAGATGGCCTCACGTGCTGGCGCACGACTGATACCGAACTTGACAGCGATCTCTAATTCGCTGAGCGGCGCTCCAGGCGGAAACTCGCCACGAACGATCGAGTCGACGAGGTTTTCAAAGGCTTGGTCAGCAAGCGTATGGCGCGTCAGCGGCTTGTCCATCAGTCGACTGTATACAATCGACAGTATGCGTGTAAATCATAGCCGGATGGGTTTTCGGTACACACAGGGTTCTCGACGCTCATCTTTCGGATCAACGCACGCAGATCAGCTTCAATCAACGGCCGCCCTCCCCGCGGGCGTGATTTCCAACGCCAGTAGCAGCGAAAGCCGGCACGATGCCAATGCACGAGCGTCTCGGGCCGGATAATCGTGAGAACATTCAGGATTGATGGAAACCATCGATATAGCTGGATCAAGAACCAGCGGTCGTTGTTCGTCAGCCGAACCCGGCCCCGCAACTTACGCCGCAAAACGATCAATTGATGTCTGAGAACCGCGTTCTCTGCCGCGAGTCGGCTCTTTCGACTTGAATGGCGAGGCCACAAGAGCAAGGAATAAACAAAGCAGCCCAATCATTGGGCCAGCTTAGGCGATTTTGCCACCTCATCAACGCGCATAAGGTTTTTGGTACACACAGGGGCTGCGTTCTACTACCACGCCCAGCCGGGTCGAACTCGTTACCGTAGACAGGGGAGCACTATGGACGCTCGGCGGAGTGGAATGTTTCCTCCAGCCGGCCGTAGCTCATTCATCGAGAGGGCGAGAAAGCCAAGAAATCTTCCCACTGTTTTCCACCTTGGTTACGAACCTAAACTCCTTTTCTCGCTTTATTGGAAGGAACCATGGTTCAAATTGAATGATAATAGAAATATCGGCACTTGCGAGCTTTACAAACTTAATCGCGTCGTCCAGCCGGATTGTGTATTTTTCATCCATCTCAAGTCGTTTCACGAACCAAAATGTCGGCACAAGTCTGGAAGTCTGGACTTAAGCGAACCGTTTGCGCAATCACCCGCGAGGGTCATGTGCGGTTGATCAGTCTCAATTTTACAAAAACCGAGCATTGGTTGAACGTTGGTGAGAGGAATCACACTGGTGTTCAGGACGGTGAATGGCATTGGAGGAACTGGATATGGGCTTGATGGGTCAATCTGCCCCCCCTGGCTCAACGATTACGCGAGGCAGAAAGGTTACGACTGCGGAAGCGAGGCCAATCGCGCCAACAAGGAAGCCTATGGTCGCGACAGCGTATTTCCAACCCTTTGACCAGCGGCCTTTTGGTTGGTGTTCTTGCCGTAACGGCAGCGCTCTTTTTTTTTGGAGGCTTACGCCCTCCCGATTCTGGCATGCCTTTGCCCAAGCCAGACCTGCGGCCTAATAGAGGCAAGAGATAAGAAGCCCCACACGTGAGTGGCGGGGCTTGAGTTTCGAGCGTAGGCATTTCTGCCGAGCTCGGAAGTTCAAAGAGCTGTTATTTGACGGCCCCTAGGAAATCGGCAGGTGACGCAGGCATATTAACGTTGATCTACATCATGGACGGCGCACCGGACGGGATGATAAGCGAATAACCAAGCATAACTTTTTTGGAGGTCGTGCTATGTTCGCCAGAATGCTCTCCACAGGTACGATCCGCGCGCACGCGAAGCCTCTAGCTGCGTTCGCCGTCTCACTCGTCTTCGCCGTTGCGGCATTACCAGCGTTTGCCCAGCAGCAGGGGCAGGCAGCGCCGAACGTCCCCATCGCGCCTTACGGCTATGGTCACATGTGGGGCGGGCTGGGATGGGGCTGGCATCCTTTCTCGGTAGTCGCCCCGATCTTCGTGCTGTTCTTCGTGCTGCTCGCCATCATTGGCATTATGGTTATCTTCGTGTGGCTAGTGCGCTGGGCGACCCATGGCTATCCGTTTTATGGCCACGGCTTGCACCATGGCCATGGTGGGTGCCCCTGTTGCGGCGGCCACGGCCACGGCCGCGCCGCCATCGACATTCTTGATGAGCGCTTTGCCAAGGGCGAGATCGATAAGGCCGAGTTCGAGGAGAAGCGCAAGCTGCTCGGCCGGTAAGGCCGGAGGAAGCTCCTGCCGGTCGTTATATGAAAAGCCCCGCGCGCGTGAGTGGCGGGGCGTGAGTTTCGAGCGTAGGCGTCAGCCGAGTTCGAAAGTTCAATGGGCTGTTGTCAATTCCTGCGGTTTTTTGAGCCGCCGAACTTTTGTTTTCGGCGCGGCGTGCTCCTGGAGCTTTTCCTGGGCTTCCTTCGCTAATCGAAGCGCCCTCAAACGTGCGGTCTTTTCGCGAATGGCGAGAACCTGAGCTTCATATTCGGTCATGGCCTTTCGACCATCTAACGCGCGCGCTTCCTGCTTGAAGCGTGCATCTGCCCGCCTCTTCAGAGCTTCCCTTGAATTCTTCATCACAATTATCTCCTTTTTGGCGTGTCTGTTCCGACACAACCCCTTTCATTGCGGTGTTGATTGAATCTGCTACGGGCGCAGAAATGCGGCTCTATAGCGTCAGATGACATATATACACGAAATGATAGGAAAAAAGCATGGCGTTCGGTTTGGATAGTGTCAGGGTCGCAACGGAAACGGCTTATGGGAACGCTATGGGAACGAGCACAGTGTGCCGACGCTCAGTTGCCACCAAAAAAACCGAAATCATCGTCGGATGAAGTATTCGGTACATACAGACAGGTGGCAACCGCGGATCTACCTTTCAATAGGAGCTCCCAGATAGATTTTGCGAACCAATTCGTTATTGCTTAGTTCTTCGTGCGAATTCCCGACAAAAGCTATTTGACCATGCACAATGAAATAGCCACGTTCGCAGATCTTAGTCGCCTGATTGAAATTCTGTTCGGCCATTAGAACGGTGAGCTGTTGCTCTTTCTTAAGCTCCCCGATTTTTCGAATAACTTCTTGGACCATTATTGGCGCAAGGCCGACCGACGGCTCGTCGACGATCAAAATCTTCGGCGCTGTCATCAGCCCGCGCGCCAAGGCCAGCATCTGCTGTTCGCCGCCGCTCATGCTGCCGGACAGCTGCCGCCGCCGCTCGCGCAACCGTGGGAATGTCGCGTAGCAATATTCCAGACTTCGGGTGATCGTCTGGCGCGCCGTGCGCCGGTACGCGCCGAGTAGCAGGTTTTCCTCTACAGTGAGTTTCGGAAACAGTCGCCGTCCTTCCGGCACCAAGACTACGCCCAAATTGACGATATCCTTGGTCTTCATGGCCGACGGATCGTATTGGTGTCCGTCGATCTCGATCGTCACGCGACCTGCAGTCGGGGTGACCGCCCCCATAATGCATTTTATGATCGTGCTCTTGCCGTTGCCGTTGGTGCCGAGCAGTGCGACCGTTTCACCCGACCCGATGCGCATGGAAACGCCATTCAGCACGCGAACGGCGCCATAGCCGGCGTTCAAGTTCTCTATGGTGATGCTATTCGCCAAGGTAGGCTCTCACGACTTCAGCATTGTTTATGACAACGTCGGTGGTATCGTCGGCGATCTTTTTGCCCGCGACCAGGACGATCGCGCGCTGCGAAAACGCCATCACCGCCCGCATAATATGTTCAATCATGATAATCGCGATGCCCTGCTCGTTGAGCTTGAACAGGAGCAAAATGATTTCGTCGACTTCGGAATTGGACAAACCCGCCATGGTCTCGTCGGCGATGAGCAGTTTGGGGCCGGCGGCGACGGCACGCGCCAGCTCGAGTTTACGCATTTCGACTTGCAGTCAATCCGGCCGACGGCTCATGGGCCTTATCGCGCAAGCCGACGCCTTCAAGAATCAGTAACGCCTGCTCGATGTCGCTGGTCGTCCCGCCTACGGCATGATGGCGGGCCGCAAAGCGCAGTGGAATTGTCAAGTTGCCGATCACCGTCATGCTGGTGAATGGCAGCGGGATTTGGAAAGTGCGCACGATCCCGAGCCGTGTGCGCTGGTGCGCCGGCAGCCGCTCGATGGCGCGGCCGTCGAAGCGGATCGTGCCGGTATCGGAACTGATCGCACCGCTCAGACAGTTTACCAGGGTGCTTTTCCCTGAGCCATTAGGTCCGATCAGCCCGATACGCTCGCCCGGCCAAATGGCAATATCGACGGCATCGAGTGCGACGAAGCCGCCGAAGCGTTTGCGAATTGACATCGCATCGAGAAGGGGGGCTCGCGTTGTCATGTGCTTGGGCGCCGCTGCCTTTTCTGCCGATAACGCTCGAACAGACCGACAATCCCATTCGGCGCGAGCGTGATGAAGCTGATCAGCAGCACGCCGACGATCATGAGATTGAGTTCCGACGAGATCGTTACCGTTGCGACCTGCTGGATAACGGCAAGCAGGACGGCGCCGATCACCGGCCCGATCCACTGGGTCATGCCGCCGATGAGCGGCATGGCAATGCTATTGATTCCATAGGCGAGGCTAAACGCGGAACTCGGATCGAGATAGGTAATGTAATAGGGAAACGGCGCACCAGCCATGCCCATGAGGCCACCGCTCACCATAGTGGCGAACACCTTGAGCCGCAAAGTGGGAACGCCGCAGCACTCCGCCGCCAGTTCGTTGTCCCGAATGGCCGTGAGACCGCGCCCGATGAATGACAATTCGATTGCACGTGCCACCAGCACCGCGATCAGCGCCAGACCTAGCATCGCGACAAACAGATAATTGACGTAACTCGGGAAGCCGGAGATCGAGTTGGGGCGGACGCTGTAATAGCCGAGGGGGCCGCCGACGAAATCCCAGTTCATCACCAGTGTCTGCAAGACAATCGCGAGTGCCAGCGTCGCGATGGCGAAAAACACGCCGCGCAGGCGAAGCGTCAGATAGGCGGTCACCAATCCGACCAGGCTCGCGACGATCCCGCCGAAGACGATCGCCACCACGAGCGGCGGCTGCCACAACTTGTCGAGAACCACCGTCCCGTAGGCGCCGATTGCAAAAAAAGCGGCCGAGCCGAAATTTACGTAACCGCAATAGCCGCCGAGAATGTTCCAGGCACTCGCCAGCACGATGTATTGCAGAACGACGTAGCCGGCGAACATATAGTACTCGTTCTTCACCACGCGGCTGAGCGCGAAAATGAAGAGAGCAACCAAAACCGGCCAGATCCACGACGGAAACCGTCTCATGCCGTCATCGTCCCATAATGCCCGAAGGCCGGATGGCGAGCGTGAGCAGCAGCGCGGCAAAAGAGACCGCCGGCGCCCATGACGGCCCAAAGATTGTGGACGTTATCGTCTCAACAACACCGAGGATTAGCGCCGCAATCACGGTTCCCGTGATGCTACCTAAGCCGCCGAGCACGCAGATTGCAAAGACGCGACCGATATACTCCCGGCCGAGGGACGGATCGACAGGCTGTATGACGATGAGAAACCCTCCGGCAATCCCTGCGGTCGCAATGGCGACGCCGAAGGCCAGTTGTTTCACCGCGACGGTATCTACCGCCATCAAGCTGAGAGCGAATTCATCCTGGGCGACCGCCATGATCGCTCGTCCAATGAAAGTGTATCCGAAAAAAATATAGAGTCCCGAGACCAGCGCCATGGATCCGACGAACGGAACCACCATGCGTAATGGCAGATCGATATGCTCGAAGCCGATATTCGGGCCGATATAGGACGTCTGCACCAGACGGTAGTCGACGCCGAATGCCAGCAGCAACGTCACCTCGATGACGAACATGATGCCGAAGAAGAAGGCGAGTCCGCGCAGCGATCCTTTTCCGCTGCTTTCGAATGCCGCGTAATAGAACCGAAAGATCGCGATGCCGAGCAGAAAGAACAGCGGCGCCGCCACAATGACCGTCAGAATCGGGTCAAAGCCGAAATGTCGGTTCACTATATACGCGACGAACGACCCCATGATGATGAACACAGGATGCGCAATATTCACGATATCGAGCATCCCGAAGGCGATGGTGATCCCGATAGTAACCGCCGCGTAGAACCCGCCAAGTAGAATGCCGGTGACAACCGCATTAATCAGAAGATTGAATGTCACCATCTTGGCGGGCTCCACTAACTACATCGACCAGGCGCAACGTACGGCGGTTCCGTCGGCCCGATCAATGACCGGACGCGGCAAAGGGATAGTGGAGCTTGCCGTAGGCGAACTCCTGGGGCTCGACGATGACCTGCGTGCCGATCCGTTTGAACTGTTCGAGGTCGTTGCCGACGATCCCTTGATACTGAACATAGAGAAGTCGCGGCTTGGCCCAGTCGCCATTGGGTGCGAAGGTGACTTTGCCGACCACCGTATCGAAAGTGTTGGCGTGGATGTAGCGGCCGATGGCATTTGGGTCCAAGCCCTTCGTTGCGGTCACCGCCTTTTCGAGAACCTCCATGCCGGCATAGGCGTAAGGCGGCAAGTAGAAGCCCAAGAGATCGGCGCCGGCTTTTTTGGCCTGCTCCTGATACGTCGCGAGAAATTCTTTGATGCCTGGAAAATTCGTCGTCGGCGCTGGCACGTAGAATTCGTAGCACAACACATTGTTCAACATCGGACCGAGCTGCTGTTTCAGCTCAGAATACTGCAGGCCGATCATCGCGCCGCCGAACATGCGCGTCTGCAGTTTCTGCTCGTAGGCCGTACGAATGACGCCGGCAGAATCCGGCGGATACGACGCGACAAAGACCACTTCCGGATTGGCCGCCTGGACCGAGCGGAGGATCGATCCGAATTCCATTTGGTTGGGCGGATAGCCACCGTCGTAGACGATCTTCAGACCGTATTTTTTCGCGTTTTCACGCGCTCCCAAGATCACGTTGCGGGAAAACTCGGTGACGGCGCCGATGATAGCGACGGTCTTCGGCTTGGGGTCCATCGTCATCGCCGCCTGAAAGAAGCCTTCCGATGTCGACGTGCGCGCCGTGGACCCGTTCGGCAGCATTTGGAAATATTTGTCGTATTTGTATTTTTCGTTCACCGCGACCGCACCGGTGCCGATCAGCACCTGTTTGCGCTGCATGACGATCGGGAGGGCGGCGGCCTGCACTGCAGTACCATAGCCGCCAAGCACCAGATCAACCTTATCGACATCGAACAACTTGCTGTAGATGCCGGGGATCAATGCGGGGTTGGTCTGGTCGTCGTAATAGACCAGCTGAACCGGCCGCTCCAACAGCCCTCCTCTGGCATTAATGTTGTCACGCCACATCTCGATCGCGAGCAGCGCTGCTTTGCCGTTGCCGCCCAGGGGCCCCGACTGGGCCATGCCAAACCCGATCTTGATCGGCTCTGAGGCAATTGCCGATCGCACCGGCAACGAACCGGAAGCGGCGAGCGCGCTCATGGTCATCAACGCGCGATTAAAACTCCGGCGTGTGAGTCCGGTCGCCTTTGTCGACTTTTCGCTGGATAAGAGTTTGGGTGACGAGATACATTCATTGTGATTTCGCTTGATCTTAAGCCTTGTCATATTGCTCTCCTCCGTACCCATTTTGATATGTTGATGTTGTCGAGTTTTTGGCTTTGGGCGTTTACCCGGCAGACTTCCGCTTGAGCAGGAAGGCCTGCAGCGCCTCCTGCACGACCTCGCCGCGCTGATTGAGCACCTTGAGTTCGCGCTTCATCACCCCCGCGGCGTAGAGTTAGATCGGCAACGCTTCCTCGCTTGCGCGTCACGCACTTATGTTGGCGAATTTATGCGTTAGAAACGATAGCGCCGAGGGCCGCCCACACCTTGACCAAAGTCAACGTCGAGCGATGCCTGCACGCACCTTCGAGTGGCGCGCCAATCTGTTCACATTGCGGACAGCCTGTCCCTTCCGAAAATCATAACCGAACGTATTGGTGATGCAGCCCGGCCAGACAGGGAATTCTGCCGGCCACACGAAAATCATCGACGACCAAGGGGTACAGACAACTATCGGGCGGGGAGAATTCGCCGGTGTGCCGACCTTTACGTTTTCGGCGGCACGGTGGGGAGAAGCAAATGAGACTTCTCACTTCCGTCGAAGTGGAGCGTTGTCCTGCCTGTGCCTGTCGTAAATCAAATCCGAGCGTATTGGTGGTGCAGCCCGCCCAGGATCGGACGGCAAAGAATGTGTCCGGTCCGCTCAATGGTGCGCGACACGGGCGCGCCCTTATCTAGCAGTTTGCTGAAAAACCTAGAAATTGATGCTTTGCTCTCATCCGATAGGCCGGGTTTCTGGTGATGTGTTCGATCGTTCGTGGGTCTTTTGGCAATCTGAACAGCTGCCCGCCTACGCCGCAACGAGTTTTGGAATGCGGATCAGATTGTAGGCGATCAGATTGAGCATGAAGTCGGCGGCGACGCGGCGGATGCCGCGATGTTTGGTTTTGCGCATCGTGCCGTGCTGCTTGCCCCAACCGAAGATGCATTCGATCATGGCGCGTCGCGATTGCGACATGCCATAGCCTTCGTGCCGCGTGGTGCGTTCGTCGATAGCGCTGCGGCGGCTCTTGCCGGTTTTGGTCGGACCATTGTTCTGCGTCACATGCGGCGTGACGTTCCTGGCGCGAAGATTGGCTACATGATCGGCCGTGTCATAGGCCTTGTCTTCGCCGGCGGTGATGCGGCGGCCAGCGGCTTTGCTCTTGGCCTTGAGCATGATCTCCGCGGCGCGGCGCTCGGCGGTGCCATTGGCGTGCGTGACCATGCCGGCCACCGCCAGCCCATGCCGGTTCTCCATGACGGCGTGGCCCATATAGGAGAGTTTAGCCTCCCGCCCGGCGGCCTTGCGGTAAAGCCGGCTGTCGGGATCGCTGGTACTCGCATGCGTGTCGTTCTTACGCTTCTGGCCATGAAAGTTCGCACCATCGTCGTTGTCGCCGCTGCCATCCTTGGGGCGAAAACTCTTCTGCGAAGCCCATGCCTCGATCAGCGTTCCGTCCACCGAAAAATGCTCGTCCGACAACAGCGGCTTGACCTGCGGATGGTTCAGAAGCTGGGTCATGAACTTCGTAAATACCTCGCCGTTCTGCAGCCGCTCCCGGTTCTTGGTGAAGGTGGTCGGGTCCCAGACCGGATCGTCGGGCGACAAGCCCCACGAACCAGCGGTACAAAAGATTGTAATCCAACTGCTCCATGAGCTGCCGTTCCGACCGGATGCCGTAGAACACCTGCAGCAGCAATGCGCTCAGCAATTGCTCCGGAGGGATCGAGGGACGTCCTTCGCTCGCGTACAGCTTGCCAAAGCTGCGGTTCAACTCGCCGAGCACCTCCCGGACAAGTTCCCGGATCTTCCTCAGCGGATGGCTCGTCGGCACCCGCGCCTCCGGCGAGATGTAAGAAAACAACCCGCCCTGATCCTCAAATGCGCCCCGCATGCCAGCCTCCGACGATTCGCAATACAAAACTGAATCATCAAACTATCGCCGTGGCGATGGGTTTTTCAGCAGACTGCTAGAGACAAATGCGTGCGTATCTCATTGTAATATTTCATGTACGCTAGCAATACGTGACGAAGATGTCGTTCGCCCAAGACGATAATATGATCGATGCATTCCCTGCGGATCGAACCGATCAGCCGTTCAGCATATCCGTTTTGCCAAGGGGAACGCGGCGAAGTTGGTCGATCACGAATACCCATTGATCGAAGTCTGCGCGTGAAGGTCTCGCCATAGGCACCGTCCCGGTCACGGATCAAATAGCAGGGAACTTGTTCCCAGCCGCAAGCTTCGGTGATCTGGTTTGCGATCCATTCCGCGGTCGGATGCGCAGTGACGCCAAACCATAAAATATGTCGCCGGCCGTGCCCCATGATCAACAAGCCATAGAGCAAACGAAATGAGATCGTCGGCACGACGAACAGATCGATCGCCGCGATGCCGTCGGCATGATTATGAAGGAACGTCTTCCACCCTTGAGATGGCGGGCCTCAACTGGCAAACGGCATTCTTGATTTTGATAGTCATGTTGTTTGTCTTGCATTGGTACTTTTCGAGCGTAAAGCTGTGGACCATGGTCGGTGTGTTCCGGATCGCGGGGCGTATTTTGGATGATGAAACAGTTTTCCGACATCATTTTCCTGACGTCTCCCAAAAAACGGCTAGGCTGGCGAAAGCCATCGCTCAAGGAGTGCGGCATTGCAACGAGGAGAGGGATTAACTGACCTTCATGCGTCGATACCTCGCGGACGAAGATAGAAGCAGCTTTTGTATTGCCGCGGCGGCGTCCCCAAATGCCGACGGACGAATTTATTTATGGCGTCTCTGAACTTCAAAGCCTCGGCGGCAGACTTTCGAGCCAAGCGTCAAGGTCTTTTGCCAGTATGAGTGTTCTGTGGCCAAATTTTACTGCGCGCAACTCGCGATTGCCAATTGCCCCATAGATTGCAGTGTTGCCTATGCCGACAAGTTTACGGACCTCTTTGATTGTATAGGACAGTCTTGGAGCTTCCGTGGATGCCGGCGACAGTGGACGCACAGCTTTACCCGAAGCAGCGCTGCTCTTCGAGCCGGAACGCCGTGTTCACACCGCGGGCCTTGAGCCACGGACGCACGAACCGGGCACATCTAATTCCTGCACGCCGCTGTATCTCGGGGCGAACATGTATTTGCGGGCAAATCGTTCGACTTCCGCCCTCGCCCACGGCCTGTAGCTGTCGTTGTGGCGTCGGATGCGGTCCTTCTTGGGAATGTGCCGGTGGTCGTTGACGATCTTCCAGTATGCGACCTGTGTCACGCCCAGTAATTCGGCGGCCACCTGATTGCCGATCCATTCGTCCGCGATGGAGAGTTCCTGCGCGCCGAGTTCGGCGCGGACGGCGTGGACGAACTTCCGCACGTCGCTGACGGCGACCCCCGTAAGCCAATTCCTGTTTTCGCCGGGGCGGCGGCAGATCGGCGCCTCGCCCGACACGATGGCGGCGATCACGGCGCCCCAAGGCACAGGGGTCATGCCCAGCCGCTTGACGGCCTTCGAAATGCGCAACCCCGACGGCGGCATCTTTCCGCCGGCCGCGGCGCGCTGGAGGATGGCGGCCATCGTTCTTTCGACCGAGGAGCGCCGGTAGTAGGCATCCTTCGTCTCGAACAGTCCGAGGACCGGGCCCTCGATCCTCTCGATGAGCTTGCGCCGATCGAGATCGGCAAGCACCGGGATCGGCACGGCAAGCGATCCTGCCGCGAACTTTTCATGGACGGCGTCGCGATAGGTCTCGACGAGCGGCATGACCTGCGCGATCGGCATCAGCACCGGCGACAAGACGGCATCCTGCGCCCACACGGCCGGGATCAGTCCGCTGTCGGCCAGCCGCGCGAGGCTTTTGCGCGGCAGCCCGGATTCCTCCGCGAGTGCATCGATTGATAGGTTGCGTTCGTCGCCCGCGTAATCGGCGCGCCGCAGGGCCACCGTGCCTTTCGTGCGTGCCATGTCGGCTGCGATGGCCGTCTTCAGCAGTTTCTTGACACTCTTTGGCAGGTGCTGGTCCACGGTCATGCAGAAAAGGGGCCCCAGTTCCTTCTTCACGCCATAAAACCCGGGCCGCGTTACCGCATCCGCGCGGATGCGGTCGGCGACAGCCGTGAACCCCGCCTCGCCGCCGATGACGGCCCGGCCGGCGGTGGCGAGGACATCCGGCGTGAAGCGGGCATACTCGGGGACGTCCTTCGGCCGCTCCAGCGTGGTCCGTCTACGATCCGGAGCCATGGTCAGCGCACAACCGAAGGCGATCACGGTTTCGAACAGTATCTCGTCGGACAGTTCCTCCCACGGCCCCCTCACCAGCCGGCGGGCGGCGGCCTTCCGCTCTGGATCGGGGTTGACGAGTCCGGTCACGAAATTAAGCGCTTCCTCGTCCTCGACTTCGATGACCGGTTGCGGGAAATCGGTCAGATAGACGTTGGGCAGCCCGCGTTCGTCGACGCAGTGGTCGCACATTTCGATGCCGCGCGAGCGCGTCCATCCGAGCGGCTTGTTGCAGACCGGACAGTGACCCAGCAACTGCTCTCGGGTTTCCGGATCGAACGAGAACACGCGCAGATCCCAGATCGCGCGGTGATGGGCGGACATTGCGAGCGCCCGCGGTGAAACCCGCCGGACCCTTTTTTCGCGATAGTCCGCGCGTATCCGAACACCGAAGAAATCGATGGTCTCGGTCTTCGAGTGGTCGAAGGTGCCGACCGGATGCATCATCTTGCGGATTTCGGAGACGCTCGTCTTCATCAGGGTGGCCAGCCCGTCGATTTCGCGACCCTTGAGCGAACTGGCGATGGCGCACGGATTGGTTTTCGCGATCCCGGCGAGTGTGAGCCCCTGATTGGTCTGCGTGATCGCGGTGATGGCGAGCGACCGCGTGACGAAGCCGAGCAGGCTCTCTCCTGCGATCGGGCTCGGCAGATCGTAGACGAAGGGCTCGACGGTGTCGAAACGGACGGCTTTGAGCCGGTGTCCGCTCATACGGTCTCTTCCTCTTCAACTTCCTCTTCAACCTTGGCCGACCGACGCTTCACCCGCTGATCCGGCGGAAAATCCTTGTTCACCTGTATGACGGTTGTCCATCTGGCGCCGCCTTCCGCATTCTGCGGATCGAATGGATCGAAGAAATCCACGGACGTCCCCAGCAGCTTCGCCTGCAGGCGCTTCCAGCCACGGAAGCCGTTGGCGACGTCGTCCCATGTGACGTGGCCGCGCCCATCCTCGAAGGCCCGTTCTAGCGCTAGGCGCATCACGCGCGGCACGATGCCCACCACGCCCTCGGCCATGTCGTACACGACGGCCCTTTCCCTGACGCCGTCGATCAACCCGAGCCGGCTGTCGATCACGCCCTGTTTGAGCATCTCCTCTTCCAGATATCCGGCAAAGCCGAAAAAGTAATCGCGATCTTCCGACGATTCGACTTCGAATTTTCCAAGATCGACCGTTTCTTTTTTGCGTAACGTGAATTCGGCATTTGCCGCAAAAAACCGGAGGGCCTCATCCGTTCCCAGCAGGATCAACGAAAAAAGCGCGTCGTTGACCAAGCTTTTGAGCGCGACAGCCATCGTATTGGCGTTCGCGGCGGTGTCACGCAACAGCATGTTGTGCGCTTCGTCGAGCGCGACGACCAGCGTGCCCTGCGTCCGGGCAAGTTCCAGAATGGCTCTGTTGACGGCCCCCTCGTTGTGATCCTTCGAACGTTGAACGATCCCCGCCCCTTTCTTGTCCCCGAAAGCCTCCAGAATCTGCACTTGCAATGCCTTTGACGTTTTGCTGGAGGCTTTTACGGTGATGGTGATTATTGGGGACTTGCCGACGGCCAGATTTGGGTTCTGCACGATTTCGTCGACGAACATGCTGAGTGACTTGGACTTGGTCGCTCCCGTGGGTCCGATGATCGGCAGAGCCCACATCTCTTCGAGCTTGATGGAACGGCCGCCCGCCTTCTTCGATCGCACATCGTTTCGCGCGATGACGCGCTTCGTCTGGCGCATCAGCGACTCGATGCGCGTCTTTACGAGATCCATTCTCGGATGTGGGACCAAAATCAAATCGAACGCCTCAAGACGGTCGTCCAACTCATCCATTGAAAGAGTTTTATCCGTCATGACCGTCCCTTCCCGGATTTCCAGTTCAACTTGTCGAGCAGGCTCTTCGCCGCCGACGCGCCGCCTTTCGACGGACCGCCATTCCTAGGGTCGGCGCCCGAGGCCTCGTTCCTGCGCCGGTTTTCCGCCTTCTCGCCCGCCACGAGCTCTTTCACGGCTTTCTTTGCCTTCTTTCTTTTCTGCGCTTTCCTCGTTGTGGCCTCGCCGCCGTAGTGCCTTCCCTCGGGCGGCACTCCGCCGTCGGCCCTCTCCACGGTCGGCGGATCGATGACGACGCCCTCGTCGTCGGCCTGCAGTTTGACTTCGTCCGGATCAACTTCGATGATTTCGCCGTTTTCGAGCGTCGGCTGCTGCTGTGCGGCGGCCAGCTGCGCTTCCTCCAGCGCGACGCCCGGCAGCATTCCCGCGATCTTCTGCCACAGCTCGCGCAGGCGGTTGCGCGCATTCCATTTCTGGTCGTCGGTCCGGAACTTCATGTCCATTTCGAGCGCCTGCTGGCGGACGTTCTCGGCGTGCCGGAACGAAATTCCTTCCGAATATTTCTTGTCGCGGTTGGGCAACGTCGTCGCAAATCGTTCGCTGGAGCGGATCGGCCAGACCTCGATCTTGGACGCGTCCGCCGGATTCCATTTCACCTTCACGCGCACGCGTCCGGATTGATACGGCTTGCCAGGTTGCGACCGCTTCTTCTCGAAGGCCACCAGCTTGTTGAGCAGGGTCGTCGTCTTCGTCCTGTCATGGAAGACCATGTGCTTGAAGCGGATGCCTGCCTTGGTGAGCGTACGTTCCTCCACGCGCCCTAGGATGGAATCGAGAGCCTTCACGTTGTCCATGAAGCGGCGCCGGTCCCGGCCGATCTTCTCCTGCCAGATGCGGGCCGGAATTGCCCCGATACCTTCGTGACGATCGTTCTGGTAACCTTCAATGATCGTCTGGTGGATCAGACGGTCCAAGTCCTGCATCCGGATGATCGCATCTTTCTTCGGATCGAGCTTTGCCAGCCGCATGACCTTCACATCGTACGGCACCGCTCCCTCGACCTTGTGGATGAGCTTGGTGTTGAGCGTGCGGAAGAAACGCTCTCCGATCGCCTTGTATTCGGGTGTATGGATCGGCGCCCAGATCACCTCGGTGCCGAGATCCGCCAACGAGTCTTGGAACGAAGGACTGACGAATTCGAAGCCCCGGTCGACCAGCACCGTCTCCGGGTGACCCCAGCCGTCCCACGTTCCGTCTATCCCCGGATATCTTTGCGCGACGTAGTTCTTGTTCCTGTTGACGCGCTTCAGCGTCGTCAGCACCGAGTAGAGGCTAGGCGCCTCGCCGCTGACGAGATAGCCGAGGATCATCCGCGTCGCGACGTCGATGGCGACCGTCAACGTGGGGCGCTTGAACGGCACGAAGTCGATATGATCGAGCACGGTCCACGCATCGAGACGCGTGTGGTCGATGATGACGAGTTCGAGCGGCTTGTCCACCTTCAGGCTTTCGGCCACGCCGTTGAACTTCTGGTCGGCTTCGCGCTTCGAATATTTGCTCGTCCACGTGACGTGATTTATCGCCTTCGTGATGCGCCGGCGCAGCGTCTCGAACCTTGCCGGCGCCTTTAGCTCCTCCTCATGGGCCGCCTTCCGCCGCTCATTCTCCTTGACGACGAGCGACCGAAAATAGGCGTAGGCGTCGTTGTAGTCGAGCATGCGCTCGGAGAAATAGAACTGGACGGCGAGGTCGAGGGCGTTCTCGACGAACGAATGGAACCGTTTCCGTTTGACCTTGCCGCGCAACGACAGGAATGCGCGGATCGGACGCCGCCCGGACTCCCCGCAATTGTTGATGGCGTGGCGCAGTCGTGCGGGCTGCACGTCCCACGTCAGCTCCTTTTGCCGTGCGACAGGCCGCCAGAGCCCGATGAATGCCGCCAACCCCGGATTACCCCTGCCGATCGCCTGATCGGCGTCCCACTTCTTGACGTAGAACTGGAACGTGCGCGCCCGCATTCCGGCTTCCGATTCCTCCTCGTCCGGCGCAAGTCCGTCCTGCGGCACCGGCCGGGATTTTCCGTCCGGATCCTTGCGGATATCCGGATTGCGGATCGCTTCGTTTGCGTCGAGCATGTCCTCAAGTTCGCGCTCGGTCTTGTACAGACGGCCGTTCGAGCCGACCCGCATGAACATATAGGTGCCGTCCGCTTCCTCGACTTCGCGGAAGCGGTACATCCCGGTTGGAAAGGCGAACAGTTCGCCTTCCTGTATCTTCAACTTTGTTGGCACGGCGTTCCCCCCCGCTTTGCCTAAGATGCAAGGCCGGTCGGCAGCACGACACCTGGATCGCGCATTTTCAGGACCGGGCTTTCCGGAGTGATCTCCCGGTAGATATCGACATACGCGACCCGGCGCACGATCATGGCGTGGAGCTTGGCTTGCGCCTTCCGCCAGTCCGTGTATCGGCTCCGCAACGCCTCGATGGCCTCGCAGTACGGCAGTTCGCCGCCGGCGGCATCGAGCGCCTCGACCAGACGCAAGATGTCCCGCGTCCGGTACCGGGTCAGCGCGTCGCGCTTGATCATCTTCGCGTTCGAAAACTGCGGGTCGACTTCGATGTCGTCGACGGCCGTCAGGATCCGGTAGGTCCAGCCCTTGTCGCCTTCGTAGAGCTGCTTGGCGAAATCGAGCTTGTGTTCATATTCCGGATCTTTCGAGACCTCATCCTTCGTTCGCTTGGTCTCGATGATCTCGGTCGTGCCGTCGTTGAGCTTACGCATCAGATCCGGGAAATACACCAGCGGGCGCGAACGCCCGCTCAGAAACATTTCTAGCTTGTGCGGCTGGGAAAGATACCAAACGACCTTGGCGTCGGCTTCCGAGATCCAGAACAGATGGCGTTCGTGGAAGGCTTCCCAGTCCATGGCGCGTCGACTCTTGCGCGACACGTATCGACCGGAAGGAATCCCGGCGTTCATGTTAAGGATGGTTCGGATCGGACCACGGCGCGGCCCGAGCGTGATCCTCCCCCTGAGGTTCATGAACCTCAGGGCCAGATTGTGGATATTCATGGCACTGGGCACGGGTGCAGACCTGTTCACGTTGCTGCAGACCATTCTCGACGGTGCGGTCGACGTCCTGCCCGTAGGCCTCATGATTGCCGGGGATGTAGATGACGGGCCGGTCGGTCACCCCTGCAACGGTCGGCGACATCGGTGTCGCGTTGGGCATCCTGTCGATGTCCCCGATTTCGAATGGCCCGAAGTATTCATTCTTGATAACGCCAGCACCGCGTGACCGCGATACCATCGCGAGGATGCCGGTGATGGTCGCGCGGGCGCACGTGGAATTCGACCGGCGTCGAGCAGCGCAACTGGCAGGAAGAGAAAACGACCGACCGCGAAAAATCGTTCTTGTCGGAGCTGGTGCAATCGGATCGCTGACCGCCGAGCCATTGGTGAGGGAAGGTATAGGCGAGCATTGGACGGTGATCGACGGAGACTTTCTGCTTCCGCACAATTCGGCGCGCCACACGTTAACTCAGTTCGACGTCGGATGGCCGAAGGCTATTGGCCTTGCGAAACGATTGAAGGCGCTGCGAAGTGATGTTTCCGTCAATCCGATCGTTGCCGACGTGATCAATGCTGGATCTCTCGAGGAAGCAGTTTCAGGCGCATTGAAAGAAGCCGATCTGATCATCGACGCGGCTGCCTCTGTGCCGGTTGCGAGGTTTCTCAGCGATCATGATGGGGATGCCCGGCGTGCGAGTATCTTCTTCAATCCGGCCGGCACGGCGGTGGTGCTGTTGCTCGAAGATGCCGGCCGCAACGCCGACTTGCGGTCGCTGGAAGCAGGATACTATGGGGAAATTCTCAGGACGGACTCGCTTTCCAACCATCTGCTGGAGTCCAGCGGATCAATCCCATATGCCGGCGCCTGTCGGGCCGTGACCAATAGAATTCCCGCGTCGCGAGCTCAGACGCTCAGCGGCATCGTCACCGATGCCCTGTCGAAGGCTTTGGACTCGTCCGAACGCCTCGCAAAAATATGGACGATTCTGCCGGATGGAGGCGTCAATGCTCATCCGATTGCAGTTGGCGAGATCACCACGGTCAACGCACTCGATTGGAAGATTGCCATTTCGGGAACGCTGCTGGCCAAAATACGTGCCATGCGGGCCGAGAAGCTCCCGGTTGAGACTGGCGGCGTACTATTTGGCACGATCGATCTTATCAAACTGCGAATTGATCTCGTCGAAGCGTGGCCGCAACCGCCCGGCAGCAAAGGCACAGTTGTGGGGTTCACGCGGTCGCCGCGCGGCCTAAGGGTGAAAGTCGAAGCTGCCATCTCGAAGACCCTCGACCAGATCCGATATGTCGGCGAATGGCATTCACACCCGCCTCGATATAGCACGCGGGCAAGCGACATTGACTTGAATCAGATCGTCGACTTGACCGATACCCTCGCGGTCGACGATTTCCCTGCATTGATGGTCACCGTCGGAGACGACAGGGTGTCAGTAAATTTAGGAGAGAGCCTGACGATCGAAGGAGCCGACCCTTGAGCTCCACCGGTATACCTCAGGAATTACCTTCCGCCGTCGCGGCGCTGGCGGAACGCCACCATCCACTGGTCGGTGAAGAAGCGATTCGACGAGCTGTCGGTGCTTATCTATTGACGAGGGAAAGCCGTACCGGCCCGTCCTGCTGGAGCATCACAAGGACTATGCGGCGGTCTATGAGGCGAAGGCGAAGGTCCGAGCCGCCTAATTCCGCGCCGATCTCCTCGGGCTTGCGCCGCCGGACCGGCAACACCAAATCAAGGCCGTTTCTTTATCGATTTCCGGGGTGGAGGGTTCAATGAAAAGCGTCGTCACGCGTTTCCGCGCATACCAGCTGGGCTGTGCCGGTTCGTCATTTTCGTATTTTGCCAACGGTCATTTCACGCTGATCGAGGCAAGATTGAACGAAACCAACGCGCCGCAGGTCGCGCGCGAGATGGCCAATTGCGGCGTGGAAACCGCCCACTGCCTGCACATCACCAGCTGGGACGCGGATCACTGCTCGCTGTCCGAACTCCCGATGCTGCTCCAAACCCTGCGGCCGGCGAAAATCGAATGCCCCGGTTACGAACCGTCATCCGATCGCGGCGAGGATTGCCGCCGGATGATCCGGGAGTACGAAGCGCGGACCCGAAACTCAAACCGCCCCGCCGAACTCCGCTACATCACACCGGAATTCATCGACAGCCTGGAGGTCGGGGAGCGCCTCGCATTCCGCAACGTATTCTACAACCCGCGTTGGATCGACCTGAACTGCGCCAACAACAACTCGACGGTGGAGCTCTTCCGCGTCGGCAGCTTCAATATCCTCAGCCTTGGCGACGTCGAGAGCCATGACATCTCGTCTCGGCTCCGTAGGGACAAATACCTCGGCCGCGAGGTCGACGTGATGATCCTCGCGCACCACGGCGCGGATAATGGCTTCACGAACAAGCGCTTCCTTGAGCACATCGAACCGCAGTTGGCGATCTGCTCGGCCGACTACGCCAATCAGTACGATCACCCGACGCAGGATATCCGCGATCTGCTTTTCGAGCAGGACATACGCCTGATGACCACCAAGACCGGGGACATCATTGTCAAATCGACCGGCGACCACACGGGGCAATTCCGGGCGATCAATCTTCGTGCCGATTCGACGGAGGTCTCGTCGCAGTACGACTTCACGTCGAAGAAGGCGAAACTGCTGTCTTACAACGCGGATACCATCCGGCAGCTTTACTCAACGCGCCCTTCGTATCGGAACCTGTGATGACGCCAACCAGTGCCGCTAACAAGCGTCAGGCGGGTTTCCATGCGAACGAGCTCGGGAAGCGATCCGGCGAATACACGGTCAGAACGGCATCCGCGATCTCATAGCCGTGGCGGGCAATCCCGTCGAAGTGGCTTTCCGAAATGGCCCTAAGATCGGTCGGGTACCTGAACGCGAGCGCCACGTCACGGTCGGCCTGAAATAGGTCGTAAG
Organism: uncultured Alphaproteobacteria bacterium; assembly: GCA_963733315.1. Taxonomy (GTDB): domain Bacteria; phylum Pseudomonadota; class Alphaproteobacteria; order Rhizobiales; family Xanthobacteraceae; genus Pseudolabrys. Next base: position 208,342 of record CAVTCV010000025.1, on the reverse strand, counting down.
TCTCCGGCGGCCTCGGCCGACCGGCCTTGAGATCGATGTCGCGCACCGAATTACCCATCCGCAACAGCGCTCCGCTGACGCCCGCGCCGGTTACCGACGACATGAACATTCGCGCCCGCAGCGACCTGATCTGGTCGCTGCAGATGTCGAATAGGCGCGGCGAGACTAGATGGCCTTTCAGCAGGCCCCAAGGCGACGACTCGATCGTGTCAGGCAACGGGCCGGACGCGTCGCTGCAGATGAGGAAGTCGCAGCCGAGAAGACCCTGCTGCGGCTTGTACAGGCTTTCGAGTCCGAGATTTTCGTAGGCGCCGCCGTCCCACAAGTGCACCGACAGCTTCGGTGGCGAACGCTTTTCGAGCGGGCGGCGGGTGGCGGGGTCGGTGCGGTACCAGCCGTCGGCCGGAAGCTCCAGATGCAAGGCGCCGATGGCGTACGGAACGGCCGCCGATGCGGCCGCGGCTTCCGCGAGGCGGTACGGCGGATTGTAGTGACGGCCGAATTGCCAATCACCCATCTCGCGTTTGCCGAACCGCCAATTCTTGCCGGTTTCGAAGCAGGTGGCGTTGATCCACCAGACCGGCCGGTCCGGAAGATCCCGGATGGCGCCGTCGACACCCCAGCGTTCAGCTAGGAGCTCAGCCAGCACCTGTGCCCGGTGGCCGAGCAGACGGCGATTGAACCGCAGAAGTCCGGACCATCCGATCGCCTTGAAGCTGAGCAGGTCGGTCGTCGTCAACAGAGCCCGCAATTCCGGATACAGGTGACTCCGATAGTCCGACGAATCCGGCCATCTCATCCCCGCTTTCGCCATAACGGCAGCCGTCACCAGACTCCCGCCGGAAACCGTCGACAGTTGGGTAACAGATTCGAGCAGGTTCTCGTCGGCGAGACGGTGCAACACCCCCAGATGGAAAACCGCGGCCCGGATGCCGCCGCCGGATAAGGTCAGTCCGATTTCCATAGCGCGGATCCCCGGTGCCGATGAATGCCGCGACAGATCATCATCAGGCTTTGCAAATATGCAGTCGGCAATGTTGCGGATCATACCACTGACGAGGGTTGGCGACTTGATCCCGTTCTCGGCGATGATGCACGCTGAAACAGTTTTCCGATGACAGATCACCCCCAGCTCATCTTGGTCAGCGCCAGAAACAGCTGGTCGTCCGGGGACTGGGGCCCTGACGATTACGACGTGCGCGACGGCGGCGCGGGCGGCCCGGTCGGGAGGTCGCTAGGTCGAGCCGACCTGCGACAGCGATGGTCTCTACCCAACGATCGCGGTCGAGCCGTTCATTTTTGGCTACCAAATCTTGTGGATAACCTCTTGCCAAAGCAAGAATCGACCACGACGGACGATGCCGGCTTGGCTCAAATTAGCTGTGGATAACCTCTTGCCAAGCCGCAAATCGGGAGCGCAGCGAGGGAGTTGGCGACTTCGAATCGCTCTTAGCGAGCGGAGAATCGTTCTTAGAGCGCAAACGAATCGTTCTTAGAGTGTCCGCATATGCATCGAGTGCGTGGTGGGCCCGGGAGGACTCGAACCTCCAACCAGACCGTTATGAGCGGTCGGCTCTAACCAGTTGAGCTACGGGCCCCCCGTGCATCTTCTATCAATGCGCGTGGCCGGTGCGCAATGTCACCCTCTCCTGCTCGGCTGCTAATTGGGCTAGAGCAGTTTCCACTTTCTGTGAATCGAGGGGATTCCCTTCGAGCCGCGAATAAGATTCTGTGGCCTTCTGATCAGGGAGGCCTGCGATGGGCTATTCGAACGATTTGCGGGTTCGGGTGATCCAGGTGGTCGAGAGCGGGGTGGCGGCGCGGGCTGCCGCGCGCCAGTTCGTGATCGGAGATTCGACGGCGATCCGCTGGGCGAAGCGGTGGCGGGAGACCGGCAGCGTCGAGGCCAGATCGAACAAGGGGCAGAGCCGGTCGCCGCTCAAACACCACGAGCAATGGCTGCTTGAGCTGGTGCGGCGGGAGCCCGATCTGACGCTGGAGGAAATCCAGCGCCGGCTGCTCGATGAGCGGGAGCACAAGGCGGGGCTCGGCTCGGTCTGGCGGTTCTTCGACCGTCACGGCATCAGCTTCAAAAAAAAGCGTGCGCGCGGCCGAGCAAGACCGGCCTGACGTCGCGGCGGCGCGCGCCGCCTGGGCGCAGGCTCAGGCCGAACTCGCCCCTGAGCGGCTGGTCTTCATCGACGAGACCGGCACCAGTACCAACATGGCTCGCCTCCGTGGCCGGGCGCCGCGCGGTGAACGGCTGGTCGGCAAGGTTCCGCACGGCCACTGGACGACCACGACCTTCGTCGCGGGCTTGCGCTCGAGCGCGCTCACCGCGCCCTGCGTCATCGACGGTCCGATGAACGGCAACGCCTTCCTGGCCTATGTCGAGCAAATCCTCAGCCCCAGTCTCAAGCCAGGCGACATCGTCGTGCTCGACAATCTCAGCGCTCACAAGGTGGCGGGCGTGCGCGAAGCGATCGAAGCCGCCGGTGCAAGACTGCTCTACCTGCCGCCCTATTCGCCCGACTTCAATCCGATCGAGCAGCTCTTCGCCAAGCTCAAGGCCTTGCTCAGAAAAGCCGCCGAGCGTTCCGTCGAAAGCCTCTGGAACCGAATTGCCGCTCTTCTTAACGCCTTCTCGCCTTCGGAATGTACCAACTACTTCCGCAATGCCGGATACGCTCCACACTAAGTGGAAAGTGCTCTAGGCTCGCCCGTCCCTCTTTCGCCGGAGATCAAGCGGCATGCATGTTTTCAGCCTTGAACGCGAGCAACAGTGGAATCCCAAGCATCACGTGGAGAAAATCCTCGGCAAGATCGCCGATGGCGACGTGACCGTCGCCTGCTGGGAGCCCGGCCAGTGCAGCCCCTATCACTGCCACCCGGATGCCACCGAGATCTATTTCTGCGTGTCCGGCGGCGGCATCATGCGCACGCCGACGGAAACCATCACCGTCGAGCCCGGCGCTTTTGTGGTGCATCCGCCCGGCGAAGTGCACGAATACGAGAACGGCGCGGACCGCACCATGCTGTTCCGCGTCCGCTACGGCGCCGATATGCGCGCGCATCATTGCGCCTGGCGCGGCAATGCGGAGTGGAAGCAATCGGCGGCAGACGCGGAGTATTACCGCATCCACCCCGTCGGCTAGCTATATCTTCAGCAGCCGCTTGGCGTTGCCGCTCAATATCTTCGCCTTATCTTCATCGCAAAGCGGCACATCCTTCATCCATTCTGTGCCCGGCGGGTTCGGCACGAACGGCCAGTCGATGGCGAACAAAATGTGGTCGATACCCATCTCCATGACGCAACACAGCAGCGCCGGGTTGGAGAAAAAGCCCGAGGTGGTGACGTAGAAGTTCTTGCAGAAGATGTCGCGGAAGCTCATCGGCTTCTGCCCTGGCCGCTTGAGCGAGGCATCGATGCGCCAGACCAAGAACGGCAGCGTCTCGCCGAAATGGCCGAGGATGATCTTCAGGTTCGGATAGGCGTCGAATGCGCCGGACAGCACCAAGCGGATCGCCTGCGTCGCCGTCTCCACCGTGTAGCCCCAGCCGGGACGCACGACGAGCGGGAAGTCCTTGGCGTAGTCCTGATAGTAGATCTCCGTCACCTTCGGATGCGGCAGCGAGGGATGGAAGTAGATCGGCACGTCGAGTTTTTCTGCGCGCTCGTAGATCGGCCAGTATTTCTTGTGGTCGAGGAATTCGCCGTTGGTCATGCCATGCAGCATGGCGCCCTTGAAGCCGAGCTTGGTCACCGTGCGCTCGAGCTCATCGGCGGCGGCTATTGGGTCGATCGTGGGCAGCGCCGCGAAGGCGGCAAAGCGCTTCGGATTGGCCGCGCAGACCTTGGCCAGGCGGTCGTTGACGGCCCGCGTCAGATCGGCGGCGATATCGATCGGCAGCTTCTGCGCCGACGGCGCGCCGTGCGACAGCACCTGGATGTCGATGCCGGCCTCGTCCATTTCCTTGAGGCGCAGGCTGCCCAGGTCGTAGAGCTTCTCGTCAGTCTCGTTGCCGCGGCCCGCTTCCGAGCCGGTGAAATGCTTGGCCAGTTCCGGGTCCCAGTAATGCTCTTCAATAGCAATGACCGGAACGTTAGGCTTTTTGAACATGACGCTTCCCCCGCGAATTTCGTTGGTCATTTCCTAGCAACCCGGATGGTCCCTGTCACGACCCACCGTTACAAGCGTCATAGACTCGTCATGCGTGTGGCCGGCCGGCATCAGGGCACGCAGATTGCTTTGGCGTTGCCCCCGACTCAGTTAAGCATCGCCAATGCTGCCGATTTTTCGGGTCCTTCCAGTAGGCGGCGTATTCCTCGCCATTCTGCTTCTGATCCTGGCGCTCGATGCGCCGGAACGGATGCACGCGCAATTGACGCCTCGCCTGTCGCCCATGCGCGGCCCATTGATCGCGCTCGATGAGCATCCGGAATGGCGGCAATTTCTCATGCGGGCCGCGATCCGGCGCGCCGATGAATTGAGCCGATTGCGCGGGCTGCCGGATAAGCCGGTCCGCAGCAAGGCGCCGGCAGCCCTGCAAATCGCCAGGCTGCCGGCCGAGCGCATCGACACCGATCCGGAACCCGACGACGAAACCGGGTCGATCATCCAGCCGCCGCCCGCCACAATTCCGATCGATATCGGAGAGGCCTCGTCGATCGAATTGCCGGTGGCCGCGCCGGACGAGCCGCCGCCCGTGATTACGCCGCAGCGGGTCAAATCGGGCAATCAGAGCCGGATCAAGAGCCTGACACACACGCGCCGCGCCAAGCTGGTCAGGCCGAAGCCTCCGGCCCAGTTCGATCTGTTCAAGACGATGTTCGGCGATCAGAAACCGAAGCCGCCGATCGTCAGCGCCAACGCGGTTGCGCAATAACGCCAGCGGTCATTGACCGCCGGCTCCAAAACGATCGGATGCCGGAGAGAGCGCAACTTTGTTCGGCTGGGTGCTGCCCGCCGATGCAAAGGAAGCAAGCGCGGTGTTCTCGTTGCGCACGCTGCCGCCCATGCGCTTGGCGGCGTAATAATAACCGGCGGCGTAATAATGCACTGCGCGATCGGCGTTGCCGCCGGCCGCGTGATAGGCGCCGGCAAGATATTTCGCCGCATAGGTCATGTTGGTGTCGGCATCGAGCAGACCGGCGGCGTCGCCGCCGTAACCCATGGAGCGGGCGGTGGCGAGTTTGATCTGCATCAGCCCGTAGTTGCCCTTATAGATCACGCGCGCATTGCCGCCGCTCTCGCGTTTGATCACCCGGCGCAGCAGTGCCTCCGGCAGATCGTTCGCCGCGGCATATTTGGCGATGAGACTGTCGAGGTTGCCGTTGGCATCAAGGCGAGTCGGGCGCAGATTCTTTGCGGGCGCAGCCGACGCAGCGAGCGCGATAAAAATAGCGGCAAAGATGATTTTGCGAATCATGTCAGCTCCATTTTTGGGAATGGCCGGCTTGTCGTTGGGAACTCTGTCAACTTTGTGACGCAACCGATTGAACTCTGGCGGGTTCCATCACGATTTGAGTCACGCCGTTGCAGGAATCTTTAAATCGATGTGCCGCGCGGGTCGGGCGCGGCAGCATTGATTCAGATCAAAGCGACCGGCGCGGGCCGCCCTAGCGTTTTAGCGGGGAACGCAAAGGGGGATTTTGCCATGCCGACTGAAACCGCCATCGTCATTGCCGGGATCATTGCCGTTTTTTCGGTGTTTGCGCTGTCGCTCGCCTGGGCCGATTACTACACCCGCGGTTATCGCGCGCCTGAATCGAAGCACTTCTAGATATCCCCGCGCGCCAGCCCTCGTGTAATGTCTCGCCGCCAATATGGGCGGGAGAACATCATTCATGAGCGATACGCTGGAGAACCGTCTGCGCGCGGTCGAGGATAAGCTTGCCATTTATCACCTGATCGCCAGCCATCCGCTGGCCGCCGACACCGGTAACGATGGCTATTACCGCGGCGCCTTCGCGGCGGACGCCGTGATCGATCTCGGCGGCGGCAAGGCCGCGACCGGCAACGAAGCCATTGCCTCGGTGGTGAAAACGCCGGAGCACCAGGGCGCGATCGCCGCCGGCCTATGCCACTTCGCCGGGCTGCCGCGCGTGGAGCTTAACGGCGACACCGCGGTGGCGATTTCCTATCTGCAGGTGCTGACGCCGAACAAAGAAGCCAAGCCGGTGGAGCTGTCCGGGCACGGCCTATCGAGCGGCTATCGCATCCATCGTCTGGGCGCGAACCGCTGGGATCTCAAACGGACCGAGACCGGCTGGAAGGTGGTGCGGCGCGCCTATCGCATGCTCGATGGCAATGAAGAGGCGCGCACCATGTTGCGCGAGGCGGTGGCGGGAGCGGCGTGACGCCGCTCGCCGTTCAGCGTAGCGACAGCCGCTTGTGCGCGGCGTTCGCCTGCTGCTCCGCCTCGGCGAAGACGTCGATCGCCGAAGTCAGCACGGCGGCGACGCGCGCAAGGGTCGGCCAAACATAAGGCACGTTCGGCAAATCCGAAGCGCGGAGCGGGAAGGTCGTCATTTCTCTTAATCTCCTAATCTAGGTCGTTGAATGGTGAGCCGGTTCACCAGTGCGACGGCCCCGACAGAAAGCGGCGCTCGATCTCGCGCTCGGTTTCGTCGGTGAACTTGCCGCCGGTGCCGGCGAGGAAGCGCGAAATCTCGCGCTCGGCGTCGCGCTGGCGCGAGACCGCAAGCGCGGCCATGAAGCGCGCGAAAAAGCCTTTGCGGGCGGGGGATTCGGCGATTGCGAGGTCGTGCAGCGCAAGCGCGAGGGGTGCGTAAGCCATGGGTCATCTCCTTCAAAAAGCCCGACGATCCCTGGCATTTCCACGTTTCTTGTTGTTGTTGCAGTGCAATATACTCCGATCGGCTTATTTCAGTAGTCCTGGCAAAGCATGTTATCCATGCACTAATGACATGAGCTGCATCGCACAATTGTCGCAAACGGACGCACTGATTCAAAATTGTCACACGAATCGCGGCTGAATTGCGCAATTGCCGCCTAATAGGGCCGAAGTGGCCTCTTTTTTGCGCATAGGTCGTTAGGACAAATTTAACCCGCGCTCGGCGGAGGCCGGCGCGGCGGCACGGACGCCGCCGCAATTGCAATGCGGCCGCCGCGCCTTTATATGTCCGCTGTTCCGATTTCGCCTGCCTTGCAGTTACGCCCGCTAGAGGGCCTTCCCCAAGAACACGCCGAATCCGGATATGAGGCCCATGCGAATGGTTTGCATGGGGCATTGACGCCTTTGCGCGTTTCAAAAGGAGGCCACTATGGCCACAGGTACCGTTAAGTTTTTCAACTCTCAAAAAGGCTTCGGCTTCATCGTGCAGGACGGCGGCGGGCCGGATGTGTTCGTTCACATCTCGGCAGTCGAGCGCGCCGGCATGAGCAATCTCAACGAGGGCCAGAAGCTCTCGTTCGACATCGAAGCCGATCGTAAGAACGGCAAGTCGGCCGCCGCCAATCTGCAGGCGCTCTAACACCGAACGACTGGAGAAACCCCGCGCTTGCGCGGGGTTTTTTCTTTTTGTAGTTGGACGCGGGAAACCCCATTTGTCATTCCGGGGCGCCGCGCAACGGCGAACCCGAAATTGAGAGCCGGATTCTCTGCTGCCCCTGCATTCCGGGCCCGCGCCTTCAGCGGCTCCCGGAATGACGAAAATCAGAATCGGAGCAAGCCCATGGCTAAGAAACCGGGAACGAACCCGAAGGGCAACTTCGTGTTCTTCGACGTCATCTATGAGGACGGCTCGCAGCGCTCGAACCGGCGCGTGCCGGCGGAACTCCTCGGCGGCCACGACAAGGACAAGCCGGCGCTCGGCTTTTTGATCGAGCAGGACCGCGACATCGCCGAGAAATCCGGGCGCGCGCCGCTCAAGATCGTCAAGCTCGGCCGCACCGGTGCGCGGCCCGACAAGATGACGGAAGTGAAGTGACGCGTTAGCGTCATTCCGGGGCGCGCGCCCTTTGCGCGCGAACCCGGAATCCAGAGCTACAGATGCGACGCCCCTGGATTCCGGGTCCGCCGCTTCGCGGCGTCCCGGAATGACAGAAAAAGCCCTCACCTCTTCTCCGCCTTCTCCCGATCGATCTGCTCGCAGCGCTCGCGCACCAGGCGGTGCAGCCGCGCGCGGAAGCGCGCGTCCTGGTCGGGGGTCATCGGCCGCCGCGGCGGTGGATTCGCGCAATCGCCGCGCGGCGCCTCGCAATGCCGGGCGCGCCGGCAGGCCCGCTCCGGGTAGCCGCGCCAGGCGCCGCGATAATCGCCGACGAACCTGGCGACGCGCCGCGCCAGCATGAAGCGGGCCTGCTCGACGTCATTGTCCGCCCCAATACCGAGGAAATCGAGCTTCGAATGTACTAATCTTAGTGAGGACTCGAAGTCCACGCCGTCAATTGTTTTTTGATATGCAGCATAAAGGCGCGCACCTCAGGGTGACGGCGAGAGTCCCGACTCCCCGATCTTCTCGCTCATCAGCACCAGCGACTTGCGATAGATCTCGGCGCGGTTCCACTCGCGCATCACCTGGAAATTCTCCGTGCCCTCGCCGAACGGCTGGCCGGCCTTCCAGCCGTTCACCTTCAGCAGATTGGCGGTCGAGGCGAGCACGTCCGGCACCGAATGGCGCAGATCGACGCGGCCGTCGCCGTCGAAGTCGACGCCGTATTTGATGTAGGACGACGGCAGGAACTGCGTCTGCCCGATCTCGCCGGCAAAGGCGCCTTTCAGGTCGCCGAGCGGCAGGTCGCCGCGCTGCAGAATCTTGAGCGCGGCGAGCAGCTCGCCCTGGAACAGCTCGCTGCGGCGGCAATCGTGCGCCAGCGTCGCCAGCGTGCGGATCACCGGCAGCTTGCCGATGTCGCCGGTGCCGTTGTCGCTCTCCATGGTCCAGATCGCCATGATGAGCGTCGCCGGCACGCCGAACTGCCGTTCGATGCGGGCGAGCAGCGCGGCGTGCTGACGCATCAGCCGCTTGGCGCGGTTGATGCGCGCGGGGATGACGCGGGTCGAGGCGTAGCGCTCGAAGCCCATGCGGAAGGTGCCGTGCTGGCGGCGGTCGAAGGCGAGCACGGCGGGATCGGGGGTGACGCCGGCAAAGGCGGTCTCGATCGTGCGCTGCGTGATGCCGGCGGCGCGCGCATCGGCCGCCATCTGGCCGAGGAAGACGCGGAAATCGCCGCCGCATTGTGCGGCCTGGGCGGGCAGAGCGAGGAGGAGGGTGAGGAACAAAGCTGCGAGGCTGCGTGTGAGCATGGCGGACGTTTTAACCTGTCGGGACCGGGCATGACAGAGGATGCATGCTTGCGCTAAACCGGCGGCGGAAACTAAACCCGCAAGGAGCGCACCATGCCCAAGGCCTACTGGATCACCTGCTATCGCCAGATCAAAGACCCCGACAAGGTCGCCGCCTACGCCAAGCTCGCCGGACCGGCGCTGGCGCCGTTCGGCGCGCGCTATCTCTGCCGCGGCACCGCCAACGAGACCTTCGAGGCGGGACAGAAGGAGCGCGTGGTGGTGACGGAATGGCCGAGCGTCGCCAAGGCGGTCGAGGCGCATAACGCGCCGGCCTATCAGGCGGCGCTCAAGGCGCTCGGCGACGGCGCGGTGCGCGACATCCGCATCATCGAAGGGCTGGAGTAGCAGGCGCGCGGCACCGCAAAACAAAACGGCGGGCCTAGGCCCGCCGTTTCGATTTCGAGGAAAAGCTGGATCAGTTGTCGAGGAACGAGCGCAATTTGCGCTTTTTTAGTTGTCCAGAAAACTTCGCAGTTTTCTGCTGCGGCTCGGATGCTTGAGCTTGCGCAAAGCCTTCGCCTCGATCTGGCGGATGCGCTCGCGCGTGACCGAGAACTGCTGGCCGACTTCCTCCAGCGTGTGGTCGGTATTCATGCCGATGCCGAAGCGCATGCGCAGCACGCGCTCCTCGCGCGGCGTGAGCGAGGCGAGCACGCGCGTCGTCGTCTCGCGCAGGTTCGACTGGATCGCCGCGTCGATCGGCAGGATGGCGTTCTTGTCCTCGATGAAATCGCCGAGATGCGAATCTTCCTCGTCGCCGATCGGCGTTTCGAGCGACAGCGGCTCCTTGGCGATTTTCAGGACCTTGCGCACCTTCTCCAGCGGCATTCCCAATTTCTCGGCCAATTCCTCCGGCGTCGGCTCGCGGCCGATCTCGTTGAGCATCTGGCGCGAGGTGCGCACGATCTTGTTGATCGTCTCTATCATGTGCACCGGGATGCGGATGGTGCGCGCCTGGTCGGCGATCGAGCGCGTGATCGCCTGGCGGATCCACCACGTCGCGTAGGTCGAGAACTTGTAGCCGCGGCGGTATTCGAACTTGTCGACCGCCTTCATCAATCCGATGTTGCCTTCCTGGATCAGGTCGAGGAACTGCAGGCCGCGGTTGGTGTATTTCTTGGCGATCGAGATGACGAGGCGCAGGTTCGCCTCGACCATTTCCTTCTTGGCCTGGCGCGCCTCGCGCTCGCCCTTCTGCACCATGTGCACGATCTTGCGGAACTCGTCGATCGAGACACCGGTCTGCCCGGCGAGCTCGTGCACCAGCGAGCGGATCTCCTTGATGCGATCCTTCTCTTTGGCGACCAGGCTCTTCCAGCCCTTGGCGGACAATTTCGAGATGCGGTTGAGCCAGCGCGGGTCGAGCTCGTTGCCCATGTATTGCTTGAGGAACTCGTCACGCGAGACGCCGTAGCTCTCGCTGAGCCGCATCAGGCGGCCCTCGTTGGAGACGAGCCGCTTGTTGATGTCGTAGAGCTGCTCGACCAGCGAATTGATGCGCGCCTGGTTGAGGCGCAGCGACTTCACCTCGCCGATGATCTCTTCCTTCAGCTTCTTGTATTTGCGCTCCTGCGCCGGCGACAGCGAGGTGCTTTTCAGGCGGAACTCGATGTCCTGTTCCTGCAGGCGACGCAGCTTCTTGAAATCGTCGGCGATGTTGTCGAAGGTCTCGACCACCTTCGGCTTGAGCTCGGCTTCGATCGCGGCGAGCGACAGCGAATTCTCCATGTCGTCTTCGTCGTAATCGCCCTCGGCCGCGGTTTCGGCGGGATCCTTCTCCTCGCCCTCGCCGTTACCCTCGCCCGGCGCCTTGAACGGCGTCGCGGCCGGCGGCGCGGCGGGCGGGGCCGGCGTCTGCACCACCTGCAGATGCGGCGCGCCGGGGACCGGCGTCGCGCCCGGCACCACGGCCTGTGCCACCGGCTTGCCGTCGGGGCCGATGATCACCGGCACCTGCATCTGCTTGGCGTCGGGACCGGCATAGGTCGCTTCGAGGTCGATGATGTCGCGCAGGAAGACTTTTCCGTCGTTCAATTCGTCGCGCCAGATGATGACGGCCTGGAAGGTGAGCGGGCTTTCGCAAAGCCCTGCGATCATCGCCTCGCGGCCGGCTTCGATGCGCTTGGCGATGGCGATTTCGCCCTCGCGCGAGAGCAACTCGACCGAGCCCATTTCGCGTAAGTACATGCGCACGGGATCGTCGGTGCGCTCGGACGGCTCTTTCTTCTCGGTGGTGGCGAGCGACTTCGACTTCGCTTCGACCACTTCGGTGCCGGAATCTTCCTCGTCGTCGTCCGCCTCGTCGGCCGCCTTCTCCTCGCCCTCTTCGCTCTCGGCGTCCTCAGTCTCCACCACGTTGATGCCCATCTCCGAGAGCATCGCCATGATGTCCTCGATCTGCTCCGGCGAGGTCGACTTCGGACGGCAGCACGGCATTGAGCGCGTCGAAGGTGACGAAGCCGCGCTTCTTGGCGGCCTTGATCATCTTCTTCACGCCGGCGTCGTTGAGATCGAGCAGCGGCAGCGGGGATTCGGGGGCGCCTTCGGCGTCCTTTTCCGGGGCCTCTTCCTTGACCTGCGCCTTTGCCTTAGTCGCCATAATCGTCCTCTCCTCGGACCGGTCCCCGGGGTGAAAAAACACCCCCTATATATAGGCAACGGCCAAGGGGGCCCTGCGCCGGCACGGCGCAAGCCCCCGAATCAGGTCGTCAGTGTCGTCGGAACCCGCTTAAGCTCCGATTAACTACGCAAATACCGACGGAATTGACCCTTTATTCCCTGCGGTCCGGCAAACCCCGATCCCTCTATCGATAGGAGCCGGGGGCCATGCTCATAAGCTACGAACGCCCCGACCGGAAGAGGCACCGAACCCCTCAATCAGGGCCTCCGTCCCGTCCATCTGCGCCAGACGGCCCTTAACGTCGCGCAGCCGTAAATAGTTGGCTTCACTGGCGTCCTGGCCGAGCGCCTGTTCGGCGTCTTTGAGCTCCTTAGTTAGTGAATGCCATTGCCGATGCAAGGCGACAAGTTGTTGCCAGGTCACCAAAACATCGTCCGGCGCGGCATCCGGCCGGGCGCCCCAGACGGACGAGGTGGTAATCGAGGAATTGATGCGCTCCATCGCCTCGGCGAGGCCGCGGCCTGTCAATTCCGCCCGCACCGCCTCGGCATCCGCCGCCGCGGCATGGGCGGCGATGTCGATCAGGGCGCTTTTGAGTTTTTCGGCGTCGGCATGGTGGAATTCAAGCGAGGCGAGTTCCTCCAGATGGTCGTGCAGCAGCCAGGGGTAATTGAGCGCCGCCTGCAGGATCAGCGCCTCGCGCTTGGGCACCGCGGTGCGATGGCCGCGATGCACCGGGCTCGACGCGAGCTGACGGCTGACCACCACATAGGGCGTGTGCTTGCCGCCGGTTAACGGCCGTTGCGGTGCGCCGTTGCGCGGCTGCCAATTGGAATTGCCGCGCTCGCGCGCATTCTGCCGCCACGCCTCGCCCGGCCCGCGCTGGAAATTCCCGCGCGAGCCTTGCGCGGGCGCGAAGAATTGCGAAAGCCGCGCGCTGAAATCCTGCCGGTAGTATTTGCGCACCGCGTCGTCGCCGATGCCGGCGGTGACCTCGTTGAGGCGCGCCTCCAAGGCGGCGCGCCGCTCCGGCGTGTCGAACTGGTGGCTTTCGGTCTCGCGCGCCCACAGCATGTCGGCGAGTGGACGCGCCGCGCCGATCACGTCGGCGACGGCGTCGCGGCCGGCCAAGCGCACCAGATCGTCCGGGTCCTGGCCTTGCGGCAGCAGCGCGAATTTCAGGCTCTTGCCCGGCTTGAGCCGCGGCATCGCCAGTTCGACCGCGCGATAGGCCGCGCGCACACCGGCATTGTCGCCGTCGAAGCAGAGCACCGGCTCGTCCGCCATCTTCCAGAGCAGCGCGAGCTGGTCCTCGGTGAGCGCGGTGCCGAGCGGCGCCACGGTCGCGGCAAAGCCGGCGCCGACCATGGCGATGACGTCGACATAGCCTTCGACCGCGATCACGATGGCGCCGTCATGCGCCGCCTGGCGCGCGGTCGCGATATTGTAGAGCGTCGATCCCTTATGGAAGAGCGGCGTCTCCGGCGAATTCAGATATTTCGCCTGCGCGTCCTTCTCCAGCGCGCGGCCGCCGAAGGCGATGACGCGGCCGCGCAGATCGCCGATCGGGAACATCACGCGGTCGCGGAAGCGGTCGTAAGGCACCGGGATGTCATCGCCGGCGATCAGCAGCCCCGCCTCGACCATGTCCTCGACCGGGATGCCATGGCTGCCGAGATGTTCTTTCAGCGCGAAGCGATCGGCCGGCGCGTAGCCGAGGCGGAATTTCAATTGCATCGCGGGATCGAGCCCGCGGTCGGCGAGATAGCCGCGCGCCTTGGCGCCGGCTCTTGACGCAAGAGTGTCCTGGAAGAATTTCGCCGCCAATTCCATGACATCGTGCAGCGTCTTGCGCCGCGCGTCGCGCTGCTCGTCTTGTGCTGAGACTTTCGGCAGCGGCACGCCGGCCATTTGCGCGAGGCGCTCGACCGCTTCCGGAAAGCTGACGCCTTCCGACTCCATGACGAAATCGAAGATCGAGCCGTTCTTGCCCGAAGAGAAATCGAACCAGGCTTGCTTCTGGTCGTTGACGAAGAAGGACGGCGTCTTCTCCTTGTTGAAGGGCGACAGGCCTTTGAACTCGCGCCCCGAGCGCACGAGCTTGACGCGCTTGCCGACGACTTCCGAAACCGGAAGCCGGGCTTTGAGCTCGTCGAGGAACTGGGGCGTGAAGCGCATAGGTCATGCGCCGCGCTTTTACGCGCGCGGCGTTCTGGTCTGGCGGATTGGCCGAATTGGTAAGCCTATCATAGGCCCCCGAATTGAGACTTTCCGGGGCGGGCGCTGGAACCTGCATCCGCCCCGGTTATTTATGGCCTTTTCCTAGTTTTCCACAGGGGCGGGCACCGTCCGGCACCACCCTAAAAAGTATACCGCTTCCCCACCGCCGTGGGCGCCAGCACCTTGTCGCCAAAGGCGGCAGCCAATGCGGAAAGCGCGCGCCAGCCGGTGCAATGGCCGGCGGCGATCTGGGCGAGATTGAAGTCGCCCATCGCCGCGACCGTCTGCGGGATGATCGCCTCGTTGGCGCCGGACAGATGCAGGCCGCCCATCGCGACGTGGAGCGGCTGTCGGCAAAGCTCGCGCGCGCGTGCGTGAGCACGTTGACGATGCCGGCATGCGAGCAGGCGCTCAACACCACCAGCCCCTTGCCCTTCACGTTCACCGCCAGCCAGCGTTCGTCCATCAGCAGTTCGTCCGGCTCCCATTTGCCGTCATCGGTCTTGCACACCTGCCCGGGCAGGCCGCGCTCGAACGGCGTCACGCGCGGAATCTCGCCGCTGACGTAGAACATGCCATCGAGAAACGCGCGCGGCTCGGCGGTGCAGATCACCTCGGCGCCCTGCGCGGTGAGATCGGCGATCGCCGGCACGTCGTCCATGTAGCGCAGCCCGCCGTTCGGCAACCGCATGGCGCGCGAGCGGAACATGCCGGGATGCGCGTAGTACGGCACCGGGCGATTGCCGTTGCGCGCGCGGATCGCGCCAAGCGCGGTGAACATCGCGCCGGAATGATCCCAGTGGCCGTGCGAGAGCACGATGCTTTCCACCGAGCCGAGATCGGCGCCGAGCCGCGCGGTGTTGCGCTCAAAGGCGAAATCCTCGGGCCCTGAGTCGAACAGCACGGCGTGGCGTGTCTCGCCGCGCGTCGCGGTAATCAGCGCCGAGAAGCCGTGTACTGCGCAACACAGGCAGCGGCCCGACGAGGCGCGCAAGCCGCGCCGTGTGGCGAAGGCAAACTCGTTTTCGACGTTCGGCGGCGTGGTCGACAGACCGTCGGTCGAATTGTCGACCAGGACCTGGATTTCGAGCTTGTCGACCGGGACGAGGTTGCTCATCTATTGCTGCGCCAGTCCGCTCGCCTTGACGACTTCCTTGGCGCCGGCACGACCTTCGGCGAGCGCCTTGGCGAAGTCCTCCGGCGTGCCGACCGCCGGCACCTGGCCGCGGCTGATCACGTATTTCTCGACGAACTCCTTGCTCTCGAACACGCGCCGCACTTCGGCGTTGAGCTTGTCGACGGTCGCCTTCGGCGTGCCGGGGGGCGCGAACAACCCGTACCAGGTTTCCGACGGCGCGCCCTTGTAGCCAAGGTCGGCGAGCGTCGGCACGTCCGGCAACTGTGGCGTGCGGATGTTGTTGACCAGCGCCAGCGCCGTCATCTTGCCGGACTTGAGGTGCGCGACCACGTTGCCGAGCCCGAACAGGCCGATCGGCGTGGTGCCGGACAGGATGGCGGTGACCGCTTCGCCGCCGCCGCGGAATGGCACACGCACCCAGTCGGCGCCTTTGTCGCGCTTGAGGCTGTCCATATAGACGACGCAGGGGATCGAGGCGGTGAGATAGTTGAGCGTGCCGGGCTTCGCCTTCGACAGCGACGACCAACTGATCCACCGTCTTGACGTCAAGCGATGAGTTGACCACCAGCACCTGGATCAAGTGGAACAGGTTGACGATCGGCACCAGCTTTTCCGGCTCGAACGGGATCTGTTTGTAGAGGAATTGGTTGTAGATCATCGTGTCGGCATTGATGATGCAGATGGTGTAGCCGTCGGGTGCCGCGTCCTGGCACTGCCGCGCGGCGATGTTGCCGGCGCCGCCCGGCTTGTTCTCGATGATCAGCGGCTGGCCGAGGCGGCTCTGCATCGCGTCGTTGAGCACGCGCATGAAGATGTCGCTGATGCCGCCGGCGCTCGAGGTGGTGAATACGCGGATCGGACGGTTCGGATAGTCGTCGGCCGACGCCTGCGTCGTGAACATCGCCGCGGCCACGGCGGCCGCCGCCAGAATGCGCTTCATGGTTCCTCCCCTTAATTTTCTCGCAAATCTTATGACTGCAATTTGCTTTTAACCAGCGCGCTTGCTTTGGCCATGTCCATCTGCCCGGCATATTTGCCGCGCAGCGCGCCGATCACCTTGCCCATGTCCTTCATGCCGGCGGCGCCGGTGTCCTTGATGGCGGCGTCGATGGCGGCGGTCATCTCGGCTTCCGACATCTGCTTGGGCAGATAGCCGGAGATAATGGCGATCTCCTCCTGCTCCTGCTTGACCAGGTCGGCGCGGCCACCCTTCTGGTAAAGCTCGACCAATTCCTGACGCTGCTTGATCATCTTCTGCAGCACCGGCAGCACCTCTGCGTCGCCGAGCGGCGGCTTGCCCGCGCCGCGCGCCTCGATGTCGGCGTTCTTGAGCGTGGAATTGACCATGCGCAGGGTGGAAACGGCCCGCTCGTTCTTGGCCTTCATCGCCTCTTTCAAGGCGTTATTGATGTCATCGCGCAGCACGGTTTCTTCTCCCGGAAATTGAGCTTGACCCTCACCCCAACCCTCCCCCTTTCAGGGGGAGGGAGACCGGCGCCGCGCGCTCTTTCCTCCCCCTAAAAGGGGAGGAATAAGGAGGGGGCCAATCAAAAGCGGTTCTTGCCTTCCCATACATAATACGCAACTAAGAGGCCATGACCCAGACGAAAGCGACCCCCGCCGCCGGGACTTCCGGCGAGGCTTGGGCTGAGCCCAAGCCGACGGCGCTTTTGGTACTGGCCGACGGAACCGTGCTGGAGGGCCACGGCCTCGGCGCCACCGGCACCGCGGTCGGCGAGGTCTGCTTCAATACCGCCATGACCGGCTACGAGGAGATCCTCACCGACCCCTCCTATGCCGGGCAGATCATCACCTTCACCTTCCCGCATATCGGCAATGTCGGCACCAACGAGGACGACATCGAGACCGTCAACATGGCGGCGACGCCGGGCGCGCGCGGGGTGATCCTGCATTCGGCCATCACGCCGCCGTCGAACTACCGCGCCACCCGCAACCTCGACGACTGGCTCAAGGCCGCGGCATCATCGGCCTTGCCGGCATCGACACCCGCGCGCTGACCGCGCTGATCCGCGTCAAGGGCATGCCCAATGCGGTGATCGCGCACGCGCCGGACGGCAAATTCGATCTCGCCGCGCTGAAGAAAGAAGCGCGCGCCTGGCCGGGCCTCGTCGGCATGGACCTGGTGCCGATGGTCACCTCGGGCCAGCGCTTTTCCTGGGACGAGACGCCGTGGGTCTGGGGCCAGGGCTTCGGCCGGCAGAACAAGCCCGGAATTCCACGTCGTCGCCGTCGACTACGGCATCAAGCGCAACATCCTGCGCCTGCTCGCCGGTTCCGGCTGCAAAGTGACGGTGGTGCCGGCCAAGACCTCGGCCGAGGACATCATGGCGCTCAAGCCCGACGGCGTGTTCCTGTCGAACGGCCCGGGCGATCCGGCGGCGACCGGCGAATACGCCGTGCCGGTGATCAAGAAGCTGATCGAACTCAGGCACGCCGACCTTCGGCATCTGCCTCGGCCATCAGATGCTCGGCATCGCGGTCGGCGGCAAGACCATGAAGATGCATCAGGGCCACCACGGCGCCAATCATCCGGTCAAGGACCTCACCACCGGCAAGGTCGAGATCACCTCGATGAACCACGGCTTCGCGGTCGACAAGGAGACGCTGCCGAAGAACGTCGAGCAGACCCATGTGTCGCTGTTCGACGGCTCCAATTGCGGCATCGCGCTGAAAGACAAGCCGGTGTTCTCGGTGCAGTACCACCCGGAGGCTTCGCCCGGCCCGCGCGACAGCCATTATCTGTTCACGCGCTTCGTCGACATGATGCGGCAGGCCAAAGACGCCAAAAAGCGCAAGATCGCGTAGGCGATGTCCGACTGGATCAGCTTCTACGACTTCAAGCATTCGGTGATCTACGTGAATGCGCGTCATCGCGACGTGCATTACCGCACCATCGCGACCGACATCCGCGGCTACGTGCCACGGCATTCCGCCGCCGTGCTCGACTATGGCTGCGGCGAGGCGAGTTCGGCCGATCTCTTGGCGGCGGCCTGCGACCACCTCACGCATGGTGGAGGCGGCGCCCAATGTGCGCGCCGCGCTAAAGGCGCGGCTACGCGGGCAATGCGAAAATCTCGGTGCTCGCGCCCGACGAAGCCGCCGCGCTGCCGGCCGGATCGCTCGATCTCATCGTGCTGCATTCGGTGTCGCAATATTTGAGCGCGGCCGAGCTCGATCGCCTGTTGAAAATCTTCCGCGGCCTGGTCAAGCCGGACGGGCTGGTGATCGTCGGCGACGTCGTGCCGGCGCGCTTCGCCGCGCCCTACGCCGCGCTCGCGCTATTGCGCTTCGGCGTCGCCAACGGCTTCTTCTGGGCGGCGGTCGGCGGGCTGATGCGGATTTTCGTGTCGGATTATCTGCGGCTGAAGAACACGGTCGGCCTCTCGCACTACGACGAGGCGGCCATGCTGGCCAAGCTCAAGGCCGCCGGCTTCGCGGCCGCAACGCGCGCCGCGCAATATCGGCCACAACCAGCGGCGCATGACTTTCCTGGCGCGGCCGGCTGTAAGTCCGCGCCGGTCGCTATTTCGGCGCAGCCGGTGCCGGCGATTGCGCGGCTGACGGCGGCGGCGCAGCAGCCGGAGGCGCGGGCGGCGCCGGCGGCGGCGGAATATCGACCACCGCCACCGTCGGCTGGAAGTTCGGATCGCGCACGGCGAGTTGTCCCTGGCGCGACAGATTGATCGATTCGGCGAGCACGCGCGCCGCCTCCTGCGGCGCGTGGAAGCCGGTCGAGTTCTCTGCCTCGATGAAGTCGAGATAGAACTGCGCGCGCCGTTGCAGATAAAGCGCGGTCTTCAAGCTCGGCGGCGCTCTTGCCCGCCTGCTTGGCGGCCTTGAGGTCGGCGATCAGACCCATCAGCGCGCCCATGGCCTGCTCGCGGATCAGCCAGTGGCGATCCTGAATGTCCTCGACGCGATCCTTGAGCTCCTTTTCGGTGACCTTGGCGTCGTGCTTGCTGTGGCACGTCACGCAGGCGGCCTTGAGATTGAGCACCGGGCTGCGCACCCAATGGTCGCTCACGGTTGAGCCTTTGTAGCTGATCTTCGGCATATGGCAGTCGGCGCAGGTGACGCCGGCGCGCGCATGGATGCCCTGGCTCCACAATTCGAATTCCGGATGCTGCGCCTTCAACGCGGCCGCGCCGGTGTCCTTGTGCGTCCAGTCGCGGAAGCCGATCTCGTCGTAATAGGCCATGATCTGCTCGACCTTGAGCCCCTTCGACCAGGGGAAGACGAGCCGCTTCTCGGGCCCCTTGAAATAATATTCGACGTGGCACTGGCCGCAGACGTAAGCGCGCATCTCCTGCGCCGTCGCCTGCTTGTTGACGTCGTAGTCCTTGATGCCCTGCGAGGCCTTGTAGGCGCGGATGCCTTCGATGAAAGCCGGCTTGGTGATGCGCAGCGCCATGGTCTTGGCGTCGTGGCAATCGATGCAGGACACCGGATGCTTCACCAGTTTGACCGCTTCCTTGTAGGGCATGACGTTGATTTTTTCGAAGCCCTTGATGATGTCGCCATCGCCGGCCTTCTTGAACGCGACGTAGTTGGACGCGTGGCAATTCATGCAGGTGCCGGGCTGCGCGACGACCGCCTGCCGTTGCGTGAATGTCTGGTCCTCGAGCATGTAGGCGTGGCCGCGGCGCTGACGGTAATCGACGGCAAAGGCGTAGCCCTGCCACATGGTCTTGAGGCCGATGTCGTCCTCGACCTTGCTTCGGGCGACGATGGAACGCGGATCGGCTTCCGTCGGCGTGCGCGGCACCGCCTCGCTACCGCCGTACTTGGTCCGGCTCATGTCGACGGTCTTGAGATAGAGCTCGTACTGCAGCGGAAAGACCTTGCCCCACACGGCCGGGTCGTCGGTGTCGTCATTGATCGGGTAAGCTTCGACGGGCGCTGCGGCCGGTTTTTTCTTGGCTTTCTGTGCAAAGGCGGGCGTGGCGAGCGGGTTCGCATTCAACAACACCAGCCCGGCGCACGACAGCGCGATTAACGCGCCGGTGAGGGCGAGGAGCGAAAGGCGCGGCAGTTTGCTCATGAGCATTTTCCCGAAATGAATCTGCGTCAGCAGGCGATGTTGCCGCTCGTTCGACGTCGCAGCCGGATCATAGGTTGGACGCTGCAAGGCATCGAGCAGCCTTCCCGACCAGCGATCGGGATTCGGTTCGCACTTCAGAGAGAATGCCGATCAGTCGGGCGTAAAAACAACCCGTCGCCCGATACCGCAAACTAATCCCAACCGCCAGGAACTCGCCCGGCCGGATTGGCGACGCGGCCGTTGGCGCGCTTGAGCGCGGCGATGCGGTTCATCTCGTCGTCATCAAGCGTGAAATCGAACACGTCGAAATTGTCGGCGATGCGTTCCGGCTTCGACGAGAACGGAATGGCGGCGACGTCTTGCTGCAGCAGCCAGCGCAGCGCGATTTGCGCGACGCTGCGTCCGCGCTTCTCGGCGATGTCGTCGAGCAGCGGATCGCCGAACAGACGTCCGCGCGCGAGCGGACAATAGGCGATGAAGACGAGCTGGTGCCGGCGCACCGCGGCCAAGAGCTTCGACTGGTCGAGATAGGGATGATACTCGGCCTGCAAGCGCGACCAGCGGCTCGGGGCAAAGCGCGACCGCCTGGTCGAGCAAAGTGATGGTGAAATTGGCGACGCCGATGTGCCGCGCCAGCCCCTGCCGCTTCGCCTTGGCCAGCGCCGGCATGGTTTCAGCGAGCGCAATGTTCGGATTGGGCCAGTGCACCAGCAAGAGGTCGACGTAATCGACCTTGAGCGCGGCGAGGCTTTGGTCCACCGAGCGGGCGAAGTCGTCGGCGCGCAGGTTTTCGTGGCTGACTTTGGTGGTGAGGAAGATGTTCTGCGCGGCAAGCCGGACGCGCGCAGCGCCTCGCCGACGGCACGCTCGGTGCCGTATTTGCGCGCGGTGTCGATGTGGCGATAGCCGGTTTTCAGCGCCGCCGTCACCGTGGCGGCGCTCAAGCCCCCGGTCAGCGGCGAGGTGCCGAAGCCGAGGGTGGGAATGGCCCCGGCTTCCCGGGAAAACGCAAGGCTTTCGGAAACGGTCATGGTCGGGTCTGACTTTACTGGCTGCAAGAGAGGCGAACACGGGGCGAGGGCGAGGACACTAGTATATTTCTGCCGGCTTTTTAGCCGGTTTTACCCGTCCACCGTTAATGCGGCCGGCGCCCTTCCCTGTCCGCCGATTTGGGTCTATATGAGCCCCGCGCGCGAGGCTTGAACCCTCAGCGCGATCCGGGGGAGCGCGCATAGGCGCGCCCTTTTTTTGTGCCTGGATATCTCGTCATTCCGGGGCGCACCGAAGGTGCGAACCCGGAATCCAGACACAAGCACTGTGCCCGCTTCTGGATTCCGGATCCGCGAGCTTTCGCTCGCGTCCCGGAATGACGAATGGAAACTGCGAGCGAATGCCCAAACGAACCGACATCAAATCGATCCTGATCATCGGCGCCGGACCGATCGTCATCGGCCAGGCCTGCGAGTTCGACTATTCCGGCACGCAGGCCTGCAAGGCGCTCAAGGACGAGGGCTACCGGGTCGTGCTGGTGAACTCCAATCCGGCGACCATCATGACCGATCCCGGACCTCGCCGACGCCACCTACATCGAGCCGATCACGCCGGAGATCGTCGCCAAGATCATCGAGAAGGAGCGCCCCGACGCGCTGCTCCCCACCATGGGCGGGCAGACCGCGCTCAACTGCGCGCTCTCCTTGCGCAAGATGGGCGTGCTGGACAAATTCAACGTCAAGATGATCGGCGCCACCGCCGACGCCATCGACAAGGCGGAAGACCGCGAGCTGTTCCGCGAGGCGATGAAGAAGATCGGCCTGGAGACGCCGCGCTCGCACCAGATCAAGACGCTGGCGCAGGCGCTGGAAGCGCTCGACGATATCGGCCTGCCGGCGATCATCCGCCCATCGTTCACGCTCGGCGGCACCGGCGGCGGCATCGCCTACAACAAGGCCGAGTTCATCGAGATCGTCGAAGGCGGCATCGACGCCTCCCCCACCAGCGAAGTGCTGATCGAGGAATTGGTGCTCGGCTGGAAGGAATTCGAGATGGAGGTGGTGCGCGACAAGAAGGACAACTGCATCATCATCTGCTCGATCGAGAACGTCGATCCGATGGGCGTGCACACCGGCGATTTCGATCACCATCGCGCCGGCGCTGACGCTCACCGACAAGGAATACCAGATCATGCGCGACGCCTCGATCGCGGTGCTGCGCGAGATCGGGGTGGAGACCGGCGGCTCCAACGTGCAGTTCGCGGTCAACCCGGCCGACGGGCGGCTGGTCATCATCGAGATGAACCCGCGCGTGTCGCGCTCCTCCGCGCTCGCCTCGAAGGCGACGGGCTTTCCGATCGCCAAGGTCGCCGCCAAGCTCGCGGTCGGCTACACGCTCGACGAAATCGCCAACGACATCACCGGCGGCGCGACGCCCGCCTCGTTCGAGCCGACCATCGATTACGTGGTCACCAAGATTCCGCGTTTTGCCTTCGAGAAATTCCCCGGCGCCGCGCCGGTGCTCACCACCTCGATGAAATCGGTGGGCGAGGCCATGGCGATCGGCCGCACCTTCCAGGAGAGCCTGCAGAAGGCGCTGCGCTCGCTGGAGACCGGCCTCACCGGGCTCGACGAGATCACCATCGAGGGCTTCGATCCGGCCAAGGGCATCGACGACGCCGACAACAAGGCCGCGATCCGCGCCGCGCTCGGCACGCCGACGCCCGACCGCCTGCTCAAGATCGCGCAGGCCATGCGGCTCGGCGCCAGCGACGAACTGATCCACAATGCCTGCCGCGTCGATCCGTGGTTCCTCGCCGAAATCCGCGCGCTGGTGGAGAGCGAAGCCGAGATCAAGGCCAAGGGCCTGCCGGCAACGGCCGGCGCGTTCCGGCGGCTCAAGGCCAAGGGCTTTTCCGACAAGCGGCTCGGCAAACTCACCGGCACCGACGCCGACGAGGTGACGAAAAAGCGCCGCGCGCTCGGCGTGCGGCCGGTGTTCAAGCGCATCGACACCTGCGCCGCCGAATTCGCCTCGCCCACGGCCTACATGTATTCGACCTACGAGACGCCGTTCGCGGGCAAGGTCGCCGACGAAGCGGCGCCGTCCGACAAGAAGAAGGTCATCATCCTCGGCGGCGGGCCGAACCGCATCGGCCAGGGCATCGAGTTCGACTATTGCTGCTGCCATGCCGCCTTCGCGCTCAAGGAAGTCGGCTACGAGACCATCATGGTCAACTGCAATCCGGAAACGGTGTCGACCGACTACGACACCTCCGACCGGCTCTATTTCGAGCCGCTGACGCCGGAAGACGTGCTGGAGATCATCGACACCGAGCGCACGCAACGGCACGCTGCACGGCGTCATCGTGCAGTTCGGCGGCCAGACGCCGCTCAAGCTCGCCGAGCCGTTGGAAAAGGCCAAGGTGCCGATCCTCGGCACCTCGCCCGACATGATCGACCTCGCGGAAGACCGCGACCGCTTCAAGAAGCTGCTCGACAAATTGAAAGTGCGCCAGCCGCAGAACGGCATCGCCACCTCGCCGGGCGCGGCGCGCGCCATCGCCGACGAGATCGGCTATCCGGTGGTGATCCGGCCGTCCAACGTGCTGGGCGGGCGCGCCATGGAGATCGTGCGCGACGCGGCGCAGTTCGACCGTTACCTGGCGCGGCTTGCCGAGCGATCTCGACCGGCCGTGCGAACTCGTGGTCTCCAAGCGAAGCCCGCTGCTGATCGACCGTTATCTGTCGGATGCGACCGAAGTCGATGTCGACTGCCTCTGCGACGGCAAGGACACCTTCATCGCCGGCATCATGGAGCACATCGAGGAAGCCGGCATCCATTCCGGCGATTCGGCCTGCGCGCTGCCGCCGCATTCGCTTGAGCGAGAAGACCATCGCCGAACTCGAGCGGCAGACGCGGGCGCTCGCGCTCGCGCTCAATGTCGGCGGGCTGATGAACGTGCAATACGCCATCAAGGACGGCGACATCTACGTGCTGGAGGTCAATCCGCGCGCCTCGCGCACGGTGCCGTTCGTCGCCAAGGTGATCGGCCTGCCGGTCGCCAAGATCGCCGCCCGCATCATGGCCGGCGAGAGCCTCGCCAGCTTCAATCTCGACGCCGGCGCATCTACAAGCACCGCGCGGTCAAGGAAGCGGTGTTCCCCTTCGCCCGCTTCCCCGGCGTCGACACCGTGCTCGGGCCGGAGATGAAATCGACCGGCGAAGTGATGGGCATCGACGCCTCGTTCGAGATCGCCTTCGCCAAGAGCCAGATCGGCGGCGGCGCCAATTTGCCGCGCTCGGGCACGGTGTTCGTCTCGGTCAAGGACGCCGACAAGCCGCGCATCCTGGAGGCGGTGCGGCTGCTCGCCTCGCTCGGCTTCAAGACCATCGCCACCTCGGGAACCCAGCGCTACCTCGCCGAACACGGGGTGCAGGCGGCCAAGATCTTCAAGGTGCTGGAAGGCCGGCCCCATATCGTGGATGCCATCAAAAACGGCGGTGTTCAGCTGGTTTTCAACACCACCGAGGGGGCGGCGGCGCTGGCCGACAGCCGCTCGCTGCGCCATGCCGCCCTCTTGCATAAAGTGCCGTACTACACCACTCTTTCAGGTGCCGTCGCCGCGGCGCAAGGCATAAAAGCCTATCTCGGGGGCGACCTCGAGGTGCGTGCGCTGCAGAGCTACTTCAGCGATCGGGCCTGAGGGCGGTTCCCTCAAGCCCCGCCAGCGGGAGCGGCGGTGCGAGTGAGGCCGGGAATTCCACGGTCGCGGCGCGGGTGAAACCGGCCGCGGTCAGGTTTTTTTGACCGGCCCTCGGTCGAACATGACTCCGGTGCCGCGGGAATCCGTGGCCGGAGTCGTATTGCGAGTGGAATGGGACGGGTTTTGAGGATGGAAGGGGCTTGGCGGCGCTTCAGGCGCGATCAAGACGTTTCGGGCGCCCGCCAGGAGGAGAAGAGACGATGGACAAGATTCCGATGACGGCGGCCGGCTATTCGACGCTCGAAGCCGAGCTCAAGCACTGCCAGCAGGTCGAACGGCCGCGCATCATCCAGCAGATCACCGAGGCGCGCACGCACGGCGACCTGTCGGAGAACGCCGAATATCACGCCGCCAAGGAGCAGCAGTCGCTCAACGAGGGCCGCATCGCCGAGCTCGAGGACAAGCTCGCGCGCGCCGACGTGATCGACGTGTCGAAGCTGTCGGGCGACACCATCACCTTCGGCGCCACGGTGACGCTGGTCGACGAGGACACCGACGAGAAGAAGGTGTGGCAGATCGTCGGCGAGCCGGAAGCCAACGCCAAAGCCGGCAGGATTTCCATCACCTCGCCGCTGGCGCGCGCGCTGATCGGCAAGACCAAGGGCGCCTCGGTCGAGGTCAACACGCCGGGCGGCGCCAAGGGCTACGAGGTCAAGAAGATCGAGTGGAAATAGCCGTTCTCGCTCGACGCTGAATCGCGCGATGGCCGGGCTCTGTCCCGGCCATCGTTTTGCGGCGCTTCGGCCAGGCCCCGCGGCATAGATTAACGAACCCTTTTCGCCACCGCACAATTGCATTTAATCCTCTTAAAGGACTGCCCATGTCTCTCGTGTAGAGGCTTTGCCATCGCTCTCGCGAGATTTCACGCGTTTGATTGCATGGATACCGCCGCGCTGATCGACGAATTGAACGAGGCGGTGGCGCTTGGCACCGTCGGCCAGCGCGCCAAGATCATCCATCGCATCACCGATCTGTTCGCCGTCGCCTCGGCCGACTATTCCGACGCGCAGATTGAGTTGTTCGACGACGTCCTGACCCACATTGCCGCAATCCATCGAGCTGTCGGCGCGGGCGGCGCTGGCTAAGCGCCTGGCCCGCGAGCCGCGCGCGCCGGCAAGGATCAGCCGGTTCCTTGCCTCGCACGATGCGTTCGACGTGGCCGGACCGCTGCTCGAGCAATCCCAGCGGCTCGACAGCGACACGCTGCTCGCCACCGCGCGCACCAAAAGCCAGCAGCATTTGCTCGCCATTTCCAAGCGCACGCTCGCTCGACGAGGCGGTCGACCGACGTGCTGGTCGAGCGCGGCGACAAAGTCGGTGGTGCTGAGCACCGCCGGCAATCCGGGCGCGCGGTTTTCCGACCGCGGCTACACGACACTGACGACGCGCTCGGAAGGCGACGACGAGCTTGCCGCCTGCGTCGGCCTGCGGCGCGACATTCCGCGCCGCCATTTGATGCGGCTGCTGGTCCGCGCCTCGCACGCGGTGCGGCAGAAGCTCGAGGCCGCCAACCCGTCGATGGCGCCGCTGATCGAGGAAGCCGTGTCCGAGGCCGCCAAGTCAGTGCTCGACAAGGCCCGCGTGGTGGTGCGGGACTACGCGGCGGCGCGCGGGCGGATCGACGCGTTGCGCGCGGCGGGCCAGCTCAACGAAAAAGAAGTGGCGGGCTTCGCGAGGGCCAACCAATTCGAGGAGACGACGGCGGCGCTGGCGGCGCTGTGCGAATTGCCGCTCGAGACGGTCGAGCAGGCGATGACGCAGGACCTGCCGGACGCCGTGCTGATCATGGTCAAGGCGCTCGGCATGTCGCGCGATACCGCGAAAGCGATCCTGCGCATGCGCGCCGGGCGGCGCGGCATTTCGCCCGGCGAGCTCGAGCAATGCCTCGACACGTTGGCGCGGCTGCCCCGGCGATCGCCCGGCAGATCATCAAATTCCGCGATAATCCCTCGCTTGCGCTCGGCGCACGCTTCAGCCGCGCAGCGAACTGACCGCTAGTCGTCCATCGGCACCATGGCCGCGTCCTTGGACTGGCGCAGCGTCAGCGAGGTCTTCACGTTGCGCACGTTGGGCGCGGCGGTGAGCTTCTCGACGAAGGCCTGGAAGGTCTTGAGGTCGGGCGCCACGCATTTGAAGACGAAGTCGATCTCGCCCGAGAGCATCCAGCATTCGCGCACCAGCGGCTGCGCACGCACGAAGTCCTCGAAGGCGGTGAGGTCGGCTTCCGCCTGGCTCGCCAGATGCACCATGGCGAACACCGCCACCTCGTAGCCGAGCTTCTTTTCGTCGAGCAGCGCGCGGTAGCCCTTGATGTAGCCGGCCTCCTCCAGCGCGCGCACGCGGCGCAGGCAGGGCGGCGCCGAAATGCCGACGCGGCGCGCCAGCTCCACATTGGTCATGCGGCCGTCGTCCTGCAGTTCCTTCAGGATCTTGCGGTCGATGGCATCGAGACGGGCGGGCAAGCGGGCTCCTGTCCGGCCGGGCAGTACCGTGGCGGGATCATTCCATACCGCGAAACATTCTTTCGCGAAAGATTATTGCGCGGGCGGTGCCGGCCCGCGCCAATGCCGCTGGCTAAGGTTGTGGGTCACCGGGGTTGCGTATCTTGCATAGCTCCCCCGAAAGCCATACATCGTGCCATGCACAAAGAGCCGGTCACGCAGTCCGGCCACCTGGGCGGTGAGAGCCCGACGCCCGCCAGGGGGGCGGCGAAATGCCAAAGATGACGCACGCCAAAGTCGTGATTATCGGCTCGGGTCCGGCCGGCTACACCGCCGCGATCTATGCCGCGCGCGCCATGCTGGAACCGATCCTGATCCAGGGCGTGCAGCCGGGCGGCCAACTCACCATCACCACCGACGTGGAAAACTATCCGGGCTTCGCCGACGTCATCCAGGGCCCCTGGCTGATGGAGCAGATGCAGAAGCAGGCCGAGCATGTCGGCACGCGGATCGTCACCGACCATGTTAACGAAGGTCGAGTTGGCGCAGCGACCGTTCCGCCTGACCTGCGATTCCGGCGACGTTTATCTGGCCGATGCGCTGATCATGTCGACCGGCGCGCAGGCGCGCTGGCTCGATCTGCCCTCGGAGCAGAAGTTCAAGGGCTACGGCGTGTCGGCCTGCGCGACCTGCGACGGCTTCTTCTACCGCAACAAAGAAGTGGTCGTCATCGGCGGCGGCAATACCGCGGTCGAAGAGGCGCTGTTCCTCACCAATTTCGCCTCCAAGGTCACCGTTGTGCACCGGCGCGACGCATTCCGCTCGGAAAAGATCCTGCAGGACCGTCTGTTCAAGAACCCGAAGATCGACGTGATCTGGGACACCGTGCTCGATGACGTACTCGGCAGCGACAGCCCGCCGAAGGTCGAGCGCGTGCGGCTGAAGAACCTGAAGACCGGCGCGGTGAGCGAGCGCAAGGTGGACGGCGTGTTCATCGCCATCGGCCATTCGCCGGCCTCCGAATTGTTCGCCGGCCAATTGCAGATGAAGCCGAACGGCTACATCGTCACCGCCGGCCACTCTACCGCCACCTCGGTGCCGGGCGTATTCGCCGCCGGCGACGTCACCGACGAAATCTACCGGCAGGCCGTGACCGCCGCCGGCCAAGGCTGCATGGCGGCCCTCGAAGCGGAGAAATTCCTCGCCGCGCACGAGCATCAGCGCGCGGCGGCGGAATAGATCATGGTCGCAACCAACAAGTCGATGGACTGGGACAAGCTGAAAGTGTTCCACGCCGCGGCGGAAGCCGGCTCCTTCACCCATGCCGGCGAGCGGCTCGGCCTGTCGCAGTCGGCGGTGTCGCGCCAGGTCTCCGCGCTGGAAGGCGAATTGTCGGTGTCGCTGTTTCACCGCCACGCGCGCGGGCTGATCCTCACCGAACAGGGTGAGTTGCTCTATCGCACGGCGCACGAAGTCTTCATGAAGCTTGAGGCGGCGCGCACCAAGCTTACCGACAGCCGCGAGCGGCCGAACGGCGAGTTGAAGGTGTCGACCACGCCGGGCATCGGCGTGCATTGGCTCACCCCGCGGCTCGGCGAATTCCTCGATCTCTATCCCGATATCCACATCACGCTGATCACCACCGACGAGGAACTCGACCTCGCCATGCGCGAGGCTGACGTGGCGATCCGTCTGCGCCAGCCGACGCAGCCGGACCTGATCCAGCGCAAGCTGTTCTCGGTGCATTTCCACGCCTACGCCTCGCCGGATTATCTCAAGCGCTTCGGCACGCCGCGCACGCATGACGAGCTCGATAAGCACCGCATCATTTTGCTGGGCGGCAACGTGCCGGCGCATCTGTCCAACCGGCGCTGGCTGGTCGACATCGGCCGCAACGGCAAGGGCCCGCGCCAGCCGCAACTGACAATCAACAACGTGCTGGGCGTGCTGCGCGCCTGCCAGCGCGGCTTGGGGATCGCGATGCTGCCCGACTATCTGGTCGAGGAGAACGGCGGGCTGGTGCAATTGCTCGGCGAGGCCGACACGCTCGCGCTCGATGCTTATTTCGTCTATCCGGAAGAGCTCAAGGCGGTGGCCCGTATCCAGGTATTCCGCGATTTCCTGGTGGCCAACGCGCAACGCTGGCATTTCTGAATTTTTACGGAAAAGAAATTCTACCGCCCGCAATTCCGCATGGTTGTCATGCGAACAATTCGCGAATTCACCCAACTGCGAATCGACATGGCAGTCATGCGGTGCATGGCATTGCTCACATGGCTCGCGCGCCGCATATTGCGGGTTCGCTGCAACGCTGGATGTTTCCTCCCAGAGTCACTGGCGTGCAGCATGTTCCCCTCTGGAATATTGCCGGTCCCCACACCGGCAACCTGAGACCGGGTCCCTTCGGGACCCGGTTTTTTCTTTGGCATCACCAAAATTGCGACGAGAGATTTTTCTCCGACGCGCGCATTCGCGCAAAACGGCACACCGCGAGCACGATCGCACCCGACTGATGCAGAGAAAAAATTGCGCGATGTTTTTCTCCTGCGCAGCGTCAACGACGAGATCGATATTCACATTCGCTTGTCAATGCGGCCATGAAGCCGAAGCCTGCTCAGATTAGATTCCTATTTCAGACCGTCATCCGCACGTCGCGGCGCGGCCGAATCATGGGGTTCTTCCGGTGACCGTCCTCACGAAGATGTCATCCGGAGTAAGACGGAAAAACCGGACCAGGAACCAGCGAGCCGGCCGGCGATTGCTATAGGTTAAAGGACGCGGCCATACCGGAAATGCGCGTAAATTCGGGATTTCGGCGCCCTGTGCAAAATAGCCACAGTCGACTGGTGTTTCGCTTGCGATCGTTGTGAAAAGCGTAACTACCCCAGGACTATGAGATAGGATGTCCGCGAAATTGGGGGCCTCCGGGCCGCCCTGCTCAGCCTCAGGAGACGTACTGGTGAAAACTGCCCGATTTAACCGTCTGCTGGCCACCACCGCGCTCGGCGTAGCGCTGGTTTTGGGAAGTCATGCCGGCATGGCGCAGCAATCCGACCAGAAGATCGATTCGGCCGTGCCGATGCCGGACACCGACCTGTTGCCGCCGCTGACCGCGAAGGACATCGCGACCGCGCCCGGCGCCGCCAAGGTTGAGAGCAAGCAGGACGTAGCGACCCCGGCCGCCGCACCCGCACCCGAGCCGGCGAAAGCCGCCGCCGCGCCGGTCGCCGCCCCGGTGTCCGCCACCGCCGACAGCGCGGTCGCCGATCAACTGCGCGACATGATCTCCGGCAAGCTCGACCGTATCGTCAGCCGCAAGCCCGACCGCGACGGCATCGAGGCGTTCTACAAGGCGCGCGATTACAAGCCGCTCTGGGTGAGCGACGGCTCAGCCGATGCGGCCGCCAAGGCCGCGATCGCCTATCTCGGCCAGGTCGACATCGACGGTCTCGATCCCGCCGACTATCCGACGCCGGATTTCAAGACGGCGACGACCGCGAGCGCGCTGGCCGAGGACGAGCTGAAGCTGACCGCCTCGGTGCTCACCTATGCCCGCCAGGCGCAGATCGGCCGCGTCCACTTCAGCCGCGTCGGCGCCGACATCGATTTCAAGCTGGTCGCGCCGGAGCCGGCCGACGTGCTGGCCAAGCTCGCCGGCGCGAGCGACGTGGCCGCCGCTCTCGACGGCTACAATCCGCCGCAGCCGGAATTCAAGGCGCTCAAGGAAAAGCTCGCCGAGCTACGCAAGGGCGTGCAGGCGCCCAAGGCCGAGGAAGAGAAGAAGCCGGATCTCGTGCGCGTCGGCGAAGGCAAGACTTTGCATGTCGGCATGAAAGACCCGCGGGTGGTGCAGCTGCGCAAGCGCCTCGACGTCGCCGGCGACAAGAACAGCCCGCTCTACGACGACGCGGTGCGCGACGCGGTGAAGACATTCCAGACCCAAGCCGATATCGACGTCGACGGCAATCTCGGCCCCAACACGGTGCGCGCGCTCAACGGCGAGAAGAAAGTCGCGCGCGGGCCCACCGCCGATCCGATCGACACCGTCATCGTCAACATGGAGCGCTGGCGCTGGTTGCCGCGCGATCTCGGCAATCCGCACGTGATCGTCAACGTGCCAGACTACACCTTGACGCTCTATAACGACGGCACGACCTACTGGCACACCAAGATCGTCGCCGGCAAGCCGGGCAAGGCCACGCCGATGACCAGCGCGGAGATGAAATTCATCACCGTCAACCCGACCTGGAACGTGCCGCCATCGATCATCGAGAACGAATATCTGCCGGCGCTGCAGCAGGATCCGGATGCGCTCGACCGCATCGGCCTCAAGCTGACGCAGGACGCCGACGGCACCATCCACATTTCGCAGCCGCCGGGCGCCGGCAACGCGCTCGGCCGCATCCGCTTCAACTTCCCCAACAAGTTCCTGGTCTACCAGCACGACACGCCGGACAAATACCTGTTCGCCAAGGACAAGCGCGCCTACAGCCACGGCTGCATGCGGGTGCAAAATCCGCTGATTTACGGCGAAAAACTGCTGTCGCTGGTCGATCCGCAAGCCCATTACACGGCGGCGAAACTCGAGAGCATGTTCGGCGGTAGCGAGATTAACATCAACTTCCCGAAGAACATCTGGGTGCACCTGACCTACCAGACCGCCTTCGTGGATGATGACGGCAAGCTGCAGTTCCGCGAGGACGTCTATGGCCGCGACGCCAGGATGATCGCCATCCTCAAGGGCAGCGAGCGCAAGGTCGCCGACATCGCGATCGAACGTAAGCCGGACGCCTCGTCCAAGCCGGTGCGCATGCCGGTCGGCATGTACGGCGGCGACCGTGGCTATAGCAGCGGCGGCTTCTTCGACTTCCTGTTCGGCGGCCCGCATTCGGCCCCGGTGCCGACCGCTCGGCCGCCGCGCCCGACCGGCCAGCGCTACGGCAACAACGGGCGCTATTTCTTCCGCTGATCGCGCTAGCGGCCCCAATAAAGACGCCGGCGAGACCATCGCCGGCGTTTTTGCTTTGGGCGGTTGCGACGGTTGATTTTTCGGGACGCCCCTGATTGATATCGACGCAATGGCCCTGCTTCGCCATAGCGGCATCTATTTCCTGGCGCGCATTCTAGCGGGCGGCGCGGGCTTTGCGATCATTGCTGCCTATACCCGGCTGCTCGATCCGCACCAATTCGGCGAGCTCGCGCTGGCGCTCGCCGGCGTCAATTTTTTCAGCGGGATGATTATTTACGGCGTCATGCAGGCGATGATTCGCTACCTGCCTGCGCAATCGGAGCAAGCGCGTGCCACAACATTGTGGGGCCTGATTCTGCCGGCCTGCGCCCTGTGCTGCGTGGCAATCGTGCTGTTCCTGATCGTCGCGCCGGAAAACTGGCGCGTGGAGCTGGCGCTATGCGCGGGCCTGCTGCTCGCCACGACATTGCATCAGTTTCAACTCGCGTCCGCGCAGGGCAGCCTTCAACCGGGAAAATATGCGCTGCTCGGCAGCCTCGAAAGTCTGCTCGACGTGACGGTCGGCATCACCTTGGTATGGCTCGGCTACGGAGTTAAAGGCGCGCTGCTCGGCACAATGTTGGCGGCGCTGATAACGGTCGCGGTCAATTGGCGGGGCTGGTGGATTAGTTGGGCCTTCTTCGATCGGGCCCTGGGCCGGCAGATGCTGCGATTTGGCCTGCCGCTGATTGCGACCACGCTATGCGGCTGGCTGGCGACTTTCGCCGACCGCTGGCTGTTGGGCGGCTATGTCGGCGCCGATTATGCCGGTCTCTACGCCGCCGGCTATGATCTGCAAATGAACCTCCTCGGCGTGCCGCTGGCGGTCATGCTGCTCGCGGGCTATCCGTTGACGATCAATGCCTACACCGAGCGCGGCACGCAGGCCGCGCAAGACCAATTGCGCTTGCTCGGCGCTTTCGTGATTTTGATCGTGCTGCCGGAGGCGGTCGGCATTGTCATGACCGGACCGCTGCTGGTGAATATTTTTCTCGGTGCGGAGTTCCGCCCGCTGAGTTTGTCGCTACTGCCGATTCTGGTCGGCGCGACGTTTCTCAAGGTGCTGCTGTATTACGTCAATTGCGGTTATGCTCTCGCCTCGCGCACAAGTCTCACGTTGCTATCGATGGCGGCCGCGGCAGCCGTCAATTTAATTCTCAACGTTATTCTGATTCCTCGCTATGGCGCCTGGGGTGCGGCCGTCGCGGCGCTGATCGGATTCGGCGCCGGATTTGCGATCTCGGTCGTCAAGATGGGCAAGGTCTTCCCGTTCCCGCTGCCTGACGCGGCCGTCGCCGGGGCCGGGCTTCTCGGCGTCGCGGCGATGGCGGCTTGGCTGTTACCATTTTATCATATGACCGTGTGGAGTACCGCGCTTTATGTCATACCGGTTGCCATTCTGGTCTATTTCGCGGCGGTATTTCTGTTTCTGCACCTCACCGGGCGAAAGCCCATTGATTTGATACGCGGCCTTTGGAGCGGTAATGCAAGCACCATACCGATCGTTTAGACGCTCGTAATGCAGTCTGAAAATTTTTCGATGAGAGCGAGAACGACATCAACCGAAAACCTCACACCGGCGACATCAGTTGCCGATGTAATCGTTTGTCCCGCGTGCCGCTCCGACCTGTTTCTCGACAGCAAAAAGATACTGTGCACGAACGCGGACTGCAGCCGGGCGAGCACTGGCTTCCCATGGATCGAGGGAATTCCGGGCCTCATCGATTTCGACCGCAGCATCGTTTCCGAGGAAGCATTGCTGTCCAGCCGCGGGCATTCGGCCGTTGCGCGCGGCGGCGGCATCTGGCGGCGTCTGTCCTACGCGATGCGTAGTATGTCAGGGGCGCAGCCCGCTATCGATCATCGGACCGCGACGTTCATTGATTTTGTGCGGGAAAAGTCTGAGCGTGGCGCTACGATCCTTATCATCGGTGGCGCGACTATGAGTCCGCACAGTCCATTTCGTGCGGCGACGGATGTGCGCCTCGTCGCCAGCGATATCTACCACTCTCCATCAACGGATGTTCTCGCCGACGGGCATTTTCTGCCATTCCGCGATTCAAGCTTCGATGGCGTCGCAGCTCAAGCGGTCCTTGAGCATGTGCTTGATCCCGCCCTTGTCGTCGCAGAGATTCATCGAGTGCTGAAGCCCGGCGGTATCGTCTACGCGGAAACCTCTTTCATGGAACAGGTTCACGAAGCAGCATTCGACTTCACGCGCTTCACACATAGTGGCCATCGCTGGCTGTTTCGTAGTTTCGATGAAATCCAATCCGGCGCGTCGAATGGCCCTGGCCTCGTTTTTCTTTGGTCTATTCGCTATCTCGTACGCGGACTTTTTCGCACCAAGCTTGCTGGCATAATAGCCCAGATCAGCACCCTTTGGGTTCGGTTATTCGATAAGTTGATTCCCGAAACATTTGCCATCGACAGCACGAGCGGAGTTTTCTTTATCGGCCGTAAGGCCAACACGTCGCTAAAGCCAAAAGATATGATCGCCTATTATCGTGGCGCGGGACGACTGTAGCCAACATCCAACGCGCAACTGTTGTGTTCACGCCGGGCTATACGAATCCGATGTCGAAACTCCCTTAATTAGAAAACCACCGCCGTCGCTGAGCATCACCATCTTCTCGGGTTTACCCTGAAGATATTCATCCACCGCTTGGGTCGCACCGGGGCACACAGATGACCCGTAGTCGTCGCATAGGATAACGGCGCCTGCGCTCATGCGAGGATAGAAAAACGCAAGGCTGTCTCGGGTTGGCTCATAGAGATCGACGTCGATATGAAGAAACGAGAAGCGCCGGTCGGCGACCCCGTTGAAGCGGTCGGGGATCCATCCTTTGTAAAAATGCACGTTCTGGAATTTCGACAGCCGCCGTGCGGCTTCGCCGAAATCAACCTTCAGGTCATTTGGCAGCCAATGGTCGCCATCCTGCGGAAGCGGCTCCGACAGTCCTTCGAAAGAATCAAAGAGGTGATGACTTTTCGGTAACGCCGAACGAGCGACGAATGAGCATATAAGATAGGAAGATGCAGCGCGATAGACTCCGCACTCGGCGGTATCGCCTGGCACCTTATCGGTGAGCCGGAGCAGTTGGTAGAGCGTCCAGTACCGCCCGGCATTGATGCTCTTGAACCCTCTGGATGCACCGACGATGTGCAAATACCGATCAAAAGGCTGGTCAGCCATCCAATCCAGCGCGTAATCGCGCATGCGGTACGACGGGCTGAGAATCGACGCGATCAGTCGCAGCGCCGTGAAACGCAGTCCGGCTTTTCGCGCGAATCTGAATTCGCCTAAGTAGTGCCGAGATGGCCGGGGCTAATTGTACTGACGGCAATGTTTACTACCTTTGCGGGACAATATATTTGAGAGCTTCGCACGCTATTTACGATACGCGGCATGCAATGCAAAGCGAACCCTCGACCCGACGATGGATTGCCGCTCCGCGGGTCTCATACAACGGCGATGGTTTTCTGCCAACCAACCGCGTACTCTATCGTGAAATTTCGATAGGCTCAAACGACCGCAACGTAGCCCCGCTTTGAGTGACCCCACATGACCACGCCGGATATCCTCCTCGTCGAACGCCCATCGGACGCGATCGTCGTCCTGCGCCTCAACCGGCCGCAGGTGCGCAACGCGCTCAATCTCGACATCCGCATGCGGCTTGCCGACGAGGTCACGCGGCACGCCGCCGACCCGGCGATCCGCTGCCTGATCATCACCGGCTCCGACACCGTGTTCGCGGCCGGCGCCGACATCAAAATGATGGCGGAGGCCGGCCCGATCGAGGTCATGGCGCGCAATCTGCAGAAATACTGGCGCACGATCATGGACTGCCCGAAGCCGGTGATCGCGGCGGTCGAAGGCTTCGCGCTCGGCGGCGGGCTGGAATTGGCGCTGTGCGCCGACATCATCGTCGCCGGCGACGGCGCCCGCCTCGGCCTGCCCGAGGTCAAGCTCGGCATCCTGGCCGGCGGCGGCGGCACGCAGAAGCTCACGCGGCTGATCGGCAGCAAGCGCGCCATGCTGCTGCTGTTGACCGGCCGGATGTTCGGCGCCGCCGAGGCGCTCGCCATGGGCGTGGTCAGCGAGGTGGCGCCGGCCGGCCAGGCGTTGGCGCGCGCCATCGAGATCGCGACGGAGATCGCGGCCATGCCGCCGATCGCCGTCATGCAGATCAAGGAGATCGTCCATGCCGGACTCAACGCGCCGCTCGACACCGCGCTGATGCTCGAGCGCAAGGCGCTGCTGTTGCAGTTCGCCACCTGCGACCAGAAAGAAGGCATGCGCGCGTTCCTGGAGAAGCGCAAACCGAACTTCGAAGGGAAGTAAGCGTGGTGGGCGACCTGCAGCGGGGCGACCTGACGGTCGCCGTCATCGGCACCGGCACCATGGGACGCGGCATCGCGCAGGTCTGCGCGCAGGCCGGCATGACGGCGCTGATGTTCGATGCGCGCGACGGCGCCGCGCGCGAGGCGGTCGCAGGCGTCGACAAGGCGCTCGATGGGCTGGTGGCGAAGGGCCGCATGACGGCCGAGGTCAAGCAAGACGTGATGGGCCGCCTGCGCGCGGTCGGCTCGCTTGACGAATTGGCCGGCGCGGGCATCGCCATCGAGGCGATCGTCGAGGATCTCGCTGCCAAGCGCGCGCTGTTCCGCGATCTGGAAAAACGCCTCGCGCCCGGACGCGGTGCTCGCCACCAACACCTCCTCGCTGTCGGTCACCGAGATCGCCGCCGGCTGCGCCGACCCGGCGCGCGTCGGCGGCCTGCACTTCTTCAATCCGCCGCCGCTGATGCGGCTGGTCGAGGTGATCGGCGGCCTGCGCAGCGATCCCGCCTTGGTGCCGGCACTCACCGGCTTCGTCCGCCGCATCGGCAAGCATCCGGTGGTGGCGACTGACACGCCGGGTTTCGTGGTCAATCACGCCGGCCGCGCCTACGGGCCGGAGGCGCTGCGCATCGTTGCGCAAGGGATCGCGACGCCGCGCGAGGTTGACCTGCTGATGAAAGAGGCTGCCGGCTTCCGCATGGGGCCGTTCGAGCTGCTCGACCTGATCGGCGCCGACGTCACCCACGCGGTGATGCGAAGCATCTACGATCAATATTTCGGCGAGCCGATGTATCAGCCCTCGGCGGAGATGACCGTGCGCGTGGCCGGCGGGCTGCTCGGCCGCAAGACCAAGCAGGGCTTCTACAATTACGACGGGCCGCCGGTCGCCAGCGCGCCGACGTTCGACGTCGCCGCGCAGCCAAAGCCGGCCGTCGGCCTGGATCGCCGACGAGGACGGCGGGCGCGAACTGGCGGAATGGCTCGACGCAGGCTGGCGTCAAGACACAGGTCGGCGACACGCCGCCTGAGGATGCGCTCTGTTTCGTGACGCCGCTCGGCGAGGACGCGACCGGCGCCATCGTGCGGCTCAAGCTCGATCCCGCGCGCACCGTCGCCGTCGACATGCTGGGCGGCTTCAAGGGCCGCCGCACCGTGATGAAGACGCCGCTCACCGTCGCCGCAGACCTTGGGCGCGGCGGTGGCCGCGCTGTCGGCCGACGCCGCCGTCACCGCGATCAACGACAGCCCGGGCTTCGTGGTGCAGCGGCTCATCGCCATGATCGTCAATATCGGCACGCGCATCGCCGAGCTGCGCATCGCCGCGCCTTCCGACATCGACACCGCGGTCGAGCTCGGGCTCAATTATCCGAAGGGCCCGCTGACGCTCGGCGACATGCTCGGCGCGGCCAAAGTGCTCGCCGTGCTCGACGGCATGCAGGCGGTCACCCGCGACCCGAAATATCGCGCGACCGCCTGGCTGCGGCGGCGCGCGCTGCTCGGCATTTCGCTGCTGACGCCGGATTGATTGCGGAAATTCGGACTGGTACAGGCGGGTGGACTTGAACCACCGACCTCTGGTTCCACAGACCAGCGCTCTAACCAACTGAGCTACGCCTGCACGGGGCTCGTCCTTGAGACGAGCGGGCCGGAACCTAGGTTCAGGGCGCCGTTTTGGCAAGCGGCTTTGGCCGGCGCCCGCGGGCGTGCCCTCTCTCAGCAAAAAGCCCGGGCGCTTTGCACGCCCGGGCTTTCGATTGGGTCTGGAGCGCAGCGCGCGCGAGCGTTACGCGGCCTTGTTGAAGGCGGTGGTGAGGCTTTCCTTGATCGGCGCAGTGGTCTCGGTCGCGACCTTCTGCGCGTGATCGGCGAGATCCTTGGCCTGCGCGCTGACGGTGTCGAACTGCGCGCGCATATAGCCGGAGGAGAGCTCGACCACTTCCGAGTACGACTTTGCGCTCAGCAATTGGGCCATGAGGTCGAAAGCGGCGTTGCTATTGGCGCGGCTGGTCTCGATCAGCTTGAGGCCGTAGTCCGAGAAGCCCTTGGAGGCCGTGGCATAGGTTTCCTCGAGCATTTCCGTCGCGTCTTCCGCGGCGGTCTTCATCTTTTCGTAGCCCTCTTTCGCCTGCGCGACGCTCTTCTCCGCGGCTTCGCGGAAGGCGGCGGGGACTTCCATGTTCGGCATTTCGAAATTCGGCATTTCGAATTTCGGCATTTCGAACTTGGGCATTTCGAATTTCGGCATCTCGAAGATGGACGCCAGAGGCGCAACCGCCTTCGGCTTGGCTTTCGGCGTGACAGCCGCGGTTTGGGGTTCGGCCATGACAGTTATCCTTAGCTGGGAGGGCTGTTTCCGGCTTAAAGCGAGCCATCGCCCTCGGTAAATCGGCTCGCGCTTGTTTCAGGACCCGCCGCCGCAAAGGGGCGCCCCAGGGAGGCGTCTGGGCGAGTGCTATAAACGCTATATAGCACCAAATTTGGTGCATTGCAATAAAAATATTGCGGTGCACAAAAATGTCATAAAATGGAGCTCGCCGACAAGACCGGCGTCAAATCGTGACCGCTTTGCCCCCGAAAGTCGCGGCTTAGTGCTGCTGCCCGGCCATTTTGGCCACTTGCTTGCTCAATTCCTTGGCCTGCTCGGTGAGCGCCGCGATCTGGCTTTTCACATAATCCGTATGCAGGGCCGTTAGTTCCTGCGCATCCTTGGCGTGCACCAGTTTTTCGGCGAATTCGAACGACGAAGCGACGTTGCGCTGGGTGAAGCCGATGGCCAATTCGCCGATCTCCTTGGCGCCCGTCCGCGCAGTCGCGGCCTGAGTTTCAGCCGTATTCACCGCGTGTTTCGCGGCCGAGATGAAGCCGTCAAAGGCCTGCTTGGCCTGTTCCACGCTTTTCTCGGCGAATGCGCGCATTTCCGCCGGGATCTCGAATTTCCCATTGCCTTCGTTCGCCATGACGTCCTCCTGCCTGCGGGGCACCGTGGTCAGTGCCGGTTGCTTAGCTCTCTATCTAGGGCAGACACCGGTCAGCGCCAGTGCCGCGCGCAGACATTAAGGTTATCCCACGTTGCAAGCGTTTGACAGACGCCGCCGCGTGGACGCCCCGGCCCAGCGGCCCTATTAAGAGTTTGTTAGGCCTGGATAATGCGACGTACCGATGAGCGGGACCGAGTTCCAAATCGCTTGCCTGAAGGATGAGCGGCTCGCGGCGCATGCCTTGAGCCCCAATCCGGTCTGGCTATGGAGCACGGACGCGACGCGCGTGTTGTGGGCCAATCCGGTCGCCGCCGCGGTCTTTGATGCCGCCTCGCCAGGCGCGTTGGCCGCGGTCCGGTTCGCGCCCGACCACGCGGCGGCCGCGCAAATCGGGCGCATGGCCGGCACGCTGCCGCCGGGGGGCACGCCGCGGCTCGAACGCCTGCGCGGATTCGGCGCCGGCTTCGGCCGCCTCGTCTGCCTCTGCTCGCGCATCACGCTCGCCGACAACAGTCCCGCCGTGCTGGTGGTCGCCACCGAACGCGCCAGCCGGTATCTCACTCTGCCCGACCGCGCGCAGCGCCTGCTTGCCGATTTCGACCGGCCGGCGGCGATTTTCAGCGCCGACGGCGAACTGATCGAAGCCATGCCGGAAGCGCGCGAACGCTTCGGCGGCAAGCGCGATCTGGTCGCGTTCGGCGCCGAACAGCTGGCCCGCGAAGCCTCGCTCAACGGCCGCGCCGAGGGCGAGATCGCGGCCTGGCCCGCCACCCTCCTGCGCCTCGGCGCCGGCGCCACCGTGACACTGCTGCTCGCCTTCGGCCGCGCGCAGCCGGCGAGCGCCGGTATGACGGTGCAGACGGCGCAGCCAGCGCCGATGATTCCCAATCCGGTCGCGGCGGAGGCGCCGGCGCAGCGCTTGCCGTTCCGCTTTGTCTGGCAGACCGACGCGGAGAACCGTTTCACCTTCGCCACCGAGGACTTCGCCAAGCTGCTCGGCCCGACGACGGCGGCCCTGCTCGGCCGCCCATGGGCGGAGATCGCCGCGGCGCTCAAGCTCGATGCGCAGGGCACGGTCGCCAACGCGCTCGCCGCGCGCAACACGTGGAGCGGCATCGTCGTGCCCTGGCCGGTCGACGATGCGGACCGGCCCGTGCCCGTCGAACTGTCGGGCCTGCCGGTGTTCGACCGCGACCGCCAGTTCGCCGGTTTTCGCGGCTTCGGCATCTGCCGCGACGTCGACCACCTGGCCGCGCTGCAACAGCGCCGGGCGCAGCCCGAACCCGCACCGGTGGCGGTCGAGGCGAAAGCGCCGGCGAATAATATTCTGGCCTTTCCGGCCCCGGCCGAAGAAGCGCCCGCACTCAGCCCCGGCGAACGCAGCGCCTTCGAGGAACTCGCGCGCGAACTCAGCGCACGGCTTAAGGGCAGCGCCGGCAAAGGCGCCGAGCCGAGCCCGGTCATCGCCCCAGTCACCGCGCCGCCGCGCCCCATGCGCAACGGCGATGCCGCCCGCGATCTCCAGCAAGGGCGGCCCATTTTCGACCGGCTGCCGGTCGGCATCCTGGTCTATCGCCTCAACACCCTGCTCTACGCCAATCGCGCCTTCCTCGAATGGACCGGCTATGCCTCGCTCGAGGCGCTGAACGAAGCCGGCGGTCTCGACAGCCTGTTCATCGACACCAAGGCGGAGCCGCCTAACGGCGACAGCAGGAACGGCGGCAAGATGCTGACCATCGCCACCGTCAACGGGCATCAGAAACCGGTGGACGGGCGCCTGTTCAGCGTGCCGTGGAACGACGAGACCGCGCTGGTGCTGATGATCAGCACGCAAGCCGTCGCCGAGGACCGCGGCAATGCAGCGGCGCTGCGCCGGCTGGAAAACGAGAACGACGAGCTCAAGTCGATCCTCGACACCGCGACCGACGGCGTGTTGGTGCTCGACCGCGCCGGCCGCGTCCTCTCGGCCAACCGCAGCGCCGAGGCTTTGTTCGGCTATGAGGCCGCCGACTTCGCCAGACTGTCCTTCGGCGACCTGTTCGCGCCGGAAAGCCGGCGCTCGGTGCTCGACTATCTCGACCGCGTGGCGAAGAACGGCAGCGTGCTCGACACCGGCCGCGAGGCGATCGGGCTGGTGCGGCAAGGCGGGCTGGTGCCGCTCTACTTCACCATGGGGCGCATCGCCGGCGGCGAGAAACTCTGCGCCGTGCTGCGTGACGTCACCGCCTGGAAGCGCACCGAGGAAGAGTTGATCAACGCCAAACAGCAGGCGGAAAAGGCCTCCACCGCCAAATCGGAATTCCTCGCCAAGATCAGCCACGAGATCCGCACCCCGCTCAATGCCATCATCGGCTTCTCCGAGGTGATGATGGACGAGCGCTTCGGGCCGATCGGCAACGACCGCTACCGGCAATATCTGCGCGACATCCATTCCTGCGGCGGCCACCTGATCTCGCTGCTCAACGATCTGCTCGACCTGTCCAAGATCGAGGCCGGCAAGCTCGAGCTCAGCTTCGTGAGCATCAATCTCAATGACTTGGTGCAGCAATGCGTCGCCATCCTGCAGCAAGAGGCCAACCGTGAGCGGGTCATCATCCGCACCTCGCTGCCATCCGGCCTACCGCCGATCGTGGCGGACGCGCGCTCGGTGCGTCAGATCGCGCTCAATCTTCTGTCGAACTCGATCAAGTTCACCGGCGCCGGCGGGCA
This sequence comes from uncultured Alphaproteobacteria bacterium, assembly GCA_963733315.1. Taxonomy (GTDB): domain Bacteria; phylum Pseudomonadota; class Alphaproteobacteria; order Rhizobiales; family Xanthobacteraceae; genus Pseudolabrys. The sequence continues at coordinate 165,750 of CAVTCV010000025.1, read as the reverse complement.
GGTGATCGTCTCTACCGCCACGAACGACGCGCACGAGATCGTGCTGCGCGTGCGCGACACCGGCCCGGGCATGAGCGAGAAGGAATTGGAGACCGCACTGGAGCCGTTCCGGCAGTTGGCGACCTCCGCCCGCGCCGACGGCTCGGGGCTCGGCCTGCCGATCAGCAAGGCGCTGGCCGAGGCCAACCACGCGCGGTTCCATATCACCAGCCAGGTCGACAGCGGCACGCTGGTGGAAGTGGCCTTCCCGGCCACGCGCGTGCTGGCGCAATAGCCACGCGGGTTTTCTCGCCGATACGCAATCGGTCCGAAATCGGCTAACATCCTCGGGCTCTGCGGGGTGAGGCCTGTCATGTTGCGTTGGTGGCAGCTTGCGTTGATGCTGCTCTGCCTGTCGTTCGGCGCCGGCCTGCCGGCCGCGCGGGCGGCCGAGCCGGTCGACCTGCTGCTGGTGCTGGCGGCCGACGTGTCGCGCAGCGTCGATGCGCAGAAATTCCAATTGCAGCGCGATGGCTACGCCGCCGCCATCGCCAATCCCCGCGTGCTCGACGCCATCCGCTCCGGCCGCAATGGCCGCATCGCGGTCGCCTTCGTCGAATGGTCCGGCCTCGGCAACCAGAAGGTCATAATCGACTGGATGGCGATCGACGGGCCGAAGGCCGCGCAGGCGTTCGGCGACCGCTTGCTCGAATCGCCGCGCTCGTTCGCCGACCGCACCTCGATCAGCGGGGGCATCGACTTTTCGGTCACGCAATTTTCACGTGCGCCGTTTTCCTCCGAACGCCGCACCATCGACGTCTCGGGCGACGGCACCAACAATGCCGGCCGCGACGTCGGCACCGCGCGCGACGAGGCGCTGGCGTTCGGCATCACCATCAACGGCCTGGTGATCCTGAGCGCGACCCCGTTGCCGTGGAACCCGGAACACACCAATCCGTCCGGCGGGCTGGCGAATTACTATCGCAACAACGTCGTCGGCGGGCCCGGCGCCTTCGTGCTGGAGGCGAAAGACTTCAACTCGTTCGGCCAGGCGATCATCAAGAAGCTGATCGCCGAAATCGCCGACGCCACGCCGGCGCGGTAGCCCGAATTCATGCGCGGGCGGCCGGCCATGAAAGGGTCACAGACGCCAAGCACGGTTGGTGGCGGCGCGACCGGTGGTATAGTCCGCCGGAAAACGACGTCGAAACAACCGGAAATCCTGCCTGTGACGGCCGCCATTGGCTTAAAGCGCCTGGGTCTAGCCCTGTTGGCCGTGCTCGCGGTCGGCATCGTCATCTATGCCGCGGCCAGCTTTCTGATTTCGGCCGATGTGGTGCGCCGCCAGGTCTTAAGCGAAATCCACGCCGTCACCGGCTTGAACCCGACGCTGGGCGGCGAAGCCACCGTCTCCCTGTTCCCGACCGGCAGCGTCAGCTTCTCCGACGTGACGCTGGGCGACGCCAAGCGGCCGGCGCTCACCGCCGAGCGGCTGACCGCGCGCCTGCGCTTCTTCCCGCTGCTCACCGGCCGGGTCGAGATTTCGGACGTGGCGCTCGAACGGCCGGTCATCGCCATCGACGTCGAGCCGAACGGCAACACCAACTGGTCCGGCCTGATCAAGGCGCTGACGCGCAGCCAGAACAAGGGCGCCATCCACGTCGCCGCGTTTTCCGAAATGCGCATCGAAAACGGCACCGTCCTGGTGCGTAGCCCGTCGCAGAACGTCGACGAGGTGCTGACCGGGGTTGAATTCTCGCTGGCTTGGCCGTCGATCTCCAAGAGCTTCGGCGCCACCGGCCGCATGACCTGGCACGACGAGCCGCTCGACGTGACCATAGCGCTCAGCGACTTCCCGGCCGCCCTCGCCGGCAACCGCTCCGGCTTGAAGAGTGCGCGTCGCCGGCAAGCCGATGAAGGCCGCATTCGAAGGCGCCATCAGCGTCAAGCCGACGCTCAAGATCGAAGGCACGCTCGCGGCCGACGCCACCTCGATGCGCGACGCGCTGGTGTGGAGCGGCCAGAAGCCGCTGCCCGGCGGCGGGTTCGGCCACTTCGCGATCAAGGCACAAGCCAATGTGATGGGCGGCACGATCGGCCTTTCCAACGTCAATCTCGAACTCGACGGCAACACCGCCGAGGGCGTGCTCACCTTCGCCACCGACGGACGCAAGACACTGCAAGGCACGCTCGCCTCCGAGTCGCTTGATCTGACGCCTTACGTCTCCACCATCCGCCTGCTCACCGCCAATCAGCGCGACTGGAACAACGGACGCATCACGCTCGACGGTCTGTCCGGCATCGATCTCGACCTGCGCCTGTCGGCGGCGAACGTGATCATGTCCAACGCCAAGATCGGCCGCACCGCGGTCGCCGCCAATCTGCGCGGCGGCCATCTGGTCGTGACGGTCGGCGAAGCGCAAGCCTATGGCGGCGTGATCCGCGGCTCGCTGACGCTCGCCAATTTCGACGCTGGCGTGGACGTTAAATCGCAACTGCAATTCACCGACGTGGATCTGGAAAGCTGCCTCGGCCAGTTGTTCGGGCTGCACCGGCTCGAAGGCAAGGGCAACCTGTCCTTTGCCGTCGAAGGCAGCGGCGACAGCGTGCTCGGCATCACCCGCACGCTGAACGGCACCGCCAACCTGATCGGCGAGAACGGGAGCGCTTGCCGGCCTCAATGTCGAGCAGTTGCTGCGCCGGCTGGAGCGGCGGCCGCTCTCCGGCGGCGGCGAATTCCGCACCGGGCGCACGCCGTTCGACAAGATCACGGTGGCGCTGAAGATCGTCCAGGGCATGGTCACGGTCGAGGACGTGAAAATCGACGGCTCGGCGGTGCGGCTGGCGCTCGCCGGCTCGGCCTCGATCCCCGAGCGCGAGCTCGATCTCAAGGGCACCGCGGCCTTGGTGTCGACCGAAAGGGCCGACGCCGCCGCCTTCGAGCTGCCCTTCATCGTGCAGGGCTCGTGGGACGACCCGATCATGCTGCCCGACCCGGAAGCCTTGATCCGCCGCTCCGGCGCGGCGGCGCCGCTGCTCAACGCGGTGCGCGATCAGCGCGCGCGCGACGCGGCCCGCTCGGTGATCGAGCGCTTCATGGGCGGCCCGGCCCCGGCGATCCCGGCCGCCCGAGCAATCCGCCGCCCCGGCGGCGCGCGCAAAAGCCCTGAATAAGCTGCGTTTGTTGGGCGTGCTGCCAGCCCGGCCATTTGACTATCATTGCGGCAGAAACAAATCACCCCGCCGGTCTTCGGCCGGCGCGACGGGGCGTGGATGCTGCACCCCATCCTGCGGACGCTGGTCAAGATCGCCGTCGCCTCGCTGGTGGTGGGAACCATCCTCGCCCATTTCGGCATCACCGCCGAGCAATTGATGCACGAGTTCGGCCTGTCGGCCGACCGCATCGAGGACTATGCGCAAAAGGGCTTCGCCTGGGCCTGGCCGAACGTGCTGCTCGGCTCGCTGGTGATCGTGCCGGTCTGGTTTTTGATCTATCTGTTCCGGCCGCCCGGCCGCAGCAGCAGCGAGTGACGCCGTCAGGCCGCCGACGGCGCCGGATCGGGCGTGCTCCGGCGTCGGTGATGCGCGGCACCGGGCCGTAATATTTGCCGACCTGCACGCTCGCGCGCGGCTTGAGCAATATCGAGATCAGGCGTTCGAACAGCGACTTGGCCGACACCGGCTTGCAGAGAAATTCGTTCACGCCGAGCCTGACCGATTCGAGAATGCGCCAGTGCTCGCCATGCGCGGTGAGCATGATGATGGGGATATCCGGCGTCGGGAACACGCCGGGCGAGCGCACGATGCGCACCAGCTCCGGCCCGTTGAGCAGCGGCATTTCCCAATCGAGGATGATGACGTCGGGGGTGTCCTCGCGGATCATCTCCAGGGCGGCGATGCCGTCGCCGGCTTCGGATCACCTGCTTGACGCCGATATTGTTGAGCAGGCTGCGCACGATGTTGCGCATGTACGGGCTGTCGTCGACCAGCAGCACGTGCAGCTGCTGGATCAGGACTTCGGCGTGTTTTCGGCGTGATCGCCATAGTGCGGACTTCCGGCCGGCGAATTCTGGCCGCGAAGTCTCACCGGGCCGTTAACGTGCGGCGCACCGCGTCCTGCCAGCCGGCATATTTTCGCTCGCGCGTCGGCGGCATCCATGCGCGGCTCGAACCGGCGGTCGAGCCGCCATTGCGCGGCAAAACCGTCGAGATCCGGGCAAAGCCCGGCGGCGCGGCCGGCGAGATAGGCGGCGCCCAGCGCGGTGGTTTCCATGACCACCGGGCGGTCGACCGGGCTCGCCAGGATATCGGCGAGGAACTGCATGGCGATGGCGCTGGCGGTCATGCCGCCGTCGACGCGCAAGACGGTGGCGCCGTCGCGGCCTGCGGCCAGTCGGCGGTCATGGCGGCGAGCAGGTCGCGGGTCTGGTAGCCGACCGCTTCGAGCGCGGCGCGCGCCAGCTCGGCGGCGCCGGAATTGCGGGTGAGGCCGAAGATCGCGGCGCGCGCCTGCGTATCCCAATAGGGCGCGCCGAGGCCGACAAAGGCCGGCACCAGATAGACCTGCTCGGCCGGATCGGCGCGCGCGGCGAGCGCGTCGGCCTCGGACGCCGCGGCGATGATCTTCAGGCCGTCGCGCAGCCATTGCACGGCGGCGCCGGCGACGAAGATCGCGCCTTCCAGCGCATAAGTGCGCTTTCCCTCGAGCTGATAGGCGATGGTGGTGAGCAGCCGGTTGCGCGAGGCGACGCGCTCGCGCGCCGGTATTGAGCAAGGCGAAGCAGCCGGTGCCGTAGGTCGATTTCATCATGCCGGGCTTGAAGCAGCCCTGCCCGACCGTCGCCGCCTGCTGGTCGCCGGCCATGCCGAGCACGCGGATGGGCGCGCCGAACAGGTCCGGCGCGGTCACGCCGAATTCGCCGGCGCAGTCGCGGACCTCCGGCAGCAAGGCGATGCGGCACGCCGAACATGCGGCATAGCTCGTCGTCCCATTGGCCGCTGCCGATATCGAACAGCAACGTGCGCGCGGCGTTGGTCGCGTCGGTCGCGTGCACTTTGCCGCCGGTCAGCCGCCACAGCAGAAAGCTATCGATGGTGCCGAAGGCGAGCCGCCCCGCCTCGGCCAGGGCGCGCGCGCCGGCAACGTTGTCGAGCAGCCAGGCGATCTTGCTGGCGGAAAAATACGGATCGAGCAGCAGCCCGGTCTTGGCGGCGATTTCCGGCTCATGCCCGGCGCCGCGCAGCGCATCGCAGACGATCGCGCGGTGCGCCGATCCTGCCAGACGATGGCGTTGTGGATCGGCTTGCCGGTCGAGCGGTCCCAGATGACGGTGGTTTCGCGCTGATTGGTGATGCCGATGCCGGCGACGTCCTTGGCCGCGAGGCCGGCTTTGGCCATCGCCTCGCGCACGGTCGCAACCGTCGCCGCCCAGATCTCCTCCGGGTCGTGCTCGACCTCGCCGGGCGCCGGATAGATCTGGCGCAACTCCTGCTGCGCGCTGGCGAGCGGCCGCAGCGCCGCATCGAAGGCGATGGCGCGCGTCGAGGTGGTGCCCTGGTCGATGGCGATGAGAGCGGCCGGCAAGAGACGTCTCCGCGGGGCGGCGATCATGCGCCCGCAAGCAGCGGCCGGAGATTAGTCCACGAGTCACCAGATTTGGCGATTGCCTCGTCGTTGTCGGCGTGGATGTCGTTGGCCAGCTTGCGCGGCACCGGGCCGTAATAATCGCCGCTTTTGACGACCTCGCGCGGCTTGGTCAGCACCGCGGCCACGCGGTCCTGCAGCGCCTTCACCGACACCGGCTTGAGCAGGAATTCGTTGACGCCGAGCTTCACCGCCTCGACCACGCGCGAACGCTCGCCGTGGCCGGTCAGCATGATGATCGGCACGTCGGGGTACGGGAACGAGCCCGGCGAACGCACCATGCGCACGAAGGTCGGACCGTCCATTCCGGGCATCTGCCAGTCGAGAATGACGACGTCGGGGTTGACGCGCCGGATCAGTTCGAGGCCGGCCACGCCGTCGGGCGCCTCGTGCACCTCGCGCACGCCGATGCCCAACAGCATCGTGCGCACGACCTTGCGCATGTAATGCTCGTCGTCCACCACCACGATTTTGGCGGAGGCGAGGCGAAAGGAGATTTGCTTCGATTCGGTCGACATTGACGGTCCGCTGGCCCCCCAGACGAACGCCTCGACCACATCACAAAGATGTAGCGGCCGGATAAAACCAGCCGCTAGGATTACCGCAAACGGCGGTAAGAATTGGTAAACCATGGGCGCTCTCAAGGCGCCGTCCGCAGCGACGCGATGAACGCATCGAGCGCGCGCGTTCTGCTCCGGGCGTGGCTTTCAGGCCGAGCTTTGCTGCGCCGCCATAGTACGTCGTCGGCGCTGAGCGCCCATTCGTTTTCGACCAGATAGCGCACCTCGGCGCCGGTGAGATCGCCGGCAAAGCGCGGCCCCAGGTCGTCGATGCTTCGCGCATCCTTGAGCACGCGCTCGATGCGCCGGCCATAGGCGTGCGCCAGGCGCCGCGCGTGCGGCTGGCTCGAGAAACGCCCAGCGCCGAACCGCCTCCGCCACCAGATCGTCGAAAGCCGTCGACGGCAAAATCGCCGCCGGGCAAGGTCGAGCCCGCGGTCCAGGGCGGCGGCGCGCCGAGGAACGGGGCAAGCCGCGCCATCGCCGCTTCCGCCAGCCGGCGATAGGTGGTGATCTTGCCGCCATAGACGGAGAGCAACGGCGCTTGACCGTCGGTGGCGTCGAGCGTGAGAACGTAATCGCGGGTAACGTCTTCCGGCTTGTTGGCGCCGTCGTCATACAAAGAGCGTACCCCGGCGAAGGACCACACCAGCTCGTCCGGCGTGATCTTGTCGCGGAAATACTCATTCACGGTCTGACATAAATAGAGGATCTCGGCGGCATCGGGGGCCGGCGCATTGACATCGCCGACGAAATTTTCGTCGGTGGTGCCGACCAGTGTAAATTCCTCCGCGAAAGGCAGCGCGAACACGACGCGCCCGTCGGTGGCCTGGAGCAGATAGCCGCGGTCGTGCTCGAAGCGGCGCGGCACCACGATGTGGCTGCCCTTCACCAGACGCACCGGCACCGGCAAGGGGCGCCGGATCACCGTATCGGCCACCTCGCCGATCCAGGGCCCGGCGGCATTGACCAGCACGCGCGCGCTCGCCACTTGGCGGCGGCCGCGCGCGTTGAGCACCAGCTCCCAATCGTCGTGCCGCTCGGCGCGCACGCAGCGGGTGCGGGTGCGGATATCGGCGCCGTGCTCGGCGGCATCAAGCGCGTTGAGCACCACCAGCCGCGCATCGTCGACTTGGCAGTCGGAGAATTCGAAGCCGTAACGGAACGAGCGCTTGAGCGGCTGGCCGACCGGATGATGCGTGAGATCGACGTTGCTTGTCGCCGGCAGCAATTTGCGGCCACCGAGCATGTCGTAAATGAAGAGGCCGAGGCGCAGCCGCAGCGCCGAGCGCAGGCCGGGTGCCGGCGGCAGCATGATACGCAGCGGCCGGATCGCATGCGGCGCCATGCGCAGCAGGACTTCGCGCTCGCGCAGCGCCTCGCGCACCAAGCGGATGGCGCCGTGCTCAAGATAGCGCAGGCCGCCGTGCACCAACTTGGTGGAGGCCGAGGAGGTGCCGGAGGCAAGGTCGTTCTGCTCGATGAGCAGCACGCGCAGGCGGCGGCCGGCGGCATCGCGAGCCAATCCGGTCCCGTTGATGCCGCCGCCGATGATGGCGAGGTCGTAGTCGGCCATGTCCTGCTGATTCGCTTGGCTTACGGCAGGATGGGCGGCCTTGACGACGACCTCAAGAAGCCGGACGCGCGAAAGCCCTCTCCGGCCACATAATTCGCCGGCAATTGCAAAATCGCCGCGCTTTGACCATATCAAGCCTATCGGATACGCGCCGTTCCACGCGATCAACCCGGGACTTGGCCCGTCTCATAGCGCCCCATGCCGTCCGCCCGCCTGCTCGTCATCGAAGGTAATTCGCCGCAAACGCTGGAGGAGCACCTCGCGGTGGGCGGAACTCCGGCGCATCAGGGCTACTCGAACCTGCTGCGCGAGCTGTTGCCGGGCGCGGTGATCGATGCCTGCCATCCGGGCGATCCCGCCGCCACGCTGCCGGAGGGCGAAGCGCTCGAAGGCTATGACGGCATCGCCATCACCGGTTCCTCGCTGCACATCTATAATGGCGGCGCCGAAGTGATGCGGCAGATCGATCTGGTGCGGGCGGCGCTGTCGACCGGGACGCCGATCTTCGGTTCCTGCTGGGGACTACAGGTGATCACCGCGGCGGCCGGCGGCAGCGTGCGCAAGAATCCGAAGGGCCGTGAAATCGGTTTCGGCCGCGGCATCCGCCTCACTGAAGCCGGGCGCAAGCATCCGATGTATGTCGGCAAGCTCGACGTGTTCAACGCGCCGACCGTGCATCTCGACGAAGTCGAGGCGCTGCCGGCGGGCTCGACCGTGCTCGCCACCAACGCGGTGTCGGACGTGCAAAGCGTGGAGATCCGCACCAACGGCTCGGTCGCCTGGGGCGTGCAGTATCATCCGGAATATCCGCTGCGCGAATTGGCGGCGATCGTGCGGCGCATCGGCACGCGCCTGATCGGCGAAGGGTTCTTCGCCAGCGAAGACGATATGCAGACTTTCGCGCGGGATCTCGATACGCTCGACAAGGATCCGCATTGCAAGCGCCTGTCCTGGCGTCACGGCATCAGCAAGAACGTGCTCGAGAAGACGCTGCGCGTCAGCGAGGTGGCAAACTGGATCGAATTCCAGGTGTTGCCGACGCGGGTCAAGCGCGGGCGCGGATAGCGTCTCGTCACGACGGAGGAGGCCATGGATTTCTCCGGCAAACACGCCGTCGTCACCGGCGGCACCGGCGCGCTCGGCACCGCCGTGGTCGGCGGATTGCTGGCGGCGGGCGCGCGCTGCACGGTGCCTTACGTGCACGAGGCGGAAGCGCAGCGCTTTCCGCATGCCGGCGATCCGAACGTGACACTGATCGCGGTCGCCGATCTCGCCGACGAGGCCATGGTGGCGAAGGTCTATGGCGAACTCGCGCTCTCGGCCTCGATCCACATCGCCGGCGGCTTCGCGGCGGGCAACGTCGCGGAGACCGGCCAGGCCGCGCTGATGGCGCAGCTCGACAGCAATCTGGTATCGTGTTTCCTGTGCTGCCGCGCCGCGGTCAATGCGATGCAAGGCGGCGGACGCATCGTCAATGTGGCGGCGCGGCCGGCGCTGGAATGGCGCTCGGGCGCCGGCATGGCGGCCTACACGGTCGCCAAAGCGGGTGTCGCCGCGCTTACCGTGGTGCTCGCCGAAGAAGTCGTCAAAGACGGCATTCTGGTCAACGCGGTCGCGCCGTCGATCATGGACACCGCCGCCAATCGCAAGGCAATGCCGAAGGCCGATTTCGACAAATGGCCGAAGGTCGAGGAAGTGGCGGCGACGATTTTGTTCCTCGCCTCGCCCGACAACCGCGTCACCCGCGGCGCCATCGTGCCGGTGTATGGGAAGGCGTGAAGTGTTTTTCCCTCTCCCCGCTTTAGCGGGGGGAGAGAGAGAAGAAAAAACTACCCCGCGACCGGCACCAGTTCGAGCGGCGGGCGCAACAGACGCTGCACCGTGCCGGAGGCGATCACGGCACGCGTTTCCGCGTAGGCCTCGTGGTTCTTCTCGATATCATCGAGATCGTACTGATAGTTCACCATCAGGCCATGCGCCTGCGCGAGCGCCTTGTCCGAGGTGTCGGCCAGCCAATTGATGCGCTCAAGCCGCGCACCATTACCGAGATGGAAGCGCGCCACCGCATCGACCGGCTGCCCGCGCCCGTTGCGCGCGCGCAGGAAATACCAGGCAGCCGCGCGCATCAGCGGACCCTGCAGCCGCTCCGTCGTATCCGCATCGCGCCACCAATTGGGCTCGTCGAGCGCGGTGAGCACCGCCTTGTCGCCCTCGTTCAACGCTGCCGAATTCTCCTGCGCGCGTTCGCGTTTGAGCCATTCCGCGAAATTCGTCACCGGCGACAGCGTCACGAAGGTCGAAAGCTTCGGCATTTCGCGCGTGATCTCCTCGACCACCTGCTTGATCAGGAAGCTGCCGAACGAGACGCCGGCAAGCCCGCGTTGGCAGTTGGAGATCGAGTAGAACACCGCCGTGCGCGCCTTGTCGGGTTCGCTCACCTCGCGCTCGGGGCTCAGGATCGGCGCGATCGCACCCGGAATTTCGCGGGTGAGCGCCACCTCGACGAAGATCAGCGGCTCATCGACCAGCGCCGGATGGAAGAAGGCGTAGCAGCGCCGGTCGGACGGATCGATGCGGCGGCGCAGATCGTCCCAGTCGCTGATCTCGTGCACGGCCTCGTAGCGAATGATCTTGTCGAGCACGATCGCCGGCGTCGACCAGTCGATGCGGCGCAGCACCAGGAAGCCGCGATTGAACCAGGACGAGAACAGGTGGACGAAGTCCTCGTCGACCGCGCTGAGATCGTCGCGGTGTTCGAGCACGTCCATCAATTGCTCGCGCATGCGCACCAGCGCGGCGGTACCACCCGGCGCCAGATTGAGCCTACGGAACAATTCCTGCCGGCGCGGCTCGGAGGCGGCGTGGACTTCGGCGGCGGTCGCATCGGCGGGCCGCTCGCGCCAGGCGGCGATCGCCGCCTGCATGCGGGCAGAATCCGGCCCGAAGCGCTCGCTCAGCGCCTCGAAGAAGGCGATGCGCGGCCCGGTGGTCAATTCGCTGTAACGGACGAGGATATCGCGCGCGCGCGCGACGCCGGAGGCTTCGCCGCGGCTGGACAAGAGGTCCTCGCACAGCTCGACCAGGCTCTCGGAGCGCGCGCCCGCCTCGCCGCGCCGGCCGCGCGCCAGGAGCGCGCGTCCACGCTCGGAAATCGTCTGCAGCAGCTCGCCGAAAAACGACGTGTTCATCGCAGGTTCCCAGGGCCCTCAGGCGGCCGGGCGACCGGCCGTTACTTGCTGACGCCCATCATATGATTCGGCAGCCAGGTGGCGATCTCGGGAAATATACACAAGATCACGATCGCTAACATCATACAGATGACGTAGGGCAGCGTACCCCACATGACCCTGGTCACCGGCACGTCCGGCGCGATGGCATTGACGATGTAGATGTTCAATCCCACCGGCGGATGGATCAGGCCGATCTCCATGTTGATGGTGAGGATGACGCCGAACCAGATCGGGTCGAACCCGGCGGCGGTGATGATCGGCAGCAGGATCGGCGAGGTCATCAGGATGATGGCGGCGGGCGGAATGAAGAAGCCGCTCACCAGCAGGAACAGATTGATCATGAACATCAAGACCCAGCGATTGAAATGCGCGTCGGCGATCGCCTGCGCCAGCGTCTGGGTCAGATAGAGCGAGGTGAGCATGTAGCCGAACAACACGGCAGCGGCGATGATGGTCAGGATCATCACCGACTCGCGCATGGTGTCGCGCAGGATGTGCCAGATCTGGTCCAGCGACCAAAGCCGGTAGATCAGGATCGCCAAAATGAGGCACAGCGCGGCGCCAACGCCGGCCGCTTCCGACGGCGTCGCCACGCCGCCATAGAGCGAATACATGACGCCGAAAATGATCAGCAGGAACGGCGCGATCTTCGGGATCGACTGGAATTTTTCCTTCCACGAATAGCGGAAGTCGATCGCATGCGAGCGGAAGCCGCGCTTCCAGATGATGAAGATGGTCCACAGCATGAACAATCCGGTCAACATCAGTCCCGGCATAACGCCGGCGAGGAACAGGCGGCCGATCGAGGTTTCGGTGGCGATGCCGTACAGGATGAAGGTGATCGACGGCGGGATCAGGATGCCAAGGGTGCCGCCGGCGCAGATCGAGCCGGTGGCCACGTCGTCCGGATAGCCGCGCCGGCGCATCTCCGGAATGCCCATCTTGCCGATGGCCGCGCAGCAGGCGGGCGAGGATCCGGTGAGCGCGGCAAAGATGGCGCAGGCGCCGAGATTCGAAATGACCAGCCCGCCCGGCAGGCGGTAAAGCCAGCGGTCGAGCGCTTCGTAGAGATCCTTGCCGGCGGGCGAGGAGCCGATCGCGGCCCCCATCATCACGAACATCGGAATCGCCACCAGCGTGAAATCGTCGAGGCCGGACCAGAAGGTCTCGGCGACGACGTGCATGCTGTCGATGCCGTGAAAAAACAACAGGAAGATGATTGAAATCGCGCCGAGGCCGAAGGCCACGGGAATTCCCGACAACAGCATCAACAGCGTCACAACGAGCACGAGGGTTCCGGACGCGGTCGGGCTCACGGCGCGTCTCCCAAGGCCTGTTGCGCCTGCGCCCGCGCGAAGTCTTCGGCGTCTTCTTTCGGCTTGAGGCCAAACGGCAGCGCCCTGCCCGTCAGCAGGCAGAGCAATTCGGCGATGTACTGCAGGACCAACAGCCCGAGACCCACCGGCAGCGAAAGATAAGGAATCCACAGACGCGCACGCCACACCGTGTTCGAGTGCCAGCCTTCCGACCAAGCCTGGTACCAATACTGCGTGCAGAGAACCCACAGCACCACGCAGAAGGTCAGCGACAGCACGATGGTGAATAGCGCAAGCCAGAAGCGCGCGCGCGGCCCGAGATAGAGCGGCAGGATTTCCACGTTCACGTGACCGCGCGTCATCAGCACATAGGCGCTGCCGACGAAGGTGGCCGCGACGATCGAATAGGTGACCACATCGATCTGCCAAATGGTGGGCACGTTAAAGAAGTAGCGCACGATCACCATGTCGCAGATCACGAACACGGCGAGCCCGATCAGCACGGCCGCAAAGACACCGGCGACGCGCGACAGGAAAATAACCACCCGAATATACGTGTCCATGGACCTTGACCTAACGTTCGGTCATTCGTTGCGGGGATGATTCGGCGCCGCCGGCACGGAAAAAGCCGCGGCGGCCGGCGGCTTTGTCCGCCGGCCGCCGCCTTTGCCTCGGCGCTATTTGACCGCAAGCGCCTCGTCGATCAGCTTCTGGCCGTTCGGCACCGACTTGGCGAAGGTCGCGTACGAGCTCTTCTTCGCGACGTCGAGCCAGGCCTGATAATCGGAATCGCTGAGGGTGACGACCTTCACCTTGTGATCCTCGAACGCCTTGATGGCGTCCTTGTTCACTTCGTCGGCCTTCTTCTCGTAATAGGCCTGGGCGTCCTTGCCCGCCTTGAGAATCGCCTCCTGCTGCTGCTTGTTGAGCTTGTCGAAGCTCTTCTTCGACATCAGCACCGGCTCATACATGAACCACAACGCGTTATCGCCCGGCGCGGTGAGACAATTTGTCACTTCGTAAAGCCGCATGGACTGGAACGTGCCGAGGCTGGTGTCGGTTGCGTTGACGACACCGCTCTGGAACGCGTTGTAGATTTCGTTCGACGGCGGGCTGACAATGCTGGCGCCGGCGTTTTCCCACATCGCGGCGAAGGTCGGCCCGGCGGCGCGGAATTTCAGGCCTTTGAGATCGTTCGGATGCACCAGGCATCCTTTGTTCGATGCCATGCCGCCAGCAAACCAGGCGTCCGACAGCACGATCACGCCGTGCTTCTCGATCTCGGCGCGGACGTCCTTCATGAACGGCGAGGCGTTGATGCGCTTGGCGCGCTCCTGGCTGCGGATCAGACCGGGCATCAGCGTCGCGCTGAAGGCCGGCACCTTGCCGCTGGCGTAGTCGAGCGGGAACAGCGTGATGTCGAGTTGGCCGTTGACCATGGCGTTCCACTGGTCGTTCGGCTTGAACAGCGAGGCGCCCGGATAAACCTGAATGTCGATGCCGACATTGGCGGCCTTGGCTTCCTTGGCGATCATCTGCACCATGTCGTCGCGCACGTCGCCCTTGCCACCGGGAAACTGGTGGGAAGCCTTCATCGTCACTTGCGCGTGTGCTGAAACCGACAGCAGAACAGCCGTGGCGGCGCCGGCGAGAATTGTCGTCAGTGTCTTCATTTGCATCCTCCCATTGGTCTTTTTTGGCGACGGAAATACCGCCGCGTTTGATTGCTGACCGGATAATAGCCAATACCGTCCGTCGCGCCCAATTACACCATAGCCTTGGGTCTAGGCCAGTACCATAGCTGCACCGACAAATTCGCTCGCAACCCCGTGGTAGCCATAGACAATTCGCGGACTGGCCAGCGCGGGACGATGGCCCTATAACCCCGCCCGTCATCGGTCCTTCCGCGTCCCCTCAGGAGTTTCTCAGCATGCCGAAGCCATTGGCGGGTCTCCGCGTCCTCGAACTTGCCCGCATCCTGGCCGGGCCTTGGGCGGGACAGATGCTGGCCGACCTCGGCGCCGACGTGATCAAGGTCGAGCGCAAGGGCGCCGGCGACGACACACGCGGCTGGGGACCGCCTTTCGTCGAAGGCGCCGACGGCAAACATCTCGGCGCCGCCTATTTCCATTCCGCCAATCGTGGCAAGCGCTCGATCGAGGCCGACTTCGAGGACGAGGAAGGCCGCCGCATCGTGCACAAGCTGGTCAAGCGCTCGGACGTGCTGATCGAGAATTTCAAGGTCGGCGGGCTCACCAAGTTCGGGCTCGACTACAAGAGTCTCGCGCCGGAGAATCCGCGGCTGATCTATTGCTCAGTGACCGGGTTCGGGCAGGACGGCCCCTACGCCAAGCGCGCCGGCTACGACCTCATGGCGCAAGGAATGGGCGGCATGATGGACCTGACCGGCATGGCGGACGGCCCGCCGACGCGCGTCGGCGTGGCGATCTCCGACGTGTTCACCGGCTGCTATTCGGTGATCGGCATTCTCGCCGCGCTGGCGCAACGCGAGAAGACCGGCAAAGGCTGCTACGTCGATACCGCGCTGGTCAATTCGACCGTGGGCGTGCTGGCCAACCAGGGGCTCAATTATCTCGTCTCAGGTGAAATCCCCAAACGCATCGGCAACACGCATCCCAACATCGTGCCCTACCAGGAATTCCCGGTCGCCGACGGTCACGTCATTGTCGCGACCGGCAACGACAACCAGTACTTCAAGTTCTGCAGCGTGCTGGGCTCGCCGGAGCTCGCGAACGATCCCGCCTACAAGGACAATGTCGGACGCCTCACGCATCGCAACGAGTTGGTCGGCAAGCTCACCGCGCTCACCAAGAAAATGAAGCGCGACGATCTGCTCGCCAAGCTCGAGGCGCAGGGCGTGCCGGCCGGGCCGATCAACAATCTCGAGCAGGTGTTCAACGACCCGCAAGTGGTCTTCCGCGGCATAAAGCTCGACCTGCCCAGCGCCGCGGCCAAGAGCGGTCACATCCCCGGCGTGCGCACGCCGATCGTGATGGACGGCTGGCGCGCCGCCTCCGAGCGTCCCGCGCCGCGGCTCGGCGAGCACACCACGGAGATCCTGAAAGAGATCGGCGAAGGCTGATCGTAAAATTCGGCGTTTATTTCGCCGACGCCGATTGCCGCTGGCGCGCTTTGGTGCCCTCGATCGCCTCGCGGATATTCCGCCGCAGGCTTTCGAGATTGTACGGCTTCTGCAGCACGACCACGCCATGGCGCACCGCGTCCTGCGCGCTGGCGCTGTAGCCCGTCGTCAGCAGCACCGGAACGGTGGGGAAGCGCGTGTCGATTTCGCGCGCGAGATCGAGCCCGTTCATGCCGCCCGGCATCAGGATGTCGGAAAACACCAGATCGACGTCGCTGTCGAGCCGCAAGGCCGCCAGCGCCGCCTGCGCATTGACGACGCTGCGCACATGGTAGCCGAGCTGGCGCAAAAGACCGGCGCCGACTTCGGCCACGTCGGCATTATCCTCGACGAGAAGCACGGTGCCCGCCGGCTCGGCCGGCGCCTGGCTGCTCGATTGCGGCGAGGCCGGCTGCGGGGCCTCATGGCTGCGCGGCAGATAGATCGTGATCGCGGTGCCCCGCCCCTCCACGCTGGTGACGGTCGCGGTGCCGCCGGATTGCTTGGCGAAGCCGTAGACCTGGCTCAGGCCGAGCCCGGTGCCCTTGCCCACTTCTTTGGTGGTGAAGAACGGCTCGAACACCCGCGCCAGCACGTCGGGCGCAATGCCGTGGCCGGTATCCGCCACCCGGATGGCGACGAAATCGCCGCTCAAGCCCTCCTCGCTTGCCTCGCCCTTGAGCGTCACCGGCTTGGCGCGGATCGAGAGCGTGCCGCCCGTCGGCATGGCGTCCTTGGCGTTGACCGCGAGGTTGAGGATCGCGAGTTCGAACTCGCTCGCGTCGACCCGGATCGCGCAGACGGTGTCCGGCACGTCGACCGTGATCTCAATGGCAACCCCCAACGAGCGCAGCAGCAGTTCGCGCAGCATCGGCAGCCGCTGCGTGAGGTCGATGACCTGCGGCGTCAGCGTCTGCTGGCGTGAATAAGTGAGCAATTGGCGGGTCAGGCTTTCGCCGCGCTGGGTCGCCGTGCCGATCATGTCGAGCAGGCGGGCATGCTTCTTGTCGGTCAATTCGGCGCGCAGCCGTTGCACGCTGCCGCTGATGATCATCAACAGGTTGTTGAAGTCGTGCGCGACGCCGCCGGTCAGCTGGCCGATGGCTTCGAGCCGCTGCGCCTGGCGCAGCGCGCCTTCCGCCGCCTCGCGCCGGTCGGCTTCGTCGTAGAGCCGCTCGGTGCGCCGCAGCGCCAACAACAGGCCGCCGAACAAGAACGCCGTTGCCGGCAGACCGAAGATCAGATGGCTGCTCATATAGGCGAGCCATTCGTGCACCATCGCCGACTTCTCCTCGCCGGCGAGCACGTAAATCGGGAAGCCGGTGACCTTGCGGTAGCCGATGCGCCGGTCGATATGGTCGAATTGCGAATCGACCCAGTAGATGCTGCGGTCCAGTCCGCTCGCGATGCCGAGACGCAGTTGGCTGTTCGCGTCGAGCTTGACCCTGCGGTCTTTGAGCACCGGATAGCGCGCCAGGAAGTCGCCGCTCGCCCGCGCCATGCCGAAATAGCTGCCGGCGGCGGTGCCCATGCGGGCATAGAAATCTTCGAAGTAGTTCGGCTGCACGGCGATGGAAATGATGCCGTTGAACTGGTCGTCGGCTGCCGGGCGGCGCTGCGACATCGAGAAGAAATAAGCGTCGATGCCGGCCATGCGCGGCTTGTGCGCGGCGCTGACATAAGTGCCGGCGTCGCGTTGCGTCTGCGCCTTGAAATAATCGCGGTCGCTGAAGTTGACATCCTTCGGCACGGGCAGAAGCCTGGCGGAGACCAGCGGAAAACCATTGCGGTCGAACACCACGATGCCTTGCAGCTGCGGCAGCGCCTTGACGATCAGCGCCAGCCGGTCATGCAGCCGCGCTGCGTTGGCGTGGATATCGGCGTCCGACATGCCGCGCATGACTTCGTCAATCTCGGCAAAGGTCCGCTCGACGGTCTGCAAGACCTTGAGTGCCTGCTCGTGCAGGATGTCGAGCGAGCGGTCGATGCGCTCGTCGGTGACGCGCTCGAAATTCCGGTAGCTCACCCAGGCGGCGAACGCGAACAGCACCGCCGGCAACACCAGCGATGCCACCATCATGAGCTTGAGCAGCCGGATCGCTGCGTGGCGCGCGGTCAACATTTCGCGGTCGGGAGTTCCAGCAAGCCGGCCGGCAGTGTTTCATAATTCGCCGACTCGGACGAGCATTTTGAAACGAGTCGGCTTAGCCGAATTGGGACCGAATTCGGCCAACCGCGCGGCTAGTTGCAAAGCCGCGCGACGACGGAACCTTTCGGCTCCTCGCGTGTTAATGTTTTTCGCCTTCACTTAACAAACCGCGGTCGGCGCCAGTTCCTCGATGTCGCTGACCACGTCGATCACCACCGGCCGGTCGGCGGCGAGCGCGCGCTTGAGCGCCGGGGCGATGTCGCTTGCGCGTTCGACGCGGATGCCGAGCGCGCCCATATCCTCGGCGAGTTTGGCGAAATTCATCGGATTGTATGTCCACAATTCGCGCGACCGGGCGGTTGGCTCGCCGCCATAGGCGCGATCGAAGCCGCGTTTCGACTGATTGCCGCCGCCGTTGTTGTTGACGACCGTGATGCTGTTGAGCTTCCAGCGCACCGCCGTTTCCACTTCGGCGATGTGATACCAGAAGCCGGCATCGCCGGTGAAACAGATCACCGGCCGCTGCGGGCACGCCGCCTTGGCGCCGATGCCGGCGGGAAACGCCCAGCCGAGATGGCCCGCGCTGCGGATGTAGCTCTGGTTGGGCGAACGCAAATCGTACATGCCGCCCATCCACATGCCGGCGTGGCCAGTATCGACCAGGACGATGCCGTCGTCCGGCACGTGCTTGGTCAGTTCGCCGCAGAGGCGGGCCGGATGAATCGGCGCCTTGTCGGATTCGAGCGCCGATTTGTATTTGGCGTACCAGCCGGCGCGCAGCGTGGAAATTTCCTCGACCCAGGTCGCGCGCTTTTTCGCGCTTGCCTTGTCGGCCTGCTTGAGCATGGCGGCGAGCACCGCCTTGGCGTCGCCCAGCACGCTCGCCTGCAAGGGATAATTGCGGCCGAGCGATTCCGGCTCGATGTCGATCTGGATCGCCGGCGTGCCGATTTTCGGCACCGCCCAGAAATGCGTGGTCATGCCGCCGCTCTCGGTGCCGATAAAACAGACGAGATCGGCGCGGTTGACGGCACGGTTGGCGCTTTCACGCGAATAGCTGCCGACCACGCCGATCGACAGCGGGTGCGTGCCGGGGATGCAGTCCTTGCCGTTGAGCGAGGTGGCGACCGGGATTTGTAACGCCTCTGCCAGCGCGACCAGCTCACGGCCGGCGCCGGAGGCGCGTACGCCGCCGCCGGCGATGAAGATCGGCCGCTCGGCTTTCTGCAACAGATCGAGCGCGGCCTTCACATGGGCGGCTTCCGGTTCGGGCCGGAATGGCGGCACATGGGAAAACTGCGCTTCGACGATCGCCTCCATCTCGGCTTCCTCGAGGTCCACCTGCCCTTCGTTGCCGCGGAATTGCAGATGCACCGGGCCCGGCGCGCCCGACGTCGCCACGCGGAACGCCTGGCGCACCATATCGGGAATGCGCGCCACGTCGTCGACGGTGGCGTTGAACTTGGTCACCGGCTCGAAGGCCGGCACGTCGTCGATCTCCTGATAGACCTTGCGGAACTTGGTCTTGGGATCGCGCCCGCCGGTGAAGGCGATGACCGGCGAATGCGCCAAATAAGCATCGCGCAGGCCGGCGGCGATGTTGAGCGCGCCGATCACCTGCGCCATGCAGATGCCCGGTTTGCCCGACGCGCGCGCGTAGCCGTCGGCCATGTAGGCCGCGGATTTCTCGCCGTGGCAATGCACGCGGGCGATCTTGGTGCGCCGCTCCATCTCGGCGAAGGTGCGCCGCAGCACCGCGGGCACCATGAAGACGTGGGTGACGCCGTAGCCGGCGAGCATCTCGGCGAGCACTTCGGCCCCTGTGCGTTTGGTGTTGTGTCCGATGGTGGTCATGCGTCGTTGCCTCTCGACTTCTCCCGGGCGCAGCGCGAAGCGTTGCGCTGCGGACCCGGCATCGTTTCACGTACGGTGGTTCGAACGATCCCGGATCGGCTTCGCCGTCCGGGATAACCGCTTCGCGGTCATTTGATCGCCAGTGGATTGACTGGCGAGCCGACCGCCCCGGTGATCGGGATCGCCGGTGCCACGAATAGGAATTCGTAGACCTTGTCGGCGGCGCAGTCGTCGGCGAGCTCCTTGAGCTCGAAGATCTCGCCCATGGTCATGCCCATGATCGGGATGGTGATCCAGTGCCAGGGCTGGTTGATGTTCTCGCCCTCGGCGACCGGATTGGGCCGCACCTCGCAGCCCCAGGTGTCGGAGGCGAGCGCCGCGAGTTCGGTGTCCTTGACGAAGTCGAGCGTCTCGAAAGCAAAGCCCGGCGCGTCGCCGCCCGGATAGCCGTCCCAGCTCCCGGCCTTCTGGCAGCGCTCCATCATGCCGGTGCGCACGATGACGTAGTCGCCGCGCTTGAGCGCGACGTTCTGCTTCTTCGCCGTGCCGTAGAGATCGTCGTTGGTGATGCCGTAGCCGTCGTCGAGCGATTCCACGCCCTTGAAGCGCGCGACATCAAGCAGAACGCCGCGGCCGACCATCTTGTTCTTGGTCTTCTCGATGCCGCACTTCTGCGCGCCGGCCGAGGTGACTTCGCGGCAGTCGTAGCCGTTCCACATGTTGTTCTCGTAGAACACATGGCCGAGCCCGTCCCATTGCGTGCCGCATTGCAGGGGCATGGTGACGATGTCGTCGGCGGCGCGGATGCCGCGCTTGTCGAGCACGCCGGAATAGGCGTCGGTGCCGGTGCGGATCATGGTGTGGATCGGATTGGTGCGGCCCATCGCCGGGTATTTGCTCTTGGCGCCCTGCGGCCCGGTATAATCGAAATTGAGCGCGAGCGAGATCACCTTGCCTTTCTTCACCAGCCGCGTGGCCGCAATGATGTCCTCTGCGCTGGTGTAATTGAGCGTGCCGATTTCGTCGGCTGGACCCCATTTGCCCCAATTCTTGTATTTCTCGGCGGCGGCGGACATGTCTTTGCGGGTGAGCTTGCGGGCCGTCATGGTCGTTCCTCTTCGGTTGCTTTTCTGAGAATTCAAACTGATGCGGTGCGGAAACGCACCGCTGGGAGCGGTATCGGAAGACACGGGTGCGAGCTTGATGCCGCG
Organism: uncultured Alphaproteobacteria bacterium; assembly: GCA_963733315.1. Taxonomy (GTDB): domain Bacteria; phylum Pseudomonadota; class Alphaproteobacteria; order Rhizobiales; family Xanthobacteraceae; genus Pseudolabrys. The sequence continues at coordinate 145,089 of CAVTCV010000025.1, read as the reverse complement.
AGGATGCAACGGGCGTAGAACATCGTGCCGAGTTTGTTTAATGTCAATCAGCGCTAACGAAAGGAACAGAACGCATGGCCGGCGAAAGCAAAAAGACGATCCTGACGGTGGCGGTGACCGGTAATCTCACCACCGTGCAGCAGAACCCCGCGCTGCCCTGCACGCCGGAGCAGATCGCCAATGCCGCGCTGGAGTCGGCCAAGATCGGCGCTGCCATTGCGCACATCCATGTCCGCCATCCGGACGGCCGGCCGAGCATGGAGCTTGCGCACTACCGCGAGGCGGTCGAGCGCATCCGCGACAAGAATTCCGATTTGATCATCAACCTCACTACCGGCCCCGGCGGCCGTTTCGTGCCGAGCAAGGACGATCCGCGGATTGCGGGGCTGGGCTCGACCCTCATTCCTCCGCTCAAGCGCGTCGAGCACATCGTCGCGCTTAAGCCGGACATCGCCACGCTCGACCTCAACACCATGTGGTCGGGCTCGGCCGCGGTGATCAACCCGCCGGAAAACGTGACGATCATGGCGAAGGCGATCCAGGAAGCCGGCAGCAAGCCGGAGCTGGAAGTGTTCGACTCCGGCGACATCCAGCTTGCGCATGTGCTGCTCGAGCAAGGCGTGCTCAAGCGTCCGCCGCTGTTCCAGATCGTGATGGGCGTGCGCTACGGCTTTGTCTCGACGCCGCAGACGCTGATCTACGCGCACTCGCTGCTGCCGCCCGACGCGATGTGGGCGGCCTTCGCCATCGGCCGCTGGGAATTCCCGATGCTGGCGACGACCTGGTTCCTCGGCGGCCACGTGCGCGTCGGCATGGAAGACAACGTCTACATCGGCAAAGGCAAACTGACGCCGAGCAATGCGGCGCTGTGCGAGAAGGCCGTGCGCATCCTCGACGACATGGGCGCCGATCTCGCCACCGCCAAAGAAGCGCGCGCCATCCTCGGCCTGCGCGCGTAACGCGTCAAAGTTCAAGGGAGGACCAACAATGAAAAAACTGTCCCGCCGCTCGGCGATGCTGATGATGACCGCCTTGGGCGGCGCCGGCCTGCTGCAGGCGCCGCTCGCTCACGCAGCGGATTATCCGACCCGTCCGGTGAAGGTGATCGTGCCGTTCGCGGCCGGCGGCCCGACCGACGTGATGGCGCGGCTGATCGCGCAGAAGCTGTCGGAAAGCCTCAAGCAGCAGTTCTTCGTCGAGAACCATCCCGGCGCCGGCGGCAATATCGGCATGACGATCGTCGCGCGCGCCAAGCCCGACGGCTACACCATGCTGGTCGCGAGCTCGAGCTTCGTGGTCAACCCGAGCCTCTACGCCAAGAATCCCTACGACGCGTTCAAGGATTTCGAGCCGGTCACCCTCGCCGCTGCCTCGCCGAATATCCTGGTGGTCAACCCCGAGCTGCCGGTGAAGACGGTGAAGGAACTGGTCGATCTGTTGAAGGCCAACCCTTACAAATATGCGATCGCCAATCCCGGCATCGGCACGACGCCGCAGCTCGCCGCCGAACTGTTCAAGCTGTCGCTCAAGCTCGAGGCCACCAGCGTGCCGTTCGGCGGTGCGGCGCCGGCGATCCAGTCGACGGTCGCCAACCAGACGCCGATTGCCTTCGCCGCCATGCCGCCCGCCGCGCCGCAAGTCACCGGCGGCAAGCTGCGCGCGCTCGCCGTCACCTCGGCCAAGCGCTCGGCTGCGCTGCCCGACGTGCCGACGCTCGGCGAAGCCGGCATCGCGGAGCAGGAATCGGAAACCATGCAAGGTGTGCTGCTGCCGGCGAAAACGCCCAAGGCGATCGTCGATCTGCTCAACGCCGAGATCGCCAAGGCGATGGCCATGCCCGACGTCAAGGCGAAATGCGCCCAGCTCGGCTTCGATCCGGTGGCGGACAAGCCGGACGAATTTGCCGCCTACATCAAGAAGGAAGTCGAGAAGTGGGGCAAGGTGATCACGGAAGCAAAGATTCCGCAGATTAAGTAGGCGGGCAGAGCCTCTCCCTTCCCTCCCCCTGAAAGGGGGAGGGTCAGGGTGGGGGTCGCGGCGCTAGAATTGATTGACCCCCACCCGACCGCCCCCTTGCAGGGGGAGGTAAAGGAATTGGACATGCGCATCGTCGATATCCGCGAAACGGCGACCCCGCTCAACTCGACGCTCGCCAATTCGAGCTTCAATTTCAGCGAAATGACGACCTCGGTGGTCGCTGTGATCACCGACGTCGTGCGCGCCGGCAAGCCGGTCTGTGGCTTTGCTTTCAATTCCACCGGCCGCTACGCCTGCGGCGCGCAGATGCGCGCGCGCTTCATCCCCCGCATTCTGAAGGCGAAGCCCGAGACGCTCGTCGACGACGCCGGCTTGATCGCGCCGGACAAGTGCCTCGCCGTCATGATGCAGAACGAGAAATCGGGCGGACACTCGGAGCGCTCGGTCGGCATCGGCACCATCGAGGTCGCCATCTGGGACGCGCTTGCCAAGGCCATCGACAAGCCGCTGCACGTGCTGCTCGCGGAGCGCTTCAACGGCGCCAAGCGCGCGGAGAAGGTGTTCTGCTATGTCGGCGGCGGCTGGTACGCGCCGGGCAAGACCACCAAGGACCTGCAGGACGAGATGCGCCGCCATCTCGATGCCGGCTACACGATGGTGAAGATGAAGGTCGGCGGGATGGCGCTCGCCGACGATCTTTTCCGCGTCGAGGCGGTGAAGTCGATTTTGCCGAAAGGCGCGGTGCTGGCGGTCGATGCCAATTCGAAATTCGATCGCGCCGACGCGCTCGCTTACGCGCGCGAGCTCGCGCCATTTCAACTGCGTTGGTTCGAGGAGCCGTGCGATCCGCTCGATTTCGAGCTGCTCGCCGAGCTCGCTGCCGTCTACGTCCCGCCGCTGTCGACCGGCGAGAATTTGTTTTCGACGCAGGACGTGGAAAATCTCGTGCGCTTCGGCGGCCTCAAACCCGAGCGCAACGACGTGATCCAGATCGACCCGCCGCAGGCCTACGGCATCGTGCAATATGCCCGCACGCTCGACATGCTGGCACGGCACGGCTGGCCGCGTGCCTGCATGTTCCCGCATGGCGGCAACCAGATGTCGTTGGCGATCGCTGCCGGTTTCGGGCTTGGCGGGGCGGAATCCTATCCCGGCGTGTTCGGCGATTTCGGCGACTTTGCCGACGATGCCGTGATCGCAGGCAGCTTTATCTCGCTCTCCGACCGCCCCGGCATCGGCTTCGAGGGCCAGGCGCGGCTCTACAAGATCATGCGCGACCTCGCTGCCTGAACCCCTCGGCTTGCTTCACGTTGGAGCCACGCATCGCAAAGTGATAGGCTTCGCCAAAATGGAGCCTGGACAATGCTCGGACATGCCCGGACCGTGACCTTCGCCTTGGCGGCGGCAGTGTTGCTTCCATCGTTTTTTCTCGGCGCGCGGGCGCAGACCGTGACGCTGGGGCAATTCCAGCATCCCAAGACCGCAAAAGATCTGGACGTCAACAAAACCTATCTGCGCGGGGCGACGGACGCGCTCCTCGCCTACAATACCAGCTTGGAAGACAAGCTGTTTTGCGTGACGGGACCCATTGCGACAGTTTCCTTCGAGCAGGCAGGCGATATTGTCATGCGCTGGGCGCGCAAGACGAGCGGCTCGGCCGACATTTCGCTGGGACGTGCGTTGTTGTTTGCGCTCCGGGACGCGTATCCCTGCCGCCAGTAGCCGCGTGACGACTGCCCATTTTCAACCGGCGTCGACAAGCGCCAGCGGCCGCGCCACCGCTTCCAGCGGTTTGCGCTCGGCATCGACACCCCAACGCCATTCGACCAGCCCGGCCGCGATCATCAGCGCTGCGCCCAAAAGATAGCCGCCGAACACGCTCATGCGCGAGCCGGTGTCGATCAGCAGACCGAACAGCGATGGGCCGATGATGCCGCCGATGCCCGTGCCGACGGCATAGAAGAAGGCGATGGCGAGCGCGCGGATCTCCAGCGGAAAGGTCTCGCTCACCGTCAGATAGGCCGAGCTCGCCGCCGCGGAGGCAAAGAAAAAAATCGTCATCCAGCAAAGCGTCTGCGTCTGCGCCGTGATCAGGTCGCGCGCGAACAGATAGCCGGTCGCCGTCGACAAGACGCCGGACACGATATAGGTGAAAGCGATCATCACCCGCCGTCCCACGGTGTCGAACAGGCGGCCGATCAGCACCGGGCCGAGGAAATTTCCCGCGGCGAACGGCAGCAGATACCAGCCGACATGGTCGGACGGCACGCGGTAGAAGTCGGTGAGGATGAGCGCGTAGGTGAAAAAGATCGCGTTGTAGAAAAAGGCCTGCGCCGCCATCAGGCTCAAGCCCACCAGCGTGCGCTGGCGGTGACGCTGGAACAGGTCCGCGCCACCTCCAATAGCGGCGTCGCGCGCCGTGCACGCAGGCGAACGCGCGGCAGGTCTTGCGCCAGCGGCAGTTCGGCAAAGTGCGCCTCGATCTTTTCGATCACGCGCCGCGCCTCCTCGACGCGGCCATGCGTCATCAGCCAGCGCGGGCTTTCCGGAATCCACATGCGCATGAAGAAGATCACCAGCGCCAAGCTCGCGCCGATCAGGAAGGCGAGCCGCCAGCCGTAGTCGGGATCGATCACGTTGGGGTCGAGCAGCACCAGCGAGCCGAGCGCGCCTACCGCCGCGCCGACCCAGAAGCTGCCGTTGATGACGAGGTCGCTCCAGCCGCGCACGCGCGCCGGGACCAGCTCCTGGATGGTGGAATTGATTGCGGCGTATTCGCCGCCGATGCCGGCGCCGGTGAGGAAGCGAAACAGCGCGAAGCTCGCGATATTCCAGGACGTGGCCGGTCGCCGCGGTGGCGGCGAGATAGACGGTCGAGCGTGATGAAGAACAGCTTCTTGCGGCCGAGCCGGTCGGTCAGCCAGCCGAAGAAGATGCGCGCCGATGCACCGCGCCGGCGAGATAGGCGCTGGCGGCAAGCCCGATGTCGGTGTTGGTGAAGTGCAGCGCCGGGCTCTCCTTCAGCGCGCCGGCCAGGCTGCCGGCGAGCGTCACCTCGAGCCCGTCGAGAATCCAGGTGACGCCGAGCGCGGCCACCACCAGCACGTGGAAGCGGCCCCAGGGCAGCCGGTCGAGCCGCGCCGGAATGTCGGTCTCCACGATCGCCTGATCGGCCGCCATCGCTGCCCTCGCCCACGCCCCTCGCCGAGGATAAACGTCCGATCGGCGCCGTTTGTTCGGCATTATGCCACGGCCGGCGGAGGCAACGCCCCTTCCCCTGCCGCGACGCGGACGCTATTGGATCATGGCCATGGACACCGACACCCTCCGCCGCCTGCACTACGCCGCCGCCATCGCCTGCGGCGTGTTCGCGGCGCTGGTGGTGCATATCGTGCTCACGGTGTTCGGCGTCGGGCTCGACGCGGTGCTGCGCGACGCCGCCGCCGGCAACAGGCCGCAGTTCTTCTCGGCGCTGGCCTGGTGGGCGATCGCCGCCGCCGGCTTCATCGGCGGCTGGGCGACCGGCGCCTATCTGATCGCGGCGGCGCGCGAGCGCGATTTCGTCTATCGGCTGGCGCGGCGCTTTCTGATCGCGGTCGTGTTCGCGGCCGCGACCGCCGGCGGCGTGATGAGCAAGACCGGCAATCTCGGCGGCACGGTTGACGTGATCGCGGGCTCGACCGCGCTCGGCCTCGGCCTGATCTGCGCCTTCTGCGGCGCGCGGCTCGCTTATCTCAATGCCGAGCAAGTGTAGCGGTTCACGCGGCGATTGCGCCCGCCGCGGCGCAGCTTGCCATCGTGTTGCCACAAGCCGACCACAAAATTGCGCGCATGACCTTCGAGACTAACGGATGGTTCCGGGGCTGGATACAAGGCTTTAACTCTTGCTCGCCTCGTCGCTGGCTAACCCGGGACTTCCTGTCTGTCGATTCGTAATGAGTGTGTGAGAACATTCGGGGCGTACAGTATCGATGAGACCGTTGGACATCAATGAACTCGCGGCACTCAAGTTATTTGCGAATGGAAAGACCGCCGACGAAATGGCCGTCGAGCTTGCCGTCAGCAAGAGCATGGCGCTGCACTATCTGCGCGTGGCGGCGCGCAAACTGGGCGCGCGCAACCGTGTGCATGCCGTCGCCATCGCGGTGCGGATGGGCTGATCAAGCCCTCGGGCGGCGGAGATTGAAAACGCAGCGGCGCGACGGCCGCTGCGCTTGCATTTCAAAAAACATAACCGCCCGGCTTACGCCGCGTCGGCCTGGCTGACGTCGTCGAGGGCGCGCGCCGGCGCGCCCAACAGCGCGGCGATCAGGTTTTGCACCTCGATCTGGGCGGTGACGTGCGACATGGTCGGCCGCGTGCCGAGCGTGACCTCGTCGATGTCGTCGACCGCCGTCACCCCGCGCGGATAGAATTCGCGGAAGATCACCCGCTCGGCCAGACCTTCGATGCAGCGGAAGCCGAGCTTTTGCGACAGGTCGTTCAGCGCGTCGCCGACGAAACGCTTGTTGCGTGAGGTCAGCGTCGACAGCCGGTTGCGCAGCACGATCCAGTCCATATCCGGCTTGCCGGCCGACTGCCGCTCGCGCCGCGCGTCCTCGACGGTGCGGGCATAATGGCTGATGCCGGTGACGCCGAAGGATTCCGGATCGACGTTGCCGAGCACGTCGAGGTCGACGAAGCTGTCGTTGAGCGGCGTGATCAGCGTGTCGGCCATTGCATGCGCCAGCCGCGACAAATAGTGGTTGTGGCCGGGCGTATCGATGACGATGTAGTTGTGATTGGCCGACAGAGTTTCGACGGCTTCAAGAATGCCGCGCGCGCCTCGCCTCGTCCTCCGCGGCGCAGAATTCGGCCTCCTCGTCGAAACAGACGTGGCTCGGCGCCGGCAGTTCCTTGCCGCGCTGCCGCGACCAAGCCAGCCGGTTGTCGATGTAATGGGTGAAACTGCGTTGCCGGGTGTCGAGGTCGATGGTGGCGACGCTTTGACCCAGCTTCAGCAAGGCGACGGCGATATGCACGGCAATGGTGGATTTACCCGATCCACCCTTTTCGTTGCCTACGACGATCACGCGAACGCACGGCGCATTGGACGGGATTCCTGAATCATTGCGCGCTCCATTGTCCGGCTGTAAAACTTGGCGATGTCTTGAGCGGTATTCAGCTTGCGCTGATTTGCGCGGTTTCGGCCAGTGTGTGGCGTTTTCCTGGCGCAAGTTTTTTGGTTGAGATTTCCACCGGATTTTCAAGGAGATGAGTTAATGGAACTCGCGCCGGCCGACAATTACAAATTCGGCTGCGGCATTTCGACCACGCTTGCTGCACTGCGTTTCGTGCCGCTCGGCGGCCAGAAGCCGCTCGGTCCGCGGACTTGCCAGAAATGCAGATCGCGCGGGAACCGGCAACGCGCCGCATCGCCGCGATCGTGTCGGGTTCGGCGCAAGCGATGCGAATGCGCAGCGGCTCTATGGCGCGCGCGAAGAATAAGAATCTACAGTAAACAATGCCGCATTCTCAACTTGACGTTGAACATATTCGTAGTGCCAAAGGCAAATAGCTCGATGGTAATTTGCGCCGTAACGGGGGTGCTTTCGAAAGACGGTACTGGAGACTGGAATGGCTGAAAGGTTGCCCAATCCGATCGATTTTATCGTGGGCCAGAACATCCGACTTCAACGGTTGAAGAAAGGGCTTTCACAGGAGGCGCTGGCAGACCGTCTTGGGCTGACGTTTCAACAAGTGCAAAAATACGAGAAAGGCGTAAACCGGACGTCGGCCAGCCGCCTCGCCCAGATGGCGTCGATCTTCGGAGTAGGCATAACCGCCTTCTTTGATGGGGTTGATCTGGCGAAAGGCACCGCCGACGTGACCCTTGGAAAAATGTTGAAGGAACCAAAGGCGATGCAGCTCTTGCAGGCCTTCACCGCCATACGGAATAAGGACATCAGGGCCGCTATCGTTGACTTCGTGGCGCAGATCGCCAGCGCCTAACGACGCGCGACCGTCGGTCATCATACGGCGCTGTTTTGTGGAATTCCGCCGGCATGGACTTTCCTCGCGTTTGCGCCGAATTCGCCTGCAAAGCGGGCTCCCACGTTCAACATTTTTGAATAGCGGCGCAAAGATTCAGGGCGTTCCGAACTTTGCTCCTCGACGCTTGAGTGCTCCACAGACGCCGGCGCTTTCGGAGCAGCGAAGAATATGGGCGAGAACCGATCCGCTTTTGGGCCTGACCACAATCTCATTCGAACCGAGATCGTGACCACCTATGAGCAATTGCTGCACGCCTACGCGATCCGGGCCATCTGCTTCATGGAAGAGCATGGCGTCAAAGCAAACCAGACTTTCGACGGGAACGATTACCAGGCGACCCATATCATCGTGTACGCGGACGATGACCCGATCGGCACCGCGCGCATTCGGTGGTTTAAGGATTTTGCGAAATTCGAGCGGACGTCTTTCCGTCCCGCCTACCGAAATATTCGGGTCATCAAGGCGTGCGCGCAGTTCATGTTCGATCACGTCGCCCGCAAGGGTTACGACAAAGTGATCACGCACGCCAAACCGAAATACGCCCGGTTATGGAGAACGACTCTCGGTTTCAAAAATGTCGAAGGCAAAGAGCCGGTTTACTTTGCCGGGCATGACGAGCCTTATATCGAACTGGTGAAGAACCTCACGCCACCGGAAAATGCGATATCAAACAGCACCGATGCGACCATTTTGTTTCGGACCGAAGGCTTTTGGGACACGCCGTCGAAGTTCGAGTTTGCGGAGGTCTGAACATCGAAATGGAAATGGGACCTCTCGACAATGAATTGATCATTGATTTTTTTCGGTCTTATCTGAAACAGGTGGTGACGATTTACCACGCAATGTTTGAAAAACTGCTATTCCAAAGCGACGGCGTTCCCCTGGAGCTGGCCGAACTCTTCGAGGACGCGGGCAATGTCTACCTCGATATCTCGGAACAAATAAGCAGGCAGCACGAGAACGCCGCCCCGCTATAGATTGAAGAGCAATTTGAAGCCGGCGTCATAAGGACTGGGTGGATTGTCCAGGCGGAATTCCTCGCTGAACCATGGATTGTTGGTTCCAAAAATGTCGGTCAGCCAGTCGAAGGCAAGCCGTACCGGCCGTGAATTGAGCCGTTCGGTGAGCGCGAGCGCGTACAATCGCACTGAAGCCCTGACACCGATCTCCAGCGGAACCGCGGCGGGTTCGAGAACCGTGTAGCTGCCAAGCAACCCGATCCCGAGGCCCGCCTTCACCAACATGCCGTAGGCGAAAGAGTTGTCGCAGTGGTGTGCGATATGCCCGCGCGCAACGGCCTCGTTCCAGCTGTCCCAGAGGCCGGTCTTCGCCGCATAGAACTCGGACTGCAGGAAAACGTGGTTTTCCAAATTCTTTCGCGTGGGAAGCCCGTATTTCTTGACATAGTCCTTGGCGGCGACCGGAATAAAATGCAGCTGACCTAGCTTTTTGGCAGTGACATCGGCGGCATCGACCGGATGAAACCCGACCATCAGATCGGTTTGATTTTCCCGGAGGCTCATGACGTTGAGCGGACTTTTTAGATGCATCTTTATTTTTGGAAAAGCGGCCGAAAAATCTGCAAGCGCGGGCGCGACAAAAAACGTATTGAGCCCGTCGGTGATGCTCACCCTGACGACACCTTCCGCTTCCTTGTTTTCGCCTTTTAGATCGTTGGTCAGCGAGAACAGCGCGAGGTCGAGCTTTGTGAGTGCCTTCGCCAGCTCTTCGCCTTTCGGCGTCAGCCGCACGCCCTGTTGCGTGGGAACGAACAGCTGCGACCCCATGAGATCCTGGAGCCGTTTGACCTGACGGCTCACAGTCGGCTGACTCGTATTTAAGACCTCGGCTGCACGATTGAACGATTTCGCCTTGGCAACGGCAAGAAACACGCGAAGTTCGCCCCAAAACTGACCGCTGAGAATCATCTCGCTATCGAGCGGCGTTTGGTTGAGGACCCGTTGGTCGTCTTGGAATGGAAGCATGGCAAACCGGATTAACCCGTGCGCACGCGACTGCGACCGCGCAATGTCGGCGGGGCCAATAACGTAGACGGCGCCAGAGCGTTGTCGCGGCTCATCACCATTCTCAAATCCAATGGCCCCTGATTTCGATTAATACAACCTTACAGCGCGTTTTTACGCAAGCCGTATTGAAGGGTGAGCCTTGAAATAGAATTGCACGCACTCAAACGTGCGCGCCGCCGATCACCAGCGCCTGGAGACGCCACGCGCGGTCTTGGCGACGGGCAAGACAGGAATGAAATTGTCGGGCGGCTGAGTGTAAAGACAAAGGGGGACAAAATCGGTCGCCAAGGAATTGAAATCACGGCCGTCGAAATAAGAAAATGGTGCCCAGGGGCGGAATCGAACCACCGACACTGCGATTTTCAATCGCATGCTCTACCAACTGAGCTACCTGGGCGCCAAGCCCGCTCAACGGGAGCGGGCGAGCAGAGCGCGGGCGTTATAGAGGCCCTCCTCCGGACTGTCCAGAACGGCGCAAACCCTAGGCTTTAAGCCCCAAAGCCACGCGGAATTGCTGTTTCAGCGCCGCGCCGTCGCGCTCGGGCAGCACCCGCGGTGGCTCGGAGGCCTCGATCAGCACGCGGGCGAACAGGGGCTCGCGCAGCGTTTTCAGGCGTCCCGCGAGATCGCACAAGCTCGCCTCGTCGTGCACCTCGAGGCAGGTGGCGAAGCCGCAGCCGCGCGCGACGCCGACGAGATCGACGCCGCTCTGGGTGTGGCTCGGCTGCATGCCGGTCTCGCCGTAGACGCCGTTGTCGAACACCACGATGGCGAGATTGCCCCGGTGCTGGATGCCGATGGTGGCGAGCGAGCCCACGCCCATCAGCATCTCGCCGTCGCCGGTGATCACCGCGACGCGCTTGTCGGGCTGCGCCAATGCAAGGCCAAGCCCGATCATGGCGGCGCCGCCCATGGCGCCCCAGAGATAGAAGTTGCGGCCGTCGTCGCCGGCGGCGGCCAGGTCGTAAGTCGTCGAGCCGAGCCCGGGCACGACCAAGAGATCGTCGCCGCGGTCGGCGAGCAGCGTGGCCATGGCGGCGCGGCGTTCCAATCGTTCACTCATTTGGTCCACACCTTCTTACCGATCAGCCGCTGCGACAGGATCACCGCGCCGATGCGCTCGTCGCCGAACACGTGCTGCACCGCGCGCTCGGCCGCGCCCTCGACCTCCTCCGGCTTGCTCACGCGATAGACTTCCGCCTCGCACAGCTTGAGCACCGGATCGACGATCGAGCCCATCGGCACCTGCCAGGGATTGAACTCCTCCCACTCGCCGCGCATGGTGATCAGTATCAGCAGCGGAAAGCGGCAGCTTCTGGCGAGAGAGAGCATGTTGATGCAATTGCCGAGCCCGCTCGATTGCATCAGCAGCGCCGCCCGCTCGCCGCCGAGCCAGGCGCCGGCCGCCAATGCCACGCCCTCCTCCTCGGTGGTGAGCACGATGTCGCGGATGTCGGCGTCGGCGCGGCAGCGCTCGATCAGCCGCGAATGGCCGGCATCGGGCACATAGCCGACCTGGCGGATGCCGGCGCGCTTGAGCGTGGCGAACAGGCGATCGGGCCAATCGGCGACTTGCACGTTCATGATCGCTCGCTTTCGTCTGGTTCGGCCGGCCGCTCGCCGTCCTCGTCTTCGTCCTCTTTCACCGGCACGGCATAGACGCCGGAAAGCCAGCGGTTGAGATCGATATCGGCGCAGCGTTTCGAGCAGAACGGCTTGAACGCCGGATCGGTTGACTTGCCGCAGAGCGGGCAGCGTGCGGCCGCCTGTTTGCGCTCGATCTCATTCATTTTTGGCCGGCCCTTGCCGCATCCATGGCGCGCAGCTCCGTCTTGAGGATCTTGCCGTAATTGTTCTTCGGCAGCGCATCGACAAAAACATAATCCTTCGGCCGCTTGAAGCGCGCAATGCGTGAAAGGCACAGCGCGTCCAGTTCGGCCGGGCTCGCCGCGCCCACCACATAGGCGACCACCGCCTCGCCCCATTCGCGGTCGGGCCGGCCGATGACCGAGACCTCGCGCACCCCATCGTGCATCAGCAGCACTTCCTCGACCTCGCGCGGATAGATGTTGGAACCGCCGGAGATGATCAGGTCCTTGGAACGATCCTTGAGGTACAGATAGCCTTCTTCATCGAACACGCCGACGTCGCCGGTATGCAGCCAACCGTTGCGCAACGAGGCGGCGCTGGCGTCCGGATTTTGCCAGTAGCCGGACATGGTGACGCCGCGGCAGAGGATCTCGCCCGCCTCGCCCGGCTTGACCGGCCGGTCCTGCAAGTCCGCCACCATCACCTCGACGCAAGCATAGGGCTTGCCCGCCGAGCCCAGGCGCTCGTGCCAGCGCGGATCGTCGCGATCGGCAATGTCCTCTTTCGACAGCGTGGTAATGGTCATCGGCGCCTCGCCCTGCCCGTAGATCTGCGCCAGACGCGGGCCGAAGCGATCGAGCGCGGCCAGCGCGTCCTCGACATACATCGGCGCGCCGCCCCAGATCAACGTGCGGATGTTCGCTGCGTCAAGTTCGGCCGGACAGGCAACCAGCCGCTTGATCATCGTCGGCGCAGCGAACATCGACATGCGCGGCCAGGCGTTGAACAGCGTGGCGATCTCCTCCGGCTCGAAGCCGCCGCTCTCCGGCACCACTTGCACGCCGAACCGCGCGACATGTTGCATGATGTAGATGCCGGAGCCGTGGCTCATCGGCGCGGCATGCAGGATGGCGTCGCCCGGCGTCACCGGGTCGACTTCGCTGCCATAGGCGAGGCTCGCCGCGATCAGATTGTCATGCGTAAGCATGGCGCCCTTCGGTCGCCCGGTGGTGCCGGAGGTGTAGAACAGCCAGGCGAGATCGCCGCCGTCGCGTGGGGTGAGCGCGATCGGCTCGACGCTGAACAGGACCTCGTAGTCCTTGCCGCCGACTGTGATCAGCTGTTCGAGGCTTTTCGGCGCATGCGGTGCGATGTCCGCGTCGATGCCCGCGGAAGCAAAGCACACGCGCGCGCCGGATTGCTCGAGGATATAGCCCAGCTCGGCGCCGTGCAGCTTGGCATTGGCCGGCACCGCGGCGAGACCGGCGTGCCAAATGCCGTAGAGCATTTCGAGATAATGATGCGAATTCTTGGCGGCGATGGCGACGCGGTCGCCGGGCGCGAGGCCTAAGCGCCCGCGCAGCGCGCCGGCCAACCGCGCCGCCCGCTCGGCCAATTGGCCGTAGGTCGCGACCACCCGCGTGCCGTTCGCCACCGCCGGCAGCGCCGGATGACTGAGAGCGGAGCGTTCAAGCCACGACGCGATGTTCATGACACGCGTCGTTTTATGTCGCGTTGAGCCAGCCGAAGTGGATCGGATAGCCCTCGCCGCTGAGCAGGCTCATGGTCTCGTAAAGCGGCAGACCGACCACGTTCGAATAGGAGCCGACGAGCTTGATGATGAAGCTGCCGGCGATGCCTTGCGCCGCATAGCCGCCGGCCTTGCCGCGCCATTCGCCGGAGGCGAGATAGGCTTCGATGTCTTCCTCCGACAATCTCTTAAAGCGCACCCGCGTCTCCACCAGGCGCTGGCGGAACGACTCCTTCGGCGTCACCAGGCAGATCGAGGTATGGACGCGGTGATTGCGGCCTGACAAGAGGCGCAGACATTGCGCCGCCTCGTCGAGCAGTTCCGCCTTGGGCAGAATACGGCGACCGACCGCAACCACGGTGTCGGCGGCGAGGATGTAGGCACCGCGCAATTCGTCGTCGAGCTTGACGTTGGCGAGCGCGACCTCCGCCTTGGCGCGCGCCAGCCGGTTGGCGTGGGCGCGCGGAATCTCGCCGCGGTGCGGGCTTTCGTCGATATCGGCGGGCTTGAGCGCGTCCGGCTCGATGCCGGCCTGATTGATCAAAGCGAGCCGGCGCGGCGAACCGGATGCGAGCACGAATTTGGGCCGGCCGATCATGGGTTTAGCGGCTTTGTCATAGTGGTGAAATCGGCGCGGAACCTAGCGGAACGGGACTATTTTCACAACTCATTCATTGCTGCCGCCCGGCCCGCCGAAGCGCGCGCGGATCTGCGCCATCAGTTCGTCGCGCACGGCGCGGTAGGCGTCGAGCCGCTGCTCGCGTGTGCCCTCGACGCCGGTCGGGTCGAGCGTCGGCCAGTATTCGACCTCGGCGGCGTGGATGCGGGTTAGCTCCAGCGCCTTGTGATGCGCGGGCGGCGACAGCGTCACGATCAGATCGAAATTGAGCCCTTCCAGATCCTCGACATCCTCGAAGCTGACCGGCTTGTGGCGCGAGATGTCAATGCCGATCTCATCCATGACCGCGACCGCGAAGGGATCGAGTTCGCCCTTCTGCGCGCCGGCGGAGCCGACATAGATCGATTTGCCGAACAACTGCTGGAACAGCGCGGCGGCCATGGGCGAGCGCACCGCGTTCATGCCGCAGGCGAACAGCACCGATTGTGGGCGCGAGGTGCGCGCGGAGGCCGCCAAGTCTTATTCCCCGTTCGTCCCCGCGAAAGCGGGGACCCAGTACTTACCGGCTGTGATTGTCGCCCTGGATTCCCGCTGACGCGGGAATGAACGGAGAAAGGACCGCATCTTCGCTCAACCCTTCCAATGCAACACGCAGATCAACGTGAACAGCCGGCGCGCCGTGTCGACGTCGACGGTCACCTTGTCCTTGAGCCGCTCCATTAGGATGCGCGAGCCCTCGTTGTGGATGGCGCGCCGGCCCATGTCGATCGCCTCGATCTTGTCGGGCGTCGCGGTGCGGATGGCCTGATAGTAGCTGTCGCAGATCAGGTAGTAGTCCTTGACGATGCGGCGCAGCGGCGAGAGCGAGAACAGATGCGCCATCACCGGTGTGCCGTCTTGCAGACGGATGTCGAAGACCAGCCGGTTGCTGTTGATGCTCAGATGCAGCGCGTAAGGACCGCCGTCGTGGCCGACCGGCGTAAAGGTGTTCTGCTCGAGCAGATCGTAGATCGCGACCTCGCGCTCGTGCTCGACGTCCGGATTGGCGCGGCCGATCAATTCCTCGTCGAGGGTGACGGAGACCAGGCGATGCTTGCCGCCAGCGGGCGTGGTCTTGGCCGGACTCATCGCTGATTGAGGCGGATCGCCACCGAGCGGGCGTGCGCGGACAGCCCCTCCGCTTCGCCGAGCGCGATAGCGGCAGGGCCGAGCGCGCGCAATTGCTCGGGCCCGCATTTGAGCAGCGAGGTGCGCTTCATGAAATCGAGCACGCCGAGGCCCGAGGAGAAGCGTGCCGAACGCGCGGTCGGCAACACGTGGTTGGAGCCGGCGACGTAATCGCCGATGGCCTCGGGAGTATGCGCGCCGATGAAGATCGCGCCGGCATTGTGAATTTTCGAAACCAGCGTCTCGGCGTTCTCGGCGGCGATCTCCAGATGCTCGGGCGCGATCTGATCGACCAGCGCGATGGCGTCGGCAAGCTTCGGCACGGTGATGATCGCGCCGTAATCGCGCCACGACGGCTCGGCGACCTTGGCGCGCGGCAGCGTTTTGAGCTGCGACTCGACCGCCTTCTCGACTTGATCGGCGAGTTCGGCATCGTCGGTGATCAGGATCGACTGCGCGCTGGCGTCGTGCTCGGCCTGCGCCAGGAGATCGGCGGCGATC
The DNA here is from genome assembly GCA_963733315.1 of uncultured Alphaproteobacteria bacterium. GTDB lineage: Bacteria > Pseudomonadota > Alphaproteobacteria > Rhizobiales > Xanthobacteraceae > Pseudolabrys. The sequence goes on along the minus strand of CAVTCV010000025.1, from coordinate 129,425 downwards.
CAATCGGAGTTGCCGGTCCGGTCGGCGAGGATCAGCACTTCGGACGGGCCGGCGATCATGTCGATGCCGACCTGGCCGAACACCAGGCGCTTGGCCGCCGCGACATAGGCATTGCCGGGCCCGACGATCTTGGCCACCGGCTTGATCGTCTCGGTACCGTAGGCGAGCGCGGCCACCGCCTGCGCGCCGCCGATGCGATAGATCTCGTCGACGCCGGCGAGCTTGGCCGCCGCCAAGACCAAGGAAGAAAGCTTACCGCGCGGCGCCGGCACCACCATCACCAGCCGCGCGCAACCGGCAACCTTGGCCGGCACCGCGTTCATCAACACCGAGGACGGATAGGCAGCGGTGCCCCCCGGCACGTAAAGCCCGACGGCTTCGATCGCGGTCCAGCGCGAGCCCATCTCGACGCCGAGCGCGTCGGTGAAGCGTTCGTCTTTCGGCTTCTGGCGGAGGTGATAGGCCTCGATGCGGTCACGCGCGAGTTCAAGCGCGGCGAGCGCCTCGCCGTCGCAGGATTTCGCCGCCGCCTCGATCTCCTCAGGCGCGACGCGCATGCTGACGGTGGAAAGATCGAACTTGTCGAATTCCAGCGTCAACTGCAACAGCGCGCGGTCGCCATAGGTCTTCACCTCGTCGATGATGTGGCGCACCGCCTGTTCCACGTCCGGCGCGGCCTCGCGCTTGACCGCGAGAAAGGCGCGGAAGCGCGTCGCGAAGTCGTGGCTTTGGCTGTCCAGTCGAAGCGGCATGGGCCTCATCCTACCCGGATAGGTGAATGGGTGATGCGCCGGGTCGCGTCAACCCTTACGCTCGGCTTGGCACGCGCCAGAAAGCAAAAAGGCCCCGCCCGGGGGCGGAGCCTTGATGCCGGAAATCGCGCCCGTTTATTTGGCTTTCTTCGCCTTCACCTTCTTCTTGTGGTGATGGTGCTTCATCATTTTCTTCGGCGCCACGTAGTCGCAGGGAGCCAGGCAAACGCCGCCCATCCCTGTGCATTCAAGAACGCCGGGCACGCACACTGGAGCCGCGCCGAGCTTAACGCATTCGCAGCCGACCCAAGCTTTGGCCGGCGTGCCGGTCGTAAACAGCGCGGCGCCGGCGAGCAGCCCCGCGAGGATGAGGATCTTACGCATTGGTTTAGTCCCCCAATTTGCGAAACGCCGCCACTACGCCATTGGAACCGCAAAATAGCAAGGGAGGGGAGCCGCCCCGGGGCGTGGCAAACACCGGAATTTATGGCTTTCGGGGCGAGGCCAGCGGCGCTAGCGGGAGCCGGGATCGGGCGCCCCGTCGTCGGCCACCTCATGGATGGGGCGGGCCGCCGTGGTCCAGGATGGCCCCAGATCGGCCAATTCGGCTTCCAGGCACTCGACCTCCAGCCGCAAGGTCGGCCCGCCGGAAAACGAGATCGTCACCACGCCGGACGGCGCATTGGTTTCCTGGAATTCGACCGCCAGGAGGTTGAGCACGGCATCCTTGCCGGCCGGGTTCACGTCACGGCATTTGCATGACAGCACCCGCTCGAAGCGCAACGCCGACCGCCGCCGGTGGTATTCGGAGTTGCCGGACTGGGCGCCTTCCCAGTCGAAGCGGTTGAGCGCCAGCACCAGGCGCTTTTCCCGTGGGCGCCAGCGTACGTCCGCCACCTTGCCCACCGCATCCTGCAGGTGGGTCGAGACGACCTCCAAATCCTCCTCATCGAGGACGACGAATTTGAGCTCACCCATCGCTGCCGCTCCCGGTCGAATGGTAATTAGGCAAGGCCGGGCGGGCCCGCAAGATCAGTAATTTACCGGAAGGCCGGGGAAATTCTGGAAGCAAGCGGCGGTCGAGACCCTGTGCGCTGTTATTAATATACATCAATAACAGCCCGAAATGCCTGGCTGCTCGTTCCGAATCACGATGACCCATCGTCGCCTCCCCGATGGAGTGTGGATCATGGTGACCGATATTTTCGTGGCAATTGGCGCGGCGACGCTGATTTTCTTCAGCGTTTGGCTGTTCGTCTTCGAACCGCGGCGCGATATTCACAATCTCTGAATACCGCCGCGCATGGGTACCATTGTCGGCGGTATCCAGGCTCGCATTTTGCCGGCTGCCTTTAGGTCAACGGCCTAAAACGCCGGCTCCAGGCCGGCAGCGCTCCAGCGGGCGTGGGTCGCCGGATCGGTGAGCGCCTTGAGGAAGGCCGCGGCGGCCGCGGGCTCTTTCGTCGCCTTGTGGATCGCCGCCGTATAAGTGTTGGCGTTGTGCAGCTCGCCAGGCAGCGTGCCGACGACTTTAAGCCCCTTCACCGGCAAGGCCTCGCTGATGAAGGTGGTGCCGATCTCGGCGCGCTTTTCGGCGATCTTGGTGGAGACGTCGAGGCCGCCTTTGCACAGCACCGCCTTGGCGTTGACCGCATCGGCGATGCCGAGCTTCTGCAACAGGGCAGCGAACATGATGCCGCCGGACCCGCCCGCTTTCGGGTCGGTATAGGCGACGCTCTTGGCGTTGAGCAGCACCTGCTTGAACGCCTCGACCGTGGAAATGTCCGGCACGGCTGCACCCTCCGGCACGATCACGCCGGTCACCGTGCGCCCGAGATTTCTCGCACTGCCGGCGACGACCAAGCCTAGCTTCTCCAGGTCGGCGACGATCGATTCCGACACGATCACCAGATCGGCGGTCTCGCCGCTGACGATGCGCTCGCGCTGGGCGAAGGCGGGGGCGAAAGTGACGTCGAGCTTGTTACCGCTGCTGCGCTCGAACTCTGGCGCGAGAGCTTCCACCATCGAACGCACTGCGCCGGCGCTCAGGACTTTCACGGTTGGCATGGGCGTTCCTTTTGTTGCGGACGGAATGGTGGCCGAGGCCCGCGGCTGCGTCCAGATATCTCTCTGCTGTCATCGCCCGTATTCATTACCGTGCCCCGGGCTGGCCGTCTGCCATTGACCACGATCAATGCGGGCAGCCGCGAAACGAATAAGGTCTCTTTTTCAACTACAGGATCATGCCATGCGCTGGGGCCGTGTGCTTGTTGTCGCATTTGCGATCGCCGGGCCGATCGCGGTTCTGGATTGCCCGCCGGGCGGGGCCGAAGAGCCGGTGAGCGGCCGAACCCTGATTTTGCAAATGGAAGCTTCGAAATACACATTTGGCGAAGCGACCTGGGAATTCACTGGCGCCGACGTGGAACTCAAAGCGACCGGCGTCACGTATGACGGCGAGTTGCCGATCAAATGCTGGTACGAGAGGTGGCAAGGCAAAGGCGGGATCGAAGGCGCCTGGCATATCACCGTCACGCCCGGCAATCCGATGACCGTGCTGCTCACGAAGCAGCCCTACACCGCCTGGTGGGTGAGCAAGATCGACGGCAAGCGTGCAACGTGGAAGCCCGATCCCCAACGTCCCGGCTTTGAGCTAGCGACGGACCACGGCGTCACCGTACGCCAACCGGTGGAAGGCGGCGTCGACTGTCTCGACGCCTCGGTGGAATTCCAGCTCACCCCCAACAGCGACACCTACCTCTACGGGCCGACGACCAACACGATCAGCGGTCATTCGCTGATGCGGCTGATTGAAAAGAACGCCGAAGGAGGCAAAGTCGCAGTTACCGCTGCGCCTCCCCAGGCGACGCCGCAGCGGCCCGTGGTGCTCGAGATGACCGGCATCACTTCGATCTGGTTCGACTACAAGCACGTCTATGAAACGGCGCGCGTTACCCTCAAACCGGCCGGGTCTCAACTGGAAAGCACGCTGCCGGTCAATTGCACATTCGATAGCCCGAGCAAGCACATCGTCATGAAAGGCCTATACCGCGTGACGGCGAGCGGCGAGAATCCGATGACCGTGCGTATGCAGATGCTGTCGGGAACGCCGGATTACATCTGGTGCATCGAGAAGACGATGGAATTCAAATTATCGTCGTCGAACCAATTCAGCTACAAGACCTGCGGCGACAAGACGTGTCCCGTCTTCCGACTGATCCGGGAGTAATTCCGCTTATGGTCATAAGCGGACGTGGCGACGGGTCCCGGCTTTAAACGGCTTCTTTTGTCTTCTCTTCGACCATCATGAATCGAAATGTTCTCTGAGCGGTAGCCTGCGACAGAGCGAGGAAGGATGTTTTGGCCTCATCAAGTTCTTGGTCGGAAATCGCGTGATGAGAAAAACGGATTTTCAAAATCTCGCGGGTGGTCGCCCAACTCAGTTTGGCGCACTTGCACGCGACAATAAGCCCTTCAGATTGAATATTTTTCATCAACCGCGCGATAAGCTCGACCGGCGCGCCGCAGAAAAGCGCAATTGTGGAAATCATTTCTTCGTACTTATGGTCATCAACAAAACTCGCGAGGACTCGCTCGTTGAGTTTCCCATTCCTATTGAGCTGCTGAACCAAGCTCTCGGAGGCCCGGAAATCGCGCGGAACAGCCGCCTCTCGACTCACCTCGTCCGCAATCACCGTCAGCATTTTCTGGATTTGGCCGCGTTTCTCTGACGATGCAGAAGCGAGCAAACGCGAACGGACCAAATCGGTCGCGCGCGCCAGCAGCTGCCGAAGCGCTTTTATCGGAATGTCGAGTCGAAGCGCGAGTTTCTCTGCGAGAGAGCCGTCTTGGTCGGCGTCTTTCACAATCGAAGCAAATCCCAACTCTGAAAAACGTGCGCCGGCATTTTCCACCAGTCGATGGGCGACCTGGCGGTTTCCGCGCTCCACAAGCACGTCGGTCACGGCTTCGGTAATCGACGCGCGCCCTGAGATCGCCAGCAAGTGTTCTTGGCCTTTGGACTTGGCGATTTCGACGAGATCGTTTTCCGTGAGACGGCTCGATCCGCTCAACACAGGACCCGCGACGATAATCTCGTCATGATTTGCAAGACGCCGAACCACATCAATCGGAGCATTGGGAATGGGGGCCAAACTCATGCTCAGCTCGCTGAGCGCTTTCGATTCGATTCGCTCGACCAGATGGACGAGCACATCATCGAACACAGCGACCTGCTGCTCGTTGAGATGGTCCGCTTCGTTGAGAAAAAGGTTCGTGACGCGCTTCAGCGTGGCGACCCGCTTCTCCGACGAGCCACTCTTGATAGCGTCTTCGAGTTCGAAAATCAGAGAGATCGACGGTTTCAACGGCTACGGCCTTCTAGGCAATGCGAAATCTTGCGGAGTCCCCCCCGCACAACGAGCCTAGCCGCCGCTCGTAACACTTGTATTAATTTGAATATGAGAACGCACGGTTTCGCGCGGAATGCGCCAGGAAATAAATGAAATCGATGGTGCTTGGCAAATTATGGATTGAAATACATGGCAGTCCACATTGCGATTGCCGACAAATTCTCGTTAACCGTACGTTCCGCTATGAGTCATAAGCAGAAGCAGCAACACGTCGCATCATGTCTGCTTGATTGCAGACAACGAACGCTTGGCGGTGGGCCACGATTAAAAATCGCTATGCGCTGATGCGTTCGATCGCGGCACCGCAGGCGGCGAGCTTGTCCTCGACCCGCTCGAAGCCGCGGTCAAGGTGATAGACGCGGTTGACCATGGTCTCGCCTTGCGCCGCGAGCGCGGCGATCACCAGCGACACCGAGGCGCGCAGATCGGTCGCCATCACCGGCGCGCCGGTGAGGTGCTTGACGCCCTCGACGGTGGCGGTCTCGCCGTCGAGATGGATGTGCGCGCCGAGCCGCACCAGCTCCTGCACGTGCATGAAGCGGTTCTCGAAGATGGTCTCGGTAATGCGCGAGGTGCCGCCGGCGCGCGTCATCAGCGCCATCAGCTGCGCCTGCAGGTCGGTGGGGAAGCCGGGGAACGGCGCGGTCGACACGGTGACCGGCGCCAGATCGGCGCCGTTGCGGGCAACACGGATGCCCTCATTGGTCGGCGTGATGGTGGCGCCGGTTTGCGCCAGCACGTCGAGCGCGGCCTGCAGCAATTCGGGCCGCGCGTTCTCCAGCAGCACATCGCCGCCGGTCATCGCCACCGCCATGGCATAGGTGCCGGTTTCGATGCGGTCAGGCAGCACCGCGTGCCGCGCGCCGTGCAGCCGCGGCACGCCCTCGACCACGATGCGCGCGGTGCCGGCGCCGGAAATTTTCGCGCCCATCTTGTTCAGGCAGTCGGCGACGTCGCCGATCTCCGGTTCGCGCGCGGCGTTGTCGATCACCGTGGTGCCGTGGGCGAGCGCGGCGGCCATCATCGCGGTGTGCGTGCCGCCGACCGTTACCTTGGGGAAGACGATTTCGCCGCCACGCAGGCCCTTGCGCGCGCGCGCGATCACATAGCCGCCTTCGATCTCGATCTCGGCGCCGAGCCTTTCCAGCGCCATGATCAGGAGATCGACCGGCCGCGTGCCGATGGCGCAGCCGCCGGGCATCGACACCTTGGCCTCGCCCATACGCGCCAGCAGCGGCGCCACCACCCAGAAGCTCGCCCGCATCTTGGAGACGAGTTCGTAGGGCGCGGTGGTGTCGATGATGTGCTTGGCCGAGATATGCAACGTGCGGCCGGAATTGGGATCGTCGCCCGGCCGCTTGCCGGCGATCATGATGTCGACGCCGTGATTGCCGAGGATGCGCTGCAGCAGCTCGACGTCGGCGAGCCGCGGCGCGTTGTCGAGGATCAGCGTATCCTCGGTGAGAAGGCCGGCAATCATCAGCGGCAGCGTGGCGTTCTTGGCGCCGGAGATCGGGATGGTCCCGTTCAGACGCTGACCGCCGACGATTCGAATTCGATCCATGACGCCCCGCTGCCGGCCCCTATCGGCCAACCAATACCTAAGAACCGCTCCGGCCGTCCCGCAAGGGCTAGCGGCGCGCCAGGGTTACTAGCCCTTCGGCCTGTGCGGGGCAATTTCGGGGGCGATTCCGGCGGAATCGTGCTCGCCGGCCTTAGCGGCCTGCGAACGGGCCTTCATCTGCGCCTTGCGGCGCTTGAGATTGTCGCGCAGCGCCGCCTTCAGGCGCTCGGCGCGCCGCAAATCGCCGGATTTGCCGCTTTTGTCCGTCATCGGCGGACAGGGATAAAAGCCCCCGCCGCCGCCGGCAAGCGGAACGCTCGACAGGACCGGAATTGTCGGATATTCGCTCGCGTCCAAGTGCTGCCGTAGCTCAGTGGTAGAGCACCCCCTTGGTAAGGGGGAGGTCGAGTGTTCAATCCACTCCGGCAGCACCAGTCCCTGCGACGTGATCCATGCTCGGCCGACGATCTCTCCTCCTCGGCGCCGCCGGCGCCCTCCTCGCGCTCCCGGTTGCGGCGGCCGATCAATCGGCGCGCGCTTTCGTCACGGCGATCTACGCGACCTACAAGAGCAAGGACAGCAAAGGCATCGTTCTCGACAACGCGCGCACCATCCGCCGCTACTTCGAGCCTTCGCTCGCCGCCTTGATGATCAAGGACCAGAACGCCGCGGCCAAGCGCGGCGAAGTCGGCGCGCTCGACGGCGACCCGTTCATCGACGCGCAGGATTGGGACATCAAAGACATCGACATCGCGGTCGCCGAAACGGCGCCCGACAAAGCGAGCGGCACGGTGAAATTCATCATTTTCGACAAGCCGAAGACGGTCGTGCTCGACCTCATCAAGATCGGGGCCGAGTGGCGCATCCGCGAGATCACCTGGCGGCGCGACGGCAAGGACGATTCGCTGCGCGCGCTGTTCCGCTGAGAGGCGGCGCGCCTAGCCGGCAATCGCGAGCTTGTGGCGCGGCTGCGGCTTGCGCCCGACAAGTTCGGCGTAATCGGCGATCGGCTTCGGCCGGCCGACGAGATAGCCCTGGACCTCGTTGCAGGATTCGGCGGCGAGGAATTCGAGCTGCTCCTCGGTCTCCACGCCTTCGGCCACCACCGGCATATTGAGCCCGCGGCCGAGCGCGATGACCGCGCGCACGATGGTGGCCGACTGCTGGCTGTGGCCGAGATTGGTGATGAAGGACTGGTCGATCTTGATCTTGTCGAACGGGAACGACTGCAGATAGGACAGCGACGAATAGCCGGTGCCGAAATCGTCCATGGCGATGCGCACGCCGAGCGCCTTCAGCCGGCGCAGGATGGAGACGGCGCGGTTGAAATCGCCGATCAGCACGCCTTCGGTGATCTCGAGCTCGAGCCGGGCCGGCGACAGGCCGGTTTCCAACAGGATCTGGTGCACCAGCGTCGGCAGGTCGCCGTGGCGGAACTGCACCGGCGACAGGTTGACGGCGATGCGCAGCGGCCGCGGCCAGGACGCCGCCTCGCGGCAGGCCTTGCGCAAAATCCATTCGCCGAGTTCGATGATCAGCCCGCTCTCCTCGGCGAGCGGGATGAAGGTGGTCGGCGAGACCAGCCCCTGGCGCGGATGATGCCAGCGCACCAGCGCCTCGAAGCCGGTGATCTCGCCGCCGATCATGCGCCTGCGGCTGGTAGTGCAGCTCGATTTCGTCGCGCTCGACGGCGGTGCGCAAATCCTGCTGCAGCGCGCGCTTGTCGCGCAGCTGCTGATCCATCGACAATTCGAAGAAGCGGATCGAGCCGCGCGCTTCCGCCTTGGCGCGGAACAGCGCGGCGTCCGCGTTGGCGAGCAGCGTCACCGCGTCCGCGCCGTCCTGCGGAAAGACGGCGACGCCGACGCTCAGCCCGGCGCATCGGGATGCCGTCGATGTCGATATCGGCGTCGAGCGCCGCGCAAATCTGCTCGGCGAGCGCCTCGGCGGTCGCCGGCTGCGGGCCGGTCGGCGTGATGACGTGGAACTCGTCGCCGCCGACGCGGGCGAGGAAGGCGCCCTGCGCAGGCCGCCTCCATGCGGCGCGGCGACTTCGCGCAACAGCGCATCGCCGACGGCATGACCGAACACGTCGTTGACCTCCTTGAAGCGGTCGAGATCGACGCTGAGCAGCGCGAAGCTGTCGCCCGAGCCTTGGCGATGTCGAGCGTGGCGGCGATGCACTCGTTGAACGCCACGCGGTTGGGCAGGTCGGTCAGCGCATCGTGATGCGCCATGTGCGCGATCTGCTGCTCGTGGCGCCGGCGTTCGGTCAGGTCGCGGATGACGCTGATGAGATATTGCGGTTTGCCAGCCGCGTCGTTCACCGGTAGCCGCGTCGAGGTGACGATGCGGGTGCCGTTGCCGGGCGTCACCACCGTGTGCTCGTCGCGGACGATGATCGTTCCCGCCTCGATCAATTTGCGGTCCTGCTCTTCGATCTGGTCGGCGGTGATTTTCGGCAAGACCTCGACCGCTCGCTTGCCGAGCATCGTGTGCCGGTTGACGCCGAGGTATTGTTCGGCCGCGCGGTTGATCAGCATATAGCGCAGATCCTGCGCGCCTTTCACGATGATCGGCGAGGGAACGTTCTCGATGATTGTGTCGAGGAACGTGCGCGTCTGTTCCAGTTCCCGTTCGGCGCGCGTGTGCTCGGTAATGTCCTCGTGCGTGGCCACCCAGCCGCCGCCTTTCATCGGCTGATTGACGACGTCGATGACGCGGCCGTCGGTCAATTCGACGGTGACGATAAAGGTCCGGCCGAGCTTGATCGCGGCGCGCAGGTTGTCGCCATAGCGCGCGGGGTCGAGCGGGAAAGTGCCGGCGGCAATGCGTGCGTCGAGCAGATCGCGGATGCCGCAGCCGCGCCAGATGCGCTTAGGATCGATATTGTACATCGACCGGTAGCGTTCGTTCCAGACTAGCAGCCGGTTCTGCGCATCGAACATGCACAGGCCCTGGATCATGTTGTTGACCGCGGCATCGAGCAGCAGGTTCTGGTTGGCGAGCCGGCGCCGGATGCGCCAGCCGGATATCGCGCCGACCACGCAGACGCCGAGCAGCGAGCCGGCCAGCGTCGCCAAGCCGATCGACAGCGAGTTCAGCGACACTGCGCGCACGGCGAGGATTTCCATCGCGAACAGCGTGACCGCAAAGCAGACCACGCCGGCGAAAGCGACCCTGCGCCAGTGCCGATACCTGATGCGGTAGCTGCGTGTTGCCGCCATCAACGAACCCACCGGGGCCGCTATGGCCGCGGCCGAAACAACTCTGGATTTTCAAGAATTTAGCGAGACCGGTTTTGCGCTTGCGTTAATTTCAAGGTGTAACAATCTTTAATCGGCGATTAGCCATACGAAGACATGAATTCGATGCATAAAATTTTGCACGTGAAAAGGGAACCCGTCAGCGCGGCTTGAGGAAGGCGAAATCGCAGCCCTGATCGGCGCCGAGGATTTCCTGCGCGTAAAGCCTGGCGTAGCCGCGTTGCGGCGCTGCGCCCGCGGGCTTGGCGGCGGCGGCGCGCCGCTTGAGTTCCGCCTCGTCGACTAGGAGGTCGATGCGGCGGCTCTTCACCGACAGGCGGATGCGGTCGCCGTTCTTGCACCAGGCCGAGCGGGCCGCCGGAGGCGGCGTCCGGCGTCACGTGCAGCACGATGGTGCCGAAGGCGGTGCCGCTCATGCGCGCGTCAGACACACGCACCATGTCCCTGACGCCCTTGGTCGCGAGCTTCTTCGGGATCGGCAGATAGCCGGCCTCCGGCATCGCCGAGGCCGAATGCGGGCCGGCGTTTTGCAGGACGAGAACATCGTTCGGCTCGACGTCGAGATTGGGATCGTCAATGCGCGCGGCGAGATCCTCCAACGATGAGAACACCACCGCCCTGCCCTCGAGTTCGAACAGATTGCTGTCGGCGGCCGAGCGCTTGAGGATCGCGCCCCGGGGCGCGAGATTGCCGAAAAGCGCGACCAGCCCGCCTTGCGGCTCGAGCGGCTTGCCGCGCTCTGCGATGATGCTGCGGTCGACCCAGGCGCCGTCGTCGTGCTCAAGCCGCTCGCCGAGCGTCTCGCCGGTCACCGTCATGGCGTCGAGGTGCAACAGGTCCTTGATCTCGCGCATCAGCGCGCCCATGCCGCCGGCGGCGAACAGATCTTCCATGTAGCCGTTGCCAACCGGCTTCAGGTTCACCAACACCGGCGTGGTGTCGGACAATTCGTTGAGCCGTTGCAGTGACACCGGCACGCCGGCGCGGCCGGCAATCGCGGTCATATGGATGATGGCATTGGTCGAGCCGCCGATGGCAAGCAGCACGCGCAGCGCGTTCTCCACCGACTTCTGATTGACGATCTTGTCGGGCGTGAGCCCCGACCCGATCATGCGCACGGCGGCGGCGCCGGTCGCTTCCGCCGCGCGCAGGCGGTCGGCATGCACAGCGGGGATGGCAGCGGTGCCCGGCAATACCATGCCGAGCGCTTCGACGAGGCACGCCATGGTCGACGCGGTGCCCATGACCGCGCAGGTGCCGGCGGTGGTAGCGAGGCGGCCTTCGACGTCGGAGATTTCCGCATCGTTGACCTTGCCGGCGCGGTATTGCGCCCAGAAGCGGCGGCAGTCGGTGCAGGCGCCGAGGCGTTCGCCGCGGTAGCGCCCGGTCATCATCGGCCCGGCCACCAGCATCACCGCCGGCCGCCCAGCCGATACCGCGCCCATGAGCTGGGCCGGCACCGTCTTGTCGCAGCCGCCCATCAGCACCACCGCGTCCATGGGTTGCGCGCGCACCATTTCCTCGGTGTCCATCGACATCAGGTTGCGGAATTTCAGGCTGGTCGGATTGAGGAAGACCTCGCCGAGCGAAATGGTGGGGAATTCGATCGGCAACGCGCCGGCGGCCAGCACCCCGCGCTTCACGGCCTCCAGCATTTCCGGAAAATGGCGGTGGCAATTGTTGTAACCGGACGGCGTATAGGCGATGCCGACCACCGGCTTTTCCAGCATGGCGACGGAATAGCCCATCGAGCGGGCGAACGAACGCCGCAGATAGAGCGAGAAGTCGCGGTCGCCGTAATTGGTCAGACCGTTGGCGATGCCGGTGGGTTTCTTGCTCATGCGGCACTCTTTTGCAGCCGCGCGAGGCCGGATGCAAGCCATAGCGATAGCGGATGCGCGGCAAGGCTTTTCGACAACTTGGGATAGCGCTGCCGCAGGAAGCCGATGCCGACCTCATGCAGGAAAACCATGACCACCAGCGTGGTGAGGAACCAGCTCAGGTAATGATAGCGGCCGACAGCCGCGGTGTAGAAAAACGCCACTGTGTGTTGCGCCAGCGCCGCGCCACCGATCAGCCGCAGCCAGGGGTCGAACCGGCGGCCGCGCAGCACGACATAGACGAGAATGGCGACGCCGGCGGCGTTGAGCGGAATGGTCGCGTAGGATTCCGCCGGGCCACTTAGCCAATTCGCGAGCTGGATCAGGACGCGCAGGCAGTAGCCCTCGCCGAAATTCAGGGCGATCAGTTCGCGGACAGCGGCCGCGTATACGGATGGCGGAATCAACAATACCCTGTAATCACCTGAGTTCGCACTAAACAGCACGATGGCATGGCCATAGACCCAGTTGTGCAGGGCCATCGAGAACACCGGCAGAAAGCCGATGCAGAGCGCGGCGAGCTGCGGCCATTGCCGGTAGTAAAGCGCGGCGAGGCCGACACCGGCCATGAACACCGCGGCGGCCGGAGCGACGATCGGCTTCATAAAAATGGCCAGCGCGAGCAGCAGCGCGCCGAAAAAGGCGGGCAGAACCTCGCGGCCGATCAGCGGCAGAATCGCGCAGAGGAACAAGATATAGGCCGCCGGATCGGCGAAGCCCTTGCTCGCCAGTTTCGTGTACTGGACGAAGGTCGTTCCGAACAGGACGCCCACCGGCACCGCGACGAATAAGATGATCAGCGCGAGCGACCAGCGCTCCGGCAGAAAACGCCGGAACAACGCCAGCACGACGAAGGGAAGCATCAGGATCAGCGACAGATAACCGAGATAGCTTTCGCCAAACACGAGGTGTTCGAGCGCGCGGAAATAGCGCAGGCCGGGGCCGCCGAACCAGTAGACGCTTTCGCCGCCGCGCAGCGCTTCATAAAAGTCGCCGGCGAGAAGATGCTGGAGAATTTGCCGGCCGACACCATCGTAGAACAGCCCATCGTCGCCGCCGTCGAACGGCCGTACGCCGCCGAGAAAGCTGGCGTCATCGATGGCGATCACAACAATCGCCAAGGCGATTAGGACAACAGGTAGAAGCAGCCGCCGTGCTCTGACGCGAACGAGGAGGCCAAGCAGAGCGAGCACGGCAATTGCGGTGAGAGCAGCAACGGCGAAAGTCTTGATGCGCATCGACCATGGCGGGGTCAGATCCATGGCGAGCGTATCGGGCGTGATCGCGATGCCGAACACGCGGCGGTCGGCATCGGCAGGCTCGATCGCACGGCAGCCGCCGCCGGGCCAGCGGGTGAAATGCTCGCCCGTGCCCTCCCACATAACTTCGCCGCGCCAGCACAATTGGCCGCCGACAGTGGCCGCCGGTAGGCGCGCCATCTCGAACCAGGGCATAGCAAGATGCCAGCGCTGCCAGCCCATCCAGAAACGGCGGTCGCGGTCGGCGCGGTGCAGGTCGGGCGCGGCATTATACCAATTGTACTTCAGTTCGTTGACGAAGCCGAGCCGTAGCCAGACCGGGTCGGAGAAATCGAGCGCCGTCACCGCACGCGAAGCGGCGCTTTTGTGCCAGATGCCGTCGGCGGAAAATGCGTAAAGCCTGTCCGGGCGGCCTTGGTCCTGCCAGCAGCCAGTCGATCCGGGGCGGCAATGCACCGCCGGCGGATAAAGCGCGTCGAACTCCTGCTCCATCTGCCGGTAGACATCCGCCGGCAGCCCCTGCCGCAGCACCGACGCATCGGGCAAGAAAACGTTGTGCCCCTCCTCGATGCGCGGCGGCGCCAGCAGGACTTGTCCGGCGACGACGACGGCGACAAGCACGAGTGCGCCAGCCCAGACGCCCCCGCGCGCGCTGACTTCGCCGTTGAAGATCGCGACCGCCGCAAGCAGCAACAGCGCGTAACCGGCAATGCCATTGACCGGCAGGCCAATTGCCGCCACGGCTAGCGCAAGCACCGCCACCTTGCGCCATCCGGCGCCGGCGCGCCGCGTGGTTTCAAACGTCGATGTCATTGAAAAACGGGCCGTCCGTGGTCCTCTCGCCAATTCGCCCTTGCGTAGCATGGCGGCTTAGCTCAAATCCATGGCGCATATGTGAGGAGATCACCGCATGAGCGCGGAGCGCCGGCAGGACAAACAGAAGGAAATCGCGTTTTTCAACGCTCATGCCGAAGCCGACGATTATGACGTCTTCACGCCCGAAATCGAATGAACGGCTGATCGCGGCGGTGGTTCGGCTGAGCGGCTTGCCGCGCGGCGCGCGCATCGTGGACCTTGGCTGCGGCTCAGGGGTCTTTACCAATCTCCTGCAGCAGCGCGGTTATCGCTGTTCGGGGGTTGATCTCAACTCGAAATTGATCGCAATCGCGCGAACCAAATTTAGCGGCATTGAGTTCCATATCGGCGATATAGAACGTCTCCCGTTCGCCGATGCGAGCTTCGACGGCGTCCTGTTCAGCGGCGTCTTGCACCATTTACCGGATCGTTCGCGTTGCGCGGCGGAAGCATTTCGCATTCTGCGACCGGGCGGAAAATTTGTCGCGTTCGATCCCAACAGAATGAATCCCTTTATGTACCTCTATCGGGATCATACGTCGCCGTTCTACAGTTCTGTCGGCGTAACGGCGAATGAGCGGCCGGTACTAGCCAGCGAAGTCGCAGCAACATTTCGCGAGGCCGGATTTCGCGCCGGTACCGAATTTCGGTCAGGCTTGAAATACCGCTATGTTGCTTCCGGCGCGATACGACGGCTCCTGCCGCTCTACAATGCGATCGACAGCTTTCTGTTCGGCCCGGATTTTATGCAGTGGTATCGAGCCTTTGTTTTCAGCTTCGGAGAGAAGCCGCAGGAGTGATTTTGATCCGTCTCGGCATCATCGGCACCAATTACGGACGCACCGTGCAGTTGCCGGCTTTCCGCGCCGACCGGCGCTGCCAGGTGCTCGCGCTCGCCGGCCGCGACGCGGCGCGCACGCAAAAGCTCGCCGCCGAGGCGGGCGTGGCCAAAGGCTACGCCGACTGGCGCACGCTGATCGCGGATAAGGACATCGACGCGGTCGCCATCGCCACGCTGCCGGCGCTGCAGGCGGAGATCGCTTGCGCAGCGCTCGCTGCCGGCAAGCCGGTGTTCGCCGAGAAGCCGATGGCGAGCACGCTTGCCGCCGCCCGCACAATGCTCGCCGCCGCGCAGAAGACTGGCCGGCCGACTTTGGTCGATTTCAATTTCCACCAGGTGATGAGCTGGCAGCGCGCGAAGCAGATGTTCGAGGCCGGCGCGATTGGCACGCTGCGCCACGTGGTGGTGAACTGGCAGATAGAGAATTATGTCGATCCAGCAGCGCATGCGCAACTGGAAGACGCTGGCCGACGACGGCGGCGGCGTGCTCGGCAATTTCATTTCGCACTGCTTCCATTATCTCGAATGGTTTTGCGGGCCGGTGGCACGGGTTTCGGCGCGGCTGTCAGGACCACCCGGCGACGATGACTTGCAGACCACGGTGGCGATGGCTTTGGAACTCGACAGCGGCGCGCTGGCCAGCCTGGCGATGAGCTGCGCGTCTTATCTCGGCAGCGGGCATCGCATCGAGCTTTATGGCGAGGACGGCACGCTGGTGCTCGCGAACACCGGCAAAGATTACATGCGCGGCTTCGAACTGTGGCACGGCAGGCGGCCGGCCGCCGCGTTCGCGCGCGTGCCGGCCGAGGATCCCGACGACGCGCGCTATCCGGACGGGCGCATTGCGCCGGTGTCGCGGCTGGCCAAACAGTTCATCGATGCGATCGAGCGCGGCGGCGCGGCGCGGCCAAGCTTCGCCGAGGGCTTTCGCGTACAGCAACTGATCGACGCCGCGCAACGCTCGCATCGCGAGGGTGTGGTCGATTCGCACGTCAAGAGGAGAGCGCGTCGTGAGCAGGATCCTCGTCACCGGCGGCAGCGGCTTCATCGGCTCCGGCTTGGTCAAGGCGCTGGTGCGCGCGGGCCACAGCGTGCGCGTGCTCGACGACAATTCGCGCGGCAGCCCGCGTCGCCTCGCCGAGGTCGCCAAGGACATCGAGTTCATCGCCGGCGATATTCGCGATGCGGCGGCGGTGCACGCAGCCGCGCGCGGCATGGATGAGGTGCATCACCTCGCCTTCGTCAACGGCACCGAATTTTTCTACAGCGCACCCGACCTGGTGCTCGACGTCGGCGTGCGCGGCATGATCAACGTGATCGACGCCTGCCGCGCGCACGGCATCGGCACGCTGGTGCTCGCCTCCTGTCCGAGGTCTATCAGACGCCGCCGCATATCCCGACCGACGAAGACGCCCCGCTGACCGTGCCCGACGTGCTCAATCCGCGCTATTCCTACGGCGCCGGCAAGCTCATCAGCGAGGTGATGGCGATCAATTTCGGCCGCAAATATTTCGAGCGCGTGCTGATCTTCCGCCCGCACAATGTCTACGGCCCCGACATGGGCTTCGAGCACGTGATCCCGCAATTGGCGCTGCGCCTTCAGGCGGCCGGGCAAACGCCAGCCCGCCGGCCCATTGCGTTTCGAGATCCAGGGCACGGGCGAGGAGACGCGCAGCTTCTGCTACATCGACGACCTGGTGGCCGGCGTCATGGCGATGCGCGAGAAGGGCGAGCATCTCGGCATCTATCACGTCGGCACGACCGAGGAGATCGCGATCGCCGACCTGGCGCGGCGCATCGCCGCGCATCGCCGGGCGCGAGATCGAACTGATCCCCGGCGCCGCGCGGCCGGGCGGCACTACGCGGCGCTGCCCCGACATTTCGAAACTCGCCGGACTGGGCTATAAGCCGCGCGTGCCGCTCGATCAGGGCCTGCAAGCCGACGCTCGACTGGTACTGGCACAACAGCGCGCTGGCGCCGAAGCCCTGACCGTCCATTGCATCCCGATGGAGATCAGTCTTGCGTCCCACCAAAGTTGCGCGCGCCGCCGGCACCGGCGGCAGCGTTCCGGTCGAATGCTGCCAGGTCTGCGGCCACGCGCCGCTCGATGACGTGCTCTCGCTCGGCTACATGCCGCCGGTCAACCAGATGGTGCCGATCGGCCAGGCGCCGCGTCAGCAGCCGTGGTTTCCGACCAATCTCCTGCATTGCCGCAACTGCGAGCTGGTGCAGCTCGGCCTGGCGGTCGATCCGGTAATCATCTTCCCGCCGGAATATCCCTACACCAGCGGCACCACCAAGCTGCTGCGCGACAATTTCGCCGACCTGCAGCGCGAAGCCGCCGCCATGCTCGGACTTGGGCGACGAAGGATCTCGTCGTCGATATCGGCTCCAACGACGGCACGCTGTTGTCGAACTTCCAGAAGGGCGGCCATCGCGTGCTCGGCATCGAGCCGACCGACGTCGGCGACATCGCCAACGGCAAGGGCATTCCGACGCTCAAGCGCTATTTCGGCGTCGAGGTGGCGCGCGAGGTCAAGCGCGAGCATGGCGCCGGCCAGCGTGGTCACCGCCGCCAATTGCTTCGCCCATATCGAGGACGTGCACGCGATCGTCGACGGCATCGTCGAGATGCTCAAGGACGACGGCGTGTTCATCTCCGAATCGCACTATCTCATCGGCCTGCTCGACACGCTGCAATACGACACGATCTATCACGAGCACCTGCGCTACTATTCGCTGACGAGCCTCAAGCATCTCCTGGAGATGCACGACCTCGAAGTCTTCCACGCCCGGCCGATCCCGAGCCACGGCGGCTCGATCCGCGTCTATGCCGCGCGCCGCGGCACGCACGCCGGTGCAGGAGAGCGTGCGCCGCATGCTGGCCGCCGAGCCGCGCGGCGAGGCCATGGCAAAGCGGCTCGCCGACTTCCGGCGCGACGTGGTGCTGTCGAAACTGCGGCTGATGTCGATGCTGCGCGAGCTGAAGGAAAAAGGCGCCCGCATCGCCGGCATCAGCGCGCCGTCGCGGGCGAGCACGCTGGTCAATTATGTCGGGCTCGACGAAGGCATCATCGATTACGTGTGCGAGATCGCCGGCTCGCTGAAGATCGGCAAATGCTTGCCCGGCACCGGCATTCCGGTGGTGGACGAAGCCAGGCTGTTCTCCGACCAGCCGGACTGCGCGGTGATCTTCTCCTGGCATATCGCCGACGAGTTGGCGCCCAAGCTCAGGGCCAAGGGCTTCCGCGGACAGTTGATTACGCCGCTGCCGGTGCCGCACGTCCTTTGATATTGGGCCTATCGCAACCTCACACCGCCACTTTATAGTCGAACGATGATGACCGTCCGCCCCGACATCGCCGCCCCCGAAGCGCCGACTACCGTCGAAAACGCCGACATCACCGTCGTCGGCGGCGCCGGCCATGTCGGCATTCCGCTGGTGCTGGCGCTGGCCGAGGCCGGCATGCGGGTCAACGTCAACGACCTCAATCAGGCCACGCTGGATACGCTGAAGAGCGGCAAGTTGCCCTTCATCGAATACGGCGCGGAAAGCGTGCTGGCCAAGGCGCTCGCCGCCAAGCGCCTGGTGTTCACCAATGCGCCGGACCGCATCTCAACCAGCGGACCGGTGATCATCACCATCGGCACGCCGATCGACGAGTTCCTCAATCCGGTGCGCCGCGTGGTGCAGGCTTGCGTCGACGCCATACTGCCGCGGCTGGCTGACGGGCAGCTTGTCGTGCTGCGTTCGACGGTGTTTCCCGGCACCACCGACTGGCTGGCGTCCTATCTGGGCGCGCAGGGCCGCAAGCTGAAGGTGGCCTTCTGCCCCGAACGCGTGGTGCAAGGCTTCGGACTGAAAGAGCTGCGCGCGATGCCGCAGATCGTGAGCGGCTGTACGCCCGAGGCCGAACGCGCCGCGGTGGATCTGTTCGAGCGCATCACGCCGGAAGTGGTGGTGGTGTCGCCGCTGGAGGCGGAATTCGCCAAGCTGTTCAGCAACGCCTACCGCTACATCGAATTCGCGGCCACCAATGAGTTTTATCTGGTCGCCAAGTCGGCCGGCGTCGACTATCAGCGGGTGCTGACGGCGATGAAGCACAATTATCCGCGCTTGAAGAGCATGCCGCGGCCGGGCTTCGCCGCCGGTCCCTGCCTGGTGAAGGACACGATGCAGCTCTCGGCCTTTGCGCGCAATCAGTTCGGCCTCGGCCACGCGGCGCTCCTAGTCAACGAGGGCCTTGTGCTGCATGTGATCGACGATCTCAAACGCCGCTACGATCTCGCCAAGACCACGATCGGGCTGCTCGGCATGGCCTTTAAGGCGGAAAGCGACGACACGCGTGCTTCGCTCAGCTACAAGTTCAAGAACATGCTCACCGGCCAGGCGCACGCGGTGCTGACCACCGACCCCTTCGTCACCACCGATCCGCAGTTGCTGCCGCTGACCGACGTGATCGCGCGCAGCGATCTCTTGATCTTGTGCGCCCCGCACGCCGCCTATCGCACCGCAGATTTCAAAGGCAAGCCGGTGGTGGACATCTGGGGCGAACTTCAGGGCGCCAATCTTATCCGATGACGCCGACGAGCCTCGATATCATCATCCCGGTATACAACGAAGGCGCCAATATCCTGCGAACGCTGCAATCGATTGCACGCGCGGTGACGACGCCGAAGCGGGTTTTGATCTGCTACGACCGCGAGGACGACGACACGCTGCCGGCCATTCGCGACAATCGCGAGGCGCTCGGCGATCTGGCAATCGATTTCGTGCGCAATCGCGGCCGCGGGGCGCATGGTGCCGTGTTGTCGGGCTTCGCCGCGAGCCAGGCGCCGTTCGCGGTCGTCCTGCCGGCTGACGACGACTTCAACGCCGGCATCATCGACCCCATGGTCAAGCGCGCCGAGAGCGGCTGCGACATCGTCTGCGCCAGCCGCTTCATGGCCGGCGGCAGCATGGTCGGCTGCCCCTGGCTGAAAGCATTCTTCGTGCGCAACGGCAATTTCACGCTCTATCACCTGGCACGGCTGCCGACGCACGACGCCAGCAACGGATTTCGTCTGTTTTCGCGGCGCGTGATGGATGAAATCGCCATCGAATCGGACCGTGGCTTTTGCTACAGCATCGAACTGCTGGTGAAGTGCCACCGCCTCGGTTGGCGGGTCGGCGAGGTGCCGGCGAATTGGATCGAACGCACGAGCGGCTCGAGCCGTTTCCAGGTGCTGCGCTGGCTGCCGGCTTACCTGCGCTGGTATGTTTATGCGTTCGCCACAACCTATCTTATGCGGCCGGCTTCGAGCGTGCCGATGAAGCGGGCGACCTGACTAAGGACAAAGGCGATGGCCGAGGACTGGCCGAAGATCAAAGGCCGGCGCACCACGACGGTTTCGCCGTGGGTGGCCATCATCGAGCGCGAGGTTGAATTCACGCCGGGCGCAGCGGTCGAACTTTATCACGCGGTCGGCCAGCGGGATTATATCGCCATCGTCGCGCGCACGCCGGACGGCAAAATCCCGATCGTGCGGCAATACCGCCCGGCGCTGGAGCGGTTCACCTGGGAATTGCCCGCCGGCCTGGTGGAAATAGGCGAGGCGGCAACCGAGACCTGCAAGCGCGAGCTGCTGGAGGAGACCGGCTTTCCGGCGCTCGCCGTGCACGCGCTCGGAGAGTATGCGCCCTGCACGTCGCGGCTGTCGAACATAATGCATTCGTTCTTCGTCGAGACGGGCGCCCGCGCCGAAGGACATCCGGCCGAATCGGGCATCGAGCTCAAGCTGGTGACACCGGCGGAACTGGCTGCGCTGATCCGGTCGGGCGAATTCGTGCTCCTGCTGCATATCGGCGCCATCCTGCTCGCCGGGCTGCGCGGTTATATTGATCTGACGGCGTTTTCCGCGGTCGACCGCGCCATTGGGGATTAAATCCCGTTCCGGCAACAACCTGTTACCGCTTTGACTTCGATCAATGCTGCTTAATGAAATGTGACGATCCTAGCCCTCGACAAACACCCTGGAAGCCTTCTAAAAATTGGCCGGTTGGGGCGGGAAAGAAAAGTCACATGGATTACAGCGTCTTTTTTGCGTCCGCTCTGGCTAAGTTGCGAGACGAACGCCGTTATCGGGTTTTTGCTGATCTTGAGCGCATTGCGGGCCGCTTTCCGCATGCTTATTGGCACTCGCCCAACGGCAAGCGCGACGTGGTAATCTGGTGTTCCAACGATTATCTCGGCATGGCCCAGCACCCGAAAGTGGTCGGCGCCATGGCCGAAACAGCGGCCCGCATGGGCACCGGCGCCGGCGGCACCCGCAATATCGCCGGCACCAATCATCCGCTGATCGAGCTGGAGCGCGAGCTCGCCGATCTGCACGGCAAGCCGGCCGCGCTAGTGTTCACCTCGGGCTATGTGTCGAATCAGACCGGCATTCCGACCATCGCCAAGCTGTTGCCCGACTGCCTGATCCTGTCCGACGCGCTCAACCACAACTCAATGATCGAAGGCGTGCGCCAGTCCGGTTGCGAGAAACAGGTCTGGCGGCATAACGATCTCGGCCATCTGGAGGAGCTGCTCAAAGCCGCCGATCCCAAACGGCCGAAAATCATCATCTTCGAGAGCCTCTATTCGATGGACGGCGACGTGGCGCCGGTCCACAGTATCTGCGATCTCGCGGCGCGCTACGGCGCCATGACCTATGTCGACGAAGTACACGCGGTCGGCATGTACGGCGCGCGCGGCGGCGGCATCGGCGACCGCGACAATGCCATGCACCGGCTCGACGTGATCGAGGGGACGCTGGCCAAGGCGTTCGGCTGCCTCGGCGGCTACATCGCGGCGAGCGAAGAGATCGTCGATGCGGTGCGCTCCTACGCGCCCGGCTTCATTTTCACCACAGCGCTGCCGCCGGCGATCTGCGCCGCCGCGACCACGGCGATCCGCCACCTGAAGACCTCGCAATGGGAACGCGATCGGCATCAGGACCGCGCCGCGCGCGTGAAGGCAGTGCTCAACGCCGCCGGCCTGCCGGTGATGCCGTCGACGACGCATATCGTGCCGGTCTTCATTGGCGACGCCGAGAAGTGCAAGGCGGCGAGCGACCTGCTGCTTAGCGAGTTCGGCATCTACATCCAGCCGATCAACTATCCGACCGTGCCGCGCGGCGAGGAACGCCTGCGCATCACGCCGTCGCCCTATCACGACGACGCGTTGATCGACGCACTGGCGGAAGCGCTGGTCGACGTGTGGGACCGCCTCAAGCTGCCGACCCGCAAGCAGGCGATCGCGGCGGAGTAAGCAATATCCCTGTTATTCCGGACGTGCGCCCCGGAATGACGGTCACTCCTCAAACGGCGGCTTCAGCGACTCCATCGACTTGAGCGTGCGCCCGGCGCGGCGCGCCAACAGCGGCATGGCCAGCGAGACGAAGAAGATGCGCACCAGGTGGTGCGCGCCGACATAGACCGGGTCGAGATTGAGCGCGAGCGCAAGCAGCATCATGGCGTCCACCGCGCCGGGCGCGTAGGCGATGATGACTTCGGCGATCGGCAGCGACAGAATTCCGACCAGGGCGACAGCAAACAGCGCGGTGACCGCGACGGCGACGGCGAAGGAGCCGAAGGCGGCGCCGATGAAATGCGCCAAGAGCCGCAGCGGCGTGCCGGCGAAACGCGAGCCGGTGACCGCACCGAACGCCATCATCACGGTGTTGGTCACCCACCACGGCATCAGCACATGGATCGTGCCGCTGCCATGCAGCGCCGCCGACGCGAGCATGGCGCCGAACAACAGCCCGCCGGGAAAGCGGACGCGATGAGCAACCAGCGCGGCGGCGGTCGAGGCGGCGATCAGGATCGCGAGCTCACCAAGCTGCGCCGGATTGAACACGCCGCCGATGCTGCGCGCGCCGTGGTGCACCAACCCGAGCAACGACAATCCGGCCGGCAGACCGACGGCGATGATCGCCACGCGGGTGGTCTGCACGATGGCGATGGCGCGGATGTCGGCGTCGAGTTCGATGGCAAGTCCCATCACCTGCGATAGCCCGCCGGGCGCCGCCGCGAGATAGGCGGTCATCTTGTCCCAGCCGTGCACCGCGCGCAGATAGGAGGCGCCGCTGACGCTGATGCAGACCATGGCGCCGAGCAGCACCGCGATGCTCAGCGGATAGGTCGCCATACCGTTGAGCGTCGCCGGCGTGACCACGGCGCCGAGCGAGATGCCGATCAGCACCAGCAGGATGCGCATCGGCAGCAGCGGGATCAGCATCGGCCGCCCGGCGAGAGAGGCGATGGCGACCATCAGGATCGAGCCGGACAAATACCCGGCAGGCATGCCCAAAAGCCCGAGCGTGAGCCCGCCGATAGCGGCAAAGACCAGCGTTTCCGCGAACTGGCGGGCGATCTTGGTGATGCTTTCCGTGGCTGGCGGCGGGGACAAGGGCTGGCGGCTCGTTGAGTGCGATGAATGCCGCGCGCGGGCGCTGACGTCAAATGGCGGTGAAAGCGCGCGTTCCGGGCCGCTCTCAGCATCTATCTATGACGGTGGCAGCGGGGTAAAATCCGCGCCGAAGCCAAAGGCTTAACTCGCTCTGGAGCGCGCATGCTGCAAGGCTGGGTCGTTATCGCGGTGGCGCTCGCCTATATCGGCCTGCTCTTCCTGGTGGCGAGCTATGGCGACCGCACCCGCGGCCTCGTGCGCGACGGCCGCAGCCGGCTGCTGATCTATCCGCTGTCGCTCGCCATCTACTGCACCTCGTGGACCTTCTTCGGCTCGGTCGGCTCGGCCTCGCGCACCGGCTACGAATTCCTCACCATCTATATCGGCCCGGCGTTGATGATCGGCCTGTTCTCGCCGCTCT
Source organism: uncultured Alphaproteobacteria bacterium (assembly GCA_963733315.1). Taxonomy (GTDB): domain Bacteria; phylum Pseudomonadota; class Alphaproteobacteria; order Rhizobiales; family Xanthobacteraceae; genus Pseudolabrys. The sequence goes on along the minus strand of CAVTCV010000025.1, from coordinate 105,739 downwards.
TGGTCCGCGTGGTGCGGCTGGCCAAGGCGCAGAACACCACGTCGATCGCAGACTTCATCGCCGCGCGTTACGGCAAAAGCCAGGCGGTTGCAGCCACCGTGGCGCTGATCGCCATCATCGGCACCATTCCTTACATCGCGCTGCAGCTCAAAGCGGTGTCGTTCTCGCTGGAAACGATCGTCGCCCAGCTCTCGCCGTCTGCCGGCGTAACGCGACCGCTGCTTGGCGACATCGCGCTGTTCGTGGCGCTGTCGATGGCGACTTTCGCGGTGCTGTTCGGCACCCGCCACATCGACGCCACCGAGCATCAGGACGGCTTGATGCTGGCAATCGCCACCGAATCGATCATCAAGCTGTTCGCCTTCCTGGCGGTCGGCATCTTCGTGACCTTCTGGATGTTCGGCGGCCCCGGCGCGCTGTTTTCGGCGGCGCTGCAAAGCCCGCAGACAAGCGGCTTGTTTCTGCGGCAGCCGCCGCTCGACACGTTCCTCGCCACCACGCTCCTGTCGTTCGTGGCGATCATCCTGCTGCCGCGGCAATTCCACGTGGCGGTCGTCGAGAATAACAACGAGAACGAGATCAAGCGCGCCGCCTGGCTGTTCCCGCTCTATCTGCTGGCGATCAACCTGTTCGTGGTGCCGATCGCGCTCGCCGGCCTGCTAACCTTCCCGGCCGGGCACATCGACAGCGACATGTTCGTGCTGGCGCTGCCGCTGCACACCGGATCTAACCTGCTCACCATCGCCGCCTTCGTCGGCGGCCTGTCGGCGGCCACCGCCATGGTCATCGTCGAATCGGTGGCGCTGTCGATCATGGTGTCGAACGACATCGTGATGCCGCTGGCGCTGCGGCGGCGCGACGCGCTGATCAGCGGGCGCGGCGATCTCGGCTTGCTGCTGCTCACCGCGCGGCGGGTCGCGATCTTCGCCATCCTGCTGCTCGCCTACATGTATTACCGCACCGCCGGCGACGCGCAGCTCGCGTCCATCGGCCTGCTCTCGTTTGCCGCGGTGGCGCAACTCGCGCCGGCGTTTTTCGGCGGCCTGTTCTGGCGGCGCGGCACCGCCGGCGGCGCCATCTCCGGCATGACCGCCGGCATCCTGGTCTGGGCCTATACGCTGCTGCTGCCGACCTTCGCCGACATCGGCATCGTCGGCCAATACGTCCTCACCGACGGCCCCTGGCACATCGCCGCGCTGCGGCCGCAGCACCTGCTCGGGCTCGATCTGCCGCCGCTGGTGCATGGCGTGCTCTGGAGCCTCGTGGTCAATTTCACCTGCTATATCGGCTTCTCGCTGCGCCACGCGCCCTCCGCGATCGAGCGGCTGCAGGCCAACGTCTTCGTGCCGTCGGACCTGGCGCCGATCGCGCCGACCTTCCGGCTCTGGCGCTCCTCGGTGACGGTGGAGGAGCTCACCACCACGGTCGCGCGCTATCTCGGCGAAGGGCGCACCCGCGCTGCGTTCGAAACTTTCGCCGGCACCCACCGCATCAGCCTCGAAGCCAAGGATGAGGCCGATTTCCGCCTGGTGCGCTACGCCGAGCATATTCTCGCGTCCGCGATCGGCGCGGCGTCGTCGCGGCTGGTGCTGTCGCTGCTGCTGCGCAAGCGCACGGTCTCGACCAAGGCCGCGCTTAAGCTGCTCGACGACGCCAACGCCGCGATTCAGTACAACCGCGAGATCCTGCAGACCGCGCTCGACCACGTGCGCCAAGGCATCGCGGTGTTCGACAAGGATCTGCAGCTGATCTGCTGGAACCGGCAGTTCGGCGAAATCCTCGACCTGCCGCCGAGCCTGTTGCGCGTCGGCAGCGGGCTGGTCGACATCCTGCATTTCAACGGGCGGCGCAGCGACGTGGCGCCCGAGCGGATCGACGATTTCGTACGCGCGCAGATCGAGCGCTACGTGTCCGGCCGCGAGCCGTTCCTCGAGCGCTTCGCGGAGCCCGGCATGGTGATCGAGGTGCGCGCCAACCACATGCCCGACGGCGGCATCGTCACCACCTACACCGACATCACGCCGAGCGTGGAGGCGGCGGAAGCGCTCGAGCGCGCCAACGAGACGCTTGAGCGCCGAGTGCGCGAACGCACCGAGGAGCTTACGCGGCTCAACGCCGCGCTGGCGCACGCCAAGGGCGAGGCTGACGAAGCCAACATCTCCAAGACCAAGTTCCTCGCCGCGGCGAGCCACGACATCCTGCAGCCGCTCAACGCGGCGCGGCTCTACGTCACCAGCCTGATCGAACGGCAAGGCAGCGGCGACGAGCGGCGGCTGGTCGGCAATATCGACGCCTCGCTCGAGGCGGTCGAGGAGATCTTCGGCGCGCTGCTCGATATTGTCGCGGCTCGACACCGGCGCGATGCGCCTGGAACTGTCGAGCTTCCGCATCGACGACCTGATGCAGCAGATCGAGCTTGAATTCGCGCCGCTCGCCGCCGCCAAGGGGCTCGACCTCACCTTCATGCGCTGCTCGCTGGTGGTGCGCTCCGACCGCAGGCTGTTGCGCCGCCTGGTGCAGAACCTTGTGTCCAACGCGGTGAAATACACGCCGGCCGGCCGTGTGCTGGTCGGCTGCCGGCGGCGCGGCAACCAGTTGCGCATCGACGTCTACGACACCGGCGTCGGCATTCCGGAATCGCAGCAGCGCGATATTTTCGTCGAATTCCACCGGCTCGATCAGGGCGCGCGCATCGCGCGCGGGCTGGGCCTCGGGCTGTCGATCGTGGAGCGTGTGGCGCGCGTGCTCGACTGCGAGATCAAGGTCGATTCCGAAGCGGGACGCGGCTCGCGTTTCTCCGTGACGGTGCCGCTGTCGAATGCGGTTGCGGTCGAGCTGCCAGCGCGCGACGAGACGCGCGTCGATCCGAGCCATTTGATCGGCACCACCGCGCTATGCATCGACAACGAGCCCTCGGTGCTCGACGGCATGGAAACCCTGCTGCACGGCTGGGGCTGCGAGGTGATCAAGGCGTCCGATCTCGCCGGCGCGCTTGAGGCGGTCGAGCAAGGACCGGCCGTGCCGAATGGGCTCCTGGTCGATTACCATCTCGACCACGGCAACGGCATCGAGGCGATCCTCGCGCTGCGCGCGCGTTACGGCGACCTGCCGGCGATCCTGATCACCGCCGACCGCTCGCCGGCGGTGCGCGAACAGGCGCGCGCCGAAGGCATCCAGCTTCTGAACAAGCCGCTCAAACCGGCGGCGCTGCGCGCGCTCCTGGCGCAATGGCGCGTGATGCGGGTGGCGGCGGCGGAGTGAGCTAGACGCAAAAACCTCACACGACCTCATGGTGAGGAGCGCCACGCAGTGGCGCGTCTCGAACCATGGGCCGCCCCATCCTTCGAGACGGCGCTTCGCGCCTCCTCAGGATGAGGCGGGCTAGCTTTCCGCCGGCGCGCCTTGCGACCACTGGCCGGCTTCGATCTTGGCTGCGGCGATCACGGCTTGCGTGCGGCTCTCGACGCCGAGCTTCTGCAGAATGGCGGAGACGTGCGCCTTGACCGTCGCCTCGGAAACGCTGAGCTGGAAAGCGATCTGCTTGTTGAGCAGGCCCTCCGACAGCATCATCAGCACGCGCACCTGCTGCGGCGTCAACGTCGCCATGCGCGCCATCAAGGCGGCGGTCTCGGCGTCGGAGCCGGCAGTGAGATCGACGTCGGGCGGCGTCCATACGCCGCCGCCGAGGATGCGCGATATGGCGCCGCGCATCGCCTCGACGCCGAGCGTCTTGGGGATGAAGCCGGAGGCGCCGAATTCCATGCAGCGGCGGATCGCCGCCGGGTCGTCGTTGGCCGAGACCACGATGACCGGCACGCCGGGATATTGCGCGCGCAGATACATCAGGCCGGAGAAGCCGCGCACGCCGGGCATGGTGAGATCGAGCAGCACAAGATCGACGTCGCCGCCGCGCTCGAGCAGCTCCGCCACCTCGTTGAAGGTTCCGGCTTCCGCGATATCCACATGCTCGAACAGTCCGGTGACCGCCTCGCGCAACGCGCCGCGGAACAGCGGATGGTCGTCGGCAATCACCAAACGATAGTGGGAGCTGTCATTCAACCTGAAGCCTCGACGCGCGAACGGCCCGAACCGCTGCGGGCGTCCTATAATGCGCCCCCGCACCGATCTGCATCAATAGGCTTAGCCGCGCTATTTCCGGCTGCCGACGAATTGCAGGACCATCTCGCGGCTGTGCGGGCGGCTGCGGTGCTCGATCAGATAGAGGCCCTGCCAGGCGCCGAGCGCCGGCCTGCCGCCGCTGACCGGCACGTGCAGCGAGACGCCGGTGAGCATGGCCTTCACATGCGCCGGCATGTCGTCGGGGCCCCTCCACGTCGTGGATCCAGGGCGCGTCCGCGGGCGCCAGGCGATCGAGCGCGGACAGCAAATCGGTCTGCACGTCGGGATCGGCGTTTTCCTGGATGGTGAGCGAGGCCGAGGTGTGGCGCAGAAAGACCAGCAGCGTCCCCTCGCCCGCGCCGCATTGCGTCAGGAAGTTCGCCGCGTGGTGGGTGATGTCGATGAGACCGGCGCCGGCGCGTGTCCAGGCGCAGCGTCGCGCTCGCGATCAGTTGCGGCGACGACCTCGGTGATGGCTGACATTTTTGCTTCGCGCATGATCTTTTCCGAAAACCGGTCCCCACTTTTCGGGGTCATGCGCCGCCGGGCACTACCCCTTGCGCATCATGTCCTTCTGCAAATTGATGATCATATCGACCAGCCGGCGCCAGGCGTTCTCGAACGCAAGGCGGGCGCGCTCGAGGTCTTCGCGCAATTTCTGTCGGTCTCCTGATCCTTGTCGGCCATCGGCGGCGGCGGTCCTTCGCGCGGCGGCGGGGGCGTCACGTCCGGCGCGGGGCGTCAGGTCCGCCGGCGGCCGCGGCGGCGTTGGCGGCTCGCGCAGACAGCGCGACCTGCGCCTTGAGCGTGGCGACCTCGTTCTGCAAACGCGCGATTTCCTTTTCCAGCGCGGCGCGGTCTTCCGGTACCGCCTGGCAGGCCCAGCCGACGGAATGCGGACTGCAATAGGCGATCTGCCCGGTCTGATTGTCGAGCCGCAGGAAACCGTCATCGACGCGGTTGAAGGAAAAACGGCCCATCCGGCCCGGGGCGCTGTCGGGGGTGCTCGGCGTTTTCGCAGCGCCCGGCGCGCCTTCCGGCTTCGGCGGGGCGACTTGCGCGGCCGGCGGCGGCGCGACCGCCGGCGTTTCCTGGCCGGATTGCGCCAGCGCGGGCGCAGCGGCGCATGCCAGCATGGCGACGAAGGCGAGCGTCAGTTTGCGCATAGCGGCGTCCTCTCCTCGCGGCAGCGGGACGTACAACCCTACCACCGGCACAGGGTTGCCTGAACGGCCGCGCCGCGCACTCACTCGTCTCTCATATCGCAGTGCACGAAGGGGCGCGCAACACGGCGGAAAATTATTAGTTTCCTCGATTATTTCAAACACTTAGACCGCAGAACCGGTTTCTTGACTCGGGTATACCCGATCAGTATGGTCCGCGCGGCTTTTAGGGCGGCGGGGTAGGAGCGAGACCTTCAAGTTCACGCGAGTCGAAAGCATGGCTGACGGCACGCGCGGCAAAGGTGATCGCAAGGAACCGCCGGACGACGAGGCTGCTCTCTCCGCGAGGCTCCAGCGTCTCGGCGAACGGCTCGACAGTGCGAGCCGGCCATCCGAAAACGTCAACGGTCCTCGTCAGAACGTCGATGTTTCAGCGTTCGCCCGCGGTTTCCGGCTTTCGACCGAGCTGGTGGCGGGCGTGGTCGTCGGCGCGTTGATCGGCTGGCTTCTCGACCGCTGGCTGGAAATTTCGCCGTGGGGGCTGATTGTGTTTCTGTTGCTCGGCTTCGCCGCCGGGGTACTCAACGTGATGCGCGCGGCCGGCGTCGTGCGTGAAAGACAGCTGAACGATTAACGACTAGCGATCATGGCCGTCGACCCCATCGAGCAATTCCAAATTCACAACCTGTTTCCGATCGCCAAGATCGGACACACCGAGATCGCGTTCACCAATTCGGCCGCTTTCATGCTGGCCGCGGTGGTCGGCATCACCGCCTTCCTGGTGATCGGCACCGCGAGGCGCGGCCTAGTGCCCTCGCGCCTGCAATCGGCCGCCGAGCTCGCTTACGAATTCGTCGCCTCCACGGTGCGCAGTACCGCCGGCTCGGAGGGCATGCAATTCTTCCCCTTCGTGTTCACGCTGTTCATGTTCATTCTAACCGTGAACTTTATCGGCCTCATTCCCTACACGTTCACCGTCACGAGCCACATCATCGTCACCGCGGCACTGGCGATCACCGTGTTCCTGACCGTGCTGCTCTACGGCCTCTACCGGCACGGCCTGCACTTCTTCAATCTGTTCGTGCCGAAAGGCGTGCCGATCTACATCCTGCCGCTGATCGTTTTCATCGAAGTGCTGTCCTTCGTGTCGCGGCCGATCTCGCACAGCGTGCGTCTGTTCGCCAACATGCTGGCCGGTCATATTACGCTGCAGGTCTTCGCCGGCTTCATCATCCTGATGGGCGGCGCCATGGGCGCGCTCGGTTGGGTGGGCAGCGTGCTGCCGTTCGGCATGATCGTCATTCTGTTCGCGCTCGAGACGCTGGTCGCGTTCCTGCAGGCCTACGTCTTCGCCATCCTCACCTGCATCTATCTCAACGATGCGATTCACCCGGGCCACTAAGCGCCCGATCGGACAAGGCCAGAACCAGAAGGAGTTTGTTATGGATCCAGTGGCAGCGAAATACATCGGTGCGGGCATCGCCTGCATCGGCATGGGCGGCGCCGGCGTCGGCGTGGGCATCATCTTCGGCAACTATCTGGCCGCCGCTCTGCGCAACCCGTCCGCGGCGCAGGGCCAGTTCGGCAACCTGATCTTCGGCTTCGCCATCACCGAAGCGCTCGGCATCTTCTCGCTGCTGATCGCGCTGCTGCTGCTGTTCGCGCTGTAAGCGGCGCGCCGCCTAAAGGCGCCGGAGATCGACGATGGCTCAACCCGCACATACGACGAGCACCGAGCACGTGCCGAAGGGCGAGCATGACGGCGGCTTTCCGCCGTTCAATGCGCAGACCTTCGCCTCGCAGCTCGTCTGGCTGGTCATCGCCTTCGTCCTGCTCTATGCGCTGATGGCGAAATGGGCGCTGCCGCGCGTCACCGCGATCATCGAAAACCGCCAGAAGCACGTCGCCGACGACCTTGCCGAGGCCGAGCGGCTCAAGCACCAGTCCGACGAAGCGGTCGCGTCCTATGAGAAGGCGCTGGCCGACGCGCGCGGCCGCGCGCAGGCGATCGCCAACGAGACGCGCGAGAAGCAGGCGGCCGCGGCGGAAGCGACACGCAAGACGGTCGAAGGCGAGCTCAACGCCAAGCTGGCGGACGCGGAGAAATCCATCGCCGCCACCAAGCAGGCGGCCATGACCAATGTCCGCAGCATTGCCGAGGGTGCCGCGCGCGCCATCGTCGAGCGGCTGATCGGCTCGGCGCCGAGCGACCAGGCGGTCGCCGCGGCAGTCGCCGACGCGTTAAAGCGTTGAGGACGGCAGCGATGCTTTATGAAACCGAAACCTGGGTAGCGCTGGCTTTCCTGCTGTTCGTCGCCGGGCTCGGCTACATCGGCGTGCACCGGATGATTGCCAAGGCGCTCGACGAGCGCGCCGCGCGCATCAAGGCGGAGCTCGATGAGGCGCGCAAATTGCGCGACGACGCGGCGCAGCTGCTCGCCGATTATCAGCGCAAGCGCGAGCAAGCCGAGCACGAGGCGCAGGACATCGTCGCCGGCGCCAAGGCCGAGGCCGAGCGACTCGCCGTCGAAGCCAAGGCCAAGGTCGAGGAATTCGTCGCGCGGCGCACCAAGATGGCCGAGGTCAAGATCGCCCAGGCCGAGGCGCAGGCCGCCGCCGACGTGCGCAGCGCCGCCGCCGAAGCCGCCGTCGCCGCCGCCGAGAAGATCCTTGCCCAGCAGGCCAAGGGCCCGCTTGCCGGCGAGTTGATCGCCAAGGGCATCGACGATATCCGCAGGAAGCTGAACTAGGCGGACTCCTCGTCCGGCCCACAAAAGGCGGCGCGGATACGCTGCCTCACGTCCGCTGCCGAGGGGATTGTGGACTGCGGCCGCATCGCTCGGAGACCTTCAAGCTTTCGAGTGATCCGCTGTTCGTCGACAAGGTCCGCGACATCGTTGGGCTCTACCTGTCTCCGCCCAATCGGGCGCTGGTCCTGAGCGTCGATGAAAAGAGCCAGATTCAGGCGCTCGATCGCGAACAGCCGGTCCTGCCGATGATGCCTGGTGTGCCGGAACGTCGGACTCACTCCTATGTTCGTCATGGCACGACCTCGCTGTTCGCGGCGCTCGACGTCGCCTCCGGCTTTGTCATCGGCAAATGCTACAAACGGCATCGGGCCGCCGAATTTCTGGACTTCATTAAACAGGTCGACGCTCAGGTCCCCAAGGATCTCGATGTCCACATCATCATGGACAATTACGCGACCCACAAAACGGCAGCGATCAGGACATGGCTGGCGCGGCGGCCGCACTATCATGTGCATTTCACGCCAACATCGGCCTCATGGATCAATCAGGTCGAACGCTGGTTTGCTGAGCTTGCCCGCAAGAAGCTGCGGCGCGGCGTCCATACTTCAACCAGCCAGCTCGAAGCTGACATCCGTTCATTCATCGAGCGGCACAACGAGAACCCCAAACCTTACAAGTGGACCAAGTCCGCCGACGAGATCCTCTCGGCCGTCAAGCGCTTCTGCCAAAAGGCAGAAAAGACCTTATGTGGCGAACTTTAGATTCACGTGACTAGTTTACTGGCAGTTACAAATGTTGCTACCTTCCCAGCAAGGGCGACAAGGGCGCTTCAGAACAATAACAATCGCGCCACAGGGGAGGACAACATGATTATTGCCCGCGCGTTCGCGGTGGCGCTTCTTGCTGCTTGCACACTGACAATCGGCTCAGCTTTGGCCGATGATTATCCAAATCGTCCCGTCACCATGATCGTCGCGTTCCCGCCGGGCGGCGCCGATGACGCGACGGCACGCATCATCCAGGACGCCATGCAGAAGGCGCTGGGCCAGACGATCGTGATCCAGAATATCGGCGGAGCCGGCGGCATGATCGCCGCCGACAAGGCGGCCCATTCCGATCCCGACGGCTACACCATCCTGCTGCATCAGGACGCGCTGGCCGCTGGCATGGCGCTTTATCCAAATCACACGTTCGACGCAGAGAAGGACTTCGCCCCGATTGGGCTCGTCAACACCACGATCAATACGATCGCGGGGCGTCCGACCTTGCCGGCGAACAATTTCAAAGAACTCTTGCGTTGGATGAAAAAGCCGGGCCGGAGCGCCAAAATCGGGCATCCCGGCGTCGGCTCGTTCGGTCATTTGGGCGAGGTGCTGGTCTTCCAGGAGATGGGCGTGAAGGTCACCCAGGTGCCTTATCGCGGCGCGGGTCCGGCGCTCGTCGATCTATTGGCCGGGCAAGTCGACTTGGGCCCAATCTCTGCCGTGGTCGCACAGCCGCTGGTCAAATCGGGCAAGCTCAAAGCCTATGCCGTCATCGGCACCAAGCGGTTCGCCGGTCTGCCGCAGCTCAAGACGATGGCCGAGCTCGGCTATAAGAGCCTCGATATCGACTTCTGGCACATGCTGCTGGCGCCCGCCGGCACGCCGCGGCCGATCATCGATAAGCTCAACGCTGCGCTGCGCGTTGCGCTCGCCGATCCCAAGGTGAAAAAGCTTTATGCGGACGGCGGCATGGACGAATACCCGGCCGACAAGGAAACGCCCGAGGCGGCAAGCGCGTTACTCAAGAGCGAGATCAAGCGCTGGGGCGACGTAGTCCGCTCCAACCACATCTTCGCCAAATAGATTGGCGGCCGGCGACAGCGCGATCCGCTGATTATCGCGGGCTCGGCGCCAATTAGCCTCTGTTGGCGCCGGCCAATCTTCGAGTTGCACGGTCCGGAATAACGCTGAATTGCCCACTGTACGCGTGGAACGTCTGCTTCTCTAATCGGCCGTTCGGGGTCAAGCGCTTTCAGGCTATCCACAACTGCAGTGTCGATGTCGCTCACGGGCTCGCGCTTCTCTTCGGAATCGGCACCAAGGCCCTTCCATCATGGGATCCGAGGACGAGGTGGAACAATCTTTTGGACGGCCTTGCCGTCAGTTGACCGGCAGGTCCAAGCAGACATGCGAACTCACCTCATCCGTCGTCCCGCGAGGGACATCTTTCCACCGCTCGGTGGAACTCGAGTGTCCTCCTGTCGAATCTATCGGATATGATCTTGCAGGGTTGTCATGCTGCTGCCGCGGCTTGCTCCCGGGTCCAGCGGAACTCGGTGCCGTCAACCCAGATGCGGTGCATGATCACGGCCAATCGGCGCGCCAGCGCCACGATCGCCTTTTTCATCCCGCGGCGCCTGGCGATCTGCATCGCCCAGGCCTTGAGCCATGACCATTTCTTGGAACGCATCATACTCTGAGCTGCTTCGTAGAGCATGACCCGCATCATCTCATCCCCACAGCGGGATATTTTGCCGCTCCAATCGACCTCGCCCGATTGATACTTGGCACACGTCAGCCCAAACACCGCCCCGACGGACTTGGATTTGCGGAACCGAGCGGGCACGTCGACGGTGGCGCGATAGGTCAGCGACACCACGGGGCCGACGCCAGGAGTTGTCATCAAGCGCCGGCATACCTCATCGTCTCGCACGATGGCCAGCAAGCGGCGGTGCAGGATGCAGAACTGCTCGCGAAGCGTCCGTCGGACAATGAGCAGTGGTTCGATCAAAGCGGCCAAGTCGGGTAGGTTCTCGACCAGCTCCCTGATGCGGGCCTCGAACCCTACCTTGCCCACCACACCTACTTTGAGACCAAAGTTGCGTAAGGTGCCGCGCAGGTCATTATCGATGGCGATGGCCTTCGACTGCAGCAGCTTACGATGGGTCAGCAACATCCGCAGTTTCTGACTGCGTAACGTCTTCACATGCACCGGGCGGTAAAGTCCCGCCCGTATCATCTGCGCCATGCCACGGGCATCGTTACGGTCGGTCTTGTTGATTTGCGCCTTCAACACCGCCCGCATATGCCGCGTTTCAACACAGATCACCGGCAAGCCCGCTTCGGCCAGCGCACTGAAAAGCCACTGCGACAGTGGCCCGGCTTCCAATCCAATCCGCTTGAAGTGGTAGGCGGGGTTCTTCAGCACCGAAAGAAGTGCCTCAGGTTCGCTCGCTACCTTCACTTCCCGCACGATCCTGCCTGTGTCATCCACAATGCAGACGCTGGTCTCCTTGACCGATACGTCCAATCCAGCAAAATGGTCCATGGCTCACGCTTCTCCTTCTGATGCTTGAGGCCGCTACAACGGACCTCGTTTCACCATCAGCCTGAAGCGCAGCACCCAAAATCTTCAGCTATCCACAAGCTGCCGGCCGATTACCCCATCTTTTGATGGTCGCTTGTCCGCTTTCGTGAGCAAGACGGCCGCGGCGGACTATTGCTCGCCAGCCTCAATTTATGGGTGCGCGCCCTGGCCAACGGCCTCAGCTCCGCTTTGCCGCGCTCACCCCTGCGGCTTGGCGACCGGCTTCTTCTTGGCGACCGGCTTGCGCTTAACCGGCGGTTTCTTCGCCGGCTTGTCGCCGAGCGGATCGAAGCCGACATAGACGACGTAGCGGTCGATCAGCCCGAGCGGCTGCGGCAGCGGGAACATGATGTCGGATTCGATATGCGTGAAGGTGACGCGGTCGACCGCATTGTTCACCGCCACGGTTTCCTTGCCGAATTTCGACGCCACCGCCTTCGGGCGACGCCTTCCTGCACCACGGCGACGCGTAACGGCACGTCGACGGTGCCGGGCCCGCCGGCGGGACCGGTGATGATGCGGCCCTCGATGCCGACCTTCATGGTCATCATGCCGGCATTGATGTGGCATTCGCGCGCGGTGCGGATGATCGAGCCCTGGTAGCGCACGTCGAGCGCGTTGGGCTCGCCCTCGCCCGGCTTGCTGCCGATCATGAGGGTGGCGGCGCCGGTGCGCACCTGGACCTCGGGGCAGTCGATATCGTCGGCGGTGATCGGCGCCGGCGGCGGGCGGCGTATCGTTGGTCGCCTTCGACGAAGAGGAGAACAGATCCAACGGCGACGACTTGAGCAGATCTGCTGGTGCTGCCGCAGCCGGCTAGCGCGAGCGCCAAGGCCATCAGCACGATTGTGCGCGCACCGCGTTGCACGGTCTGTTCGGTTCGTCCCCTACGCATGACCCCGGCTCACATGTCGTGGGCGCCCCCGCCCCTCGCCGCCTTTATAGCAAGTCAAGCGTGGCAACCCAAAGGCAGCAAATCTTGCTTGCGCATGATCTTTTCCGAAAACCGGTGCCCACTTTTCGGGATCATGCGCTAATCGGCGTCATCCTTGAGCCGCGCATAGAGCAGATGGTCCTGCCAGATCCCGTTGATGCACAGATAGCTGCGCGCATAGCCCTCGCGCTGGAAGCCGGTCTTTTCCAGCAGGCGCACCGACGCGGCATTGGTGGGGATGCAGGCCGCCTCCAGCCGATGCAGCCGCAGCGTGCCGAAACAGAACGGGATCAAGCGCGCGCATCGCCGCGGTCATGTAGCCCTTGCGCGCGAAGGGCGCGCCGACCCAGTAGCCGATGGAGCCGGCCTGGGCGACGCCGCGCCGGATATTGGCGAGCGTCAGCCCGCCGACCAGCGCGTTGTCGTCGCTGCGGAAGATGAGGAAGGCATAGGCGAGATCGTTGCGCAGGTCCTCGGCGTAGCGCTTGAGCCGGCGGCGGAAGGCGCCGCGCGTCAGATCGTCGGACGGCCAGGTCGGCTCCCAGGGCGCCAGGAAGTCGCGGCTCGCCTCGCGCAACGCCGCCCATTCGGCGAAGTCGCCGCTCTGCGGCACGCGCAGCGTCACCCCGCGCCGGCGATGGCCGGCAGGCTGTCGCTGCTGCTGACGGTGCGGAAAAACGCCATGGATAGTCGAGCACGTCACAACTGCCCATCAGGCCGCTCGACGCCGATCAGACTTTCCGCGATCGCTCGCGGCGCTTTCAAGGCCGTTGCCGGGGCCGAGCGCGGCGATCGCCGGCTGCCGCGCCGCGATCAGCGCGCGCGCCGGCGGCGCGCGCGCTGTCGACCGTCACCGCTTCGATCGCGCGCGACGATCTCCTCGAGCGGGATCGGCCGGCCATAGGCCAGCATCTGCCGCGCGATCTGGCCGAGGCGCGCCTCCGAGCTTTCCAGCGCCATCAGCAGGCCGGCCTTCATCTGCGCCTTGGCGCGGGCGATCTCGGCCTCGTTCAGCGTCTCGGCGGCGCCGCGATCTGGTCGATCGCGACGCGCATCAGTTCGGGCGCGTCCGTCTCGTCGGTGCCGGCATAGAGCGCGAACATGCCGGTGTCGGCATAGGGCATGTGGAAGGCGTAGATCGCGTAGCAGAGCCCGCGCTTCTCGCGCACCTCCTGGAACAGCCGCGACGACATGCCGCCGCCGAGCACGCTGGTGAAGACCTGCAGGCTGTAGAGGTCGTCGTCGCGCACCGGCAGGCCCTGCAGCGCCAGCGCGATGTGCACCTGCTCGAGATCGCGCGTCTCGACCCTGCGTGCCGCCGCCGAAGCGCGCCGGCTCCGGCGCCGGCGCAGCCGGCCCGACGAAGCTGGCGAAGCGCCGCTCGGCCTCGGCGACGATCGCGGCGTGCTCGACCGCGCCGGCGGCGGCCACCAGCATGTCGGGGCGCGCGATAGTTGCGCGCGAGATAGGCGCGCAGCGCGCCGGATCGAACGAGCGCACGGTCTCCGGCGTGCCGAGAATGGTGCGGCCGACCGGCTGCTTGGGAAAGGCGGTCTCCTGCAGGCGGTCGAACACCACGTCGTCGGGATCGTCTTCGCTGGCGCCGATCTCCTGCACGATGACGTTCTGCTCGCGCCGCAATTCCTCCGGGTCGAAGGTCGGATTCGGTCAAGATGTCGGCCAAGACGTCGAGCGCGAGCGGCACGTCGGCCTTGAGCACGCGCGCGTAATAGGCGGTCGATTCTCGACGCTGGTCGCGGCGTTGAGCTCGCCGCCGACCGCCTCGATCTCCTCGGCGATCTGGCGCGCGCGTGCGCCGCTTCGTGCCCTTGAACGCCATGTGTTCGAGCAGATGCGAAATGCCGTGCTCGTCCGGCTTTTCGTCGCGGCCGCCGGAGCCGACCCAGACCCCGAGCGAGGCGCGATCTCCAGATGCGGCATGCGGTCGGTGACCACCGACAGGCCGGAGGGAAGACGGGTGACTTCGACGCTCATGCAGCTGCTCCTTCACGCGCGGCGCGGCGAGGCCGACGAGACGAATCGTTCGACCGCCGCCCTGATCCGCCGGCAGCACGGTGACGCGCTCCGCCCGCTCGGGCAGATCGGCGAGCCAGTCCGGCAGCGCCGGCGCGACGCCGCAGGCGGCCTCGACCGCGTCGGGAAACTTGGCCGGATGCGCGGTCGACAGCACCACCATCGGCACCGCCGGATCGCGCGCTTCCTTCTCGGCCACCGCCAAGCGCAACCGCGGTGTGCGGATCGACGCAGTAGCCGGCCTCGCGCATCGAGGTGCGGATGGTGGCGGCGGTCTCCTCCTCGTCGGCGCGATCGGCGGTGAACAGCGCGCGCATCTGCTTGCAGCGCGTGCGAGCGACACCGCGAAGCGGCGCGACTGCGCCAGCGAGCCCATCAGCGCGCGCACCGCATGGGCGTCGCGGCCATAGGCGTCGAACAGCAGCCGCTCGAAATTCGACGAGACCTGGATGTCCATCGACGGCGAGGTGGTCGCCACCACGTCGCGCAGCTCGTAGGCGCCGGTGGCGAAGCGTGCGCGCCAGGATGTCGTTGACGTTGGTCGCCACCACCAGCCGGTCGACCGGCAGCCCCATGCGGCTCGGCGACATAGCCGGCGAAGACGTCGCCGAAATTTCCGGTCGGCACGGTGAAGGCGACCTTGCGGTGCGGCGCGCCGAGCGCGACCGCGGCGGTGAAGTAGTAGACCACCTGCGCCACGATGCGCGCCCAGTTGATCGAGTTGACGCCGGACAGGCGCACGCGGTCGCGGAAGGCGTGATGGTTGAACATCGCCTTCACCAGCGCCTGGCAGTCGTCGAAGGTGCCTTCGATGGCGACGGCATGCACGTTGTCGTCCGGCGCCGTGGTCATCATGCGCCGCTGCACCTCGGAGATGCGGCCCTGCGGAAACAGCACGACGAGGTCGACCTGGGCGCGGCCGCGGAACGCCTCGACCGCGGCGCCGCCGGTGTCGCCCGAGGTCGCCACCACGATGGTGGTGCGCTCGCCGCGTCGCGCCAGCGCGTGGTCCATCAGCCGCGCCAGCAGCTGCATCGCCAGGTCCTTGAAGGCGAGCGTCGGCCCGTGGAACAGCTCGAGCAGGAACAGGCTCGGCGCCGAGTTGCGTGAGCGGCGCGACCGCCGGATGGCGGAAGGTGCCGTAGGCCTCGCGCGCCATGCGGGCGAGATCGGCCTCCGGCGATGGCGTCGCCGACGAAGGGCCGGATCACCTCGACCGCGACTTCGGCGTAGGGCCTGCCCGGCAAAGCCGGCGATCGCTCGGCGTCAGACCGCGGGCCAGGTCTCCGGCACGTAAAGGCCGCCGTCGCGGGCGAGCCCCGCGAGCATGACCTCGATGAAATCGAGCGGCGGGGCCTCGCCCCGGGTGGAGACGTAACGCATTGGTTTAACTAGACTTTATGGTTCCAGCCGGTCGTCAAATTCAAGGCACACTAGCCGTGCCGCGTGGCTTTCACAAGAAAGCCCGGCCTCCAAGCCTCAACCGGATCTGACAGTGCCGGCGCGCTCATGTGCCGAATAGCTCGCGCCGAGCAGCAGCGCCTGCACGGCGACCATCGGAAGCGCCAACAGGATGACCGCCTCGATCGGGAACGCCGCGGCGCAGACCGCCGCAGCCACCAAACAGGCGCAGACGCCGCCGGCATCCCAGCCGCCTTCGGATGCGAAGTGAAAGCGGAAGGTGCAAGGCGCGACCTTGCCGGCGTTGTACACCGCGGTCATCCAGTACGGAACGTAGAGGCCGCTGAACAAAGTGGTGACGATGGCGACGCCGACGACCGCAACCGGATGGCCGTTACAGACCGCTTTGAGAATGAACCCGAGCGCCAGGATGCCGGCATTGAGCCAAACGCTGCGGCGGGCATGGCCCATATCCATAAACCGGCCCAAGACTATGCCGCCGAGCGAGCCGACCAGCGCCGCCACCGAGAGCACGCCGCCGAAATTGTCGTAGCGCGCGTCGAGCGCCTGAAACATCACGATGCTCCACGCGACACCCGCTCCGCTCATCATCCAGCCGTCGGTAAAAAACAGCAGGATGCCAAGTCTTGCCGCCGCGAAGGCGCCGTGCGGCGCAGACTTCGCGATCTTCGGCTCTTCGACCGCCAGCAGGGGAAAGATGGCGGCCAGCTGGATCGCATAGGCAGCGGCGAATGCGACCCAAGGGCCGGCGCTTGCGAGCATGATTCCGCCGGCGGCGGGGCCGATCACGCCTGCGATCGCACCGAGCGTCTGGCTGGCGCCGAGTTGCTTGCCACGATGATCGATGTCGCCGAGCGAACCGAAATAGGCGTGATAGCAGGTCCAATAGAAAACCTGGCCGGTCGATGCGACGACGCAGAACAGCAGCAGGGCGCGATCGACGCCGCGCACAAGCGCGATAGCGGGAAATTGGAAGGCCGACAGGAAGGTGCCGAAGATCAGCGTGCGCCGCATCCCAACCGCCGCTACGGCCGTCAAAATCAGCGGGCGAAGCGCAAAACGAAAGGCCAGGATCGCGGCCATGACGAGGAAGATCTGCGCCGGCGTAAGGCCCGCCCGCAGCAGGAACACCATGAAGAAAATACCGCCGAGACTCCATGCGAGCGAAACCAAAGCGGCATGGAACGCGAGGCGGTTGATGGCGCGATTGGCAAAGAACAGCATCTGGGCGCGAGGCGCTTCGTGGGGACGGCCGGTGCCATTCATTCGCATGCTTCTGATTAACGAACCAGCAGGCCGCGCGCAGAGGCGCCGTGATGCATGACAGCCGAATTGCCAGCCGATCCGCGCGCCGCTTAGGTGCCCATGGCTTCGCATTTCACATGGAGAAACGGCGGTTTGGCCGGATGGCGCAATCGCCGGGCAATCCACGCGGCTTTCGCCCCCCGCGTGAATTGATCCAGGTCAATATTGCCGGCCGGCATCCATAGAACAGTTCCGGCCAAGACAATTCCCGGCGCGAATATTCATTTTGCCCGTCCGCAACCGCCGGAAACGCGATTCATTGCAACGAAAAATTGGGGTGGAAAATGAGAAGCTGGCTCTGTCGTCTGGCTGCCGTCGCAGCCGTGATGTTGTTCGCCAACGCGGCGAACGCGCAACAATTCACCATGAAACTGTCGTCACCGACGGTCAACGATGCGCCGCATGAATGGATGAAGCAGTTCAAGGCGGGCGTCGAGCAGCGCTCGGGCGGCCGCATCAAGGTGGAAATCTATCCGGCGAGCCAGCTCGGGCAAATCCCCGCGACCGTCGACGGCGTCGCGCTCGGCACCATCGAGTTTGCCATTCCCGCCGTCGGCTTCCTGATCGGGCTGGAGCCGCGCTTCCAGGTGTTCGATGCCGCCGGCCTGTTCAACAGACGTCGGACAAAGCCAGAAGGTGCTGGCCGATCCCGCCGTGCGTGCGCGGCTGGCGAGCTTCGGCGAAGCCAAGGGCATCGAGCTCCTGGTGGTGGGCAACAACGGCCCGCTGATGGTCGCCTCGCACAAGCCAATCCGCACCGCCGCGGACTTCAAGGGCCAGAAGATCCGCGTCCCCGGCGCGGCGCCGCTGCATATTCAACCGTTCAAGAAGCTCGGCGCCTCGCCGGTGTCGATCCCGCTCGGCGAAGTGCTGCCGGCGCTGCAGAACAACACCATCGACGGCTCGATCTCCTCGTTCAACGTGCTGACCGGCTTCAAATATTATGACGTGACCAAGACCGCGACCTATCTGCCGGAATCGTTTCTGTTCGTCGCCGGCGTCGTCAACCGCAACTTCATGAAGCAGATCGGGCCGGAGCTCGCCACCATCGTGCGCGAAGAAGCGCGCAAGGCCGAGGTAGTGTTTTCCACGTACGGCGTCGAGGACGTCGAGAAGCACCCGGCAAATCTGGGTCAAGAACGGCGGCGAAGCGATCACTCTGCCGCCGGCCGAGGCCGCCACCTACCTGAAGGACGTGACCTCGGTGATCCCGGCGGTGATGGCGACCAATCCGCAGATGAAGACGGATTACGAGACCATCGTCGCGACCGCGAAGAAATATCACTAGCGCCGACAAAACAGCGATTGCGCGAATTGCGCCGCTATTCCCGCGAGCCGTCAGTGCCGGGTCGCCGCGCCGGAATGGCGGCGCAAGCCGTTTGTGCATGATCCCGAAAAGTGGGAACGGTGTTATTTAGCCCCAGCAGCAGGTGCATGCCGCCGAGCGAGATCGCCGGAATGTAGGTGATCAAGCGCGAGCGCGATCAGGTAGATCACCAGGAACGGGAATGATGCCGCGATAGATCGAGCGCAATTCGAGCCCGAGCACCGATTGGGCGACGAAGATGTTCATGCCGAACGGCGGATGGAACAGGCCGATCGCCAGATTGACCGTCACCACGATGCCGAAATGCACGGTGTCGATGCCGAAGGCCTTGACCAGCGGCACCAGAAGCGGCGTCAGCAGCAGGATCGCCGATAAGGGATCGAGGAAACAGCCGACCACCAGCAGGATGATGTTGATGGTCAGCAGGAACATCCAGGCGGATATGTTGAGCGATTGCAGCCAGGCGACGATCGCCGCCGGGACCTGATTGACGGTCAGCAGCCAAGAGAACACGCCCGGCGCAGGCGACGATAATCAGAATCTGCGCCGTGAACGTCACGGTGACGGCGGCGGCCTCGACGATATCGCGCCAGCCGAGTTCGCGAAAAACAAAGCGGGTGACGAAGGCGGCATAGACGCAGGCGACCGCTGCCGCTTCGGTCGGCGAGAACACGCCGCCATAGATGCCGCCGAGAATGATGAACGGCATGCCGAGCGCCCAGATGCCGCGGGTGGTCGCATGCAGGAAATTGATCGAACTTGAACGCGCTCGCCGGCGCCGATGCCGTGGCGCCGAGCGAACCACATGACATAGGCCGCGAGCATGAACGTCAGCATCAGGCCCGGCACCACGCCCGCCGCATAGAGCCGCGGCACCGATTCCTCGGCCGACGCGCCGTAGACGATCATCGGGATGCTGGGCGGGATGATGATGTCGATCGCGCCGACCGCGGTGACCAGGCCGGCGGAGAAATGTTCCGGATAGCCGGCGCGCCGCATCGCCGGATACATGATGCGGCCGATTGTTGCGACGCAGGCCGCGCTGATGCCCGAGATCGCGCCGAAGATGGCCGAGGTGCCGACCGTGGTGACGGCGAGGCTGCCGCGCACCGAGCCGACGCCGCCCTGCACGAAATCGACCAGGCGCTGGGCGACGCTGCCGCGTCCCATCAGTTCGCCGGCATAGACGAAAAACGGAATCGCCAGCAGCGAAAAGGCATTGATCGATCCGAACATGTTCTGATGCAGCGCCGCGAGCGGCATATGCATGAAGAACACGAGCGCGACGGTGACCGACGCCAGCAGGACGATGAAGATCGGAAATCCCAAGAGCAGCAGAGCGACCGGCACCACCCCGAGCGCGAATGACATGGCTCAGGCCTCCCGTGCCGGATTTGCCGCCGTCCGGCGCGCGCCCGGTCAGTAGTCTCGACGCAGGCGCAGGCCAGCGATGAGCGCCATCAGACCGAAGCCCGCCGCCACCACGCCATGCGGAATCCACATCGGCACCCGCGCCATGTCGCTGACGCGGCCGATGTCGAACATCTGCTTGGCGTAATAGGTCGAATTCCACAGCACGAAAGCCGGCGAGCATGACGATCACCGCCAGTTCGGCGATTCGTATCAGCTTGCGGACCGGCGGCGGCAGCGCGTTCACAAGCACGTCCATGCGCAAATGCTGATTGCGCCAGGCGACCACGGCGGCGCCGAGGAAAGTCATGAACACCATGATGAAGATCTGCAGCTCGTCGGCGCTGAGGATGGTGTCGCCGAACACATAGCGGCCGACCACGTTGATGAAGTTGAGGGCGACCGCGGCGATGAAGGCATAAGCGAGCGCGCGTTCGAGCCAGGCCATCAGACGTTCGAGAATCCGCGTCACCACGATGGAATTGCCCCGCTCGCTGGCGCCGGCGCTCAGCGAAGGCGCGGCCCACCGTTCATAACGCGATCCCGGGACGGGTTGATTTGACGCATGTCAAGCGACAAAGCAGGCAGGTAGGCAGATGCCGGGGACCCGCCATAAACGTTCCGTTGTCAATCGGATGCTGCTAAAACAATCGGCAAGGCAAAGGACCTGCGACGTAGGATAATATTGCTGCTAAAATACAGCCGTGGGGAAAATTCGCGCGATTGCGCAATTCGAGGCTTGGGATGGATTTAAGGCGCGTTTCGATAGGAGCGGTTACGGCACTGTTGCTCGCCGGCGGCGTCGCCGTGGCCGCCGATCTGCCCGTGCCGCCGCCTCCGCCATCAGATTCGTCGGTGATCTTTGCGCCGCCCACATACTACCACCCCGAGCGTTTCGAGGTGCGCGGCGGAGTGTTCGCGCATGCGATCGCGAGCCCGGAAGCGGGCTCGGTCGATGCCAATCTTGAACTGGTGGCGCCGCGGTTTTTCACCATTCCCGGCTTGCCTGATTATTTCACGCCGCGCTTTCACGTCGGCGGCATCGGCAACTTTGCGGGAAAGACCAGCTATGTTTATGCTGGCGCGTTGTGGACGTTCAACCTCATGCCGCGATGGTTCGCCGAGGGCTTCTTCGGCGGCCTCGTTCACAACGGCAATCTCGACGACAACGCGAGCAACATGAACGGTCTCGGCTGCCGCTGGGCCTTTCATAGCGGCGGCTCAATCGGCTACCGGCTCAACGATCGCTGGAGCGTGATGGGGACGTTCGACCACCTCTCGAATGGCGAGATCTGCGCCTTCAATAAAGGCATTAACGACTACGGCCTGCGCGTCGGCTATTCGTTCTGAGCGCTGACAATTTTGGGCCGCGCGCGCATTCGCCCGACAAACCACACCACATAGACGCCGGCCAATCCGAGCGCGAGGCCGAACCAGGTGATGGCATATTGCAGGTGGTTGTCCGGCAGGCGACCACGAGCTTGCCCGGCTTGGGCCAGCCGCCGGGCGGTACCGGCGCCTCCTGCTCGATATAGAACGGCGCGGCTGTGTCCCATTTCTTCGCCGCGGCGATCGCCGCGGAATCGCGCAGGTACCAGACATTGTTCTTCGGATCGTCGGCCGGCGTGAACATGCCCGCGCGCCTCCGGCCAGCGCATGACGCCGACGATGTCGACGACGCCTTGCGGCGCGCCTTGCGCGCGGCTCGCCGGCATCCTTGCGGTCGGCCGGCACGAAGCCGCGGTCGATGACGACGATGCTGCCGCCGGCGAGCCGCGCCGGCGCGAACACCCAATAGCCGGCCCCTGCACGTCGGGCCGGAAGGAGGAGCCGGCGGTGTAGACCAGCGCCTCCTGACCGGGGAGGAATTCGGCAGGGAACGTCACGCGGGGGTATTCGTCGGCGCCGGGCGTAAGCTGCGGCCAGTTTGCCGGCGGCGGCAGAGGCCGCGGCGCGCGCGTCGAGCCGCGCGTCGATGCGTCGCGATCAGATTTTCCTTCCAGACCTTGCGGTCGAGCTGCCAGATGCCGAGGCCGATCAGGATGGCGACGCCGGCAAGCGCGAACACCGTCGCCTCGATCACCCCGCCGCCTGCGCGCGGCCGCTCACTCGTCGCCTCGCTGCATCAGGCGGCCTTCCTGCGCGCGGTGATGGTATTGCAGCGCGATCATCAGGCCCTTGATCGGCCGCAACGGCGCCAGCGTCACCAGCAGGATCAGCGGCAGCCACAGCACCGCGTGCACCCAATACGGCGGCTGATAGACCACCTCGGTGATCAGCGCCGCGAACGACGACGATGGCGCCGCCGATGCAGGATGACGAACACCGCCGGGCCGTCGCCGGCATCGGCGAAGCTGAAGTCGAGGCCGCAGCGCTCGCAGCGCGGCCGCAATGTCAGGAAGCCCTGGAACAGCCTGCCCTCGCCGCAGCGCGGACAGCGGCCGCGCAGGCCGCGGGCGATCGGCAGCGATTGGTCAGGCATGGTCTGCTCTTTCCGTAAAGCAAAAGGGCGGCGCGATCCACGCCGCCCCTTGTACCACCTTCGTTAACGGTCACTCCGGATGCGGCATCGCCGGCGCCCCACACATATATGCAGGCGAACAGGAACAGCCACACCACGTCGACGAAATGCCAGTACCAGGCGGCGAATTCGAAGCCGAGGTGCTGGGTGGGCGTGAAGTGGCCGTTGATGGCGCGGATCAGGCAGACGATCAGGAAGATCGAGCCGATGATCACATGCGCGCCGTGGAAGCCGGTCGCCATGAAGAAGGTCGCGCCGTAGATGTTGCCGCTGTAGTGGAACGCCGCGTGCGCGTATTCGTAGGCCTGCACGCAGGTGAAGGTGAGGCCGAGCAGGATGGTCAGCGCCAGGCCCCATTTCAGCCCCTGCCGGTCGTTCTCCAGCAGCGCGTGATGCGCCCAGGTCACCGTGGTGCCCGAGGTGAGCAGGATCAGCGTGTTGAGCAGCGGCAGATGCCAGGGATTGAAGGTCTCGATGCCCTGCGGCGGCCAGACGCCGTGGGTGATGGCCAGGCGCCCGTAATCATGCACGTCGCCGGGGAACAGCGCGGTGTTGAAATAGGCCCAGAACCAGGCGACGAAGAACATCACCTCGGAGGCGATGAACAGGATCATGCCGTAGCGATGCGAGATCTGCACCACGCGGGTGTGGAAGCCCTCGTACTGGGCCTCGCGGATCACGTCGCGCCACCAGCCGATGAAGGTATAGAGGATGCCGACGACGCCGAGCCCGAACACCAGCGGCGCCGCGGCGAACATGTGATGCATCCAGGTGATGCGCGCCGACCGCCATCAGGAACGCGGAGACGGAGCCGACGATCGGCCAAGGGCTCGGATCGACCAGGTGGTAGTCGTGGTGCTTGGCGTGGGCCTCGGCCATCGTCGTCTCCGTTCAACTCTCGTTTAGCTTGCGCGAGGCGCCGCCGGCGCCCCTTATTCCCGGTTAAAGCTTGCTCGAATTCTTCTCCGGCGCTTCCGCCACCGGCCGCTCGGCATCGGGCAGCCGGTAGAAGGTGTAGGACAGCGTGATGGTGTTGAGCGGTCCTGGTCGCGGTCGTTGACGATCTTGGGATCGACGTAGAACACCACCGTCATCTCGCGCGTCTCGCCCGGCTGCATGGTCTGCTCGGTGAAGCAGAAGCAGTTGATCTTGTCGAAATAGGCGCCGACCGTGGTCGGCGTGACGTTGTAGGAGGCCTGCGCGGTGATCGTGCGCGCCGCTTCGTTGATGACTTTGTAGTGGACGGTCGCCACCTCGCCGATGTGCAGCTTGATCGAGTTCTGCTCCGGCACGAATTTCCACGGCAGGCCGGGCGCGACATTGGCGTCGAAGCGAATGGTGAGCTCGCGGCCGAGCTCGTGCTGCGGCGCGCGCTGCGCGAAACCTGCGTCGTGCCGGCAAATCCGGTGGCGCGGCAGAACATCTTGTAGAGCGGCACCGCGGCATAGGCAGGCGCCCACCATGGCCGCCACCAAGACGCCGCAGCCGGCGGCGATCACCACGTCGCGCCGCAGCCGCCGCTTGCCGTAGCCGGGTGTCGGTTCGTTCGTCATAGCGGGCGCACCAGCACGACCGGGCCCTTCACCAGGGTCACCACGTAGAACAGGATCACCAGCGCGGCGAGCGACAGCGCGATGGCGATCGAGCGCGAGCGCCGGGCGCGCTTCTGCGCCTCGGTGAGCACGATGCCCTCGTCCTTCGGCTCTTCGGTCATCGCGATGCCAGTGGTCACGCCGCCAACCGGGCGATCAGCCCGCCCCATCCCCGCTCGACCAGCAGCACGGCGAACAGCAGGAACAGATAGAGGATCGAGAAGGCGAAAAGATGCTTGCTGGCGCGCTCGGCCGGGCGGCGCTCGCGGAACACCTGCCAGGCCAGCACCAGCATGATCGCGCCGGTGACGGCCGCGATCAGCCCGTAAAGCGTGCCGGCATAGCCGAGCGCGTAAGGCGCGATGCCGAGCGGCACCAGGATCAGCGTGTGCGCCAGGATCTGCCGCCGCGTCGAGGCGTCGCCGGCGACCACCGGCAGCATCGGAATGCCGGCGCGGGCGTAGTCCTCGGTGCGGGTGAGCGCCAGCGCCCAGAAATGCGGCGGCGTCCAGAAGAAGATGATCATGAACAGCAGCACCGGCTCAGCCGACAGCGAGCCGGTCGCCGCGGCCCAGCCGATCATCGGCGGGAAGGCGCCGGCGGCGCCGCCGATGACGATGTTCTGCGGCGTCCAGCGCTTGAGCCAGATCGTGTAGATCACGACGTAGAAGAAGATGGTGAAGGCGAGCAGCGCCGGCGGCGAGCACGTTGACCAGAAGGCCGAGCGTCACCACCGCGAAGCCGGCGAGCGTCAGCCCGAAGGCCAGCGCCTCGCCCGGCTTGACGCGGCCCATCGGCACCGGCCGGCGCGCGGTGCGCGTCATGATGGCGTCGATGTCGGCGTCGTACCACATGTTGAGCGCGCCGGCCGCGCCCGCGCCGACCGCGATGCAGAGCAGCGCGGTGAAGCCGATCAGCGGATGCAAGCTGCCCGGCGCGACCGCCAGGCCGACCAGCGCGGTGAAGATGACCAGCGACATCACGCGCGGCTTCATCAGCGCGACATAGTCGCCGACGCTCGCGAGGCTCGGCTCGGCAAGGTCGAGTCCGCCCCGGCGGCCGATCGGACCGCGGAAGTCTGCGCCTTCGCTGACAAGCGACATCGAGTCTGGAAGCGCCTTTGTCTTATTTAATCCGCGGCAGCGTCTCGAACTGATGGAACGGCGGCGGCGAGGACAACGTCCATTCCAGCGTCGTGGCGCCGACGCCCCACGGATTGTTGCCGGCCGCGCGCTTCTTGATGAAGGCCTCGGCCATGCCGAAGAAGAACACCAGCACGCCGAAGCCGGCGATGTAGGAGCCGAACGACGAGACCTCGTTCCAGCCGTGGAAGGCGTCGGGATAATCGACGGTGCGGCGCGGCATGCCCGGCGAGCCCGAGGAAGTGCTGCGGGAAGAAGATGATGTTGACGCCGATGAAGGTGATCCAGAAGTGCAGCTTGCCGATGGTCTCGTTGTACATGTAGCCGGTCATCTTCGGGAACCAGTAGTACCAGCCGGCGAAGATCGCGAACACCGCGCCGAGCGAGAGCACGTAGTGGAAGTGCGCGATGACGTAATAGGTGTCGTGCAGCACGCGGTCGACGCCGGCATTGGCCAGCACCACGCCGGTCACGCCGCCGACGGTGAACAGGAAGATGAAGCCGATCGCCCACAGCATCGGCGTGCGGAACTCGATCGAGCCGCCCCACATGGTGGCGATCCAGGAGAAGATCTTCACGCCGGTCGGCACCGCGATCACCATGGTGGCGGCGATGAAATAGGCCTGCGCGCCGGTCGACAGGCCGACCGTGTACATGTGATGCGCCCACACCACGAAGCCGATGCCGCCGATGGCGACCATCGCATAGGCCATGCCGAGATAGCCGAACACCGGCTTGCGGCTGAAGGTCGCGACGATCTGGCTGATCATGCCGAAGCCGGGCAGAATCAGGATGTAGACTTCCGGATGGCCGAAGAACCAGAACAGATGCTGGAACAGCAGCGGATCGCCGCCGCCTTCCGGATCGAAGAAGGTGGTGCCGAAATTGCGGTCGGTCAGCAGCATGGTGATGGCGCCGGCGAGAACCGGCAGCGACAGCAGCAGCAGGAACACGGTCACCAGCATCGACCACACGAACAGCGGCATCTTGTGCATCGTCATGCCGGGCGCGCGCATGTTGAAGATGGTGGTGATGAAGTTGATGGCGCCGAGGATCGACGAGGCGCCGGCGAGATGGATCGACAGGATGACGAAGTCCATCGCCGGGCCGGGATGGCCCGATGGTCGACAGCGGCGCGTAGATCGTCCAGCCGGTGCCGGCGCCGAGCGCGCCGGGCTCGCCTTCGACGAACATCGAGGACGAGCAGCAGCGATGAACGAGGCCGGCAGCAGCCAGAACGAGATGTTGTTCATGCGCGGGAACGCCATGTCGGGCGCCCCGATCATGAGCGGCACGAACCAGTTGCCGAAGCCGCCGATCATCGCCGGCATCACCATGAAGAAGATCATGATCAGGCCGTGCGCGGTGGCGAACACGTTGTATTCGTGCGGCGTCGGGAAGATCTGCAGGCCGGGATTTTGCAGTTCGAGGCGGATGGCGATCGACAGCAGCGCCGCCGATCACGCCGGCGACCAGCGCGAAGGTCAGGTACATCGTGCCGATGTCCTTGTGGTTCGTCGAATAGACGAACCGGCGCCATCCGGTCGGATGGTGCTCGTGGGCATCGTGGGCGTCGTGGTGCGGCTGCGTTGCTGGCCATCGTTCTTATCCTTCAACCCTTGTCGTTGTCGCCGGCATTATATTCTGATTTTTATATATGTCACTTGACGGCGTCGGCCGCGGCGACCGCGGTCGGATCGGCGATTGCATCCTTGGTCTGGCACCGCCGGCGCTGTGTCGCTGTCGGCGTATTTCTTCTTCGCCTGCGCGAGCCAGGCGGTGTATTCCTTCTCGCTCACCACATGCACGGCGATCGGCATGAAGGCGTGATCGCGGCCGCACAGCTGCGAGCACTGGCCGTAATACATGCCTTCGCGCTCCGCCTTGAACCAGGTCTCGTTGAGGCGGCCGGGGATGGCGTCGATCTTGATGCCGAACGACGGCACCGAGAACGAGTGGATGACGTCGGCGCCGGTGACCAGCACGCGCACCACCTTGTTGACCGGCACCACCATCTCGTTGTCGACCGCCAAGCAGCCGCGGCTGGCCGGGCTTGAGATCCTTCTCCTGCACCATCAAGGAGTCGAATTCGAATTTGGAATCCGGATAGCTGTAGCTCCAGAACCACTGCTTGCCGGTCGCCTTCACGGTCAGGTCGGCGGCCGGGACTTTCAGCTGATAAAACAGCAGGCGGAACGACGGCACCGCGACCGTCACCAGGATGAGCACCGGCACCACGGTCCAGATGATTTCGATGGCGGTGTTGTGCGTGGTGCGCGACGGGTCCGGGTTGGCGCGGGCGTTGAAGCGCAGCACGACGATCGCCAGCAGCACCAGCACGAACAGCGCGATGGCGGCGATCAGCCAGAGCAGAAAGTTGTGGAACCAGACGATGTCGTCCATCACCGGCGAGGCCGACTGCTGCAGGCCGAGTTCCCAGGGCGAGGGCTGGCCGAGACCGGCCCAGGCGACGCCGCCGGCGGCGATAAAGGTCACGCCCGTGACCACGAAAGCGACCAACCGCTTGAGCACCAGCATTGTTCTTAGCTCTCCCTCGACGAGAAATTCGGCCTTGATCGAGGCCCCTTTTTGCCGCCCACCGCAGGCAGGATTCGGTTCGGCCCCGCTGAGCACAGCGTTTTGCCACGGGCGCGGCAGCGGTTGCGGTGCGGCGGGACGGGGGGAAATCCCCGTCTCTCAAACCACAATTCCGGCACTACCGCAATGCACCTTATCGCCATGTTACATGCGACAAACGGCTTGCCCCCAGACGTGAGTGCGGACGCCGCATTTACGCCACGACGAGCGCGGCTTTGTTGCCCCGCGCCGGCAAGGTCAGCGGCCAGCGGGCCCTTGCTTGACAGGGCTGGCGCGGGCATGACCCAACGGGAATGAATAAAATGCCGGGCGGGCAGCGATTCGCCCGCGCGCAGGCGAGCGGGGCAGCACGCGCCAAGGGATCGAACTGATGGGCATTTTCGGGCATGACAGGCACGCGCTGCGGGGCCGGGCATGGCTTGCGCCGCTGGCGCTGGTCGCGGCGCTGGCGGCCTCCCCCCGCAGCAGGCCGCCGCCCAGGGCGCGGTCAGCTCGGTGCACAAGGACTGGCAGATCCGCTGCGACACGCCGCCCGGCGCCAAGAGCGAGCAATGCGCCCTGATCCAGAGCGTAACCGCGGAAGACCGCGCCAATGTCGGTCTCACGGTGATCGTGCTCAAGACCGCCGACCTGAAAAGCCGGCTGATGCGGGTGGTGGCGCCGCTCGGCGTGCTGCTGCCCTCCGGCCTGGGCTTGAAGATCGACAATGCCGATATCGGCCGCGCCGGCTTTGTGCGCTGCCTGCCCAATGGCTGCATCGCCGAGGTGGTCATGGACGACGCGCTGATCGCCAAGCTGCGCACCGGCAAGACCGCGACCTTCATCATTTTCCAGACGCCCGAGGAAGGCATCGGCTTCCCGATGAGCCTTGCCGGTTTCGGCGAGGGCTACGATAAGCTGCCGTAGCGGAGCCGGCGATTCGCCTCACGCCACCCATGCTCCTCGTCAAAACCTATCTCGACAAAAGCCCGATCCACGGGATCGGCGTCTTTGCCGGCGAAACGATCCGCAAGGACGCCAAGATCTGGCGCTTCGTCTACGGCTTCGACCGCTTTTACACGCGCAAGCGGCTCGCCAAGCTGCCGAAGGCAGGCGAAGGATTTCATCAAGCTGCACGGCTATCAGTGGGGCAAGGAAGTCCTGCTCTCGATGGACCACGATACCTTCATGAATCATTCGGACAATCCGAACACCTATTTCCATGGCGGCTACGTCCTCGCCCGCCGCACGATCCGCAAAGGCACCGAGATCACCAATGACTACCGCGCCTTCGAAGCGGCGTTCTGCGCGGCGTTTTTGAAAGCGAAAAAGCCGCCGCGCCCACGCGCCGCAAAGCCGCGCTAGCTCCCACGCCGGCAATGGCCCGCGCAGGTGCGGCCACTCGCTCATCGTGCTCGTTTTGCTTGCATACGGCCGGCCTTGTGCCGGCCATCGATGTCTTTACTGTTGCAGCAGCGAGTGACGCCGGAGTATCGCAGTGAATATCGGATTTCGTCGGTCTGGGGGCGATGGGGCAATTGATTGTCCCGCGCCTGATGAACGCCGGGCATTCCGTCACCGGCTGGAACCGCTCGCGCGACAAGGCGGCAAGCCTCTTAGAAGCGGGGATGCTCTGGGCCGAGACACCCGCGAGCGTGGCCGAGCAATCCGAATTGGTGTTCTCCATCGTCACCGACGCCAAGGCGGTCAAGAGCCGTGGCGCTGGGCAAGGACGGCATCGTCGCCGGGCTCAAGCCAAGGCAGCATCTTATCGACATGAGCACGATCGAGCCGGACGAAAGCCGCAGCCGTCGCCGCCGAATTCGCGCAAGCGCCGGATCGATCATGCTCGACGGCCCGCTCTCCGGCTCGCCGGTCACCGTCGTGCAGGGCAATGCCTCGATCATGATCGGCGGCGACGCGGCCGCTTACGAGCACATCAAGCCGGTGCTGCTGGCGATCGGGCCGAAAGTGACGCGCATCGGCGGCAACGGCCTCGCCTGCCAGATGAAGATCGCGGTCAACCTGCTGCTGATGGTCGAGGTGATCTGCCTTCGGCGAAGCCGTCGCGCTCGCCGAGAAGGGCGGCGTCGCCCGCGACGTGGCGCTCGATGCGATGCTCAAGAGCGTCGCCGCCTCGCCGGTGCTCGGCTATCGCGGGCCGTTCATTCTCGACGGCAAGATGCCGGCAGTGCCGCTCGCCGACGTCACGCTGCAGCAGAAGGACATGCTGCTGGCGCTCAATCTCGGCCGCACGCTCGGCTCGCCGGTGCCGCTTGCCGCCGCCGCCAACGAAATGATGAATGCCTGCCGCGGGCTCGGTATCGACGGCAACGATTTCGTGGTCGCGCACCAAGTCTACCGGCGTTTAGGAGGACAAACATGATATCGTCGGCGGAAAAATTCGGACGCGCCTTGGGCAAAGCCGTGAAGGGCGCCGCCGACGTCTGGAAGCAAGGCCAGCCGAAGCTCCGGTCATGTACCGCACCAATTTGCGCGACGTGCCGAAGGTCGAGGGCCTCAAGCGCGACGACGGCTGGGTCGATATGCAGGTGCAGTTCCTGATCGACAAGAAAACCGCCGATGCCGACCACGTCGTCGGCTGGACCGTGCTCAAGCCGGGCGCGCGGCACGAGAACCACCGCCATCACAATTGCGACGAGTTCTTCATCGTGCTCAAGGGCAAAGGCATGATCTACACCGATCACGGCGACAAGCCGTCGAGCGAAGGCGACGTGATCTATTCGCCGCGCGGCTGCTGGCACGGCTTCAACAACACCTCGGACGAAGATGTGGTGCTGGTGTGGGGCTGGATGGGCGCCGGCTCGATCGAGGACTCCGGCTACGAAGTGCATCCGGAGAGCCACAAGAAATGATTCGTCATGGCCGGGGATGATGCGGGAGGAAAGAATGATAATGCCGATGTTCGGCAAAGATGAGATCGAAGGAGCGGCCCGTCTCATCTACAAATACATGCCGCCCACGCCGCAATATGTCTGGCCGCTTCTGTGCCGGCGAGCCGGCGCCACGGTTTGGGTCAAGCACGAAAACCACACCGCCGACGGGCGCTTTCAAAATTCGCGGCGGCATTACCTTCATCGACTGGCTGAAACGGAACAGCCCCAAGGTCGGCGGCATCGTCACCGCGACCCGCGGCAATCATGGCCAGAGCCAGGCACGCGCCGCTACGGCAGCGGGGCTCAAGGCGAAGATCCTCGTTCCGCATGGAAATTCCGTCGAGAAGAATGCAGCCATGCGTGCGTTCGGGGCCGAAGTCGTCGAATTCGGCCGCGACTTCGATGAAGCGCGCGTCGAAGCCATGCGCGTGGCCGAGGCAGAAAATCTCTTCATGGTGCCGCCCTTCCACCGCGAACTCGTTCGCGGCGTCGCCACTTACGCGCTTGAGCTGTTCAGCGCAGCGGCGACGCTCGACACCGTCTACGTGCCCATCGGCTGCGGCTCCGGAATCTGCGGCGTCATCACGGTGCGGGATTTGCTCGGCCTCAAAACCAAGGTCGTGGGCGTCGTTTCGACCGAAGCCCAAGCCGCCAAGCTTTCGTTTGAAAGCGGGCGCCTGATTGAGACAAACTCCGCCGACACGATCGCCGACGGCATGGCGGTCCGCGTCCCAGTTGCGGAGGCATTCGCGGTTTACGCGAAAGGCGCCGACCGAATTGTCGCCGTCAGCGATGATGAAGTCGCCGACGCGATGCGCATCTACTACCGCGATACCCATAATTTGGCGGAAGGCGCCGGCGCGGCGCCGCTCGCGGCGCTGCTCAAGGAAAAGGATGCGATGCACGGTAAGGAAGTCGGCGTCATTCTGTCCGGCGGCAATGTGGACTTGCCTGTCTACGCCGCCATTCTTGCGGGCAAGACGAAATAAGAAGTAGGACGTGAACGACGCGCCGCGACCGCCCTCCCCTTGAGAACCAAGCAAGAAAGAAAAGGCCACGCATGAACCCCTGGGACACGCCGCTGATCACCAAAGGCATGACCGCGCAGCTCGCCAGCCGGCGCGCGCGCATCGCTGCCGGCGAAAAGCCGCTGGGCTGGAAAGTCGGCATGGGCGCGCCCGCCAGCATGCAGAAGCTCGGCCTGAAAGCGCCTCTGGTCGGCTTCCTGATGCAGCGCGCATTGGTCGCCTCGGGCGGCACGGTGTCGCTTGCCGGCTACGTCAACCCGGTGGCCGAGCCGGAAATCTGCGTGCGCATGGGTAGCGCGCTCGGCGCCGGGGCGTCGACCGACGCGGTGTTGGCGGCGATTAAGGAGATCGCGCCGGCCATCGAAATCGCCGATCTCGATCTGCCGCCGGCGCCGGACAATCTCGACCGGGTGCTCGCTGGCGACATCTTCCAGCGCAACGTCATTGTCGGCGCGACGGCTAGGCCGGGCGGCAGCGTCGCCGGGCTGACCTCGCGGCTGATCCGGCGCGGCGCGGAAGCCACGCACACGAGCGAGCCGGAAGCGCTCACCGGCAAGCTCATCGATATCGTCGCGCATGTCGCCTCGTCGCTCGCCGCCTTCGGCGAAACATTATCGGCGGGCGATATCATCATCACCGGCTCGATCACGCCGCCGCTGATGCTCGAACGCGACGAAACCGCCCTCACCCACGCGATCGATCCGATCGGCGAGGCTTCGGTGCGGTTGTCCTGGAGCTGAACGCGGCTCAGCGCACGTCCAGAACCAGCTTGCCTTGCAGGTGACGCCCTTCGCTGACCTTGTGCGCCTCGGCGGCGTCGGCGAGCTTGTAGTGGTGGATCGCCGGCGGCCGCACCGCGCCCGCGGCGACCAGCGCCAGCATGCGTTCGAGATGCGCGCGGTCGCGTTTGACGTCGGGCCGCAGCGTCGCCACGTCCTTGCGGTCGGGCGCAAAGCCCTCCGGCGCCGGCGCGATCCATGCCAGCCGGCCGCCCGGCTTGAGCACCTTGTAGCAGCCGGCGCGCACACCGCCGCCGACAGTGTCGAACACCGCGTCGCAGACCGGGCCGATGCTGGTGAAATCCTCTTTATTGTAGTCGATGACCTTGTCGGCGCCGAGGCCGCGCACATAGGCGAGATTGCCGGCGCTGGCGGTCGAGATCACCGTCGCGCCGATGTGCTTGGCGAGTTGCACGGCGAATCCGGCGACGCCGCCGGCACCGCCCTGGATCAGGATGGTTTCGCCCGCTTTCAGATGCAGGGTGTCCTCGACGGCGGTGAGCGCGGTAAGGCTGATCAGCCCGAGCGCCGCCGCCTCGGCGTGGCTGAGCGAGGGCGGCTTCTTGGCGATGATCGCGGCCTTGATGGCGATCTTCTCGGCATAGGCGCCTTCGATGTCCCACGTCGGTCACGCCGAACACGGCGATCGCCGACATTGAAATCGGTCACCCCGGCGCCAAGCTCGCTGACCACGCCCGAGAAGTCGCGGCCCAGAATGTGAGGGAACCGGTCAAGCTTGTAGCGGCCATTGCCCCGCCGCACCTTGGGATCGGCGCCGTTCACGCTGGCCACGTGAATGTCGACCACCACCTCGCCCGGCCCGGCTTTCGGGTCCGGCGCCTCGCCAAATTTCATCATCTCGGGGCCGCCATGGCCCATCAGCAGCATTGCTTTCATCGTGTTCCTCCACGAAGCACACTGCATAGCAACCGGCACAAGAGATATCCATGATCCCCTGGTCCCTTCTCGATAGGGCGCAAGTACCCGGCGGCGGCGAACTCCGCCTGATGCAGCGTGGCGCGGAATTCTCGATCCGGCTGGGGCGCGACGAGTTAATGAACAGTCGCCTCAGCGCCACCGAGCAGGCGCTCGCGACTATCGCTTGCGAAAAAATTCGGACCCGCAAGCGGCCGAATCAGCGGCCAAGTATCCTGATCGGCGGGTTGGGTATGGGCTTCACCTTGCGGGCGGCCCTGACCGTGCTAGGGAAGCAGGCTCATATCGTTGTCGCCGAACTGGTGCCGGCGGTAGTGGCCTGGGCGCGCGGTCCGATGGCGAAATTGTCCGGCGACAGCCTGACCGATCCGCGCGTGCGCATCCACGAAGGTGACGTCGGCGATCTGATCAGGTCCGGTCGATTGGCTTACGACGCGATCCTGCTCGACGTCGACAATGGGCCGCAAGGAATGACCCGCAAAGCCAATGATGGGCTGTATGACCTCAAAGGATTGCGCGCCGCCCATACGGCGCTACGTCCTGGCGGCGTGCTGGCGGTATGGTCGTCGGGACCTGACGCAAAATTCACGGCGCGGCTGCGCAAGACGCGTTTTAAAGTGGACGAAATTCCCCTGCGCGCCAAGGGACCGCGCGGCGGCGCGCGACATTTCATCTGGACCGCGACAAGGGGCGATTAGGCCCGCCCCCGACCCTCGCAGAATTGCCACAGAGGCCCTATTTGATGGCCTGAGGGCGCCACCGGAGACAGTTTATGGACCCAGCCATTTCTTCCCTGATCGACCGCGCCGGCCTCGATAAGGCCAAGGTACGGCAACTGATCGGCCGCGGCATGGACGGCGCCGACGACGGCGAACTATTCCTGGAATATCGCCAGGCGGAAGTGCTGGTGTTCGACAATGGCCGCCTCAAACAGGCAACTTACGACACCGCGCAGGGCTTCGGCCTGCGCGCGGTCAAGGACGAGGCGGTCGGCTATGCGCACGCTTCCGACGTGTCGGAAGCAGCCCTTGCCCGCGCCGCCGAGGCGGTGCGCGCGGTGAAAGGCGGCCATAGCGGCCGTTACGCCGAGGCGCCCGGCCGCACCAACCGCAAGCTTTATGGCGACGAGAACCCGCTCGGGGGGCCGGCCTTCGACGCCAAGGTGAAACTCCTGGAATCGATCGACGCTTACGCGCGCGCCAAGGACCCGCGCGTGCGGCAGGTGACGGCGAGCGTCGCCGCCACCTGGCAGGTGGTGGAAATCCTGCGCGCCGACGGCGAGACCTATCGCGACATTCGGCCGCTGGTGCGGCTCAACGTGTCCGCCGTCGTCGGCGACGGCGACCGGCAGGAATCCGGCAGCTACGGCGCCGGCGGGCGCGAAGGCTATCAGCGCTTCATCGAAACGCATGCCTGGCAACACGCGGTCGATGAAGCCGTGCGCCAGGCGCTGGTCAATCTCGACGCGGTGGCGGCGCCGGCCGGCGAGATGGACGTGGTGATGGGCTCCGGCTGGCCGGGCGTGATGCTGCACGAAGCGGTCGGCCATGGGCTGGAAGGCGATTTCAACCGCAAGAAGACGTCCGCCTTTGCCGGCCTGATGGGCCAGCAGGTCGCCGCCAAAGGCGTGACCGTGGTCGACGACGGCACCATGCAGCAGCGGCGCGGCTCGCTCTCCATCGACGATGAAGGCACGCCGACCAACCGCACCATGCTAATCGAGGACGGCATTCTGGTCGGCTACATGCAAGACCGGCAGAACGCGCGCCTGATGGGCATGAAACCGACAGGCAACGGAAGGCGCGAAAGCCACGCGCACGTGCCGATGCCGCGCATGACCAACACCTACATGCTCGCCGGCAATCACGATCCGCAGGAAATCATCGCCTCGGTGAAGAACGGCCTCTACGCGGTCAGCTTCGGCGGCGGCCAGGTCGACATCACCTCGGGCAAATACGTGTTTCAGTGCACCGAGGCCTACAAGATCGAGAATGGCAAAGTCACGACGCCGGTCAAAGGCGCCATGCTGATCGGCAACGGGCCGACCGACCTCAATCGCATCACCATGATCGGCAACGACTTTGCGCTCGATCCCGGCATCGGCACCTGCGGCAAGAACGGCCAGGGCGTGCCGGTCGGCGTCGGCCAGCCCAGCTTGCGCATGGATCGCATCACCGTCGGAGGGACCGCCTGATGGCTTCCACGGACGTCCAACACTCCGGCTTGCGCGGCTGGGCGAAAAGCATCTTCGACATCGCCGTCATCGTGCTGGTGGTGATGGCGGCGAAAACCGCGATCGCCGAGCCGTTCTATGTGCCCTCCGGCTCGATGGAACCGACGCTGCTGATCGGCGACGAATTGCTGGCGAGCAAATTCCCCTACGGCTACGGCTCGGCCTCGCTGCCCTCGTTCATCGACCTGCCGACGACGCCGCGCATCCTCGGCTCACTGCCGCAGCGCGGCGATGTCGTCGTGTTCCGCTGGCCGGGCGACCGTAGCCAGGTCTGGGTCAAGCGCGTGATCGGCCTGCCCGGCGACCGCATCGCGCTGCGCGATGGCCAGGTGTGGATCAACGGCGAAGCCGCCGCGTTGCAGCCGGACGGCACCGGCCAAGCGGAAAGCGACGACGGCAGCCATATGTCGGCGGCGCGCCTGATCGAAACGCTGCCGGGCAACCGCAAGCACACCATCTTCAAGCTCACGCCGTTGCAGCCGCTCGACAACATGGCGGAAACGCTTGTTCCGCCCGGCCATATCTTCGTCATGGGCGACAACCGCGACAATTCCGCCGACAGCCGCGTGCCGCTGCGTGAAGGCGGCGTCGGCATGCTGCCGGTGGACGATCTGGTCGGCCGCGTCGACGGGATCGTCGGCTCGTGGGACCTGGGGCTGCGAAGCCGGCCGATCTGGACCTGGCCGCAGGGATTGCGGCTGTCGCGGTTTTTCTCGGCGGTGCATTAACTGTCATTCCGGGGCGCGGCCATTAGGCCGCGAACCCGGAATCCAGAGCCAATCGAAAACCATCAAACGTGGCCCCTCGATTCCGGGCCCGCTCGCTTTGCTCGCGTCCCGGAATGACGGAGTTGGGCTACCTCACCACCCCCGAAATGCAGCACGGCTTGTGGTGCGGGCGCGTGATCCGGTCTTTCAGATAGCAGTGCGGGGCGGGCCCACCATAGCCGGGCCGCACATAGGTCCAGGCGCGGCAGCGTTTCTCATCCTTGCAAGCAACGTTGCAAGCGGCGCCGGCCGGGTCGGGCGGAGTGTCGAAATTGCGATAGTCGCCGCCGTTGCGGTCGATCGAATATTCCAGTCCGCCGCGCCGCGGCTCGATCACGCCAGCGCCGCGCACACCGGACACGCAGCATTTGTCCTCCGCGCGCGGCGGTACCCGGTTCTTCAGCCAGCAGGTGGCGAGCGCGTTGTCGCCGCGCGGATAGGAGAAGCTCCAGGCGCGGCAACGCGCGTCACGCTCGCAGCGCGCGGCGCAGACGGCCGGGTCGCCGTTGCGGATCTGGAAGTTCAGGTAGTCGGCGCCGCGGCGGTCATAGCCGATCTGCGCTTGCGCCGGGCTCAAGGCGGGGAGCACCAGAAACGCGGCCATGAAAATGAAACGACAACGCATGCGCGCCCGCTCGGCTTTGGAATTGCCGTGAAACCTGGCCCCGGCGCCATGCTAGCGCACCTCGTGCCATGTGCGCGCAGAAATTCTTCGCAAAAATAAATGCGCCCGCCGGAGGGGCCGGCGGGCGCTTAGATCCGGACGCGAGAGGGGATGATCGCTAGACCCGGATCGAGCGGCCGACGAGAGGGCTCGGCCGTTTTGGTTAGCGCATGATCCCGAAAAATGGACACCGGTTTTCGGATAAGATCATGCGCCACATAAGAGTGTTACATCGCCTGGCGCGCCGGACGGTCGGTGCGCGGACGGTGGAAGCCGTTCTCAGTGCGCGGCTCGCGGCGCGCGGGGCTGATGCGGTACAGGCGGCGTTCGAGTGCGCGTTCGCGCAACAGCGCGGTCGGGTCTTCCCAGAACGGTCCCGACAAAGCGTCGTTGAGATCGGCGCGGGTGATGCCGATATCGGACAGCATGTTGCGGTCGAGGCCGGCGAGTACGTGGGCCTCGCGCCGGTGCTTACGGGCGCGTGCGACCAGCTTGAGCCAATGCGTGAAAAACGCCACCAGGGAGGCGAAGGCGCGCAGCAAGGCGCTGCCGGCGATTGGCAAAACGGGGATATTTGCGTTCATGTCCAGTCTCCATTCCTAAGGTACAGGCGGCCAACATCGTCCTGGCCGCTTGCCGCAACCACCCGAAACCCCCACCCGATTCCTCTGAATTCGAGCTTTATATGCACCGCATGGATTGATTAGTGAAACGAATGTTTTTAATCTGACCGATCAGGATTGGTGATGTAGCCCGGCCGGCCCGAAGGGCCCGCCCCAATCGAGGACCAAGCCCATGACCGCGCTGATCGACGTCGACCAATTGCGCACCTTCATCGCCATCGCCGAGACCGGCAGCTTCACCAAGGCGGCCGAGGTGGTGAATAAGACCCAGTCCGCGGTGTCGATGCAGATGAAGCGGCTGGAGGAGCGGCTGGAGCGGCCGATCTTTGCGCGCGACGGCCGCGCCTCCAAGCTCACCGAGGATGGCGCCCGCCTGCTCGATTACGCGCGGCGCATCGTCAAGCTCAACGTCGAGACGCTGGCCGCCTTCTCCGATGCCGAATTGTCCGGCCGCGTGCGGCTGGGCGTGCCAGACGATTACGCCGACCGTTATCTGCCCGAGATCATGGCGCGCTTCTCGCGCGTCTATCCCGGCGTCGAGCTGACCGTGATCTGCGAGCCGAGCATGGACCTGCTTGAGCGCATCGACGCCAACGAGATCGATCTCGCCATCGTCACCAATTGCGAGACCAAGCGCGCCTCGGAGACGTTCCGGCGCGAGCGGCTGTTGTGGGTGACATCGAACCGGCATCCGACGCATCTCGAGGAGCGGCTGCCGCTCGCGCTCGGCCGGCCGAGCTGTTCATGGCGCCGCATCGCCGTCGAGCGCATCGAGAAAGTCGGCCGGCCCTATCGCGTGCTCTATTCGAGCTCGAATGCCGGCGCGGTGGCCGCCGCCGTGCTCGCCGGCCTTGCGGTGTCGGTGCTGCCCGAGTCAGGATTGCGCCCGGGCATGCGCGTGCTCACCGCCGCGGAAGGATTTCCCGAACTGCCGAGCTGCCGCATCGGCCTGGTGCGCAGCGCGCATGAAAGCTCAACGCTCGCCGACGCCCTCGCCGAGCATATCATCTCCTCGCTCGACAATTTGTCGGAAGCGCAGGCGGCGGAGTGAGATCTTGTCGTCCCCGCGAAGGCGGGGACCCAGTAACCTCTGCCTTTCCGCATCGTAATCACCGGGGTTACTGGATCACCCGCCTTCGCGGGTGATGACAGCCGAGGGACCCTCCGGCGTCGACGCTAATATGCATACTCATCAAAAATCGGCTCGACCGAGCCCTTCCACGGCCCGTGGAATTTCTCCAGCAACTCCTCCGCCGGCGTGATGCCGCGCGCAATCAATTCCTCGAGCGGGCGCAGATAGCGCGTCTCGTCGCGGCCGTTGCGGTCGAGGAATTTGCGGCGCGCCAGCCCGCGCGCGGCAAAGCGCAGCGCCTCCTGTGCCAGCGTGAGCACGTTGCGGCCGCGGATCTCGGCGGCAAAGCCGAGCTTCGGGACGTCGTCGCGCAGCTTCTGCCGCTCGGCGGCAGTCCAGCCCTTCACCATGTCCCAGCAGGCGTCGAGCGCGCCGTCGTCGTAGAGCAGCCCGACCCAGAACGCGGTGAGCGAGGGCAGCCGCCGCCACGGGACGCCATCGGCGCCGCGCATTTCGAGATAACGCTTGAGCCGCACCTCGGGAAAGATCGTGGAGAGGTGATTGGCCCAGTCGGAAATGGTCGGCCGTTCACCCGGCAATTCGGCGAGCTTGCCGGCAAAGAAATCGCGGAACGACTTGCCCGATACGTCGATGTATGTGTCGCCGCGCTTGATGAAATACATCGGCACGTCGAACGCGTAATCGACCCAGCGCTCGAAGCCCATGCCGTCCTCGAAGGCCCAGGGCAGCATGCCGGACCGCGCCTTGTCGGTGTCGGTCCAGATCTGCGAGCGGAATGAGAGAAAGCCGTTCGGTTTGCCTTCGGTAAACGGCGAATTGGCGAACAGCGCGGTCGCCACTGGCTGCAGCGCGAGCGATACGCGCAGCTTCTTCACCATGTCGGCTTCGCTCGAGAAGTCGAGGTTCGCCTGCACCGTGCAGGTGCGATACATCATGTCGAGGCCGAACGTGCCCACCTTCGGCATGTAGGCGGTCATGATCTTGTAGCGGCCCTTCGGCATCACCGGCATGTCCGCGCGGGTCCAGTTCGGCGTCATGCCGAGGCCGAGGAAGCCGATCCCTAAGGGCTTCGCCACCTCGCGCACTTGCGCCAGATGCGCCATCAGTTCGGAGGCGGTCTGGTGCACGTTTTCCACCGGCGCGCCGGAGAGTTCGAACTGCCCGCCGGGCTCCAGGGAAATGGCGCCGCCATGGGTGACGTCGAACATGCCGATGATGTTGTCGCCCTCCATGATCGGCTCCCAGCCGAGCAGGTCGTGCATGCCTTCCAGCAAGGAGCGGATGCTGCGGCGGCCCGCATAGGGCACCGGCCGGTGGCCGTCGACGGTAAAGGCGAATTTCTCGTGCTCGGTGCCGACGCGCCAGCGCGCCTTCGGCTTGCAGCCCGCTTCGAGCCAGGCGACGAGTTCGTCGCGCGTCTCGATCGGGGTCATATCAATCTGATCACGAGCCATGCAGAGGTCCGGCAGGAAAAACGGCCGCGACCTTAAACATGGGACGCGCGAAAGGGCAATGCGAGAGGCGCGGGGCTCTAGTGCGGCGTAGACGCAGCGGCGCTTGATTTTGTGCCCCGTTCGTACCAGCCACGGCTCCGGTTGACGATGGCGACCACCGACAGCATGACCGGCACCTCGATCAGGACCCCGACGACGGTGGCCAGGGCGGCGCCCGAATTGAAGCCGAACAGGCTGATGGCGGCGGCGACGGCCAGTTCGAAGAAGTTGCTGGCGCCGATCAAGGCGGACGGTCCGGCGACGCAATGCTGTTCGCCGGCCAGCCGGTTGAGCAGATAGGCGAAGCCGGCGTTGAAATAGACCTGGATCAGAATCGGCACCGCAAGCAATCCGATGATCAGCGGTTGCGCCAGGATCTGCTCGCCCTGGAAGCCGAACAACAGAACCAGCGTCGCCAGCAGCGCGATCAGCGACAGCGGTTGCAACTTGCCAAGCAGGCTTGTGAGCGCGGCCACCCCGCCGCTCGCCAGCACGTTGCGGCGCAGGAGCTGCGCCACGATCACAGGCACCACGATATAAAGCACGACCGAGAGCACCAGCGTGCCCCAGGGTACCGTGATCGCGGATAAGCCCAGCAGCAGCCCGACGATCGGCGCGAAGGCGAACACCATGATGGTGTCGTTGAGCGCCACCTGCGACAGCGTGAAATGCGGCTCGCCCTTGGTCAGGTTGCTCCACACGAACACCATGGCCGTGCACGGCGCCGCCGCCAGGATGATCAGCCCGGCGATGTAGGAGTTGATCTGATCGGGCGGCAGATAGGGGCGGAAGACGTGGCCGACGAACAGCCAGCCGAGTGCGGCCATGGAAAACGGCTTCACCGCCCAGTTGATGAACAGCGTCACGCCGATGCCGCGCCAGTGCTCGCGCACCTGCCCAAGCGCGGCAAAATCGATCTTCACCAGCATCGGCACGATCATCAGCCAGATCAGCGCGGCGACCGGCAAATTGACCTTGGCGATCTCGGCGCCGCCGATCGCCCGGAAGACGCCGGGCATGACGTGGCCGAGCGCGATGCCAGCGACGATGCAGAGCGCGACCCAGAGGGTCAGATAGCGTTCGAAGGTTGACATCATCAGACTCGTTTGTTTTGCAGACAATTATAAGGTGGCGCGGTCAAAACAGGGCCTAGCCAAATTTGCCCGTAACGTCGGATAACGCTGAGGCGGCTGCTCGGAACGTCGCATTCAGCCCGCTTACCACCTTGCGCTACCGAATGGTCTTCCTCACTCGGCGGCAGTTGCCGGCGGCCCGCCGGCGTCTTTGGTCTTGCCGATAGCGTCGAGCCGCTTTTGCAAACTCAATTTATCGAGCTTGGCAAGCGGAAGGCTCACAAAGATGTTGATGCGATTGGTCAGCATCCGCAACGCGTCGGCAAATGCATAGCGAATCTCCGCCTCGGTGCCTGTGGCTTCAGCCGGATCGGGAATACCCCAATGGGCCGTCATCGGTTGCCCCGGCCAGACCGGGCAGGTCTCTCCTGCCGCGTTGTCGCAGACAGTGAAGACGAAATCGAGTTTTGGAGAATCCGGCTGGGCAAACTCAAGCCAGCTTTTCGAGCGCAATCCGCTCACGTCGTAATGGACATTCCGCAAGAGATCGAGCGTATAGGGATGGATGCGCCCTTTCGGCTGGCTACCGGCCGAATAGGCCTTAAATTTCCCTTGCCCAGCGCGATTGAGGAGCACCTCCGCCATGACCGAACGCGCCGAATTGCCGGTGCAAAGGAACAGTACGTTGTAGATACGCTCAGCCATTGACAACTCCCTTAACAGTTGGCGCGCAGCACGCGGCGTTGAAATCCTCGACCACCGGCGCGCAGATCTCAGGCCGGCCGCCGCAGCAGTCGCGCAGCATGAAATCGATCAAGCCGCGGAAGCCGTCGAGATCGGCGCGGTAGTTCATCGAACGGCCTTGCCGCGCCACCGCGATCAGCCCGCCGCGCATCAGCGCGGCGAGATGCGTCGACATGGTGTTGTGCGGCACCTTGCAGAATTGCGCGATCTCGCCGGCCGGCAAGCCGTTGGGATGCGCGGCGACCAGCTTGCGGAAGGCCTTGAGCCGGGTCGGCTGCGCCAGCGCGGCGAAGGCGCTTTGCGATTTTTTCACGTCCATATGTCGAGACATATCGACACGATATGACACCCGGATGACGGGGGCAAGGGCCGCCCTCCCCTGGAGGGGAGGTGAAGATCGGGGGCCGTTGCACGACTGTTCTATTTTCGTTCTTCCCGCAAAGCCCCACATGCTCTATTGATCTCGCCCATGCCACAGTTTTCGCCCCATCAAGACGCCGCGCTCAATGCCGTCGCCACCTGGCTGAAGGACAAGCCGGGCTCAAACGGCACGCCGCAGGTGTTCCGCCTGTTCGGCTATGCCGGGACCGGCAAGACCACCCTCGCCCGGCATCTGGCGGAACATGCCGACGGTGAGGTGAAGTTCGCCGCCTTCACCGGCAAGGCGGCCTCGGTGATGCGCGGCAAAGGCTGCAAGGGCGCCTCCACCATCCATAGTCTGATCTACCGCGCGCGCGCGAGCGGCGAGGAAATCCCCTCATTCGATTTGTGGGACGAGGCGCCTGCCTCCAAGGCCGAACTGATCGTCATCGACGAGTGCTCGATGGTGGACGCCGAGCTCGGCCGCGACCTCTTGTCCTTCGGCGTGCCGGTGCTGGTGCTGGGCGACCCAGCACAACTGCCGCCGATCCAGGGCGGCGGCTTCTTCACCGAGGCCGAGCCGGACGTGATGCTCACCGAGGTGCACCGGCAGGCCGAGGGCGATCCGATCATCCGTCTGTCGATGGACATTCGCGCCGGCGAATATCTCGAGCCCGGCCGCTACGGCGAAACCGAGGTAGTCGCCAAGGGCGATCTCGATCCGCAGCGCGTGCTGGAGGCCGACCAGGTGCTGGTCGGACGCAACGCCACAAGGCGCGCCTACAACATGAGAATGAGGGAACGTCGCGGTTTCGACGGTGAGTTGCCCTCGGCCGGCGACAAGCTGGTCTGCCTGCGCAACAATCGCAAGAAGGGTCTGTTCAACGGCTCGCTGTGGTCGGTGAAGGAGCGCGGCGCGCGGCGCACCGGCATCATGACCATGCGGCTCATGCCCGACGACGAGACGGCGACGCGCGGCGTCAAGGTGTCGGTGCGGCCGGAGTGCTTCACCGGCGGCATCGAGAAGATCGATTGGGCGCGGCGCAAGCCTTACGACGAGTTCGACTACGGCTACGTGCTCACCGTGCATAAGGCGCAAGGCTCGCAATGGGACGACGTGGTGCTGTTCGACGAGTTGTTTGCGTTTCCGGACAGCCGCGAGCGCTGGCTCTATACTGGCGTCACCCGGGCGGCGAAGCGGCTGACGGTGGTGGTTTAATTGCCGCGGCTTTCCCGCGCGCCAGCGGCAGCGCCGCCAGCGCGATCACCGTGAACAGCGCGCCGGCAAGGAATGTGCCGTCCGGCCCGATCCTGTCCCACAACGCGCCGGCGACGATGCTAGCCGCCAATGTGGCGACGCCGCTGACCAGATTGAACACGCCGAAGGCGGTGCCGCGCAGTTCCGGCGGCGCGGTATCGGCGACCAGCGCGGCGAGCAGCCCTTGCGTCAGCCCCATATGCAGGCCCCACAGCGCGACGCCGAAGATCACCATGGACACGCTGCCGCCGAGCGCCAGCGTGAGGTCGGCGAGGATCAGCAGCGTGAAGCCGATCGTCAACAAGCCGTAACGTCCGATCTGGTCGGACAACGCACCGGCCGGCCAGGCCGAGAGCGTATAGACGACGTTCATCACGATCATCACTGACGGCACGATCGCGAGCGGCAAACCGACCGACTGTGCGCGCAACAGCAGAAAGGCTTCGCTGAATTGCGCCAAGGTGAAGATGGCAGCCACGCCCACGACCATCCAATAGGTCATGCTCAAGCGTGCAAGCTCGCCGCGCGAGAACGGCGCCCGCACGGTACGCAGGCCGGGCGAACGTTCCGGCTCATGGACGCCGAAGACGATGATGGCGACCGAGACAAAGGCCGGGATCACTGCGATCCAGAACACCGAGGTAAATTTGTTCGCAAACGCGGCCATGAACACGATGGCCAGCAACGGACCGAGCACCGCGCCGATCGTATCGAGCGACTGCCGCAGACCATAGGCACCGCCACGCAATCCCACCGGCATGAGGTCGCCGATCAGCTCATCACGCGGCGAATCGCGAACGCCCTTTCCCACCCGATCGACGAACCGCGCCGCCACCAGCCAACCCACACTCGATGCCAGCGGGAACGCAGGCTTAGTGATGGCCGCCAGGCCATAGCCGAACGCGGCCAGCCACTTGCGATGGCCGAGATAATCGCTGAGTGCGCCGGAAAAAATCTTGGTGATCGAGGCGGTGGCCTCCGCGATGCCCTCGATGAGGCCGACGGTCAGCGTCGAGGCGCCGAGCACGGTCACAAGATAAAGCGGCAGCAGCGCATGGATCATCTCCGAGGAGAGATCCATGAACAACGACACCAGCCCCAGCATCCAGACGCTGCCCGGAATCTCGCGCCAGCGGAACAAGGGAACGGGAGTGATCGCGCATGGCGGCTACTCGCTTGCTTTACCTCCCCCTGGAGGGGGGAGGTCGCCGGCGTGAGCGGAGCGAAGGCCGGCAGGTGGGGGTGATTTTTTTAGCGCCGCGC
Source organism: uncultured Alphaproteobacteria bacterium (assembly GCA_963733315.1). Classification (GTDB taxonomy): domain Bacteria; phylum Pseudomonadota; class Alphaproteobacteria; order Rhizobiales; family Xanthobacteraceae; genus Pseudolabrys. Next base: position 60,881 of record CAVTCV010000025.1, on the reverse strand, counting down.
ACCCCACCCCGGCGGACTTCGTCCGCCGACCCTCCCCCTGCAGGGGAGGGTAAAGAAAGATTACGCCGCCGCTTTCGTCTTCGGCGCGAAGCGGGAATAGAAGCTTTCGTTCTTCTCGGCGAGGTCGAGGAGCAGCTTGTTGGGCGCAAAACGCGCGCCGTATTTCTTCTCCAGCGTGCGACAGAGCGCGACGAATTTTTTCGTCCCCATCATGTCGATCCAGGACAGCGTGCCGCCGGAGAACGGCGCAAAACCGAAGCCAAGGATCGAGCCCACGTCGGCCTCCCGCACGTCGGTCAAGACCTGCTCCTCGAAGCAGCGCGCGGTTTCCAGCGCCTGGATGCCGAGCAGGCGCGCTTTGAGCTCCGCGATATCGATTTTTTCCGGATCGAGCTTTGTGGGCTGCAATTCGGCGAGTCCCGGCCACAGCTTCTTCGGGCTGCCTTGCGGATAATCGTAGAAGCCCTTGCCGTTCTTGCGGCCGAAGCGCTGGCGCTTCTCCACCATCTCCTCCAGCAGCGCCTTCTGCCGCGGATCGATTGCCTTCTCCCCGAGGTCGGCTTCGGTTGCCTTGAGAATCTTCCAAGCGAGGTCGACCGCCACCTCGTCGTTGAGCGAGAGCGGGCCGACCGGCATTCCGGCCATGCGGCCGACGTTCTCGATCATCGCCGCCGGCACGCCTTCCATCAGCATCAGGTGGCCCTCGCGGATGTAGGTGCCGACCACGCGCGAGGTGTAGAAGCCGCGCGAGTCATTGACGACGATCGGCGTCTTGCGGATCGCGCGCACGTAATCGAGCGCGGCGGCGAGCGCCTTGTCGCCGGTCTGCTTGCCGAGGATGATCTCGACCAGCATCATGCGGTCGACCGGCGAGAAGAAATGGATGCCGATGAAGCGCGGCGGTTCCTTGAACTCGGTCGCGAGCGAGGTGATCGGCAGCGTCGAGGTGTTGGAGGCGAACACCGTGTCGGGCCCGATCGCGGCCTGGATCTTGGCGATCACCTCCGATTTCACCTTGCGGTCCTCGAATACCGCCTCGATGACGAGATCGCAATCCTTCAGCGCGCCGTAGTCCGGCGTCGGCGTGATCAGCGCCAGCAGCCCGTCGCGCTCGGCCGATTTCATGCGGCCCTTGGCGACGCGGTCGGACAGCGCCTTGTGCAGCCCGGCCTTGCCCTTGTCGGCGGTTTCCTGGTCGCGGTCGATCAGCACCACCTGCAATCCCGCCGCCGCGCTCACCTGCGCGATGCCGGCGCCCATGAAGCCGGCGCCGACGATGCCGACCTTCTTCAGCGACGCCGCCGGCACGTTAGCCGGGCGGCGCGCGCCCTTGTTGAGCTCCTGCATGGAGACGAACAGCGAGCGGATCATGTGGGCCGCTTCCGGCGAGCGCAGGATCTTGGCGAACCAGCGCGACTCGACGCGCAGCGCCGTGTCCATGTCGAGTTGCAGGCCCTCATAGACCACCTGCAGGATCGCGCGCGCGGCCGGATAATTGTCATAAGTTTCGCGCCGGTAGATCGCGTTGGCCGGCGGGAACACCATCATGCCGGCCTTGGAATAGACCGGCCCGCCCGGCAGCTTGAAGCCCTTCACGTCCCACGGCGCGACCGCTTTGCCGGCGGCCTTGATCCAGTCCTTGGCGGCTTTGATCAGGTCGGCGGGCGACACGACATTGTCGATCAATTTCATCGCGCGGGCGCGATCGGTTTTAAGCTGGTCGCCCTTGAGCAAAAATTGCAGCGCATCGGCAGGCGGCAGCATGCGCGCGACGCGTTGCGTGCCGCCGGCGCCGGGGAACAGGCCGATCTTGATCTCGGGCAGGCCGAGTCGCGTCTTCGGATTGTCGGCGGCGACGCGGTGATGGCAGGCGAGCGCGAGCTCGAAGCCGCCGCCCATCGCGGTGCCGTTGAGCGCGCAGACCCAGGGCTTGCCGCAGGTCTCGATGCGGCGATAAAGCTGCGACAGCTTGCGGCTCTCGTCGAATACGTAGGCCGCGGCGGCTTCGGCGCCCTGCTTGCGCACGGTGTCGGCGTAGATCGCGCCCATGCGCTCCAGCATGGTGAGATCGGCGCCGCCGCAGAAGGCGTCCTTGCCGGAGGCGATGACCGCGCCTTTGATGGCGGCATCGGATTCGACTTTGTCGACGATGCCGGACAATTCCGCGATCACGTCCATGTCGATGACGTTCATCGAACGGCCGGGCATGTCCCAGGTGATCAGCGCGATGCCGTCACCGTCGACGTCGAATTTGAAATTGGCCATGACTTCGAACTCCTATGAAGGATACGGCTCGCCGTTGCGGTGCAGATAGCGGCGGCTTTTCGGATCGCGCTCCATCACCAGGTCGACGTCCGGGTAATGCACGCGTTCGAATAGCGCGCGCGTGCCGACCTCGAAATAGACGGCGTCGCGGTTCGAGCGGTTGATCAGACGATGCGCGATGCCGCTGCCGGCCTTGAAGCCGGCGGCGTCGCCCGCCTTGAGCACGACTTCGCCGTCGTTCTCCGCCAGCACCAACTCGCCTTCCAAGATGTAGATGAATTCGTCTTCCTGCTCGTGCCAATGGCGTAGCGCGGAGGCCTGCCCGGGTTCGATGCGCGTGATGTTGACGCCGAACTGCGTCAAACCCACAACGTCGCCCAACGCCTGCTTGTGGCGGCCTTTGCACTCGGCTTGGAACTCGGCCGGATAGAAGGTGCCGCTTTTCACCGGCACTTTGGCGATGTCGACCTTGGGCATGACGCTCAGACGCGCTCGATGATTGTCGCAGTACCCATGCCCATGCCGATGCAGAGCGTGACCAGCGCGGTCGACAGATCGCGCCGCTCCAATTCGTCGAGCACGGTGCCGAGGATCATGGCGCCGGTGGCGCCGAGCGGGTGACCCATGGCGATGGCGCCGCCGCAGACATTCATCTTGTCGTGCGGAATGTCGAACGCCTGCATGTAGCGCAGCACCACTGAGGCGAAGGCTTCGTTGAGCTCGAACAGATCGACGTCGCCGATCGCCATGCCGGCCTTCTTGAGCACCTTTTCGGTGACCGGGATCGGCCCGGTGAGCATGATGGCCGGCTCCGCGCCGACATTGGCGAAGGCTTTGATACGCGCGCGCGGTTTCAGGCCGGCGGCTTGGCCCGCTTCCTTGCTGCCGATCAGCACCGCGGCGGCGCCGTCGACGATGCCGGATGAGTTGCCCGGCGTGTGCACGTGATTGATCGTCTCGACCTCCGGATGCTTCTGCAGCGCGACCGCATCGAAGCCGCCCATCTCGCCCATCTGCACGAAAGACGGCTGCAGCGCGGCAAGCGTCTGCATGGTGGTCGACGGCCGCATGTGCTCGTCCTTGGCCAGGATCGGCAGGCCGTTTGGATCGCGCACCGTCATCACCGAATTCTTGAAGCGGCCCTCCTCCCACGACTTCGCCGCGCGCTTCTGGCTCTCGACCGCGTAAGCGTCGACGTCGTCGCGCGAGAAGCCGTATTTGGTGGCGATCAGATCGGCGGAAATGCCCTGCGGCAGGAAATAAGTCTGCACCGCGATCGTCGGATCGACCGGCCAGGCGCCGCCGGAGGCGCCGATGCCGACGCGGCTCATCGATTCGACGCCGCCGCCGATGGTCATCTGGTGCTGTCCCGACATGATCTCGGCGGCGGCGAAATTCACAGCATCCAAGCCCGAGGCGCAGAAACGGTTGATCTGGATGCCCGGCACGCCGTCACCGAGACCCGCCACTAGTGCTGCGGCGCGCGCGATGTCGCCGCCCGCCTCGCCCACCGGATCGACGCAGCCCAACACCACGTCGTCGATCAACTTCGGATCGAACTTGTTGCGGTCTTTGACCGCGGCCAGCGTCTGCGCGGCGAGATTGAGCGCGGTCACCTCGTGCAAGGCGCCGTCCGTCTTGCCGCGGCCGCGCGGCGTGCGCACGTGGTCGTAAATGAATGCGTCGGTCATCGGCGTTCTCCAGCGCAGGATTAAAGACTGCGCGCAATCAACAACTTCATGATCTCATTTGTGCCGGCATAGATGCGCAAGCACCCGCGCATCGCGGTAGAGGCGCGAGATCGGGTACTCGTCCATATAGCCATAGCCGCCGAACAATTGAAGGCAGCGGTCAATCACTTCACCGAGCACGTCGGTGAGGCGGTATTTGGCCATCGAGGCGGTGATGGTGTCGAGCTTGCCCTCGACGTGCTGGGCGATGCAGTAGTCGAGGAAGACTTTGGCGATGGTGGTGTCGGTCTTGCAGGCGGCGAGCTCAAACTGCGTGTTCTGGAATTCGACGATCGCCCTGCCGAAGGCCTTGCGCTGCTTGACGTAATCGACGGTGAGCGCGAGCGCGCGCTCCATCATCGCCACCGCATGCACGGCGACGATCAGGCGCTCCTGCGGCAGCTCCTTCATGAGCTGGTAGAAGCCCTGGCCCTCCTCGGTGCCGAGCAGGCTTTCCGCCGGAAGCTTCACGTCCTCGAAGAACAATTCCGAAGTGTCGGCGGAATCCATGCCGAGTTTCTTCAGCTTGCGGCCGCGGCGGAAGCCGGGTGCGTCGCCGCTTTCCACCACCAGCAGCGAGGTGCCCTTGGCGCCGGCCTTGGGATCGGTCTTGGCGACGACGATGATCAGATTGGCGTGCTGGCCGTTGGTGATGAAAGTCTTCGAGCCGTTGAGCACGTAGCCGTTGCCGGATTTCTCGGCTTTGGTGCGCACGCCTTGCAGATCGGAGCCGGTGCCCGGCTCGGTCATGGCGATGGCGCCGATGAGTTCGCCGGTGGCGAGCTTGGGCAGCCAACGCTTCTTCTGCTCCTCGGTGCCATAATGCAGGATGTAGGGCGCGACGATGCCGGAATGCAGCGGCGCGCCGAAGGTGTCGAATCCGGCGAGCGAGAGTTCGCGGTTGATCACCGCCTCATGCGCGAAGCTGCCGCCGGCGCCGCCATATTCTTCCGGCATGGAGGCGCAGAGCAGACCGGCCTCGCCGGCCTTGGTCCACACCTCGCGCTCGTACATGCCTTTTTCGTGCCAGCGGTCGATATGCGGGGTGAATTCATCGGCGATGAAGCGCCGCGCCTGCTCTTCGAGCAGGACGAGGTCCTCGGTCATCCACCCCGGCCGCGGAAGATTGAGGGCATCCATGTGATAATTCCCGTCGCGAGCCGCACCATAGCGCCGGTACGGTCGCAGGGCGAGGCCCTACCCCGATCAGCCGGCGCCTAGCGCTACCGCGATATTGTAAGTGACGAAGGAGACGAGATAGGCGAGCGACAGCATGTAGCCGAAGGTGATCGCCATCCATCGCCAGCTTCCGGTCTCGCGCTTGATCACGGCGAGCGTGGAGGCGCATTGCGGCGCGAAAATGTACCAGACCAAAAGCGAGAGCGCGGTCGCCAACGACCATTGATGCGCGAGCGCCTGGCCGATCTGCTGGGCGGCCGCCTTGCCGCCTTCGATCGAATAGACGGTGCCGAGCGCGGCGACGGCGACTTCCCGCGCGGCCATGCCGGGGATCAAAGCGACGGCGATCTGCCAGTTGAAGCCGAGCGGCGCCAGCACGCGGCTCGAGCGCGTGGCCGATGAAAGCGGCAAGGCTGTATTCGATCGCCGGCCCGGCGGCGCCGGCCGGCGGACGCGGGAACGAGGCGAGGAACCAGATCAGCACCATCATGGAGAAGATGGTGGTGCCGGCGCGCTGCAGGAACATCTTTGCCCGCGTGTAGAGCCCGATCAGCACGCTGCGCGGCCGCGGCAGCTTGTAGTCGGGCAACTCCAGCATGAAGGGCGGCGTCGGGTTGTCGCGCCAGAAGAATAATTTCGCCAGGAACGACACGCCGAGCGCGCTGGCGATGCCGGCGGCATAGAGGCCGAACATCACCAGGCCCTGCAGGCTGACGAAGCCCCCCACGTGCTTGGCCGGAATGAAGGCGGAGATGATCAGCGTATAGACCGGGATGCGCGCCGAGCAGGTCATCAGCGGCGCCACCAAAATGGTGGTCAGCCGGTCGCGCGGATTGTCGATCACCCGCGTCGCCATGATGCCGGGAATGGCGCAGGCGAAGCTCGACAGCAGCGGAATGAAGGCGCGGCCGTGCAGGCCGGCGCCGCCCATGATGCGGTCCATCAGGAAGGCGGCGCGCGCCATGTAGCCGAGATCTTCCAACAGCAGGATGAACAGAAACAGGATCAGGATCTGCGGCAGGAAGACGATCACGCTGCCGACGCCGTTGATCGCGCCGTCCTGCAGGAAGCTTTGCAACAGGCCGGCGGGCAGCGTATCGTGCGCCAGCGTGCCGAGCGCATCGAAGCCGGAGGAGATCAGATCCATCAGCGGCTGCGCCCAGCTGAACACGGCCTGGAACATCACGAACAGGATCGCCAGCAGAATGACGAGGCCGATCACCGGATGCAGCAGCACCGCGTCGAGCCGCGTGGTCAGCGTGTCGGGCTTGTCCGGCATGCGCACGGCGGCCTTGATCAGCCGGTCGGCTTCGCGCTGGGCCGCGCGCAGGTCGGACGCGGTCGGCGCCTGCCAGCCGTGTTGCGCCGGAATGCGTCGGCGTTGCCGCGGCCAATTCGTCGAGCCGGCGCATCAAATCGTCGGTGCCGCCGCGGCGCACCGCCGCCGCGGTGATCACCGGCACGCCAAGTTCGGCCGACAATTTGTCGAGATCGATCTCCATGCCGCGCCGGCGCGCGATGTCGATCATGTTGAGCACCAGCAGCAGCGGCCGGCCGATGCTGCTTGAGCTCGATCACCAGGCGCAGCGCAAGGCGCAGATTGGTGGCGTCGGCGACGCAGACGAGCAGGTCGGGCGCGTTCTCGGAGGCCAAGCGGCCGAGCACGACGTCGCGCGTCACCTCTTCGTCGGGGCTGCGCGCGCGCAGCGAATAGGTGCCGGGCAGATCGATGAGGTTGACGCTGAGCCCCGAGGGCGTGCGCATCGCGCCGCTTTTGCGCTCGACGGTGACGCCGGGATAATTGGCGACCTTCTGCCGGCTGCCGGTGAGCGCATTGAACAGCGCGGTCTTGCCGCTGTTCGGCGTTCCGATGAGGGCAAAATGTCGGACGCCAAGTTCGGCCGCAGCGCTCATTGTAAAGTCCAACTCGGCGGCGCGATCAAATCACCAAAATGGCCATGGCTTCGCGGCGGCGCAGCGCCACCGTGGCGGCATTGACGCGGACGGCGATCGGATCGCGGCCGATCGCGCCTTCATGCAGGACTTCGATCGAGGCGCCTTCGGTGAAACCGAGCTCGACCAGGCGCCGCTCGAGTTCCCCGCTCGGCAGATCGGAGGCGTCGTCGGCCGAGGCAATGGCGTCGATGCGGCCGCGGAAACCTTTCCGCGCCAAGCCTAGAGGCGACGTCGTCGACAATACAGTGATTTCGCTCATGACCACGTGTTCCTGCAGATGCCTATGATTATCATTTCCATGATTTATCTGGCGGACGCCATGATTTAAATCAAGTAAAAAGCCAAAATATTTCAGTAGCTTAGAACCATTATAAGGAGGCGGACCGCGAGTTTGCGGCTGGCCGCGCCGGTGTCATGATGCTACGAGCGCACGCAAAGCGCAGTAGCCGGGTAATTCATCCGTTGAGTCCAACACGCACCGCCGCAGGCCCGGCCGAGCCGGACCCGACCAATTCTTCGACCGCCTGGCTTCGGCTTGCCGTCGCCGTGCTGCTGAGCACGATCGGCGGCGTCGGCATGTGGTCGGTGGTGGTGGCGCTGCCGGCGATCCAGGCCGATTTCGGCGTCGACCGCGCCGACGCCTCGCTGCCCTACACGTTCACCATGCTCGGCTTTGCCGGCGGCGGCGTGATCATGGGCAAGCTTGCCGACCGCTTCGGCATCACCGTGCCGCTCGCGCTCGGCGCATTGGCGCTCATGCTCGGTTATGTCGCGGTCGGGCACGCCGCGACGCTGTGGCAGGTAACGCTTGCTTACGGACTTTTGATCGGCTTCGGCTGCTCCACCACCTTCGGCCCGCTGATGGCCGAGATGTCGCATTGGTTCGTGCGCCGGCGCGGCATCGCCGTCGCGCTGGCGGCCGCCGGCAATTATCTCGCAGGCACGGTCTGGCCGCCGGTGGTGCAGCATTTCATCGCGACGTCCGGCTGGCGCGCGACGCATACCGGCATCGGGCTGTTCATCGTCGTCACCATGCTGCCGCTGACCTATTTCATGCGGCGCCGGATCGAGACAGAGCACACGATCGGCGCCATGCAATCGGCGGCGGCGCGGCAGGCCGAATTGCCGTTCTCGCCGAAGACGCTGCAGGTGCTGCTGTTCATCGCCGGCATTTCCTGCTGCGTGGCGATGTCGATGCCGCAAGTGCATATCGTCGCCTATTGCGGCGACCTCGGTTATGGCGCGGCGCGCGGCGCCGAGATGCTGTCGCTGATGCTGGCTTGCGGTATCGTCAGCCGCGTGGCGTCCGGCTTCATCGCCGACCGCATCGGCGGCGTGCGCACGCTGCTGCTCGGCTCCGTGCTGCAAGGCGTGGCGCTGTTCCTCTATCTGTTCTTCGACGGCGTCGTCTCGCTCTACGTGATCTCCGGCCTGTTCGGCCTGTTCCAGGGCGGCATCGTGCCGAGCTACGCCATCATCGTGCGCGAATATTTTTCGCCCAAGGAAGCGAGTACGCGCGTCGGACTGGTGGTGATGGCGACGGTGCTCGGCATGGCGCTGGGCGGCTGGATGTCAGGTGCGATATTCGACGCCACCGGCTCGTATCAGGCAGCCTTCCTCAACGGGCTCGCGTGGAACTTGTTGAATGTGTCGATCGCGTCATGGCTGCTATTCCGCACGCCGCGCCGCACGGCCCTTGCCCCAAGCGTGTGAATTCCCCTATGCGTCGCTCGGTCGCAGCACGACAGCCGGGAATAAATTGAAGGCCCGGTTGTTATGGGCTGGCATTGGGGCGGCGCGGGCGATAAGTCCGCGTTTGGACAGGCGGGACTTTGGCAATGGAATTTTCGGTGGCGCGGCCGGACGTCGTTCGCGCGATCAATCAGCGTTGGTTGCTGAAGTCTTGGAATAGGGAAAGAGGCGCGCATCGCATTCCACTTTGGCAGGCTGTGATTGCCGAGGACCTGTCGCGCGTGGCGGCGCATCTGAGCATTCTGCAGGTGAGTGGCAGCGACGGCGCGGCACGCTTCCTGATCCGCTTTCACGGCGAAGCCATCGCCCAAGCCTACGGCTCGCCCGACTGCCGCGGAAAATATCTCGACGAGGTCATTCCGGCCGCCGGCCAGGACAAGCACCTGGCGCCCTATTACCGGGCGTTGGACAGCGGCCACCCGGTCTACACCATCCACGACGTGACCGACCGCGACGGCCGGCTGGTGCATTACGAGCGGCTGCTGCTGCCCTATGGCCGCGACGGCGACAGCGTCGATCACATTCTGGCGGCGTTTGAGTTCGTTTCGCCCGACGGCGCCTTCGACCGCCAGGCGCTGATGAAATCGCCGGCGGCGCCGCCCTTACTGCGATTTTCCGCCACCATCACGCCGCAAGCGCCGGTGTGAAGGGTTAGAACGCCTCGTCCGCCAATTCCATGACGCTGCCGGCGCCCGACGGTGATGCGGGCAAGACGCGTCGCCGTTTCCGGCAGCATACGCTCCATGAAGAAGCGCGCGGTGACGAGCTTTGCTCTTCATCGCCGGCTCGGCGCCGTTGCCGGATTTGGCGAGCGCGGCCTCCGCGATGCGGCACCACATGTAGCCAAGCGCGACCAGCCCGAAGAGATGCATGTAGTCGGTGGCACCGGCGCCGGCATTGTCGGGCTTGGCCATGGCGTTCTGCATGAACCACATCGAGGCCTGCTGCAGATGGCCGAGCGCGGCGCCGAGCGGCGTCACGTAAGGCTTCATCTTGTCGTCGGCACTTTTCTCTTTGATATAGGCGCCGACCTCACCGAAGAATGCCATCACCGCGCGGCCGCCATCCTTGCCGAGCTTGCGGCCGACCAGATCGAGCGCCTGGATGCCGTTGGCGCCCTCGTAGATCATGGCGATGCGCGCGTCGCGCACGAACTGCTCCATGCCGTGTTCGGCGATGTAGCCGTGGCCGCCGAACATCTGCTGCGCCAGCACCGTATTGGCGAAGCCCTGGTCGGTGAGCACGCCTTTCACCACCGGCGTGAGCAGGCCCATGTAATCGTCGGCGCTCTGACGCTCCTTGTCGTCCTCGGAACGGCGGGCGACATCGCCCTTGAGCGCGGTCCACAGCACCAGCGCGCGGCCGGCCTCGTTGAAGGCGCGGATGGTCATCAGCGTGCGGCGCACGTCGGGATGCACGATGATCGGATCGGCCGCCTTGTCGGGATATTTGGCGCCGGTCAGCGCGCGGCCCTGCAGGCGCTCCTTGGCGTAGATGGCGGCGTTCTGATAGGCGACTTCCGATTGCGCCAGCCCTTGCACGCCAACGCCGAGCCGCGCCTCGTTCATCATCACGAACATGGCGTTGAGGCCGCGGTTCTCCTCCCCCACCAGCCAGCCGGTGGCGCCATCGTAATTCATTACGCAGGTGGAATTGGCGTGGATGCCCATCTTCTCTTCGATCGAACCGCAGCGACACGCCATTCGGCCCGCCGAGCGAGCCGTCGTCCTTGATCGCGAACTTGGGCACGACAAACAGCGAAATGCCCTTGGTGCCGGCGGGCGCGCCTTCGATGCGAGCGAGCACCAGGTGGACGATGTTCTAGGCCAAGTCGTGCTCGCCGGCGGAGATGAAGATCTTGGCGCCGGTGATCTTGTAGCTGCCGTCGCCCTGTTTCACTGCCTTGGTGCGCAACAGGCCGAGATCGGTGCCGCAATGCGGCTCAGTCAGGTTCATAGTGCCGGTCCATTCGCCGGCCACCATCTTGGGCAGGAATTTCGCTTTCAATTCGGGCGAGGCATGCACCACCAAGGCGGCGATGGCGCCCTGCGTCAGGCCCGGATACATGGCAAAGGCCATGTTGGCCGAGCAGAGCATCTCGTTGACCGCGACGGTGAGCGTCGCCGGCAGGTCCTGGCCGCCGAATTCGGACGGCACCGAGATACCGATCCAGCCGCCCTCGACCATCTGCTTGAAGGCATCCTTGAAGCCGGTTGGGGTCGTAACGCTGCCGTCGGCGTGGCGCTTGCAGCCTTCCTTGTCGCCGATGCGGTTGAGCGGGGTAAGCACCTCTTCGGCTGAACTTGCCTGCCTCGCGCAGCACCGCCTCCACCAGGTCGGGCGAAGCCTCGGCGAAGCCCGGCAGATTGCCGTAGCGCTCGAGATGGAAGACGTCGTTCAACAGAAACAACGCATCATCCACGGGGGCTTTGTAGGTCGGCATCGATCCCTCCCAGCGTCCGGCAAGCGCCGTTAACGACTTGTTAGCTATTGGGCGATGGCGCCCGCCGCAAGGACCGCGGCTGCGCGCCCTCGGCGGCGCAAAACGCAGCTGCGCAAAGACCATCGCGTATCCCCATTACAGCCGCGTTAAGCGCAGCGACCACCGCCCCGCTGCGGCAAAAACCGCGGGCGAATTCCGGCACTTCGCGCCAATCCTTAACTCCATGTTTACCGTGACCGGCAAAAAGTCGGGGGATGGACTGCGGACCGTATCGGCATCCACACATTGTTAATCCGTGCCGGTTCCTCGGAGAGCCCATGAAGCCCCGTCACCTCCACCTCAAACGCGGGCGCGAGCAATGAAATTCGGCGTTCCGTGGAGCGTGAAAAAGATGCGGCCGGAGGCCCGCGAGATCGCCGAAGAAGCGGCGCGCCGGTCGGGCCTGTCGCTCGCCGACTGGCTCAATTCCGTGATCATCCAGCAAGCCGCGCAGTGCAGGCGTCGCCTCGCCGCCGCTGACCGACGACGCCTTCCACGGCGGCGAACTCGAAACGGTGAATCAGCGGCTCGATACGCCTGTCGCAGCGGGTCGACCAGCTCTCGCGCACCGGCCCCGCCGCCTATGCGCCGAAACGCATCCGCAGCGAGCCCGAGCAACCGTCCATTGTTCCGTCACAGTCGCCGGAGATCCCGAGCGTGCGGCTGCCGCCGAACCTCGACCGCGCCGTCGCTGAAATCGCGGCGCGACAGCGCGCGCTCATCGGCATTGCCCCGGCGCCGCGCCGGCAGCCGCCGGCCGCCGAGGCCCCCCTGCAGCCGGCCCTGCCGGCGCAGAATCTGTCCGGCCTGGAAGATCAGCTGCGCAACATCACCAATCAGATCGAAACGCTGCGCAAGCCCGGCGTCGAACAGGCGATCAACGCGCTGCGCGAGGAGCTCGCCGAAATCGGCCGCACGCTCAGCGACGCGATGCCGCGCCGCGCGCTCGAAGCCATCGAAAAGCAGATCCAGGGTCTCGACCGCCGCATCGTCGAAAGCCGCCAAGCCGGCATCGACGCCGCCGCGCTCGGCGGCATCGAGCACGGGCTGGCCGAAGTCCGCGACGCCATGCGCGGGCTGATGCCGGCGGAAAACCTGATCGGTTACACTGACGCGGTCGACAACCTCGCGCATAAGATCGATCTCATCGTCGCGCAGAACGACCCGGCGACGATCGCGCAGCTCGAGCACGCGATCACCACGCTGCGCGAATTGAGCAACCACATCGCCTCCAACGACACCGTGCGCGGGCTTTCGGCGCAGGTCCATGAGCTGGGCGAGAAGATCGAGTTGATGGTCCATGCGCGGCGGCGGCGGCGATGCGCTCAACCATCTCGAGCAGCGCATCGCCATGCTCTCCGACACGCTGACCGAGCGCGCGCAGAGCGGCGGCGCGGTGCCGCCGCGGCTGGAAGCGCTGGTGGAGTCGCTCGCGGACAAGATCGAGCAATTGCATTTTCAGCCGTCGCACGGCGGCGGCGAGGCCTTCGGCCATCTCGAGGATCACTTTGTCAAGCTGGTGGAGAAGCTCGACGCCTCCGACGCCCGGCTCGGCCATCTGGAAGGGATCGAGCGCGGTGTCGCCGACCTTCTGGTCCACTTCGAAGAGATGCGGGCGAATTCGGGCGCAAGCGGCCTGCGCGAGCAAGAGACGCCGGGCGTCGACGACATCAAACTCGGTATCGCGCGCACGCAAGATACGCTCGATGCGGTGCACGGCACGCTCGGCCACGTCGTCGAACGGCTGGCCACGATCGAAAACGAATTTCGCAACCAAGTACGCCCGGCGAGCGCGCCCGAGAGCCGGGCGGCCGCGCAGCCGCCGGCCTTCGTCGAGGACGCCCCTAGCATTGCGGCGCCGATGGCGCCGGAAGCGGCTCCTGCCGTGCCGATCGCGCCGCCGGCGCAGCGGCGCATGCCGCCGGCCGCCCATTTGCCATCTGATCCCGATCTGCCGGACAACCAGCCGCTCGAGCCCGGCTCCGGCCCGCCGCATTTGCAGTCCAATCCCGCCGTCCGCATCGCCGCCTCGGAGGCCGCGCTCGGCGCCAGCGCGCCTGCCGCCGCCCCCGGCGGCAAATCGAGCTTCATTGCCGCCGCCCGCCGCGCCGCCCAGGCCGCCGGGCAGCAACCGAACCCGCGGGCGCAGCGCCCGGAGCCGGCCGCCGGCTTCGAGCCCAAGCCCTCGCTGCGCGACAAAGTCTATGAAGCGGGTCAAATCCCTGTTCATCGCGGCCAGCATCATCGCCATCGTGGTCGGATCGGTGCAAATCGCCGGCAACGTGTTCGACTTCGGCAAGTCCTTCACCAAGCTGGCGGACGCTCCGGCGACGGCTCCCGCGATCGAACCCGAGCAGGACGAGGCGGCAGCGCAAGAAGCCGCGCCCGAAGCGACCGGCAGCATTGCCGCCAAACCGTTCGCGCCGCCCAGCCTGCCGCCGCTCGCGCCGGCACCGGCCGCCAACGTGATCGCAACTACCCCGCCGCCCGCCGTGAACCCATTCGTCCCCGCGATGCCGTCGCTGTTCGGCCCGCCGGTATTCGCGCCCAAAGAAGACATCACCGGATCGATTCCGCCTCCCGCCGTCGTCAGCCCGGCGGCCGCGCCCGGCGACGCCGCCGGTGCCGTCGGCCCCGCAATCGGCCGAGCAACTGCCGGCCGCCATCGGCGGGCCCAAGCTGCGCAGCGCGGCCATGGCTGGGGATGCCGCCGCCGCCTATACGGTGGCCCTGCGCTTTGCCGAGGGGCGTGGCGTGCCGGTCAACATGGAAGAGGCGGCGCATTGGTACGAGCGCGCGGCCAGCAAGGGCCTCGTCCCGGCGCAATTCCGCTATGCCAGCCAGCTGGAAAAAGGCTTGGGCGTGAAGAAAGACCTCGTGCAGGCCCGCCGGCTCTATCTCGCCGCCGCCTCCAAGGGCAACAGCAAGGCGATGCATAACCTCGCCGTGCTCTATGCCGAAGGCATCGACGGCAAGCCGGACTACGCCACTGCCGTGCAATGGTTCCGCAAGGCCGCTCGGCACGGCATTGCCGACAGCCAGTACAATCTCGGCGTGCTGTGCGCACGCGGGCTGGGCACCGACCAGAACTATGCCGAAGCCTATCAGTGGTTTGCGCTGGCGGCCGTCCAAGGCGATACGGAATCCGCCAAGAAGCGCGACGACGTCGCCGCCCATCTCGACCCGGCCGCGCTCGCCGCCGCCCAGCAAGCGGTCAAGAACTTCGTCGCCGAGCCGCAGCCGCAAGACGCCATCACCGTGCGCGAGCCGCCCGGTGGTTGGGATCACGCCGCCAGCACGCCGGCGCGCGGTAATCCGCGGCCGACCGGCCCGCTGGCGCTCGGCGACTTCCAGGCAGGAAAGCGGTGAACAAGCGCGCCCGCTCGCGCAAAAGCGTGATCGCGAGCCGGTTCATCGCTAAGATCGCCCCAATTGTCGGCCCAGAGTCGCTGCCGGATCCGCAAGACGTGGTGTTGACCGCAAGGTGAACCTCGCAGCGGCGCGTTCCGGTGAGCGGCGCATTGGCCGCGCACTTGGGGTGACGCTTTTTGCAAATCTATCTTCCGATCGCCGATATGCCCGTGAACATCTTCCTCGTGCTGGGGATGGGGCTGGCGGTCGGCTACGTCTCCGGCATGTTCGGCATCGGCGGCGGCTTTCTGATGACGCCGCTGTTGATCTTCATCGGCGTCTCGCCGGCGGTGGCGGTGGCAAGCGTGGCCAGCCACATCGCCGCCTCCTCGTTCACCGGCGCGATCACCTATTGGAACAGACGCGCGCTCGATCTTGCGCTCGCGCTGATGCTGCTCGGCGCCGGTATCCTCGGCACCGCGACCGGCGTCTGGCTATTCACGACCTTGCGTGCGCTCGATCAGCTCGACCTGATGATCGGACTTTCTTACGTGACCCTGCTGACGATTGTCGGCGGCCTGATGATCTACGAAAGCGTCCGCGCCGTCATACGGGCGCGCCAGGGTCTGCCGGCCACGATCCGCCGGGCCGGCAGCCACACCTGGCTCCACGGACTGCCGTTCAAGGTGCGGTTCAAGCGCTCGAAAATATACGTCTCGGCGATTCCGGTCTGGGCGATCGGATTCACCATCGGTTTTGTCGGCGCGATCATGGGCATTGGCGGCGGATTTTTGCTGGTGCCGATGCTGATCTATTTCCTGCGGGTACCGACCGCGACCGTTATCGGCACTTCGATGGTGCTCACCCTCATCACCATGGCGTCGGCGACGGTGATGCACGCCGCCACCAACCATCTGGTCGACGCGGTACTGGCGCTGATCCTGATGGTCGGCGGCGTGGTCGGCGCGCAATTCGGCGCGCGCACGGGACAGAAGATGCGCGGTGAACGTTTGCGTCTACTGCTGGGACTCCTGGTGTTCGCGGTCGGACTGCGCTTTGCCTTCGAGCTGGTTGTGCGGCCCGACGATCTGTACTCCATCCGCTACGTCAGGGGCGAATGACGATGCGGCGGATCGCAATCATCCTCGTCGTGATCGTACTCGGTTGCAGCGCCCGGCCCGCCGCCGCCGAACGGCTGGTGGTGTCGCTGTCGAACCACCAGGTGGCGATCAACTCAAACTTCGTCGGCGTGGAGTTGGTGCTGTTCGGCACGATCGAGCCGGACGCCGGCAAGACCGCGCTAAAGTCCGCCTACGATCTTGTCGTCACCGTCACCGGGCCGCGCCAAACGCTGCGCACCCGACGCAAGCAGCGCGTGCTCGGCATCTGGGTCAATGTCGACTCGCGCGAATTCGTGCGCGTGCCGTCCTATCTCGCCGTGCTGAGCAACCGCCCGGTGGCGCAGGTCGCCAACCCGGACACCTTGCGGCGATTGCAGATCGGGCTGAAGAATTTTCTGTTGCCTCAGCGCATTGGCCCCGACATCGCCGATACCGTGGGTGACGATCCGTTCCGGCTGGCGTTCGTGCGGCTGCAAGTGCAGCAGGGCTTGTACCATGAACGAGCGGCCGCGGTGACTTTCCTCACGCCGACCGTCTTCCGCGCCGCCATTCCGTTGCCGGCCGACGTGCCGACCGGCAACTACGCATTCGACATTAAGCTGTTCGCCGACGGCGCGATGGTAGCGCGCACCAATTCGGCTCTGGAAGTGACCAAGGCGGGCATCGAGCAATATGTCGCCGATGCCGCGCGCGACAACGGCTTGCTTTACGGCATCGTGACAATGCTGATGGCGCTGTTTACCGGCTGGGTCGCGAGCGTAGTGTTCAAGCGGGATTAATCCCGCAGGCAACGCTTGGCGGCGAAGGCGTAGAGCCGGTCCTCGCCCAGCATATGCGCGGTGAACTTGAGCGTGCCGAACAAATCGGCGAAGGGGGCGCCGCGAATGTTCAGGCCGCCGGTGAAGGCCCCGAAGGCCGGCATTACCAGACGTTCGGCATCGGCGGCAAAGCAGCGGCGACTGACCGTGCGGCCGCGATGGGCGACGCGCGCGACCGGGTGCAGATGGCCGGAGATTTCGCCGGCGGCGCCGGTCGGCAGATGACGGAAGGTCATGGCGCCGATCGTCAACGCCGGCTCGAACACGCCGCCGATATCCGCCGCCGGCTCGGGATCGTGGTTGCCGGTGATCCAGATCCAATCGCGGCCGCGTTGCAATGCGCTCAACGATGCGCGGTCGTCGCGCGAGAGCCGCGCCGGGCCGCCGCCGTCGTGGAAGCTGTCGCCGAGCGCGATCACGCAGCGCGGCGCGTAGCGCGCGATCAGCCGCGCGAGGCGCGCCAGCGTCGCCGCCGTGTCGTAAGGCGGCAGCAATTGACCGCGCGCGGCGAAGCTCGAGCCTTTTTCCAGGTGCAAGTCGGCGACCGTGAGCAGGCCCTGCGCGGGCCAATAGAGGGCGCCATCGGGATCGGCGATCAAAGCTACGCCAGCAACGGCGATGCCTTCGTTCCGGTTCGGCGCCGCGCTACGTGCCGGCAAAGTCACTGCATCGCCTCCTTCACCAGTTCGTCCGCCGCCTCGGCCAGCAGCGAATCGGCCGCCTCGCCGTAGACCATCTCCCGGCCGATCTCCAGCATCACCGGAACCGCCAGCGGCGAGACATGGTCGAGCGCTTTATGGACGATTCGGCCCTTGATGCGCGAGAGCATTTCGCCCAACCGCTTGATGTCGAGCAGACCGGTAGCGGCATCGGCGCGCGCGGCGCGCAGCAGGATATGGTCGGCCTGGTGCTTGCGCAGCACGTCATAGACAAGGTCGGTGGAGATGGTGAGCTGGCGACGCGACTTCTCCTCGCCCGGAAATCGCCGCTCGATCAGCCCGGCGATGATGGCGCAATTGCGGAAGGTGCGTTTCATCAGCGCGGATTCGGCGAGCCAGGCTTCCAGATCGTCGCCCAGCATGTCCTCGTCGAACAATTCGGCGAGCGACAGCTCGCCGCGTGCGATGCGTAGGCCCAGATCGCCCAGGCCCCACACGGCCAGCGCATACTCGTTGGCGACGAAGCCGAGCGGCCGTTGTCGCGCGCGCTCTAGCCTTCGCGTGAGCAGCATGCCGAGCGTCTGATGCGCGAGCCGTCCCTCGAACGGATAGCAGACGAGATAATATTTGGCTGCGCGCGGGAAGGTTTCGACCAGGAGATCGCCGGGCTTAGGCAGCAGCGAGCGCCATTGCTGGATCTCCAGCCACTCGCGCACCCGATCGGGCAGCGCGCGCCAGCTGTCGCGCTGTGCCAGGATCGCGCGCACGCGCGCAGCAAGATAAGTCGAGAGCGGAAACTTGCCGCCTTCATAGGCCGGCACTTTCGGGTCGGTCGCGCTCGAGCGCGAGACATAGACCTCGTCCTCGACCAGCGCTTCGTATTTGAGGATCTCGCCGGCGAACACGAAGGTGTCGCCCTGCGCCAGCGTCTCGATGAAATATTCCTCGACCTCGCCGAGCAACCTTCCGCCGCGTGGAATGAAAGCGCCACTGGCGCGCGAGCGCACCAGCCGCACCTTCAGCATGTCGGCTTCCACGATGGTGCCGACATTCATGCGGTAGCGCTGCGCCACGCGCGGATGGGTGATGCGCCAGCGCCCGTCCTTGCCCTGCCGGATCTTGGCGAAGCGTTCGTACGCTTTCAGCGCGTAACCGCCGGTGGCGACGAAATCGACCGCGGCGTCGAAATCGGATCGCGCCAGCGCCGTATAAGGCGCGGCGGCGCGCACTTCGGCGTAGAGTTCCTCGCTCAGGAACGGCGCGCCGACCGCGCGGCCGAGGATATGCTGGGCCAGCACGTCGAGCGCGCCGGTGCGCAATGGCGGCGTGTCCTGCGCGTTCTCGGCCACCGCATCGATGGCGGCGCGGCATTCCAGCACCTCGAAGCGGTTGGCCGGCACCAGCACGGCTTCGGAAGGCTCGTCGAGGCGGTGATTGGAACGGCCGATCCGCTGCATCAGCCGCGAGGCGCCCTTCGGCGCGCCGACATTGATGACAAGATCGACATCGCCCCAGTCGACGCCCAGATCGAGCGACGAGGTGCACACCACCGCGCGCAGTTTTCCCGCGGCCATGGCGTCTTCGACCTTACGGCGCTGCGCCACGTCGAGCGAGCCGTGATGCAGCGCAATGGCGAGATTATCGTCGTTCACGCCCCACAATTCCTGGAACAGGAATTCGGCCTGGCTGCGCGTGTTGACGAACACCAGCGTGGTCTTGTGCCGCTTGACCAACGCGTAGATTTCACCGAGCGCGTGGCGCGCCGAATGGCCGGCCCAGGGCAAATGCTCTTGCGTGTCGAGCATGCTCACCTGCGGCTGCGCGCCGGCTTGCGCCAGCAACGATATCGGCGCGCGCCGTCCCCGCCGGCGGCTGCGGCACCAGAAAGCGCGCGAGATCGTCGGGCTCGGCCACCGTCGCCGACAGGCCCACGGTGGTGAGTCGCGGCGCCAGTGCAAATAATCGCGCCAGACCGAGCGACAGCAAATCGCCGCGCTTGGAGACCACCAGCGAATGCAATTCGTCGAGCACGACGCGGCGCAGCGTGCCGAACAGATAGGGCGCGTCGGCCGACGCCAGCAGCAAGGCCAATTGCTCGGGCGTCGTGAGCAGGATGTCGGGTGGATAGCGGCGCTGCCTTTGTCTTTTGGAGGCTGGCGTATCGCCGGTGCGGGTTTCCAGCCGGACGTTGAGCCCCATCTCGCGCACCGGGATTTCCAGGTTGCGCGCGATGTCCACCGCCAGCGCCTTGAGCGGCGAGATGTAAAGCGTGTGCAGGCTTTGGCTGCGGCGGACTTCGCGCCCGGTCGAAACCAGCCGGAGCCGGCGCGCCGGCCGCGTCATAAAGCTCGACCAGCGTCGGCAGAAAGCCGGCGAGCGTCTTGCCGCCGCCGGTCGGCGCGATCAGCAGCGTCGAGCGCCCTAGCCGCGCCTTGGCCAGCAATTCGAGCTGGTGCGGCCGCGGCGCCCAGCCGCGGCCGGCGAACCAGCGCGCGAACGGCTCCGGCAAAAGCGGCGCGGCCTCGCTTCGGTCGATGGCGGTTGCGGGTTCCATTGGGTGATTCTAAAGCATATCTAGAGCATGATCGCGAAAAGTGGGACCCGGTTTTCAGAAAAGATCATGCTCAACTAAGAAAGCCACGCACGGCAATCGTGCTAGGTTGAAATCATGACCGAAGACCAGCCACCCCCAGGAGACAAAGCGATGAGCAACGGCACCATGACCAAAGTTTTCGGCGGCTCGCCGCTGGCCGTGCTCGGTGCGGCTGGTCCTGGTGTCGATCTTGGTCGGCGTGGTGCTGGCGGCGCTCGGCCTCGACCCATACGACATCATCCACAGCATCGAGCGACTGATCCGCTCGATCTGGAACATGGGCTGGGACGCGGTGCGCTGGCTGTGGCGCTATTTCCTGCTCGGCGCGGTGATCGTGATCCCGATCTGGATCATCATGCGCCTGCTCAACGCGCCGCGCGGCAAATAGTCTTCTCCGGAAAAATCACCCCGGCCAACTCTCCGCCGTGATGTCCGCCGCGTCCGACGCCGACCATGGCGGCGAGCGAATTGCGGTGGCCGCGCTTGAGCGCGGCGACGAGGTCCGCCTTGATCTCCGCCACTACGCCGATGCCGCGGTAGACGAGCCCGGTGTAAAGCTGCACCAGGCTCGCGCCCGCCTTGATCTTGGCGATCGCGGTCGGACCGGAGTCGACGCCGCCGACGCCGATCAGCGGAAAGGCGCCCTCGGCGCGCACGAAGGTCTCCGCCAGCATGCGGGTCGCAAGCTTGAACAGCGGCCGGCCGGACAGCCCGCCCGCTTCTTCGGCTTTGTCGCGCTCGCGCAGCGAGCTCGGCCGCGCGATCGTGGTGTTGCCGACGATCATGCCGTCGACGCCGGTGCTTGCGCGCGATGCCGACCGCGTCGTCGAGATCGGACAGCGTGAGGTCGGGCGCGATCTTGACCAGAAGCGGCACCGGCCCGGTGCGCCGGCGCACCCGCTCGCGCGCGTCGAGCACGCGGGCGAGCAGATCGTCGAGCGCCTTGGCCTGCTGCAGATCGCGCAGGCCGGGCGTGTTGGGCGAGGAGACGTTGACGGTGAGATAGCTGGCGACGGCGGCGAAGGTCTCGACCAGCTTGGCATAATCGCCGCTGCGGTCGGCGCTGTCGCGGTTGGCGCCGATATTGACGCCGACGATGCCGCCCTCCCCGGCCCGCGCGGCGAGCCGCTTGAGCGCCGCGGCGGCGCCCGCATTGTTGAAGCCGAGGCGGTTGATCACGCCCTCGTCCGATTCGAGCCGGAACAGGCGCGGCCGCGGATTACCGGCCTGCGGCAGCGGGGTGAGCGTACCGACCTCGACAAAGCCGAAACCGAGCCGCAGCAGCGCGTCCGGCACCTGGGCGTTCTTGTCGAAACCGGCGGCGAGCCCAACCGGATTGGGGAAATTCAGCCCGAAGGCGCGGACGGCCAATTCGCGCGGGTCGGCCGCCGGCCGCGGCAGCGGCACATAGCGCAAGGCCTTGATCGCCAAGGTATGTGCGTCCTCGGGGTCGAGGGCCCGCATCAGCGGGCGGGACAGCCGGTCGAAGAAACCGATCACCGCTTACGGCTCCGGGGAGGCATGGGACTGGACCCTATCGGCCCCGATGCGGCCAGTTCAAGGCAAGGTCGCAAGGAAAGTGTTGCGGGAGGGGGGCGACTCAAGGCTATAATTCCTATATATTGGACTTCAATCTTAGACGGGCTCGCCACGCATGTCGCTGACACATAACCAGATCTGGACGGCCATCGACCGGCTGGCCGCCCGCGCCAAGCTGACGGCGTCCGGTCTCGCCAAGAAGGCGGGCCTCGACCCGACCACCTTCAACAAATCCAAGCGCGTCACGCCGGAAGGCCGGCCGCGCTGGCCGTCGACCGAATCGGTGGCCAAGGCGCTGGCCGCCACCGGCACCAAGGTCGACACTTTCGTCACCCTGATCACCGACAGCGGCAAGGTGGCGATTTCCAATGTGCCGCTGATCGGCTTCGCCGAAGCCGGCGCCGGCGGCTATTTCGACGACGGCGGCTTCCCGGTCGGCAAAGGCTGGGAGGAGATCGCCTTCCCGTCCGTCACCGACGAGCACGCCTATGCGCTGGAAATCTCCGGCGACTCGATGAAGCCGGCCTATCGCGACGGCGACGTCATCGTGGTGTCGCCGGCAGCGCCCGTGCGCAAAGGCGACCGCGTGGTGGTAAAGACCAAGGACGGCGAGGTGATGGTCAAGGAGCTCAAGCGCAAGAACTCCAAGCACCTCGAACTCAAATCGCTCAACGCCGAGCACCGCGACCGCACGCTGCCGATGTCTGAGGTGGTTTGGGTGGCGCGCATCGTGTGGGCGAGCCAGTAGCCCCAAAATATCAGCGCGAATAATTCTGGCGGCGTTTTGCGCCGCGGATAGGATCGCCCCGGTTTTTCCACCAGGGGCGTCCATGACTCAACAGACCATCGTTCATCCGTCGGCGTGCGCGTGCTGCGGCGACTTGCTGCGGGCGCGTTTCGACCGGCGGCGTTTTCTGCATCTGACGGCCGGCGCCGGGATGCTGGCGGCGTTTCCCTCGCTCGCGTTCGGCGCGGAAGGAAATTACGAAGCGATGCTGCTGACCTGCATCGACCCGCGCTTTCCCGAGCCGACCATCAAATACATGGAAGGCCGCCACATGGTCGGCAAGTACAGCCAATTCACCTTCGCCGGCGCCTCGATCGGCGTGGTCGCGCCCGCCTTCAAGACCTGGGCGGTGGCGTTCTGGGACAATCTCGCGGCGTCGATTCAGCTACACCACATCCCGAAGGTGATCGCGATGAACCACCGCGACTGTGGCGCGGCGAAAATCGCCTATGGCGCAGACAAAGTCGCGAACGCACAGATCGAAACCGAGACGCACAAGGCGGCGCTGATGGAATTCAAAAAGCAGGTCGGCGAAAAGCAGCCCGAGCCTGCAGGTCGAGCTCGGCCTGATGGCGCTCGACGGCAAGGTACAGACGTTTTCGTAATTCCTCTCCGTCACCCTGGGCTGGCCGCGCGCGCGCGGCCGCTCGAAGGGCGACGGCACAGGCCTTCTCCTTAGCGAGGCTCGCTTCGCGCACAAGCCTCAGGCATGACGGCAAAGGGCTACGCACTCCTCGCCAGCGCGCCGTCGATCATGTCGACGGTATTCTGCAGGCCGTAGACCGCGACGAAGGAGCCGAAGCGCGGGCCTTTCTCCTGGCCGAGCAGCACCTGGTAGAGCATGTTGAACCAGTCGAGCGAGACGCCCGGCTTGCCGTCCTTGGCCTTCTTCTTCTGATCGAGGAACGGCTCGCGCCGGCCGACCTCGTAGACCACGTCCTGGATTTCCTCGGCCGTAGCATCCGCCGGCAAATTCGACAGCGCGTCGCGCAGATCGGTTAGCGCCTTGCGCTCGACCTCGTTCGGCTCGCGGAATTTCTTGCGCCGGCTGCACGAAGTCACGGAAATAGTGGATGGCGTATTCGACTTGCGCGTTGAGCTTCGGATGCGTCTGCGGCGTCACGCCGGGCCGGTAGCGGCCGATGAAGCCCCACAGCGTCTCGGCGTTTTCCGCGTTCGACGACGACACCAGCGTCAGCAGCATGGAGAAGGTCACCGGCATCTCGATCTGTCGGCGGTTTGCCGGAATGGATGTGCCAGACCGGGTTCTGCAGCCGCTGGCGCATGCTCCTGCCGCGGATAGGCGTCGAGAAACTGCTGGTACTCGTCGACGGTGCGCGGGATGACGTCGAAATAAAGCCGCTTGGCCGCTTTCGGCTCGCGATACATGAACAGCGACAGGCTTTCCGGCGAGGCGTAGCGCAGCCATTCGTCGATGGTCAGCCCGTTGCCTTTCGACTTGGAAATCTTCTGGCCGTTCTCGTCGAGGAAGAGCTCGTAATTGAAGCCCTCCGGCGGCGCCCCGCCGAGCGCGCGGCAGATCTCGCCCGACAGCTTGACCGAGTCGATCAGGTCCTTGCCGGCCATCTCGTAGTCGACGCCGAGCGCGACCCAGCGCATCGCCCAGTCCGGCTTCCATTGCAGCTTGCAGCGCCCGCCGGTGACGGGCGACCGTGAACCGCTCTTGCGTCTCCGGCTCTTCGTAGGTGATGGTGCCGGCTGGGCGTCGTGCGCGATCACCGGCACCTGCAGCACGATGCCGGTGCGCGGATCGATCGGCAGAAATGGCGAATAAGTCTGCGCCCGCTCCTCGCGCAAGACGGGCAGCATGATCGCCATCACCTGTCGAAACGCTCCAGCACCTTCATCAGCGCGGCGTCGAAGCGGCCTGAGGTGTAGCACTCGGTCGACGACATGAATTCGTAGTCGAAGCCGAAATGATCGAGGAAGGCGCGCAGCCGCGCGTTGTTGTGCGCGCCGAAGCTCGGATGGGTACCGAACGGATCCGGCACCTTGGTCAGCGGCTTGCCGAGATGCCGCTCCAGCATTTCCTTGTTCGGCACGTTGTCCGGCACTTTGCGCAGGCCGTCCATATCGTCGGAGAAGGCGATCAGCCGCGTCTTGATCTTGTCATCGGTCAGGACGCGGAAGGCGTGGCGCACCATGGTGGTGCGCGCGACCTCGCCGAAGGTGCCGATATGCGGCAGCCCGGACGGGCCGTAGCCGGTCTCGAAGATCACCTCGTCCTTGGGATGCTTCTTCAGCCGGTAGACGATCTTGCGCGCCTCCTCGAACGGCCAGGCGTTCGAGCGCTCGGCGGCGTCGCGCAAAGCTTTCGGCGGTTTCGGTCACGGACATCATGGTCTCCGGGCGCGGACACTAGGAATCCAGCGCCCAGACGTCAAATGTTCGATTCAAAACGGGCTGATCGGGAAATAGCGCAGCCACAGATCGGTGAAGCGCCCCTTCTCCCACAGCCGGAACAGCGCCCAGTTGAAGGCCTGCCGCAGCACTTCGTTGCCGCGCTTGACCGCGATGCCGACGCCCTCGCCGAAATAGCGGCTCTCGGTGTAGGGCCCGCCGCGGAATTCGCAGCAGTTGCCGGAATCGGTGCCGTTGAGCCAGAAGGCGAGCGAAATGCCGTCGCCGAACAGCAGATCGACGTCGCCCTGCCTCAGCGCAAAACGCGCCGCGTCCGAACTTCGGATAGGGCTTGAGCTCGGCTTCGGTGAACAGGGCCTTGAGATAAGCTTCGTGCGCGGTGCCGGCGACCACCGCGATCTTCTTGCCCTCGAGCGCTTCCGGGCGCACGTCGTCGCTCGGATAGTCGCGCCGCGCGACGAAGCGCGCCGGCGTACGATAATAAGGATCGCTGAAGTCGACCTGTTGGCGCGTCTGCGGCGTCTCGGCGATGGAGGCGATCACCGCGTCGCCGCTGTTGTTGTTCAACGAGGCGACCAGCGTATCGAAGCGCCGCATCTGCACGGTGCAGGCGACCTTGATCTCCTCGCAGATCATCCGCGCCAGATCGACGTTGAAGCCGGCGGGCGTGCCGTCCGGCCCGGCATAATCGAACGGCGGATAATCGGTTTCGGTGAGGAAGCGGATGATGCTGATGCGCGACAGGTCCGGCCGTTCCGGCCGCCGGCGCGGATCCCAGAATCCGGGCACCGCCATCGGGCTTTCGATCGTGTTCGGCGGCTGCGCGGGCGCAGGCGCGGCGGATTAGGCGTCTGCGCAATCGCCAGCGCGCGTCGCCGCGCATCACGACCAGCACCGACGCGACGACGCCGCGCACGCCCAGACTGCAAAATCCGCTCATCCGCCGCTCTCGAGACCGGAAATCGCGGCGACCATAGCATCGCAATTGCGGCGGGCCAGCCCTAATCGGAGACGGTCCGGACCGGCTCAGGCGGCGGTCAGATGCTTCTCGATCTCGTGGATCGGCAGCTTGACGAGGTCCTTGTGCACCTCGGCGCGTAGCGCGGCGCGCAGCGCGTGCGAATAGGCCGGACGGATCATGCCGAGCGCGCGCGGCGAGCGCCACCATGATGATCGACTTTGCCTTGCCGGCGGCGACCGCGGCATCGAGCTGCTGCGCAAGTTGCGTGAGGAAGGTCTGCTCCGCCTGGTCGTGCCAGTCGGTTTGCGTCGACGCGACGCGGCTGCCATGGCCGGCCGAGCTGTGGGCGCGGCCGGCGCTTGTCGGCGCCGAGCTCGTGGGTCGGCAGGTCGTTCTGCTCGATAGACCTCGATCGTCTTCAGATTGGGAAACTTGGCGTCGCCGCTATTCTGCAGCACCAGCGCCTTGGCGCCGTCGCAAACGACAACCCATTCGTCTCGGTGGATCAATAAATCGGTCATGCGGACCTCCTGAACAGAACGCAAGCCTAGACCAGGCGCCGCCCGCGCGCGTTGCTTTGGATCAAACGCCGCAACACCGATTTCGTTGCTAAATGGGCGTTAATTGGTGCCGTCCAGCAGCCGGCGGGCGATGACCTGGGCCTGGATTTCGGCGGCACCCTCGAAGATGTTCAGGATGCGGGCGTCGCACAGGATGCGCGACACCGGGAATTCCAGCGCGAAGCCGTTACCGCCGTGGATCTGCACCGCATTGTCGGCATTGGCCCAGGCGATGCGCGCGGCGAGCAGCTTGGCCATGCCGGCCTCCAGGTCGCAGCGGCGGCCGGAATCCTTTTCGCGCGCCGCGAAATAGGTGAGCTGGCGGGCGATCATGATTTCCGCCGCCATCATGGCGAGCTTGTCGGCAACGCGCGGGAAGCTGACGATCGGCACGCCGAACTGCACGCGGTTCTGCGCATAGTCAAGCGCCAGCTCCATCGCCGCCTGCGCCACGCCGATGGCGCGCGCCGCGGTCTGGATGCGCGCCGATTCGAAGGTCTGCATCAGCTGCTTGAAGCCCAGTCCCTCGACGCCGCCGAGCAGATTTTCCGCTTTCACCTCGAACCCGTCGAAGGCGATCTCGTATTCCTTCATGCCGCGATAGCCGAGCACCTCGATCTCGGTGCCGCTCATGCCCGGCGCGGGAAACGGATTGCCGTCGTCGCCGCGCGGCTTCTCGGCGAGCAGCATGGACAGGCCGCGATGGCCCTTCTCGTTGGGATTGGTACGCACCAGAAGCGTCATCAGGTCGGCGCGCACCGGATGGGTGATCCAGGTCTTGTTGCCGTAGACCTTGTAGACGTCGCCTTCGCGCACCGCGCGCGTCTTCAGCGAGGCGAGATCGGAGCCGGTGTTCGGCTCGGTGAACACCGCCGTCGGCAGGATTTCGCCCGAGGCGATCTTCGGCAGCCATTTCGCCTTCTGCTCCTCGGTGCCGCCGCCGAGAATGAGCTCGGCGGCGATCTCCGAGCGCGTGCCGAGCGACCCGACGCCGATATAGCCGCGCGACAATTCCTCCGACACCACGCACATGGATTCCTTGCCGAGCCCCATGCCGCCGAAACTCTCCGGGATGGTCAGCCCGAACACGCCGAGCTCGGACATGTGGCTGATGATTTCGAGCGGGATGTAGCTGTTGGTGCGGTGCCAGCCTTGGGCGTGCGCCGACCACTTCGCTGTCGGCGAATTTGCGCATTTCCTCGCGGATCGATTCCAGCGTGTCGTCGAGGCCGCAGGCGCCGACCGTGGCGTTGTGGCTCGCGCGCATCAGCTCGACCAGGCGGGCGCGCCGCTCCGCGGTATTGCCGTTGGCGATCAGCCCTTCGACGTCGCCCTTGATGCGCGCGGCCACCTGCGCGGCCGACAGGCCAAGGTCGGCTCGGCCGCACCAGCTCGCCCTGGCTCATCGGAATGCCGCCGACGATCTGGGCCAGATATTCGCCGAGCGCGATGCGCACCAGCAATTCCTCGATCTCGCCGAAGCGTGCCGGCCTCGGTCATGCGCTCGGTATAGGCGGCGAGCTGGCGCACGGCTTCCACATAGGTGGCGAGCCAGGACAGCCCGTGGGTGGCGCGCTGCTCGCGGTCGAACAGGCGGGCTGTCCGCCTTGCCGGCGACGATCACCCGCTCGCGCACCTTGGCCACGGCGTCGGCGAGCAAGGCATCGAGCGCGGCGGTCGCCTGCCGGCTCAGCTCGACCAGATCGAGTTCGGCGGAGGGGCGGGTGGCGGCGACGGGCATGAAATCCTCAGGCAAAAGACGGTGGTGCCGGCGACGCGTAAGACTCTACGCGTGCAGTGCACAAAAGCAAAGTAGGCGCGGAATTGCCGGGTTTTTCGTCGCCTGGGCCGGCGCATAGCGGTTACCGAAATTGCTACAAAATTAACCATTTCAGGCTTTGATCACGGCGAATACACACATACGGTGCCCCTGCCATCGGCGAGCCCCGGACCGGTCCATGCGCCTCAGAAACCTCGCGATTCCGCTTCACCCGGCTGAGCGGCATGCTGACATCGATCTCGGTGCGCACCCGCATCATCGTACTGGCGCTGATCCCGGTGCTCGGCTTCGTGACCAACGGCCTCACCTATATCTCCGGCGAACGCGACGTCGGCGCCGCCTTCGACACCTTCAAGCAATCCGCCACGCTCGCCGACGCCAGCCGCGACTTCAAAAGCGCGATCGCGGCGGTGCGGATCATCGTCAAGGACTTCAGCGCTAATCCGAGCGACAATCTGGTGGTGAGTTTCGACGCAAGCGCATGCGCGCGCGGTGGAGAGCCTCGACACCATCGCCGCCTCGATCGACCGCAGCCACGCCGAAAACATCGAGGGCCTGCGCAAGGACATCACGGGACTGCGCAATACCTTCACCGACCTGGTGCGCGACCAGAGGATCCTCGGCTTCGACGAAACCTCGGGACTTACGCAAGGACCTGCGCGAACGCCGGCAACGCGGTCGAGCGCATCATCAATGAGAACATGACCTGGGTGGCCGAGGCCGACGCCAGCAAATTGATGATGACGCTGATGCTGATGCGCGAACTGGAAGCCGAATACCGGCTGACGCAAAGCGATCTGACCAAACAGCAATTCTTCGTCGCCTACAAGAAATTCACCGACACCTTCGCCCTGATCGACGGCACGCCGGAAATGAAGGACGCGCTCGAGCACGAGGTGAAAACCTATGCCGACACGTTCGCGAAATGGATCGACGGCTACGACCGCGTGCAGCCGCTGCGCGCGGTGATCGACATCGACAGCCAGAACATGCTGCCGCGCGCCGACGACATCATCGAGCGGGCGACGCGAGCGCGCGGACGAGGCATCCGCCGGCCTGACCGCGTCGCAGGCCGCATACCCGCACCGGCATCATCGCGGTCGGCATCGCCATGGTCGCGTTCGGCCTCGGTTTCAGTTGGCTGATCGGACGCAGCATCACCCGCCCGCTCAACGGCCTGTCCGGCGTGATGAAGCAGCTCGCCGCCGGCGATACCGGCGCCCGCATTCCGGCCACCCGCGCGCGCGACGAGATCGGCGAGATGGCGCGCGCCGTCATCGTCTTCCGCGACACCATGATCGAACGCGAAAAGCTCGCCAGCCATCCAGGCCGACGCGACCAAGACGCAGGCGCAGCGCAACGACGAGATCGCGCCTCACCATCGCGCAATTCAAGCATTCGGTTGAAAGCGCGCTGACCAAACTGCGCGCGGCGTCGATGAAGCTCGAAATGAGCTCGACCGACCTCAACAAGTCCGCCGACACCATGTCGCAGCGAGGCGCGCACCGCGGAGCAGCGCGTCGCCGCGGCCTCCGACAACGTCACCACGGCTGCCGGCTCGGTCGAGGAACTGGCCGCCTCGATCGGCGAGATCGCCTCGCAGGCCGCGAAATCCACCGACGTCGCCGGGCGCGCGGTCTCGGAAGCGCAGCGCACCGTCACCACCATGTCGGAGCTGGGCGGCGCCGCCACCCGCATCGGCGAGGTCGTCGGCCTGATCCAGGCGATCGCCGGGCAGACCAACCTGCTGGCGCTCAACGCCACCATCGAGGCGGCGCGCGCCGGCGAATCCGGCCGCGGCTTTGCGGTGGTCGCCTCGGAAGTGAAATCGCTCGCCGGGCAGACCGCGAAGGCGACCGAGGAGATCGCCGAGCAGATCGGCTCGATCCAGTCGGCCGCCGCCGACGCGGCGCGCGCGATCGAACAGGTCAACACCATCATCCAGGAAATGTCGGCAATCGCCACCATGGTGGCGGCCACCGTCGATCAGCAGAACTCCGCGGTCGCCTCGATCGCCGAGGGCGTCAGCCGCGCCTCCGGCGAGGCGCGCAGCGGCGCCGAGGCGATGAGCAAGGTCGCCGGCGTCACCACCGACGCCCGCGCGACCGCCGCCGACGTCAAGGGCCTGGCCGACGCGGTCGCGGTCGAGGCCGAGAACCTCGAAGCCGAAGTGCGGCAATTCCTCGCCAACGTGCAGGCGGCGTAGGGTACCCTCCGCCAATTGCCGTCATGCCCGCGAGGCGGGATCCAGTAATCACAGTACTCACGATGCGGAAGACCGGGTGCTGGGTCCGCCTTCGCGGGGCCGACAGTTTGGCGACCGCCAGCGGACTTGCACCCTTGCAAAGCGCTCCACGATAGTCGATCTCAAGAGACCGGATCGTGCGAGGCACGCGTCTTGCGCATTCTCAAACTATCGCTGCGAATCGTGCTCGACGCGTTCCGGCATTTTCTCGCCGACGACGGCTGGGCGATCGCGAGCCATATCGCGCTGTCGTCGCTGATGGCGCTGTTTCCGTTCCTGATCGTGGTCACGGCGCTGGCCGGCTTTTTCTTCGGCTCGAAGGAACTGGCCGACGAGGCCGCGCATATCCTGCTGGAAGCCTGGCCCAAGGAAGTCGCCGGCCCGATCGCGCTCGACGTCGCCGGCGTGCTGACCGACACGCGCGGCGACGTGCTGACCTTCGGCATCCTCGCTCGCGCTCTATTTCGCCTCCAGCGGCGTCGAAAGCCTGCGCGTCGGCTTGAACCGCGCCTACGACACGGTCGAGCCGCGGCAGTGGTGGCTGCTGCGGCTGGAGTCGATCGGCTACGTGCTGGTCGGCGCGGTCGCGATCCTGGCGTTCTCGTTCCTGGTGGTGCTGGCGCCGCTGATTTGGGGCAAGCTGCTGCTCTACGTGCCGACGCTGGAGCCGTTCGGCGGCACTCATCACCTTCGCGCGCTACGCCGTGGCGGCGGTGGTGCTGGTGATCGCGCTGGTGATCGTGCACCGCTGGCTGCCGGCCGGCCGGCGCGCGTTCGCCGAGATCGCGCCCGGGATCGTCGCGACGCATAGTGCTCTGGCTGATCGGCGGCGCCGCCTTCGGCCGCTACCTCGCCTATTACACCTTCGCCTATGTGTCGATGTACGCGGGGCTCGCCTCGGCGATGATCGCGCTGGTGTTTCTCTATGTCTGCGCGTCGATCTTCATCTTCGGCGGCGAATTGAATTCGGTGATCGCGCAGGCGCGCGCGAAGAAAGCCGCCGCCTAAGCAGATCTGCTTTGCGCCGCTACGCGCCCGCCGCTTCCTGCACGTCCTCGAAGCGTTTTCAGCCCTGGCGCGGCGCGTTGACCAGCACCGCCATGTTGCCGGGCGGATGCTGGTTCTTCCACATCTTCATGTGCGCGAGCGGGATATTCTCCCAGGTGAACACCTCGCTCATGCAGGGGTCGATGCGCTGCTCGATGACGAAGCGGTTGGCGGACTGGCCTGCTTCAGATGCGCGAAGTGCGAGCCCTGGATGCGCTTCTGCCGCATCCAGACATAGCGCGCGTCGAAGGTGAGGTTGTAGCCGGTGGTGCCGGCGCAGAACACGACCATGCCGCCGCGCTTCACCACCAGGCAGGACACCGGGAAGGTCGCCTCGCCCGGATGCTCGAACACGATATCGACGTCGCGCTTGCCGGTGATGTCCCAGATCGCCTTGCCGAAGCGGCGCGCTTCCTTGGTCCAGGCGGCGTACTCGTCGGTGTTGACCGCCGGCATCTGGCCCCAGCACTTGAATTCCTTGCGGTTGATCACGCCCTTGGCGCCGAGATTGAAGACGTATTCCGCCTTCAATTCGTCGGAGACGACGGCGATCGCGTTGGCGCCGGAGGCCGCCACCAATTGCACGCCGAACACGCCGAGACCGCCGGAGGCGCCCCACACCAGCACGTTGTCGCCGGGCTTGAGCGTATGCGGCGCATGGCCGAACAGCATGCGATAGGCGGTGGCGAGCGTCAGCGTGTAGCAGGCCGCCTCCTCCCAGGTCAGGTGCATCGGCTTGTGCATCAGCTGGCGCGACTGCACGCGGCAGAATTGCGCGAACGAGCCGTCCGGCGTCTCGTAGCCCCAGATGCGCTGCGACGGCGACAGCAGCGGATCGCCGCCGTTGCAGTCCTCGTCGTCGCCGTCGTCCTGATTGCAGTGGACGATGACTTCGTCGCCGACCTTCCAGCGATGGACCTTGCTGCCGACCGCCCAGACGATGCCCGAGGCGTCGGAGCCGGCGATGTGGAACGGATGCTTGTGCAAGTCGAGGGTGGACACCGGCTGGCCGAGGCCGGCCCAGATGCCGTTGTAATTGACGCCGCCGGCCATCACCAGCAGCAGCACTTCGTCTTCGCCGATCGTCCAGGTCGGCACCACTTCGAGCTGGAACGATTTGTCCGGCGGGCCGTGGCGTTCCTTGCGGATCACCCAGGCGTGCATCTTCTCGGGGACATGACCGAGGGGCGGAATTTTGCCGATGTCATAGAGATCCTTGAGCGGAGCGACGCTCTTCATCTTTGCCACGGCCGACATCGGCATCTCCTCCCCACAGCTCACAACAGTTTGACGCAATTTATGTTGCAATGCAACATTTCGTTTCGCGCCCAGAAATCGTCGTGTCGTTGGCGTTTAAGGGTTCCTCAAGCGGCCGCGCCTAGCTTCGCATAATCGCAGTGCGAAGCTGCGCATGGCCGTTTATGAAATTTCTCCGGCGCGCGGCGCGACGCTCAGCAAGTCCGGTCGAGTTGATCGGCTTTGCGCTGATTGTCGGGCAGCTGGTCTATGTCGATCGCCTCCTAGCGTGCAGGGCTCTTGGCTGACCGGCGCGACCGGCGGTGCCGACCGATTTCGTCGACGTCTGGGCCGCCGGGCATTTGGTTTTGCAGGGAAATCCGGCGGCGGTCTACGACTGGCCGACGCACAAGGCGATGGAAGTCGTCGCGCTCGGCCATCCGTTCGACGGCTATTTCGGCTGGCATTATCCGCCGACTTACCTGCCGGTCGCCGCACTGCTTGCCAAGATCCCCTACGTTCCGGCGCAGACGATCTTCTTGTTCTCGACCTTTTGCGCCTACATGTTCTGCCTGCGTAGTATCATCGGCGAGCGCGCGGGATATCTGCTCGCCGCGGCCTTTCCGGCCGTGCTCGCCAACGTCATCGCCGGGCAAAACGGCTTCCTCAGCGCGGCGCTCTTGGGCGGCACGCTGCTGCATGCTCACCGAGCGGCCGATCCTCGCCGGCGTACTGCTCGGACTGCTGACCTACAAGCCGCATCTCGGCCTGCTGTTCCCCATCGCGCTGGCGGCGAGCGGGCATTGGCGCGTCTTCGTCACCGCCGGCATCGTCGCCGCGCTGATGGCGCTCGCGTCGTGGGCCGCGTTCGGCACGGAAACCTGGCACGCCTTCTTCGGCAATATCGGCCACACCTCGCAGGCCTTCCTCGCCGACGGCTGGGCCGACTTCGCCAAACTGCAGACCGCGTTCGGCCTGGTGCGCACGCTCGGCGGCTCCGAGCCGCTGGCGTGGAGTGTGCAGGCCGCGCTCGCGCTCGGCGTTGCCGCGGCCGTGGCCGCACTGTGGCGCAGCCATGTCGACTACGAGCTCAAGGCGGCGGCGCTTGCGACCGGCGCGCTGCTGGCGACACCTTATCTCTACATCTACGATCTCGTGGTACTGGCGGTGCCGCTCGCCTTCCTGTGGCGGCTCGGCCGCACGCGCGGTTACCTGCCGCACGAACCCGCCGGCATCGCTCTCGCCTGCCTGCTGGTGCTGATCTTCCCGTTGGTGAAAGCGCCGGTCGGCTTTGCCGCGGTGCTGGTGGCGGCGGCGCTGATCGCGCGCCGCGCGTGGCCGTCGACTCCGCCGCAGCGCACAAGCTGCCGCCTGAGCGGCGGACAAGCCGCTTCTCCCCCATCGACGTGCCTGCGGCTTTCATGTTGAATATGCCGGGGCCGCGGCCCGCTGCCGGCAATTGCGCCGTGCGCGAAGGTCCGCGATATCGCACCCAGGGGAGAACGCCGTCATGATGTGGGCAACGAACAGCATTATCGTCATTCTGCTCATCGGCCTGGTCGCCGGCTGGCTCGCCGGCAAGATCATGGGCGGCGGCTTCGGCCTGATCGGCGACATCGTCATCGGCATGATCGGCGCCTTCATCGGCGGCTGGCTGTGGGCCATGCTGCACTTGCCGGTGCTCGGACCTTGGTGGCTGACCGCGATCGTCAGCGCGGTCGTCGGCGCCTGCATCCTCTTGTTCCTCATCCGGCTGATCAAACGCTAGCAACTCTAAGATGCTGCGTCAGCGCGCGCGAAGGGCGAGGCTCGCCCTTCGCGCGGACGATTTGTCATTCCGGCGAGGGCTTCGGCCCTTCCAACTCTCACCGCGAACATCGCATTCTCTCGGCGGCCTGCCTTAAACTGCCGGCCAGCACGTCGGCTTTTGCGGTGAGTTCCAGGCTGATGTCGTCGCCATCGCATTCGCCTGGCGATGGATTTTGCTATAATTCACCCCAACCGTTCGCGATATTGTGTCGTTGCGGCCAAGGGAGCGCTTCAGGATGGGGGCTCAATTGTTTCGAGCACGCCGGTCTACTGCTGCTGTGACAGCGCTGTCGCTGATGACAGGCGCATTTTTCGCCGTCCTTTTATCGACAGTGGGCGCGCGAGCCGAAACCTGCGAAGACGCGGTCGGGCTCGCGGTCCTGCCCTCGCCGCTGGCGCCGTGGAAGGGCGCGCCTTTGCGGGTCATCTTCGCCACCGAGAAGCCCTCGACGGCGAGTTGTCGCTGATCGCGCCCGATGGCAGCGTCGCCGCCAAATCGCATGACCGGCTCGACGGGCCGCCTTACGTCTGGTTCGCCGAGGTCGCTGCGCCGGCCGCGGGAACCTGGCACGCGACGCTGACGCGCAACGACGCCACGGGCGAGTGCGCCAAGATCACGCGCGACATCGCCGTGAGCGACGTCAAGCCCGCGCCGCCGGGCGCGACGCCGGGGACGCTTTGGCCGCTGCGCGCGTCGTGGAATCGCGCGACGGAAAACCTGTTTTCCGCGTGGATCGAGAAGCTGTTCGACGCCCCGCTCGACAAGGAGCCGTCGTGGCCGGCGCTCTATAACGTGTTGCGCGACAAATCGCGCAACATGCTGTTCAACTCTCTCGGCCTCGGCGAAGACGAAATCCCGATGGCGCTCAAGCCCGACTGCACCGACATGGTGTACTATCTGCGCGCCTATTTCGCCTTCAAGGTGGGCCTGCCGTTCGGCTATTCGCGGTGCTCGCGCGGCAAGCCGCCGACCTGCTCGCAGTGGTTCAGCATTGTGAATGCGGCGGCGGCGAAGCAAGGCGGATCTGGCGGCGTCGTTCGCGCGCTATCTGCCGGTGGTTGGCGACGCCGTTCAGTCCGGAGCCGTGCGCACGCTGGCAACCGACGACAACAACGATTTCTATACCGTGCCGCTGACGCAAGGCGCGTTGCGCCCGGGCACGATCTACGCCGATCCATACGGCCACGTGCTGATGCTGGTGCGGCGCGTGCCGCAGGCCGACGGCGCGGCGGGCGTCTTCCTCGCCGTCGACGCTGAGCCCGACGGGTCGGTCACGCGCAAGCGCTTCTGGCGCGGCAATTTCCTGTTCGTGCACGATCCCACGCTCGGCAGCCCCGGCTTCAAGCGCTTCCGGCCGATCGTGCGCAGCGAGAAAGGCGACTTGCGGCGGCTGACCAATGCCGA
Organism: uncultured Alphaproteobacteria bacterium; assembly: GCA_963733315.1. Classification (GTDB taxonomy): domain Bacteria; phylum Pseudomonadota; class Alphaproteobacteria; order Rhizobiales; family Xanthobacteraceae; genus Pseudolabrys. The sequence continues at coordinate 25,224 of CAVTCV010000025.1, read as the reverse complement.
AATCGCCAAGAATCCGCAGTACGGCGATTTCTCGCTCGAACAGTCGAAGCTCGGGGTCGAAGACTTTTACGACCGCATGGACGAGGTGATGTCGCCGGCGCCGCTCGACCCCATGCGGGCGATGAAGGAGGCGATCACCGCGCTCGCAAGAGCAAGTCAAGACGCGCGTCACCGCGGTCGAAAACGGACGCAAGTTCCAGAACAGCGGGAAAGGCGAGGCCGGCCATGCCGGACGGCCCGGCGATCTTCGAGACCAGCGGCCCGTGGGAAGATTTCTCCACGCCGGCGCGCGATTTCCGTCTGCTGATCGCGATCGACGTGGTGCGCGGCTATCCGGATCGCGTGGCGCGGCGGCCCGACCGCTACGCGATGCCGAAGGACAAGAGCGTCGCCGACGTGAAGGCCGAATTGCAGAGCGTGCTCGCGTCGGAACTTGCGGCGCGCAAGTTCACCTATACGCGCAGCGACGGCTCGCAGTGGACGCTGTCGCTCAAGGACGTCGTCGATCGCTCGGTGGCGTCTCGAGATGTCGTACAACCCGAACGACTGCGTCGAGCTGCGCTGGGCCGCGCCGGACAAGAGCGACGAGGCCTCGACGTGCAAGCGGCATGCGCCGGCGGCGCAGCGCGCCAAGATGACGAAGTACCGGACCTGGTTCCGCGAGCGGCACTGGCCGGCGCACGCTTGAGCGCGCCGGCGCCTTGTGACGAAGCTCGGCTTCGCCGTCGCGCTGGCGTTGCTCGCGGGCGCGACGCCGCTTTGGCGCAGAACGATCAGGCTTGGCGCTCGACCGGCTGGTCGCCGCCTACCCGGACGCGCTCGCCGGACATGACGGCAAAACGCTGCGCTGGCGCGACGGCACGGTCGATGCCGGTCGTCCGACGGCAGCGACAGCAAGACCGTTCGCGCGAATGCCTCCGGCACGCGTCCATCGCCGATCAGTTGCGCATCCCTTACCCGCGCGGCCCGCTGCGAACAAGCCGCCGGCCGTCGATGTCGATCCGGGCCGGTTCCGCAACGCCGCCTTCTTCGCCAAGATGTATGGCGACTGCAGAAAGGGCGAGGTGTCGCCGCACCTCGTTTCCATCGCCTGGCTACCCAAGACCTGGGGCAAACCAATCCGCGTCACTTCGGTGAACCACGTCGATGAGCATTTGCGCGCCGTGTCGGCGGAGATCGACGCGCTGCCCGACAAGATCAAACGCGCCGCATACCCGATCGCCGGAACCTACAATTGCCGCGCCGTGGCGGACACCGGCCAGCCGAGCCCGCACAGCTACGGTATCGCCATCGATCTCAACACCGCCTTTTCGGATTATTGGTTCTGGCGGCCGCATGGCGGCCGCATCCTCTATCGCAACCGCATGCCGCAGGAGATCGTCACGATCTTCGAAAAGCACGGCTTCATCTGGGGCGGCAAGTGGTACCACTTCGATACCATGCACTTCGAATTTCGGCCCGAATTGCTGGCGACGCCGTGAGACAGGCAGTGGCGGACGCCTCTTAGGCCCGCGGTCCTGGCGCGATCACGCGGCGCGGACGGTGTTGAGGAATTTCGCCACTTCCGCTTCCAGCTTGCGGCTCTCGCCGGAGAGCGATTGCGCCGCCAGCAGCACCTGCGCCGAGGCGGTGCCGGTTTCGTCGGCGCCGCGATTGACGTCGACGATATTGGTCGCGACCTGCACGGCGCCTTGCGCCGCCTGCGCGACGTTATTGGCGATCTCCTGCGTCGCCGCGCCCTGCGCTTCGACCGACGCGGTGATCGAGGAGGCGATCTCCGAGATGCGGGTGATGGTGCCGCCGATCTCCTGGATCGCCGCCACCGATTCCTTGGTGGCGTCCTGCATGCCGGCGATCTGTGTCTTGATGTCCTCGGTCGCTTTGGCCGTCTGCGTCGCCAGCATCTTCACCTCCGCAGCGACGACGGCAAAGCCCTTGCCGGCCTCGCCGGCACGCGCCGCCTCGATGGTGGCGTTGAGCGCCAAGAGATTGGTCTGCGCGGCGATGGTGGTGATCAGCTTGACCACATCGCCGATGCGGCCGGCCGCCCGCGACAGATCGTTGATGCGGCCGTCGGTCTTTTCCGCCTGCTTCACCGCTTCGGCGGCGATCGTGGTCGAGACCTGCACCTGCCGGCGAATCTCGTCGATCGATGAGCCCATCTCGCCGGTCGCCGAGGCGACCGACTGCACGTTGGCGGAAGCCTGTTCGGAAGCGGTGGCAACCACGGCGGAGAGCTGCTGCGTCGCTTCGGCATTCTTGGTCAAGGTGGACGCCGCCGTTTCCAGGTTGCCGGCGGCCGCCGAGACGGCCCCGACGATATTGCCGACCGCGCTTTCGAACTCGTCGGCGAGCGCTGCGCACCATCGTCTTGCGCTCGGCCACCGCGCGGTCGGCCTCCTGCTTGCGCTCCGCTTCGAGTTTTTCCAGGCGCACAAGATTGTCGCGGAAGGTACGCGCCGCGCGCGCGGCATCGCCGACTTCGTCGCCGCGTTCGGTAAAGGGAATAACGACGTCGCGATGCCCGTCCGCCAATTGCAACAGGACGCCGGCGATGGTGTGAATCGGCCGCCCGATCGACAGGATGCCGAAGCAGCCGCGCCGCCAACCAGGATGACGACGACGAAGAATCCGAAGCCGACGTTGATGCGGCCCGCCTCGTCGGTGTACGCCGTCGCTTCCGCCATGCGCTGCGTCGCCTGGCTCGCCGGCGGTCGAGGTCGCCTTGTCGATCAGCGCATCGATCTCGGCGCCGATCTTGCTCGCCTGCGCCAAAGGCTCGTGATTTCGGCATAGGCTTTTTTCGCCGCTGTCATCTTCTCCGCCGCCGCGTCATAGTCCTTGGCCAAGGCGATGACCTTTTCCAGCCGCGCGCGGTTCTCCTCGTTGACGCAGTTCTCGTAAGCCGCCTGCAGGATAGCTGACGGCCTTGTTCCTTCGTCCTTGCGCAGCGCGGCGAGCGCCTCGTTCGGCCTCGCGCTCGGAGATCGCCAGGCGGATTTCGCGCGTGCCGATCTGCATGCGCTGCAAGGCGACACCGGCATGCAAGAGGTCGGTCGCCACCGCCTGGTCGCTGCGCCCGCGCTCGGCCTGGCGTGCGACCGAAGAGTTGCCGAATTGCTGGTTGAGGATCATGGCGACGACCAGCACGACGCCGGCGCCGACGGTGATCGCCAGTTTGGTGCCGATGCGCAAGTTGAACCGCGCAATACCGATCGCGCGCCGAGCTTGAACATTCAAGCTTCCGTCGCCGCCGAGGACGCGCTCAAACCGAACCGCATAAGGGCCTGTCGACGAGTGCCATGGACGGTTATTAGGTAATGCAAATCGGAGTATGAAATTCGTTAACCGTAACGCGGCTGTCGTGGCCGACCGGGCTGGGGTTTTCGCACAGCCCAAAGAATAGCTTGCCGAACTTATGTTGCATTGCAACAAAGCGCTGAGCCGTATCGCTGCAACCCGCAGGCGGAGCCGATGCGCGACAAAACCCAACGCGACAAGCCGTGGATTTTCCGGACCTACGCGGGCCATTCCACCGCCGCGGCCTCCAACGAGCTTTATCGCAAGAACTTGGCCAAGGGACAGACCGGCCTCTCCGTCGCCTTCGATCTGCCGACCCAGACCGGCTACGATTCGGACCACGTGCTGGCCAAGGGCGAGGTCGGCAAGGTCGGCGTGCCGATCTGCCATCTCGGCGACATGCGTGCGCTGTTCACCGGCATCCCGCTCGGCACCGATGAACACCTCGATGACCATCAATGCCACCGCGGCGTGGCTGATGGCGCTCTATATCGCGGTGGCCGACGAGACCGGGCGCGCCGCGCGCAGCCTCACCGGTACCATCCAGAACGACATCATCAAGGAGTATCTCTCGCGCGGCACTTACGTGTTCCCGCCGAAGCCGTCGCTGCGGCTGATCAAGGACGTGGCGATCTTCACCACGACCGAACTGCCGAAGTGGAATCCGATGAACATCTGCTCCTACCACCTGCAGGAGGCGGGAGCGACGCCGGTGCAGGAATTGGCCTTCGCGCTGGCGACCGCGGTGGCGGTGCTCGACACGGTGAAGAATTCCGGCGAGGTGAGCCAGGAGAAATTCGGCGAGGTGGTCGGACGCATCTCGTTCTTCGTCAATGCGGGGCTGCGCTTCATCACCGAGATGTGCAAGATGCGCGCCTTCGTCGAATTGTGGGACGAGATCACGCGCGACCGCTACGGCATCACCGACGCCAAGCAGCGGCTGTTCCGCTACGGCGTGCAGGTGAACTCGCTCGGCCTGACCGAGCCGCAGCCCGAAAACAACGTCGCGCGCATCCTCATCGAGATGCTGGCGGTGACGCTGTCGAAGAACGCACGCGCCCGCGCCGTGCAATTGCCGGCCTGGAACGAGGCGCTCGGCCTGCCGCGGCCGTGGGATCAGCAATGGTCGCTGCGCATGCAGCAGATCCTCGCCTACGAAACCGACCTGCTCGACTATGGCGACATCTTCGACGGCTCGGCCGAGATCGAGCGCAAGGTGGACGCGCTCAAGGCCGAGGCCAAGGAAGAACTCGAGCGGATCGACGAGATGGGCGGCGCGGTGGCGGCGGTCGAGTCGGGCTACATGAAGCAGCAACTGGTCGAATCGAACACCGCGCGGCTGGAAGCGATCGAGCGCGGCGAACAGGTCGTGGTCGGCGTCAACAAATACCTCGAAACCGAACCCTCGCCGCTGACCGGCGGCATCGACTCGATCATGACGGTGTCGGAAAAGGCGCCGAGCAGGACCAGCTCGAGCGGCTGCAAGGCCTGGCGCGCGCAGCGCGACAATGCCGCCGTGAAGGCTGCGCTGGCCGAGCTCAAGCGCGCGGCGACCACGGGCAGCAACATCATGCCGCCATCGATCGCCTGCGCCAAAGCCGGCGTCACCACCGGCGAATGGGGCTGGACGCTGCGCGAGAGCTTCGGCGAATACCGTGCGCCGACCGGCGTCGGCCGCGCCATGCGCAACGACGTCGAAGGGCTCGACGATATCCGCGCCGACGTCGATCGCGTATCGCGCAAACTCGGCCGGCGATTGACCTTCCTGGTCGGCAAACCCGGGCTCGACGGCCATTCGAATGGCGCCGAGCAGATCGCGGTGCGCGCGCGCGACGCCGGCATGCTGGTGGTCTACGAGGGCATCCGCCTGACACCGGAAGAAATCGTCGACGCCGCGCGCGAGGAAAAAGCTCATGTTATCGGGCTGTCGGTGCTGTCGGGCAGCCACCTGCCGCTAGTGCAGGATGTGGTCGCGCGCATGAAGGAAGCCGGCATGACGATGCCGCTGGTGGTCGGCGGCATCATCCCGCCCGAAGACGCCGCCGCGCTGGAAAAATCCGGCGTTGCCGCGGTCTACACGCCGAAGGATTTCGAATTGAACCGCATCATGTTCGACGTGGTGCGCATCGTCGACCAGGCGAACAGCAATAACGCCTAATCCTTCCGCCGTGCCGTTTCGCGCAAGGCCGCCGGCTTCATGCCGTAGCGGCGGCGGAAGGCGCGGCTGAAGGAGGCCACGTTGCCGAAGCCGACCTCGAATGCGATCGCGCTGATGCTGCGGTCCGCCATGCTTGCGTCGCCCAGCATGAGGTGGGCGGCGGCGAGGCGCTGCTGCAAGACATAATGAGAAAATGTCGTGCCTTCGGCGGCGAACAGCCGGCGGACATACGCGGCGGAGACGCCATGCCGGCTGGCAACCCCGTGGATCGACAGACCCTGTTGGCGGAGATTGTCGGCAATATCCGATTTGATCGCGCGCAGGCGGACCGCGTGCAGCACGCCGACATCGCTCACGGCCGGTTTCACCGGCTTGCGCGTCCGTCTCGTTCGTCTCTCGGCCACCGCCCACTCCTGCTGCCGCATTCCGTCGGCTTGGGTTTGTGGCGGCGAGTAACGGAAAAGTTCAAATCTCGGGCCGGAAATACTGCCCGCGCAGAGCGAACTTTCACTTTTGCGGTCGCGGAACGAGGGACGCCAGCGCCTTGGCCAGCATTGCCGGGCTGACCGGTTTGACGAAATAGAGGTCCATGCCGGCCGCGCGGGCGGCCTCCTCCTCGCCGCTTTGGCTGCGGCCGGAGATGCCGATCACCGGCACCCGCCCCGTCTTGCCGGGTAACGCACGGATGCGGCGCGTCGCCGCGATGCCGTCGAGGCCGGCGAGCGTCACGTCCATCAGAACGGCGTCATGGGTGCCGCGGGAGACGGCATCGACCGCCGCCTCGCCGCTCTCGACGAAATCGACGCGGTGGCCGAGCTCGCCGAGGATCGTGTTCATCACGACCCGTCCATACGGATTGTCCTCGGCGCACAAAATAGTCAGCACACGCCTGGGCGCGGCCGCGCCGGCGCGCTCACCCAAGGCGTCCGCCTTGACGCGGTCGACCGGCACGCTGACGAGGAAATTGCTGCCGCGTCCCGGCTTGCTGGTGAACTGAAAAGTGCCGCCCATGGCCTCGATCACGCGCTTGACGAAGACCAGGCCGAGCCCGGCTCCGCCATAGCGGCGGGCCACCGCCTCGCTCGCCTGCGCGAACGGACGGAAGAGATTTTTCAGCGTCCGCGCGTCGATGCCGATGCCGGTGTCGGTGACGGTGAACAACAGATCGACGCGCTTGCGCCCGGCGGGGCGGCGTGCCGGCGGCAAAGACGACCGTTCCTTCGTTGGTGAATTTGACCGCGTTGTCGGCGAGGTTCTCCAGCGCCGCACGCAGGCGCAGCGCATCGCCGGCGACCAGCGCCGGCAGATCGTCGGCGATCGCGATCTCGGTCTTGATGCCCTTGTTGCCGGCGCGCGCGCGCAGCGCTTCGGCGACCGCTTCGGCCAGCCGGCGCGGCGAGAACGGCTCGTGCTGCAAGATGAGGCCGGCGGCATCGGCTTTCACCGCGTCGACGATCAACGTGGTGAGCGCCGTCAGGTGATCGGCGCCGCTTTTGATCGCCGACGCCCAGGCGCGTTCGCGCGCGCCGAGATCGGAGATCGCCAGCAGCTCGGCCAGCGCGACGATGCCGGTCAACGGTGTGCGGATGTCGTGCACGACGCCGGCGAGCGCGGCCTCGACCGCGCGCCGCCGCGTGCTTGCGCGACGCGGCTTGCCACGAGGCCGCTGGCGCGGCCGTGCCGGATTCTTGCGCTTCGCCATCCCCCAACCCCGGGGCCGACCATGCCACGGAAGCCGCGCTCAATCGAGCCCGACCGCCTTGCGGATGTCGGCCGGCGTGGCGCCTTGCGCGCGCAGTTCGCGCAGGCCGGTGGCCAGCGTCGATTTCGCCAGCTTGGCGCCGGCATCGTCGAGGATCAGGCGATGGTGGTGGTAGCGGGAGGCTGGCAGCCCGAGCAGCGTTTGCAAGAGGCGGTGGACGGAGGTGGCATGAAACAGGTCGCGCCCGCGCACCACGTCGGTGACGCCTTGCGCGGCGTCGTCCACCACGACGGCCAGGTGATAGCTGGTCGGTGTCTCCTTGCGGGCGAGGATCACATCACCCCAGGCGGCGGGATCGGCGGTGATGGTACCGGTTTCGCCGCAGGGACCGGCGCCGGTTTCCATCCACGCGAGCGGGCCGCCATGGGCGAGTGCGGCGGCCATATCGAGGCGCACGGCGTATGGTTCGCCGGCGTCGACGCGGCGCCTTCGCTCGGCAGCGTCAATCATCGTATTGTGGCGTGCGGGATAAAGCGGCGCGCCGTCGGGATCGTGGCCGGCCGCCGCCCGCGCGATCTCGGCGCGACTCTCATAGGCGCGATACGTCAGCTGCATCGCGTCGAGCCTGGCCAGTGCCGCCCGGTAGTCGTGATAATGCTCCGATTGCCGCCGCACCGGCTGCTCCCAGGCAAGGCCGAGCCAGGCCAGATCCTCGTAGATCGCCGTTTCGTATTCCGGCCGGCAGCGCGCCGCGTCGATATCCTCGATGCGTAGCAGTAGGCGTCCGCCCGTGGCCTTCGCCATATCGGCATTGAGCAGCGCCGACAGCGCATGGCCGAGATGCAGATAGCCGTTCGGCGAGGGCGCGAAGCGGAAAACGGGTGGCATGGCTTTTCTATTTATCGTCTTGCTTGCTACACCGATAGCGCATGACCCACTTCCTCCATACCCAAGCCGATCTCGAGGCCGGCCTGACGCAATTGATTCTCGCCGATCCGCGCCTGAAACCGGTCGCCGAAAAGGCCGGCGTCTTCAGCCTGCGCCGGCGCGAAGCCGGCTTTGCGGGCTTGTGCGCCATCGTGTGCGGGCAGCAGCTCTCGACCGCGAGCGCCGCCTCAATTCGCACCCGGCTGTTCGCCGCCTTCGATCCGTTCCATCACGACACGGTGCGCCGCGCGCGCACCGACAAGCTCAAGCGGCTCGGCCTGTCGGCGCCGAAGATCAAATCGATCCGCGAGATCGCCAAAGCGGTGGCCAGCGGCCGCATCGATCTCAACGCCGTCGGCAACATGGACGCCGACGTCGCGCATGCCGCGCTCACCGCGCTGCATGGCATCGGTCCCTGGAGCGCCGATATCTATCTCTTGTTCTGCCTCGGCCATTCCGATGCCTTTCCGGCCGGCGACCTGGCGGTGCAGGAAGCGGCCCGCATCGCCTTCGGCCTGCGCAAGCGGCCGGACCCGAAAGCGCTGACCAAGATGGCGGAGGCATGGCGGCCCTGGCGCGGTGTGGCGGCGCACCTGCTCTGGGCCTATTATCACGTCGTCAAGCGGCGCGAGGGGATATCGCTCCAGCCGGCCAGCCCGACGAAAAAACCAGCACAGAAAAAATCAGCGAAAAGGAAAAAGCGGAATGGCTGACCTCGACGGCCCAAAGCTTGATGGGCCAAGCATTGAGCCGCGCTCGGGCAAGGCGAAGCAACTCGTCGTCTTCCTGCACGGCTACGGCGCCGACGGCAACGACCTGATCGATATCGGCCGTGCCTGGCAAGGTCTGCTGCCGGACGCCGCCTTCGTGTCGCCGCACGCGCCGCGCCCCTGCGGGCAGGCGCCGATGGGGCGCGAATGGTTTCCGCTGACGTTCCGCGATCCGGGCGAGCGCTGGGTTGGCGTGCAAGCCGCGGCGCCGGTGCTCAATGCCTTTCTCGATGCCGAGCTAGCGCGCCGGCAATTGCCGCCGTCCGCTTTGGCGCTGGTCGGTTTTTCCCAAGGCACGATGATGGCACTGCACATCGGCTTGCGCCGGGCGCGCGCCGCCGGCCGCGATCGTCGGCTATTCCGGCATGCTGGTGGTGCCGGAAGACGTCGACCCCGATACATTCGCCGCCGAGATCAAAGCGAGGCCGCCGGTGCTGCTGATCCACGGCGAGGAGGATACGCTGATCCCGGTGCAGGCGCTGTTCCACGCCGCACAAGGCCTGGCCGCGCTCGACATCCCGGCCGAATGGCACATCTCGCCCGGCATAGGCCACGGGATCGACCAGGAAGGCCTGCGCCAGGGCGGCGAATTTCTCGCCCGCCAATTCGCCGCGCATTACCGCTGGATAAATCGGACGCCGCTTGCGGGTAACCGTCCCCCGGCACCGACTTCACAATCCTGTCACGCTGCACTATTAGTAGCGGGTAGGCCGCGTGGCGGCGGCCATAGGGAGGTCGTAGAGGAGCCTCGCTTGAACGTGCACGTCTCGCCCAGCGGATTTCCGGCGCTGGTGCTTAACGCGGATTTCCGGCCGCTGAGCTATTACCCCCTGTCGCTGTGGGCTTGGCAGGACGCGATCAAGGCCGTCTTCCTCGAACGCGTCAACATCGTCGCCAATTACGACCGCCTGGTGCATAGCCCCAGCTTCGAGATGAAGCTGCCGAGCGTGGTGTCGCTCAAGACCTTTGTGAAGCCCTCGACGCACCCGGCCTTCACGCGGTTCAACGTGTTCCTGCGCGACCGCTTCTCCTGCCAATATTGCGGCGACCGCGAAGACTTGACCTTCGACCATCTGCTGCCGCGCTCGCGCGGCGGGCACACCACCTGGATGAACGTGGTCACCGCCTGTTCGGCCTGCAATCTGCGCAAGGGCAATTTGACGCCGCCGGAAGCCAAAATGTGGCCCTCGCAGACGCCGTTCCAGCCCACGGTGCAGCACCTGCACCGCAACGGCCGGGCTTTCCCGCCGAACTACCTGCACGAAAGCTGGCTCGACTATCTGTATTGGGATACCGAGCTGGAACCTTAAGGCGGCGGGGCCGATTTCGGCCTATTTTTCCTGAACTTGCCGGGTTTTGACGCGGGTCAACGACAGCCCCGCGCCGTTCCGCTAGCCTGCCCAAGGCTGGGGCATAAGGCGGAGTTCGCGAGCCATGAATAAACCCGTCGATTTGGAGACGACAAACTTGAGCCGGCAACGCCCGTGGTTGCTCGTCCCGGCATCAGCACCGGCACCGGCCTCGGCAAAGGCTGAGCCGCCGCATTCCCGTTCGCGAAAAATCTGGTGGATTGCCGGGTCATTGTCGCTCGCGCTGGTCGCTGCCGTCGGCATCGCCTGGTGGCTGTCGAGCGGTAACGGCGCCGTGCATTACACCACCGCGCCGGTCACGCGCGGCGCAGTGACGCGCGCGGTGACCGCCACCGGCACGGTCAACCCGGTGCTCACCATCATCGTCGGAACTTATGTATCCGGCGTCATCCAGGACCTGAGCTGCGATTACAATACGCAAGTAAAAATCGGCCAGATCTGCGCCAAGATCGATCCGCGTCCGTATCAAACGGTCGTCGACCAGAACAAAGCCAATCTCAACGCGGCCAAGGCGCAGCTCGACAAGGACAAGGCCACCCTCGCCTACGCCCAACTCTTCTACGATCGCATGGTGGGGCTGGCGAAGACCAACGCGGTTTCCAAGGATTCCCTCGACAACGCCAAGAGCCTCCTCGATCAGGCGAGCGCGCAGGTTGGCGTCGACGTGGCCACCATCGCGCAGCACGAGGCGCAGCTCGCCACCGCCCAGGTCAATCTCGATTACACCAATATCGTTTCGCCGGTCGACGGCACCGTGGTGTCGCGCAACGTCACCATGGGGCAGACGGTGGCGGCGAGTTTCCAGACGCCGACGCTGTTCCTGATCGCCACCGACCTTACCAAGATGCAGGTCGACACCAATGTCAGCGAAAGCGACATCGGCGGCATCAAGGATGGCAACAAGGCGCTCTTCACCGTCGACGCATTCCCCAAGCGCACCTTCGACGGAGCGGTCACCCAGGTGCGGCAATCGCCGCAGACCGTGCAGAACGTGGTGACCTACGACGTCGTGGTCAGCGTCGACAATACCGATCTCGCGCTCAAGCCCGGCATGACGGCGGCGACCCGCATCGTCATCGATCAGCGCAACGACGTGCTTCGCGTGCCGAGCCAGGCCCTGCGCTATGCGCCGGCCGCAGCGGCAGCCGGCGCGGCAGCAGCAGCCGCACGAACGCCGGCGACCAGGGCCGGGTCTGGGTGCTGCGCGACGGCAAGCCGGTGCGCGTTCCGGTGACCATCGGCCTCGACGACGACACCTACACCGAAATCGTCAAGGGCGAACTGAAGGCCGGACGATCAGGTGATCGTCACCGAGCAGCGGGATGCCGCCAAGGCGGCGGCGACGCCGCAGCTGCGGCTCTGAAGCAGCGACCGAAAGTCGAGCATGGCAGAACCGATCATCAGGATCGACCACGTCGCGCGGACCTATCACGTCGGCGATATGGACGTGCATGCGCTGCGCGACGTCAGCCTCACGATCAATGCCGGCGAATTCGTCGCCATCATGGGCTCGTCGGGCTCCGGCAAGTCGACGCTGATGGCGGTGCTCGGCTGTCTCGACCGGCCGAGCAGCGGGCATTATTTTTTCGAAGGCACCGACGTCGCGGGCTTGAGCGAGCCCGAGCGCGCGCGGCTGCGCAGCGAACGGCTGGGCTTCGTGTTCCAGAGCTTCAATCTGCTCTCGCGCACCAGCGCGATCGAGAACGTGGCGCTGCCGCTGTTCTACGCGGCCTCGGGTCCGGCCAGCGCGACAGCGCGCGTTTCGCGGGCGCGCGCGGCGCTCAAGCTGCTGGGCCTCGGCGACCGCGAGCGCAATACGCCCGGCCAACTGTCGGGCGGCCAGCAACAGCGCGTCGCCATCGCGCGGGCGCTGATCAACGCACCCGGCCTGCTGCTGGCCGACGAGCCGACCGGCAATCTCGATACCCGCACCTCGCACGAGATCATGGAGACGCTGACGCGGCTCAATCGCGAACAGGGCGTCACCATCATCGTCGTGACCCACGAGGCCGACATCGCGCGCCTACGCCGATCGCACGTTGACCATGCGCGACGGCCTCATCGTCTCCGATGTACGAAATCCCAAACATATAACCATCGCCGCGCCGCCGCGCGCGGAACTGGCGGCCGAGGCGGCCGCGCCTGCGCCGCGGACCGTCACCCGCCGCCGGCGATACGCCCGCACGCGGTATGGGCCTTCGGACTGATGATCATGGCCGCCGCCATGCAGGCGCTCTGGCGCAACATGATGCGCTCGGCCTTGACCATGCTCGGCGTGTTCATCGGCGTCGCGGCACTGATCGCCATGGTCGCCGTCGGCCAGGGCGCCAACGAAGCGGTGCGCAAACAGATCGAGAGCCTCGGCACCAATCTCGTGGTAGTGCTGCCCGGCGCCCGTACCATGGGCGGCATGCGCGGCGGCTTCGGCAGCGCTTCGACGGTGACCACCGCCGACGCTCAGGCGATCCGGCGCGAGAGCATGGCGGTCGAGCGAGGTCAGCTATCTGATCCGTCAGTCGGGCCAGATCCAGTACGGCAATCAGAACTGGACCACGCAAATCCAGGGCATCGCCCCGAATTATCCGCCGATGACGAACTGGCGAATCGCCGACGGCCACGAAATCACCGCCGAGGACGACGCGTCGGCCGCACTGGTGGTGGTGATCGGCCAGACGGTCGCGACGCAGCTGTTCGGCGCGGGGCAAAATCCGATCGGCGCGCTGATCCAGGTGAAAAGCGTGCCGATGCGGGTAATCGGCGTGCTCGCCGCCAAGGGGCAGACGCCTTTCGGCACCGATCAGGACGACCTGGTGATGGTCCCGTTCACCACCGCGGAGCGCAAGGTGCTGGGCGTGGCCGCGCCGAGCCAGGCAGCAAGTGCCGCTCAACTGGAACTATCCGACCCCACCCAACCCTTACGGCTTGACGCCGCATCTGACCGGCTACGTCAACCAGATCTTCGTGCAGGCCGGCAATTCGGCGGATGTGCAGCTGGCGATCCGCCAGATCACCGACATGCTGGCGCGCCGCCACCGCATCAAGCCCGGCGCCGACAACGATTTCTCCGTGCGCAATCTCAGCCAGATCGCCGAGACGGCCGAGAGCTCGAGCCGCATCATGGCGATCCTGCTCGCCGCCGTCGCCTCGATCTCGCTGGTGGTCGGCGGCATCGGCATCATGAACATCCTGCTGGTGTCGGTGACCGAGCGCACGCGCGAGATCGGCCTGCGCATGGCGATCGGCGCGCGCCGCCTGCACGTGCTGCTGCAGTTTCTCGCCGAGGCGGTGTTCCTGAGCGTTATCGGCGGCGTCGCCGGCATCATCATGGGCGCGGCCTTCTCCGTGGCCATCTCGGCCATCTTCGGCTGGGCGGCGCCGATCTCGGCCGCGGCGATCGCCGGCGGCTTCCTGTTCTCGGCGGCGGTCGGGATTTTCTTCGGTTACTATCCGGCGCGCAAAGCCGCGCGCCTCGATCCGATCGAAGCGCTCGATACGAGTAGGCCACATCCGCTGCAGCGCGCCGTCGCGGCGGATGAAATAATGGTAGAGCGCGGCGGCGACGTGCAGGCCGACCAACACGAGCAGCCCGTATTCGGCAAGGATGCTGTGCACGTCGCCGGTCCAGCTCCAGCCAGCGACCCGCGTGCCCACCAGCTTCGGCAGTTCAATCCCCAACATGACCACCGGAAAGCCGCGCCAGGACGCGTTGATCCAGCCGAGGATCGGCAGCACAAACAGCAGCAGATAAAGCAGCCAATGGACCGCGTGCGCGGATTGCACCTGCCAGGGCGGCACGCCATCGAGCGGCGCCGGCTCGCCATGGGCGGCGCGCCAAGCCATGCGAACGACGGCGACAGCCAGGACCAGCACACCAATTGAGATGTGCAGGTTGATCAGCGTGTCGGGCTTGGTATCGCGCTTGATGTCCGGCATGGTCCAGGCGACGACGAATTGCGCGACCAGCAGCGCCAAAGTGAGCCAATGCAGCGTCTTGGCGGTGCCGGTGTAGCCGGCGGTCTTGCTCATGATGTCAGTGAACCCTTGCGGAAGTATCGGGAGATACCCATATGCTTGCGGACGGTGATGTAGAGCCGCGAGGCTCCATCATCAAGCGGCCACGAAATAGAGACGGTGACGCCGGATGTACGCGCACCTTTTCGTTTTCGTGGTCGTATCGTTTTTTGAGGTTACCTGCGCGCCTTGAGTCGCTCCTTGTCGTAGCCGGCGACCTGCTTGTAGCTCTCCGATAGAGCGACAAGTTCCTCGCGGCTGATGACGTCGTCGATCGACTTGAACGGCTTGTCGCCGGTGCGGCGATAGACCTCTTGCAGGATCGCGTCGGGCGGCGCCTTGCGGTTGGCGAGCACCACCTCGCTGGTCGCCCGCAGCCGCTTGGCCTCGTAGGCTTTGAGCGCGGCGACCGGGTCGGCATTGGCGGCGAGCGCGTCGGCGAGCGTGCGGCAATCCAGGATCGCCTGCGCCGCGCCGTTGGCGCCGCGCGGATACATCGGATGCGCGGCGTCGCCCAACAGCGTCAGCCGGCCGAAGCTCCAGCGCGGCAGCGGATCCTGATCGACCATGGGATATTCGAGGATGGCATCGGCCGAGCGGATGAAGTCCGGCACGTCGAGCCAGTCGAAATGCCAGTCCGCCATGGCCGGGAGAAAATCCTCCAGCCGCCCGCCCCTATTCCAGTCGCGCGCCTTGTATTTCGGCGTCTCGATGTCGCAGACCCAGTTCACCAGCTGGCGGCCTTGCGCGTCGATATTATTGCGGATCGGATAGATCAAGAGCTTGGCCGGATGGTGCCAGCCGACGCGGATCATGCTGGCGCCCGACATGAACGGCTTCCAGCGGGTGACGCCGCGCCACATGTTGATGCCGGAATATTTCGGCGGACCCTCATTGGGATAAAGCTGCTTGCGCAGCGCCGAATGGATTCCCTCGCAGGAAATCGCCACGCTGCCGCGCTGCGACGGCAGTGGCTTGCCGTTGACGTCCTCGAAATAGGCGACCGCTTCGTCGCCGTCGTAGTCGACGCGCGTGCATTTGTGGCCGAGGATCACCTTGTCGCGGCCCGCGCGCTCAACGAAGGCCTCGAGCAGCACCATCTGCAGATCGCCGCGATGAATGGAGAATTGCGGCACGTCGTAGCCGGCGAAGCGGCCGGCCGGCTCGCTGTAGATGAACTGGCCGAAGCGATTATAGAAGCAATATTCTCGCGTGGTGACCGCGACCTTGGCGAGCGCGTCTTCCAGCCCGAGGGCGCACAACTCACGCGAGGCATGCGGCAGGATGTTGATGCCAACGCCGACCGCCTTGAGTTCGGGAGCCGCCTCGAAAATCCGGCAGGCGATGCCGGCGCGATGCAGCATCAATCCGAGCGTCAGGCCGCCGATGCCGGCGCCGATGATCAAGACTTCCATGAGCGTCCCAAACCCCTAGCTGCGCGCGCGTGACGACCACGCGCCCCAAGCGGCGACGATCGCAAGGCCGAACGAGAGCAGTACGTCATAGCCGGCGAGCGAAATTCCCAAAAACCGCCATGCTGCCTCGTCGCATCGGATCAGGCTGATGCGGCTTTGCAACTGGCTAAAAACATCGCGCGCATTGCCGAATTTGCTGATCGGGCCGGAGCAATCGAGCGGGCCCGCCCACCATTTCCACTCGACGCCGGCGTGATAGATGGAAAGCCCGGTATTCCACAACATGGCGAGCATGATCGCCAGGAAGCCGAGCAGCATCACCTTGCGCGAGGCGCCGTAATTCGTACCAAGCCACAGCAGGACTGCCAGCGGAATGCTGAAATAGAAAGCAATACGCTGATCGAGGCAAAGCGGGCACGGCAGGATCAACAGCACGTACTGGAAGAAATAGACGGTGGCGATGCCGAGCGCGCCGCCAATAGCGATCACCGCAGCGGCGGCCAGCGGCGGGTCTCTGCGGGCGAGAGCGATGTAATTATTCATGATGCTTACCGGACGCCGCCAATAGCGTTGTTCCCTTGCGATGACAAGCGACGCCCTCCCCTCGATAGCGGGCCCGCCGATGTCCTTCGCGCGTATTGAAGCTGGTGTTTATGGTATTTAGATACTATGACAATTTCCAGGCATTTCAGATGCTTGCGCGGTTAGACTATACAAAAATGGCGGAGGAGTGATGCTCCTGCACGCCCAGCATCACAACGGCGTAACGAGACCATGGCGGGTACCAGCGAAGCTGCCACGCAACTGACGCAAGTGGGCCCGGGCGCCGCGCAGGTCGCCATCTTGATGTGCACGAAAAACGGCGCGGAGTTTCTCGACGAACAGTTGAGCTCGATCGCCGATCAAACGCACGCGGACTGGAGCCTGATCGTATCCGATGACGGCTCGAGCGACGACACCATCAAGATCCTTGAGCGCTTCGCCGCCAGCCACGCGCAGAAGACCGTCATCCGCAACGGCCCGCGGCAAGGCGCGTGCGCCAATTTTCTGTCGCTGGCGACCGACCCCACGCTCGATGCCGACTACTTTGCTTTCAGCGATCAAGATGACGTATGGTACAAAAACAAGCTCCAGCGCGCGCTTAATTGGCTCGTCACGGTGCCGAAGGACGTACCGGCGGTCTATTGCGGCCGCACCGAACTGGTATCGAACGATGGACGATCCTATGGCCTCTCTCCGCTATTCACGCGCCCGATAGCGTTCCGCAACGCGATCATCCAGAGTCTCGGAGGCGGCAATACGATGCTGTTCAATAAAGCGGCCAAGCGCCTGTTGGAGACGACCGGCAAGCTCGACGTCGTGTTGCATGACTGGTGGATGTACCAACTGGTTTCCGCGGTGGGCGGTGCCATCCATTATGATCCGCAGCCGATGCTCAAATACCGCCAGCATCCCGCCAATCTGATCGGATCGAACCGCGGATGGCGGGCGCGCATGGTCCGCATCCACATGATGCTGAAGGGACGCTTCAGCGAATGGAACAAGAAGAATATCGCTGCGCTCGAGCGCGTGCCCGCGTCCTTGATTGAGCCGGAGAACAGAACGGTGCTGCAATTGTTCGCCAAGGCACGAACGGCGCCATTGTTGCAGCGGCTTTATTATCTCAAGCGATCCGGAGTCTACCGTCAGACCGCGCTCGGCAATCTCGGCCTGCTGGCGGCGGCGATCCTGAAAAAGATTTGAGATGGGCATGGTCACTTCGATCAACGGCACGCGCGACAATCCCGCCGGAAAGTCGATTTTAGTGACCGGCGCGGCCGGCTTCATCGGCGCGAATTTCGTCCTCGAATGGCTCGCCCACGGCCTGTCCGCCGTCGTCAGCCTCGACAAGCTCGCTTATGCCGGCAATCTCGACAATCTCGCCGGGGTCGCCAACGATCCGCGCCACGTTTTCGTGCACGGCGACATCGGTGACGGCGAACTGGTTGCAAGTCTGTTGAAGCGGCACCGGCCGGCGGCCATCGTTAATTTCGCGGCCGAGTCGCACGTCGACCGCTCGATCCATGGGCCGGCCGATTTCGTCGCCACCAACGTGGTGGGCACCTTCCGCCTGCTCGACGCGTGCCGGGGCTATTTCGACGGCCTCAATGCCGCGGATCGGGCGGCGTTCCTATTCCTGCACGTGTCCACCGATGAGGTCTTCGGCTCGCTTGCCGCCGGCGAACCGGCCTTTACCGAAATGAACCGCTATCAGCCGAACAGTCCCTATTCGGCGACCAAGGCGGCGTCCGATCATCTGGTGCGCGCCTGGCACCACACCTTCGGACTGCCGGTGCTGATCACCAATTGCTCGAACAATTACGGGCCCTATCAGTATCCAGAGAAACTGATCCCGCTGATGATCCATCATGCGCTGCGCGGCCTGGCCTTGCCGGTCTACGGCGACGGACAGCAGCGCCGGGATTGGCTTTATGTGGTCGATCATTGCACCGCCATCCGCGCGGTGCTCGAGCGCGGACGCATCGGCGAAACCTACAATATCGGCGGCAACAGCGAGACAACCAACCTCGAGGTCGTGCACACCTTGTGCGACATCCTCGACGCCGAGCGGCCGCGTAAAGACGGCGGCTCCTATCGCCGGCAGATCGAATTCGTTGCCGACCGGCCGGGCCACGACCGCCGCTATGCGATGGATACGGCGAAGATTGCACGCGAACTGGGATGGGCGCCGTCGGAAACCTTCGCCAGCGGCATCGCCAAGACGGTGCGCTGGTATCTCGACAATGCCGCCTGGGTCGAGCGCTTCGTCAGCGGCGCCTATCGCGACTGGCTGCAAAAAAACTATTCCAATCGATGAGCGCGCCGGCCTCTATCTATTGATCCCGCCTTGGCAAAGCTGCCATCTTTGCTAGAGATGCAGTCGTAGCGGCGGCACGTCACAAAGGTCGATGGTTTATATGCAGAAGAAGGGGCGCAAGGGCATCATTCTCGCCGGCGGCGCGGGTACGCGGCTGCATCCGGCGACGCTGGCGGTGTCCAAGCAACTGCTGCCGGTCTTCGACAAGCCGATGATCTACTATCCGCTGTCAACGTTGATGTTCGCCGACATCCGCGACATTCTGATCATCTCCACCCCACAGGATACGCCGCGCTTCGAGCAACTGCTCGGCGACGGCAGCCAGTGGGGCTTGCGTTTCTCCTATGCGGTTCAGCCCTCGCCCGAGGGGCTGGCGCAGGCGCTCATCATTGGCGAGAAATTCGTCGGCGCCGACGATGTGACGCTCGTCCTCGGCGACAACGTGTTTTACGGCCACGGATTTCCGGCCTTGCTGGCAAACGCCCGCGATCGCACCAGCGGCGCGACCATCTTCGCCTATCACGTCAACGATCCGCAGCGTTACGGCGTGGTTGAATTCGGCGCCGACCAGAACGCCGTCTCGATCGAGGAAAAGCCGCACAAGCCGAAGTCGCATTACGCGGTGACCGGGCTGTATTTCTTCGATGGCGACGCCGCTCGCATCGCCCGGAGCATTACGCCGTCCGCGCGCGGCGAGTTGGAGATCACCGACGTGAACCGTGCCTATCTCGCGGCGGGCAAGCTCAAGGTGGAGATCCTCGGCCGCGGCTACGCTTGGCTCGATACCGGCACGCACGAATCGATTCTCGAGGCGAGCCAATTCGTCGCCATGATCGAACACCGGCAAGGCGTGAAGGTCGCCTGTCTCGAGGAGATCGCCCTCAACAAAGGCTGGATCGGCAGCGACAAAGTCGCGCGCGCCGCCGAAGCCCTGGCGAAGACGAGCTATGGGCAATACCTGCACCGTCTGGTGGTCGAAGAGCGGCAGCGATGAAGGTTGCGGCGACCGCCATACCGGACGTGCTGCTGATTGAGCCGACAATCTTTCCGGACGCGCGCGGATTCGTGTTCGAGAGCTTCAACCAGAAGCGGTTCGATGCGGCGGTGGGGCAAACGATCAATTTCGTGCAGGACAATCATTCCTATTCGGCCAAACACGTACTGCGCGGATTGCATTATCAAATCCGCCGAGCGCAGGGGAAGCTGGTGCGCGTCGTGACCGGCGAGGTCTTTGACGTGGCCGTCGACCTCCGGCGCAGCTCGCCGACGTTCGGAAATTTCGTTACCGCGGTGCTCTCCGCGGACAACAAGAAACAGCTATGGGTCCCGGCCGGCTTTGCGCACGGATTCCTCGTGCTGAGCGAAGCGGCGGACGTGCTCTACAAGGTCACGGACTCTTACTCGCCCGACGATGAACGCTGTTTGCTGTGGAACGATCCCGCCATCGGCATCCCTTGGCCGAAGGTCGGCGAACCGGTCCTGTCGGCGAAAGACCGCGCCGGGCTCGCGCTCAGCCAGGCCGAGGTCTTTGCATGAGGCTGCTGGTCACCGGCGCCAACGGCCAGGTCGGGTGGGAACTCGGCCGGAGCCTGGCGCCGCTGGGCGACGTGACCGCACTCGATCGCCGCCAATGTGACCTGTCGCAGCCCGCGCTGTTGCCGGGCGTGGTTCGCAGCATCAAGCCGGATTTCATCGTGAATGCGGCCGCCTATACGGCGGTCGACAAGGCGGAGCAGGAGGAGGCACTCGCAACGACGGTCAACGGCGCCGCGGTTGGCGTATTGGCGGAGGAAGCCCGCAGGGCCGGCATTGTCTTCATCCATTACTCGACCGACTACGTCTTCGACGGTGCAAAGCAGGCGCCTTACACGGAGGACGATGCGCCGCATCCGATCAACGCTTACGGCCGCAGCAAATTGGCGGGTGAAGCCGCTATCCACGACGCCGGCGGCGCCTATCTCATCTTGCGAACGAGCCGGGTCTATGCCGCGCGCGGGCACAATTTCGTGCGCACGATCCTGCGATTGGCAAGCGAGCGCGACGAATTGCGCATCGTCGACGATCAGTTCGGCACGCCGACCTGGGCGCGCGAGATCGCCGCGGCGACCGCGCGGATCGTGCGCGCCGTGGGCGACGAACAGGCGCGCGGCACATTCGCGCCGGGACTATTCAACCTGACGGCGAGCGGAACGACGACTTGGCATGGCTTCGCCGCGGCAATTCTCGACGAGGCCGCGCGGCACGGGTTGCTTGCACGCGCGCCCCGGCTCACACCGATCGCGAGCGAGGATTACCCGACGCCGGCCGCGCGGCCGAAGAATTCGCGCCTAGCCGGCGAGCGCCTCAGGCAGCGGTTTGGTATCGTGCTGCCAGATTGGCGGCAGTCGCTCGCGCGCTGCATTGCAGATATGAAGACGGGCGGGCCGTAGCGGCGGCCTCGGCTACCGTCCGCCTATGGAATTTATTGATTCCGTTTATTTTTTGTCAGTTCGCGGTGGCCAGGCATTTGGTTGCGGGGGCCTGCAACCATCTTGATTTGCTCCTCTCCACATCTGTTCTAATCGACCGTCCAGTCAGTTGCAGGGCCCATCAAATCGCTATGCCCCAGATCAAATCTAGAAAAGCGTAGCCGATAGTAGGCGGCGGGTTGGAGCAGCTGAACTCTTAATCAGCGGGTCCCAGGTTCGAGCCCTGGTGCGCCCACCAATAACCTCCTGAAAAGTATCAACAATCCAAAGATTCGCCGGGAACCTGCGGCGTCGTACGGCATTTTTGGGAAGCTTTTGGGAACGCCGCCCAACGCAACTGCAAGGCGGGCGGTGCTCAATCGAGCACCGCCCTTCGTGGCCGAAGCCTAAGCGTCGGCCTGTGCGGCGGGCTTCGGCTCGATCGCGCGAATAACCAGCTCGGCGTCGGGCGAACGCGGGATGAAATTGAGCGTCACGCCATAGCCCTTGCCGTCACGGTGAGGCCACGCGGCACCGATTTCGAGCCAGGTGCCTTTCTCGCGGCCTTCCTTCTTGATGACCGCGTAAACGCGATGCGTCGGGCGGTTGCTGTTGGTTTCAGTCGTCATGGTGTCGTCCTTTCGGCACTTGAGCCCGCCCCAATGGCGGCCTTGATGCCGCTCACAGGCCGAAGCGTTTAAGCGGTGCTGTCACAACCTGGCCGCCAGGCCACCCGAAGGGCGTGGAGCTGCACAAGCTGCAGGCGCGGAAGCGAACGGCTTTGATCAGCAGCGCGCGCTTCGGCAGAAGACGTGCATTTCAAGAGGGCGCTTGGCGGGACTTCCTGCAACGAAAGGACTTTGGCGACAGAAGCGTGCTCACGCCCTGTCGGCAGCCGGTCAATTCAAGAGCAAGAAGAAGTTAGACGGCTGGCAGTAGCAATCAGCCGCACTCAGGACGCGGTCATACGCAAGCGACGAAGATCTCGACACTGCTCAACTGCCAAACCGAGGCATCGGGTCATCGAGCGTAGCGATTCCTGCGATCTGATCGACCGCGCCGCCACTCCAATCTCCTTGATAGACGATTGCCTATCGATGCACTCAGATTTAGGCTACGGGCACACAGTCTGCAATTCCCAGTGGGCATTGTTTTGGCAACAATTCCCTTTGAATTTTGCAATATGGGGGGCATTCTGATGCCTGAGATGAGCAATAGCGCGGCAAACTCTGCGCAAGCATTCGATCCAATTGGGTTTTTTCGTGAAGCTGCGCTGCTTCGTCAGTCAGGGAAGCTGCATGAAGCGGAGGCGCTTCTTAGAAATGCCGTCGCGAAGTATCCCAACAATAGTGATCTGTGGATTATTCGTGGCGTAGTCCTGGCTGCGATGCGGCGGCACATCGATGCTCTCTGGTGCTATCGCGCAGCGCTCACGCTAAATCCGAATGCTTCGGACGCGTGGACCAATCTGGGCAACGCTCTCGTGACGCTCAAGCAGACTAAAACGGCGATTGCCTGCCACGAACGTGCAATCGCTTTCGCCCGTAAGGACGATCCGCTCCTCTACCACAATCTTGGAGCCGCCCTTTGCGGCGCCAGACAATATCACGAGGCAATCGTTGCCTTTACGCGTGCGCTTGAAATTAATCCAAACTTTCACGACGCTCGGTGGGATCGGGCGCTCAGTTACCTCTACCTCGGGGACTATGAGCGTGGCTGGATTGACTACGATGTGCGACTGATTTCTGGTCAGGTACCCAAAAGAATTCTTCCTGGAAAAAAATGGGACGGCACGCCGTATCGCGGAAAACGTTTAATCCTACTCTCCGAACAAGGGTTTGGCGACGCGCTCTGGGTGGCGCGATATTTTCGACAGGTCAAGGCGTTGGGCGGCGAATTCATTATCGAATGCCGGCGCGAACTTGTCCCTCTATTCGAAGGCATGGCCGTCGCTGATCGGGTGATTGCTGGGGCGCCGCCGCGCCGGAGGCCGATCTCTATTGCTATTTTGTGCAGCCTGCCCGGGCTATTTACCAGGGAGCTGAGCACAATACGCAGCGCACCGTATATCCTTGCGCCCTCAGACCGCCTTGCCAAATTCCAGAGGCTCTTTGAGCTGGCGGCGGGATGCCTGAAGGTCGGCATCGTGTGGGCCGGAAGCGTGACGTTTGGCAACAATCGGGATCGCGCGCATGCGCTATCGTTTTTGCAATCCTTCGCCATCCCTGGAGTTCAGCTTTATAGCCTTCAGAAAGGTCCACCAGAGCGGGAGCTTGCGGCACTGCCAAGAAGTTCACCGATCATCTATTTGTCGCCGAACATTGCGGATTTTGCGGATACCGCAGCTGCGGTAGAGCAACTCGACCTTGTCATCATGACGGATAGCGCAGTCGCGCACCTTGCGGGTGCGATGGGCAAGCCAGTATGGGTGCTGTTGGGGTCAAGGCCGCATTGGCTCTGGTTGGTGGAGCGCAGCGACAGTCCTTGGTATCCCACGCTCCGGTTGTTTCGTTCACGGGGCGTCAGGGACTGGGACGAGCGTTTCGATAGCGCCTCGGCCGCCCTCATGGCGCGAGCGGAAACCGCTGTATTTCGGAAGCGCGTAACGCAACCAACGAGGCTGCGGCATGGACATCTGCCCATAATCAATTCCACAGTTCGCACCTGACCCGAGCCGAAGCCGCTGGACTTCTAGGTATGCCAGGCGGCCGCGATTGTATTCTGCAGGTTTGTATCTGCCGGCATTTGTGACGCCTGGGTCGGATCAAATCCGGGATTGTTCGCCGAAAAGGTTGCCATTGCCGAGACGAGTTGCGCAATTTGTGTGTCGAGCTTCAGCCCGGCGGCGGTGGTAAACGTCTGGATTTGATTGGATGAGCCCGAGTACCAGTTCTGCACCGTGATCTTGTCGGACGTTCCAATGTCGTCGATTACAAGATTGTTGCCCTGTTGCGCGAACCAGAGCTGGTTATCTGAAATACCCTGCCCAAATGCTACAGTATTATTCCCTCCGGTCTCATAGATCGTGTCGCTGCCGTCGCCAATATTGTAGATGTAGGTGTCATTGCCGCTGCCGCCATTCAGGACATCGTTGCCGGGGCCGCCGACGATCGGCAGGCCGCCGGTCAGGCTGATCGAGGTGCCGTCGCCATAGACCAGCGTCTGCACCTGGGTAGAGCCGCCGAGATATTGCTAGTGCAGGTTGATCTGGTCGCCGGTAGTCCCATCGCTGATCAGCAGGTTGTTGCCCGAGACATTGAAGGTCACATTGGCGGCGGTGAGCCCGGCGCCAGCTGCAGCGTATTGGTGCCGCCGGTCTCATAGATTGTGTCGCTGCCGTCGCCAATATTGTAGATGTAGGTGTCGTTGCCGCTGCCGCCGTTCAGGACATCGTTGCCGGGGCCGCCGATGAAGGTGTCGTTGCCGCCATTGCCGTTGAGCGTGTCGTTGCCGGCGCCACCCATGAGCGTGTCGCTGGATCTGGTGCCGTTGAGGGTGTCGTTGCCGGCCCCGCCGACGATCGGCAGCCCGCCGGTCAGGCTGATCGAGGTGCCGTCGCCGTAGACCAGCGTCTCGACCTGGGTGGAGCTGCCGAGATATTGATTGTACAGGTTGATCTGGTCGCCGGTAGTCCCGTCGCTGATCAGCAGGTCAAAGCCCGAGACATTGAAGGTCACATTGGCGGCGGTGAGCCCCGCGCCGAGCTGCAGCGTATCGGTGCCGCCGGTCTCATAGATCGTGTCGCTGCCGTCGCCAATATTGTAGATGTAGGTGTCGTTGCCGCTGCCGCCGTTGAGGACATCGTTGCCGGGGCCGCCGATGAAGGTGTCGTTGCCGCCATTGCCGTTGAGGGTGTCGTTGCCGGCGCCACCCATGAGCGTGTCGCTGGATTTGGTGCCGTTGAGGGTGTCGTTGCCGGCCCCGCCGACGATCGGCAGCCCGCCGGTCAGGCTGATCGAGGTGCCGTCGCCGTAGACCAGCGTCTGCACCTGGGCAGAGCCGCCGACATATTGCCAGTGCAGGTCGATCTGGTCGCCGGTGGTCCCGTCGCTGATCAGCAGGTCATAGCCCGAGACATTGAAGGTCACATTGGCGGCGGTGAGCCCGGCGCCGAGTTGCAGCGTATTGTTGCCGCCGGTCTCATAGATCGTGTCGCTGCCGTCGCCGATATTGTAGATGTAGGTGTCGTTGCCGCTGCCGCCGTTGAGGACATCGTTGCCGGGGCCGCCGATGAAGGTGTCGTTGCCGCCATTGCCGTTGAGGGTAT
>CAVTCV010000024.1:0-62603 GCA_963733315.1 uncultured Alphaproteobacteria bacterium | reverse complement strand
GCGGATTCCGATGAAGCCGGCCATGCATTCCAATTTGAAGCCGGCTACCTGTTCCGATCCGAAGCCGGCCGGGGTTCCGATCTGATGTCGGCCACCCTGCGGCGCCTGCACGGGTCGGCCTGCCGCACCGGCTCCGGCGGAATGTGCGGATGGATGTAGATCGGCACGTCAAGCTCCACTGCCGCCGCGAGCAGGCCGTCATAGCTCGGGTGATCGAGGAAACGGCCCTCCGTCGTGCCGTTGATGAGCGCGCCCAGGAAACGAACTCCTTGACGCAGCGTCTAAGCTCGTCGGCACAGGCTTCGGGGCTTTGCGTCGGCAGCGCGGCGAAGCCGGCGAAGCGGTCGGGATGGCGCGCAACCGCCTCGGCCAGATAGTCGTTCAACTCGCGCGCCATGGCGATGCCGTCGGGGCCGGGCACCAGGTCGGGACCGGGACCGGTGTTGGAGAGCACCTGCAGCGTGATGCCGGTCTCGTCCATCGACTTGAGACGGCGCTCACCGATCTCGGGCGCGAGCTCCATGGGGCTCGGACGGTCGGTCGGCGCTTTCCTCGGCACGAAGCCGCGGGCCTTGATGACGGCCGGATCGATGCGTTTGACCAGCGCCGGTACCGTGAAATGCTCTTCGAGCGCAACGACTCGCATGGGCGTTCTCCCGCGTTATGGTGTCGGTTTGTTGCATTGGTCGCCGCCCGCGGCAAGCGGGGGAGCGGATGGTCTAGGCCTTGTCCAGCCCGTACAGCGTATGCAGGGTGCGCACCGCCAGGTCGGTCTGCGCGGCGTTGATCAGCACCGAGAACTTGATCTCCGAGGTGGTGATGGCGAGGATATTGATCTTCTGCTCGGACAGCGCCTTGAACGCCCTGGCGGCGACGCCGGCATGGCTGCGCATGCCGATGCCGATCACCGAGACCTTGGCGACGTCGGTCGCGCCGTCCATGTCGCTCGTAGCCGATCGCGCCCTTGGCCTTCTCGAGGGTGACGCGCGCGCGCTCGTAGTCGGCCGAAGGCACGGTGAAGGTGAGGTCGGTCGTGGCGCCGTCGGCCGAGACGTTCTGCACGATCATGTCGACGTTGATATTGGCGTCGGCGAGCGGGCCGAAGATCGCGGCGGCGACCCCGGGCTTGTCCTGCACGCGGCGGATCGAGATCTGCGCCTCGTCCTTGGAAAAGGCGATGCCGGTGACGACTTGCTGTTCCACGATGTCTCCCTCGTCGCAAATGAGTGTGCCGGACGGCGGCTTGGAGGAATCGATGTCCTCCGGCTTCTCGAAGCTCGACCGCACGAAGATCGGCACATTATGCACCATGCCGAGCTCGACCGAGCGCACCTGCATCACCTTGGCGCCGAGCGAAGCGAGCTCGAGCATTTCCTCGTAGGCGATCTTGTCGAGCCGGTGCGCCTTCGGCACCACGCGCGGATCGGTGGTGTAGACGCCGTCGACGTCGGTATAGATGTCGCAGCGCTCGGCCCCGATCGCGGCGGCGATCGCCACCGCCGAGGTATCCGAGCCGCCGCGGCCGAGCGTGGTGATGCGGCCGGTCTCCTTGTGCATGCCCTGGAAGCCGGCGATCACCGCGACCTGGCTCATGCTCCTTGAAGCGCTTGATCAGCTCGGCGCCGTTGATCTCGAGGATGCGCGCGGAGCCGTGCGCGTTGTCGGTCAGGATCGGCAATTGCCAGCCCTGCCAGGAGCGCGCATTGACGCCCATGCCTTCCAGCACGATGGCCAAGAGCCCGGCGGTGACCTGCTCGCCGGTCGCCACCACGGCGTCGTATTCGCGCGCGTCGTGCAGCATGGCGGCGTCGCGGCACCAGGCGACCAGCTGGTTGGTGACGCCCGCCATGGCCGAGACCACGACGGCCACGTCATGGCCGGCGTCGACCTCGCGCTTGACGTGGCGCGCCACGTTGCGGATGCGGTCGAGATCGGCGACCGACGTTCCGCCGAATTTCATCACCAGGCGAGCCATGACTTTGAACGCGTTCCCGGACGCGCCAAAAAGCGCTAACAAGCGGCCGGCGCGAGGCTGCCCCGAGCGCCGGCCCCAAAAGGCGCGTATACATACCGGCGGGGTGGCGAGACTGCAACATTGGCGGCTTGCGCCAAGGCGAGGCGGCCGCGTCGCGTTAATCTTTCGGGTGCTGGCGATGCGGTATATCGAGCGAATTCTGCAGCCGGGCGAAACCCTGCTCTACTCGGGTAAGATTCACTGGTCGTCTATCGTGCCGGCCATGATCCTGTCGCTGCTCGCCTTGGCGCTGCTGACGCAGGTCAAATCGCGGCCCGACCGGCATGAGCTGGCTGATCGGCTCGATCGCCTGCTGCGCTGGCCGCCGCGGTTGACGTTCGCTTTCGGCCTGGTTCCGGCGCTGGACCACCGAGATCGACGTGACCAACCGGCGCATCGTGTACAAGCGCGGCTTCATCAACCGGCACACCGTCGAGATGAACATGGACAAGGTCGAGAGCGTCGATGTCGATCAGTCGATCTTGGGCCGCCTGCTGAACTACGGCGACATCACCGTCCGCGGCACCGGCGATCGGCATGGAGCCGCTGCACGGCATCGGCGCTCCGCTCGACTTCCGCAACCACGTGACGGCGCGCTGATCCAATGGCATCGAAGCAAGCGCAATTCATCCGTCGACGCACGCCGAAGTCGAGCGCTTCTCGCGCCATGCCGCCGACTGGTGGGACGCGCGCGGGCCGATGGCGGCGCTGCACAAGTTCAATCCGGTGCGGCTCGGCTATATCCGCGACAAGGCGGCGGAGCGGTTCGGGCGCGACGCCAAGAAGCTCGACTGCCTCAAAGGCCTGCGCATGCTCGATATCGGCTGCGGCGGCGGCATTCTGTCGGAGCCGCTGGCGCGGCTGGGCGCGCAGATGGTCGGCGCCGATCCGTCGCGAGGAAAACATCGCCGCGGCGCAGCGCGCATGCCGCAGGAGAGCGGCGTTACGGTCGATTACCGCGCCACCACGGCGGAGGACCTGGCCGCCGCCGGCGAGCGCTTCGACGTGGTGCTGGCGATGGAAGTGGTCGAGCACGTCACCGACGTCGACGCTTTCGTCGCCACCTGCGCCGTCGATGGTCAAGCCGGGCGGGCTGATGATCGCCGCGACCCTCAACCGCACGCTCAAGAGCTTCGCGCTCGCCATCGTCGGCGCCGAATACGTGCTGCGCTGGCTGCCGCGCGGCACCCACCAATGGGACAAGTTCGTCACGCCGAACGAGCTGGAAGCGCGCGTTCGAGCGCGGCGGCTTGCAGGTGACCGGCGAGCGCGGCGTGATCTACAATCCGTTCGCCGACCGCTGGCAATTGTCGTCCGACATGGATGTGAACTACATGCTGGTGGCGGAGCGGCCTGAAGGAAGGAAAACCGCATGATCCTCGAACTGGTCGAATTCAACTCGCCGAAGGGCTGGAGCCGCCAACAGGTGGCCGAAGACGCGCGCCACGTCATCCCGAAATGGCGCGCCAACAAGGAATTGCTGCGCAAGCATTTCCTGCTCGAGCTCGACGGCAAGACCGGCGCCGGCGTCTATATCTGGCCGTCGGTCGAGGCCGCGCAGAAGGCGCATAACGAGGACTGGCGGCAATCGGTGATCAAGCGCACCGGGGCTGCGCCGACCATCCGCTATTTCGATCTGTTCCTGCTGATCGACAACGAGAAGGGCGCGGTCGACCGAATTCCCCGACGGCCGCCGCAACTCGATAGTGCCCGGCGCGTCCGGCGCTCGAGTACGAAGCGACATTCCGCCGGGCAAGTCGCTACATGCTCTGGGCCGTCTTCACGCTGATCGCCGCGGCGGCGCAGACCGCGCGCAACGCCATGCAGCGCGAGCTGACCGCGACGCTCGGCACGGTCGGCGCCACCCATGTGCGCTTCCTGTTCGGCTTTCCGTTCGCGCTGGTGTTTCTGGCCGGCGTTATGCTCGTGACCGGCGACGGCCTGCCGCATCCGCCGCTCGCTGTTCTGGCCCTGGGTGCTCGCCGGCGCGCTCGCGCAGATCGCCGCCACCGCGACCATGCTGTCGGTGATGGGCGAGCGCTCCTTCGTCGTCGCCTATCGCCTATATCAAGACCGAGCCGGTGCAGGTCGCGCTGTTCGGCTTGATCTTTCTCGGCGACCGCATCACGCCGCTGGCGCCGTCGCCATCCTGATCGCCACCGCCGGCGTGATCGTGATCTCGCTCAAGCCCGGCGCCGGCGCAGGCCGGCACCACGCGCTCGACCGCTGATCGGCCTGTTGTCCGGCGCGCTGTTCGCGCTGTCGGCGATCGGCTATCGCGGCGCCATCCTGTCGCTGCAGCTGCCGCGATTTCGTGCTGGCGGCGACCTTCACGCTGACGGTCGGGCTGGTGATGCAGGCGGCGCTGCTTGTCGGCCTATCTCGCGCTGCGCGACCCGCAGGTGCTGCGCGCCATCATGCGCGCCTGGAGGCCGTCGCTGTTCGCCGGCTTCATGGGCGCCTTCGCCTCGCAATTCTGGTTCCTCGGCTTTGCCATCACCACGCGCCGCGAACGTGCGCACGCTGGCGCTGGTCGAGGTGCTGTTCGCGCAAGGCGTGACGCACTTCGTGTTCAAGCAGCCGACCACGCACGCGCGAGGCCGTCGGCATCGTGCTGGTGGTGATCGGCGTCGCGCTGCTGGTGTGGGCGTATTGACGATCGTCGTCCCCGCGAAGGCGGAGCGCATAGCCATGGACTATCGATAGCCGCGAGATGGGTCCCGGCTCTCGCTGTACTCGGCCGGGACGGCGTACAAATCAGTTCCGCTCGTCCGGCAAAATCGGCAGCGGATGGAATTCGATGCCTTCCTCGGCCAGCGCCTTGGCTTCCTCGGGCGAGGCCTCGCCGTAGATCGAGCGGTGCTCGATCTCGCCGTAATGCATCTTGCGCGCTTCCTCGGGAAATTTCGGCCCGACATGGTCGGCGTTCTTGGTGAGATGGTCGCGCAGTTCCTTGAGCTTGGTGCGGAACTCCTGTTCCTGCGGCGACAGCATCGCGACCGGCGCCTTTTCCGGCGCGGCCGGCGGCGGCGGCGCGGCGGCTCGGCCGGCGCCTTGCGCTTCTTCGGCGCCGGCCAGCCGCGGCGCCATGATCGCCTTTTCGACCTTGGCCGAGCCGCAATGCGGGCAGGTCACCAGCCCGCGCTTGGCCTGCTTGTCGTAAGCCGCCGAATCCGGCGAACCAGCTTTCGAAGTCGTGGCCTTGGTCGCAGACGAGCGCGTAGCGGATCATTCGGCCCCCCTGCACCACGTGCAGGTGCGTCGGCTCCGCCATCGGCTCGACGATCTCGAAGCGCCGGCCGTGCTGCAGCGAGGGAATGCGCGCGCGCGCCTTCGCCACCTCCGCCAGATCGATCTCGGCCATCACCACGCCCGGCTCGGTGCCGCCTTCCGCCAGGATGCGGCCCCAGGGATCGACGATCAGCGAATGGCCGAAGGTCTCGCGGCCGTTCTCGTGCTTGCCGCCTTGCGCGGCGGCGAACACGAAGCAGCCGTTCTCGATGGCGCGGGCGCGCATCAGCACATGCCAGTGCGCCTCGCCGGTCTGCTGGGTGAAGGCGGAGGGGATCGCCAGCATGGTGGCGCCGGCTTCCGCCAGCGCGCGGTAGAGCGCCGGAAAGCGCAGGTCGTAGCAGATGGTCAGGCCGAGCCGGCCCCACGGCAGATCGCGCAGCACCGCCAGTTCGCCCGGCCGGTAGGTGCGCGACTCGCGATAGCTCTCGCCGCCGGCGAGATCGACGTCGAACATGTGGATCTTGTCGTAGCGCGCGGCGATGTCGCCCTTCGGGTCGATCAGGAACGAGCGGTTGGCGGCCTTGTCGGGCGACACCTTGATCGCCAGCGAGCCGACATGCAGGTAAATGCCGAGCTTGCGCGCCAGCTCGCGGAAGGTGGCGAGCGAGGTGTCGGCGTCTTCCTCGACGATCGTGGCGAACAGCCGCTCGCGCTTGACCTCCATGATGTTGGTCATTTCCGGCGTCAGCACGTATTCGGCGCCGGCCGACTTCGCCTCGCCGATCAGCGCACGGCGGCCTCGACATTGGCGGCGGGCGCCAGCCCCGAGCGCATCTGGATCATCGCGGCCTTGAAGGCTGGCTGGTCGGCTCATGCCGGCTGGTCCTCATCGCCCGCGAGCAGCGGATCGAGCTTGCCGGCGCGCTCGAGCGCGTGCAGCTCGTCGCAGCCGCCGACATGCACGCGTGCCGATGAAGATCTGCGGCACGGTCATGCGCGCCGTTCGCGCGCTCGATCATTTCGTCGCGCCGCTCCGATCGCCGGTCGACAGTCGATCTCGGTGAAGGCGACGCCCTTGCGGTTCAGCAGGGCCTTGGCCGCATGGCAATAGGGGCAATAGCGGGTGGTGTAGATTTCGACGGGGGCATGGCATTAGCGTTCGGTGCGTTCCGGCGCTCGCGTTATATGGGAGTGCGCAGCGGCTGCGACAACCCGGGCGAACACCAGCACGTCGACATGGGCGGCGCCGGCCCGCAGCAGCGCGCGGGCGCAGGTATCGACGGTGGCGCCCGAGGTGAGCACGTCGTCGATCAGCACCAGCCGGCGGCCGGCGACATCGGCCTTTTCGCTCCGCCGGCACGCGGAAGGCGCCCTGCACATTGTCGGCCCGCTCGCGTCTTCGACAGGCCGACCTGCTGCGGCGTGGCGCGCACGCGCTTGAGCGCGCCATGCAGCACCGGCACGCCGCTCATGCCCGAGATCGCGCCGGCCAGCGCCGCCGACTGGTTGAAGCGCCGCGCCCACAGCCGGCGCCAATGCAGCGGCACCGGCAGCAGCGCGTCGGCGTCGGCGAGCAGTTCGCGGCCGGCGCGCGCCATCCAGCGGCCCATCATCGGCGCGAGATCGAGCCGGTCGCCATATTTGAAGGCGAGCACCAGCGCGCGGGCGATGTCGTCGTAGCGCACCGCGGCGCGGGCCCGGTCGTAGGCCGGCGGATCGGCGATCGCCTCCATCGACAGCAGGCCGGGACCGGGATCGTAGGTGAACGGAATGCCGAGCCGCGCGCAGTAGGGCGGCTCGATCAACGACAGCTTCGACCAGCAGGCGGCGCACAGGCCGACGCCGTCGCCGAGCGGCGCGCGGCAGGACGGGCACAGCGGCGGCAGCGCCACGTCGAGCGCGAGCCGCAGCGCGGCGCGCAAGTCCGCCGCGGACTTGCGCGACGGCGCGAGGGCGCCTCGTCTCTGGCTTGCCGACGACAAGCTCGTTCATGCTGCAAAGGTAGCAGATGTCAGCAAGCCCGACCATCTTCGACCGCACGCTGCTGCGCGCGCGCCAGCAGCGCGCGCGGGCGCTCGGGCGCCGAGACCTTCCTGATCGACCGGGTCGCCGCCGAATTGGCCGAGCGGCTCGCGGCGGTGCTGCGCCAGTTCGACCGCGCCGTCGATCTCGGCACGCCGACCGACGCGGTGCGCGCGCGTGCTGGCCGCAAGCGGCAAGGTCGGCACCATCATCGCCGCCGAGCCGACGCCGGCGCGGCTCGACGCGTCATCGCTGCGCGTCGCCGCCGACGAGGAGGCCTTGCCGTTCGCCGACGGCTCGCTCGATCTCGTGGTCTCGGCGCTGGCGCTGCAATTCGTCAATGACCTGCCCGGCACGCTGATCCAGATCCGCCGCGCGCTCAAGCCGGACGGCCTGCTGCTGGCGGCGCTGATCGGCGGCGACAGCCTTACCGAATTGCGCGAAGCCTTCGCCGCAGCCGAAAGCGAGATCGAGGGCGGCGTCTCGCCGCGCGTCGCGCCGTTCGCCGATCTGCGCGAGCTCGGCGCGCTGCTGCAGCGCGCGGGCTTTGCCCTGCCGGTGGTCGACACCGACCGGCTGACCGTGCGCTACGCACTCGGTATTCGACGCTGATGCGCGATCTGCGCCGCATGGGCGCGACCAATGTGCTGACCGAGCGCCGCCGCACGCCGCTCAGGCGCGCGACGCTTGCAGCGCATGGCGGAGATCTATGCGCGAGCGCTTCGCCGACGCGGACGGCCGCGTGCGCGCGACCTTCGAGATCGTCTGGCTGTCGGGCTGGGCGCCGCATGAGAGCCAGCAGAAGCCGCTCAAGCCCGGCTCGGCCGCGCAGCGGCTCGCCGATGCGCTCGGCACGCAAGGAAATTCCGGCGGGCGAAAAGCCGCGACCGTGACCGCGTCAGCTCAGCGCTGTTGGAGATCGCGTGTCGATACATGTCCTGACACCGATGACGCCCGAGCGCATTGACCGTGGCGATGATGGCGCCGGCGATGCCGGCGGCGATCAGCGCATATTCGATGGCGGTTGCGCCGCTGCTCGTCGCGGCAGGAAGCGGCGGAAGCTGCGCATCGATGAGACGCTGCGCATGGACGCTTCCTGTTCGAGTCGTCTGTCGCTCGACGATTCACAACAGCGCCATCAGGTGCGAGATCAGCGGCACGTCCGCCGGCGGCATCTCATAGTCCCGCAGCCGGTTCGGTTTCACCCAGGCGAGCCTCTGCCCTTCCGTGGCGGTGACCGTCCCCTCCCAGCGCCGGCAGACATAGAGCGGCATCAGGAGATGAAAGTCCGGATAGCCGTGGCTGGCGAAAGTGAGCGGCGCGAGACAGGCCTCATTGACGACAATTCCCAGTTCCTCCTTCAGTTCGCGGATCAGAGTCTGTTCCGGCCGCTTCGCCGTCCTCGACCTTGCCGCCGGGAAACTCCCACAAGCCCGCCATCGGCTTGCCGGCGGGACGCTGGGCGATGAGCACGCGGCCGTCGGCATCGACGAGCGCGCAGGCGGCAACAAGGACGATTTTGGCGCTCACAGCCCTACGACCCTCGACGATAGGCAGGCCTTGGTTAAGTAGGCTATTCCGCGATGTCCGGACCGGCGCGGCACGTCGCTGCCGCAACGGTTAACGTACCGCTTTACGAGCGGTAATCGCCGTTGATGGCGACGTATTCCTTGGTGAGGTCGCAGGTGAGCACGCGGTCGCGGCCCTTGCCCAGGCCGAGCGCGACCTTCAGGCTGATTTCCGGCTTTTTCATCGCCGCGCTGACCTCGGCCTCGTCGTAGCCGGGATCGCGCGCGCCCTTGTGCGCGACGCGGATGCCGCCGAACCAGATCGAGAGCTTGTCGCGGTCGGCCGGCTCGCCGGCCTTGCCCACCGCCATCACGACGCGGCCCCAATTGGCGTCCTCGCCGGCGATCGCCGTCTTCACCAGCGGCGAATTGGCGATCGACATGGCGATGCGCCGCGCCGAGGCCTTCGACACCGCGCCTTCCACCACGATCTCCACCAGCTTGCGGGCGCCTTCGCCGTCGCGCGCGACCTGCTCGGACAGATTGGCCAGCACCGGTGCAGCGCCGTCTTGAAATCCTTCAGCCGCGGATCGCCGGCGCGCGCGATGCGCGGGCAGCCGCGCGGCTTTGCCGGTGGCGAACATCATCAGCGTGTCGGAGGTCGAGGTGTCGCCGTCGATGGTGACCGCGTTGAAGGTGTCGGCGACGCCGTCCTTGAGCATGCGCCTGCAAGGCCGGCGCCGCGATCGCGGCATCGGTGAAGACGAAGGAGAGCATGGTCGCCATGTCGGGCGCGATCATGCCGGCGCCCTTGGCGATGCCGTTGATGGTGACCGTCGCCTTGCCGATGCGCGCCGTGCGCGGTCGCCACCTTGGGAAAGGTGTCGGTGGTCATGATCGCCTTGGCCGCGGCGAGGAAGTCGCCCGGCTCGCGCGCGCGCGGCGAGGCCGTCCATCACCGGCGCGAACTTGCTGGCATCGAGCGGCTCGCCGATCACGCCGGTGGAGGCGAGGAAAATCTCGCGCCGGCTTGCAGCCGGCCGCCTTGGCGGCGATCTCGGCGGTGAGCTTGGTCGCCGCGCGCCCGCTCTTGCCGGTGAAGGCATTGGCGTTGCCGGAATTGACCACCAGCGCGCGCGCTTTGCCGCGCTTTGAGATGCGCCCGGCACCATTCGACCGGCGCCGACGGGCATTTCGATCGGGTGAACACGCCGGCCGTCGTGGTGCCGGCGTCGAACAGCGCCAGCAGCACGTCGGTGCGCCCGGCATAGCGGATGCCGGCCTCGGCGGTGGCCAGCCGCACGCCGGCGATCGCCGGCATGTCCGGCACGTGTTGCGGGGCGAGGGGGGAGATGGCGGTGGACATGGCTGCAGCCGTCATCCCGGCCGGCGAGCTTGTACCCGGCGATCCCGATGACTGGCACGAGACAGTGCCTACCTAAGCGAGATGGCCGGGACAAGCGCCGGCCATGACGAATTCAATTGATGAGTTCGATCGCTGTTACTTCTTCGCCGGCTGATCTGCGGCTTGCGGCCGGCATCGGCTCGGCGTCGCCGGCTTGTACATGCTTCTCGATCTTGGCGCTGGCGCGCAGCGAGGTGACCAGCTCGGCCTGCGCCTTGCGCGTCACGTATTGCTCGATCTGCGGCTTGACCTCTTCGAACTTCGGCAGCGGCTTCGTCGCGCTTGTCCTCGACCTTGATCACGTGCCAGCCGAACTGGGTCTTCACCGGCTCGGAAATCTGCCCCTTGTCCAGCTTGAAGGCGGTGTCGGAGAATTCCGGCACCATCTGCTCCTTGGTGAAATAGCCGAGATCGCCGCCATTGGCCTTGCCGGAGGGGTCCTCGGTGACCTCGCCGCGCGACCTTGGCGAAATCCTCGCCCTTCTTCAGCCGCGCGATGATCGCCTTGATCTTGTCCTCGGCCTGCCTTGCTCGCCTTCTCGTCGCCGGCGGCGGCGCGGATCAGGATGTGGCGGGCGTGCACCTCCTGCTCCTCGCCCATCTGCTTGACGGCGTCGTCATAGACCTTGTGCATCGCCTCGTCGGTGAGCGCCTCCTTGCCGACCGATTGCAGCAGCGTCTCCATCAGCAGCTTGTTGCGGGCGAAGGCGAGCCTGCGCTTGAAGTCGGCGCTGTCGCCCATCTTCTTGGCCTCGGCCGCCTTCGACACCAGGATCATGTCGGCCATGAACTGCACCAGGTAGTCCTGCTTGGCGTCCGGCGACATCGGCGGAATCTGGCCGGCCTCCTCCTCGGCGACGGCGAGGTCGCTCTGGTGGATCTCGGTGCCGTTGACCTTGGCGACGAGCGGGTCCTTGTCCTGCGCGCGCAGCGGGCCGGCCGGCAGCGCCAGCAGCAGCGCCAGGGTGGCGGCGAGGATGACCGGCCCGGCGCGGCGGGGCCGGGAAGCCGGCGAAGGCGAAATCGTCATGGCGCTGTCCTTGGGAATGGAATGGTCCGCAACCGAAGCGGACGGCGGCGGACTTGTCGCCCAACAACCATGGCTTTGCAATGGCGGACTGGCGGCCGCAATGACGCGTCTTAACGTCCGCGTGAGCGCCGGCGCGGACATACGACTCCGGTTAAGGCCGTGGCAAGCCGCCAATTGACAATAATCCGACCCCCTCCTATCTCTCGCTAACCTCGGCTGGTTGCGCTTTGCCGGCGCGTTCGCGTCGAATTTGCCCGAAAAGTGCCGCATTTCCGGAGCGCCGGAAGCAACATCCGGCCGTGCGGCGTGCTAGAAGCGCCCGGCATAAGTTGAGGAGCTCCCGCATGATCGGCGCCGTTGCCCGCAAGCTGTTTGGCTCCGCCAATGAACGGCGGATCCGCAGCTATCAGCCGCGGGTCGCCGAGATCAACGCGCTGGAGAAGGAGCTGGAGGCGC
Source organism: uncultured Alphaproteobacteria bacterium (assembly GCA_963733315.1). Taxonomy (GTDB): domain Bacteria; phylum Pseudomonadota; class Alphaproteobacteria; order Rhizobiales; family Xanthobacteraceae; genus Pseudolabrys. Next base: position 50,934 of record CAVTCV010000024.1, on the reverse strand, counting down.
TCTCCGACGAGGCGTTGCGGGCGCGCACCGACGCTTTCAAGAAGCAGGTCGCCGACGGCACCTCGCTCGACGACATCCTGGTGCCGGCCTTCGCCACCGTGCGCGAGGCGGCCAAGCGCACCCTCGGCCAGCGCCATTTCGACGTGCAGCTGATCGGCGGCATGATCCTGCACGAGGGCAAGATCGCCGAGATGAAGACCGGCGAAGGCAAGACGCTGGTCGCCACGCTTGCGGTCTATCTCAACGCGCTCGTCCGGGCGCGGCGTGCACGTGGTCACCGTCAACGACTACCTCGCCAAGCGCGACGCCGAATGGATGGGGCAGATCTACAATTTCCTCGGCCTGACCGTCGGCGTCATCGTGCACGGGCTCGACGACGAGCAGCGCAAGAAGGCCTACGACTGCGACGTCACCTACGGCACCAATAACGAGCTCGGCTTCGACTATCTGCGCGACAACATGAAGTACCGGCTGGAGGACATGGTCCAGCGCGGGCACATCTACGCCATCGTCGACGAAGTGGACTCCATCCTGATCGACGAGGCGCGCACGCCGCTGATCATTTCCGGCCCGCTCGACGACCGCTCCGAATTCTACAACACCATCGACAGCTACATCCCGGCGCTCGACAAGACCGACTACGAGGTCGACGAGAAGCAGCGCACGGTGACGCTGACCGAAGCCGGCATGGAGAAGCTCGAGCAGCGGCTGCGCGCGGCCGGCCAGCTCAAGGGCGAGTCGCTCTACGACGTCGAGAACGTCTCCGTCGTGCACCACGTCAACCAGGCGCTGCGCGCGCACAAGCTGTTCCAGCGCGACAAGGACTACATCGTGCGCAACGGCGAGGTCGTCATCATCGACGAGTTCACCGGCCGCATGATGCCGGGCCGGCGCTATTCGGAAGGGCTGCATCAGGCGCTCGAAGCCAAGGAGCACCAGCCGATCCAGCCGGAGAACCAGACGCTCGCCTCGATCACCTTCCAGAACTATTTCCGCATGTACGAGAAGCTCGCCGGCATGACCGGCACGGCGCTCACCGAGGCCGACGAGTTCCTCGACATCTACAATCTCGAAGTGCTGGAAGTGCCGACCAACATGCCGCTGGTGCGCATCGACGACGACGACGAGGTCTATCGCACGGCCAAGGAGAAATACCGCTCGATCATCGCGCTGATCGAGGACTGCAAGCTGCGCGGCCAGCCGGTGCTGGTCGGCACCACCTCGATCGAGAAATCCGAGCAGCTCGCCGACATGCTGCGCGAGGCCGGCTGGGAGGCGCACGACTTCTCCGATCCCAACGCCTTCGCCGCGCTCTATTCCGGCGACGACGGCGCCACCAAGACCAAGGTGTTCGCCATCCTCAACGCCCGCTACCACGAGCAGGAGGCCTTCATCGTCTCGCAGGCCGGCGTGCCGGGCGCCATCACCATCGCCACCAACATGGCCGGCCGCGGCACCGACATCCAGCTCGGCGGCAATGCCGACATGCGCATCCGCCAGGAGATCGCCGACATCGAGGATCGCGCGCGCGCGCGAAAAGGATCCGCGCGCCGACGAGATCCGCAAGCAGGTGGCGCGGCTGAAGGAAAAGGCGCTCGCCGCCGGCGGCCTCTTCGTGCTCGGCACCGAGCGGCACGAGAGCCGGCGCATCGACAACCAGTTGCGCGGCCGCTCCGGCCGCCAGGGCGACCCCGGCCATTCCAAGTTCTTCCTGTCGCTCGAAGACGACCTGATGCGCATCTTCGGCTCCGACAAGCTCGACGGCATGCTGCAGAAGCTCGGGCTGAAGGAGAACGAGGCGATCGTCCATCCCTGGATCAACAAGGCGCTGGAAAAGGCGCAGCAGAAGGTCGAGGCGCGCAACTTCGACATCCGCAAGAACCTGCTCAAGTTCGACAACGTGATGAACGACCAGCGCAAGGTCATCTTCGAGGAGCGGCTCGACCTGATGCGCGACGAGGCGGTGGACGAAACCGTCGCCGGCATGCGCCATTCGGTGATCGAGGAACTGGTCGCCAAGCACATTCCGCCCAATGCCTATGCCGAACAGTGGGACGTCGCCGGCCTCGACCAGGCGCTGCGCGAGGTGCTCACGCTCGATCTGCCGGTGAAGGACTGGGCCAAGGAAGAGGGCATCGCCGACGAGGAAATGCGCGAGCGCATCATGCGCCGCGCCGACGAGCACATGGCGGGCAAGGTGGCCAAATGGGGCCCCGACGTCATGCGCTATGTCGAGAAGTCGATCCTGTTGCAGACGCTCGACCATCTCTGGCGCGAGCATCTGGTCATGCTCGAACATCTGCGCCAGGTGATCGGCCTGCGCGGCTACGGCCAGCGCGACCCGCTCAACGAATACAAGGCGGAAGCCTTCAGCCTGTTCGAGGCGATGATGGCGCACCTGCGCGAGGCGGTCACCGGGCAGTTGATGCGCGTGGAGATCGTGCAGCAGCCGCCGGAGGAGCCGCCGGCGCAGCAGCTTCCCTACATGGAAGCGCACAAGGTCGACCCCGCCACCGGCGAGGACGAGTTGGCGCCCGCGCTTGCACCGATGCTGGCCGGCAATGGCAACGGGGCGCAAGGTGGCGCACAAGCCGAGCGCAATCCGAAAAACCCGGCGAGCTGGGGCAAGGTCGGCCGCAACGAGCCCTGCCCCTGCGGCTCCGGCAAGAAGTTCAAGCACTGCCACGGCAAGTTTGCCTGAGGCTTCTTCTCCTCTATTTTGCAGCGCGCATAGTGCCGGCTACGGCATTGCCATAGTATCTGGCGATGGCACTGCTCGATGACCGCACCCGCCTGACGCCGCTTGCCGAGGCCGAGGACTGGCTGACCGCCTTCGACACGGCGTTGCAGGCGGGCGACGCCGGCGCCGCGGCCGGCTTGTTCCTCGCCGACGGGCTCTGGCGCGACGTGCTCGCCTTCACCTGGACCATCGGCACGACGGCCGGCCGGCCGGCGATCGAGGCCATGCTGCGCGACACGCTGGCGCGCACCAAGCCTAAGAATTTCCGCATCCCGCCGAAGCGCACGCCGCCGCGCTGGGTCAGCCGTGCCGGCACCGACTGCATCGAGGCCCTGTTCGAATTCGACACCGCGGTCGGTCCGTGCAACGGCGCGCTGCGTCTTAAGCCCGACCGGGCGGGCCGGCTTTACGCCTGGACGCTGAACACCAATCTGCACGAAATCCGCGGCCATGAAGAAGCATTCAAGCGCCGCGGCGAGCCGGATTCAACGCGTGACTTCGGCGCTGAGAATTGGACCGACCGGCTCGCCCGCCAGCGCGTTTTTGCCGATCGCGACCCCGCGGTGCTGGTGGTCGGCGGCGGGCAGGCCGGGCTGTGCATCGCCGCGCGACTGCAGCAGCTCGGCGTCGACACGCTGATCGTCGACCGCCACGCGCGCGTCGGCGACAACTGGCGCAAGCGCTATCACTCGCTGACGCTGCACAACGAAGTCTACGTCAATCATCTGCCCTATATGCCGTTCCCGCCGACCTGGCCGGTCTATATCCCGAAGGACATGCTGGCGAACTGGTTCGAGGCTTACGTCGATGCCCTCGAGCTGAATTTCTGGACCGGCACCGAGCTCGTCGCCGGCAGCTACGACGAGCAGCGCAAGCAATGGACCGTCACGCTGCGCCGCGCCGGCGGCAGCGAACGCGTCGTGCATCCGCGTCATCTGATCTTCGCCACCGGCGTCAGCAGTATTCCTTACACGCCCGATCTGCCCGGGCTCGCCGACTTCGCCGGAACCAAGGTGCATTCGGGCGACTTCAAGGATGCCGAGCAGTGGCGCGGCCGCAAGGCGCAGGTGCTCGGCACCGGCACCAGCGGTCACGACGTTGCGCAGGAATTGCAGGCGCACGGCGCCGACGTCACCATGATCCAGCGCAGCAAGACCTATGTCGTCAGCCTGAAAGAGGCGCAGAGCGTTTACGCTATCTATTCGGAAGGCATTCCGTTCGACGACTGCGACTTGCTGGCCACCTCGTTTCCCTATCCGGTGCTGCAGCACTCGTATCAGGTGTCGACCGCCAAAGGCCTTGAGGTCGACAAGGCGCTGCTCGATGCGCTCGCGGCGCGCGGCTTCCGCCTGTGGGCGGGCGAGGACGAAACCGGCTTCCAGATGATGTATCTGCGCCGCGGCGGCGGCTACTACTTCAACGTCGGCTGCTCCGAGCTGATCATCGCCGGCAAGGTCAAGCTGCTGCAATTTGCCGACATCGAAACCTTCGTGCCCGAAGGCGCGCGGCTCAAGGACGGCAGCGTCGTTCCGGCCGAGCTCCTGGTGCTGGCGACCGGCTACAAGAGCCAGCAGGAGACCGTGCGGCGTTATCTCGGCGACGCCGTCGCCGACAAAGTCGGCCCGGTCTGGGGCTTCGACGAGAGCGGCGAGTTGCGCAACATGTGGCGGCGCACGGCGCAGCCGGGTTTGTGGTTTACGGCCGGCTCACTGGCGCAATGCCGCATCTTCTCGCGCTACCTCGCGCTGCAGATCAAGGCGCTGGAAGAGGGGCTGTTGAGCTAGCCGCCAAAGCCGAACAGCCGACGCGCCGTCTCGCAGAACAGTTTGCGGCGCTCCGCCGGATCGGGGAACAGTAACTCAGCCAGTTCGACCAGCGGGCCGTAATCCTGCCGCTGCGCTGAACGCAGGAACGGCCAGTCCGACGCCAACAGGCAACGGTCGAGCGTAAACGCTTCGACGATCGCGCTCACAAACGGCCAGGTGTCCTTGAACGGATAAGGCTCGCGCGAAAATTTCGCATAGCCCGACAGCTTGACGCTGACGCGCCCGGTGCGCGCGAGCCGCAGCAGCGCCTGAAAGCCGGGCTGGTGCAAACCCGCCTCCGGCGTCGGCCGTCCGCAATGGTCGATCAGCACGCGCACCGGCATGGCCTCGATCCAGGGTACGAACATCGACAACTGGTCGTGCTCGCATTGAAGTTGCAGGAACATGTCGAGTTCGGCGAGTCTCTCGATCAGGCCGGCGGACCGTTTGTAATACTCGGTCCCATGAAAGGTCGGGTTGAACGCCGCGCCGACGACTCCTTGCGCCTGCAAGCCGCGCAACGCCGCAAGGTCGGCATCGAAATCAATGATGGCGATGCCTTTGGTGCGTCCCGCGCTGCGCGCGATGGTGTCGAGCATGCAGGAATTATCGCTGCCGTAGCCGGAGTTCGGCTGCACCAGCAGCGCGTGGCTGACGCCGTAGGTCCGCATCACCTGGGCAAGCTGCGGCGGCGTGCCGATCTCCTGGCCGGAGGGCTTGTAGTCGATGTTCTTGCCGTAGGGAAAATTGACCGGATCGAGCACGTGCACGTGGCAGTCGATCTTCGGCTCGGTGAAAACGCTCATGGCGCGCGTTCGCCGGTCAGCGTCTGCGCCAGCGTCTTCCTGAATTTGCGGTCGCGCTTCAAGTGCCACTCGCGGCTCATCGCTTCGCGCCTTGTCGCGAACCATTCCGAGTGCAGCAGCACCCAGACGCGCCCGCGCGTGGTGCGCGCGCCCTTGCCGGAATTATGCTTGGCGAGCCGGCGCGCGACGTCGTTGGTCCAGCCGACATAAGTGAGGGGACGGGTCTTGGAGCGCGTGCCGAGAACGTAGACGAAGCAGTCCATCCGCGCGCGGCTTAGCGCAGCGCGGTCCAGCGGCTCTCGAACGAGCCGACCGGAACCACCGGCTGCGCTCCCGACAACAGGCCGCCATTGCCGCTCTGCGTCGCCGAATAAGCGGTGCGCATTTCCGGCGCCGGCGCGCTCTCGGCCGCTTCTTTCGGCTTGGCGGGCGCGGCTTCGTGCGGCTTAGCCTGCGGCGCGGCCGGCACGGAGGCGGTGCGCATCACGGCGGTGCGCTTGGGCTTCGCCGCCAATTGAGTGTTGCCGCCGCGCAGAGGGGCCGTCTGCGCCGGCGCGGCGGGGCGGGCTTCCGGCTGCGGATTGTTGAACAGGTTGCCGAGCAGGCCGGCGATTGACTTCGGCTGCTCGGGCGGCGCTTCGCCTTCCTTCGGCTGCGGCGCCGGCTGCGGCATCGGCACGCTCGCCAGCACCACCGGCTGCGCGCCCGAAGGCTGCACGGCCGGTTGCTTCGCCGAGGCCGGCATCACGACCTGATTGGCGGGCGCCGACTGATAGGGCGTGCGCGGCAGCGCGCCGGGCGCGGTCGCCACCTGGATCAGGTGGCCGTTGTTGTCAAAGGCGTCCTGAGTGCCGAGCTGCGAGGCGAACACCGGGTTCATGCCGCCGTCGCCGACGTGCGGCGGCGCCGGCGCGACGCCGCGCGCGATGTATTCGGCCATCTGATATTGCTCTTGCCGCCGGTGATCGAGGATCGCGTCGGCATAATTCGGATCAAGCCGGTAGGCCGGGCACTTGCCGCGCGGATCGAACTTGAGCGGCTTGGTGGCGTTCTCCGGCGGCGCCGCGTCGAACACGTAGCGCTTCTCGCACACCGCGACCTTCGGCTCCTGATGGGTGGCTTCGAAAGCGTCGTAGCCTTCCTTGAGCTCTTTCCAGAACGCGAAGTTCGGATTGTTGCGGTGCCGCGCCATGTTCAGCGCGGTCATGCGGAACGGAAAGGCCTCGAACTGGAATTCCTTCTGCCCGCCGTAGAACGACTCGCGCGCCAGCGCGTAGATTTCCTGGATCTGCTCGTCGGTCATCGCGTAGCAGCCGCGCGACGAGCAGTCGCCGTGCACCATCAGCTCGGAGCCGGTGCGACCCCAGGCGCGGTCAAACGTGTTCGGATAGCCGGTGTTGAAGGCGAGGTAATAGTTGGAATTCGGATTCATCTGCCCGGGGGTGATGGTGTAGAAGCCCTCGGGCGCCTGACGGTCGCCTTCCTTGATCTTCGGCCCGAGGTCGCCGGACCAGCGGCAGATCGGATACGTCTTCAGCAGCGCGTATTCGCCGTTCTGGTTCTGCTTCCAGACCTCCAGCTCCGACTCTTCCTTGAACAGGCGGGCGAGGATCGGCGAGCTCTTGTCCATGTGCTTGGCGTCGATCTCGGCCACCAACTTGTCGGACAAGGGAGCGAGCGAACGGCCGGTCGGGGTAATGCCGTCGGGATCGCAGCCGGCAAGCGCAGTGGCCGCGGCTACAGCCGCCGAGATGAACAGGGCGCGTGCGTAGGGTCGGTTCAAACGCGATTACTCCCCGAAGGGCGGGCCCTCATTGGCATATCGTTAGCCATAAGATGTGGCATCCGCAAGGCAAACCGGTACGCCTGTGCTTAGTCCTAAGCCTATGGTGAACCGACAATAAAAGCCTCGAATCCATGCGGATTCGGGACCCTGGGGCGGTGCAAACGCAAACCCGGGCGCCGCCGGCCTAGACCGGAGTACGCCCCATGGCGAGGAACTTCTCGCGCCGCCGCCGGCGTACCGTCTCGCGGTCGAGCGGGCGCAGTTCGGCGAGCGCATTGGCGATCGCCTCGCCGGTGACCGAAATGGCCGCCTGCGGATCGCGATGGGCGCCACCGGTCGGCTCTGGGATCACGCTGTCGATCACCCCGAAGCGCACCATATCCTGCGCGGTGATCTTCATGTTGGTTGCGGCTTCCTGCGCCTTGGCGGTATCCCGCCACAGGATCGAGGCGGCGCCTTCCGGCGAGATCACCGAATAGATCGCGTGCTCCAGCATCAGCACGCGGTTGGCGGTGGCGATGGCGATGGCGCCGCCGGAGCCGCCTTCGCCCAGAATCACCGCGACGTTGGGCACCGAGAGCGCGAGGCAGGCTTCGGTCGAACGGGCGATGGCTTCCGCCTGGCCGCGCTCCTCGGCGCCGATGCCGGGATAGGCGCCGGCGGTGTCGACCATCGCGATCACAGGAATGCCGAAACGGTCGGCCATGTCCATCAGCCGCACCGCCTTGCGGTAGCCTTCCGGCTTGGCCATGCCGAAATTGTGCTTGATACGGCTCTCGGTGTCCGAGCCTTTTTCATGGCCGATGATGCAGACGCTCTCGCCGCGGAAGCGGCCGAAGCCGCCGATGATCGCGGCGTCCTCGCCGAATTTGCGGTCGCCGGCGAGCGGCATGAAATTGTCGATCAGGCCGGCGATGTAGTCGAGGCAGTGCGGGCGCTGCGGATGGCGCGCCACCTGCGTCTTCTGCCAGGGCGTGAGGTCGGCATAGAGCTCCTTGAGCGCGAGCGCCGCCTTCACCTCGAGCCGGCTGATCTCCTCGTCGACCGCGACCGCCGAATCGCCCGTGGCCACGGCGCGCAATTCCTCGACCCTGGCCTCCAGTTCGGCCACCGGTTTTTCGAAGTCGAGATAGGTGCGCATGGTTCCGGCTAGCATTTGATGGGTAGTGACGCAGGCACACGCCTTAAGTCAAGCAATCGGGTTAATATGGGTTTTACGGCGGTTCCCGGCTAGCCATCCGTCAGCGGGTGCAGGTCGCGCACCAGCGCCTTCAGCCGCTCTTCCAGCACGTGGGTGTAGATCTGCGTGGTCGAGATGTCGGCGTGGCCGAGCAGAGTTTGCACCACGCGAAGGTCGGCGCCGTTGTGCAGGAGATGGCTGGCGAAGGCGTGCCGCAGCACGTGCGGGCTCAAGCGCGCTGGCGCGATGCCGCAGGATGAGCCGAGCATTTTCAATTCGCGCGCGAAGTGCTGGCGCGTCAGATGCCCGGTCTCGCCGAACGAGGGGAACAGCCATTTCGATTGAGCGTCTCGCCCGGCTTCGCCGCGCAGCGCAAGATAGTCCGCCATCGCGCGCTTGGCGGCCTGGTTGAGCGGCACCAGCCGTTCCTTGCCACCCTTGCCGCGCACGACCAACATGCGTTGATCGCGCCGCGCGGCAGCCGCCGGCAGCGCTACCAATTCGGACACGCGCAAGCCGGTCGCGTAGACGGTTTCGAGCAAGCACAACAGCCGCGCCGCGCGCAGCCGCTTGGCCGGCGGCTGATCGCCGTCCTCCATCTCCTTGCGCGCCTGTGCCAAGAGCGCGTCGACCTCGGCGATCGACAGCACCTTCGGTAGGCTGCGTCCGCGCTTGGGCCCTTCCAGCACCGCGGCTGGATCGTCGGAGCGTTTCCCTTCCGCGTATAGGAATTGGTAAAGCTGCCGCACCGCCGACAGCCGCCGCGCCAGCGAGGAGGCCTTGAAGCCGCGCTCGGCGAGCGCGCTCAAGAATTCCCGCAGGTCGTCGGTATTCGCGGCCGCGACCGTCTTGCCGGCGGCGTTGAGGTGGGCGGAGAGATCGGCGAGATCGTTGCGATAGGCATCGAGCGTGTTCTTGCCGGCGCCGCGCTCAGCCGCCAGCATGTCGAGGAACAGCTCGATCAAAGTCTCATCGGATGCACGGGCGCGGGCCATCGCCGGCGCTTACTGGGGCTTCTTGAGGAACTGGTCGGGCGGGATCGTCACCACGATCTCGCGCGGATGATATTTGACGAAATTGGCCAACGCGAACACCGTGACATAGGCCAGTCCGCCAATGACGCCGACGAAGACCAGAAATCGAAAGAGTGACGGCATAGTCGCGATCCGGCGGCCCCAAACAGGCGAATTTCGCGTGGTCGGCCAGGTCCTTAACCAGGGTCGACAGCCGCCCCCGCGATTGTCTCAATTGCTGGTATATGGAACCGTGGCGTTGATTTGGAACTCTAGCATGGCGAACAGTGCCATTCAAAAGACGGTGGAAAACGGGCCGGAGGCCGCGATCGTGCGCGCGCTCGGGCGCCGCTCCATCGTGCTGGTCGGCATGATGGGCGCCGGCAAGTCGTCGGTCGGCCGCAGGCTGGCGGCGCGGCTCGGCATTGGCTTCGTCGACGCCGATGCCGAGATCGAGAGCGCCGCCGGCATGACCATCCCGGAGATCTTCGCCAAGCACGGCGAGAGCTATTTCCGCTCCGGCGAGGCGCGGGTGATCGCCCGGCTCCTGGACGACGGCCCGCAGGTGCTGGCGACCGGCGGCGGCGCGATTATGGACCAGAAGACCCGCGACCTCATCCACATCAAGGGTGTCACGGTCTGGCTCAAGGCCGATCTCGACGTCCTGCTCAAGCGCACCAAGCGGCGCAACGACCGTCCGCTCGCCGAAAAGATCAAGGACTTGCTGCCGCTGCGCGAGCCGGTCTATGCGCAGTCCGACATCGTCGTGCAGTCGCGCGACGAGCCGCACGAGACCATCGTGGAGGAAATCATCGCCAAGCTGCCGAAAGCGCTCGGCCTTGCGGAGGAGACGCCATGACCGCGCCATTGCGCCATTCCGAGCCGATCGTGGTCAAGGTCGCGCTGGGCGCGCGCGCCTACGACATCGTCATCGGCCGCGGGCTCATCGCGAGCCTCGGCGAGCGCATCAAGGTGCTGCGGCCGGCCGCCAAAACCGCGATCGTCACCGACGCCGCCGTGGCCACGCATCATCTCGCCACCGCCGAGGCCGCGCTGAAAGCGGCCGGCGTCGGCAGCCTGGCGATCGTGGTGCCGGGAGGCGAGGGCTCCAAGAGCTACGCGACCTTCGAGACCATCTGCGAAGCGATCATCGCGGCGCATATTGATCGCGGCGATCTTATTGTCGCGCTCGGCGGCGGCGTGATCGGCGACCTTGCCGGCTTTGCGGCGGCGAGCGTGCGGCGCGGGCTCGACTTCGTGCAGGTGCCGACGACGCTGCTCGCGCAAGTCGACAGTTCGGTCGGCGGCAAGACCGGCATCAATTCGCGGCACGGCAAGAATCTGATCGGCGCCTTCCATCAGCCGATCCTGGTCGTCGCCGACACCGCGCTGCTCGACACGCTGCCCAAGCGCGAATTCCACGCCGGCTACGCCGAGGTCGCCAAATACGGGCTGCTCGGCGACGCCGCGTTCTTCTCCTGGCTGGAGGCGAACTGGCAGGACGTCTTCTCCGGCGGGCCAGCGCGAGAGCACGCCATCGCGATCTGCTGCCGCGGCAAGGCGGATATCGTGGCGCGCGACGAACGCGAAACCGGCGAGCGCGCGCTGCTCAATCTCGGGCACACCTTCGGCCATGCGCTGGAAGCCGGCGCCGGCTTCTCCGGCCGCCTGCTGCACGGCGAGGCGGTGGCGCTCGGCACGGTGCTGGCGTTCGAGTTCTCCGCGGCTAAGGGTCTCATCGGCGAAGCCGACGCGGCGCGGGTGCGCGCGCATCTTGCAGCGGTCGGCCTGCCCACCCATCTCAACGAGGTGCCAGGCGGCGTGCCGGGGCTCGACGCTTTGATGGATTTGATTGCGCAAGACAAGAAAGTGAAGCGCGGCAAGCTCACCTTCATCCTGGTGCGCGGCATCGGCCAGGCCTTCGTCGAAAATGACGTCAGCGCAGCCGAGGTGCGCGCCTTCCTAGCCGACAAGCTTTCCAGCGCATGATCCCGAAAAGCTTGTCCTCGATCCCGATCGGGGATGGGAACCGGTTTTCGGATAAGATCATGCGCCGAGAACGAATTTTATGACTGCAATCGACTGGCTCTCTCTCGTCATCGTGCTGATCTGCCTCTTGCTGTCGGCGTTCTTCGCCGGCAGCGAGACGGCGCTTACCGCATCCTCGCGCGCCAGCATGTCGCGGCTGGAGAAACACGGCAGCAAGCAGGCCGGCATCGTCAATCGTCTGCTCGAGCAGCGCGAGCGGCTGCTCGGCGCGCTGCTGTTCGGCAATAACGCCGTCAACATCGCGGCGTCGGTATTGGCGACGGATATATTGGTGACCTGGTTCGGCCACGCCGGCTTGCTCTATGCCACGGTGGCGATGACCATCATCGTCGTCGTGTTCTCGGAGATTTTACCGAAAACCGCCGCGTTCAACGCGCCCGACCGCATCGCGCTCGCGGTAGCGCGGCCGATGTATTGGTTCGTCAGGCTGCTCGGCCCGGTGCTGATGGCGATCGAGGCTTTGGTGCGCTGGCTGCTCAAGTTCGTCGGCATGACGGTCGGCGAGGATCAGCAGGTGCTGTCCGCGCGCGAGGAATTGCGCGGCGCCGTCGACCTGATGCACAGCGAGGGCGGCGTCGACGAGCACGACCGCGACATGTTCGGCGGCGTGCTCGACCTGCGCGAGCTCGTGGTTTCCGACGTGATGATCCACCGCACCAACATGATCACCTTGAATGCCGACGATAAACCCGAGGATGTGGTCAATACGGTGATCGCCTCGCCGGTGACGCGGCTGCCGCTCTGGCGCGGCAATCCGGAGAACATCGTCGGCGTCCTGCACGTGAAGGATCTGCTGCGCGCGCTGCACGCGGTGGACGGCGACGCTTCGAAGGTCGACATCGCCGCGCTGATGGCGCCGCCCTGGTTCGTGCCGGAAACGCGCCCCGTGTCGGAACAGCTCAAGGCGTTCCGTCGCCGCAAGACGCAGCTGGCGCTGGTGGTGGACGAATACGGCGAGGTCGAAGGCCTGGTCACGCTCGAGGACATCTTGGAGGAGATCGTTGGCGACATCACCGACGAGCACGACGTCGCCATACCGGGCGTGCGGCGTCAGCCGGACGGCTCGGTCAATGCCGACGGCGCGGTGCCGATCCGCGATCTCAACCGCGTGATGAATTGGAATTTGCCGGACCAGGAGGCGACTACCATCGCCGGCCTGGTCATCCACGAGGCGCGTTCGATCCCCGAGGTGGGCCAGAGCTTCACTTTCCACGGGTTCCGCTTTCGCGTTTTGCGCCGCGAGCGGAACCGCATCACCGCGCTGCGCATCCAGCCGCTACCGCGCAAGGCGCCGGCGAAGGCCGGTTAGCTTTTCCTTCCCTCCGCGCGGCGCGAGGTGAAGCGTAAAATTCCTTTCGCCACGAGCGCGTGAATGACAGCGCGCGGCGCAAGTCTCGCCGCACGATGCGCGTTTCGCGCGTCGTCTGTTTCGTGCGCTCGATAAACTGGATTATCAATTTAGGCTGCCGTTTTTCTCCGTGCCCGCGGCATTTTTTAAATGATTCGAAATGCAACCGAACCATTTCTAGGCGGAACGGTTACTGGCGCGCCCGCGTATCGGAGGCGCGTCGACCACAGGGTGATTTTATGAGTGAAGGCGTCGTTACTCCGGCCGCCGATTTGAATCCATACGCCGGCGGGACCGGCGGCACACAGAACGCAGCGGCGCAAATCCAATTCATCAGCTTCGGCATCGGCGACGACCAGTACGGCGTCGACATCATGGCAGTGCGCGAGATCAAGGGCTGGTCGAACGTCACGCACCTGCCGAAGCAACCGGAATACGTGCGCGGCGTGCTCAATCTGCGCGGCGTCATCGTCCCCATCGTCGACCTGCGTTGCCGCTTCGGCCAGGGTCTGACCGAAACGACGCCGCTGCACATCATGATTATCGTGCAGATCGATGGACGCCAGGTCGGCCTGATCGGCGACCGCGTGCTCGATATCGTGTCGACCGACATCAACCAGATCCAGCCGGTGCCGCGCACCGCGCAGGCGACGACGTCCGATTTCCTGTCCGGCCTGGTGACGCACGAGAACGCGATGATCGCGCTGATCGACTTATCAAACCTGTTGGCAGCAGAAGACTGTCGCGACCCCGCGAGCGCGAGAACTGCCTAACGATGCCGACGATCGGTTTTATGGCTCCACGACAAATGCAAGGAGCGTTTCGCCATGTTTGCACGAATTACTACTTGGTGCACGATTTGCAGCAGCGCTGGTCGCAAGCGTGGTCATTATGGCTGCAGCGATTTTGACCAGCAACCTGTGGTCTGCCGAGCGCATGACGTTGCAGGCTGCAGGACACGAATTGAAAATCGTTAACGAATTGTTTGCTGCGCAGATTCACGACAGTGCGCAGAGTGCGTTGTCGATGGCAGATGGGATGGCTCTCAACACCGCGATCCAGAAAGCATTTGCGGCTCGCAATCGCGAGGCGTTGGCTGAGGGTCGGTTTGTCTTTCGGCAAGCCTTTCTTTGAGGAATTTAAACGTGCTACCGACGCCGATGCCGCGTTTTTTCTGAAGACGCCGCATGGCTTCAAAACATTCGCGTCGACCTTCACCACCCTGCCGCAAATAAGTGCGAAAGAGATGGATACCGCGCTGACGATGCGATCTGATGTCTTGCCGATCGCGATTGGCGGCATCGACTACGCTGTTATGCTCGCACCGGTAAAAGATTATCATGGTGCTGCAATCGGCGTCCAAATGGTCGCGATCGACCGCTCCAGTTCAATTGCAGAGTTGAGACAGGCACGGACAACTTCCTTGGTTATTGGCGGCGTTGTGCTTGTTCTGACGCTTTTGGTCTTGTTTTTGATGAATTCGAGGAATTGGACGTCCGCTCCGGTCCTTGACCAAAGGCATGCAGGAATTGGCAAATGGAAATTTCGATGTTGATCTGCCGGGCCTCGGGCGAAAGGATGAAATTGGCGATATCGCCAAGACGGCGATGGTGTTCAAGGACAACGGCCTCGCCAAGATCCGCATGGAGCAGGAGCAGAAGGAAGCGGAGAGGCGCACCGCCGCCGAGCGCGAGGCGGCCATGCAGAAGATGGCGAACGAGTTCGAAGCGACGGTCGGCGGCATCGTGCAGGCCGCGGTCGCCGGCGACTTCTCGCAGCGCGTCGACCTCGAAGGCAAGACCGGCATGGTGCTTAACGTGGGCACCGCGATCAACTCGCTGTGCGAAAATGTCGCGCGGGCGCTGGACGACCTGATCCACATGCTCAACGCGCTGGCCGACGGCGATCTCAGCCAGCGCATCACCGCGCAATACCAGGGCAATTTCGCGGTGCTCAAGGACAACGCCAACACCACCGCCGAGCGCATCGGCGCCACCATCGGGGAGATCAAGGCCTCCGCGCGCGAGGTGATCAACGCCTCGGCCGAAATCTCGACCAGCACCACCGATCTGTCGCAGCGCACGGAGGAACAAGCGGCGAGTCTCGAAGAGACCTCCGCCTCGATGGAAGAGATCGCGTCGACGGTGAAGAAGAACGCCGAGAACGCGCAGGCGGCGAATACGTCTGCCGCTGGCACGCAGGCGGTTGCCGATCGCGGCGGGAAGGTCGTTGCGCAGGCGGTCGACGCCATGGCCAAGATCGAGGAGTCCTCGCGCAAGATCTCCGACATCATCGGCGTCATCGACGAAATCGCCCGCCAGACCAACCTGCTCGCCCTCAACGCCGCGGTAGAAGCGGCGCGCGCGGGCGAAGCCGGCAGCGGTTTCGCGGTGGTTGCTTCCGAAGTGCGCAGCTTGGCGCAGCGCTCGTCGCAGGCGGCCAAGGATATCAAGGACCTGATCACCAACTCGAATATGCAGGTGAAGGACGGTGTCGACCTGGTCAACCGCGCCGGCACCGCGCTCACCGAGATCGTCGAATCGATCAAGAGCGTCGCTACGATTGTGTCTGAAATCGCCAACGCCAGCGCGGAGCAGGCCAGCGGCATCGAGCAGGTGAACAAAGCCCTCACGCAAATGGACGAGGTGACGCAGCAGAACTCGGCCCTGGTGGAAGAAAACGCCGCCACCGCCAAGACGCTGGAACATCAGGCCAACGCGATGGACGAGCGCGTGTCCATCTTCAAGCTCGACGAGGTCAGCGCGCCGAAGCGGGCGGCGAGCGCCGCGATGCCGTCGCGCGGACCGGCGGCGTCAAAGCGCGTCGCTGCCGCTCGCACGCAGGGTGCGCTCGCCCTTAAGGATGACCCGCACTCGCAGGAGTTCTAGTTCGCGAACGCAAGATCGGCTGCCGACATCCCGCGGCAGCCTGGAATGAGCACATTGAAATCGAGTGATGAAAGCCATGCTCAATAAGATTACGGTCAATACGCTGCTGAAAACGGTTATCGGGGCGATGGCCCTCATCGTCACGGTGATCTTTGCACTCGGCGCCTGGGATTCGTGGGCGCGGCTGACGACGGTGAAACGCATCGCGGCCGCGGCCGATGCTTCCGCCGACGTCTTCACCGCGCTGCATAATTTGCGGGTCGATCGCTCCTACACTTTTCGCGACTTGAACGCCGACAAGCAACTGACCGAAATGTCGCCGGCGCTGAAGGAGATGCGCGATGCCGATATGCCCGCGCTGAAGTCGACGCTGACAAAATTGGAGGCGGCTGATTTTCCGGAACGGCAGACATCCCTCACCAGCCTGCGCGACGCGATCAAGAAGCTGGAAGCGCTGCATCAGGAATTGGCGGCGGCGTTCTCGAAACCGAAAGCCGAGCGTCGGCCGGCCCTCGCCAAGGAATATTTCGACGAGGCCGGTGCGCTGTTGCAGTTGCTCGAGAACATTTCGACGCAATTGAATAATTCGGTCAAGCTTGCCGACTCGTTCGTCGATCAGTTGCTGGACATCAAGCAGCTCGCCTGGGCGGCGCGCAATGCCAGCGGCGACAACGCGGTCATGATCACCAACGGCATTGGCGGGGCGCCATTCACGCAGGAACTGCTCATCAAGTATTCTGCCAACGACGCTCGCGTCGAAGTCGCGTGGGCGGCGCTGACAGAGATCGCCGCCAGCATGCCGATGCCGGCGCACTTCAACGTGGCGATGGAGAAAGCGAAAACTGATTATTTTGGCCGCGACTTCGTCAACCTGAAAACAACGACGGTCAAAGCGCTTCTGGCGCACGAGACCGCCGGGATCAAGGCCAACGACTGGACGACCCATTCGGTCCCTAAGCTCGCGTCCTTGCTCGGCGTCGCCGAATTGGCACTCAAGACGGCCAAGGACTACGCGGCCGATCAATACGCCGCGGCCCTATGGAAGCTGTGGAGCCAACTCGGCATGTTGGCCGCCGCCATCGCGCTGGCCGCGGGCATGATGATCGTGGTGTCGCGCCGCGTCACCGGGCCGCTGCTCAAGATTCAGCAGGCAATGCTGAAGGTCGCCGCCGGCGACTTTACGGTCGTACTGCCGGGTCTCGATCGCAAGGACGAGATCGGCCAGGTGTCGAACGCGGTCGAACGTTTCAAGACGCTGGCTGATGAAAAGGCGCGCGCCGAAGCCGGCGAAGCGGTGAAGCGTCAGCAGGTCGAAGCTGACCGGCAGGCCCAGCTCGCGCGCGCGGAAGCCGACGTGCAGGCGAAGGTCGCCGAGGAGCGTGCCAAGGCGGCGGAAGAGCAGACCCACGCCGTCAAAGCGCTTGGCGTCGGCTTGCAGAAGCTGTCGGCCGGCGACCTGACGTTCCGCCTGACCAGCGATTTCCCGCAGGCCTATGTCGAGCTCAAGGAGAACTTCAACGCCACGATGGCGCAGCTGGAGGAGACCGTCCGCTCGCTGACCGATTCGGCGCGCGAGGTCACCAACGCATCGGCGGAGATTTCCGGCAGCACCACCGATCTGTCACAGCGCACCGAGGAGCAGGCGGCGAGTCTGGAGGAGACCTCAGCCTCGATGGAAGAGATCTCTTCGACCGTGAAGAAAAACGCGGAAAACGCCCAGGCCGCCAACCAGTCGGCGGCCAACACCCGCGACGTTGCCGAGCGCGGCGGCCAGGTGGTCGCCAAGACGGTCGAGGCCATGGCGCAGATCGAGGACTCCTCGCGCAAGATCTCCGACATCATCGGCGTCATCGACGAGATCGCCCGGCAGACCAACCTGCTCGCGCTCAACGCCGCAGTCGAAGCGGCGCGCGCCGGCGAAGCGGGACGCGGCTTCGCGGTGGTCGCCTCCGAGGTGCGCAGCCTGGCGCAGCGCGCCTCGCAAGCCGCCAAGGACATCAAGGACCTGATCACCAACTCCAACGGCCAGGTCAAGGAAGGCGTCGACCTGGTCAACCGCGCCGGGGCCTCGCTGACCGAGATCGTCGAATCGATCAAGAAGGTGGCCGACATCGTCTCCGACATCGCCAATGCCAGCGGCGAGCAGGCGACCGGCATCGAGCAGGTCAGCAAGGCGCTTACGCAGATGGACGAGGTCGACGCAGCAGAACTCGGCGCTGGTCGAGGAAAACGCCGCCACCGCCAAGACGCTGGAGCATCAGGCCCGTGCCATGGATGAGCGCGTCGCGTACTTCCAGCATCGGCGACGCTGCCGACGTCGGTCATATGGCGCCGCCGGCGACATCAAGCGCCCGACGCCGCCCGCCGGCTGGGGCCCGGCCGCGGCAAAATCACAGCCGGCCGCGGCAAAACAAAAACCGGCCGCAGCGCCCAAGCGCACTGCCGCCGGGAACGGTAGTGGCGGTCCGGTCGGGCGGATGCAGGTGGCACTTGCCTCCGCCGTCAACCAGGAACCGGATTGGAAGGAATTCTGATCCCCACCGCTCGCAAGAGGCGGCGGCCGACGATGATCTCGCGGTCGCCGCCTTTTTTGCGCCTACGCTGCCGCGGGCCGCGGCGGATCTCACCGTCGGCTCTGGCGATTCATGGCGACAGCTGCGCCGACGTTTTCGATAAAATGGATTATCAATCCAGGTCGCCAAGATTTACTTCCAATGCTGTTTGACTTTAATCAATTTGAAATTTGCGCGGGCCATTTTTAGCGCCCGAAAATAATTGTGCGCTCACGCATGAAGCCTGGACCGGACAGTGGATCGCAATATGAGCCAAGGCGTCGTTGCAAGTGCTACCGATGTGACTTCTCACGCCGGTAAAGGTGGCACCGCGCAGAACGCGGCGGCGCTATGCCAGTTCATCAGCTTCGGCATCGGCGACGACCAGCACGGCGTCGACATCATGGCGGTGCGCGAGATCAAGGAGTGGTCGAACGTCACGAACCTGCCGAAGCAACCCGAATTTGTGCGCGGTGTGCTCAACCTGCGCGGCGTGATGGTGCCGATCGTCGATCTGCGTTGCCGCTTTGGCGAGGGGCTGACCCAGACCACGCCCACCCACATCATAATCGTCGTGCGCATCGACGAGCGTCTGGTCGGCCTGCTCGCCGACCGCGTGCTCGACATCGTCTCATTCGAGACAAACAAGATTCAACCGGTGCCGCGCACGGCGCGCGGCGCCTCATCCAACTTCCTCTCCGGCTTAGTCACACACGAGAACACCATGATCGCGCTCATCGACACGTCGCGGCTGCTGGAAGGAGACGGGAGCGACATTGCAGCGTCCAAGGTCACGGCGATCTAGGGAAGGTAACCTCCACAGTGCGCAACGGCGCAAAATGCTTCAGGGGCGAAGAATATGACCAACAAGAAATCACACGCGTTTAATGTTTCTATCAGGATCACTCTGACGGCGATCTTGGCGATCTTGAGCCTGATGGTCGTCGGAACCCTGGGCTGGGTCGGTAAATCGACGTGGGAAGACCATTCAAAGGCGACCGAAGCATCGGCCTTTAATGTCAGCGCCAACCGCTTTATTGCCGGCCTTTATCAGGTGCTCCTCGAGAGGCTTGACACAAACAATGCGCTCCAGGCCCCTGGACCGGCAACTCCTGCCGTCATTGAGAAGATCGAAGCGTCGCGCAAGATCATCAAGGACAACTTCGATATCGGGCTTGCCGGCATCGAGCGTTACCAGTTCCCTAACAAAGATGCGCTGCTGAAGAATCTCAGCGCGGCTCTCCAGAAGGCCAACGATTACAGACGGCAGGCCGACGCCGCGATCAAGCTTCCGCGCGAGCAACGGGATGAAAACCTGCGCAAGACCTTCGTTCCGACGCTGACCGACTCAATCAATGCCGGGCTGAAGGTATGGTTCTCGGCACTCTACGCCACGTCCGAGCACGATCCCCAGCTTGAGCGTCTCGCCACCATCAAGGAAATCGGCTGGCGACTGCGCGACTATTCCGGTCAGGAGCGGGCGATCATTGCGACGGCGCTCGCCTCGGGTTCGCCAATTCCGGCCGAGGGATGGACGGCCATCATCGGACACCGTGCACGCGTAGCCGTGCTTTGGGACGAGCTCGAGAATCTGACCGTCGGGGCCGATCCGGTGATCCTCGACGCCGTCCGCGGCGCGAAGCAGAAATACTTCCAAGACTTCGTGTCGCTCGCCAATGAAATGAAGAAGATCAGCGACGCGAGCGGAAAATATCCTATGACCGCCGCACAATGGATCGAAACGACGAATCCGCAGATCGGCTCCTTGCTCGAGGTGCTTTACGCCGCCCGCAAGGCGAGCGAGACTCTGGCGGACGAGACGCTTGCGCGCGCGCTGCGTCACCTGACTATCATTGCCGCGCTGACAGCCTTGGCCATCGCCATCGCGGCCGGCGCACTGTGGATTGTGGCCGCGCGTGTTACGCGTCCGCTCTCCACGATGTCGGGACTGTTGATGCAGCTTGCCCAAGGTAACAAGGCGGTCGAAATTCCCTTTGTTGATCGCGGCGACGAGATTGGTGACAACGCGCGAGCCGCGCAGACCTTCAAGGAAAATCTGCTCCGCATGGAGCAGATAGAAGCGGAGCAGAAGGCGAACGAGGTGCGCACCGCCGCCGAACGCGAGGCGGCGATGCAGAAGATGGCCGACGACTTCCAGGCGGCCGTGGGCGACATCGTCCAGGCGGCCGTTGCCGGCGACTTCTCCCAGCGCGTCGACCTCAACGGCAAGACCGGCCTCGTCCTGAAAGTCGGCACGTCGATCAACCTGCTTTGTGAAAACGTCGCAAAAGCGCTCGACGATCTCGTCCAGATGCTGAACGCGCTGGCTCAGGGCGACCTGACGCGTCGCATCAAAGCGGACTACCAGGGCAATTTCGGCCTGCTGAAGGATAACGCCAACAAGACGGCGGAGCGCATTGGCGCGACCATCGCCGAGATCAAAGCTTCGGCGGCGGAAGTGACCAATGCCTCGGCGGAGATTTCCGGCAGCACGACCGATCTCTCACAACGCACCGAGGAGCAGGCGGCGAGTTTGGAGGAAACTTCAGCTTCGATGGAAGAAATCTCCGCCACCGTGAAGAAAAACGCGGAAAATGCACAGGCGGCCAATCAATCGGCGTCTGCCACCCGGGAGGTCGCCGAGCGCGGCGGGCAGGTCGTTGCGCAGGCGGTCGAGGCGATGGCCAAGATCGAGGAGTCATCGCGCAAGATTGGCGACATCATCGGCGTGATCGACGAGATCGCAAGGCAGACGAACCTCCTGGCGCTTAACGCTGCCGTTGAGGCTGCCAGGGCTGGTGAAGCCGGCCGCGGCTTTGCCGTCGTCGCCTCGGAGGTCCGCAGCCTGGCGCAGCGCGCTTCGCAAGCGGCGAAAGACATCAAGGACCTGATCACCAACTCGAACGGTCAGGTCAAAGAAGGCGTCGATCTGGTCAACCGGGCGGGCGCCTCGCTCACTGAGATCGTCGACTCGATCAAGAAGGTGGCTGGCATCGTTGCCGACATCGCCAATGCCAGCGGCGAGCAGGCGAGCGGCATCGAACAAGTCAATAAGGCGCTGACGCAAATGGACACGGTGACGCAGCAGAACTCGGCCTTGGTCGAGGAGAACGCGGCGACCGCTAAGACGCTGGAGCATCAGGCGCACGCCATGGACGAGCGCGTCGCGTTCTTCCGCATCGCCGTCGGCAGCGACCTCGGTTATGGCGCGCCGCCAGCGGCAACGAAGCGCCCGGCGGCTACGCCGCCGAGCCGGGGCCCGGCCGCGGCAAAATCACAGCCGGCCGCGGCAAAACAAAAACCAGCCGCAGCGCCCAAGCGAGCTGCCGCCGGTGGCGGTCCGGTCGGGGGGATGCACGCGGCGCTTGCCTCCGCCGTCAACCAAGAGCCGGATTGGAAAGAGTTCTAATCCCACCGCTCGCAAGAGGCGGCTGCCGCTCGCGCGGTCGCCGCCTTTTTTGCGTCCATGCCGCCGCCGCCGGCAGCCGCTCGATCGTGCGTCGCGTGGCGTCCGCGCCAACCTTATCCGAGGCAATCCGCAATTAAGGCATGAGCGCCCCACCACAGCCCCGTGAAAGGTTCTATTGGCAATTAAAGGCGTTCGAATGTGATTCGATTTTCCAATTAAGTCGCGGGCAGCAGCGCAAAAATTAGGCTACCGCATTAATGGGCCTAAATCTGGTTCATTAATCTATCATATCAATCCATATCTAGCTGATGCAGAAGCGATTATTTACGGCGAAGACCTAACCTCAAGTCTGGAAATGACGTGCGTGCGAACGCAATCACACCGTTCAATAAAGTCGTCCGTGGGGCCAGTCACTCTATCCGAGGAATCCAGAAATTATGATCTTGAAAAATGTCGTTATCGGCGTTCTTGCGGCGGGCTGTGTAGTCGCGGCGTCGATGCTGGTGCCAACCGCCGCGAATGCGCAGGCAGACGCCAAAGTTACAAAAGCCATGGCGCTGTTGAAGTCAAATGCGGAGAAGTTAGGCGCAGCCAAGGTCGAGGGGACGGACGTTGTTGCCGGCAAGACGGTTCCAGCCTTGTTTTTCGGAACGACGAAAATGAATAACAACTTCACTTTGGTTGACGGCGTCGTGAAGGCAGTTGGCGGGACAGCCACGTTTTTTGTCAAAAGCGGCGATGAATACGTCCGCGTGGCGACCAACGTGAAAAAAGACGACGGTTCGCGCGCCATCGGAACCATCCTCGACCCCAAAGGCAAGGTGATACTCTCCATAAACAAGAATGAAGCCTTCTACGGAGAGGTAACCATCCTCGATAAGCCTTATGTCACAGGCTACGAGCCGATCCATGATGCCGCAAATAACGTAATCGGAATCTTCTACGTCGGCTATCTCAAGTAGCCGCTCGGCAATGCGGCCGCGTAGGCCGGTGGCTGCCGCCGCCCTAAAATATGGCCGCTGAAAAGCGGCCACAGTGCGGCGCCGTCATTGTCGGTGAAATCACGCTCGCCCCGGAACCAGCGTATGTCTCTCTTCACCAAACTCTCGTCGAATCTCAAGATCGGAAGCCGCATCTATGCCGGATTCGGTATCGTATTGCTGCTGCTGCTGGCGCTCGCCGCGGTTGGCTATCTGAGCCTCACCGGCGTTTCCAGTACCTTCGCGCGCTACGCGACCATCTCGGACAATACCGTGCGCATGACGGAGATCGACCGCGACGTCGTCAGCCTGCGGGCAAGCATGCGCGAATATGTCCGTTCCAACTCGCCGACCGCGCTCAAGAGTTTGCGCGACGTCGGCAGAGAAGCGCGCGAGATTCTCGCGGGGTTGAGTGCAAACGCTCCCATCCCGGAGCAGCGGGAACGGGCTAAGACCATACTGACCTCGCTCGACACGTTCCTCGGCAATTTCGAGTCCATCGTGAAAATTCAGGGCGACTTGAACAAGGCGCTCGACGAGGTGATGAATCCGCTCGCGGCCAAGCTCAGCGCCACGCTCGCCGAGATCATTCACGGCGCGGTCGGCGACGCCGATATGTCGGTCGCGGCGCAAGCGGGCATCGCGCAGCAGCAGCTCATGGGCGCGCGTCTGAGCGTCGATCGTTTCCTGCAGAGCAGCGACGCCAAGCTGGTCGCGGCCAGCGAGCGCCAGTTCGGCACGCTGTCGGAAGCCTTGAAGCGCCTCAAAGAGGACAACAATGACGATGGGCGCGCGGTCAAGGTCGCGCAGGTGATCAAGGAGACGCCCCAGTTCCTGACGGCGTTCCGTTCGGCGGTGAAGCTGATCGGCGACCGCGCGCGTCTGGTCGATACCGACGCCAAGCTCGCGGCCGACATGATCCAGGTTACGTCCGAGATGAAGACCATAGCGCGCACTGGCCTGTCCGAGATCAAGACGACAGCCGATGCTAGGATTTCGTCCACCCTTTCGTGGAGCATGACACTCGCGGTGATCGCGCTGCTGATGGGCCTAGGCGCCGCCTGGCTGATTGGCCGCAGCGTGACGCGGCCGGTGCTGGCGCTGAGCGAGACCATGCACGTGCTGGCCGGCGGTAGTCTCGAGGCCGAGGTGCCTGGGACCGAACGGGGCGACGAGCTCGGGGTGATGGCGAAGTCGGTGCTCACTTTCAAGGAAGCGGGCCGCACCAACATCCGCCTGCAGCAAGAGGCGATCGAGAAGGACAAGCAGGCGGCGGCGGCGAGCGCAGCGGCAGCGGCCGCGGCGATGGAGGAATTCGACGCCGCGGTCGGAAATATCGTGACCGCGGCAATGACGGGCGATTTCTCCCAGCGCGTCAGCCTCGACGGCAAGAGCGGCCTGATCCTCAAAATAGGTACCGCCATCAACACGCTATGCGAAAACGTCGCACGGGCGCTCGACGACCTGATCCAGATGCTCAACGCGCTCGCCGAAGGCGATCTCACGCAGCGCATCACATCCGAGTATCATGGCAACTTCGCGGTGCTCAAGGACAACGCCAACAAGACGGCCGAGCGCATCGGCACGACCGTCGCCGAAATCAAGGCCGCGGCGGTGGAGGTGACCGGTGCATCGGCAGAGATTTCCGGCAGCACCACGGACCTGTCGCAGCGCACCGAGGAACAGGCAGCGAGCCTGGAAGAGACCTCGGCGTCGATGGAAGAGATCTCGGCCACGGTGAAGAAGAACGCCGAATATGCGCAGGCCGCCAACCGGTCGGCCGCCGATACCCGCGAGGTCGCCGAGCGCGGCGGCGAGGTGGTGGCGGACGCCGTGAAGGCGATGGCCAAGATCGAGGAGTCATCGCGCAAGATCGGCGACATCATCGGCGTGATCGACGAGATCGCAAGGCAGACGAACCTTCTGGCGCTTAACGCTGCCGTTGAGGCTGCCAGGGCTGGTGAAGCCGGCCGCGGCTTTGCCGTCGTCGCCTCGGAGGTCCGCAGCCTGGCCCAGCGCGCGTCTCAAGCCGCCAAAGACATCAAGGACCTGATCACAAATTCCAACGGTCAGGTCAAGGAAGGCGTTGACCTCGTCAACAAAGCCGGCGCCTCGCTCAACGAGATCGTGGACTCGATCAAGAAGGTGGCTGGCATCGTCGCCGACATCGCCAATGCCAGCGGCGAGCAGGCGAGCGGCATCGAGCAAGTCAACAAGGCGTTGACGCAGATGGACGAGGCGACGCAGCAGAACTCGGCCTTGGTCGAGGAGAACGCGGCGACCGCTAAGACGCTGGAGCATCAGGCGCACGCCATGGACGAGCGCGTCGCGTTCTTCCGGATCGACAATGCCGTCGCCGTCGGACAATCGTTCCAGCTGGCGGAAGGGAAGCGCCCGGCGGCCTTGGCGCCGCGCCGCGGTCCGGCGGCAAAATCGCAACCGGCCGCAGCGCCCAAGCGCGCTGCCGCCGGCAACGGTAGTGGCGGTCCGGTCGGGCGGATGCAGGTAGCGCTTGCCTCCGCAGTCAACGAACCGGCGGATTGGAAGGAATTCTAATCCCACCGATCGCAAGAGGCGGCTGTTGCTCGCGCGGTCGCCGCCTTTTTTGCGTCCATGCCGCCGCCGCCGGCGGAGCCGAGCTAAGCTAAACCCTTCTCACGGGTTGACTGAGATTGACGCGCGGCGGCGATCCCACGTGATGCAAAGCTGAGCCGTATTCGAGGATTTCAAGGCCGCCACAGATCTTGCATTCGAAAAACCGCGTCTCAGGCTGTTGGCCGAGGCGGCTGATGGTCGCCACCAATTCAAGCGTCCGGTTGCAGTTGGGACAGCAATGAGGCGCGCTTTGAGTTCCCTGCATCATTGCCTCCCCGCCAAATGGCCTTGCGTCCCGGGCTTTCTAGGCTTGATCCGCTGCCCTGCGTCGCCTTCTCTGTGTCAAATGACATACGCGGAAGCCCCCGTTTGCGTTCCGGGCAAAATGAGCAAAATCAAGAAGTTCCGCCAAAGCCTACCGTGAGCCGTTGTTCCGCCGTCGCCGCGCGTGAATGGCGCGGGCCGGCGGCGAAGGCGAGCGCCATACGGCGGCGACTCAAATCCCGCCGTCTCCCGGCGCCGCCGCATGGATGGCGAGCGCGTGAATGCCGCCTGCCAGTTCGTCCGCAAGTTTTGCGTTAATCATGCGGTGCCGCTCGAGCCGGGTCTTACCTTTGAACGCCTGCGACACGATATAAACGCGGAAATGAGTTTGCCCGCCCGGCCGGTGCCCAGCATGGCCTTCATGCTGGTGCGATTCGTCCAGCACTTTGAGGCTTTGGGGAGCGAAAGCCTCGGTCAACTTCTTTGTGATCACATCCTCGGTGCGCATGCCCCGCGAATTGGGCAAGCCGCGCGCAATGTCAAGTCTTGAAGGTGTTACCGGCAAAGGCGCATAGTATTCGGTCATGAAAATCGACTCAGGCCTCTTCGATAAGATCCGCGTCAAGCCGGGGAAGGATCGCCGCCCGAAAACCGGCGGTCCGGCTTGCCAATGGGCGGGCTGTAAGGAAAAGGCCAGCCATCGCGCGCCCAAGGGCCGTGACAACGAGAAGGACTACTGGCGCTTCTGCCTGGAGCACGTGCGGCAATACAATCAATCGTACAATTTCTTCAAAGGCATGAATGACGCTGCGGTGATGGCCTACCAGAAGGACGCCATCACCGGCCACCGGCCGACCTGGAAGATGGGAACCGGCAAGGCCCGCGCGCGCGCCGACTTCCGCGCCTTCGAGCCCGGCGCCGATCCGTTCAGCCTGTTCGGCGACGGCATGCGCGCCGAGCAGCAGGCGCGCGCGGAGGCGGCCCGGCCGATCCGCAATGCCGAGCGCAAGGCGCTTGACCGGCTCGGGCTCGACGTCGGCGCTACCCCGCATCAGGTGAAGATGCGCTTCAAGGAACTGGTGAAGCAGTTTCATCCCGACGCCAATGGCGGCGACCGCTCGACCGAGGACCGGCTGGTCGAGGTCATCCAGTCGTACAATTATTTGAAGTCGGTCGGTTTCGGCTGAAACGCGCGGCTTTAGGCCGGCATTGACTGGCGCCTAGTAGTAATACTCGATCAGGCGATCGTCTTTTTTCTCGTGCTTTTGTCGAAACGCTGCGACGAAAAAAGTGACGAAGACGCAGATCACTATGGGCACGCTAATCGACGATAGGAATCCATTGTCGTCCGGCGCTTTTGCCTCGCCGGGTTGACCGTCCGCATCGTGGCCGGGAGCGTCGTCCTTGAGTACACGGGCGCCGGTCGTGACGACCAGTTGACCGCTTTGGATGATCGGCACGTGGACTTGCTCGACCGACGGCGCCGCGTAAGCCAGGGGCGCGCGGCAGTCACCGTTTCCGGCGCCGCCGGCAGCGGCCGAGGCGTCTCCCGCGCGGCAGGCTTCCGAGCGTCCGAGCGGCGAGGCGACATGTCGCCCAGATCGCGCGTTGCGACGTCGGCTTTTTCCGTGATCGCGTTGGCGGGAGTTTGCGCGCTCGATCGTTCGCTTCGACCGTCCGCTGGACAACATCCTTGGGCGGCGCGTCTTATCCTTAGGCAGCGCCGCCATGTCCTGAGGCGGTGCGTCCTTCTCCACGGCGACGGAGGCCACGCAATCCTGACCCGTGTGCGCCTTCACGAGGTTGTCGGCGACCTTGTGTGTGATGGTAGCGCCAACCGATTTGGCGCTCACGGCGCCGGACGCCCCGAGATTTTGCGATCCGGCATGTTCCGCGACCGCGGCCGATCCAGCGCAGACAGCCGCAGACAGCAAAACGAGAATTGGAACGCACAGTCGGACGGCGCGCGCCATGGCTCCCTCAAGCGCATCTCGTATCGAAAATGACCCCGATTTACCCAAGTTTAGCGCGGATGTTTCAAGACATTGTTTGAATGTGCCGTCAATTTTCGGCTTTAAGTTCAGCCTATTAAGCATTCACGCCGGCGCGCATCGCAGTCGCCATCTCCGCCAGCCATCCCGTGCATTCGTTCGCGATCGAACGCGGCTTTACGCACTCCCAGGCAGGCCCAAGAAAAGCAACCCAGCCCCGCCTAGCGCTGAGGGCCGGGCGTGCCTATCTCATTGATATTATTGATGGGGCTATTCGATAAGGGCGGGTTTTTCGGCCGCGCGCCGTCTGCTAAGTTGGCCCGCATCTCAGCCGGACAAAGACGAGTCGGTGCGTAAACAGGCTTCGGGGGATCGCGAAGCCCAAGGAGGTTCAATTGACTGCTGCAACTCAAGAAACCGCCGGCCTGCCCGACATGAAAGTGTCGATCCGCCAGGTGTTCGGCATCGACAGCGACATGGAAGTGCCGGCCTATTCGCAAGCCCGACGAACACGTGCCGGACATCGATCCCGATTACCGCTTCGACCGCCCGACCACGCTCGCGATTCTCGCCGGCTTTGCCTACAACCGCCGCGTCATGGTCACCGGCTATCACGGCACCGGCAAGTCGACCCATATCGAGCAGGTGGCGGCGCGGCTCAACTGGCCGTGCGTGCGCGTCAACCTCGACAGCCACATCAGCCGCATCGACCTGATCGGCAAGGACGCGATCGTCATCAAGGACGGCCAGCAGGTCACCGAATTCCGCGACGGCATTCTGCCCTGGGCCTATCAGCACCATGTCGCGCTCTGTTCGACGAATACGACGCCGGCCGGCCGGACGTCATGTTCGTGATCCAGCGCGTGCTCGGAGTCTCGGGCCGGCTGACGCTGCTCGACCAGAACCGCGTGATCAAGCCGCATCCGGCGTTCCGCCTGTTCGCCACCGCCAACACCATCGGCCTCGGCGACACCTCCGGCCTCTATCACGGCACGCAGCAGATCAACCAGGGGCAGATGGACCGCTGGTCGATCGTCACCACGCTGAACTATCTGCCGCACGACAACGAGGTCGAGATCGTGCTGGCCAAAGCCAAGCACTACCGCAACGAGCAGGGCCGCGACATCGTCAGCAAGATGGTGCGCGTCGCCGACTTGACGCGCAACGCCTTCATGAACGGCGATCTCTCGACGGTGATGAGCCCGCGCACGGTGATCACCTGGGCGGAGAATTCCGAGATCTTCAACGACGTCGGCTTCGCCTTCCGGCTCACCTTCCTCAATAAATGCGACGAGCTGGAGCGGCCGATCGTCGCCGAGTTCTATCAGCGCTGCTTCGGCGCCGAGTTGCCGGAGTTGTCGGTAAACGTGGCGCTGTCGTGACCCCAACCCTCTCTCCGGTAAGACGCGGGGAGAGGGAGAAGAACCAAATGGCCTCCAACAGCAAATCGAAGCCTTCACCGAAGGACTCCCCGACCGAGCCGTTCAAACGCGCGGTCACCGGCTGTCTGCGCGCCATCGCGCGCAAGCCGGAACTGGAGGTGTCCTTCGCCGCCGAGCGCGCCGGCCTAATGGGCGGCAAGGTCCGCCTGCCAGAGCCGCCGCGCAAGCTCACGCGGGCCGAGGCGGCGATTGTGCGCGGCCATGCCGATTCGATCGCGCTGCGGCTCGCCTGCCACGATCCGTCCGTGCATCGCCGCCTGCAACCTGCCGGCCAGCAGGCGCGCGCGGTGTTCGAGGCGGTCGAGCAGGCGCGCGTCGAGGCGATCGGCGCGCGGCGCATGGACGGCGTCGCCAAGAACCTGACGGCGATGCTCGACGAGAAATTCCACCGCGGCAAATTCGATCAGATTACAGAGCGCGCCGACGCGCCGATCGAGGACGCGCTGGCGCTCTTGGTGCGCGAGCGGCTGACCGGCATGGCGCCGCCGCCGGCGGCCAAGAAGCTGGTCGATCTCTGGCGGCCGCTGATCGAGGACCGCGCCGGCAGCGACCTCGACAAACTCGAAGACCTGGTCGAGGACCAGCGCCAGTTCGGCGACGCCGTGCACGATCTGCTCGACGCGCTGGAAATGGGCGACGACCGCAGCCGCGATTCCGAGGAGGAAGACGAGGAGGGCGAGGAGGATCGCCGCAAGCAGGATTCCGGCGAGGACGGCGAGGCCGAGGACGCCGACGAGATGCAGCGCATGAGCACGGAGGACACGCAAGTCTCCGCCGAGGACATGCCCGACGCCGCCGCCGAAGCGGCCGAGGCGCCGACCGCCGATATGGCCGACGACACCGACATGGGCGACGCCGAAACTCCCGGCGAGCCGCAGCGGCCGCGCCAGTTCGGCGACAACCAGCCTCGCGGGCCGGATTATCGCGCCTTCACGCTGCGGTTCGACGAGACGGTGGCGGCCGAGGATCTGTGCGAGCCGGAGGAACTCGACCGGCTGCGCGGCTATCTCGACAAGCAACTCTCCAATCTGCAGGGCGTGGTCGCCCGCCTCGCTAACCGGCTGCAACGCCGGTTGATGGCGCAGCAGAACCGCTCCTGGGAGTTCGATCTGGAAGAAGGCCTGCTCGATCCGGCCCGGCTGTCGCGCATCGTCATCGACCCCATGCACGCGCTCTCGTTCAAAGCGGAAAAGGACACGCAGTTCCGCGACACCGTGGTGACGCTGCTCTTGGACAATTCCGGTTCCATGCGCGGGCGCCCGATCACCGTCGCCGCCACCTGCGCCGACATTCTGGCGCGCACGCTCGAACGCTGCGGCGTCAAGGTCGAGATCCTCGGCTTCACCACGCGCGCCTGGAAGGGCGGGCAGTCGCGTGAGCAATGGCTCACCGCCGGCAAGCCGGCCAATCCGGGCCGCCTCAACGACCTGCGTCACATCATCTATAAAGCTGCGGACGCTCCGTGGCGCCGTGCGCGGAAAAATCTCGGCCTGATGATGCGCGAGGGGCTGCTGAAGGAGAACATCGACGGCGAGGCGCTCGACTGGGCGCATAAGCGGCTGTTGGCTCGCACCGAGCAGCGCAAGATCCTGATGATGATCTCCGACGGCGCGCCGGTCGATGATTTCGACGCTGTCGGTCAACGCCGGCAATTATCTCGAGCGTCACCTTCGCTGGGTGATCGAAGAGATCGAGACGCGCTCGCCGGTCGAACTGATCGCCATCGGCATCGGCCACGACGTGACGCGCTACTACCGCCGCGCCGTCACCATCGTCGACGCCGAGGAGCTCGGCGGCGCCATGACCGAGAAGCTCGCCGAGCTGTTCGAGGAAACCGCGCCCGTCGAACGGCCGCGCGCTCCCGCCCGCCGCCGCCGCGTGGCGTGAACCTGGCAAAGGAAAACGCCGCCTCGCGGCGGCGTTACATCTCTCCTGGGGCCCGTGTCATCGCGCGCTGCTAACGCGCTCGCTCGTCCGGGATGCGACCGTCCTCAGCTCGCCGCTGCCTCAGGCGCAGCCTTGGCCTTCTTCTTCGCGATCTGCCGCTTGAGCTCGAGCATCTTGGGCGCGAGGTCGCCATCCTTGGCCTTGAGCAGGAAGGCGTCGAGCCCGCCGCGATGGTCGACGCTCTTGAGCGCGTTGGCCGACACCCGCACGCGTACCTTGCGGCCGAGCGATTCCGAGATCAGCGTGACGTTGCGCAGGTTCGGCATGAACCGCCGCTTGGTCTTGATATTGGAGTGGCTGACCTTGTGCCCGCTCATGGGCCCTTTGCCGGTCAGCTCGCAGCGCCAAGACATGGCCTATCCCTCGAAAACGCGCCGGCGCCTGCGGCGCCGGTCCGGTCGTCAATCATGGAATTCGGCCGGACGTATAGAGAGCGGGCAAAGAAGCGTCAAGCCGCGGATTTAAGCCCATTTCCGGCCGTTTTTATGCGCCGGCTATAAGGCCGCCATCCGCCCCGGGACCCATGGGCGACCAAACATTCGACTTATTCGACGCCGACTTAAGCGGCCCGGCGCCCGGTCAATTCATCCCTTTCCTGTGGGGCAACAGGCGGCTCCGACGGCCCGCCACTTGCATGGCGGTCGCAACCGCCGGTTAAATCATCGGCGTCGTCCGGTACCGCGCCAAGACGTTGGCGCCAGAGAGGATGAATATTCGTGTTGGCTGTGCGCCGCTCTTTGCGTCCCCTGTTGCTGCTCGCCGCTGCGCTCGCCACCGCGCTGCCGGCGGTTGCGCATGCGCAGGGCAAGCTCGAGGCGCGCTACGCGGTCTCGATCGCTGGCATCCCCATCGGCAAAGGCACCTGGGTGATCGATATCACCGACACCCAATACGTGGCGGCGGCG
The DNA here is from genome assembly GCA_963733315.1 of uncultured Alphaproteobacteria bacterium. Lineage (GTDB taxonomy): Bacteria > Pseudomonadota > Alphaproteobacteria > Rhizobiales > Xanthobacteraceae > Pseudolabrys. The sequence goes on along the minus strand of CAVTCV010000024.1, from coordinate 19,234 downwards.
AGCGGCGTCACCACCGGCTTGATCCGAGCCTTCACCGGCGGGCAGGGCACCAGCGCCGCGCATGGCACGCTGCACGCCGGCGAGCCGATCTCCTCGATCTTCGCCTCCACCATCGCCACCAGCCACAAGACCGACGAAGTCCGCCTCACCGTCGCCAATGGCGTGGTCAAGGAATTGCGGGTCGATCCGCCGCTCGAAGCCGAGCCGGAACGCGTGCCGATCACCGACGAACACCGCAAGGGCATCCTCGACCCGATGACGGCGTCGCTGTTGCGCACACCGGGCGCCGGCAATCCGCTGGCGCCCGAAGCCTGCCAGCGCACGGTCGCGATCTTCGACGGCCGGCTGCGCTACGACCTGCAACTCGCCTTCAAGCGCATGGACCATGTGAAGGCGGACAAGGGTTATGCCGGCCCGGTGGTGGTCTGCGCGGTCTATTTCGTGCCGGTCGCCGGCTTCATCCCGTCGCGCGCGGCCATCCGCTACGCGGCCAAGCAGCGCGACATCGAAGCCTGGCTGGCGCCGATCGCCGGCACGCGGGTGCTGGTGCCATTCCGCGTGCAGGGCCCGACGCCGATCGGCCGCATGGTGCTGGAAGCGACCCAATTCGTCTCCGCCCCTCTCGCCGCCCGCGCCGCGGTCAACGGGTTGAAGACGCAGTAGCCGGGGGCGCCTGCGGCGCGCACCTCAGGATGACGGATTTGGGCTTGACTCTTTGCGGTGACCCCGACTCGCGTCCGCGTTAACACTTCGGGGTTCCCGGTGGCCCTTGAATTGACCAGTTGCTACCCGATCTTGTAGGGCTGCGGGCAGGGCTGGCCAGATATCGCCGTGAACGAAGCCACATAGCCCCGGAGTCAGCGATTCGGGCGCGGTTCGTTCCAGAGTTGTTCTAGAGCTTAACCGGTGGCGTTTCTGTCGTCGCATTGTGATACAGGAAGCTTTTGGTGGGCTGAAAAAGCTCCGCCGCCAGCCTGGACGCGTAATGGCCATCTCCTTTTCCTCTCCGCCCAATCGGGCTTCGCGCGCCCGCGGCGCCGGCGTCACCGCCGTGCTCGGACCGACCAACACCGGCAAGACGCACCTCGCGATTGAGCGGATGCTGGCGCATTCGAGCGGCATGATCGGCCTGCCGCTGCGGCTCTTGGCGCGCGAGGTCTACAACAAGGTGGCCGATCGCGTCGGCAAGGACGCCGTGGCGCTGATCACCGGCGAGGAGAAGATCAAGCCGGCCAACCCGCGCTTCTGGGTCTCGACCGTCGAGGCCATGCCGCGCGATCTCGACGTCGCGTTCCTCGCGGTCGACGAAGTGCAGCTCGGCGCCGATTTCGAGCGCGGCCACGTGTTCACCGACCGCATGCTCAATTTGCGCGCGCGCGAGGAGACGCTGGTGCTGGGCGCCGCCACCGTGCGGCCGATGGTGGAGAAGCTTCTGCCCGGCGCGCACATCATCAGCCGGCCGCGGCTGTCGATGTTGACTTATGCCGGCGAGAAGAAGCTCACCCGGCTGCCGCCGCGCTCCGCCATCGTCGCTTTCTCGGCGGACGAAGTTTACGCCATCGCTGAATTGATCCGCCGCCAGCGCGGCGGCGCCGCGGTCGTGCTCGGCGCGCTGAGCCCGCGCACCAGAAACGCACAAGTCGCGCTCTATCAGTCCGGCGACGTCGATTACCTGGTCGCCACCGACGCCATTGGCATGGGGCTTAATCTCGACGTCGATCATGTCGCCTTCGCCGCCGACCGCAAGTTCGACGGCTACCAATTCCGCAAGCTCAACCCGGCCGAGCTCGCGCAGGTCGCCGGCCGCGCCGGCCGGGCCACCCGCGACGGCACCTTCGGCACCACGGGCCGCTGCGATCCGTTCGAGCCGGAATTGGTGCAGGCGCTGGAAAGCCACACCTTCGAGCCGGTGCGCATGCTGCAATGGCGCAATTCAGCGCTCGATTTCGCCTCGATCGGCGCCTTGCAGGCCTCGCTCGCGGCGACGCCGAACGAGCCGGGGCTCACCCGCGCGCCGGTCGCCGAGGACATTCTCGTTTTGGAGCACGCCGCGCGCGATGAGGACGTGCGCGCGCTGGCCAATACGCCTGCCGCCATCGCGCGGTTGTGGGATGCCTGCCAGGTTCCGGATTACCGCAAGATCGCGCCCGCCACCCATGCCGAACTGGTCGTCACCCTCTATGGATTCTTGATGCGAGAGGGTAACATCCCGACCGATTGGTTCGGTCAGCAGGTGGCGCAGGCCGACCGCATCGACGGCGGCATCGACACCCTCTCCAACCGGATCGCGCATGTCAGGACTTGGACTTACGTCGCCAACCGCCCCGATTGGCTCGCCGATCCGGAGCATTGGCAGGATGTCACCCGCGCGGTCGAAGACAAGCTGTCCGACGCGCTGCACGAGCGGCTGGCCGAACGTTTCGTCGACCGCCGCACCAGCGTGTTGATGCGGCGCTTGCGAGAGAAGGCAACTTTGGAAACCGAAATCGGAAAGTCCGGCGAAGTCACCGTCGAGGGTCACGTGATCGGCCGGCTCGACGGATTCATGTTCGCGCCCGACGCGTCGGCCGCGGGCTCCGAGGCGAAGGCGCTCAACGCCGCCGCGCAGAAGGCGCTCGCCGGCGAGATCGAGCAGCGCGCGACCAAATTGTCGCAGGCCGCCAACGACCAGATAGTGCTGGCGAACGACGGCGCGCTGCGCTGGACCGGCGACATGGTCGGCAAGCTCATTCCCGGCGACGACGTGCTGCGTCCGCGCGTGCGCATCGTCGCCGACGAGCAGCTGACCGGGCCGGCGCGCGAACTGGTGCAGACGCGGCTCGATCTCTGGCTCAAGACGCACATCGAGAAAGTGCTGGCGCCGCTGTTCTCGCTCGCCGCCGCCGATGACGTGACCGGTATCGCGCGCGGCATCGCCTTCCAACTGGTGGAAGCGCTCGGCGTGCTCGAGCGCCAGAAGGTGGCCGAGGAGGTCAAGGGCCTCGACCAGCCGGCGCGCGCGACCTTGCGCAAATACGGCGTGCGCTTCGGCGCCTATCACATCTATCTGCCGCTGCTGCTCAAGCCGGCGCCGCGCGCGCTGGCGACGCAGCTCTGGGCGCTCAAGCACGAGAGCCCCGACGCCAAGGGCGTATCCGATCTCCTGCACCTCGCGGCCTCGGGGCGCACCTCGATTCCGGTCGACAAGGAGACGCCGAAGCCGCTCTACCGCACCGCCGGCTATCGCGTCGCCGGCGAGCGTGCGGTGCGCGTCGACATTCTCGAGCGGCTTGCCGATCTGATCCGCCCGGCGCTGGCCTGGCGCGAGACCTCGCCGGGACCGAAGCCGGACGGCTATTTCGACGGCCGCGGCTTTACCGTCACCGGCGCGATGACCTCGCTCACCGGCGCCTCGAGCGAAGACTTTGCGTCGATCCTGCGCTCGATCGGCTATCGCATGGACCGCAAGCCCAAACCGGCGGAGCCGGCGGAGACAAAGCCGCCCGAGCCGGAAAATCCGGCCGAGGCGGCACCGGCAACCGAGGCGGCGGCCGATGCTGCCGCGTCCGGCCTCGCGCCGGCTGCCGAGGTCGTGGCCGTCGAGGCCGCCGCGGTGCCTGCGATCGAAGCGCCGGCCGAGTTGCCACAGGTCGAATTGCCGCCGGCCGAGGCGGCAGCAAGCGAGCCGGCGCCGGCCGAAACGCCGGTTGCGGCCGCGTCGGAAATTGCGCCGGACCAGAAGATCGAAGAACAGGCTTCCGCGCCGGAACATGTTGCGGGAGAAGAGTCCAAGGAAGTTGATCTTCAGGCCGCTCCCGCCGAGCCGGCGATGATCGAAGTCTGGCGTCCGGCCGGCCGTTTCGAGAAACGCCCGCATCGCCCGCGCCGGCCGCAGCGCGCGGCCAAGGCGCCCGAGCAAACGGCGGCGCCAGCAGCCACGGAAGCCGCTGCGTCGGCCGAAGTGGCCGCCACGCCGGCAGCGGCCGAGGGCGCGGGAAAGCCCGGCGATTCGCAGCCCGAGCGCGAACGCAAGGACCGCCAGCAGCGGCAGGATCGCCACGAGCGCCAGCAGCGCATGGAGCGGCAGGGCCAGCGTGTCGATCGCAAGGCGCGCTCCGACCGCGGCGACCGTCCGCGCCGCGACCGCGGCGATCGCGTCGAAAAAGCCGAGCGCGATCAATATTATGCGAAACCGCACGGCAGCGGCTCCGAGCGCCGCGACAAGCAGCCGGATCCCAATTCGCCGTTCGCCAAGCTCGCCGCGCTCAAGCAGCAACTCGAGCAAAGCAGCAAAGAATTGTAACGCCCATGATCCCGAAAAGTGGGAACCGGTTTTCGGACAAGATCATGCGCAAACGCTAAAAAGCATTGGATCGCCAACGCATCGATAAATGGCTCTGGCACGCGCGCATAGTGCGCACGCGCAGCGCCGCCGCTGCGCTGACCGAGGCCAGGCTTTGTGCGGCTCAACGGCAAGCGGGTGACCGCGCCCGGTCATTTGGTGCGCGCCGGCGACGTGGTGACGCTGGCGCTCGATCGGGCGGTCAAGGTGGTGCAGGTCGAAGGCTTCTGCGAGCGGCGCGGGGCCGCTCCCGCCGCCCGCGCGCTTTACCGAGATTTGACAATGAGTTCCGCGGACAAGGCCTGCCCGTAGCCGCGGTATTCCGCTAAGGTTCCGCCCGGAAAAGCCGTCAAACTTGGCTTGGCAGAGGCGCGAATTGGCGTCTTGCGGCCTCAATGGCGTTGCGTTAGGCAGCGTTACGGATCGTGTGCCGGAGTTTTGAATGACCTACGTCGTCAACGAAAGCTGCATTAAGTGCAAGTACATGGACTGCGTGGAGGTGTGTCCGGTCGATTGCTTCTACGAAGGCGAGAACATGCTGGTCATCCATCCGGATGAGTGCATCGACTGCGGGGTCTGCGAGCCGGAATGCCCGATCGAGGCGATCAAGCCGGACACCGAGCCGGGCCTGGAGAAGTGGCTGGAGATCAATGCCGAATACGCCAAGGTCTGGCCGAATATCACGGTTAAGAAGGAACCGCCGGCCGACGCCAAGGACTGGGACGGCGTGCCGGACAAGTTCAAGAAATTTTTCTCCGCCAAAACCGGGCACTGGCGACTGAGCATTCCTTAACGGAACACCGCTTGGAACCGCGGCTCCGGCGCCGGTATTAACCGGTATGACAAAATTGCAGATTTATTACCGCCGAATTGCGGTACTGCGATGCGTTAAGGCTTTGATTTTGGCCAAAAATGTGCTATATAGAAAAAATCGTCCGATGAAGATGAAAAACGCCGCTACGGATGCGCTCCCTCGTCCGGGAGCCTTATTTTTCGCGGTTCCACCCAAGGGTTCTTGTTAGAGGGCGTGAGATCCACGCGTAAGCAGTGGCAGGAAAAACGCGTCAAAAAGCCAAGAAAGGTCCCGCCGGCATGAGCCGGAGACCGAAAAAGTCCGTCGATGCGCGGCGGACTTCGCAAGCCTCGCGCGGCGCCGTCCGCAACGGGGCTCCCGCAGCCAAGATTGCCGGCAGCCGCAAAGGGGCCGGTGAAGGAGTTTTGCCCGGAATGCCTACCAACAAGAAGACTACTCAACGACAAGGCTTCAAGACCAACGAGTTCATCGTCTACCCGGCCCATGGGGTCGGACAGATCCTCGCTATCGAAGAGCAGGAGATCGCAGGCGCCAAGCTCGAGCTGTTCGTCATCAACTTCATCAAGGACAAGATGACGCTGCGGGTCCCGACCGCCAAGATCGTGTCGGTCGGCATGCGCAAGCTGGCGGAAGGCCCGCTGGTCAAGCGCGCGCTCGACACGCTCAAGGGCCGCGCGCGCATCAAGCGCACCATGTGGTCGCGCCGGGCGCAGGAATACGAAGCCAAGATCAACTCGGGCGACATCGTCGCCATCGCCGAGGTGGTGCGCGACCTGTACCGGTCGGAGACCCAGCCGGAGCAGTCCTATTCCGAGCGGCAGCTTTACGAAGCCGCCCTCGACCGGCTGTCGCGCGAGATCGCGGCGGTGCAGCGCATCACCGAGACCGAGGCGATCAAGGAAATCGAAGGCGCGCTGGCCAAGGGCCCGCGTCGTGGGCCGAAGCCGGCCGACGAGGTGGACGCCGAGCCCGCCGCCGAGGAAGAGGCGGCCTGACTGCCCGCAGCCTCGCGATACCAACACATGACGAAAAGCCCGGCAGCGACGCCGGGCTTTTTGATTCAAGAAGCGATTGTTAGGTGCATATTGGTGCCGTCAACATTGATATAATACGACTATTGCCAATAAATGCTTCACCTGGAAAAAAGATTGCAATCCTGATGGAACTTTTACGCCTCGCCGCGACTATGCGTATGCCCTGATAGTGCTGGAACGGGCTCTGAGTGCCGCAACAGTCGCGGCAAGAGACCGAAAGGCCAAACAAGAAAAAGGTTGTCACGGCCGAGGATATACTTATGGCCGTAATCTTGATTGTCGAAGACGATGTGTTTATCCGCGAAGTCGCGGAAATGATGATTTCAGGACTGGGGCTATCAGACGCTAGCCGCCAGTGACGTCGACGAGGCGCTTATCTTCCTGCGGTCTTCGCAACATATCGATGCGCTGTTTACCGATATCTATCTGAAAACTTTGGTTCATGGTGGATACGATCTTGCGCGTCGGCCGTCGCGATACGCCCGAAACTGCCCGTGCTTTATACATCCGGCAATACCGTTACCGACAAGATGAATACTCTGATGATCGAAGGCACGCACTTCCTGCGCAAGCCGTACACGCAACATCAGCTCCAGAACTCAGTCAACGAGCTGCTCGTAGCGTAGTTCTGTAATTGCTAAGTCAATGGGATAACCAACATGGCTAAAGCTGCTCACGGACCAAAAGCCGTGACCGATATTGATGCGAGCGACATTGTTGAGACGGTGCCCAGCGCCCTCATCGTTCTCGACAGAAATTTAATCATCACATCCGCTAATCGGGCGTTCTACCAGACGTTTCGCACTAGCCCCGGCGAGACTGAGGGCTGTCTTATTTATGCGCTGGGAAATCGGCAGTGGGATATTACCGCGCTGCGTACCCTGCTCGAGAGCGTGATACCGCATCGCGCATCCGTCGAAGGATTTGAAGTTGAGCACGATTTCCCGACCATTGGCCGGCGTACTATGCTGGTCAATGCGCGCAAAATTTTCAGCCCCGGCGACCATGACGGTTCCATCCTGCTCGCTATCGAGGATGTCAGCGAGGAACGCGCGGCGCGGGCCGAGAGCAAGCGCAACTGGCAACTTACCCAAAGCATCGTCGACACGATCCGCGATCCGCTGGTCGTGCTCGAAACCGACATGACGATCGTGACGGCGAGCAAGGCATTCCTGACGATCTTCGGAATTACCGAGGCCGAGACCCGCGGGCGGCGCGTTTCCGAGTTGCTTCAGCACCAATGGGACGTGCCGGCGCTTCGCCATTTGATGGAAAAGGTGCTGCCTGAAAACAAGCCGATTGAAAGTTTCGAGATCGAGGACATTTTTCCCGGTCTCGGCCGCCGCGTCTTCAACCTGAACGCCCGCAAAATTTCCCAGCCGGGCAACCATGCCCACCGGATGCTGCTTGTGTTCGAGGACATCACCGATCGCAAGCAACGCGAGCGCGACGCGCTGAGCTTAACCAACGAAATCTCGCACCGGATCAAGAATAACTTGCAGGTCATCGTTGGCTTGATCGCCTACGAAGCCAGATCGACGGCAGCGCCATGCGTGCAAGGCTATAAAACCATGCAGGCGCGCATCGGAGCCATTGCCCAGCTTTACGACCTGATTTCTCAAACCAGCCGCGGCCGTACTGTCGCCGTGGACGCGTACTTACGGGAAATCGCCAAGGCGATGTCGGCAAGCCTGCTTGGAAACACCTCGGGCATCGACATAGAGGTTAAGGCCGAGCCGGTGGAGATTGACCCGGATCGTGCCGTTCCCTTCGGCCTTCTGGTCAATGAGCTTACGACCAACGCCATCAAGCATGCGTTTCCGAACGGGAGCGGACATATCATGCTGTGCGTGGAACAGATCGGCGATCAAATTGAGCTGGTCGTTTCCGATGACGGCGTCGGCATGAAGGATAAGGATTTGGCGAAGAGTCCAGAAAAACGCGGTTCCGACTACGTGGCGATTTTCGTGCGCCAGCTTGGCGGCGCCGTCGTCCCTTCGAAACAGGAAGCAACGGGAACGATTGTCAGAATACGGCTTCCCTTGCTTTTGGTCCCATCAGGCGGCGTCGAGCCCATGGCTGCATAGTGCTTTCGGGCCGATCAGCGAAGCGTCGGCTAATTCCCCCCAGTTGCCGCGGCGACCTACCTGGCTTTTTTGTTGCCACCGTTCGACATCGAGATCGACTGCGTCGCGGCCATTTGGCCGCGTCGGGCTGCTCCGCGAGGCCCTCGACCGCATAGTGCCGCAGCATCCCTCGCCGGCGGCTTTGCGTTCCTCTTCCAGCGCTTTGTTTCCGGTGCGGCGCGCCAAGCCCGACACTGGCTTACCCAGGCTGTCGAAGGCCACGATGACGATGCGCTTGGGCGGCTCGCCGCCGAAACTGTACCGTCTTATCGCCGCGCGCGAGATAGCGGCCGCTGAGCTCATCTTCGGGCTTGCACTCGGATGCGCGCTGAGCATTTAATTCGCAACCGAGGGATCAAGCGATGACCGCCATTCGCGGCTATGTGGCGCCAACGACGGAGACCGACGCGCTCGGCGTGCATTCGCTCGACCAGTTCGTGCTGGCGGTTCCCGACGCCAATGTCGCGCAGGATTTCTACGGCCATTTCGGCCTCGACGTCGCGCGCGACGGCAACACGCTGGCGATCAAGACCTTCGGCCATGAACACCGCTGGGGCTCGGTGGTGGAAGGCAAGAGCAAGGCGCTGCATCATCTCTCGTTCGGCTGCTACGCCGAGGACCTGCCGCGGCTGAAGGCGCGCATCGAAGGCAACGGCGTCAAGCTGATCGATCCGCCGCCCGGCTTCGAGAGCAACGGCTTCTGGTTCCGCAATCATGAAAACGTGCTGATCGAGGTGAAGGTCGCGCCCAAGGTCTCGCCCGACCGAAAATCGGACAGCCACTGGACGTCCGCGCCGGCCGGCGTCGCCGGCGCCGCCATACGGACAAATTGGCCGCCGGTGCGGCCGCGCCGGCTGTCGCATGTCCTGACCTTCACCCGCGACGTCGACGCCTCGATCAAATTCTACGAGCGCAATCTCGGCTTGCGGCTGTCCGACCGCTCCGCCGATCTGGTCGCCTTCATGCACGGCATCCACGGCAGCGATCATCATCTGCTGGCGCTGGTGAAATCGTCGCGCGCCCGGCTTCCATCATTGCAGTTGGGATGTCGCCAGCATCAACGACATCGGGCTCGGCGCCATGCGCATGCACGACAAGGGCTGGACCAAGGGCTGGGGCCTGGGGCGCCACGTGCTCGGCTCGAACTATTTCCACTACGTGCGCGATCCGTGGGGCAGCTTCGCGGAATATTCCTGCGATATCGACTACATTCCGAAGGAGCACCGCTGGCCGTCGGCCGACCACAAGCCGGAGGATTTGTTCTATCTCTGGGGTCCGGACGTGCCGCGCGAGTTCACCATCAATTACGAAGGCGGCGAGGGCTGAGGGTCCCGATGTCATCATCCGCGAAGGCGGATGATCCAGCAATCGCAAGCTCTGCATTGCGAAAATTGGCGTCGGTGAATACTGGATGCCCGCCCTCGCGGGCACGACAGCAGGAATTAATCCACCACGATCTTCACCTTCGCGCCCGGCTTCACCGTGTCGTGCGGCCCGAGGCCGTTGAGCACGCGGAAGCGGTCGAGCGCAGTGATCGGCGGTCGCCATGCGGCGCGCCAGCGTCTCCACCGTGTCCTTGGCGCCGACGGTGACGATCTTCAGGTGCAGCGGATGCACCTGCGCGCTTTCCTTCAGGCTCATGCGGCGGAAGGTGGCGATCGACTTCGCGGAACGAGCGGTCGACCTGCGGCGGTCCTGTTCTTGGCCGCGAAGATGAAGCGATAGACGTCGCTGCCGAAGCGCACGGCGAACAGGCGGAACGACCATTCGTCGCCGGTGGCGGTCGCGGTCGCCGCCGGGAAGCCGTTGACGGTGAATTCCTCGACGCTCGCCGGATCGACGTTCTCCATCCAGCCGGATTTCAGGTAATCGGGCAGCGACTGCTCGGCCGGCACGCTGACGACGTCGAGCCGCATCGCCTCGTCGCCGCCTCTTGAGGCCGAGCACCGCCTGCGCGGTGTTGTCGAGGACAAATCCGGGCGGCGCCAGGAAGGTGAAGCCGAGCTTGGGATGCAGGAAGCGGCGGCCGCGCACGAAGCCCTCGCTCGGGTCCTCGCCATAGACCATGCCGTCGAGGTTGGCGAGATATTCGTCGCGGTCGCGTTCGCCGGTGCCGGGGCCGCTGAACTGGCGGGCATTGGCGAGCGCGTTCTTGACCCGCTCGGGCGTCGCCGGATGGGTGGAGAGGAAGTCGGGCGCGCGCGGATCGGCCGCCGCCGGCCGGCTTGAGGTCGGCATTGCGCTGCATGTCGGTGAGGAAGCGCGAGGCGCCGTAACGGATCGAAGCCGGCGCGCGCCGAGATGCCGACGCCGATGCCGTCGGCCTCGAATTCCTGCGCGCGCGAGAAGGTCGCCAGCGTCGAGCTTCGATTTGGCGAGCGCCAGCGCGCCCATCTGCGGATCGCTGAGCACGTCGCTGACCACGTGGCTGATCAGCGCCGCCTGGCGCGCCTGGTCCTCGCGGATCGCGGCATGGCGCGCGATCACGTGGCCCATTTCGTGCGCCAGCACCGAGGCGAGCTCGGCCTTGTCGTTGGCGAGCGCGATCAGCCCGCGCGTGACGTAAAGGTGGCCGTTCGGCAGCGCGAAGGCGTTGATCGCGGGCGAATTGAGGATGGTCACCTTGTATTTCAGGTCCGGCCGCTCGGATGCCGCCACCAGCCGATCCACGGTCTTGGCGATCGTCGCTTGCAGCCTGGCGTTCTCGTAGATGCCGCCATAGGAGGCGAGGATGCGCAGGTGCTCGCGCTCCTCCGCCGGCTGCATCGTCCGCCTGCGCGGCGGCCTGCGGCACCGGCAGCGAGACCTGCTGGTTGTCCGGCGTGCTGGTGCAGCCGGCCAGCAGCAGGCCAAGCGCGAGCGCGAGGCCGCGCAGCCGGTCTGCCGTTGTCAGTGATGCAGCCATGGCCGCCTCTACCCGAATTGCTCAGTCGAGCAATTCGATCTGCTCGGGCGCTTCGGCCGCGATGATCGGGCCGCCGCGCTGCTCGATCCATCCGCGCACCCGGATGCGGCGGCCTTCGAGCGTTTTCGGTTCGATGCCGGCCGCGGCGAAGGCGCGCTGCATGCGCCGCAGAATGGTCACGGTGAAATCCCGCGTCCAGTGCCGCCCGAAATTCACATATATTGTGGCCCCGCTCTCGCGCACCGACAAGACCTTGCCTTCCACCAGCGCGAACTGGCCCCGCTCAGCCTGTAGCCGGTGAGATTTTCCGCCGACAAAGGGGCGAAATTTGGATCGGCCCACAGCCCGCGCCGGGCCGCGCGCGCCGCGCGTTCGGCGCTCAAAAGGCCGTCGGCGCAGGCCTTGTCGCCGACGCGCGCCGATACCCGCGCGTGGCCTTGCTCCAGCATGGCCTGCTGCACCGATTGCTGCGGCATCGCCGATGAAAGCGAAGGCGACCAGCCGGCCGTAGCGGTCGCGCTCGGCGCCGAGCCGTTCCAGCCGCAGCGGCATGGCCGGCGACCAGGGCTTGCAATGCGGCGCGGCTGTCGTCGGTGACTTCGATGCCGGCGAGCCGCAGCTCGCGGCCGTCGTCGAGCAGCAACGTGCGCCCGTCGCGCACGGCGGCGACGTTCGCGGTGCCGATTGGCGTGAGCTTGCAGCCTTCCTGCGCTGCCGCATTGCACACAAGGAGCGCGCCTATGGCGGCCGCCGCGGCGATCAAAAGATTACGGCGCGATCGGCGTTTCATGATGGCGGCCGGTTGCCGGATGTCGCTACAATGCCGGACGAGCATAGCCGTCATTGTGACCACGAGGGGAGGGGATCAATGTCAACGCGCCGCCCATCGCCAAATCGCCGAATTTTCCTGCGCTCCGCCGCCGCCGCGAGCCTGTTGATCGCGACCGGCGCGCGTGGCCAAACCGACCTGGCCCGACCGCGCGGTGAAGATCATCGTGCCCTATCCGGCCGGCGGCTCGACCGACGTACTGGCGCGCATCCTGGCCGAGCGGCTGAACCAGATTTACAATCAGCCCTTCGTGATCGAAAACCGCCCGGGCGCCGGCGGCAATATCGGCATCGGCACGGTCACCGGCAGCGCGCCGGACGGCTACACCATCGGCGCCGCCACCATCGGCCATTTCGCGATCAACCAGTTCCTCTACAAGAACATGCCGTACGATCCGGAACGCGACATGATCCCGGCGTCGCTGACCTGGGAACTGCCCAACGTCTTCGTGGTCGCCAGCGATCACGTGCCGGCGAAGACGGTCACCGAATTTATCGCCTGGGCGAAGCAGAAGGGCCATGTCAGCTTCGGCAGTCCCGGCGTCGGCACCTCGCCGCATCTGTCGGGCGTGCTGTTCGCCAAACGCAGCCGGGCTCGACGCCGTGCACGTGCCGTTCCGCGGCGCGGCGCAGACCATCCCCGCCATGCTGTCGGGCGCGGTCGATTTCGCGATCGACAATCTCGCCTCCTATATCTCGCTGATCCAGTCCGGCAAAATGCGCGCGCTGGCGGTGACCTCGGCGCAGCGCTGGCCGACCTTGCCGAACGTGCCGACCATGGGCGAGGCGGGCATGAAGGATTTCGTCGTCACCTCATGGGCCGCCTTCGTGCTGCCGGCGGCCACGCCGCGCCCGATCGTCGACAAGCTATCCGGCGGCGATGAAGCAGATCGCGGCCGACGAGGCGATCCAGAAGCGGTTTCTGGTGGCCGGCGCGCGCATCCTGTCCAGCACGCCGGAAGAGGCCATCGCCTTCGCCAACAAGGAGCGGGCGATGTGGAAGGACGTGGTCGCGCTGTCGGGCTTAAAGCCGCAGTAACCGGTGCGCGGCGCGCAAGCTTGTGCTAAATCGCGCCGAACGGTCCCGTAGCTCAGCAGGATAGAGCAGCGGTTTCCTAAACCGAAGGTCGGAGGTTCGAACTCCTCTCGGGACCGCCAACTAATAAAATCAATCACTTAGCTCGTCTATTGGCGGCAGTGGCGACAGTCATTGGCGACAGGTTGGCGGCTCATTTTTGCAGCCAAACGGCGAACGGCGAGGCTAACCGTCCCACGGCCAAGATTTGATAAGCTCCCGACCGCGCATCGCGCGTTCGCCGAACAGGATAGGCAGAGTCGCTAGGCCAGAAGCGATCTAGCAACTTGCGGTCGCCATCCTTGACATAGCAGCCAAGGTCCAACGAACCGGACGACACTTCCTCCAATGCGTCGAACCAAAAGCCGGTCGTTGATCGCTTTATGTCTCCGGTGACTTCGCTCAATCCGCCGTCGAGCTTGTCAGACTCCAATCCGTCCATTGAATAGGTGCGGGCTTGATGGTCCCTCGACGTTCCATCGCCAGACTTGCCCTCGCGCGCCCTGTTCACGAAGATCACGTAACGTAAGTCGTGATCCTTGCAGAACAGTTGCACAGCGTCGGGCCGGGCGGCATTCGAGTTGACGACCCAAACGGTGTGCTTCGCCCGGCCAATGTCCGCGCTCTTTCTGGCGATGATCTTGTGCCACGCCTGTTTGGCGTGAGAACCGGCGTTTGCAAGGATCAGATGATCCGCCGCCAATGCGCTCTCTAGGATCGACGCCATCAAAAGCTCCCCCTCACCGATCTGCGGTGATCCTAGCTTGCCCGTGGCTGTTAACCAAGGCGTTCGCAACCGGAAGGAAGTGCCGCTGCGGTCCGGGCGATACCCGGTTGTCGGCGTCTCGTCTCGCCTTCGGTCAGGCGGACGCATTCGGGAGTGACAGGGCGCGTTAGCTGTGAGAGGCGAGCGCGCCCTTTCCTATTGCGGACTGGCGCTCGGGTCAACGCCGTGCGGCGCTTCGGCAGAAGGGGACAGCGTTAACCATCTGATTTGAACTTCTCGGCTCCGACCCCACTTTATGCGCCATGAGTGCATCACGGTCACGGCCTGTTGCGTCCATCATGGCGCGCCATCAAACGATGGTCACCCATGACGGTCTCACTATGTCGATCAAGGATCATGCCCGGCGGCTGAAAATCCCTTACAGCCGACTGCGGTCGCGCATCGCTCGGCAGGGCGTCACGGCGGCGTTCACGGCTCCGGTGCGCAAGCGTGGCACGCCGCGAGGAAATACGAGGCGCGGCGGAGCCGCATCTTCGCGATCGTCGAAGATCAACAGCCGATGACCGCCCGCGCCGTGTTCTATCAGGCCGAAGTCAAGGGCGTAGTCGGCAAGGATCACAACGGCTACAAAATGGTGGTCGCCGACCTGAAAATTCTGCGCCAGCTCCGGTCGCCTGCCCTACGAATGGATCGTTGACACGACGCGACGGGTAAACCGGATCCCTCACTCATGAGAGCCCGGCCGAGGCGTTGAGTACGCGGCGCAGACCTATTGGAAGTCGCTATGGACCGACGCCGACTGCGTTGTGCAGATTTGGCTTGAGAAGGCGGCGCTCGAAGGCGTGATCGAGGAAGTGACGCACGAGTACGATGTTCCGTTGATGGTTGCACGGGGCTACGGCAGCTTGTCGTTTTTGCACAAGGCCGCGATGGACCTGAGACGCGGAGCGGCCGACGTTCATCTACTATTTGGGCGACCATGATCCGAGCGGAGAGAACGCCGGCGAAGTGACCGAGGAGCGGTTGCGCGAACTGGCGGCTGATCCTGATCTAATCCACTTCAAGCGCATCGCCGTGACGCCCGAGCAAATACGAGAAGTGGAACCTGCCGACGCGGCCGACAAAGACATCGGACAGTCGCGCTAGAAATTTTGTTGACGAGGATGGCGAACAGAGGCCATCGGTGGAGCTTGACGCCATCGAACCGCGACGACTCCGCGCCATGGTCAAGGCGTGCATCCTGCATCATCAACCGCAAAAGGTTTTCGACAAGCTCGAACGTCAACAGGAACGCGAGCGCGCCGAACTTCCTCACTGATCGACCGTCCGCGCTGAATTAGGCTGACAGCGAAGAAGATCAATAACGGCGGCCCTTTTCAGCCGCCGTTCGCTTTTCTGTACACCGGGTTGCCTAATGGTTACACGATCGTGCGACGTTCGTATCACCTCGCCGGACATGGGTTTCGGCGAAGTCCCCCGACGATCAGGACCCTATCAGATGGTGCAACGTGGCGCTTCGCCGCGTGCCGCAGCTACGGCTTACGGCATCGGCCAACATCACATGCGGCGATTGATCCGCGAAGGTTCGGTGACGCCCCGAGCAATCGGTCGGCGCAGCATTGTGCTGTTCTCCGAGCTTGTCGTCGCGCACGACGACTGCCCGTCCGTTGGCACTCAGACGCTTGCAGAGACAAGCGCGCGCGGCGCTACCGACTTTGGCAGCAAATCGTCATGACCGAGAAGCGTCAATATAGCAAAGCCGAGAAGGCCGCATGGGGCGCGGAGCAGGATCGAATCCGTGCGGCCGGTGGCATCAAAGCATGGCGCGCGCAGCAAGGTATCTCCGAGCCGACCCGGCAAAGCGACAGAGCCGGGCGAAGCCGCTGATCGCCGACACTTCCGAGAGTGAGTGCTTCGATTCATTGGTCTATCGGAAGGGATTGGTCACGGCCGTCTTCTCCAAAGGGGGAGGCGCTGGGACCTATGAATACGAAATGTCTCTCGCTGAGGCGCGCGAGTGGTTCGCCGATCCGAGTTTGGGTGAGTATTTCAACGCGGAGATTCGGTGATGAGCGTAGCAGCCCAGAACGCAGCGGCCTCTTAGCATCGGCGGCAGCCGTGATTGTCGAGCATCATGTCGAGTACCTCAAACCTATTTGTCATCGGATACTTCACTTACGGCCAAATCAGAATTCCGCTTCACTTGGCTTTGTTTTGATGCCCGCTCCGTAGCAAAAAGCGGCCTACTTCGGCCGGGAGAGGCCCACGCGCGGTCCATGGGAAGCCCTTCGGTTTAGTCGCTGTTCGGCGGTTTTCTCGAAAAATAAGCGAGCGGCACGGCGCTGTGGCTAGCCATGGAAAACGAACTTTCAGATCGCGGGCAGCCGGGCGGATCTAACCTATAATCCTTACAAGCGCGGGTTCCGGAGTCACCGCTTCCCCCTTCCAGCTGAGGTGTCGTTTCTGCCGCCCAGGCAACTCGATCCGGAGGTGGCCTGCGCTTAACGGCGAAAGTGACTGTTCTACCGCTCTCGATCACCGAGCGGATCCGAAGAAGCGTTCGAGTGACGCGGATTGGCCGATGGTTGTGCCAACCCAAGACCCGGCGACAAGCGTCGTAAATTCTGACCCGCTAAGTTTTCGGCCGACATTAGCGTAAGTGAGCAAGTTGCCGCCACGTGGGCCCTTCAACCTCTGACTTGCGGCAAGCGCTTTCCAGAATCCGTGAGGCGGATCTGCCGGGAAACAGTCCTCTGTCGTCGGGATTGAGGACGATTCGGAGAGCAAAATTTTAGAAAGAACGGATTGCTGCTGAGCCGGAATCCGTCGGGGATCGGCGTCCGGCTCGATTCTTTGGAGCTCCGCCAACAGATTGTCTATTCGTTGGATCTCGCTGGTGAATTGATCTCCGTCCGTCCAACGGAATTCCGCCTCTTCGTCTCCCTTTTCCAGCGCCTTGTACTGAACCATCACGAACGACCGATACGTTTCATTGAAGTAGATCAGCTGCGCTCCCGTTTGTTCTTCTAGCGCCAGCCGGTTCGCCATGACTACGGTGACACGGACGGAGGAGTCGGTCTTGGATTGAAATGTGCGTGCTGCAATATGCGGAGGGTTCCTGAATCGCGGCGAATCCCGGGAGAGTTTACGTGAGGTCAGCATGCAGCATGACGTCCTCGCGCGCGTACGCGCCCGAGAGTCCGTCAAGAAAGGAGGTCCTTTCGATCGTGGCCGGTGTCCAATCGAGCATATCGTCAGTCCCGACACCGGCGATTTGTAGCGCGGTTGCCAGCGTTTCCTTTTGCAGCGCGAGATTCTCATTTTCCTTTTTCATTGAGATCGGCGATGAGCTTGGCGCGGCTTGCAGAGAGCCACTCCAACTTTTGGCCTAGGGGTTCGGTTTTATCTCCGACAGCGCGGCAACGACGGCTTTTGTCGTCTTCGGTGGCAGGACTCCTCCGTGAACGATCACTCGTACGAGGATCTGAACCTTGTGGAAATTTTTGCGACCAGCTCGGCAAAGGAAGCCGCCCGGCTCGATCTGTTCCAAGGACGTCATATTCAATCGAACCAGGTCCGTGCCCGCGGAAGCACCTTCGGCGCTCGCCGACGTGCGTAAATTGGTCGTCGTTAAAAGACGCAAGAACGACGAGCGGCGCCCGCCTGCTGTGATGAAATAGCGGAACGGGCTCGGCGGCGATTGGTCCACCGAAGCGACCGCCATCGGCGGAAAGAAGAGTTTCTCTCCGATCGGGCCGCACTTTTGAGAATGTACGCGGAGGCAGCAATCAACGTTCGACCTCAGAGACATGATTTTCGGGAAGATTTAACTTCCAGAGGCGGTCGGCACGCAAGTGGCAAATTCGGCCGACGCCGAAGGTTGCCGTTCGAAGCGGAGCCTCGTTCGGCCTACAAGCGCATTGCAATGGATGAGGACGGGAAGGGTCAGTAATGACAGAGGAAGACCGCAAACAACCAGTCGTGCTTAGCCGCGATGATCTTACCAACAAGTCTAGACCGCACCGATGTGCCGGCTCGCGGGTTAGTACGGCGAGAATCGGCAATGGCCTGGCCAGGATAGGTCACCGGACACCATGGCCATTCCCTGGATTCCGGCGTTTTACCGTGGCAACAATCGCGAAACTGCCTGAAACGATTAAAGCCGCGATCACTGCTTCAAAATGGGGCTGCGAATCGGGTGCGATGCGCGTATTGTTCAACGTCTATTCCTTTTTTTCACCTGCATTCTTTTCGTCCTTAGATCCGCCGCCGCGCTGTCAAATGCGAGGGGCGCGAGGGACACGGGGCGGCCATGCACATCGATTGCCTTCGCCTGCAACGGTTTCGGTCATCCGTCGACGTCAGCCGGTGCGGTTTCGCCGCGAGCTGACCGTGCTCGTTGGCGAGAACAATGGCGGCAAATCCAATATCGTCGATGCTCTGCGGCTTTTGATTTTGCCGCTGAACGGACGCCGCGAGCGTTATCCGCGAGGACGACGATTTGCGGCGCGGCAACACGCCACCCGTTCGCTTGAGGGCCGCTTCGACGAATTAAGCGATACCATGAAGGGTCTGCTGGTTTCGGCCGTGCCCGACCCCACTGCGGACCGCGCGGTATTTGGTATGCGCTATCACGCTCGCACCGCCGGCATGTTGCGTGGGCGCGCGTCCTATTGGGCAGGACGCTTTGACACCGCCGAGCCGGAAAGCGGCTCGACCGATCTGATCCGCCACGTCTATCTGCCGCCGCTGCGCGACGCCAAGCAGGCGCTCGGCTCCGGTAGCGCGACACGTATTGCGGCATTGCTTCAGAACTTTCTGCTGACCGGCGAAGAGGCCGGGTTTCTCACCCATGTCCGCCGGACCGGTGATCCCCACCGCGTGTTGACTGCGATCAACACCGACATCGGCTCGGCGCTCGGCGATCTTACCCGCGGCGCCCGACCGCAGACCGCGTCTCTCGAATTCACCACGGAGGCGCTCGCGGATGTTGCCCGCGACCTGCGTTGCCGGCTGCCAACCTCGGCCTGCCACCAGCAGGACATAAAGTCATCGGGGTTGGGCTACGCCAACCTGCTTTACATGGCGACCGTGGTTGTCGAGCTCGCCAAGGCGCGCGAGTCCGACTTGACCTTATTCCTCGTCGAAGAGCCGGAGGCGCATCTGCATCCGCAATTGCAGATGCTGGTTCTCGACTTCCTTTTGGTTCAGGCCAAGAAGTCGCTGACGCAAGCGGCCGAGACTGGTCAACTCGAGGGTCGTATCCAGGTCGTCGTGACGACGCATTCTCCCAATCTCACGGCTTGGGTGTCGCCCGAGCATCTGGTTGTCGTGCGGTCCGCCCCGGATACCGGCACAACACCACCTGTCCCTAGGACTGTCTCGATTCCGATCAGCGGATTAC
>CAVTCV010000023.1:0-74438 GCA_963733315.1 uncultured Alphaproteobacteria bacterium | reverse complement strand
TATCCAACAGCCCGGTGTCGGCCTTGATGGCGGCGCGGAAGACGTCGGCCTGGGTCTTGGCGTTGTCGAGATTGACCACCGGCGTAGCGCTCTTGGCGACCAGGTCGGTGTAGCGGTTGACGTCGCGTAGCGCGCCTTCGAGCTGCGCCTTGTCGCGCGCGATGGCGCCCTCGGTCTGAGCTATCTGCGCCTCGATGGCGCGGCCGTCGAGGGTAAACAGCAGGTCGCCCTTCTTCACCTCGGCGCCGTCGCGGAAATGCACGGCGGTGATGGTCGTATCGACGCGCGCCTTGATGGCGACGCTGGCGATCGGCGTGACGTTGCCGAGTGATTCGAGCCGCACCGGCATCGGCTTGCGCTCGACCGTGGCGACCTCGACCGGCACCGCGGGCCGCGCCTGCGAGCGTGCGGCAACGCCATCGCTGGTCCACAGTCCCCGTATAAGCAAAACAATGCCAATCAGGGCGAGCGCCGCCACCCCAAATAGCCACTTTCGCTTCGTCATCTGCGATTTTTCCGGCCTGGGCTGTTCAAGGCCCTGTCCAGGCGCTCCCTAATTCCGCGGAACTCGTTGTTCCCATACACCTAAGGGGCCGCGTTGGCCGCCTTCTAGCATATAAACGGCGCCGAGTGCATATCCCTGCGCTCACTGGTAAACACTGATTACGCGGGCTTTATTCGGTTCTACCCGCCGGAGTCGGGAATGCGCATCGCAACATGGAACGTTAATTCGATCCGCCAGCGGCTGGACAACGTGCTGGCCTGGCTGAAGGAAAGCGACGCCCGACATCGTCTGCCTGCAGGAAATCAAATGCGTGGACGAGGCTTTCCCGCGCGAAGCGTTCGAGGGCCTTGGCTACAACGTCGCCGTGCACGGCCAGAAGGCCTTCAACGGCGTGGCGTTGCTGTCCAAGCTGCCGTTCGACGAGGTCGCGCCCGGCCTGATCGGCGACGACGGCGACGTGCAGGCCCGCTTCCTCGAGGCGCTGGTCTCGACCAAGACCGGCGTGCTGCGGGTGGTCAGCCTCTACCTGCCCAACGGCAACCCGCCCGACACGGATAAATATACTTATAAACTCAAATGGATGGACCGGCTTATTACTTTTTCACGTGAACGGCTGAAGCTAGAGGAGCCGATGCTGCTGGCAGGCGACTACAACGTCATCCCGACCGCGGCCGATGCCCGCAATCCGGCCGCCTGGACGAAAGACGCGCTGTTTCTGCCAACAGACCCGGGAGAAATTCCGCGCGCTGACCAATCTCGGTCTGACCGACGCCATCCGCGCGGTCAGCGATGCCCGCGACCTCTATACCTTCTGGGACTACCAGGCCGGCGCCTGGGCCAAGGACGACGGCATCCGCATCGACCATCTGCTGCTGTCGCCGCAGGCCGCCGATCGGCTGGTCGACGCCGGCATCGACCGCCACGTGCGCTCATGGGACAAGCCGTCCGACCACGTGCCGGTCTATGTGGATTTGGATATCGAAGGGCGGTGACGCCGCCGTGACCGAGCTGCGGACGATCGAGACTGAGCCGGGTTTGCTCTTCGACGTGCTGGTCGACGGCCCGGCCGATGCGCCGCTCGTGCTGCTGCTGCATGGTTTTGCCGAGTCGTTCCACATGTGGCGCGCGCAATTGCCGGCCTTGGCGGCGGCCGGTTACCGGGCGGTTGCGCCGAGTCTGCGCGGCTACTCCGCCGGCGCACGCCCCAGAACCGCAGACCTCGCGAATTACAACTTCGACCGGCTCGTCGCCGACGCGCTCGCCATCGCCGCTGCTTGCGGAAACGCGCAGCGGGCGTTTCCATCTTGTCGGCCACGACTGGGGTGCGGGCATCGCCTGGGGAATCGCCGACCGCCACGCCGACCGCGTCGCCTCGCTGACCGTGATCTCGCGCCCGCATCCCAACGCATTCAACCGTGCGCTGTTCATGCCGGATGGCGAGCAGGCACACCGCTCGCAGCATCACAAGGCATTTCTCGAACCGGACGCCGTCGCAAAAGTGCTGGCGGATGACGCGCGCTGGCTGCGCGAGCGTTGGGCGAAGTGCGGCGTATCGACGGCGGCGGTTGAAGACTATCTCTCGGTGCTCGGCAACGCGCCGGCGATGGAAGCTGCGCTGGCATGGTATCGCGCGCGCGGCGCGATCCGCGCACCGCTCGGCATCATCGCCGTTCCCGTCCTCTATATTTGGGGCGAGGCAGACGACACGGTCGGGCGCGTCGCGGCCGAAGGCACGCGCGACTTCGTGTCAGGTCCCTATCGGTTCGAAGCGCTGCCCGGCGTCGGCCATTTCGCCGTCGATCAAGCGGGCGAGCGGGCCACGGAATTGTTGCTCGCGCAAATCGCGAGCCATCCGGCCTAGCGGCCTACTCGCGCCGCGTTTCCAGCCAGCGCTTGAGATAGACCAGCGCCAGCGCGCGCTCGTCTTCGGTGGCCTGCCGGAACGCGCTGTCGTAGAGCCGGTTGATCCATTCCTGGTCGGCGGCGGCGCCGTCCTTGGCGCTGTCCTTGGCGAGCGTCAGCCACATCAGCCCGCGCGCCGCCTGGCGGGGCACGTGATCGCCGGCAAACAGCATGGCGCCGAGCATCGCCTGCGACTGGCACTGCCCCTTCTGCGCCGACAGGCCGAACCAGCGCGCGGCCTGGCGCGGATCGTGCGGCGCGCCGACGCCGTCGAGATAGAGCCGCGCCAGATTATATTGCGCTTCCGGATCGCGGAAATACGAGGCGGCATAGCCGAACATCTCGCGCGCGCGGTCGGGATCGCGCTTGATCGCGGTCTTCGGAATGCCGTCGAGATAATAGTGGCCGAGCGCGACGAAGGCATTGGCGACAAAGCGCGCCTGCGGCGTGTCCGGATTGTCGTCGGCGTGGTTGTCGGCGATGCCGCGGAAATATTCGAAGGCTTTGAGGTCGTCCTGCACCACGCCGTCGCCTTCGGCATACATGCGGGCAAGCTTCCACTGCGCCAGCGGGTGGCCCTTTTCGGCGGCGTATTCGAGCGAGTGGATGGCCTTGGCCTTTTCGCCGGCCTTGAGCCAATGCGCGCCGGAACGGAAGGCTTCCATCGCCGTCACCGGCGGCGCCGCCGCCATGGCGTTGGTGGACTTGGTGCCGTCGAACGCCATCGCCGGCGCCGCCATCAAGCCGGCGCCGATCACCACCGCACGCAACAGCAACTCAGCTATCCGCATAGCACGCCTTCTCGCCCGCTCCGCCCGGATGGGTGACCGCGCCGTTGACGGCCGGCCCCACCTGCTGGGTGTATTTCCACAAATAGCCCGAGCCGTATTCGCTCTCGCGCGGCTTCCACTGCGCCTTGCGCTTGGCCAGTTCCGTCGTCGGAAAGCTTGACGTTGATGGTGCCCTTGTCGGCATCGAGCTCGATGATGTCGCCGTCGCTGGATCAGCGCGATCGGTCCGCCGACCGCCGCCTCCGGCCCGACATGGCCGACGCAGAAGCCGCGCGTGGCGCCGGAGAAGCGGCCGTCGGTGATCAGCGCGACCTTGTCGCCCATGCCCTGGCCGTAGAGCGCGGCCGTGGTCGAGAGCATTTCGCGCATGCCGGGGCCGCCTCGCGGTCCCTCGTAACGGATCACCAGCACGTCGCCTTCCTTGTATTTCTTGTGCTTGACCGCGTCGAAGCAGGCTTCCTCGCCGTCGAAGCAGCGCGCCGGGCCGGTGAATTTCAGGCTGCCGGTCATGCCGGCAACCTTCACGATGGCGCCTTCCGGGGCGAGGTTGCCTTTCAGGCCGACCACGCCGCCGGTCGCCAGCAGCGGCTTGTCGGCCGGACGCACCACGTCCTGGTCCGGGTTCCATTTCACACTTTTGAGGTTCTCGGCGATCGTGCGGCCGGTGACGGTCAGGCAGTCGCCGTGCAGATAGCCGTGGTCGAGCAGCGTCTTCATCAGATTGCGGCACGCCGCCAGCTTCGAACATATCCTTGGCGACATAACGGCCGCCCGGTTTCAAATCCGCGATATACGGTGTCTTTTTGAAGATTTCCGCGACGTCGAACAGGTCGAACTCGATGCCGCATTCATGCGCGATCGCCGGCAGATGCAGCGCGGCATTGGTGGAACCGCCGGTGGCCGCGACCACGGCGGCGGCATTCTCCAGCGCCTTGCGGGTGACGATGTCGCGCGGGCGGATGTTCTTGACGATCAGGTCCATGATCATCTCGCCGGCCAGCGTGCAGAGCTTGTCGCGCATCTCGTAGGGCGCCGGCGCGCCGGCCGAATAGGGCAGCGCCAGGCCGATCGCCTCGGACACGGTCGCCATGGTGTTGGCGGTGAACTGCGCGCCGCAGGCGCCGGCCGAAGGACAGGCGTTCTCTTCGAGCGTCTGCAGATCCTCGTCCGACATCTGCCCGACCGAATGCTTGCCGACCGCCTCGTAGACGTCCTGGACGGTGACGTCCCTGCCCTTGAACTTTCCGGGCAGGATCGAGCCGCCATAGATGTAGATCGACGGCACGTTGAGCCGGCACATCGCCATCATCATGCCGGGCTGCGACTTGTCGCAGCCGGCGACGCCGATCAGCGCGTCATAGGCGTGGCCGCGCATGGTGAGCTCGACCGAATCCGCGATCACCTCGCGCGACGGCAGCGAGGCCTTCATGCCGGCATGGCCCATGGCGATGCCGTCGGTGACGGTGATGGTGCAGAATTCGCGCGGCGTGCCGCCGACCGCGGCAACGCCCTTCTTCACCGCCTGCGCCTGGCGCATCAGCGCGATATTGCAGGGCGCGGCCTCGTTCCAGCAGGTGGCGACGCCGACGAAGGGCTGGTGGATCTGCTCGGCCGAAAGCCCCATCGCGTAATAGAACGCGCGATGCGGCGCGCGATCCGGCCCCTCGGTGGCGTGCCGGCTCGGCAGCTTGGCTTTCAGGTTGCTCTTTTTATCGAGTTTGGCGTCCATAACCTTGTCGTGCCCCCCGCCCCAATCATTGCCGCCGGATTCGATCCGGCTTATTCCGAGGCCCCCCGGCCCGGCGCTAAAACCTTAAAGCCCTGCAACGGTTTGTGCCGCCGCCCGGCGTCCTTCGATGTCGTGGAAGGGTATGGCCAAATCGCGGCGCGACGGGGATGATGCAGCGCGTAAAGCTTAAATGTTCTAAACGTGTTGCAGCTTAGCCACAGCCCCGCACGCGCAATGCCCCTGCCCCCAAAGCTGCGGCGAAGTTTCTTCGACCGGCCGGTGCTCAGACGTCGCGCCCGAACTGATCGGCGCCACCCTTCTGGTTAACGGAGCCGGCGGGCAGATCGTGGAGGTCGAGGCCTATCACCACACCGAGCCGGCCGCGCATTCCTACATCGGCCGCACCGACCGCAATGCGGTCATGTTCGGCCCGGCCGGCTATGCCTATGTCTACCGCTCCTACGGCATCCACTGGTGCCTCAACTTCGTCTGCGAGGCGGAAGGCAGCGCCAGCGCCGTGCTGATCCGGGCGCTGGAGCCGCTCGCCGGAATTGCTGCAATGCGGCGAAGACGCGGCCTGACGGACGAGCGGGCGCTCTGCTCCGGGCCAGGCAAATTATGCGAGGCGCTCGGCGTCACCCACCGCCACAACGGCTTGCCGCTCGACCGGCCGCCGTTCGAATTGCGGCGCGCGGCAGGGGACGCCAGAGATTGCGGTCGGCGTTCGCATTGGAATTACCAAAGCGGTCGAGCACCCGTGGCGCTTCGGGCTGAAGGGCTCGCGGTATTTGAGCAAACCGTTCAAGGCTTGATGCGAAATGAGGCGTCGAAGCCGAGTTCGCGCTTGGCTTTCTCGCTCGAAACCGCGCCGTCGTCTTCGGCGATGTTGTAGATGCCGCGCGCGCCTTTGCTGACGGCAAGCACCGCGGCCTGCGCCGCAGCATCGACATGCAACCCGGGCTTGCCGCGCTTCTCGCGCTCGAACCATGTGCCCGGGCCGAAGAGCAGGCCGTAACGCAGCACGATGCCTTCCGGCATTTGCAGGGTCGCGTCTTCCAACGCCACAACGCCGTCCACCGTGCGTTTGCGCACACCGGTCGCGGCAAGATCGAGCGGATCGCTTTCCACGCGCATGCCGTCGCCCGGCGCATAGACGAAGGCAATGCTTTGCGCAATCAAACGGCGCACGCCGCGCCTTCTTGGCGGCGGCCACCAGATTGCGCGTACCATCGATGCGCAGGCGGGCGTTGCGATCGAGCCCCTCTTCGTAGCCGGCGTATTGGGCGCGTAAGGCAGATCGGTGAGTTGATGGATGACGACCTGCGGCAGCGCAGCCTGGACGATGCGCGTCAGCGCCGCAGCATCGAACACATCGACCACCGCCGGCTCGGCGCCGAGCGCGCGCAGTGCGGCCGTCTTATCGGCGGAACGCGTGGTGCCGACGACGTCATGGCCGGCCGCGCGCAACAGCGGCACCAACCGCCGCCCGATCGCCCCGCCTGCTCCCGCCAAAAGTATTTTCACGTTTCTGCGCTCAATAAGCGATGATGAACTCGCAGCCCGCCGCGGTCTCGAATTGCCGCGTGACGCGGCCACGCGACAATTCGAATTCCAGCGTGACCGCGGCGTCGTGGCAGCACAGGAAGGCGTGCTGGCCGTCGGCGGCAAAGCCGAAGCCCATCGGCGCCTTCGGCGTCGGGAAACCCGCGATCTGGTCGAACTTGAAGGCGTCGTAGATGGCGGCGTAGTTGTCGACGTGCGACGACGACGCAGACATAACGCCCGTCCGGCGACACGCGCACGCGGCGGAGCTGGTTGGCCTCGCCCGGCGCGCCGTCGATCGCGAGCGTGCGGTGCAGCGCGAGCGTGCGCGTATCGAACACGTGCACGCACGCCCTTGCGGTGCGCGCAGACGAACAGCGCCCAGCCGTCGGGCGAGACCGCGATGCCTTCGGCGCCGTGCGGGATCGCGATGGTGCCGATCATGCGGCGCGCGGCGATGTCGACCACCGCCACCGCCTCCTTGGTCTTGAACGAGGCGAACAGTTTTCCGGTCGCATGGCTGACGGCGATCCAATGCGGCGAGCCGCCGAGCGCGATGCGCTCCACCTTGCCGGTCGCGGATCGATCGCCAGCACCGCATTGCCGAGTTCGGCGCTCGACCACAGCGTGCCGCTCGCATCCATCATCACCGAATGCGGCGCGACGGCCTCGCCGACGTCGATGGTGCGCTCGAGCGTTTTCGACGCGAGGTCGATCACCGCGATGCGGCGGTCGGGGTCCTTGTTCTTGCCGAAAATGCCACCGCCATAGACCGAGGCATAAATCTTGCCGCCGTCGAGCGAGCGGATCATCTCGTGCGTGGAGGCCGGCATGTCGATCTCGCCGGTCTTGGCCAGCGTCGCCGCGTCGAAGAACTGCACCTTGTTGGCGCTCTTGGCGGTGAGCGACCAGCTTCGGTCCGCCCGGGCGATTGTTGGGATCGATCATCATGCGTCGTCCCCACGCATGCGGGGACCTATAGTCCCTGCGCTACCGATTGTACACGGAGTATGGCTCCCGGCTCGCGCTCGCCTGGCCGGGAGAGCGACAAGTCTAGACCGCCAGCGGATCGGGCCCGTATTGGTTCGGCCCTTCTTGGCCGACGCGGATATAGACGAAGATCAATTGCGCGAGGCCGATCAAAGCGCCGATGCCGAACAGAATTTCCGCAAGCAGCCAGAACAGGCTCGCAAAATTGTACACGATAGAAGCCGAGGCCCAGGAGGACGCCGGCAGCCAGCATCGGGATGAGATAGACAAGGCTCCACCAGCCCGGATAGCCGAGATCGTGGAAGCGCTTGAAGCCAATGCAGATGCTGGCCCAAAGCAGCAACAACGAGATCAACTGGCCGAGGATCGGAATCCAGCCGAGCACGATGTTGCCGATGACGATCGGCAGCACGCCGTGCAGCCAGAATTGCTTGCGCGAGATGCGCCCCGACGGCGAGGTGAACAGCTTGATCCAATAGTCGCGCGACGACGGGATCGCACCGGCGCCGCCGATGGCGTCGGCATAGGCCTGCCGCGCAGCGCCATTCGCGGCGCGGCGGCATGGCTAGGCCCGCCCGGCCGGCGCGTAAGACTCGCTGCTGCGGCACGGCGGCGCGTTGCGGCGGTGCAGCATTCGGCGGCGGCGGATTGTTGACGCCGAAAATGTCGACCGGCTGGCCTTCCCACATCTGGAATTCGACGGTCTGCCCGACCTTCACCTGGCCGTTGCGAACCTCGCTGGACCAATAGCTGTAGCGCTGGCCATCCTCGGCCGCGATCTGCCCGTAAGTTCCATCGGGCACGATGCCGGAAATTACGCCCCGCATACCAATCCCCCCGATATTTCCAGTGGATACTGCGCCAGCGACCGGCGCTGTCAAGGTCACGATGCGTTCTTGAGCCGCTCCAGCGCCTCGGCGATCTTGGCCTTGCGCGCGACCGCCTCCTCGCGCTTTTCCTTTTCCTCCTCGACCACCTCTTCCGGCGCGCGCGTCCATGAACTTCGGGTTGTTCGAGCTTGGCGTCGACGCGGCCGATGTCGGCGTCGGCTTTCTGCATTTCCTTGGCGAGCCGCGCGCGCTCGGCGGCAAGATCGATGACACCCTTGAGCGGCAGCGCGGCGACCTCGCCGCGCACGACGAGTTGCACCGAGCCCTGCCGGCGCGCCGTCGGCCGACGAAATCTCCGACACGCGGGCGAGCGGTTTGAGGAATTCCGCCCACCGGTTTGCGCGCGCTTGCGTTTCGCGCGGAAGCGCCGACCAGCACGACAGGGATCGCCGCAGTGATGCTCATTTCGGCGCGCACCGACCGGATTGCGGTAACGAGATCGATCACCCAGCCGATTTCGGCTTCGGCCTTGTCATCGGCAAGGCCTTCGAGCTTCGGCCATTCGCGGAGCGCCAGCAGGCTAGAACGCTTCGGCCCCTGCTCCGCCGTCACCGCCCACAATTCCTCGGTGATGAACGGCATGAACGGATGCAGCAGCTTGAGGATTTCATCGAGCGCCCAGGCCGCCATGGCGCGCGTCTCGTCCTTGGCCGCGCCGTCGGGGCCGGTCAAGAGCGGCTTCGACAGTTCGACATACCAGTCGCAATAGACGTTCCAGACGAAGCGATAGGCGGCACCGGCGGCCTCGCTGAAGCCGTAGGTTTCGATCGACCGCGTGATCTCGGCGGCGGCCTTCGCCGTTTCGTGCGCGATCCAGCGGTTGAGCGTTTCTTTCGCGGATTTCGGATCGAAGCCCTCGACGCGCTTGCCGCGCCGTTGAATTCGACAAAGCGCGCCGCGTTCCACAGCTTGGTCGCGAAATTGCGGTTGTTCTCGACGTCCTGCGGCCCGAGCCTGATGTCGTGGCCGGGCGCGACGTTGCGCGCCAAGGTAAAGCGCAGCGCGTCGGCGCCGAACTCGTCGATGACGCCGAGCGGATCGACGACATTGCCTTTCGACTTCGACATCTTGGCGCCGGAGGCGTCGCGCACCAGGCGGTGGATGTAGACGTCGTGGAACGGCACATCCTTCATGAAGTGCAGCCCCATCATCATCATGCGGGCGACCCAGAAGAAGATGATGTCGAAGCCGGTGACCAGCGTCGTGGTCGGATAGTAGCGCTTCAATTCGGGCGTCTCGTCCGGCCAGCCGAGCGTCGAGAACGGCCACAGCGCCGAGGAGAACCAGGTGTCGAGCACGTCCTCGTCGCGCCAGATGCATAGGTCCATCGAGCGGCATAGTGATCGACGCTTCTTGTCCACAAGATAACGTGCTTTTAGTTCGCGCGTCGCCTCTTCTGCATTGCGCGCAACTCGATCTTGACTCGGTCGACGAATACCACTTTGCCGTCCGTTTGAACCATACCACGCCGGAATTTGATGGCCCCACCAGAGCTGGCGCGAGATGCACCAGGGCTGGATATTTTCCATCCAGTTGAAGTAGGTCGTTTCCCAATTCTTCGGGATGAACTTGGTCTTGCCCTCGCGCACGGCGGCAATCGCCGGCTTCGCCAGTTCCTTGGCGTTGACGTACCACTGGTCGGTGAGAAACGGCTCGATCACCACGTTCGAGCGGTCGCCATGCGGCACGGCATTGGTATGCGGCTCGATCTTTTCGACCAGACCTTTTTCTTCCAGACGCGCGACGATCTGCCTTGCGCGCTTCTTCGACGCGATCTTGCCTCTGCGAGCGTTTTTGTTCTCGCAGCGAATTCCGCGCCGCTCTGCGCATTGAAATGCCTCAGTCGGCGAAGGTGATCTTTGCCTCCGTCGTCAAGCATATTTACTTGCGGCAGCCCATGCCGCTTGCCGACTTCGAAATCGTTGAAGTCGTGCGCCGGGGTGATCTTCACCGCGCCCGAGCCCTTCTCCGGATCGGAATACTCGTCGGCGATGATCGGAATCTTGCGCCCGACCAGCGGCAGGATCACGTTCTTGCCGACCAGCGCCTTGTAGCGCTCGTCGTCCGGATGCACCGCCACCGCGGTGTCGCCCAGCATGGTCTCCGGCCGCGTGGTGGCGACGACGATGTAAGTCGACGGGTCGTTCGGGATTGAATGTCTTGCCTTCGATCGGATAGCGCAGGTGCCACAGGTGGCCCTTGGTCTCGACCTGCACCACTTCGAGATCGGAGATCGCGGTGAGCAGCTTCGGGTCCCAGTTGACCAGCCGCTTGTCCTTGTAGATGAGGCCTTCGCGGTAAAGCTCGACGAAAACTTTGAGCACCGCGCGCGACAGCCCCTCGTCCATGGTGAAGCGCTCGCGCGACCAGTCGCAGGATGCGCCGAGCCGCTTGAGCTGATTGACGATGGTGCCGCCCGACTCTCCGCCTTCCACTCCCACACGCGCTTCAAGAACGCCTCGCGCCCCATCTCGCGCCGCCCGGGCTGCTGCCGCTCCATCAATTGCCGCTCGACCACCATCTGCGTGGCGATGCCGGCATGATCGGTGCCCGGCTGCCACAGCACGTCCTTGCCGCGCATGCGCTCGAAGCGGCAGAGAATGTCCTGCAGCGTGTTGTTGAGCGCATGGCCCATATGCAATGAGCCGGTGACGTTGGGCGGCGGAATGACGATAGAGTACGCGGGCGCGCCCGCGCGCTCGGGCCGGCCGGCCTTGAAGGCGCCGGCCTGCTCCCAGGTCCGGTAGATGCGGCCCTCGACCTCCGAGGGCTGATAGGTCTTATCGATCATCGTCATCTTGCTTGTTCACACTGGCGCGGTTAGAAAGCCCGCCACGCACCGAGTGTCAACTTTTGCCGAAATCCAGCTCCATCGCGCGGCAGCGCCACCAGCGCCATCCTGCTGCTGGCCGTCGCCGGCTTTGCCGCACAGGCCATGGTGCGCTCGACCGATTCGCTGCTGCCGCAGATCGCCGCCGACCTCAACGTGACCGTGGGCGCGACCTCGATCGTCGTCACCGTCTATCTGCTGGCGCACGGCTCGGTGCAATTGGTGATCGGCCCGATCGGCGACCGCTTCGGCAAATACCTCTGCGTCGCGCTCGCCGCCGCCGCCGCCTCGGTCATGGTGGCGCTGTGCGGGCTGGCATCGTCGTTGCCGCTCCTGGTGGCGGCGCGGCTCGGCAGCGGGCTCGCCACCGGCTGGATCATTCCGCTCGCCTTCGCCTTCATCGGCGACATCATCCCCTACGCGCGCCGCCAGCAGGTGCTCGGCCGCTTCCTGTCCGGGCAGATCCTCGGGCAATTGTTCGGCCAGGCCGCGAGCGGCGTGCTCGGCGACGCTGTTCGGCTGGCGCAACGTGTTCTTCATTCTCGCCGCGCTGCTCGCGGCCGCCACGCTCGGCCTGTTCTACGAGCTGTGGCGCAATCCGATCACGCATGCGAGCCACCCGACGGCGCAGCCGGGCCGCGGCTTTATCGCCGACTATACGTGTGGTGCTGCGCTCGCCCTGGGCGCTGACCATCATCGTCATTGCCTTCATCGAGTTCGGCGCCATGTTCGGCGCCTTCACTTATGTCGGCGCCGATCTGCACTTACGTTTCGGCGTCAGCTTTACGCTGGTCGGCCTGTTCGTCGGCGCCTTCGCCATCGGCGGCCTGACCTACAGTTTGAGCGTGCGCGTGCTGTTCGACAGGTTCGGCCAAGACCGGGCTTGCGGCCGGCGGCGGGGCGCTTGCTTGCGATCGCCTATGTCGCGCTCGCTTTCGAGCCGCATTACTGGATCGCGCCCATCGCCATCATGGCCATCGGGCTCGGCTTCTACATGCTGCACAACACGCTGCAGACCAACGCCACGCAAATGTCGCCGGAAGCGCGCGGCACCGCGGTGTCGGTGTTCTCCGCCTCGCTTTATCTCGGGCAGACCGCGGCCGTCGCCTTGGGCGGCGTCGTGTTCGACCGCTTCACCGCGGTGCCGCTCTTCCTCGGCGCGGCGCTCGTGCTGTTGCTGTTGGGTCTTGTCTTCGCGCGCCTGCTCAAGCGCCGCGCCGCAGCGAGCTGGACTAGCGCCCGCGCGAGACGCGTTCGATCTCGGCGCGCACGATGCGGTCGACCACGCCCGGCAGATTGTCGTCGAGCCACGACTTGAGCAGCGGGCGCAGCATCTCCTTCACCATGTCCTCGAGCGTGCGCGCGTTCTGGCCGATCAAGGTATGCGCCAGCGAGTTGAACGCGCTGTCGACCGCGGCAACGGTCGCCTGCCGAGATCAACGGCCGTCGGCTTCGATCGCGCCGCCGGCGGCGCTGGGACCGGCATCGGTGGCGGCGGTGGCGCGGCCGCCGCCGCGGCTCGTCGATGATGCGCAGCGCCAGCTCGGGCGGTCGGTCCAGCGGCCGTTCGGTGAACACGACATCCGACGAGGCGTCGATGGTGCGGAAGGTCGCCGCCAGCATTCGACTCGGGCTGGCTGGCGCAGCCATCGCCTCGGTCAGGTCGAGCACGTCGGACGCCGGCGGCTCGGCTGCCCGGATGTCGAGCTTGGCGAGCATGGCGTCGATTTCATCCTGGCTGTTGGCGGCCACTTGCGGCGGCGGCGCCGGCGGCAGCGGTGCCGGCGGCGGCGCACGGTCGCGGCGGGCTCCGGCGGCTTGGGCGCCGGCTTGGCCACCGTCTTGCTGGCATCGTCGTCGGCAATAATGCGCCGGATCGAGGCCAGGATTTCCTCCATCGAGGGCTCTTGGACCTTAGCCGTTTGCGTCATTCCTGCATTCCCGACCGCAGCTGTCGCACTCCCTGCTCGCCGATACGCCCGAGCGGCGTCAGACCTGAGCGAATCGTCGCCTGAGTCTCTTTTATACGCCAGCGGCATGGAGGTGTGGCAGGCCGAAATTCGGCCTTTCGCAATGACCTGTGGACACTGCGTGGCCGGGCTCGCCGCGGTCAGCGTCCGTCCGGCGTGCGCACGCCCGCCCAGCTGTCGCGCACCTGCTTGTAGTGGACGGTGGCGTCGTAGGTCGGAACCCGCAAACCCAGCACCTGCGGCGACAGCCGGCCGACCGCCGACAGCAGAGTGTACGATGCCACCACCCGGTCGTGCTGCGCGGTCACCAGCGCGACCCGCGCATTCACCAGAGTCTGCTGCGCCGTCAAGACGTCGAAGGTGGTGCGCTGGCCGACGCGGGCCTCCTCGCGCATGCCGTTGAGCGCGATCTCGGCGGCCTGCACCTGGGCCTGCGTGGCGTCGATATTCGCCTTCGCCGCCTCGAGCTGGCCCCAGGCCTGCACCACGTTCTGGCGCACGGTGTCGCGCGCGGTGTCGAGGTCGAGCCGCTTCTGCCCGAGCGTTTCCTTGGCTTTGCCGGATCAGGGAGTATTCGGCGCCGCCCTGATAGATCGGCACGCTCAGCGTGCCCAGCACCGAGGCGTTGTAGGTGTTCATGACGCTGAGGCTCTGCTGGCTCAGCCAGTTCTGCGTGAAGCTGCCCTGCACCGAGACCGTCGGATAGAGCGCGCCTTCGGCCACTTTCACCGCCTGCAGCGCCACGTCGACATTGTATTCGGCGGTGGTGACCGCCGGATTGGTGGCGGTGCCCGTGGCGATCGCGCCCGGCAGATTTTGCGGCGAGAAGCGGTCGACCGGCGTGGCCGGCGACAGCTTGCCGGGCTGCGCTGCCGATCACCTGCCGATAGGTCGCGAGCGAGGCGGTGTAATTGGCTTCGGCGAGCAGAACCTGCGAACGGCCGGCGGCCAGGCTCGACTTCCGCCTGCGCCACGTCGGTGCGCGTCACCTCGCCGACATTGAAGCGGTCGCGCGTCTGCCGCAGCTGCTCCTGCAGCACTTCGACGTTGCGCCGCTGCAGATCGAGGATGGCGCTGTCGCGCAGCAGATTCATATAGGCGGTCGCCGCGTTCAGCAGCACGGTCTGCTCGGTGACGCGCAGCGTCGCGCGCGCGGCCAGCACCGCGCTTTCGGCCTGGCGCGTTTTGTTGGCGGTCTGGAAGCCGTTGTAGAGCGTCTGCGTGATGGTGGCGCCGATCTGCGCCGGCGAGTTGTAGCCGCGCGAGCGTGCTGTAGGTCCCCACCCCGGCCGACACTGGCTTCGCCGTCGTCGACGAGGTCTGCTCGCCGCCGACGCCGGTGACGGTAACCTTCGGCCGATAGCCGGACAGCGCCTGCGGCACGCCTTCGTCGATGGCGCGCGTGGCGGCGCGCTGCGAATTGAGCGAGGGATTATTCTGGTAGGCCTGCATCAGCGCCGATTCGAGCGTTTGGCCGCGCGCCGGCGAACCCGACAACGGCAACGCCGCGCAGGCGGCCACCCCGGCCGCAACTCCGCTCGAACCAAAATGCTTCGAGACCCCGTGCAACATCCCAACCCAATCAGATACGCGACCGGCGCATGGCACCCTGTCAAACGACACCAATGAACCGGGAACCTTATTCGCCCCGGCGTACCGTTAAAACCCCCTGACGCGCCGCCGCCCACTTAAAAGCCGGCGGCTGGGGATTTTCCGCCACGTTTGGAACCGGCGGCCGGCGTCTAGAATGCAAAAACGGGCGTTTCCGCGAAGCCCGGCAGCAGCGCCGCCGCGGCATCGAACACCGGGCGGCCGCCGACCTCCCCGCTGCTGCGGGCATACAGCATGGCCTTGGAGCCGGGACCCGAGCCGAGCACGCAGACCAGCCGGCCGCCGTTCTTGAGCTGCTGGCACAGCGCATGCGGCACGACCTCGGTGGCGCCCTCCAGTACCACCACATCGTAGGGCGCGCTTTGCGCCCAGCCATCGGCGAGCGTGCCGGTGACCACGTTGACATTGGGCTGCGACAACAACGAATCGCCGGCCGCCTTGGCGAGGCCGGTATCCTGTTCGAGCGCGACCACCTGGCCGGCGATGCGGCCGAGCAAGGCGGCGCCATATCCGGTGGCGCAGCCGACATCGAGCACGCGGTCGGTGGCCTCCATTTCGGCGGCCTGAATCAGCTTGGCGAGCACCATCGGCCGCAGCAGCCGCCGGGACGCCGCCTACCGGCACGTCAAGATCGAGATAGGCGAGCGCTGTCGAGGCCGGCGGCATGAACCGCTCGCGCGGAACCTCCAGCATGGCGGAAATCACCCGCAGATCGGTGACGTCGGTGGTGCGGATCTGACCGTCCACCATATGGCGGCGCGCGGCTGCAAAATCGGTCATGGAATCCTCGGCGACAGCTGAAGAATGCGCGGCTTTTCTGCGGCAAGCCTTGGCAAAAGGCAAGCGAGACGGCGGCGTTGTCGTTGGGCGCAAGCTCCTATATAGGCTTGCTTTCTGGGGAATCGCGCGGCCTGCGCATGCGTGGGCTGCGCCTTCCGATGGCCACGTGGCGGAGTGGTTACGCAGCGGACTGCAAATCCGTGCACGCCGGTTCGATTCCGGCCGTGGCCTCCAGCCGCCTTTGCTCATGCTTCGCCGGGCGAGGCCTGCAAAAGGGTGGTATCCGCCATAGCATTTACGGCGGTGGACGGTCGCAGGACGGCCTGCGTCATTCACACTTTGCAAAGCAATGGCGGCTTTGTTATAGGCCCGTTGCGTAAAAACCGGCTTGTTCCTCGGTAGCTCAGCGGTAGAGCGTTCGACTGTTAATCGAAATGTCGCTGGTTCGATCCCAGCCCGAGGAGCCATTCTTCACCGCACGATCGTCCTTCGTCCGCGCTTGCGAGAGGCCATGACGCCCGTCGCCAGTCCCCTCACCACCGACCTCTACGAACTCAACATGATCCAGGCCTATCTGGATCGGGCTGAGGACAAGGAGGCGGTGTTCGAATTCTTCGTGCGCCGGCTGCCGCCGCGGCGCGGCTTCCTCATCGCCGCCGGGCTCGAGGATGCGCTCGATTATCTGGAGACGTTGCGTTTTTCCGACGCCGAGATCGCCTGGCTCAAGAGCACCGGGCGATTTCGCGACAATCTGCTCGATTATCTAAAAGCGTTCCGCTTCACCGGCGACGTGCACGCGATCCCCGAAGGCAGCGTCTGTTTCCCCAACGAGCCGCTGATCCGCATCACCGCGCCGCTGCCGCAGGCGCAACTGGTCGAATTGCGGCTGATCAACATCCTGCATTTCCAGACGCTGATCGCCTCGAAAGCCGCGCGCATGGTGCTGGCGGCGCCGGGCAAGATCCTCTCTGACTTCGGCCTGCGCACGGCGCACGGCGCCGAAGCCGGGCTTTACTCGGCGCGCGCGAGCTACCTCGCCGGCTTTGCCGGCGCCGCCAATGTGCGCGCCGGCGAGCGCTACGGCGTACCGATCGTCGGCACCATGGCGCATTCCTACGTGCAGGTGCACGACGACGAGATGACAGCGTTCGAGAATTTCGCCCGCGCGCGGCCGCAAGGCGTCATCCTGCTGATCGACACCTACGATACGGAAGCCGGCGCGCGCAAAGTGGTCGAGCTCGCGCCGCGGCTTAAGGCCGACGGCATCGCCATCCGCGGCGTGCGCATCGACTCGGGCGACCTCACGGTGATGGCGCGCAAGGTGCGCTCGATCCTCGACGACGGCGGACTGAAAGACGTCATCATCCTGGTGAGCGGCGGCATCAACGAGGACGTTCTGCAAGGCATGATGAAGAAGAAGGCGCCGATCGACGGCTTCGGCATCGGCGTCAATCTCGCCGCCTCGGTCGACGTGCCGGCGCTCGACTGCGCCTACAAGCTGCAGGAATATGCCGGCACGCCGAAACGTAAATTGTCCGAAGGCAAGGCGACCTGGCCGGGCCGCAAGCAGGTGTGGCGCGCCTACGATGCCGACGGCCGCATGCGCGGCGATATTTTGTCGCTGGAGAACGACGAGCAACCGGGCGAAGCCGCTCATCGTGCCGGTCATGCGCGCGGGCAAGCGCGTCGCGCCGGCGCCGACGCTGGCGCAAATCCGCGATCGCGCAGCGCGCGATCTCGCCCGCCTGCCCGGCCCGCTGGCGCGTCTCGAAAGCGGCTTCGACTATCCGGTGAACGTAGCGAATGCGCTCAGCGCGCTCGCCAAGCAGATCGACGCAAAGAAGAAGTAGGCAATTTCTAAGTCATTCCGGGACGCCGCAAAGCGGCGGACCCGGAATCCAGATGCAATCGCCGAGCTTGGGTCCGGATTCCAGGTTCGCGGCCTTCGGCCGCGCCCCGGAATGACAGTTATCGGCCCGCTTTATTCCACCCGCGCGCGCCCTCGCCGTAGATCTCGTGACCGGTATCGGTGACGACTACCGTATCCTCAAGCTTGATGAAGCCGCGCGAAGGATGCTTGAGCGTGGTCTCGACCGACACCACGGCACCGACTTCCAGCGGAATATTGGCGTCGTCGGCCGGATAAGGCACCGGCCCGTGGTCGGTGAGCCGCGGCGCCTCATGGCTGACGAGCCCCATGCCATGCGCCAGGAACTCGATTTGATTGTGGTGCTTTGACTTCATCACTAGCGGTTCGGCGGCGGCATAGATCTCGCGCCCCAGCGCGCCCGGCCGTGTGGCCTTGAAGGCCGCGCGCTGGATACCCTCGATCTCCGCCAGCAAATCGTTGAGTTCGGCGTCAGGTTCGCCCTGGATCGCCATGCGGCAGACGTCGCCGATGTAACCGTGATAGTTGCCGCCTGAATCGATCGACATGATGTCGCCCTTCTCCCATTTCTGGTCGGAGGGCGCGCGATTCATGCTGGTGCCGGCGGTGATCAGGCAATATTCGAAGGTGAGGCCGCGCAGCGTCTCTTCGCGCCGCAGCGTTTCGACCACGTCGGCCTTGGTCGTACCCGGCGGCGTCTTGGCAATCGTCGCCAGCATCGCCTCGATCACGGCTTCCGAGGCCGTTTTCAGCATCTTGAGCTCGGCCGCCGATTTCTTCAGGCGCTGGCGCTCCATCACATAGAGCGCGTCGACCCAGTCGGCATCGGGGAACGCGGCGCGCAGCACCTTGGAGGCGTCATAAGGTAGGAAGCCGAATTCAGTGGCGATGCGCTTGGGCTTAAGGCCGGCCTTGCGGACGTAGTCCATCGCCTTCTGCATGGCCTCGACCGACCCGTTCGCGTTGGTCATCGTCTCCGGCGTCCACAAAGGCTTGGCCTGATGCTGGAAGGTCTCCAGGCGATGGCCGATATAGGCGGCCTTTTCCGGCGCGCCCTTGGGATAGACGAACACCGGCAGATAACGGGTGACGCCGGTCGCATCCATGTAATCGAAGAAATTGGCGCGGTGGCCGCCGAGCAGATACTGCACGTTGTGCTTGGAGGTCGCCAGCAAGAGGTCGATGCCGGCCGCGTCCATCAGACGGTCGAGACGCGTGTGATCGAACGGAATAGCGAGGCCGCTTTGCGGCTGGGCGCTGACGTTCATGGCTTGCTCCCTGATCGCCGGTTTCTTCGGCCGGTCAACAAACAGGTTAAGACCAGAGTTCCCTGCTCGCAAGCCGGGCGCCTTCGGCGAGCGCCTGCAATTTCGCCCACATGATCGACGGGTGCACGCGGCGGTGGAACGGCCCCTGCGCGAAACCGCAATCGGTGCCGGCGATGACGTTCTCGCGCCCGACGAACTTGGCAATGCGCACGATGCGCTCAGCCACCAGTTCGGGATGTTCCACCACGTTGGTGGCGTGGCTGATGACGCCGGGGATGAGCACCTGGCCGGGCGCCAGCCTGACGTCCTTCCACACCTTCCATTCGTGCTCGTGACGCGGATTGGCGCCCTCGATCACGTAGGCGCCGGCTTTCACTTTCAGGATCAGGCCGACGATATCCTTCAGCGGCACGTCGCTGACATGCGGCCCCGGCCACGAGCCCCAACACACGTGATAGCGGATGCGGTCGGCGGGCAGCCCTTCGATGGCGTGGTTGATGACGTCGACTTGAGCGCCAAGCCAGTGCCGGTAGTCGGCGAACGTCGCCGGCGGCACCATGCGGTCGTAGGTGACCGCATTGCGCGCATCGTCGAGCTGCACCAGGAAGCCGGCGTCGATAATCATCTTGTATTCGGTACGCATGGCATCGGCGATCGCCGCCTGCAAATCCTCGTCGCTTTTGTAGAATTCGTTCTTGCGATCGGGGATCACGCTCGCCGGCGCCGCCACCGGCAGGAAGGCCTCTTCGACTTGCACGCCTTTGAGCGCCGCCTTGAAGTTGTCGATGTCGCGCTGCAGCTCCGCCTGCCCAGTGTACCTGATCGGGCCGACGCAAATCGCTTCCGTCGTAGTGGCAACGCCTTCGCGCGCGTCGAGTTCGGCGTAGAATTCCGGGAACTGTTCGCGGTCAGCGCCGCGCTTGAACGGATTGGCGGCATCACGCTTGATCGGCCGCCGCTCGAAGCCGCTCAAACGCTCCAATGCATATTGCGACCAGCTGATCGATTTGCCGAACTCGCCGTCGCTGATGACGTCGATGCCGGCCTCCGCCTGCTCGCGCACGACGCCGGCGACGCTCTCGCTCAGACACGTCTCATAGGCCTGCGTATGGTACGGCTTGCCCGCCTGCTTGGCGCGCAGGAATTCCTGCAATGCCGGCGGCCGGATCAGGCTGCCGACATGGGTGGTGAGAATGCGGTCGGTGCTGCGCTTCATGGCATCGCTATGCCCGCGCGGCGCGGCAAAGGCAATGCATGGGCGAATTGAACCGCCGTGGGCAGCACCCCAATGACAGCCTCAGTTCGATTCAACGGTTAAGCGGTAATCGCGCGCGCTTCAAGCGGCGCTTTTGGCCGCGACCGGCTCCTCTGCCACTGCCACCGCGGCGCTAGCGGCGGCGGAGACATTTTGCGCCTTGCGCTTGAGCACCATATCGAGGGTCGCGACCTCGACCCGGTTGCGCCCGTTTTCCTTGGCGTAATAGAGCGCCTGATCGGCCTGCGCCAGCAGTTCGTGCACGTCGAGCAAAGGCTCCTGGCAAAACACCACGCCGATGCTCACCGTCGCGCCGACCGGCCGGTTGTCGACCTCCAGCGCCGCCTGCGCAAAGCTCGCGCGAATGCGCTCGGCCACCGCCACCGCTTTGTCGCGGCTGGTGTCGGCGAGGATTGCGGCAAACTCCTCGCCGCCGAGACGCCCGAACAGGTCGGTCGAGCGCACCGAATGACGCGCCGTGAGGGCGAACAATTCCAGCGCACGATCGCCGAGCGCGTGGCCGAAGCGGTCGTTGATCGACTTGAAGTGGTCGAGATCGATCAACAGGACGGCGGTCGGACGCGGATTGACGCCGTGGCGCTTGGCAAGCTGCGCGGCGTCCTGCATGAACGAGCGGCGGTTGGCGATGCCGGTGAGCGGATCGACCATGGCGGCAGTGCGGTGGCGCAGTTCGGTGCGCTCCTTCGCCATGGCCAGCAGGATGAAGGCGATCGAGATGGTGAACAGCAGCGCTTCGAACGACAGCACAGTCAGCCAGACGCTGCCATAGACGTGGTTGGCGATCGACGACGGCAGCACCGCGATCAACGGCGTGCGCAGCAGAAACAACGAGCCGTGCGCGAACAGCATGAAGATCGCCGGCCAGCGCGACACCAGCGGTTCGCTGCGGCCGCGCCAGAATTCATAAGCCGTGAGCCAGGTATAGGTCGTGATGATGCCGGTCGAGATCAGCGACCGCATGTCGATGGCCTCGGCAAGCACCGGCAGGCGGCAGATCAGCAGCCAGAGCACCGCGCCGGTCACCAAATAGACCGGCTCCGCCGGCCGGCCGTCGAACACGCGCGCACCGGTCCACGTCACTGCAAACGAGGTGAACAGCAGCGCGTTGGCGAGATCGATGCTGATCAGATCGGGCACCGACCCGTACATGCCGAACAGCACGATCGACGCGGCGCGCACGAGATGAGCGAAGCCCCACCAGGCAACGGCGCGGATCGCTGTGTTCTGCACCCATGCGAACAGCAGCAACAGACCGAGGATAGCCTCCACATAGATCGTCACCATGAAGAGGGTATTGACGTCGAGGTGCATCGAAGGATCCCGCCCGATCTACGCCCGCAGCCCGCTTTTCTTGTTGTTTTGCTTGCCGTCACGCTTAGACCGCCGCCGGTAAAAAGTGGTGAACGTGGCCAATTACCATCGGCGAATGCGCCGATATGGTTTCAAGGTCGTTTCCTAAATGTGCGGCAATTGAGTTGATCGGCGGCGCGGCATCGGTTTCGCGCCAGACCGGCCGAACGCGCCGCCCGAAACCGAATTAACCATGGTCTTGTCGCCCCCGGAGGGGTCCACTAGGTTTCCTTCAAGGTTTCATCCCACCCGGACCCCGGCATGCAGATCCGCGACGGCATCGTTGACGCAATCGGCCATACCCCGCTGATCAAGCTCAAGCGCGCGTCGGAAGCGACCGGCTGCACCATTCTCGGCAAGGCCGAGTTCATGAATCCGGGCGGTTCGGTGAAGGATCGCGCCGGCCGGCAGATGATCCTGGAAGCCGAAGCTCGCGGCGAATTGCGCCCCGGCGGCTTGGTCGTCGAGGCGACCGCCGGCAACACCGGCATCGGGCTTGCGCTGGTCGCCAATGCGCGCGGCTATCGCACGCTCATCGTCATTCCGCAGACGCAGAGCGAGGAGAAGAAGGACGCGCTGCGCCTGTTCGGCGCCGAACTGGTCGAAGTGCCGGCGCTTCCTTTCAGCAATCCGAACAATTATCAGCACATCGGCCGCCGGCTCGCCGAGGAGCTGAAGAAGACCGAGAAGAACGGTTGCATCTTCGCCGACCAGTGGAACAACCTCGACAACAGCAAGGCGCATTACGTTTCGACGGCGCCGGAAATCTGGGCGGACACCGGCGGCAAGATCGACGGCTTCGTCTGCGCGGTCGGCTCGGGCGGCACGCTCGCCGGCGTCTCGCGCTATCTCAAGGAGAAGAACAAGGACATCGTGACCGCCGTCGCCGATCCGCGCGGCGCGGCGATGTATCATCTGTTCAAGGACGGCGAAGCGAAATCGACCGAAGGCGGCTCGATCACCGAAGGCATCGGGCTCGGACGGGTGACGGCAATCGTCAAGCAGATGATCGTCGACAAGGCCTATCTCATTCCCGACGAGGAGGCGCTGCCGATCATCTTCGATCTCCTGCACCACGAAGGGCTGTGCGTCGGCGGCTCGTCGGGCATCAACGTCGCCGGCGCCATTCGCCTGGCGAAGGAACTCGGCCCCGGCCACACCATCGTTACCGTGCTCGCCGACTACGGCACGCGCTATCAATCCAAGCTGTTCAACCCCAGCTTCCTGCGCTCGAAGAAACTGCCGGTGCCCGACTGGCTGGAGCGCAAGGCGGACATCAAACCACCGTTCGTGAAGACCTGAACACCTACTTGTCACCTAACAACTATTACGTGTATACTACAATATATACATCTTGAAATACGATC
This sequence comes from uncultured Alphaproteobacteria bacterium, assembly GCA_963733315.1. Classification (GTDB taxonomy): domain Bacteria; phylum Pseudomonadota; class Alphaproteobacteria; order Rhizobiales; family Xanthobacteraceae; genus Pseudolabrys. Next base: position 51,749 of record CAVTCV010000023.1, on the reverse strand, counting down.
TTCATTGGGGGCGGTTATGGCCATTCAGGCTTTTAACACCGACTGGGTGCAAGGCGTCGCGGGCGCCCTCGGCCTCGTTGTTGTATTGGCCATGGTTCTTGAACGCGCGCTATCCGTTATATTCGAATGGGGCGCATGGGACGTTTGGCTTGCCAGGAAAAACCTGCGGGCGCCGCTCTCATTGCTCGCTTCCTACTTGATTTGCGCGTACATGAAGCTCGACATCCTCTTGACCATCGGCAAGCAGGACCCGTCGAAGTTTGCACTCTTCAGTATTGGCACGTTTGTGACAGCTGCAACGATTGCCGGCGGCAGCAAAGGCGCCATCACCCTGTTCCAGGAAGTGCTCAACTTCTCCAAAGGCGGCAATCCAGAGGCCGTGAAAAACGCCTGATCGCACGAGCGGGATTTCGCTGCGGTCGCAGGCATGGCATAGAAGAGCCATGCCGACCGACTGCCTGTTCCGCGACGATTCCTATCTGCAGCAATGCGAGGCGCGGGTCGTCGCGTTGACCGAGCAAGGCGGCATCGTGCTCGACCGCACGGTGTTCTACGCGAATTCCGGCGGCCAGCCCGGCGACACCGGCGCATTCACGACCGCGGACGGCACGCGCATCGCCATCGATAACGCCGTCTACACCGACGCCGCGAAAAGCGAGATCGCGCACATTCCCGCGCCGGGCGCCCCTGCCCTCAAGGCCGGCGATACGGTCACCGCGGCGATCGATTGGGACAAGCGCTATGCCCGCATGCGCATGCACACCGCGCTGCATCTTTTGTCCGCCGTGCTGCCTTATGCGGTGACCGGCGGCTCGGTCGGCGACAGCGAGAGCCGGCTCGACTTCGACATTCCCGAAGCCGGCCTCGACAAGAACGCGATCACCGCGAAGGTCAACGAAATGATCGCGACCGATGCCGCGGTCACCAGCCGCTGGATCAGCGACGCCGAGCTCGAAGCCAATTCCGGCCTGGTCAAGACCATGTCGGTGAAGCCGCCGATGGGCACCGGCCGGGTGCGGCTGATCGAGATTGCCGGCCTCGATCTGCAGCCCTGCGGCGGCACCCACGTGCGCGCCACCAGGGAAATCGGCGCGGTGCGGGTGACGCAGATTGAGAAGAAGGGCAAACTGAACCGGCGCGTCCGTCTTGCGTTGGTATAGGAAGGAAACATAGCCATGAGCTTGTCCAAAGCCTCCGCGAGCCGCTGGCTCAAGACCACCGAATGGCTCGCCGGCGAATTGGGCAAGCCGAATGTCGTCGTGGTCGACGCCTCCTATTATCTGCCGACGCAGAAGCGCGATCCGAAGGCGGAATATCTCGCCGCGCATATTCCCGGCGCGGTGTTCTTCGACCTCAACGCCATCGCCGACCAGTCAACCGATTTGCCGCACATGCTGCCCGGGCCGGATCAGTTCGCCGCGGCGGTCGGCAAGCTCGGCATCGCCGACACCGACACCATCGTCGTCTATGACGCCACCGGCCTTTATTCGGCGCCGCGCGTGTGGTGGACCTTCCGTATCTTCGGCGCCAAGAATGCGTTCATCCTCGACGGCGGCTTGCCGGCCTGGAAGGCGGAAGGCCGCCCGCTCGAAGCCAACGAGGTCAAGCGTCCGCCGCGCACCTTCAAGGCGGCGATGGACACCGGCGCGGTGGCCTTGGTTTCCGACGTGACGGTCGCGCTCAACGAAGGCAGCGCGCAGGTGATCGACGCGCGCGCGGCCGACCGTTTCGCTGGCAGCGCGCCCGATCCGCGCCCCGGTCTGCGCCCCGGCCACATGCCCGGCGCGCTCAACGTGCCCTTCGCCGACATTCTGGAGAACGGCCGCCTCGCCTCGAAGGAGAAGATCGCACAAGCGTTTGCCAAAGCCGGCGTCGATCTCGACAAGCCGGCGATCACCACCTGCGGCTCCGGCGTCACCGCCGTGGTGCTGGCGCTCGGCCTCGACGCGCTCGGCAAGCCGCTGCCCCGCATCTACGACGGCTCCTGGGCCGAATGGGGCGGCCGGCCCGATCTGCCGGTGGTGAAGGATTAGACGCCGGTTTGTGCCGGCAAACATCCTCAGCCGGTCGTCTGACCGATCATATGGCTAATCTTGATGACCACGAACTCGGTGGGTTTGAGCGGCGCGAAGCCGACAACGATGTTCACGATGCCTTGGCCGATATCGCTCTGGGTCGTCGTGGTGCTGTCGCATCTCACGAAATAGGCCTCGCGCGTCGTGGTTCCCGCGAGCGCGCCCTGGCGGAAGAGGTTGTAGAGGAAGCCGCCGACGTCGGTTCGAAGCTGCGCCCAGAGGGGTTCGGCGTTCGGCTCGAATACCGCCCACCGTGTGCCGCGATAAAGGCTTTCCTCGATGAACAAAGACAGCCGGCGGACGGGGATATATCTGTCTTGATCGTCGCGGCTCAGGGTGCGCGCGCCCCACACGACACAGCCATAGACCGGGAAGACGCGCAGACAATTGACGCCCAGTGGATTGAGTTGCTCATTGTCGGCGTTGGCCAGATTGACCGAAAGCCCGGTAACGCCCGCAAGCGACGCGCCGTTTCCCGCCGGCGCTTTCCAGACGCCGCGCGCCGCATCGGTGCGGGCCATGAAGCCGGCGACGGCGCCGCACGGCGCGAGGTCGGCGATCGCCCCGCCTTTCAGCGGATCGGCTGCGCGCAGGCCCGGAAAGTACACTGCGGCATCGGCCGTCCTCTCCATCAGCGTGTCGACACCGGATATCGCCGCGCCGGGCGACGTCCAACCGGCCGGCGGATCGACGATCAACAAGGCACGGCGCGTCTTGCAGTAATTTGCCGCCGCCTCGCGCGTCTGCCGGCCGATCTCGTCGGCTGGGAGCAGCGGTGGGATGCAGAGCAGGTTGAACAAGTCGGCCTTGTCGAGCGCCCACAGGCCCTGCTTCTGCTGGGTGAGCGCGGGGTCCGAAATGTCGTTGTCGAAAATCGCCGCTCCGTCGGCGCCGCTGCTCAACGAACGAGTATCGGCTGTCGGCTTCGACGGCAGCGCTGTGGCAGCGTCCACGCGGACGAGGCTCGAGTCTTTCTCCAGCATGGTCGTCACGAAACGGGCATCGTTCGCGTTCATCGACAGATGGAGAAATCTTTCGACGGCACCGTAGCCGTATCTTTGATCGACAGATTGAAGCTCTCGCCTCCCCCGGCGGCAAGATCGACTGCGGCTTCCAGGCTGTTGCCCCATTCACCAGGATCGGCCGCCCGCAAGGACAAGCCGCCGACCGTGGCATGCGCCACCGCGGCGCCGGCGCCGCAGATCCGCATGATGAACGCGTCGCTGCCGCCGTTCTGGAAGAATTGCGCAACCGCATAGCTAAGCGAACTGTCGCTCCAGAGGCCGCCGAAGTTGCGTTCGAACTCGATGAAATTTTGGACGCGCGTAGGCTCGTTCACGGGCCCACGCTTCGCCTGGCCGACAAACGCGGTAGTCGAGGTCGCAACGCTTTCGATCGTGCCCACGCCCCGCCCCTTCCAAAACCGTCAAGGTCAATGACGGGCGCGCTTATGCGGAGGCGCTCGGTCTCGTCTTGCTGCACGAGTTGCTGCGCCTCAATCATGGCGTTCCCGTACTAGCCCCCGTCGTGCACGGCGGGCTCGCAGCATGGCAGCAGAAACGCGTCGCCGACTACATCGACGACCACCTCGCCGACGACGTATCGCTGGCGGCGCTGGCTGAACAGGCGCGGTTGAGTCCGTTTCACTTCTCGCGGGCGTTCCGGCAGTCGTTCGGCATGCCGCCGCACCGCTATCATATCCATCGGCGCATCGAGCGCGCCAAGGGTATGCTGGCGAACGCCTCCCTTTCGGTCACGGTGATCGGCCAGCAACTCGGCTTCAGCGAAAGCAGCGCCTTCGCTGCGACGTTCCGGAAAGTTGCCGGCCGCACGCCAAGCGACTTCCGCCGCGGCCTGCAATAGCGCGCGCCGTGCGAACCCACGCCACACCTACGGTCGGTGATCGCCGTGTCCGTGCCAGGAGCACATGAAACGGCACGCGGCCATCATGAGCACAATCATGACCACCATCATCAGCGGACAGATCCACCAGAACGACCAGTCTGCCCACATGAACCAGGGCCCGTACGGCGGAACGGGCTGCTGCTGAGCCATCGCGCGAAGCGGCAGCATCACCGCGACGGCAATAACGGTGAGAAATCTCCAACTGCCTATCCTCATTGTCTTTCTCCATGTTTGGCAGGCCGCATGAGCGTGCGGCCGCGTCCGGCGTCGGGACAGGGAGGCTGCCGTTCGGGCGGCTCCTGTCCTTGCCAATTCTTTAGACGGAGCGCAGATGGAAAAAGTTACAGGGGCCGGCCGGAACTAATGCCCTGTGTCGGCCGCCGACGCCGGCGCGCAGCATTGCGGCGAACTGGGCTTGCAGGACAGCTCGTTGCGATAAAAGTCGCAGCGCGCTGCGATGACTTTTTTTAACTCATTGCGCGCCCGGTGCAGCCGGGCCTTGGCGCTGGCCTGACTGATGCCCAGAGCCTTGGCTATCTCCTCGTCGCCGAGTTCGCCCAGCGCGCTCAGTGTAAGGACCTCGCGATAATTTGGCGGCAGCTTCGCGATCTCGCCGCGAAAGCAGGCCTTCATGTCCTTTTCCGCGACCTCCTGCTCCGGCGACGCCGGCCTCTCGACCGTCGCGGCCTGGCTTTCGGCGTCGGCGAGATCGAGCGAAACGGCCAGCGCGGCTTCGTGTGTCGGCCGGCTGCGCAACCAATCCAAGGCCACGTTGATCGCGATACGATGCAGCCAAGTGGCCGCCTCCGCGTCGCCACGGAAGCTCGGCATCGCCCCGGCCGCCTTAATGAATGTCGCTTGCATCAGGTCGTCCGCGTTCTGCGGCCCGGCCATGCGCGCCAACAGCCCGCGGATGCGCTCGCGGTTCGCGTCGTACAGCGTCCGAAAGTCGGCATTCGCTACGCCCATGGCGGCATCGTCGCCCTGGACCAGAGCGGTGCATTGCGAAATATCAAACGTTTGTGGGAATTAGCCGGCAGCGCGCATGGTTTCCGCCGCTGCGCTCTAGGCATTCCGGCCGGCGTCCCTTATATACGAATTGTTGCATGTGACTCGGCAAACGGCGCGGGGCCGCCCATGATCTTCCGCCAATTGTTCGACAGCGTTTCGGGTACCTACTCCTACCTGCTCGCGTCCCGCGCGAGCGGTGAGGCGCTGATCATCGATCCGGTGCTGGAGAAGGTCGATCGCTATCTGCAATTGATCCGCGAGCTCGACCTCAGGCTGGTCAAGGCGGTCGATACACACCTGCATGCCGACCACATCACCGGTCTCGGCGCTTTGCGCGACCGCACCCACTGCATCACCGTGATGGGCGAGAACACCAAGGCGGACGTCGTCTCGATGCGGCTTGCCGAAGGCGACAAGCTCACCATCGAGGGCCTCGCGCTGGACGTGCTCTACACGCCCGGCCACACCGACGACTCCTACAGCTTTTTGATGCGTGACCGCGTCTTCACCGGCGACACGCTGCTGATCCGCGGCACCGGGCGCACCGATTTCCAGAACGGCGACGCCCGCGCGCAATATGAATCGCTGTTCGGCAAACTGCTGCGGCTGCCGGACGAGACGCTGGTGTTCCCGGCGCACGACTACAAAGGCGACACCGTCTCCACCATCGGCGAGGAGAAGCGCTACAATCCGCGCCTGCAGGTGAAGTCGATCGACGACTATGTCGCGCTGATGGCCAACCTCAAGCTACCGAATCCGAAGATGATGGACGTCGCCGTGCCATCCAACATGAAGATCGGGCTGGCGCAGCAGGAGATCGCGCGCCGTGGCTGGGCGTTGCAGCCGGCGGAGGCGATCGCCCTGCTCGGCCGGCCGGACGTTGCCTTCATCGACCTGCGCGAGGCGGGCGAGCGCGCCAAGCACGGCAGCATTCCCGGCGCGCTGCACGCGCCTTACGTCGAGTTGCAGGAGAACATCAGCGCCGGCGGCATATTGCGCGAACTCGCGCGCTCAAGCGATAAGCGCATTGTGTTCTACTGCGCGTTCGGCGAGCGCTCGGCCATGGCGGTGCAGGCCGCGCAGGACGCAGGCCTCATCGCCGCCCTGCATGTCGAGGGCGGCATCGACGCCTGGAAGCGGGCGCAAGGGCCACTCGTCCACTAAGCGCGCTAGTGCAGAATCTGGCTCAGGAACAGCTTGGTGCGCTCGTGCTGCGGGTGGGCGAAGAACTCTTCCGGCACGTTGGCCTCGACGATCTGGCCCTGGTCCATGAACACGATGCGGTTGGCGACCTGGCGGGCAAAGCCCATTTCGTGCGTCACCACCAGCATGGTCATGCCGTCCATGGCGAGGCCGACCATGGTGTCGAGCACCTCCTTGACCATTTCCGGATCGAGCGCGGAGGTCGGCTCGTCGAACAGCATGATTTTCGGGTTCATGCACAGCGCGCGCGCGATCGCCACGCGCTGCTGCTGGCCGCCAGAGAGTTGGCCGGGATATTTGCCGGCCTGCTCCGGGATCTTGACCCGCGCGAGGTAATGCATCGCGATCTCCTCGGCCTCCTTTTTCGGCATCTTGCGCACCCAAATCGGCGCCAGCGTGCAGTTGTCAAGCACGGTGAGATGCGGAAACAAATTGAAATGCTGGAACACCATGCCAACCTCGCGCCGCACCTCGTCGATCTTCTTGAGATCGTTGGCGAGCTCGATGCCGTCGACGATAATCCTGCCCTGCTGATGCTCCTCCAGTCGGTTGATGCAGCGGATCATGGTCGATTTGCCCGAGCCCGACGGGCCGCAGATCACGATGCGCTCGCCGCCCATCACCTTCAGATTGATGTCGCGCAAGACGTGGAACTCGCCGTACCATTTGTTCATGCCGATGAGTTCGACCGCGACCGGCGTGGCGAGCGGCATCGGCTTGAACCGGCGCGTTGAATTTTCGGTGGAACTCATAGCCTCACCTCAACGTCTGTCGCCCCGCGCCAATCTCGCTTCCATCGCGCGGGCATAGCGCGACATGGCGTAGCAGAAGATCAGATAGAACATCGCCGCGACCGCGTAACCGGTCGTGCTGGTAACCGGCGTCGCCCATTTCGGATCGATGCGGGCGACCTCGACCGTGCGCAGGAAATCGAAAATCCCGACGATGAACACCAGCGTGGTGTCCTTGAACAGGCCGATATAGGTGTTGACGATGTTCGGGATGGTGATCTTGAGCGCCTGCGGCAGGATGATCAGCCGCATCATCTGCCAATAGCCGAGGCCGACCGCCATGGCGCCTTCGAATTGCCCCTTCGGGATCGCCTGCAAGCCGGCGCGCACCACTTCCGCCATATAGGCCGAGGCGAACAGCGCGATACCGATCAGCGCGCGCACCAATTTGTCCGGGGAGTATTCCTCGGGCACGAACAGCGGCAGCATCACGCTCGCCATGAACAGCACCGTCACCAGCGGCACGCCGCGCACGAATTCGATGAAAATCACCGAAAACAGCCGCACCGCGGGCATGCGCGAGCGCCGGCCGAGCGCCAGCAATATTCCAAGCGGCAGCGAGAGCACGATGCCGACCGAGGCGACGACGATGGTCACCAGGATGCCGCCCCACAGCGCGGTGTCGACCGGCTCAAGGCCAATCGCACGCCAGCCGGTGAGCAGGATAAAGGAGCAGATCGGCACCACGACGAAGAAATAGACCGAGCCGAGATCGCGCCGCGGCGCCTCCAGCCACAGCATCCAGACGACGCCGATCGCCAGCATCGTGAAGAACACGTCGACCCGCCATCGCTCGGGGATCGGATAGGAGCCGTAAACGAAATAGGACCAGCGTTCCCAGACAAACGGCCAGCAGGCGCCGATTTCGCGATGCTGCACCACTTCGCGGCAAGCGTCGCGGTCAGCGCCGGTCCACACCGCATCGATCAGCAGGAATTTGACCAGCTCGGGGATCACCCAGGCGAACAGCAGGGCGATCAGGATCGTCAGCGCGATGTTGAACGGGCTCGACAGCAGATTGGCGCGCAGCCAACCGAGCGCGCCGGTCATCGCCATCGGCGCCGGGCGTGGCGCAAGAGTTGCCTGGCGGACGAATTTTATTTCGGTGACGGCGAGATCGCCTTCGGACATCGTCATGGCGCCGATCTCACCTTTCCACCAGCGCGATGCGGCTGTTGTAGATGTTCATCAGCAACGACGTGGTGAGGCTGATGGCGAGATAGACCGCCATGGTGATGGCGACGACTTCGACCGCTTGGCCAGTCTGGTTCAGCACCGTGCCGGTGAACACCTGCACCAGATCTGGATAGCCGATCGCCACCGCCAGCGAGGAGTTCTTGGTCAGGTTCAGGTATTGGCTTGTGAGCGGCGGGATAATCACGCGCATCGCCTGCGGCACCACGATCAACCGCAGCGTCGGCCCCGCCTTCATACCGAGCGAATAGGCCGCCTCGGTCTGCCCGCGCGACACCGCGGTGATGCCGGCGCGCACCACTTCGGCGATGAACGCCGCCGTGTAGATGGTCAGGCCGAACAACAGCGCGGCGAATTCTGGCAGCACCTCGATGCCGCCTTCGATATTGAAGCGTCCGGTCTTGGGAAATTCGAATGCCAGCGGAAATCCGGCGAGCGCGAAGACGAGCAGCGGCAGGCCGATCACCAGCGCCAAGGCCACCGAAAAAACCGGCGCCTGCTGGCCGGTTTGCTCCTGCCGCTTGCGCGCCCACACATAAAAGGCAATGGCGCCGATCACCCCGACGGCGAGCGCGGCCAGCACAAAGCCGAAACCGCCTTTTAAAATCGGCAGCGGGAGGAACAGCCCGCGATTGTTGAGATAGATGCCGCCGGGAACGACGAAGCTGTCGCGGATTGCCGGCAGCGCCTTGAGCACGGCATTGTACCAGAACAGCAGTTGCAGCAGCAGCGGGATGTTGCGGATGGTCTCTACGTAACCGCTCGCCGCCTTGGCCACCAGCCAGTTCTTCGACAGCCGCGCGATGCCGATGATGAAGCCGAGGATGGTCGCGAACACGACGCCGAGGCCCGCCACCAGCAGGGTGTTGAGCAAACCGACATAGAACGCGCGCCCGTAGCTCGAGCTCGCCGAGTTCGAACGGGATCAGCGTCTGGCTGATGTCGAAGCCGGCGGTGTGTCCCCAGAAGCCGAAGCCGGAGGCGATATGCGCGCGTTCCAGATTGTCGATGGCATTGCGGGCGGCCGCGAAGACAAGAAATCCGACGATCGCGCAAAGCACGACCTGATAGGCGATGCTGCGGACCTTGGGGTTGTTGTAGAACGCAACCCGCGCGGGGAGCGACCCCGCCGGAAGGTCAATCGGCATTTACCCCTCGTCGGCCTCGCGACGCCCCCTGATGGCGTCGCCCGCCGAACCGCCGGCGCCGCGCGCGGCCGCCGGCGATGCGGCTTTAGATACCGGTCAGCGGATCGGCGGCGCGTAAAGGATACCGCCTTTGTTCCACAACTTGTTCAAACCGCGGTCGATCTTGAGTGGTGAGCCCTGCCCCACGTTGCGCTCGAACGACTCGCCGTAATTGCCGACCAGCTTGATGATGCGAACCGCCCAATCCTTGGCGAGGCCGATCTGCTCGCCGTAATTACCCTCGGTACCGACCAAGCGTTTCACGTCCGGGTTGGTCGATTTCATCATGTCGTCGACATTCTTGGAGGTGATGCCCAGCTCTTCGGCGTTGACCATGGCGAACAGCACCCACTTCACGACGGTGAACCATTTGTCGTCGCCCTGGCGCACCACCGGACCGAGCGGCTCTTTGGAGATGATCTCGGGCAGAATGATGTGGTCGTTCGGATTGGCGAGGCGCAGGCGCTCGGCATAAAGGCCGGAGGCGTCGGTGGTGTAGGAGTTGCAGCGGCCGGCGTCATAGGCCTTCACCGCTTCGTTTGCGGTCGCGAAGGTCACCGTCTTCAGCTTCATGTTATGGGCGTGGAAGAAGTCGGCGAGGTTGAGTTCGGTCGTGGTGCCCTGCTGCACGCAGACCGATGCGTCGCCCAATTCGAGCGCCGAATTCACTTTCAGCGACTTGCGCACCATGAAGCCCTGGCCATCGTAATAATCGACGCCGGTGAAGCTCAAGCCCAGCGAACTATCGCGCGACGACGTCCATGTGGTGTTGCGCACCAGCACATCGACCTCGCCCGACTGAAGGGCGGTGAAGCGGTCCTTCGCCGACAGCGGCACGAACTTGACCTTGTTGGCATCATTGAAAACCGCAGCGGCGATGGCGCGGCAGACGTCGACGTCGAGGCCGGTCCATTTGCCTTGCGCGTCGGGCAAGCCGAAGCCGGCGAGTGTGCCGTTGGCGCCGCAGTTGAGAATGCCGCGATCGGTCACCGCCTTCAGCGTCTGAGCGGATGCGCTATGCGCGGCGACAACGAGGGCAAGAGCAAGCAAACTGGCAAAGCGTTTCATGACGCAACCTCTTTGACGCAAATTCGGTTATGGGATCGTACGGATCGGCCAAACATTTTGCCCATCGCCGGGTTCCGAGCCCCGGCGTGGAGAAAATGCACGTTCTGGCCTTGGTCCCGAGCCCTCGATGCCCAGCATCTCAGAACGATCACGGTCCGAGGTCAAGGGGTTGACGCTTCACGCCGATGCGTCCGTATATGGCGCCCGTCGCCGCGGTTCCGCGCGGCTGTCAACGTGGATCTACCGACCGCCATGGCGAAGCCTCCCAAAAGTCCGGTCAAACCGGAAACCCGACTGGTGACTGCCGGGCGCGACACCAAAGGCCAGCACGGCTTCGTCAATCCGGCGGTTTATCACGCCTCGACAGTGCTTTACCCAACCGCCGAGGATCAGGTCGCGCACCGCTCGCGCTACCAATACGGCCGCCGCGGCACCCCGACGTCGGAAGCGCTGGAACAGGCGCTCGCCGCGATCGAGGGCGAGGCCTGCGCCGGCGTCGCTCTGTTGCCGTCGGGTCTCGCCGCGATTTCGACCGCGCTGATGTCGGTCGCCGGCTCAGGCGACCATCTCCTGGTCACCGACAGCGTCTATCGCCCGACCCGCAATTTCTGCGAGGGCGTGTTCAAGCGCATGGGCGTAACGACGACCTATTACGATCCGCTGATCGGCGCCGACATCGCCAAACTGTTCAAGCCGAACACCAAGGCGGTGTTCGTCGAAGCGCCCGGCTCGCAAAGTTTCGAGATGCAGGACATCCCGGCCATCGCCGCGGTCGCGCACGACAAGGGCGCCGTGGTGCTGATGGACAATACCTGGGCGACGCCGCTTTATTTCCGCGCGCTCGACAAAGGCATCGACCTGTCGATCCAGGCCGGCACCAAATATATCGGCGGCCATTCCGACATCATGTTCGGCTGCGTGTCGGCGAACGCGAAGACGCTGCCCGCGCTCAAGACCGTCGTGCAACAGATGGGCCTATGCGTCGGGCCCGACGACATGTTTCTCGCGCTGCGCGGGTTGCGCACGCATGGGCGTGCGCCTTGCGCGCCACTACGAGTCCGGCCTGCGCGTCGCGCGCTGGCTGGAGAGCCGCCCGGAAGTGCTGCGGGTGCTGCATCCGGCGCTGGAAAGCGATCCCGGCCACAAGATCTGGCAACGGGATTTTTCCGGCGCCTGCGGGCTGTTCAGCATCGTGCTCAAGCCGACGTCGGAGAAATCCGTCTACGCCTTCATGAACGAGCTCGCGCTGTTCGGCATGGGCTTCTCGTGGGGCGGCTTCGAGAGCCTGGTGATTCTGTTCGATTGCAGCGAGTATCGCACCGCGACCAAATGGGCGCCGGGCGGGCCGACGCTGCGCCTACACATCGGCCTTGAAGATCCCGACGACCTCATCGCCGATCTCGAGCGCGGCTTCGCGGCGCTGGCCGCAGCAAAATAACTTTTTAGATTGCGCGTGATCTTATCCGAAAAAGGGCCCCACTTCGGAATCATGCGCTACGCCGGCGCACCCTGCCCGCCGCTGCGGATGACGAACTGCAGATTGCGCAGGTAGACAAACACGCCGAACGCCTGCCCAATGATGAACACCGGATCTTTGCGGTAGAGCGGCGTAGCCAAGCAGCATCAGGCCGCCGCCGATCGAGAATACCCAGAACGCGGTCGGCACCACGCTCCGGCCGGCGCGCTCGGAGGCGATCCATTGCACCACGAAACGCATGGCGAACATCACCTGCGCCACGTAGCCGATGAGGATTCCCAAATCGATATTACCGAGGAATACGTCATGCAGGTAGCCGCCGACGGAACGCGCGATATCGATGAGCATACGACTCTTCCTTTAGTGGCGCGTGATCTTGTCCGAAAACCGGTTCCCTACCCTCGGATCAGGTCCGAGTGCAAGTTTTTCGGAATCACGCGTTAGTCCTCTACAATTTCCGGAACACGTTTCTTGCGGCGGATCAGCCACCATACGCCGGCGAGATCGAGGATGCCGATCCACAGCCGGTCCCACATCCCGTAATTCGAAACGCCGGCGCCGCGCGGCCGGTCGACGACGTCGACATAACCGATCGCGCAGCCTTCACGCTTGACCAGCGCCGGCAGGAAGCGATGCAAGCCATCGAAATACGGCAGCCTCAAGAACACGTCGCGGCGGAATGCCTTTAGCCCACAGCCGGTGTCGCGGGTGCCGTCGCGTAGCACCATGCCACGCACCGCGTTGGCGATGCGCGACTGCAATTTCTTGAAGCCGCCCGATTTGCGCTTGACGCGCTGGCCGGCAATCAAGCCGAGGCGCGGCGCGCCCGCTTCGAGCGCGCGCAGCATTGCTGGAATGAAAGCGGGATCGTTCTGCCCGTCACCATCGAGCGTCACGATCAGCGGCGCGCGCGCTGTCGCCACACCTGAACGTACCGCCGCCGACTGGCCGCAAGACTGCTTGTGCCGTAGGTGGCGCAGCCAGGGATATTGCGCCATCAATCGCCGCAGTTCGGCTTCGGTGCCGTCGCTCGAGCCGTCATTGACGTAGACGACCTCGAACGGCCATTGGCCGTCGAGCGCTTGCGCGATTTCCTTGACCAAGGGCTCGATATTGCCGGCTTCGTTGCGCACCGGCACCACGACGGAAACCGCTGGATCATTGGCATTCATCGTTAGGGTCCCGTCGGCCGGCCGGCCATGCGCGTGCTTCTTATTCAGCCAGCAGCGCGCGGGCAACAGATTTGATCCGTTGCAGCGACGGCCCCGGAAATTGGTGAATAGCGCCGTCCGGCGGTGATGGAAAAACCCAGGCCGCGCAAGGCAAACCAGCGGCGCACCAGGAGTGCGCCCGACAACTCCGACCGCGGCCGCGGCCAGCACGTCGCTTGGATAATGCGCGGTCAGCACCACGCGGCTCACCGCGATCAGCAAGGCATAGACCCACAAGACGGTCCGTGCGCGCGGCCACAGCGTCCCGAAGGCCACCACCACCGCGAAGGCCGTGGTGGCATGGCCGGACGGCAGGCTGGCGTATTCGGCGGTCCATTTGAACGGGCTGAACAGATAGGGATCAAGGCTGCCGCCGACCAACGGCCGCGCGCGGCCGATCATGCGCTTGATGATGGTGTCGAACAGGCTGGGCGCGGCGATGGCGGCGAACAGAAATCCGACCCGCACCATGATGGCGGAAAGCACGAGTTGCGGCACGCGCGGCAGACTCGGCAGCGCGGCCAGCACCAGAAACAAAATGCCGAGCGGCCACAGGAACCAGCCGGATTTGCCGAAGTCGGTGATCTGGTCGAAGAACCAGACCAGCCAGCTTGGCAAATGCCCGACCGCGCGGATCATTGCGGCGTCGAACAGCACCATCACTACAAGAAACAACGCCAGCGCCGCGCCAGCGCCGATCGCAAGTTGTCGGCCGGTCATCGGCCATGCATTTTGCGTGCGTCGCGCAGGACGTAACAGGATTGTGAACGCCGCCGCGACATTGGCTGCGCAGCGGCGCAACATCGTTTGCGCCGCGCCGACGTCATGATCGATGCCATTGGCGGCGGTCATGGCTTTTCCGTCGAGCGGAACACGGTGAGCATCACCGGCCGCCCGATGCTGATATTGTAGCCGTCGACGCGCTGGCTGACCGCATAGCGTAGGCCGACCGCATCCGCGCGCTGCACGAAGCTGCGTTCGCTGCGCGCATCGACCAGCGCGAAGCGGCACGGACCGGCGCGCAAAAATTCAGCGGCGCCGGCGCCGTCGGTGAAGCGGGTGTCGGTACCGAGCAGGAACACCAGGCTCGGCTCCTGATAGTAGCCGGTCGAGGCGACGTGCGGCGTTGCGCATCCGCTGTCGCGAAGGTCGTCGGCGATCAGCGCGCTCGGGAACAATGCCAGCAGCGAGGGGAAGGTCACCGCATAAACAGTGATGGCGATGAATACCGAGGCGACCATGCCGCGCAACAACGCCCGCTCGGGCCCGTCAACGTCGTAAAGCCACCAGGCGAACAGGCCGAAGATCGCCGCAGCCGCCGCGAACGGCCAAGCGATAATGCCAAGCCCGTGCCCGACAAGAAGAAACAGCACGACGACGCCGATGGCGATCAGCGCGGGAAATACAAACCAGGCGACGGTGCCGCGCACCAGCCAGCGCTTGTTGTAGAGCCCCCCGCCCTCGAGGATACCGGCGATCAGGATGGCGATCGCCGGATAAAGCGGCAGCACGTAATGCGGCAGCTTGGTCATGACGATTTCGAACACCGCCCATGACGGCAGCAGCCAGGCGAGCAGGAAGCGCGCGCCCGGTTCGCGCCGCGCCTGCCAGATGCGTGGCGCGGCCACGCCGGCGAGAATGGAGCCCGGCCAGAACGTCACCCAGAACAGCAGGAAGTAAAAACCCGGCGGCGCGCCGTGTGATTCCTGGCCGCCAACCACCTTGGCCAGCATGTCCTCGCCGACCGACTGGGTAATGAAACTGCCGCCGGATTTGACGACGATGGCAACGAACCAGGGCAGCACTAGCACGATCAGCCAAGCGAAGCCGACAATCGGCTGCAGCGACCATAGCCAGCGGCCCGAGCGGTCGGCAATCGACAGCGTCAGCGCGGTGAGCCCGACAAACATCAGGATCAGCGGCCCCTTGATCAGCACGCCGGCCGCCATCGCCGTCCACAAGATCGCCGGCAGTCTCCAGCCGATTTCGCGCTCCGGCGTACGCCGCTGCATCAGATAAATGCGCGCCATGGCGCCCATCGCCGCAACGCAAGTGAACAGCAATGTCGCATCGGTCTTGGCGAGCCGCGCCTCGACGCCGAGCAGCACGCAACTCGCCATCATCAGCGCCGCCAGCACCGCGGTGCGCCGCGCGACGAAGGCGAGCGCAGTCCAATAGGTCAGCAGCACCGCGCCGCTCGCCGCAAACAGCGACGGCAGCCGGTAGAGCCAGATGGTGGTGCGCGCCTGCGGAATGCCGGCCGCCTCGCCGGCTTTCACCGCCAGAAGCTGCAACCAATAGATGCCGACCGGCTTCTTGTAGCGAACCTCGCCCTGGAAACGGATGTCGACGTATTGGCCGGTCTCCAGCATCTGCTTGGTGGCCTGCGCGAAGCGAGCCTCGTCGCGGTCGACCGGCGGGATCTGGAAAAAACCCGGCAGGAAGGCGATCAGCGTGAACACGACCAGCACAAAGCCGGCGCGTCTGTGCGAGGCGCTGGCGTAGTCCAGCACCGCGGAGAGACCGCGCGACCGTTGCAGCGTCTGCCGCGCGTGATTGGTGGCCGTGCTCATTGCCTCGATCGTAATTCCGCGCCTTTGGCCGGGACCATAAGCCCTCGCCTCCCCCCTGTCATGCGACCCCTATTACTGCAGCCGGACGCTGACGCTGTCGGTGGCGCCGCGGGCGTCCATGACGGTGAGCCGCACAAAGCCGGGGCCGTCCGGCGCGAAGAAGAGCATGCGCCGGCTGCCCTGCGGCGGCAGCGGTACGCCGTTGACCATGACGGTGAGCGGCGCGGCCCCGCCAGAAATCTTCAGCGCCACCGGATCGGGCGCGGCGCCCTTGGCGAGTTCGATGCGCGCGCCGTCGGGCGGGAACATGATGCGCGGCGGCTCCGCACTCGCGCCAGCGGCGCCATCGGGGACAAAGCGCTGCAGCGGCGGCGGCAATTTATTGGTGGTGGCAAAGATGGCCCCTTTGGGCGCATGCGCCAGTGGCACCGGCGCGCTGCCGGTGCGCGAAAACGCGTCGAACAAAATCGGCGCCGCCGAGCCGCGGCCGTAGAGCCCCGGCACCGGCGCTCCATCCGCCTGCCCGACCCAGACCCCGATGGTCATGCGGCCGTCGAAGCCGACCGCCCAGGCATCGCGATAGCCATAGGACGTGCCGGTCTTGAAGGCGATGCGCCAGGGCATCGCGTTGTCCGGCGGCGGCGCGCCGATCAGGACGTTGCCGACATACCAGGCGGCCACCGGATCAAGGAGACGGCGTGGGGATGGTTCGATCGCGCTTTCGCGCTCGCGCAGCGGCAATGCCGAGCCTTGGCGCGCGAGCCCGGTGTAAAGCATCACCAGATCGCTGAGCTTGATGCCGACGCCGCCGAGACCCATGGCAAGCCCCGGCGCCTCGCCCTTCGGCAGCACCAGCGCAGCACCGGTTTGCGTGAGCCGCGCACTCAACCGGCTGACGCCGACCTTGCCGAGCACGGCGATGGCGGGAACGTTGAGCGACATCTGCAGCGCGCGCCGCACGGTGACTGTGCCCTGGAAGGTAAGATCGAAATTCTCCGGCGTGTAGTTGCCGTAGCGCACCGGCTTGTCATCGATCAGCGTTTCCGGATGCAGCAGGCCGTCCTCGAAGGCGAGCCCGTAGATGAACGGCTTCAGGGTCGAACCGGGCGAGCGCAGCGCCTGCGTCATGTCGACCTGCCCGGCGCGGCGCTCGTCGAAATAATCGGCGGAGCCGACACGCGCGCGCACCTCGCCGGTCTCGTTGTCGACCGCGAGGATGGCGACGGAAATTTTCGGGCCCAGCGCACGGGCGCGCTCGCGGGCCAGCTCCTGCAGCGACCTCTGCAAGGCCGCGTCGATGGTGAGACGGTGAATGCGGCGGTCGGGCTCGGCGGTGACCACCTGGTCCGCGGTATGCGGCGCCAGCACCGGCAGCGGCTTGCGCTCATGCGGGACGGCCGCTTCTTTTGCGTGCGCGACCTCGTCGCGCGGCACCACACCGGCCACCTGCGCGCGGTCGAGCACGCGGTCGCGCGCCGCCCGTGCCGCTTCCGGATAGCGATCCGGCCGGCGCAGTTCGGGCGACTGCGGCAGCGCGACCAGGAGCGCGGCTTCGGCGAGCGTGAGCTTTTTGGGCTCCTTGCCGAAATAGCTGAGCGACGCGGCGCGGATGCCTTCGAGGTTGCCGCCGTAAGGGGCGAGCGTGAGGTAGAGCGCCAGGATTTGCGGCTTGCTCAGTGCGTGTTCGAGCTCGAGCGCGCGCGTGATCTGGCGCAGCTTGGCGTCGATACTCCGGTGTTCGCGCGGCTCCAGCAGCCGGGCGACCTGCATGGTCAAAGTGGAGCCGCCGGAGACGATATGTCCTTGCGTGACGAGCTGAAATGCGGCACGGCCGAGCGCGAGGACATCGACGCCGTCATGCTCGTAGAAGCGCTTATCCTCGTAGGCGAACAGAAGCTTGAGGAAGCGCGGATCGACGTCTTTTGGACCCGCCGGCAACCGCCAGCGCCCTTCGGTGGTGGCATAGGCGCGCAAGAGCTTGCCATTGCGGTCGAGCACCACATGTGAGGTCTCGAGATCCTGGCCGAGCGGCGGCCGGCCGAGCGAATAGACCCAGGCGCCGGCGGCGAGTGCGGCCAGAAAAGCCGCGCCCGCTACGCCACCCAGGATAAATCGCCAGCGCTTCATTTTCCCGCCGTGATGTCGATCGTCCCCGTTCCCGTGCGCCCGAAACGGTCGGGCCGGTACATGTCCTCGACCACCGCCTGCGGCAGCACGTAGTGGCCGGGCGACACCGCGCGCACCACATAGGCCACCGTGAAGACCGCCGGCGAGTTCTCCTCGCGGTCGAAGGCCGCCGTGAAGCGGTCGTCGCGGAATTCGCTGTTCACGGGCTCGACCGCGTCGGTAATCCACGACAGCGTGCCGGTATCGCCGGACGACACCAGGCGCGGATTATCGATCTCGAAGCCGGCCGGCAGATAATCGGCGACGATGACGCGGCCGAACTGCGGATTGGGCTCGGTCATCTTCAGCACCACTGCGAAACGCTGGTTCTGCTTGACCTTGCTGATATCGGCCGGCTCGCCATCGAGCGTGAAATAGCTGCGCTCGATCTTGAAGCCGCGTTCGGCCGCGGGTTCCGGCGTGGTCGGCGAGCCGCTCACCGATACCACCGCCTGCACCGTACCGTCACCGCGGTTGCTCACCGCGAGCGGCGTATCAAGCTGGTCGGCGCGCAGACTGCGATAGAACGCGCCCTGCCGGGTATCGCCATTGACCGACAGCGAAACGGCGTTGACCTGCTTGACCAGCGCGCGGGCGGCCAACACCAGCCAGGCGTCTTCCTGCGTCGAGGTACGGCTGGTAATAGCGCGGGCGGCGTCGATGCGCGCGACCGCGTCGTCGATGGTCCTTTGCGTCGCGCGCCCTTCCGAGGCGAGCGTCACCACCGCGGCCGAGTTGCGCAGGACCGAACCGTAGTCGGCGCGGCCGAGATCGAGCTCGAGCCGCGGCTGGCGTGGAATCGCGTCGAGCGCAGCGAGATAAACGCGGTCGGCGCGCGTCTTGTCGCCGAGCATGGCAAGGGCTGCGGCGACTTGCGCCTTGGCGATCGGCGTCGCCAGATCGTCGAGCTTGGTATCGGCGATGTAGCGCAGGTCGCTGACCGGCGCGACGCCGTTGCGCGCCAACACGTAGAGCGCGTAAGCGAGATCGCGGCCGCCGTTCTTGCCGGCATCGGGCGAACTCGCCACGTAATTGCGCAGCCGGTCGAGCGCCTGAGTGAACGCCGCCTGCGGCACCTCGAAATTGCGCTCGCGCGCGCGCGTGAGGAAGTCGGTGACGTAGGCGTCGAGCCAAGGATCGTTGCCGCCGACCGTCCACAGACCGAACGAGCCGTTCGAATCCTGCCGCGCCAAGAGACGCTGGATGGCGTCCTTGATGCGCTGGTCGATGTCGCCGTCGAGCGCGAGCTTGGCCTGCGCGGCCAGTTCGTTGATATAGAGCATCGCCACCGCGCGGCTGGTAATCTGCTCCGAGCAGCCGAACGGATAGCGGTCGAGTTCGTTGAGCAGCGTCGCGATGTCGAGCGAGGCCGAGATCGCGACCGACAGGCCGACGCGGCCCGTTCCCGGCACGAAGTCGGCGAACATGTCCTTCGACAGCGTCAGCGTCTCGCCGGCCGCGAGCGAGCGCACGGTGCGGCGGGTGAGGATCTGGTTTGCCGGCCGCACGTCGAGCGCATAGGCGCGTTCGAGCGCAAAGCCGTTCGGCCCGCTCACGCTCACTTTCAGCGTGCTCGATCCGGAGCCCGCCGCCGACACCGGCACCGCGACGTGGTCGCGCTGCTTGGCTGCAAGTTTGAGCGTGAACGGTTTAGCACCGTCGAGATTCACCGTGCCGTCGCTGGCGACAGTGATGGCGTAGTCGCCGGCCGCGCCTTCGACGTTATCCAACTCAAGCTGGACGTTGCCGCGGTCGCCGGTGCGCAGGAAACGCGGCAGCGTCGCGGTCAGCACCACCGGATCGCGCACGATAACGTCGCCGGAGGCCTTGCCGACCTTGTCCTTGCTCCAGGCGACCGCCATCACGCGCACGGTGCCGATGAAGGCGGGGATGTCGAAGCTCACTTGGGCCGTGCCGTCGGGACCGACGCTGACGATGCCGGAATAGAGCGCGAGCGGCGCTTGCGTCGGCGGTGGCCCGCTCAATTCGGCGCCGCTATCGCCGCCCGAGCGGATCTGCCCGCGCACGCCCTGCATGCCGTCGATCAACTGCCCGTAGAGGTCGCGGATCTCGGCGGTGAGTTGCCGCTGGCCGAGATAATAGTTGTCGGGCGCCGGCGGTTTGTAATTGGTGAGATTGAGAATGCCGACGTCGACGGCGGCGACGACTACGTGCGCCTCCTCGCCGGCGGCCAAGCCGGCAAGCTTGATCGGCACGCTGAGCGCGTTGTTAGGCCGCATGGTGGACGGCAATTTCATGTCGAGCGCGAGCGTGCGTTCGGTGCGGTCGATGGAGAACCACTGCACGCCGATGGCGCGTCCCGGCATGCGTTCCGCCGGCGCGTCGAGCGGACGGCGCAAGGTGGCAACCAGATAGGCGCCGGTGCCCCAGTCCTTGCCGACGGTGAGCGGCACCTGCACCGCGCCGGGTTTCACGTCCTGCGAAGTCGAAGCCACCAGCCGGTCGGTAAAGACGTTGAGCGTCAGGCGGCCCGCCGTGCGCGCGGTGACCGACACATTCATGCTGTCGCCGGATTTGAAATCGTTCTTGTCGAGCGCGATTTCCAGGAGATCGGGCGTGTCGGCGCTCGATTCCGCGTAGAAACCCGCGTCGAAAGTCAGCGAGGTGGTCACGCCGTTCTGTCCGGCGGTCGACACTTCGAGACGATAGCGACCCCATCGCACCGGCAGCGAAATCCGCGCCGGTTTGTCGGCGGTCACGTCAACGGTGCCGTCGGCGACGCGCTGGGTGCGCTTGACCGGCTCGAATTCCCAGCTGCCGTTCTGGCGGTACCACTGATAGGACGTCTCGACGCGCAGCAGCTCATAATGCAGCCCTTTTTGCGCCAGCGTCTTGCCGTCGGGGGCGACCATGACCAGGTCGAAATCGGCATTGGCGCCGTCGTCCAGCGAGCGGCCGGAGAAGGCCGGCTTGACGCCGATCATCGTTGCCTCTGGCGCGATCGGAAGCGTGATCTTGCGCTCGACCGCGCGACCGCCGGATTCCGCCATGCTTACCGTAATCGTCGCTTCGAGCAGGCGCGTGGTGGTCGGGATTTTTTCGAGGGTGACGGGGAAACTCGCCTTTCCCGTCGCGTCGGTCGCCGGCAGATCGCCGAGCTCCTGGCGCACCGCCGTGACGTTGTCGTCTTCCAGACCGAACGAATAGCCGGCAAAGCCCGGCCGCTCCTTGGCGACCGCGATGGTCACCGCGCCCTGCAATTCGAGATCGGACGCCGGCGCACCGTAGAGGAAATGCCCGTCCACGCTCAGTTGTGCGGGCGCATCGCGCGGAATGGTTTTGGCCGCGGACTTCAAGTCGAATTCGATACGGTCGGGCACGTAGTCCTCGACCAGGAAGGTCGCCTCGCCGATCGGCGGACGCTTGGGATCGGTATAGGCGGCCACGCGCCAGGTGCCGGTCGAGGCGGAGCGCACGATCGGCACGCTCCAGCTATGCCCGCCAAGACCCTGATCGGGCACCAAGACACGGCGATATTCGACGCCGTCCGGCCGCTCCATCACTAGCGTGAGCGGCGCCGCGGCGGCGATGCCGCGGGCATCGCGCAGCAACGAGGTCACGTGCACGGTTTCGCCGCTTCGATAGACGCCGCGCTCGGTATAGACGAAAGCGTCGAGCCCGGTCGGCACCTGCCGGCCGGCCACGCCGCGGTCAGACAAATCGAAGGCCGGCGACTTCAGGCTGAGGAATGCATAATCGGCTTTCTCGGCGGCGACGATCGCGGCTGGCGTCTGACCGCCCTCGCCGCGCGTCAAGCCGGCCTCGAAATGCACAAAGCCGTCCTTGTCGGTGGATTTTGTCGCCAGCACCTCGTTGTTGCGCGCGATCAACCGGACACCGACTTGGCCCATCGGCTCGGCGCTGGCCAGCGAATGGATAAAGACGTCGATGCCGTCATGCCCGCTATAGGCGGTCAGGCCGAGATCGGAGACGATGAACCATTGGCTGGCGCGCTGGCCGTAGTCGTTGGCGACGACCTCTTTCGGCGTCGCCGTCATCACATAGACGCCGGCTTTAAGATCGCCGAGCGCTTGGTCGACCAGGAACGCGGTGGCCACTTCGGTATTGAGCATGGGCATGACGGCGAGCTCGCCGCTCCATACCTTCGAGCCGTTCTCGCTGGCGATGCGCTCGGCGTCGTATTGGCTTAAGTTACGCTGGAAATCGTTGCCCAGCACGGTGTCGAGCAGATTGCGGTCGCCGATACGATAGACCGAGATAGCGACCGTGCTGGAATTGACGCTGAGTACCGGGATGCCGCGCTGGCCGGTGCGCGGCAGCACATAGGCCTTGCCGGAGAAACGCACGAACGGCTTACGGTCGCGCACGAAGATGGTGAAGTCGGCCGATTTCGCCAGCGTCTCGCGCACCACCGACGGCAGGCCGGCCCGCAGCGTGATCTCGTAGCGCTCGCCGTGCTTGAGGCCCTCGACGCAAAGCTGCTTGTCGTTGGCCGAAATCGCCGGCTTGTCCTGACCGGCGACCGCAACGTAGGGCGAGAAATCGGTACGCTTGCCGGGCAACTCTTCCGAGAACTGGAAGCAGACGCGCGGCGAGACGGCGTCGGAATTGACCGAGTAATCCAGCATGCGGAAGCCGTAGTCGCTGCGCAGGCGTTCGTATTGGCCGCGCAGATCGGCGCTCTCGCGCAGATCGAGCGCAAGCCGCATGGAATCGAGCGCCGGGCGCCAGAGCTTGCGGTCGGCGAAGGTCTTGCCGAGCAGCGCCAGACTGTCGGCTTCGACATCGCGTGCGGTCGCGCGCTGGTAAGCGATATAAGCCGCAGTCGAGGCGCGATCGAGCAGCAGCGCCCGCTCGCGATCGTCGCGCAGACGAATCTGCAACACGGTGCGCGCCAGGCGCAGCCAGTTCGTGGCGTCGGCCGGCGCAACGGTGACGAGTTGGCCGAGCACTGTCATGCCGGTGCGGAAATCGTTCTTCTGGAAGGCGGCGTCGGCGTCGCGTCGCAAGGTCGCGGCCGGCTTGGTCACCGCTCCGGCGTCGTTCTTGATCTGCGCTTCGAGCTTGATCGCCGCGTCATCCAGATCACCGCGCTTGAAGGCCTTGTCGGCCGCCATGGCCGGCAGCAAGGCAAGCGCGATCAGTGCGGCGGCAAGGCCGGCGCGGATGGACGTGAACATCGAGGGAGCCTCCCAGGGTGGCGTCGGGTCGTCATTGTTAGTGCGCCGATCGCCACTATTAGTTCAGCGCCGGAACGTGTCGAGGTCGTGGCCGCGCCGTGAACGGATCATGATGGTGCAACGCGCCATACCGCGACGGCCCCACCGGCAGCGTAACGAACCGATTGGCCGAAGCGCTAGTCGAAAGCACTGCGAAATTGGATTAATTACTGTAATAATCCACGTTAACGCTTTAATTTGTCTATGGAAGTCACGGCCGGGCCGATAGCCCTTTGCGATCCACCGCGCTGCGCCAAACGGCGCGTGCCTTTCAATAGGCGTGGGCTGCAGGTAAACCTTTCGGCGCATCAGGCTCGACCCCGTAGCTCAGCCGGATAGAGCACCAGCCTTCTAAGCTGGGGGTCGCAGGTTCGAATCCTGCCGGGGTCGCCAATTTTCTTCTGTGATTTTCGGCGTTTAGCCCAAGCTGCGGCATCTCACCGCCGGCACGGGAAACTCATATTTAAGAAGTTTGGAACACCAATAGAGGTAACATACGACCCCTTATTCGCAGTTGGAATGTCACGCACGTTCATGCCCGCCTCCCCAGCAGAATCGCCACGCAAGACCATCGCTAAACCAGCCGCAACCGTCGAGGCGCCGCCGCTCGCACCAACGGCCGCCCCGCTCTGCTACGTGGTCGACGAGGACGCCGGCATCCGCCAATTCCTGTCGCTGGTGTTGCACGGCTTGGGCATCGATAGCGTCGGCTTTACCGACAGCGGCGCGCTCCGCCAATCGGCGGACGACCGCCTCCCCGACCTCATCATCCTCAACATCGCGCTCAATTCCGCCGACGCCCTTGAAGCGATGACCGCTCTCGGCGCACGCGGCTTTCGCGGCGCCGTGCAATTGACCAGCAGCCGCGGCGCGGCCGTGCTCGAGCACGCCAAGAGCATCGGTCTCCAGCGCAGACTTAACATGCTCCCGGTGCTCAAGAAGCCGTACGACACCGAAGCGATCGTCAAGATCATCCGCGATCTCAAACTCGGCGTATCCGAAGCCACTGCCCGCATCGAGCTCGAAGAGGCGCTGGCCAACAACTGGATCGAGTTCTGGTATCAGCCCAAGATCGATTTGCGCAGGAAAAAGCTAGCCGGCGCGGAAGCCTATGCCCGCGCGCGTCATCCCGAACATGGCGTGCTGCTGCCCGGCGCATTCCTCCCGGGCGCCGCCGAGGCCAGCGTGATCAAATTGTCCGAACGCGCCTTGCAAAGCGCACTCAAGACCGGCGTCATTTTCGCGAAGCTGGGTCTCAATATCCCGCTCACAGTCAATATCCAGCCTGCAGTCCTCGCCAAACTGCCGATCGAGGACATCGTGAAGGCGCAGCATCCAAGCGCCGAAGGTTGGCCGGGGCTTATCGTCGACCTGCGCGAGGAGCAGATCATCTCCGATCTCGCGCTCGCCGCCACGCTCAGCGAGCGGCTGAAGCCACACAACGTGCATCTTGCCATCGATGAATTCGGCGCAGGCCATGCGGCCCTGGCGGGGCTCAAAGAGCTGCCTTTCGTCGAACTCAAGCTCGACCGCAAATTCATCACCGACTGCGGCACCGATAAGGTCAATATGCCGCTGTGCAAGGGGGTGATCGATCTCGCGCACCGCCACCGATGCAACGCGGTCGCCATGGGAATCGAGAAAGCCGCCGACACGGTCGCGCTGATCAGCATGGGCTGCGATTTCGGCCAGGGCTTCCTGCTCGGCCAGCCGATGGCCGAGGAGCGCTTCATCGCATTGCTGCGGCAGCGCTCAGGCACGCACGAACTGTCGCCGGCGCGCTAATTCCCCTGCCGGGCGGCTTCAAAGCCGATCGAGGTCAGTGGGTCCAGGCGTCGCGGCGCTTGAAAGCGAAATTGTCGGAATAGGAGATGGCCGGCCGTGCTGGGGGCGTCGCTTCTTCCGATACCTGATAGGCGATGCAGTGACGCTCGCAATAAGCGATCGCCTCTTCCTTGCTGGGGAAATTCAGCCGTACCTGCTGGCGCATATCGCCCGAGGAGGTCCAGCCCATCAGCGGCTCGACTGTACGCGGCGCTTCAGGCTCGAAATCCAGCACCCAGCCTTTGGTTTTGGCGAGGCCCGACTGCATGGCGGTCTTCGCTGGCTTGTAAATGCGTGCTGTCATGGCGGGAAACCCCTTGATCCGCGCCGGTATAATGCCAACGCCGTGCGCTTGCAAATACAGTGGCAGAACACCGTCACAGCGGCGCCGCGAGGTGGCCCGAGATTTGTCAGCCGAAACGTAGTCTTGGCTGGCTAATTTGGTCGGGGCGGCAGGATTCGAACCTGATACAAACTATTGAAAATACTGATAGCCGTTCTGACAACTAGGGTTACCAGCGCGGCACTTTCCGGCCAAACAGCCCTGGGCATTCTGACTTGATCCGCTGCTTCGCGAACTCGTAGCCCGTCGCACCTTTCGATGCGCCGGGTCGAGACAAAGTCGAGGACAGATAGCTTTAGTTTTGAGTTTCAAGGCCGCGTACTCATTAATCGAGGTTGGTGAGCGCCCGTTTGTCCGCTGTTAGCCTAATAGCGTCCCAGATTTTGTAGCGCAGCGAACGCAGCGATGTGCCAATCGCGACACGACCCTCTTTCCAACGTATTCTTTTATGCGGTAACATACTACTGAACACCGCTCAGTTGGAAATCAAGTCATGTCGAGTGAATTTCGACTGGATAAGTATCTGGCGCGCATCGGTATTGGCGGGACGATCAGACCGGACCTCGCGACGTTCGCGGCTATTCATGCCGCCCACGTTAACGCGATCCCATTCGAGGGCTGCGACCCGTTGCTGCGCCGCCCGGTCAAGCTCGATCTTGCCTCAGTGCAGGAAAAACTCGTCGACAGTAGACGTGGCGGATATTGTTTTGAGCAGAACGTGCTGCTGAAAGCCGCGCTTGAGGCCATTGGCTTCAAGGTCACAGGGCTCGGCGCACGCGTGCGTTGGATGTCGCCGCCCGACAGTCCGCTCGGTCCCCGCGAACACATGTTGCTCAAGGTCGATCTACCCGAGGGGCCGTACCTCGCCGATGTCGGATTTGGTGCCTGCGTGCTCGATGCTCCACTGCAGTTGAAGACCGATGTCGAGCAACGAACGGCGATGGGCACGTTCCGGCTGACCGAAGCAGATGGCCTCTTCACACTGAGCGCGAGACAGCCAGACGGCTGGCGGGTCAAATACGTTTTCAACTTGGAGCCGCAAATTCAATCGGATCACGAGCTTGGCAACTGGTACACGTCCACCAGTCCGCTCGCGCCGTTTCTGAGCATGCTGATCATCGAGCGCGTCAGCGGCGACAAACGCTACAAATTGATAAACCGCAGATTTATAATCGAGGCGCGCGACGGCCACGTCGCCGTGGAACGCTCAATCGACAGCGCCGGCGAACTGCGCCAGGTTCTCGATGAGACCTTTAACGTGACGCCGCCCGCGCCGGTGGAAGAGATTTTCGCGCGGATCGAAGGCTAATTACGAAATCAGCCATTCTATGCGCGTGCCAGACTTTGTCAGTTGTTAGTTCAATAGGCGACAAACGCGGCGCGGTTGGTTTGTCCGCGAAGCGCCGAGAACAGACATCAAAACCAAAGCAGCGGCAAAGGGTTCATTCCGGCGCAGATACAGACCCTGCGCTGCCGCCAGTTCGCATTGAAGTCAAACCAAAACGCGCACACAGATCGGAGACACTGTCGAAATCCATATCCAGTTCATATTTGCGAAGTAGAGAGGCGGACTTAGTTCTGTCGGGCCAGATTGCGCGCAGTTCGCGGAAATAATCTTCAAAACCGGCCGGCGAAATTACTTCGATGATTTCGCACGGGGTATCGCCCGCGTTCCAAAACGTGTGCCACTGCCCTCGCGGTTTAAATACCCATGTGCCGGGTTCTGCTGTGACGACGTCGTCGCCTAGTAAGGCTCCGAGGGTGCCGGTCAAAACATAAGAATGCTCATCTTCGCGGTGGTGGCGATGCAAAGGCGCCACCAACGTCCGGGGTGCAATTGGGTGGTGAACTACGGAGAAGCGGCCGCCGGTTTGAGAGCCATTGATCTTCCAATGTGTGCCAAAGCCACCAAACTGGAACTTGTCGCCAGCACCGAATGGAATTAATAGCGGACCGGTCGGTGGAATTGATCGATCGGAGGACTCCCGTGCCATGATATCTAGGCTCCCAGAACGTGAACAAACGTTTTTACGATATAACGTTTCCTGAATAATGTCCGCTTCTCTAATCGGCCGTTCGGGGTCAAGCGCTTTCAGGCTATCCACAACTGCAGTGTCGATGTCGCTCACGGGCTCGCGCTTCTCTTCGGAATCGGCACCAAGGCCCTTCCATCATGGGATCCGAGGACGAGGTGGAACAATCTTTTGGACGGCCTTGCCGTCAGTTGACCGGCAGGTCCAAGCAGACATGCGAACTCACCTCATCCGTCGTCCCGCGAGGGACATCTTTCCACCGCTCGGTGGAACTCGAGTGTCCTCCTGTCGAATCTATCGGATATGATCTTGCAGGGTTGTCATGCTGCTGCCGCGGCTTGCTCCCGGGTCCAGCGGAACTCGGTGCCGTCAACCCAGATGCGGTGCATGATCACGGCCAATCGGCGCGCCAGCGCCACGATCGCCTTTTTCATCCCGCGGCGCCTGGCGATCTGCATCGCCCAGGCCTTGAGCCATGACCATTTCTTGGAACGCATCATACTCTGAGCTGCTTCGTAGAGCATGACCCGCATCATCTCATCCCCACAGCGGGATATTTTGCCGCTCCAATCGACCTCGCCCGATTGATACTTGGCACACGTCAGCCCAAACACCGCCCCGACGGACTTGGATT
The DNA here is from genome assembly GCA_963733315.1 of uncultured Alphaproteobacteria bacterium. Taxonomy (GTDB): domain Bacteria; phylum Pseudomonadota; class Alphaproteobacteria; order Rhizobiales; family Xanthobacteraceae; genus Pseudolabrys. The sequence continues at coordinate 23,853 of CAVTCV010000023.1, read as the reverse complement.
TGCGGAACCGAGCGGGCACGTCGACGGTGGCGCGATAGGTCAGCGACACCACGGGGCCGACGCCAGGAGTTGTCATCAAGCGCCGGCATACCTCATCGTCTCGGACGATGGCCAGCAAGCGGCAGTGCAGGATGCAGAACTGCTCGCGAAGCGTCCGTCGGACAATGAGCAGTGGTTCGATCAAAGCGGCCAAGTCGGGTAGGTTCTCGACCAGCTCCCTGATGCGGGCCTCGAACCCTACCTTGCCCACCACACCTACTTTGAGACCAAAGTTGCGTAAGGTGCCGCGCAGGTCATTATCGATGGCGATGGCCTTGGACTGCAGCAGCTTACGATGGGTCAGCAACATCCGCAGTTTCTGGCTGCGTAACGTCTTCACATGCACCGGGCGGTAAAGTCCCGCCCGTATCATCTGCGCCATGCCACGGGCATCGTTACGGTCGGTCTTGTTGATTTGCGCCTTCAACACCGCCCGCATATGCCGCGTTTCAACACAGATCACCGGCAAGCCCGCTTCGGCCAGCGCACTGAAAAGCCACTGCGACAGTGGCCCGGCTTCCAATCCAATCCGCTTGAAGTGGTAGGCGGGGTTCTTCAGCACCGAAAGAAGTGCCTCAGGTTCGCTCGCTACCTTCACTTCCCGCACGATCCTGCCTGTGTCATCCACAATGCAGACGCTGGTCTCCTTGACCGATACGTCCAATCCAGCAAAATGGTCCATGGCTCACGCTTCTCCTTCTGATGCTTGAGGCCGCTACAACGGACCTCGTTTCACCATCAGCCTGAAGCGCAGCACCCAAAATCTTCAGCTATCCACAAGCTGCCGGCCGATTACCCCATCTTTTGCCAAGAGCGGACAATGGCAGAGTGTGACAACCTTCAGCCAAGCACGGCTCAACTGCGACAACTATCGAAAATTTTGCTAGATGGGATCCGCGGCTAGGGCTTGTTGCCGCTGCCGATGATCGCCGGCATCGGTACATTGAAGCTGGTTTCTCCCGACCGCACCTTGGCGATACCCGCTTCGATATAGGCAGTGATTTTCGCGATGACTTCCGGCGTTTGCGCGGCGAGCACCGCGCGCGTGCGGACCGTGCCTTCGTGTACCGCGTCGAGCAATTGCTGGGCGGACTTCAGTCGCCAATATTGCGGGAAGAGCGTTGCTTCGGTTTTGGCGAAGCCAATTTCGGTCAAGGTGTTTCGCATCTTCTCGAGCGAGCTGAACTGGAAAATGCCCGGCCCGTGCGGCAAGGGGACGTTCAGGTTCGCGAAGTCGTGCACCGCGTGATAGACGAGGCCGAGGCCGGACGCGGGGTCGTTGTCCCACACGGTGAGCGCGGCATAGCCGCCAGGGCGCAGCACGCGCAACATCTCCCGCATCCCTTTTTCCGGGTCCGGCAAATGCATGACGCCATAGCCGCAGACAACAGCGTCGAAGGAATTGTTGGGAAACGGCAGGTCGAGGGCATCACCGCTCATGAATTCGGCGGCCGGGACCAGCTTGCGTGCAAGCTCGACGACCCCGGGAAAGTCGAGGCCGGTGGCGTGCGCGCCGCGCTTGGCGGCGGCTTCGGACAACATGCCCGGCCCACAACAGATGTCGAGCATCCGCGTACCGTTGCCAACCTGGGCGGCGTCCAGTGTCGCTTGCGCCGTTTGCCGGGTTACCGCGCCGAATGTGTCGTTGTAGCCCCCGATGTAGGCGCCCCAACCGGCGCGCTCAAAATCCAGATATTCGACCGGATTTTTCGACTTCTCGATAAGCATGCTGCCTCGCCACCTCGGAAAACGAAGAGCAGGCAGTATTTGTGTACCGCTCCTTTTCGTCAATGACTCCGAGTCGGAAGCGAACAATAATAATCGACGCATATGACATGTCCGGGTCAATCGCGCCCGAGCAATTCAGCGTCCAGACCGCCCTTTGATCGCGGTAGGGACGCGAGTTACCTCGCGCCCCCCGCACAGATCCACGCAAGCGGGATTCCCGCACGCGGCTCCCACCTTGGGTGTCTGACTGCAAAGCGCACATCAGGCCAGGGGTGAAGAATTCGCGGTTTTGGGAGCCAGTCGTTGGCCAACCGCGCGGCCCGCTCCCGAGTCGTCCAATCCTTCTGGCTCCGCCGCCGCAGCGTGCGCCGCCATAGATTGGTGACGTGGAAGAGGAACGCGGTCAGTGTCGGACCGTTTGTCGGCACCGCGTGATAGTTGAAGTAGCCGGTGACGACCTGCTTCAGCCACTTTCCCTGCTCGGGAATCGGTTGATGCATACGCCGCCGCAGTTCCTGTTTGATGGCTTGCAACTTCGTCCGCATGCGGTCCCGTCGGGTCTTCCGTTTGATCTGGAATTTACCCTGGCGTGTTTTGCTGCAGATGAAGATAAAGCCCAGGAAGGTGAAGGTTTCCGGCTTGCCAAGCCCGCGCCGCTTGCGGTTTTCCGCCGCAAGTCGTCCGAACTCGATGAGCCGGGTCTTCTCCGAATGAAGCGACAGCGCAAACTCTTGTAACCGCTCACGCATCATGTCGAGGAAGCGCCGGGCATCAGCCTCGTGCTGGAAACCGACGATAAAGTCGTCGGCATAGCGCACGATGATCATGTCGCCCCTAGCCTCGCGCCGTCGCCAGCGTTCGGCCCAGAGGTCGAGGACGTAGTGCAGGTAAACGTTGGCGAGCAACGGCGAGATCACCGCGCCCTGCCCCGTCCCCTTCGTCACTAACCGTCACGACCCCGTCTTCCAGGATGCCCGCCTTCAGCCATTTCCGGATTAGGCGGATGATGCGTCGGTCGCCGATCCGATGTTCCAGGAAGCGGACCAGCCATTGCTGGCTGATTTCATCGAAGAACGATCGGATATCGGCGTCCAGTATCCAGTTCACCTTCGTGCTCTTGATTCCGACGACGAGCGCATCCAGCGCATCGTGCGTGCCGCGCCCGGGTCGGAATCCATACGAGAATCCGAGGAAGTCTTCCTCGTAGATCGCGTTGAGCACCGCAACAGTCGCCCGTTGGACGATCTTGTCCTCCAGGGCGGCAATTGCGAGCGGGCGCTGCCGACCGTCCGGCTTAGCTATGTAGACGCGCCGTGATGGTAGTGCCCGGTATGCTCCCCGATGAACCCGCTCATGCAGATCAGTGAGGTTTCGGTCAAGGTCTGCTTCGTAGGTCCGCCACGTCAGTCCATCTACGCCCGGTGCGGCATCTTCCTTAAGTTCGAAGAATGCCTCGTCAAGCAGCTCGATGCTGATGTGGTGGAGGAGCGCGGTGAACCTCTCCTTCTTCCTTTGCCTTGCTCTTTGCCGTATGCGCTCCAGCGCTTGTGACACGCTTACCCGGCTCTGTGCCCGGCGCGTGCTTTGCTGGCTCGCATTTCCCTTGGTCTCCGCCCTTGGCTCCACCGGCTCCGCAGCGGATCGCTCCGCCTTGTTCGTCGGCTTCCCAGCTACTATGGCGAAGTCTGACTCCCCATGCCCGTGCATCATCGGCTACGGCTCCTCGCCTTCCCGATGCGGACCAGATCGGCAACATGCCTATGGTCGGACGTGGGGTCTCCCGGTTCCCGCGCAAGGAACTTCCGCACATGCCAGTGTCTTCGACCACGCCGGGCCGTCTGGGCGCTCGCGATATCGCGCCCATCCGTGTTGCCTTCCGTTAACGGAACAACGTCAGCGCCCGAGGATGAGACTACTTTCGCGGCTCAATGGCTGGCCTATGCGCTCCCCTGTCAACGCTTCGCTGATGCCCTCGCGGGCAGCCGCGCATGACTCGGGGTCGATGCGGTTCGCTACTCCTTCATCGTGATGGACTTGCACCATCTACTCCTTGCCGGTCTCCCGGCGCACTCCGTTGTTGTCCAATAGCGTCGTAAATGGTGCGGCACGGCGACGGACGCGAAGTGCCAACAACGGACTCATGCGCTGCAACATAATCGGCGTAAAAAGAAAGACCGCCTCGCGGCGGCCTCTCCGAAACCAGATCGGGTGCTTATACTAGCGCTGATGGCCGAGGCCAATGCCAAGCTTGTTTGCTTGCTGGCGCAGAGCACCAATGGTGCGCTTCATCTCCTTCGAAATTTTCACAACTGGCGTCTTTGCCTTTGAGTGCGCTTTCAGCGTGCGATAGTCGCCTTTGGTCCACCGTGCGCGCTTCGTAGCCTTCTTTACAGTCTTTGCCATCTAACAATCCTTCGTTTTTGATATGAAGGCGCGTACTACATAAAAACAAATGAATTGCCAATAAAAAGATTTGCAAAAGCGCCGAGCGATGGCCGGTATGAACAAATGGAACGCTGCAGTGACCGAAATGGTTTGATATCACACTAAATTGCACATCTGGCACGCGCAGACAAAACTTTGGCAGATAATAACAAGACGCCGACGGAAAATCGCGCATATTAAGCCGTTTCTGCCGGCAAATAAGCGCGCAGAAAACCTCACACCCGGACGGCAAATCGTTCCGAGTTCAGCGTCGGAACGAAAAACCCGTGTGCCTGCAAGTAGATTGGGAAGGCCCTGATGTCGAACGAGAAGACGATTGTGGGAATCGTTGATGATGACCCTGAAATACGTAATGAGATGGTGAGACTGGTGTCGGCATTCGGATATGGCGTGGAAGCCTTCGATTCTGCAGAGACATTTCTTGTTTGTGCTTCGACAAGCAAGGCGACTTGTCTTTTGGTCGATATCCAGCTGGGCGATATCTCTGGGATAGAGTTGGCACGTCAATTAGCGACGGACGGGTTCAAATTCCCAATCATTTTTATGACTGGGCTCAACAACGATGTGATCCGCAGGCAAGCAGCTGATGCACGCGGCATTGCGTTTTTACATAAGCCATTTCCGGCAAAAATGCTGATTGATGCAATTGAACGGGCGGTCGGTTAGATCGCTTTTGATTAGGGTCTAAATCAAATGTTGGCCGTTTTCTTACACGGAATTGCCGTCTCATTAATTTTGTCGCTGCTTTTTGTGGTCTGGCTTGCCTGGCGCTCGAATTTTTTTGGCGACTAGCCTGTCTGAGCCGACGTTTTGGCAGGCCTGCGGGCATCATCGACGCTCGGACAAGTTGATAGTTTTTTCTTTCCGAGGTTGAGATTATTTCTAGCTCGCACGGCTAGTTTATCTTGCGATTTTCTGTCAGTCATTTGCTTCTATGTGCTAGGACGCTCGGCAGATTGCCCCCGCATGAGGGTGGGCGTTGTTCCGGTCCAGCGCCGGAACGCATGGGTAAATGCGCCGATTTCCGTATAACCGAGCAACCAGGCGATCTGCGAGATCGGCAGGTCATGGTCTTCAAGATAGCGATGCGCCAGGCCCAATCGCAGCTCGCGCAGAATGTTGGCAAACGACAATCCCTCGGCCGTCAATCGCCGCGCCAGCGTTCGCGAACTCATGCCGAGCCTTGCTGCGATAATGTTGGAATGGGCCTGTCCGTGTGGCAGCAGCTCCGCGGCTGCTTCTTCCACACGCTCCCTGAGGGAACTGGCCTTCATCTTGCGGCGCGCGAGGGCGTCCTCGCAGTATTGTACCAGAACATCGTGCAGGTGATGGTCGGTGGTTACGATTGGGAGGCCCCAGCTCGCCGCAGGAAACCCGATCTGGTCGATGCCGGCACCGGCTTCGATCGTGACGCCCACAAATCTCTCGAAATCGCTTTTTTCAAATCTTCTATGGTGTGCGATTCGCACGTGAATGAGTTTAAGGTCGCGATTGACCAGGTGGCGGCAAAGACGAATGGCCGCAGTGATCCAGAACTCGATCTGATGCCGGTCCGCGTGTCGGGCCACGCCAGTGTACTGGAAGCCGATTCGAATGGACTTTCCTTTCTTCACACGCACCATGACGCCTTCATTCACAAGGCCGGAATAGCGCTCAAGGCGTAGCAGCGCGTTCCCCAGCGTGTCGGCCGAAGCGGTGACGTAGTATAGGTATTCCAATGAACGCAGATCAAAATCCTTGGCAAGATGAAATCCAAAATCGGGATCTACAATCGCGTTGGCGACGAGATCGACGAATTTAATTTGACCGGCAACACTTAGCCGGACATTTTTCGCTTCGATGTCAGCAACAGTAAGGCCGGCTTGCTGCGCTAAGCCGCCAGCGTCCGCGCCCTCCTGCTTGGCGCGCGCATAAGCAAGGCGTGAAATCAATCCGCCACAACTTCGACCCGAATCGATTTGCGCAACGGCCGATCTCGTCATGAAACAACCATTTCGGACCACGTGCCGTTCAACCAAAAAATCATTTTAGAAAATCGCGTCGTCGCATTGCCTTAGGTCTAAGGCTTGGACCACGCCAGAGCTTAAATCAAATCAGGAAATTGCGATCTGCGAAACAGGATTGAAAGCTTAGCTAATTTGCGGCGCAGCAATTCTGAGCAGGGCATGTCTCATATGGGTCATTCGCTGCGGAGTTGTTCGGCCTCCGGGCGGCCCTTTGTCCGCTGTTAGTCCGATAGCGTCCTAGATTTTGCGGCGCAGCGAACGCAGCGTTGTGCCAATAAGCGACATTCGGCCGGCGACCTCTGACAATTGCGACGCTGCCTACGCCGATGGTAATCTGCCGCTCCACTATGAACTCGGCGCTCTCATCGAATGAGTACTGGCTACGAAATATCTCTCGCCGCGCCGGATGATATTCCCGGCATCCTCGCGGTTCAGGAACCAAACCTGCCCGACAGCGGCGGCAGTTTGTCGGTGCGGCAGACTGCGGACTGGTTCAAGCGCGCGGTACTCGAAAAGTCGGTTGTAGTCGGGCGTCGCGATGGCAAGGTTGTCGGCTACGTGTTGGGGACGTCACTGGCCGCGAAAGCACACATAGCAATCATCCAGGCTTTGTTGCGCACCTTCCCGGCACCGCCGGGATGCTATCTATATGGCCCGGTTTGCGTTGCCGAGACCGAGCGTGGAAAAGGCCTCGCGGGCGCGCTGTTCAAAGAATTGCAGAGCCACATGCGGGGGCGCTCGGCCATGACATTCGTACGGGCCGATAATGGTACGTCGCTCCGAGCGCACCATAAAATGGGCATGCGAGAACTCGGTACTTTCGTCAACGGTGGGGTGACCTATATCGCCCTCTCATATACAGCCTGAGCAGCAACACGGTCTTTCGCCGGCGCACGCAGATAACACTTAAAGGATTTCCTCTTTTGGAAACCATGTATCAGCCGAAAGACTGGCATGAAGCATATGCCATCCTTGCCAGCGGCGGCGCGGTGCTCGCTGGTCTCATAATCGTCGCAACAGCGGTTCGCGCAGATCAAATATTGTCGTCGCTACATTGGCGATTGCGCGCTCGAAATTCTACATTGAGCATGATCACCATCATGATCGGTTCAAATTTCGTTCTTTTGCCACAGGACGTCACTTTACTTGGCGTCGAATTGATCGTCTTCAATCTGATATCCGCGTGTTTTCTGCCCGGAGCTGTCATCGTCAACGAGCTTCGTAAGCACGAAGGTTTACCCATACGCGTACCCGTGCTGGCCGCGTCCTTCTATCTCCTTGCAGCGGCGGGAGGTGTGAGTTTGATTGTTCATTGGGGCGGTGGCCTGTATCTGCCTTTTGCCGCTTACTCGGCATATTTGCTATCAGCCGTTATCACCGCATTTGCACTATTAATGCCGCATCATAAGTCGTCGAAAAGTAAGAAAGTTAGCTAATGGACTGTAGCGATTGGTCGACGTCCGCGGTGGGTCAATCGCTGCGTACCCGTTCAGCCTCCGGGCCAACCTTTGTCTGCTGTTACTCCAAGAGTGACCATAAATGGAGCGACGCGGCGAACGACGCTAAGTGCCAGAAGGGGATATCCCAACATTTAGACGACAGCCATGATTACGTGTGCCTGAATTTTGGCAGCAACCTCGCCGCTGCCATGTCTGTCTGCAATCGCGGATGCGGCGTAGTCGGTTGCAGCTTCCAGTTTTCCCGCGTCTCTGGCCTCGATTTCGTTGCGAAGAAGAGTTCCCTGACAATAGGCGACGGCAGGAAGGCGCGGCGAGGATGCACGGCTTTGTTCGGCTCTCGTCTCGATCACCACGCGGGAGAAACCTGCTCCTCCAGCTCGCTACGGATCAGTGCCGTATCGTGGTAGCCGTGCGGCGTGCGTGCCAGAAAGCGCGGCGGATCGTTCGGAAAAATCTTTGCGAGAGCATTCGTCACATCATCCGCAAATACATTCTCCTCGATGCGATCCCATACGTTGAATAAAAAACGTCCTCCGGGCTTTAGGACTCGCTTTGCTTCGCGGTAGGCAGATGAGCGGTCGGGAAAGAACATCGCGCCGAACTGACAACAAACGAGATCGAAGGCCGCATTTTCAAACGGTAGCGCCAGAGCATCCGCTTGGCGCCATTTGATGCGACTGTCGAGAGCTTGCCGCGAAGCGGCGTAGTCGAGCATCGGCTGGTTGAGGTCGGTTACGATATAGCTTGCGCCGGGGGACAGTTTTGGCGCCAATGCGCGGGTGACAACCCCGGTGCCCGCGGCGGTTTCCAAAATGGCGCTCGGCGACAAGGCCGCTGCGCGTCGTGCAATATCCCGGCGTACGGCTGGAAAATCAACGGCACCATATAGCGGTCGTAGTTTTCCGAAATCGAGCCAGCGAACACCTTGTCAGTTTCCAACATTGCTATCACCCGTCACCCGTTTGATGGCTGCGGCGCGATCAATCTCGATAGACCGCGCCATTTTTCAACAAAATCCGCCACATACATGGAGAGCAGGGCGAGCGTAAAGAGGGCGAAGGCGGGAAGGCTGAGTCCCGACGCGATGAGGTTAAGGAAGGCCCAGGCGAGTCCGTAGGAAAAGACCAGGCCTGCATAGCCGCGGCGCGCCTCGCGCATGGTGCGCGCCCAGCGCAGCTGGTGATGAAGGTAGCCGGAGAAGCTCCAGGGGTGCACGGAGGTCTCGACGATTTCGTCGCTGAGCTCGACGCGGAAACCGGCGGCGGCGATGCGCGCGCCGAGTTCGTAATCGTCAGCGAGATATTCGGTGAGGGGGACGAGGCCGCCGATGCTATCGAGTGCGGGACGCCAGACGGCGAGCGTGGAACCGAGGCCGAAGTGAAGACCGCGATCAAGGAGGCGCGCGGTGAGGACGCCGGGAGCGAAGTCCGTAGCGATGCCGAGAGCTTCCATCTTCGAGCCGAGGGTCCGATGGGTGATGCCGCGATAGAGGGCGGTGACGAGGCCGACCCGCTTGTGACCGATGGGGTAGGCAAAGAGCGCAAGGATCTGCGCGAGGTAGTGCGGCCCGACGCGGATGTCGGCGTCGTTGATGATGAGGTAGTCGTGGCGTGCGTGCTGCACGAGCTGGGCGAGGTTGCTGACTTTGCCGTTGGGGCCGAGAACTTCGGGACAAAGGATGAGCTGGATTTTGCTGTCGGGGAAATCGGCCTGAAGCTGGCGGACGATGGCGCAGGCAGGATCGTCGAGCGAGGAGACGCCGAAGAGGATCTCGTATGCGCCGGAGTAGTTTTGGCGGCAGTGGCTGGCGAAGGCTTCGTCCATGCCGGGATCGACGCCATAGATTGGCTTGAGAATGCTGACGGGCGGGGCAAAGTCGGAGGCAGGGAAGCGCGGGCGGCGCAGGAAGGCGCGGGCGCTCCAAAGGGCGATGAGGTAGTAGGCGAATCCGGCGACGGTGAGCAGGGTGGTGAGGGCGGCGATGATGGTCGAGGACATCGGCACGGCGTCCTTCACTCTCCCAGGATGGGCATGTCCAGCGGCGGCTGGGCGAGCCAGCCGGCGTGACCGACGCGATCGAGGGCGCGGCGCAAAGCGGAGGCAGCGCAGGGTTCGACGGTGACGACGAAGGGCAGATTGCCTTTCTCGTAGCCGGGGCGCTGGAAGAGGGCGTCGATGTTGATCTTTTCCGAGGCGAGGGCGCCGGCGATTTCGGCGACGATGCCGGGGCGGTCCTTCACGACGAAGCGAATGTAATGGCGCAGCTCGAACTCGCCGCTGAGAAGCGCGGCGCGGCTGGGCAGGTCGGCGGCGCGCGAGCCGTGCGCGAGGGCGATGAGATCGGAGACGACGGCGACGGCGGTGGGATTGCCGCCTGCTCCGTGGCCGGAGAAGACCACGTCGCCGCCATACTGGCCGCTGACGAGGACCATGTTTTCCGTGCTGCGCGACCAGGCGAAAGGCGAGCGCAACGGGCACCAGCATGGGGCCGACGGCGGCGGCGACCCCGTCAGGGCGGAGTTCGGCTTTGGAAATCTGGCGGATGGTGCAGTTCAGGTCGTGCGCGTAGACGAGGTCGACAGCATCGACGTCGGCGATGGAGCGGCAGGCGACGGATTCCACGTCAATGCCGGCACGGAGCGCGATGCGCGAGAGGATGACCAGTTTGGCGCGAGCGTCGTAGCCGTCGACGTCTTCGCTGGGATCGGCTTCGGCATAGCCGAGCTTCTGCGCGTCATCGAGAACGTCGGCGAAGGCGGCGCCTGCTTCCATGCGGCTGAGAATGTAGTTGCAGGTGCCGTTGAGGATGGCTTCTATGCGGGTGATGCGATCGCCGGCCAATCCTTGCTGCAGGCCGGGAATGACGGGGATGCCTCCGGCGACGGCGGCACCGTAGAGCAGATGCGCGCCTTTGGAGCGGGCGAGGCGGTCGAGCTCGATGCCGTGTTTCGCGATGAGTTTCTTGTTGCCGGTAACAGCGGATTTTCCGGCTTCGAGGGCGCGGCGAACCCAGGAGCCGGCGGGTTCGAGGCCGCCGACCAGCTCGACGATGACATCGACATCGGAGCGGAGAACCTGGTCGAAGTCCTCGGTCCAGACAACTGTGGAGGGGACCCAGTCGGCTTTTTTGCGGGCTACGCCGCGATTGAAGACATGCGAGAGCTCGAGGCCGTCGGGCTTGAGGTCGCAGAGAATGCGTGCGACGGAGCTGCCCACGGTGCCGAATCCCAGGAGGGCGACTTTCATGAATACAGGGTACAGGGTGCAGGGAACAGGGGGCAGTGGATCAGTGACCAGTGACCAGTGACCAGAAACTCAGGGCGGAGACTCTACAATCGAAGTTCGGTTTGAGGAGATGCCTTGGGGCTTTTCAAAAAGAAACTGAAGCAGGAACACAAGGTGATGCTGCAGGCGGAGCGGGCGGCGGGCGCGATGCTGCCGGAGTATCATCGCGCGACGCCGGAGTGTCCGCATCCGGAGCACTGGAGCATGTACGACTCGATGACGGCCGAGGTCGAGGTGCTGGAATTTCTGGCCACGCTGGTGACGACCGTCAAGCCGAGCCTGATTGTGGAGACGGGGGCGTTCCTCGGGCGCCAGCACGGTGTGGATGGCGCGAGGGGCTGAAGCGGAACGGATTTGGCAGGATCGTGAGCTGCGAGTTCGACCCTAAGGTTTTTGCGAAGGCGCAGGAGAAGGTCGCGGCTTCGGAGTTCGCGGAATGGATCGATCTGCGCAATGAGTCGAGCCTGGAGATGGAGGTGAGCGGGACGATCGATCTGTTCTTCAGCGACAGCGAGTTGCACGATCCGCGAGCAGGAGGTGCGGCGATTTCTGCCGCAGATCGGGCCCGACGGGTTGGTGTCTGATGCATGACGCCAGCTCGCACTCGGGGCCGATTCGCGAGGCGGCGCTGCGGCTGGAGGCCGAGGGGCTGCTGTCTGTGGTGTTGCTGCCGACGCCGCGGGGTCTGGTGGTGGCGCAAAAGCGCGCGGGGCGAAAGTGATTTTCAGAAATTCCAGACGAGTCCGGTGGAGACCTTGGCGAAATAGTTGGGCAGGCCGTGAAATTCCTCGATGTAGGTGATGGTCGTGGTCCAAGTACAAGACCAGGGTTGAAGTTGGCGTATTCGAAAGTCCGCCTGGGCGCGGAAAGCGAAGCGTTTTGAAAGGCGCGTGTCGAGACCGCCGCCAGCGATGGCGGAGAACGAGGCGGTCTGGCCCGGGACCTGGTTCGGCAACCAATTTCTGTTCATGCTGCCGGTGCCGAACAGACCTTCGACGAAGCCGGTTTCCCGGCCGAAGAGGCGGTCGGACTGGCCGCCGGCCATGATGAAGACGGGATGCTGGGCGCTCCCTGGTTGGTTCCCTGATAGCCCGATACATCGAGCTTGAAGCGGAGGCCGTGCCAGCGCAGGGCGGCAAAAGCCGCTTCCCATCCGTTGAGCGGCTGGTGGGCGCCGGGGACTCCGTCAATGGAGTTGGAGAGCCAGCTGTAGTTGCCGGAGAGCTGGTAGAGCGAGTATTTGTCGGCCTGGGCGTGGAGAGAAGACGCCAGACACAGCAGCGGAATCAGGCAGAGGAGGCGAGAGAAGGTGGAGGGCATCGGATCGTGCCCTCCATCCTAATTGTTCATCGAGTTGTTGGGAATGAAGAGCGGGCGATCAGGCGCTCGCTCTCGCGGTTCTGGGACGGACGCGGAACTTCTTCGTGGTGATGGCGAGGGTCCGCTCCATTTTGCGCAGGGCGTGGGTTTCGTCGGGCGCGGCGAAGGTGGAGGCGACTCCACGGGCCGAGGCGCGGCCGGTGCGGCCGACGCGATGGACGAAGTCTTCGAGCTTCTTGCGGCATGTCGAAGTTCACGACATGCGCGATGTTGGCGACATCGATGCCGCGGGCGGCGACGTCGGTGGCGACGAGGATGCGATGACGTCCTTCGCAAAGCTGGCCAGGGCGGCGTTGCGCTGCGACTGCGAGCGGTCGCCGTGAATCTGCGTGGCGGAGTGGCCGGAGCGGACGAGGCGGCGGGCGACGCGATCGGCGCCGTGCTTGGTGCGCACGAAGACGAGGAAGCTGCCGCTCGCTCGAGCCGAGCAGGTGCTCGAGGAGCTCCTGCTTCTTGTCCGTGCGGACTTCGAAGGATTGCAGCTCGACGTTGGGTGAGGGCTTGAGCACCGAACCGATTTCGACGCGCACAGGATTTTTGAGGTAGTCGCGGGCACGTCGCGGATTTCCGGACTCAGCGTGGCCGAGTAGCAGAGGGTCTGGCGATCGGCGGGCAGGAGCGGCGGCGATGCGGCGAATGGCGGGCTTGAAGCCCATGTCGAGCATGCGGTCGACTTCGTCGAGGACGAGAATCTTGATGCCGCTGAGGTTGATGAGCCTGCGGTCGAGGTAGTCTTCGAGGCGGCCGGGCGTGGCGACGATGAGGCGCGCACCGCGACGGATGGCTTCGAGTTGCGGGCCTTCGGCGAGGCCGCCGCAGACCAGCGCCGCGGTGCCTTTGCTCTGGGTGAGGTGGCGGTAGTGCTCGAGGACCTGCATGGCGAGTTCTCGCGTGGGCAGGAGGACGAGCGCGGTCGCGCCTTTGGCAGCTTTCGGCATGCGCTCGACGAGCGGGATGAGGAAGCTGAGGGTTTTGCCGGTGCCGGTTTGGGCGGTGGCGATTACGTCGCGGCCTTCCATGGCCGGCGGGATCGCTCCGGCCTGGACCGGGGTGGGGGTGATGAAGTTGGCGGCGGCAATCTGCTGTTGCAGAGCCGGCGAAAGGTTGAGTTCAGAGAAGAGTTTCAATTCGTTCCTTGCTCGGGCGGCGTTCGGGATTCCCTCTGGGGCCGATTTGCAACCGGATTTTTCATCCAGGGATCCAGCGAAGTGGCCGGAGTTGCTGTGTTCCTGGGGCGGCTCGGCTTTGGGCAGAGCTGCGGCGGGAACCTTTTATTTTTCTATGCAGGAAAACCAGGGAGGCGCAAACGAGGCGCCGATTCAGGATTTGACCCACACTCATTGTTTCGGCTGGGATGCGCTCCGGCATGAGCCTGGGGCGCGGCAGCCTGGCCTGGTCCAACGAGGACACACGACCATCACGCTGAGAGGGCTGGGGAAGATTACGGGAGGACGGTCTTGCGGATGAAGGCGAGAACGGCTCACAACCAAACAACTGAGCGTGAAACCTTTGAGTTAGCAGAAAGGCAGCCGGGAGCGGGGAGCCGGCAGCGTCTGGCCGGTAGACTGCAGCCGATAGGCGCTCGGGGAACTCCGGGCGATTTGCTTCGGCGAAGGAGCCGGGCTTCGACTGGAGTTATCTTCTTTGATAATGGGTACCCCCCTCCCCCCTGGGGTGGGAGTGCGGGATGGTTGCTGATTCCACAGAGGTTCGGGAGGGGTCACCATGGTACTCCCCGGAGTTAACAACCTGGATATTGGCGACTTTGGAATGGCGTTCTGCGTTGAGACCCGGGTGACCGGATACGCGGGCGAGCCAGCGAGACTCGGTCGATGGCGTCCCCGGGCGGCGCGGCGGATGGGAAGTGAAAGGAGCTGAAGAGGCATTCGATATCGGTCTCCGGACAAAGGAAAAGGCCGCGGCAAGCGCGGCCTTTTTTCTTTTCTTACCCTCTATTATCAGAATACCAAATCCAGCTCTAAATCTCGGCCAAAATTCTTTGAGGACATTGTGGTGGAAGTGGTGTGGAATGAGGGACAACACTTTCGTACCGTGCGGGAAAAGCTTGACAAGTTTTCCACAAACTGCGGTAGTGGGTCAGTTTGGGGGTTGATGGGATGAAAGTCGTTGGATTGGAGAATGGATTGCAAAGGCTCAAACACGGAGACACCGTGAACAGGGCGTTCGGGTGCGTGTTGCTTTTAGATCGCTGTCAGTGAGTATTGTATTGGTGACGTGGCCAATGCTAGCCCGATATGGCCTAAGGGTACTAACCGATCTTACATTCCAGTGATGTCCGCCGAGAACATCATCATAGTCGATGATTCCGAAAATGAGCCGTCTCCTGTCTCGCCGCGATTTATTTTTACGACAGTGTCCCCTGGAATCGTGGGACTCATCGAATTGAACTCAGCCGGCTGAGTGTCACGATAGAGTAATCCTTCTGATACCGGAAGTGGGAAGCAGTCGCTCAATAACATCTTCGCTTGCATCTCAATTCGCGTAGAGCCCTAACACGCAATGCAGGCGTCTTGCCGTTATTTCGAAAATGAACGGTTACTCATCAGGGACAACATCCAGCTATCTCGCAGTCCTCCACAGGGGCAATCACCGGGGGCACTGATTACCTGAGCGACGCCCGAGACGCTCTCAGGAAACGCAAATGCAAACGTTCGACGGTCCCACCCACGCACGTTGATCGATTTGCGAAGCAGTTAGGGACCTGATTTAGAGGCTAACTATCAGTCCGACAAGCGTAAATACCCGCGACTCCGGAGGCTTATGCCAAGTGATCCAATTAAGTCGTCACTTAGCTTATTTTTTAAGTTGTGCGGCGCGATTATCTTTTTCCTCGGTATATTGGGCCTGCTCTTCGGAAGTTTCTTGATGTCTGACAACAATCGGAGCGGAGACAGTAGCCTCATCTTCCGATGGAAAACCGGAGGGCTTCTGACCGCCGGGTACCGCCGCCATGGTGGCCTGTTTGGTGGCTCAATGGTTCACCCAGAGGACTTTATGAGACACGAAAGGTGATCTAACGTTGATCCCGGAGAAGTACCACCGGTTCATCTATTTCCCAAACATGATCCGTCAGTCCAGCTTCCATCGCAGGTGTCACCCTTAGCGTCTGGTGAACGCGGTAGAAGTTGTAGTACATGAAATATACCGCTACCGCATGACCGTCATGATGCCACGCTCGCGGGATCGGCGCGACCTGTGGATTTTTCAAACTAACCCACTACCCAAACGGCGGTTTTGGCCTCAGTTAGCGAGTTTGATAGCGGCGAGGGTGCGGATGGCGGGGAGGTCTTTGGGGGTTTTTACGGTGAGCCGGACGCCGGTGCCTTCGGCGTAGTGCGGGGCAGTGGCGATGGCCCGGGCTACGGCTGTTGGGAATTTGGCGCGACGGGCGGCGTTCATGGCCTTGTCGCCGAGGACGAAGGAGACCTGGAAGGATCCGGCGCAGGGACCGAGGTAGACGATGTTGCGAGCCTTTTGTTTGAGGCGGAGGGACCAGCCGTATTTCGCCGGGTTGAAGGATTTCCATTCCTGGCCGGTGACGCAATGCTCCTGGGCCATCCATTCGATGAACTGGGTCCAGGCGTCGGCGGAGGGGCCGAGGGCGGCGATAATTTCCGGTTCTGAGGGCCGCTGCGGGTGGCCGATGAAGGCGTTGGTCGATTCCACGGTACACCTCCGGTGAGGGCGGGATTCAGGAGGCCGCGGGAGAGCGGGGCTTTCCTGATGGAGGAGGGAACGAAGAATTGTACGCTTGGCGGGCGGGCGGATGGCCGATCTCGTTCGCGGGCTCACAGCGGGCCACACAGGTAGCGGCGGAGTTAATTGGCAGAGCAGAGTCCGTTCGTGTTCCTGAGATGGGATGCCGTACTGGTCGGCTCCGGCCAGGCGCGAGCCGTCTGCGGCGAGCGCGACCCTATCGGTCGGCAGGTCGGACCCTGTGAGGACGTAGGCTCCGGGGGATCCTGCCACGGCTCGCCACGTACCGTGCCACTTCAGATTCGACGATGCGACCGATATGTGCCGTTCGCGGTGACGGTGACGGTGAGGACGCCGTCCCAGTTCCAGGCTCCGACGAGGCCGCTGCTCCCGGTGAGCCGCGTGGCCGCATCTAGCCTCCGTACTGATTCCCTCCGCTCAGCGACCGCTTGTCCGCCGCGATCGTCTCTTTCGATATGACCGGTTGCGGCCATGTGATCGTGTAGAGACGCTGGGCCGCATTGACCAACTGCCAGGTGGCGCTGAATGGTCCGGCCAGCACCGTATGGTTCGGCTCCACCGCGACGGGCACCCCGTTGAACCATTGATAGCAGCCGACGATGGCCAGATCGCCGGGGCCGGGCAGATGGGCGCGGGAGCCGGGAGACTGGGGTCATCACTCGCGCATGGATCGGCCTGGACGGCACAACTTTTACCCTTGTGCTGTTCACAGATCGCGAGCGCATTGGCCCCGGCCTTTGGGATCCGCATCCCAGGAAGCGCCCCAGGCCTTGTCGGGGAGACTGACGGCGACCGCGACGCAGGAATTCACTCCCCACATTTCGACCTTGCAGTCGGAGGCGCGCGTGTGGCAGTTGGTGAGGGCGAGCTGTTCGGCTGTGCTTTGCGAGGTCTGCCCGTGCGAGGTTCCCGAGACCATAGTGGTGGGGGAGAGCGCGATGGCCGTATAGCGATCGACCGGGGTGTTACTGGCGGCTCGGTTGCCCCAGCAGTAGTAATTGCCGCGCTGATCGTAATCGCAGCCGCTGGGTGGGTAGCCTGGGGGCGGAGATTCGTTGGTGATCTGGGCGGAGGCGCGGGGGATGGTCAGGGTGCACGTCGCGGCGGCGAAACCGAGGACGACGGCGGCACGCAGGAGCCGGGCGGCGGTTCTCCGGGATGTTAGGGCGGGCACGCGGGAAGCATACCCCTCGTGGAGGGAAATGGGTGAGTTATTCCGCGGGGCTGTGCTCTTCGTCGCGGAGTGCGGCGGCGTCCGCTAGACGAGGACGAGGCGCAGGCGGCGTCCCAGAACCGAGGCGGCGCGTTCGACGGTGTCGAGCTGAACCTTGGCGTTTTCCGGGTCGAGCAGGCGGTCGAGATGAGCGCGGCTGGTTCCCATGCGGCGCGCCATTTCGGTTTTGGTGAGGGACTTTTCCTGCATGGCCTTCTGGATCTGCCAGGCCAGAATTCGTTTCACCGCGTAGTTGGTCGCGTCCTCGTGGAGACCTTCTTCTTTGAGGAAGTCATCGAGGGACGAGCCGATATGCGGATTCTTCTTCACAGGTTCACCTCTTTCTGTCGTTTGCGGGCCAGGTCCAGTTCGGCCTCGGGAGTCTTCTGCGTTTTCTTGATGAAGCCGTGGAGCAGGACCATGCGCCCGTGGGTTGCGCAGAAGAGGACTCGGGCGATGCGATTTCCGGCGAGAGTGCTGCGCGCTTCCCAAAGTCCGCCTCCCAGTGGCCGGCATAAAGGCATTCCTATGGGCCAGCCCATTTCCACCAGGCGAAGGTCTCGACCGAGGGCGTATCGATCGTCGGTGGGCAAGCTCTTGAGCCAGTCACGAACAGGTTCGGCTCCCGAGCGTGAGCGATAGAACGCGACGGTCAGCTTTTTCTCTTCGCTCACTGTCTGAGCCTGTTTCTCAAGTGTACCTCACAAGGTACATTCGGGCAAGAGGGGTGGCTCGGGCACGGCCGTGGGCGGGGGGGTGAGAGCGGGGCTTTCCTGCGAGATGAGGGAACGGATGATTGTGCGCTGGGGAGATCGAGGTGCCGCGCGGGGAGATCGCACGAAAGTCATGGGTTGGAGCGAGTGGGCTCCGGCCGTCCCGACCTTAGGCCTTTTCGCGCCATTCGGATTTGGTCATGGCTTGGGTCTGGTGGTCCGAATATCCCTCGGCGCTTTCGAGTCCTTGAGCCCCTGCTTCACCTCATCCAAGAAGTTAAACAGTAACCGGTCCAGTTCCCAGCCGTTTAATCCGGCCGCATGCGCGACTTCTAGGTAGAAGGCTTCGTGTTCCAGGTAGTCGGAATCAGAGAACGAGAGCCCAAGCGCAATTGAGATGGACTTGATCCGCGTATCTAATGCAATGCTGTCTCTGAAGTCCCCTTGGTATACGTCCATCATGATGTTCCTAGCGTACTTGGGGCCGATGCCAGGGAATGTCCTCAGAAAATGGATCTTTCCTTCTCGGCCTGGCTGCGCAAGGAGCAAATTCTTTGCCTTTTCGGGTCCTCCCAGAGTCTCGACATATTGGAAGCATTCGAGGATATACCGCGCCTTCAGGTCGGGCATTCGGACCTTTGCAGCACGGCAGGCTTCGCGGACCTGCCTTTCACGCTTTTTTGGAGTGAGGGCCGCGAGCGCCTCATATGTGACGCGCTGATAGTTACTTTGGTCCTTAATCAGGCCCTTCGCCCCGGATGCTCGGCCCATGGTGGCGAAGCTCTGCAGGAGGTAGTGCCAGATGAAGTCCCGGCGCTTCAAGTCGCCGCGGTTACGTTTGCCGCGGTTGATTTCCCGCATCTTTTGAGCCGCAAGTGGTCGGATTATCGCGAGAAGCCTGTCCCGTGCGGACGATTTTTTCATGGGTACAAGGTACACCCGGTGAGAAACGAATAGCTCGCGGCTGTTTCTAAGCTCCAATTCTCTCGGCGAGGGGGATGCGGACTTCGGCGATGCAGCCCTGGTGGTTGGGGCGGTTGCGGAGTTCGATGGCTCCGCCGCGGGCTTCGACGATCGGCGGAGCTAGTGTGTGGGCGCGGGGGCGGCCGGTTGAGGAGCGGGCTGGGCGGCTTGGCGGGCGACTTTGGCCTGGTGCTTGCGGACGTAGTGGGCAGCGATGTCGGGATAGAACTCACGGACGCTGGAAAAGGCGACGTCGCGCATGACGGAGTAGCCAAACTTCTCAGCCAGAGCGCCCACGGTGCCAACGCTGGGCGGGTAATAAAACCGGGAGATGTACTGGGTGGCGGCTTTGCCGAGGAGTCCGGCAATGTTGGGGGTTTTCCTGCCGCCGTAGGTGCGGGCAACCGCCTCCTGGCTGATGGTGTAGAGGGGACGGATAAAGATGCTGTGGCCGGCGCCGAGGGCGTAGTAGCGGGTGTCTTCGCGCAGGAGGGTGGGCAGCAGTCCTGCGGAGAGATAGGTATTGTCGGTCTTGTCGAGGAAGCCGCGCCAGGTGTACTGGCCCATCCCTTCAATGCCTTTGCCGAGGGCGGAATGTTCGTTGAAGGCTTCGGCGGTGAGGGAGGTGAGGCCGAGAAAGATGAAGGAGGAGTAGTCGAAGGCCTGATGGGTGGCGACGGTGAAGTTATATTTCCAGCCGGGCGGGTGGGGCTGGGATCCGCCGGAGACGGTGCGGAAATTGGGCATGAAACCGAGGATGCGCTGCGGCTCCCGACGTTCGAGGGGGATGGGATTGCCTTTGGCGTCGACGGGATCTTTGGAGTGCGGTTTGGCGGGCTGGGTGGTCTGCGGTGGTGCGGGGGTGGTCTGGGGTGGGGAGGCGGGGGCTTGCGCCTGGTCCGGGAAGAGGGCCGGGTCGGCGGGGCCGTTGTTTCCGGCAGAGTTGGAAGATGGGCCGGGGTCGGGCGCGGGGGTGCTGGCCGGGAGGAGAGAGGCTGACGGGCGGGGTGCGTCGGGCAGGGACTGGGCACGGCTGGGAGCGGCAAGATCTAAGCAGAAACCCAGGCAGATTAGAACCATCATCAGACGCAAACACACCATCCTTGGAGCGCAGGGGAAGGCCGCCAGGCAGCTACGGACGTCAGGGAGCTTGCCTGATTAGAACAGGAAATCGCGAAAAGAGTTTCAGATTTCGGGCCGGTCCTGGCTAAATTCCGGCCTTCTCCGCGAGAGGGATGCGGACTTCGGCGATGCATCCCTGGTGGTTGGGGCGGTTGCGGAGTTCGATGGCGCCGCCATGGGCTTCGACGATCTGGCGGGCGAGGGCTAGTCCTACGCCGGAGCCGGATTTTTTTGTGGTGTAGAGGGGGACGAAGAGGTTGTCGGGATTGGCGAGGCCGGGGCCGTTGTCTTCGATGACGATGGCGACGAGGTCGGCTTCTTCGATGGCGCGGATGGTGACCTGGGGCGTGCAGGGTGCTGACGAAACACCAGGTGCCATTCGACTCGTCGGCTGCGCCGACTCGCTCAGGCCAGGCTCTTCACTGCGCTTCGCTTCGTTCAGGGTGACAGCTGATGTGGGTTCGGGTTCTTCTTCGACGCAGGTGAGGGCGGATTCGACGGCGTTGCGGACAAGGTTGATGAGGAGTTGCTCGATCTGGTCCTCGTCGGCGAGGAGATGGACGTCGGGGGCGGCGAGGAGGCGGACGTCGAGACGGATTTCGAGCGAGATGACGCGCTCGAGGAGGGGGAGCAGCGGGACGCGCTTGAGAATGGGCGCGGGGAGCTGGGCGAGCTGGCGATAGGCCTGGACGAATCGGTTGAGGGACTCGGCGCGGTTTTCGATGACGGAGAGGCCGCGCTGGAGGTCGCGCTGGAGAACGGTGACGGCGGGAGGTTGCGGGGTTGGAGTGGGCGAGGGGTGCCTTGACGTCTGGCGGTTGCGGGTTCCGATCCGTTGGTGGATTTCGGGAGGATGCGCGAGCGGAGGCTGCCGGCGATGGATTTGATCGGGGTGAGGGAGTTGGAGATTTCGTGGCCGATGACGCGGATGAGGCGACGCCAGGCGAGGCGCTCTTCTTCGCGGAGAGCGGCGCTGACGTTGGAGAGGACGACGAGGGTGTGGGGGACGCCGCGCTGGCGGAAGGTGGAGCGGCGGATCATCCAGCGCTGGGGCTGGCTGGGTCGGAGCGGCGCCCGGCGGCGCGAGGGAGTTCGAGCTGGACGGCGGCTTCGCTGGGCTCGTCGAGGAGGCCGGTGAGGTCGAGGTCGGCGACGGATTTGCCGAGGTCGCGCGCGGGGAGGAGCGAGAAGACGCGCTCGGCGGCGGGATTGAGGAGGCGGAGGCGGGCGTCCTGATCGAAGGCGAGGACGGGGGCGTCCATTTCGGCGATGACGCGGCGGAGGAGGGCGACGGCTTCGAGCGCGCCGACGCGCTGGGCCTGGAGGGTATCAGCGAGGGCGTTGATTTCGAGGGAGAGCTGGCCGACGGAGTCGTCGCCATTGGCGTCGCGGGCACGGAAGGAGTAGTCCTCTTCGCGGAGGGCGGCAACGACGTTGGCGAGGGTCTGGATAGGGCGGATGGCTTCTTCAATGAAGGCGGCGAAGACGAGGAGGAGGACGAGAAGCAGGATGCCCAGGGTGGCGAGCATGGGGCCGGTGGTGACGTGAAGCAGAGCGAGGACGGCGGTCGAGAGGCCGAGGAGAATGAGCGCGCCGACGGTGCAGAAGATGCGGAGGCGCGCCTCAAAGGAGATGCTTTGGCGTTTGGGTTTGCGTTTGTGGGGGTGGTTCGCCATGGGTTCAGTGATCAGTGATCAGTGAACAGCGAGCGGGGCATCGAGCGCAACGGGAACGGAGATGCGAGGCGGGAGGATTGCGGGTCGGGGGCGGGGTTTTCCAAAATGGGCCGGGCCACAGTACCGACGTGCTGGCCGGAACCATTGAGTTGTTGCAAGGCGGACGGCAGAGGCCGAAGCTTCTTGCTGTGGGGTGAACCTGGCCGGGGGGCGGCGGGGTGTTGGTCGGGACTGTGGGGTGCGGGTCGGGACTGTAGTTTTCCAAATTGGCACGGGCCGCAGTACCGAAGTGCTGGCGCGAACCATCGAGTTGTTGCAAAGCGGATTCCGAAGGCCGAAGCTTCTTGCTGTGGGGTGAACCTGGCCGGGGGGGCGGCGGGGTGCGGGGTTAGTTGCTTCTGTGGTTCGCAGTGAGGGTGACGGGCCGCGCTAGATGCCATATTTTTCCATCCGCCGGTAGAGGGCCCCGCGGCTGAGTCCGAGGGCTTCTGCCGCCTGGCTCACGTTGCCGTTGCAGCGCGAGAGGGCTTTGCGGATGAGAATACTCTCCACGGACTCGAGACTCATCTCTTCGAGCGCCTGGGTGGAGACGCGGGCGGGCGAGAGGCGGAGGTCGGAGACTTCGATGATGTCCTCGCGGGACATGAGGACGGCGCGCTCGATGGTGTGGTCGAGCTCGCGGACGTTGCCGGGCCAGGCGTAGTGGAGCATGAGCTGCAGCGCGGCGGGATCGATGCTCTGCGACCTGCTTGCGGTAACGCTGGGCGTAGCGGGCGAGGAAATGCGCGGCAAGGGGCGGGATGTCTTCGCGGCGCTCACGCAGGGGCGGCAGGTGAATCTCGACCGTATTGAGGCGGAAGAGGAGTTCCGCGCGGAAGTGCTGGCCTTCGACTTCGGCGCGGATGTCGGCGTTGGTGGCCGAGATGATGCGGACGTCGACGCGGCGTGGTCTGCGAAGAGCCGACGCGCTCCAGCTCGCCGGTTTCGAGCACGCGCAGGAGCTTGGCCTGCGGCGCAAGGGCATGTCGGCGATTTCGTCGAGGAACAGCGTGCCGCCGTCGGCGTGCTCGAAGCGGCCGATGCGTCGGTGCGGGCGTCGGTGAATGCGCCTTTGACGTGGCCGAAGAGCTCGCTCTCGAAGGTGCCTTCCGGGAGCGCGCCGGCGTTGACGGCGACCATGGAGCGGGAGGCGCGCGAGGCCGAGCGTGGAGGGTCTGCGCGACGATTCCTTGCCGGTGCCGTGCTCGCCGGTGATGAGGACGCTGGCGTCGGAGGGTCCGATGCGGGCGATGGTGGCGAGGACCGGCTGCATGGCGGGCGCGGTGGCGATCATCTCCGGGAGGCCCTGGGTGCGGAGGAGGCGATTCTCGGCTTCGAGGCGATTAGCGCGGCGGACGGCGTTGTTGAGATCGATCTGGGTGCGCAGGATGGTAAGCAGGCGGGCGTTGTCCCAGGGCTTCTGGATGAAGTCGTTGGCGCCGCGGCGCATGGCTTCGACGGCGAGCTCTACGTTGGCCCAGGCGGTCATGATGATGACGGGGAGCTGGGACTCGTGGGAGCGAATCTGGGAAGGAGGTCGAGACCTTCGCGGCCGGAGGTGGTGTCGCGGGTGTAATTCAGATCGAGGAGCAGGGCGTCGAAGGTGCTGGACTTGAGCGCGTCGATGACCATGTACGGCGAGGTGGCTTTTTCGATGCGATAGCCTTCGGGTTCGAGGAGGAGCTCGAGGGCGTCGAGGATGTGGGGCTGATCGTCGGCGATGAGGACCAGGGGCGCGAGCTTCGTGCTGGCGGCTTCGACGGGAACGGGTTGAGCGGCGGTGGACATCGCAGGTTACAGGTTGCAGGTTACGGGTTGCAGGTTACAGGTTGGGGCCGGGTTATGGGCCGTGGGTGACGATGCCGGATTTTGCGTCGTCGATGGAGACGTTCGTCACCCAGGGTGTCGCCGATGGCGCGGTCGATGTTCACTTTGCGTTTTTCGTAGTTGCTTTTGGCCGAGTCGAGAGCCGATTCGGCGATGGCCAGGGCGTTTTCGGCGGCTAAGGTATCGACGCTGGATTTGGCGCCGAGCATGCTGCTCCTG
>CAVTCV010000022.1:0-6295 GCA_963733315.1 uncultured Alphaproteobacteria bacterium | reverse complement strand
GGCCTTAACCATATCTGCGGCATTTGCCGCGAGATTATTAGCTAGCGCACAACGCTGGCTGCGGCCGTCTTTTCTCCATCGAGATAAAGCAACGCCCGGGGCCAGCAGGCGCCAGAGGACGCTGCTGATGGAGCTTAGGCTCTACGATACGCTGACGCGCGAGAAGCGGGTGTTCACGCCGCTCGATCCGGCCCGAGTGCGCATGTATGTCTGCGGACCGACGGTCTACGACTTCGCCCATATCGGCAACGCGCGCCCGGCCATCGTGTTCGACGTGCTGTTCCGCCTGCTGCGCCATCTCTATGGCGAGACCACGTCACCTATGTCCGCAACATCACGGACATCGACGACAAGATCAACGCGCGCGCGGCCGAGCGCGGCGATCCTCGATCTGCGCGAGCTGACGGAGAGACCTACGCGCATCTAGGCGGACGTGGCCGCGCTCGGCTGCCTGCCGCCGACCTTCGAGCCGCGCGCGACCGAACATATCGCCGCAGATGAAGCTCGACATGATCGATCGAGCCTGATCGCCAAGGCCATGCCTATGTCGCGGAAGGCCATGTGCTCTTCGACGTCCGTCGATGCCGGACTACGGCAAGCTTTCGCGCCGTTCGCTGGACGAGATGATCGCCGGCGCGCGCGTCGAAGTGGCGCCCTACAAGCGAGATGCGATGGATTTCGTGTTGTGGAAGCCGTCGGCGCCGGCGAACCCGGGCTGGGACAGCCCCTGGGGCACGCGGCCGGCCCGGCTGGCACATCGAATGCTCGGCGATGAGCGGGAGCGTATCTCGGCGAGACCTTCGACATTCATGGCGGCGGCATCGACCTCGTTTTTCCGCATCACGAGAACGAGATCGCGCAAGCGCGATGCGCGTTTCACACCGCCGTGATGGCGAATTTCTGGATGCACAACGGCTTCCTGCAAGTCGAAGGCGAGAAGATGTCGAAGAGCCTCGGCAACTTCGTGACCATCCATGAGTTGCTGGCCGGACTGGCCGGGCGAAGTGTTGCGCTTCAACATGCTGCGCACGCACTATCGCCAGCCGATCGACTGGACGGTCGCCGGTTTGCGCGAAAGCCAGCGGAACTCGATCGCTGGTATCCTTTACGGCGACGCGCCGCGGCGATCTGGCGCCGACGTCGCTGCGGTGTCGACGATCTCAATACGCCGAACGCTTTTGCCGCGCTCATGAGTTGATGGCGAGCGGCGAAATGTGCTTTTGCCGGCGGCGCTTCGCCTCGAGCGCGCATCTGCTCGGGCTTTTCAAAAGCCGGCTGCGCATGGACGCATTCCGCCCGGCTTCGCTAATGATCGACGAAAATTAATCGTCGCCCTAATCGGAGCGGCAACGCCGCGCGCAAGGCGAAGGATTTCAAGGAGTCCGACCGCATCCGCGACGAACTCGCCGCGATGGGTGTCGTGCTGAAGGATTAAGACGGCACCACCTGGGAGATCGCGCGATGAACGCCCAGGCGCTTCCCAAATTGGCGCTGCGGCCGTTCCTGCCGGCCGATACCGCGCTGCTCGTGAAATCTTCCGCGACAGCATTGCGGATTTAACCGACGAGGACTACACGCAGCCCAGCAGGACGCCTGGGCTTCCAGCGCCGACGACGAAGCCGAGTTCGGCGAGCGGCTCGCCAGCCATTTGACGCTGGTGGCCACGATGGCCGGCTCCCCGGTCGGCTTTGCTTCGCTCGCCGGCGGCACCAATATCGATATGCTTTACGTGCATCCGGCTGTGGCCGGGCAGGGCGTCGGCGCCATGCTGATCGACGCGCTCGAAAAACTTGCCGGTTCGCGCGGCGCGGCGATGCTAGCGGTCGACGCCAGCGACACTCGCGCGGCTTCTTCGAGAAGCGCGGTTATGTCGCGCAGCAGCGCAATTCGGTCTCTGTCGGTGACGAGTGGCTCGCTAACACCACGCTGCACAAACAACTTGCCGCCAAACGGGAGGCCTCATGACCAAGCCCGACACGCCGTTCCCGCGCCACTGGCTTTATTACATCGTGCTCAAATTCGCCGTGCTGGCAGCGGCGATCCTGCTTGCGCTCTATTTATTTGGGGTGATCTGAGGGCGTCATGGGCAAGGAACGCCTTTATCTCTTCGACACGACGCTGCGAGACGGCGCGCAGACCAATGGCGTCGATTTCACGCTCGCCGACAAGCTGGCGATCGCGCAAATGCTCGACGAGCTTGGCATCGATTATGTCGAAGGCGGCTACCCGGGCGCCAATCCGACCGACACCGAACTATTCGGCGCGGCCCGCAAGTTCCATCCCACTTTCACCGCCTTCGGCATGACCCGACGGCCGGGCCGCTCGGCCTCGAACGATCCGGGGCTCGCCGCGCTGCTCGAGGCCAAGGCCGATGCTATCTGCTTCGTCGCCAAGAGTTGGGACTACCATGTGCGCGTCGCGCTGGAGACGACGGAGGAGGAGAACCTCGCCTCGATCCGCGACAGCGTGCAGGCCGCCAAGGCAAAGGGCCGCGAAGTGCTGCTCGACTGCGAGCATTTCTTCGACGGCTACAAGGCCAATCCCAAATACGCGCTGGCCTGCGCCAAGGCGGCCTATGACGCGGGCGCGCGCTGGGTGGTTCTGTGCGACACCAATGGCGGCACGCTGCCGCATGAGGTCGAGGAGATCGTCGCTCAGGTGTGCAAGGCGATCCCCGGCGAACACGTCGGCATTCACGCGCATAACGACACCGAGCAGGCGGTCGCCAATTCCTTCGCCGCGGTGCGCGCCGGCGCGCGGCAGATCCAGGGCACGCTGAACGGGCTGGGCGAACGCTGCGGCAATGCCAATCTGGTGTCGATCATCCCGACGCTGAAGCTGAAGCAGGAATACGCGGAACGCTTCGACATCGGCGTCAGCGACGCGGCGATGAAGAAGCTGGCGCACGTCTCGCACACGCTCGACGAACGGCTCAACCGCGGCTCCAACAGGCACGCGCCCTATGTCGGCGAGAGCGCCTTCGCCACCAAGGCCGGCATCCATGCCTCCGCGATCGCCAAGATCCTGCAACCTACGAGCATGTCGCGCCCGAGAGCGTCGGCAACAAGCGCAAGGTGCTGGTCTCCGAACAGGCCGGAAAATCCAACATTCTGGCCGAGCTCGAGCGCATCGGCATCAAGGCTGACAAGGATGATCCGCGCATCGCCCGTCTCTTGGAGACCGTCAAGGAACGCGAGACCGCCGGCTATGCCTATGAAGCGGCGGATGCCTCCTTCGAGATGCTGGCGCGCCGCACGCTCGGCACGGTGCCGAACTATTTCGATGTCACCCAGTTCGACGTCAATGTCGAGCAGCGCATCAACGCCAAGGGCGAGCGGGTGACCGTGACCATGGCGGTGGTGAAGGTGAGGATCGACGACGAAAACATGATTTCCGCCGCGGAAGGCAACGGCCCGGTCAACGCGCTCGACCGCGCGCTGCGCAAGGACCTCGGCAAATATCAGAGCTACATCGACGGTCTGAAGCTCACCGACTACCGCGTCCGCATCCTCAATTCCGGCACCGAAGCGGTGACGCGCGTGCTGATCGAGAGCGAGGACGAAAACGGCGACCATTGGACGACCATCGGCGTGTCGCCCAATATCATCGATGCCTCGTTCCAGGCGCTGATCGATTCGATCGTCTACAAGCTGGTGAAATCGAAAGCGCCGGCGTGAGCGCGCAAATGATCGACCACGTCTCCATCGCGGTGCGCGATCTCGCTCTCTCCGCGCGCTTCTACGAAGCCGTGCTGGCGACGCTCGGCTTCGCCAAGCTGGAAGCGCGCCCGGCGACCGTCGGTTTCGGCAGGACCTATTCCGAGTTCTGGATCAACCTGCGCGGCGATCTGACGCCGGCCCCCGCCGGCAGCGGCGCGCATGTCCGCTTCTCTAATCGGCCGGTTGGGGTCAAGCACTTTCAGGCTATCCACCACTGCAGTGTCGATGTCGCTCACGGGCTCGCGCTTCTCTTCGGAATCGGCACCAAGGCCCTTCCATCATGGGATCCGAGGACGAGGCGGAACAATCTTTTCGGCGGCCTTGCCGTCAGTTGAACGGCAGGTCCAAGCGGACATGCGAACTCACCTCATCCATCGTCCCGCGAGGGACATCTTTCCACCGCAGGGTGGAGCTCGAGTTTCCTCCTATCGGATCTGATCTTGCACGGTTGTCATGCTGCTGCCGCGGCTTGTTCCCGGGTCCAGCGGAACTCGGTGCCGTCAACCCACATGCGGTGCATGATCACGGCCAACCGGCGCGCCAGCGCCACGATCGCCTTTTTCATCCCGCGGCGCCTGGCGATCTGCATCGCCCAGGCCTTGAGCCAGGACCATTTCTTGGAACGCATCATGCTCTGAGCTGCTTCGTAGAGCATGACCCGCATCATCTCGTCTCCACAGCGCGATATTCTGCCGCTCCAATCGACCTCGCCCGATTGATACTTGGCGCACGTCAGCCCAAACACCGCCCCGACGGACTTGGATTTGCGGAAGCGAGCCGGCACGTCGACGGTGGCGCGATAGGTCAGCGACACCACGGGGCCGACGCCAGGGGTCGTCATCAAGCGCCGGCACACCTCATCGTCCCGGACGATGGCCAGCAGGCGGCGATGCAGGATGCAGAACTGCTCGCGAAGCGTCCGTCGGACAACGAGCAGCGGTTCGACCAGCGCAGCCAGGTCGGGCAAGTTCTCGACGAGCTTCCTGATGCGGGCCTCGAACCTCACCGTTCCAACCATGCCGACCTTGAGACCGAAGTTGCGTAAAGTACCGCGCAAGTCGTTATCGATGGCGATCGCCTTGGACTGCAGCAGCTTGCGATGGGTCAGCAGCATCCGCAGTTTCTGACTGCGTAACGTCTTCACATGCACCGGGCGGTAAAGCCCAACCCGCATCATCTGTGCCATGCCGCGGGCATCGTTGCGGTCGGTCTTGTTGATCTGCGCCTTCAACACCGCCCGCATGTGCCGCGTCTCGACACAGATCACCGGCAAGCCTGCTTCGGCGAGCGCACTGAACAGCCATTGCGACAGCGGCCCAGCTTCCAATCCAATTCGCTTGAAGTGGTAGGCGGGGTTCTTCAGCACCGCCAACAACGCTTCAGGCTCGCTCGCCACCTTCACTTCCCGAACGATCTTGCCCGTGTCATCCACAATGCAGACGCTGGTCTCCTTGACCGAAACGTCCAATCCAGCAAAATGCTCCATGCTGCGCTTCTCCTTCTGATGCTTGAGGCCGTTACCACGGGACCTCGTTTCACCATCAGCCTGAAGCGCAGCACCCAAAATCTTCAGCTATCAACAAGCCGGCCGGCCGATTACCCCATCTTTCGCGCGCGTACGGCCGACATGGTCGGTGCCTTTCACGCGGCGGCACTCGCCAACGGCGGGGCCGATGACGGCAAGCCGGGCTTACGCCCGCAGCACGGCGAGGGCTATTACGCCGCGTTCATCCGCGATCTCGACGGCAACCGCATCGAGGCGGTGACCTTCGTCGCCAAACAGTGATTACAGCCGGTCGGCGTCGGCCGTAGTCATTTTCTTGGCCGCCTCGGGCAGCGCCTGCGCCGCCTTTTGCAGCATCGGCAGGATGTCATCGACCTTGTCGGCGACCAGCAGGTCGAAATTGAGATCGCCGCGGATGAATTCCAGCGCCTTCATGTGGTCGAGCAACGCGCAGAGCGGCTGCCAGAAACCTCTCGATATTGGCGAGCAGGATCGGCTTCTTGTGGCGGCCGAGCTGCGCCCAGGTCATCTGCTCGACGATCTCCTCCAGCGTGCCGACGCCGCCGGGCAGGGCGACGAAGGCGTCCGCCAGCTCGAACATCTTGCGCTTGCGCTCGTGCATGTCACGGGTGACGATCAGGCCGTGTTCGCCTTTGATGGCGTGCTCGCGCGCGACCAGAAAGTCGGGGATGATGCCGGTGACCTCGCCGCCATGGCCGAGTACGGCATTCGCCAGTTCGCCCATCATGCCGACGGTGCCGCCGCCGTAGACCAGGCCGATGCGGTTCCGCGCCAGGACCGCGCCGAAGGCGCGGGCGGCCTCCGCAAAGGCCGGATCGGTGCCCGGCCCGGAGCCGCAATAGACGCAGATCTTTTGGATTTTCCCGGGTTTTTCGATTCGGTTCATGTTCCTGCATGTGCGCCGCACATAGGGCAGCGTCAAGGCGGCGGCCATCAATGATTTATCGCTGCGCGACACCGATGGGTAGGGTGATTACCGCAGAGAATCCGCCTATATGAAGCCCCTGAATGAGCGACCATCACCATCATCATCGTACCGGTAGCAGCGGCG
>CAVTCV010000021.1:0-10775 GCA_963733315.1 uncultured Alphaproteobacteria bacterium | reverse complement strand
TCGGCGGCGAGCCGCACCAATGCATCTGCAACTTCAACCGGGGATGTTTCTCCCGGGACGAGGTCGCGCAAGGGCTCGGGAAGGCGCTTGAGATCGCACGCGGCCCGCGTCCGGATCTCGGCCAAAGTGGGCGTCGGTTTGACGCGCTGGCCACCTTTCATGACGAGCTCGATCAGAGGTTCGCCAGAATGGAGATCGGATTTAAGCGACAAGACGTCGCCAGCAATTCGGCCATCCAATCCATAGCGGCGCCAGACTTGTTTGCGGCCCGGCCACGTTGCCTTGGCGGTCGAACGTTTGCGCCGCGCCAACCCGGCATATTCCTGCAGCTTGTAGGCGCAATCGAGCGCCGGCACATCGGATGACGTCGTCAAGCTGGTGCCGACGCCAAAGCCGTCGATCGGCGCTCCGGCTTGAACGATTTCAGACACGTAGTCCTCATCCAGGCCACCGCTCGCGAAGATCGTCACGTCGGCAAGTCCGCCGTCGTCCAGGATGCGGCGCACGCTTCTCGACAACGCAATAAGATCGCCGCTGTCCAGCCGCACGCCCCGGATCTTGATGCCACACGCGGCGAGGCGGGGAGCCAACGCGACTACTTTTCTCGCCGCCGCTTCGGTATCGTAAGTATCGATGAGCAAGGTGAGGCCCTGCGGGCGCGAGTGCGCGAACGATTCAAAGGCGGCGCTTTCGGTGTCGTAAGCTTCGACGAAGGAGTGGGCCATCGTGCCGAAAATGGGAATGCCAAATTCCTCCTCGGCCAGCATGGTCGCGGTACCCGCAAAACCGGCGATGTAGCTGGCGCGGGCGGCCATGAGTCCGGCTTCGGCGCCGTGCGCACGGCGCAGGCCGAAATCGACCAGCAGCTTGCCGGGCGCCGCCAGCACTAAGCGCGCAGCCTTGGCCGCGATCAGCGTCTGGAAATGCAAGATATTGATCAGTCTGGTTTCGACCAGCTGCGCCTGCGGCATTGGTGCGGTGACCCGCAAAATCGGCTCATTGGCGAAGAAAACGCGACCTTCCGGCATGGCATGGACGTCACCGGTGAAGCGAAAGCTGGCAAGACGGTCGAGCAGTCCTTTGTCGAACCGGTGCGTGCGAGCCAGCCAGTCGATCTCTTCGGGCGAGAAGCGAAGGTTTTCGAGAAAATCCATCACCTGTTGCAGGCCGGCGGCCATCAGAATGAAGCGAAAACTGGCAAGGCGGTCGAGCAGTCCTTTGTCAAATCTGTGCGTGCGAGCCAGCCAGTCGATTTCTTCGGGCGAGAAGCGAAGGTTTTCGAGAAAATCCAGCACCTGTTGCAGACCGGCGGCGACCAGAAATCCACGGCGCGGCGGCAATTTGCGCACGAAGAATTCAAAGACGGCAGTCTCGGTCTCGCCATGGTCCAGATAGGCCTGGATCATGTTGAGTTGATAGAGGTCGGTGAGCAGGGGGCTCGTCAGTGGATTCATCCGACAAGTCCTCCTAGGGCGTGATCGCTGGCGAAGTTTTCCGTCTCAGATGACCGAGCGTATCCGGAAATAGCGCTAACCGACTCTCGCCGGTTCTTCATTCTCGTTTTCGGTCAGGATCGTGACAATGTCGGCCGCCACACCCTTGACCGGCTCGCCGGCGCCGAACACGTCGGCATCGCCCGCAAGCCACACCGATGCCTCTTCAATGTCCGCAATGGTCGGCTGCAGCGACATGACCGCCAGCATGTCGGCCGCATCAAGATTACCCAGGATGCCCTTGACATCATCATGTGTCGCAAGCGCCGTCCCGCCGGAATTGGATTTTGGCATAGGTCCCTCCGACATTGCCGCAACAACTATGAAACACAATCGCAAAAATCGCACTACGCGCGTTGATCTCCGTCAAATTATGGACAGCACCGGCGGTCAGCCGACAGCGGTCGGCAATTTGACCGGATGGCGAGCCAATATCTCAATTACTTCCCTGTCAGAAACCTGGTGGAAATCGGAATAGAACAGTCCGATTGCGCCGAATTCTTCGTAATCCTCCAGGCACACGGTGTCGTCCGCTTCTCCTCGCAACTTCTTCAGCGTGTCGGTCGGCGCAACCGGAACCGCCAGCACAAGTTCGCTCGGGTTGCGCATCCGGATCGCGTGCAAGGCGGCGCGGGTGGTCGCGCCGGTCGCGATGCCATCATCCACCACGATCACTGTACGGCCGGCAAGTTTGGGATGTAGACGATCGCCTAGGTAGAGCTTGCGGCGCCGGTCGATCTCGGCAAGTTGCTCGTCGCAAATGGCATTGAACTCAGCCTCGCTCACGCCACAGAACCGCATGACTTCCTCGTTGCGCACAATGACGGGCTCGGCACCATCGACGACGGCGCCCATGGCAAGCTCGGGCTGAAACGGCACCCCGATTTTGCGTACCAGGATCAAGTCGAGGGGGGCGTCGAGCGCAGTCGCGACCTCGGCTGCCACCGGAACGCCGCCGCGCGGTAAGGCCAGCACGACCGGCCGTCGATCCTTGTAGCGCACGAGAGCCTTGGCTAGTTTTCGGCCCGCGTCTGTGCGATCGATGAACGGCATGATGTGCTCCACGAGCTACTTGGCATCGGCGCGCGCTTGCGAGCCGAGATGCATCTTGAACCATTGCGAAGCTTGCGCAATCGCTAGCTCAAGAGTGCCTTGCTCCGGAAATAGGTGGGTTGCACCCGGTATGATCTCGATCGCCTTCGGTGCGGTCAGGTGCGCAAAGGCTTGCTCGTTGAGCTCAATCACGTCGTAATCGAGACCGCCGACGATCAATAGGGTCGGTGCGGTCACACGCTCAAGCGCAGCACCCGCGAGATCAGGCCGGCCTCCGCGGGAGACAACGGCGCCAACACGGGAGCCGAGCTGCGCCGCTGCGACCAAGGCTGCTGCCGCCCCCGTGCTCGCTCCGAACAAGCCGAGGGGCAAGCGGGCGAGCTCGGGATCGTTGTCGATCCAATGGACGACATCGACAAGTCGTTCGGCGAGCAGCGGGATATCGAAGACATTGGAGCGTTCGCGCTCTTCGTCCGGCGTGAGGAGGTCGAATAACAGGGTCGCGATGCCTCGCGCGTTTAAGCGCATTGGCGGCCGCCATATTGCGTGGGCTGAATCTGGCTGGAGCCGCTACCATGGGCAAATACCACAAGCGCGCTGAATGAGGCGGGCAGATGAAGAGTGCCGGCGAGGCCAAGCGGGCCAATCGTCACCTCGCGCGTGGCCACCGCGTTGGCTCTGCGTGTGTGGGGGTGGGTGACTGCTGAGGCGCACATGAGCTGGCTTCCCCTAAAGCGCAGGAAACATAAGCACAAAACGAGAGGCTATCGTTTGATCGGCATCAACTAGGGGGGGCCGCGACGCATTAAATTATCGACAAAGGTGGAGCGGCCCTTGCACGGACTTTTGATAGACGGCGCCGGGTTGACGCTCGACGCCAAAGTCAACTTCTTGAGCCGGCCGGATGCGTACCGGCCTACTCCGGGTGAGGTCATTTGCCGGGAAACCCATATGTCATGGGTCTTTCTGGCCGGCGATCGGGTCTACAAGCTCAAGAAACCGGTCCGCTTTCCCTATCTCGACTTTTCCAGCTTGGCGCGCCGGGAAGCCGCCTGCCGGGCCGAATTGCGCCTCAATCGCGCGCTCGCGCCGGACATTTATCTCGACGTCTTGCCCCTGATGGATACCGGCAAAGGGCTCTCAATCGGTGGAGCCGGCGTCCCGGTCGATTGGCTCGTCGTCATGAAGCGTCTTGACGAACGCCACATGCTTGATTGCCTCATTGCCGAGCAGCGTGTCGACATCGTCAAGCTTGACCGTCTGGTTGTGGCGCTGGCGCAATTTTACCGCTCGGCGACGCCAGTCTTTCTCTCTCCAGCGATCCACCTTGTCGACTGGAAGCGCAGCCTCGCCTACAACCGGCGCATCCTGCTTGATCCTCGTTTCTGCATTCCGGCTGGCTTGGTGCGGCATATTGACCGTACTCAGCGCCGGTTTTTGGTGCGGCGCTTCGACCTCATCGCCGCCCGCCTTCGCCATCGCCGGATCGTCTCGGGCCATGGCGACCTCCGCCCTGAGCATATTTGGCTGGGGGACAAGGTCAGGATCATCGACTGCCTCGAATTCAATCCGCGACTTCGGGTGGTCGACCCGCTCGATGAGGTCGCCTACCTCAGTCTTGAGTGCGAGCGGCTCGGCGCGGCTTGGGTCGGGGCCTTTATCGAACGCCGCGTGAAACGGATGTTGCGGGATGGCCCCGTGGAGGAGCTGTTCACATTCTATCGCTGCCATCGCGCGACGCTGCGTGCGCGGCTGGCGATCGCGCATCTTCTAGAGGAGCATCCACGCACGCCAGAGAAGTGGCCACGGCTGGCCGCCACTTATCTCAAGCTGGCCGAGAAAAGTGCAAGAAAGCTTGAGGCCTCTCTTAGAAAACCAGCAGATCGGTAAGGCTGCGTTCCTCGTGCAGACGCCGTATCGTTTCGGCGAGTAGGGGGGCCGCGGGCAAGATCACGAGCTTCTTGTTGTTCGCCGGGCTATCGAGGCGGAAGGCCGGGACCGCATCGGTGACGACGACTTTATCGATCGCCGGATCGGCAATCACTTCTGCTGCCCCATGCATAAACAGCCCGTGCGTGACGAGCGCGATCACCCGCTTGGCGCCGCTTTTGCGTGCCGAGCGGGCGGCGCGCACGAGCGTGTTGCCGGTGCTGATGAGGTCGTCGACAATCAGCGCGGTCGATCCCCGCGACATCGCCGACGAACAGATCGCCTGACACGACACCTGCGCTGCGGTGTTTTTCCGCCAATCCCTTGCCGACCGGGCGCAGCAGCGCTGCCTCCAGCGCCTCGCGCAGCAATTCGGCGCGCTTCATGCCGCCGGCATCCGGCGAGATCACCGAAAGCTTCTCGTCGGCAAGGGTCTTTACATAGTCTACGAATAAGGGCGTGCCGGTCAAAGCCACCGTACGGCAGTGGAACGCATTCTCGAATGCGACGGGGTTGTGAATTTCGAGCGTGACCACGCAATCGGTGCCGACGCTCTCGAACATGCCGGCAACATAGCGGGTGGTCACGGGGTCATTCGGCTTGGTGCGACGGTCTTTGCGCGCATAGCATAGATAAGGCGTTATTGCCGTAACGCGCGCGGCGCCGGCGTCCTTGATAGCGCCGATGAAGAACAGCAGCCGGCACAGTTTGTCGTTGGCGCTTTCCTGCGGTCCGCTGTGCAGGCTCTGCACGAGATAGACGTCGGCACCTGTCACGGCATCGAGCGGACGTGCCTTGTGCTCGCCATCTTCGAACTCGCGCTCCTCGTGCACGGCAAGCGGCTGGCCCAAAGCCGTCGAGATACCGGCGCCCAATTCGGCGCTGGCTTTCAAGGCGAATAACCGCAGCGGTATATTTCTCATCACGAACTCCTAAGGGGCGTCTTGTGCGTCCGGCCGTGAAGCCGCCATGTCCGCCGGTGGCTCAATGACCAGCACCGGAACGCGCCGCGCGGCGGCAATCGTCGAGGCGGCGCCATCCTCGAATGCACCGCGCGTCATGACAATCAGCCTTTCCTGGCTCTGACGGAGGGCTTGCGCGCAGATTGCCGGCTCGCGGAGTGCAATGCCGCGGGCTTCGATGACAACCAGTTCCTCCTTCGCGGCCACGGCGATGGCGGCAGCCGTATAAATGCTTGGGTCATCGGGTGTCGCCGCAATCGCGACAATGGGGCCCTTTTTTCGCGCGATCTGCGGCGGCACCAGCATGACGGCGGCCGCGGATTGGAACGCGGCCTGCACGAGCCACGCGAACTGCTGAGTTGCACGCTCGGCCGCACTGACGGGTTCGATAATCATGACGATGTCGTCGGTTGGCGAGACCGATGCGAACGTCTTGGCGAGCGGCCCGCGAACCACCTCGAATTGCGATCGTATGGGCAGCCGTTTGGCTGCCTGCGTGAACATTCGCTCGATACTGTGGGCGGCAAGCTCGAAGTCATGCGACAGGCGATCGAGATCGATCGCATGCCAGCCGCCGCCGAGCGACCTGAATTCGCGCGCAAATGGGATGCCGGCGAGGTCGCGCAGGCTGGTGTCTTCCAGAAACAGGCCAAGCAAGTCGAGGTGGAGCAAGTCGGCGAGCTCGACGGCAAGCTGCATCGTGCGATCCGGTGCGCTCGGCTGCAGTCCGAGCACGAGCCGTTTGAAGCTGTGCGGTCGCTCCGGCATGATCTAAGCGGGCGCGCGGCCCGTGTCCTGACTGGCAAAACTCCTACGGATGCTGGCGAACGCCCGCAGCCGGTCTTCAACGCGGCGATTGACGCTGTCGGGCAGGTACAGCCCGCTGGCATCGCGCTCGCCGGCGGCAAGCCCGCTCAACAGCGCAATACCCTCGTTGATAGTGGCGATTGGGTAGACGGCAAACTCGCCGGCGGCACAGGCGTCGACCACGTCCTTGCGCAACATGAGATGCTGAACGTTCGCCTGCGGGATCAGGACACCTTGCGTTCCGGTGAGGCCGCGTTTGGCGCAGATATCGAAGAAGCCCTCGATCTTCTCGTTGACCCCGCCGATGGCCTGGATTTCACCATGCTGGTTCACCGATCCGGTCACCGCCAGGTCCTGCCGCAGTGGCACGTCGGCCAGCGCCGACAACAGAGCATAGAGTTCGGCGGACGAGGCGCTGTCGCCCTCGACCCCGCCATAGGACTGCTCGAACACCAGGCTGGCGAACAGCGACATCGGGGTGTCGAGCGCGTAACGGCCGGCCAGGAAGCCGGACAGAATAAGGACGCCCTTGGAGTGTACGGGCCCGCCGAGCTCGACTTCACGCTCGATATCGACCACCTTGCCGCTGCCCGGGCGCACTTGGCAGGTGATGCGGGTCGGCCGACCAAAGGAGAAGCCGCCGAGCTCGGTGACACTGAGGCCATTGATTTGGCCAACATGCTGCCCCACCGTATCGATAAGCGCTACTTTTTCGAGGATAGCTTCCTGCATTCGATCGCGCAGCCGCGCCGCACGCCGAATGCGCGCCGCCAGCGCGCTGTCCACATCGGCGCACGAGATCACGCTGCGCTTTGCGTCGCGTGCGCAAAAATCGGCTTCGATCAGGATCTCGCGCAGCTGCTCGACCACCAGCGACAGTTTGCTGGCGTGCTCGGCTAGACGTGCGGCATGCTCCAACACCAAAGCGACCGCGTCGCGATCGAGAGCATTCAGGGCATCGCGCCGTGCAAGGCTCGCCACCAGCCGGGCGAGGACGGCCTCGTTCTCCGGCGTCCGCGCAAGGTCATTTTCGAAATCGGCGAGCACCTTGAAATGCTCGGCCAGTTCGGGATCATAGGCGGCGAGCAGAAAATACAGCAGCCGGTCGCCAAACAGGATGACTTTCACGTTGAGCGGGATCGGATCGGGTTCCAGCGATACCGTGCTGGTGAAGCCTAAGAATTGCCCGATGTCCTCAATGGCGATCTTGCCCTGCCGCAGCATGCGCTTGAGCGCCGCCCAGCTGAACGGCTCCAGCAGCACGCTGCGCGCGTCGAGCAGCAGATAGCCGCCATTAGCGCGATGGACCGCGCCAGCCTTGATGAGGCGGAAGTTGGTCACCAGCGCGCCGCGCAGGGGAATATACTCGATGCGCCCGATCAGGTTAGCGAGCGCCGGATGCAGTTCCTCGACGATCGGAGCCTGCTTGTCCCCATCCTGTGTGACGAGAACATTGACCTCGTATCGGTCGAACTGGTTGCCCGGCCTGAATTCGCTTGTCTCGCTTTCGTCGTCTTCGCCCTTAACGACGAACATGCCGACGTTTTCGACCAGATCGGCGCGAACCGTTTCGATGTGCTGGACCACCCGCGGCAGGTCCTTGAAGGGAGCTTTGGCATCCTCGATCAACTGATCGACGGCATATTTCGCAGTGTCGCGATTGAGCTGGCGTACTTCGTCGCGCCGCTGTGTCTCCCATTGCGGCAGCTGGTGAATAATATGTTCGAGGTCCTTCTCCAGAGCTTCGATGGTGGCTCGGATTTCGCGGCGTTTGGCCTCAGGCCATGTCGTGAATTCCTCAGGGGGAACGACTTGGCTGTCTTTGGCGGGCGCCAGGGCAAAGCCGAGCGGCGTGCGCAGCAGGACGATATCTTTTTCGGCAGCCTTGTCGCGCAGCGCGGAAAAGGCCTCGCCCTGTTTTTTCTGGAATGACTCGTCGATGGCACCGCGCCGGGTCTGATAGTCCTCGCTTTGGAAGACGGCGGGCAGGGCGGATTTGAGATCATCGATCAACTTGTGCATCGCATCGTGGAACGTGCGGGCGCGCCCAGGCGGTAGCTCGATGGCGATCGGCCGTTCCGTATCGACGAAGTTGTTGACGTAGACCCAATCGGACGGGCTCGGCTTTCCGCGCGCGTCTTCGGCCAGCAGCGCCTTGACGGCGTCCTGCATGCGGGCGCCGTTGGGGCCGATGACAAAGAGATTGAAGCCGGCCTTGCCGACCTGGGTGCCAAAGCGGATCGCTTCGAGCGCACGCGCCTGGCCGACCATGCCGTCGATTGGCTCCAGTTCCGCCGTGGTCGCGAACTTCAATTGCGACAGATCGGTCGCGCGATAGAGCTGCTCGGCTCGTAACGGCCGAAGAGCCGTTCCTGCGGCAGTAACGGCAGTGTCCACGTGATGCACTCCTCGCTTAAGGGTGCATTTCAGCCGAATTAGCCTCGTGTGCCTTGACGTGCATCAATGGCTCGATCTGTCGGTAGTTGTGGAGCCGCGAAACAGGCGGTTTTGTCACTGTCCAAAAACTTCGGGCACCGGGGTAAAGGGGAGCCGCAGGGCATCGGCTACGGCGCGGCAAGTGACCTTGCCCTCATGCACGTTGAGCCCATTTTGCAGATGCACATCGTCAAGTAACGCGCGCGGGAATCGCTTGTCCGCAAGGGCCAAAATGAATGGGCGCGTCGCGTTGTTGAGGGCGAATGTCGAAGTGCGCGGCACGGCGCCCGGCATATTCGCGACGCAGTAATGCACCACACCGTCAACCACAAAAGTCGGTTGCGAATGCGTCGTAGGATGGGATGTTTCAGCGCAACCGCCTTGGTCGATCGACACATCGACGATGACCGAGCCTGGCTTCATTGTCGCGACCATGCGCGCCGAGATCAGCTTGGGTGCGCGGGCGCCAGCCACCAAGGCCGCGCAGATTACGACATCGGCGGTTGCGCAGAGTTCGTCGATTGTTTCTTGAGCAGCCGCGACTATCCGCGCGCGCTTGCCAAAGCGCTGCTCAAGCTGACGGAACGTCTTAAGGCTTCGCACGGCGACGACAACATTGGCGCCCATGCCAATCGCCATATCTGTCGCATTCGACCCGACAACTCCGCCGCCGAGAATGATAACCTCGGCGGAAGGCACGCCTTCGATACGACTGAGCAAGACACCGCGTCCCCCTTGAGGGCGTTGCAGCTGATAAGCCGCAACTTGCGGTGCCATGCGGCCGGCCACCGTCGACATCGGCGCCAGTAGGGGCAATCTCCCCGCTGCGTCAGTCACCGTCTCGTAGGCGATGGCGGTTACACCGGACGCCATCAGGTCGTGCGTCTGCTCGAGGTCCGCAGCCAGATGCAAATATGTAAAAATGATCTGGCCGCGATGCAATTGTTTCCGTTCGGATGAAAGCGGCTCTTTGACCTTCACGATCAAATCGGCGCGTTGAAAAATTTGGTCTGCGCGTGCAACGATCTGAGCGCCGGCCGCGGCGTATTCATGGTCACTAATGCCAGCACCTTCGCCGGCGCGAGTTTCCACGTGCACGTCATGACCTTTGGCGATCAATTCCTTGGCGATCGCCGAAGTGAGTCCGACGCGGTATTCGTCAGCCTTTATTTCTTTTGGAACGCCGATCAACATGGTCGCGTCCCCTTTGTGATCAGCCTTTGATGCAAATCAGCGGACGCAGCCGGGCCACCCGTCGGGAAAGGCCGGCATGTTCGGCCGCGGCCACGACCGCGCCCACGTCCTTGTAGGCGCCGGGCGCCTCTTCGGCCACGCCTCTGGTCGATGGACTTCTGATCAGAATGCCTTGCGCCGCCAGGTCATCCACGATCTTGCGTCCGCTCCATTGCTTGAGCGCGGCGTGGCGCGACATCGCGCGGCCGGCACCATGACAGGCCGATGAAAAGGCCTTCCACTCGCTGGCGGTCTCGCCGACCAGGATGTACGAGCCGGTGCCCATGCTGCCGCCGATTAGCACTGGCTGACCAATGGGACGTAGCGCCTCGGGTAGGCTGGGGTGACCGGGGCCGAAGGCGCGGGTTGCGCCTTTGCGATGAACGAACAAATCGCGGCGCTCTCCCGCAACGAGGTGCGGTTCAACCTTGCATGTGTTGTGGGAAACGTCGAACAGCAGCCGCAAGTCGTAGTCGGGAAAAAAGTGCTCAAAAATACGCCTCGTATAGTGACCGAGAATTTCCCGGTTGGCGAGTGCACAGTTAATCGCCCCCCGCATTGCACCTAGGTAGCGTTGGCCGACTTCGGAGTTGATCGGCGCGCAGGCAAGCTCGCGGTCGGGTAGGGCGATGCCCGACGCTTCCGCCGTGATCACCATTTCCTTCAGAAACTCGGTTCCGATCTGATGGCCCAGTCCGCGCGAGCCGCAGTGGATGGTGACGACGACATCGTTCAGCGCCAGGCCGAAGGCCGCGGCAACATTTGCATCGAAGATTTCCGCGACGGCCTGCACCTCGAGATAGTGGTTGCCTGAACCGAGCGTCCCCATCTCGCGGCGCTGGCGTTCCTTGGCGCGCTCCGA
>CAVTCV010000020.1:0-48112 GCA_963733315.1 uncultured Alphaproteobacteria bacterium | reverse complement strand
TCCGCCCGATGGCGCGGATCGCCAGGAACAGCACGAAGGCGATGATGATGAAATTGATGACGATGGTGAGGAAATTTCCCCAAGCCAGTACGGCGCCTTGCTTTTTTGCCTCGACCAGCGTGGCGGCCGTGACCTTGGACGAGAGCGGAATGAAGTAATTGGAAAAGTCGAGCCCGCCGGTGACGCGCGCCGACCATCGGCATGATGATGTCGCCGACCAGCGACTTGCACGATGGCGCCGAAGGCGGCGCCGATGATCACGCCGATGGCGAGATCGACCACATTGCCGCGCAACGCGAATTTCTTGAATTCCTCGAGCATGCACCCCCGACACGATTATTCCGAACGCTTACCGCGCGCGCTAGTTGATCAGCCCGGCATGCACCATGGCTTCGCGCACGGCGGCCTTGCGCCTTCTCGCTCAGCGGCACCATCGGCAGCCGCACGCGTCTCGGCGCACTTGCCGAGCAGCGACAGCGCATATTTGGCCGGCGCCGGATTGGTCTCGATGAACAGGTTGTGATGCAGCGGCATCAGCTTGTCCTGCAGCTTGAGCGCGGTCGTGTAGTCGCCCTTCAGGCAGGCGCTCTGGAATTCGGCGCACAGCCGCGGCGCCACGTTCGAGGTCACCGAGATGCAGCCGTGGCCGCCATGCGCCATGAAGCCGAGCGCGGTGGCATCCTCGCCGGACAGCTGGTTGAAGTCCGCGCCCATCGCCGCGCGCTGCTGCGACACCCGCACCATGTTGGCGGTGGCGTCCTTGACGCCGGCGATGTTCTTGCAGCTCGAACAGCCGCTTCATGGTGTCGACCGACATGTCGACGACCGAGCGGCCGGGAATGTTGTAGATGATGATCGGAATGCCGATGGCGTCGTTGATCGCCTTGTAGTGCTGGTAGAGCCCTTCCTGGGTCGGCTTGTTGTAATAGGGCGTCACGATCAGCACCGCGTCGGCGCCCGCCTTCTCGGCGTGCTGCGACAGCTCGATCGCCTCGGCGGTCGAGTTCGAGCCGGCGCCGGCGATCACCGGCACCCGGCCGTCGGCCTGATCGACGCACCATTCCACCACCTGCTTGTGCTCGTCGTGCGACAGCGTCGGGCTCTCGCCGGTGGTGCCGACCGGCACCAGGCCGTTGGTGCCTTCGGCGATCTGCCAGTCCACCAGGTCGCGGAACGCCTTCTCGTCGAGCGCGCCGTTCTTGAACGGCGTGACCAGCGCGGTGAACGATCCTCGGAAGCTCGTCTTGGCGGTCATGGCACGACTTCTCCACAGGGGCTGCGGCGCACCCCATAGATATCGGGTCGCCGCCAGCGATGAAAGCCCTCCCATGAATAGGCCATGAATTGGCTTGATAACTGGGCCCGCCCCGCTTTCGCCCGGCTTGCGGTTTAGGCCTGAGGCCATTGGGATTTCGGGTATCCCTTCGGCAACGATATTGGCCTAATGGGAGGACGCCGGGCGGCCGTTTGAGTCGGCGCCCGAGCGCGACCGACGACCGGGCAAGGGGTTGAATGGACGCGATTAAACGGAACCGCCGGGGCATCGCCCTGGCGCTGGCGGCGGCTGGCGCGCTCTGCGCCCAAGCCGCCGTGGCCGCGCCCAAGAAAGTTCCCGCCGCCGCAGCCGCGGCCGGCCAGCCCATGCGGCCAAGACGTCCGGCCAAGCGCCGGTCGCCCGCAATGTCCCGCTGCCGCGCAAACGCCCGTTGCCGGCCGCCGGCCGTGTCGGCCTCTCGCGCAGGCCAATGTGGGCCTGCGCGGCGCGCTGTCCGCCAGCCGCGCCACCGTTCAACGCCGATGGCGCGCCCGGTCGTCCGGGCCGTTCGCCGTCGCGCCGACCGACCGCCACCTCGCCCGACGACATCGCGGCGGTGAAACGGGTGATCGAGGCCGCCCGCAAGGGCAAGGAGGCCGATGCCGACGCCGCCGAGAAAAGCATCGCCGATCCGGTCGCCCGCAAGCTCGCCGAATGGGTGATCCTGCGCAGCGACAACACCAAGCCGACTTCCAGCGCTACGCCGCCTTCGTGAACGCCAATCCGAGCTGGCCGCACGCGCCGCTGTTCCGCCGCCGCGCCGAGAACGCGCTGTGGAACGACGGCGTCGACGACGCCGCGGTGCTCGCCTTTTTCGCCAACCATAAGCCGACCACCGCCAAGGGCCGCTTCATGCTGGCGCGCGCGCTGCTCGCCAAGGGCGACCGCGAGGGCGCCGCGGCGCTGGTGCGCTACGCCTGGCGCAACGAGGATTGCAGCGCCGACGCCGAGAGCAAGGTGCTCGAAATGTTCGGCGGCCTGCTCACGCGCGCCGACCACAAGGCGCGCATGGAGCAGCGCTTCTACGCCGACGACGTCGAGGCCGGCATGCGCGCCGCCAGCCGGCTCGGCGGCAACGAGCTGGCGATCGCCCGCGCGCGCGCCGCGGTGATCAAGCGGCTGAACAACGCCAAGGCGCTGCTCGATGCGGTGCCGGCCGCGCGCGCGCAGCGATCCCGGCTACATTTTCGCGCGCGTGCAGTGGCTGCGCCAAGAACAACAAGCCGGAAGAAGCCGGCCAAGCTGATCCTGACCGTGCCGCAGGACCCGGCCGCGCTGGTCGATCTCGACCAGTGGTGGATGGAGCGGCGCATCCTGGTGCGCAAGCTGCTCGACGACGACGACCCGCAAACCGCCTACCGGGTCGCGCGCGACGCCGCCGCCGCCGCCGCACGGCAACTACCGCGTCGACCAGCTATTTCACCGCCGGCTGGATCGCGCTGCGCTTCCTGCACGATCCGAAGACCGCCGCCGCCCATTTCGCGCACATCACGCGAGGGCACCGTCAATCCGCATGCGCTCGCCGCGCGGCGGCTATTGGCAGGGCCGCGCCGCCGAGGCCATGGGCCAGCGCGCGCAGGCCAAGGCCTATTACGAGCCGGC
This sequence comes from uncultured Alphaproteobacteria bacterium, assembly GCA_963733315.1. GTDB lineage: Bacteria > Pseudomonadota > Alphaproteobacteria > Rhizobiales > Xanthobacteraceae > Pseudolabrys. The sequence continues at coordinate 45,195 of CAVTCV010000020.1, read as the reverse complement.
GGCGCACTACACCGCGACCTATTACGGCCAGCTCGCGCGCGCGCGGCTGGGCTTGACCGATCTCGGCCTGCGCGGACCGCCGTCGTTCACGCCGGCGGAGCAGCGGCGTGCTCGGCAATCTCGAAGTCGTGCGCGCGGCGGAAATCCTCTATGCGCTCGACGAGCGCGACATGCTGGCGTCGATCTATGCCGAGCTCGGCGAAAGCGGCACCGACGTCGCCGGCATGGCCGCGCTGGCCGAAGTCGCCGGCAAGCACGGCGACGGCCGCGCCATGCTGCTGCTCGGCCAAGGCGCCTATGGCGCGCGGCCTGCCGCTCGACTATTACGCCTATCCGACCGTCGGCCTGCCGGACTACAAGCCGATCGCGCCGCCGATCGAGCCGGCGGTGGCCTATTCGATCGCGCGCCAGGAAAGCCACTTCAACCAGAAGGTCGTCTCGATCGCCCATGCCATGGGCCTGATGCAGGTGACGCCGGAGGCGGCGATCGATACCGCCAAGAAATTCAAGGCGACCTACAACCGCGCCCGCCTGCTCAACGATCCGGTCTACAACATGCAGATGGGCGCGGCCGAACTCTCCAACCTGCTCGCCGGCTATAACGGCTCCTATATCCTCACCTTCGCCGGCTACAATGCCGGCCGCGGCCGCGTGCGGCAGTGGATCGCCGCCTATGGCGATCCGCGCGATCCGAAGGTCGATCCGGTCGATTGGGTCGAGCGCATCCCGATCTCCGAGACCCGCAACTATGTGCAGCGGGTCATGGAGAACCTGCAGGTCTATCGCGCCCGCTTCGGCGGCGGCAGCAAGCTGATGATCGAGGCCGATCTCCGGCGCGGCGCGACGAATTGATCCGATCGTCAGCCGCGCTGAGCCGGCGCCCATGCGACGGCTCCGCAATTCCATGCTTCGCGCGATGACGCCGGATGCGGCGTGACGCTCGGCTAACGGCCATGCCACGCAATGCCTGCCAGCGACTCACCTCCACCTTCATCTCCGCCCCCGACGGCCTGCGGCTGCATGCGCGCTGCTATGGCCGCGCGCAGCGCGCCCGCGTTGCCGGTGGTCTGCCTGCCGGGCCTGGCCCGCACGGCGGCGGATTTCGACACGCTGGCCGACGCGCTGGCGAGCGACGCCGAGCCGGCCGCGCCGCGTCATCGCGCTCGATTATCGCGGCCGCGGCCAATCCGAATACGACCGCGACCCGGCCAATTACAACTTCCAGGTCGAGCTCGCCGACGTGCTCGCCGTCATGGCCGCGCTCGACGCCGCGCCGGCGATCTTCGTCGGCACCTCGCGCGGCGGCATCCTCGCCATGCTGCTCGCCGCCGTGCGGCCGACCGCGATCGCCGGCGTCGTGCTCAACGATATCGGCCCGGTGATCGAGCCGAAGGGGCTGATGCGGATCAAGGGCTATGTCGGCAAGCTGCCGCAGCCGCGATCCTTCGAGGAAGGCGCCGAAATCCTGCGCCGCCTGTTCGACGCGCAATTTCCCAAGCTCGGGCCGGCGGACTGGCTCGCCGGCGCGCACCGCACCTTCCGCCAGGAAAACGGCGCCCTGGTGCCGACCTACGACGTCAACCTCGCCAAGACCCTGGAAGGCGTCGATTTCGAAAAGCCCTTTCCGCCGCTGTGGAAGGAATTCGACGCGCTCGCGCCATATGCCGCTGATGGTGATCCGCGGCGCCAATTCCGACATCCTGTCGGCCGCGACGGTCGAGGCGATGCGGGCGCGCCGCGCCGCGCTGGAGACGCATCGAGGTGCCCGACCAGGGCCATGCGCCGCTCTTGGCCGAAGCCGGGACGCGATCGCGCGCATCGCGGATTCGCCGCTGCGCTCAGGCATCGAACGGCGCCCGCGAAAACGACTGACGTATTTGCAAAGAAAAACCCTCAGCGGTTTCCCGCGGTCGGTGGCTTCGTTCTGCCAAAATGAGCAACCCCATACACGACCATCATTGTATTGTGAATATATTCCTTTATTAATTTGTAGCGCAGAACCACGAATGTCCGCTAAGTGCCAATCGCGTCATTTCGCGCTCACGGAAAAACAGCGAGGCTTTTCGCCGTCGGAGCACCGTGAATTCGATCACAGACCTGCCGATTGGGGTGTGATATCCTCCTCATATTGCAATCCCATTGTGGACGGATCAAATGGCAATCGGCATTGGAAGGCCGCAATTCATATCCGCGCTCGGAATTCCGGTTAACGCCTTGACACGTTTCCATCTTCTTCTCTTGGCTTAAGCGATTTCCCGCAGCAATGCTTGAATTTGCGACCTGACCCGCAAGGGCACTGCGCATTGCGGGATGTATTCTTGTAATTTGAAGAAAAACTTTTCTCTTGATGGCTCTCTATGTTTCTAATGCTTTGGGGTGCCATTGAGCTGAGAGCCGAGCTAGCCGATTTAAAATTTCAATTTCTCTGGCTGACCTCGTGCCCAACTCTACTATCCCGTTAGTAACGTCAGCAATCGGCTTTGCATCCTTAGGGACGGGCTCATTTAAAGCTTTATATGAAGATGCCCACAGATTATGATAATTTACCGTCGGTTTTGGAACATACGCTGCTTTGTATGTTACCAGCCTTCGGAGAGCTTGGGTGAATACTCGGTCACATACGGCAGAAACGGCGTGGGCATCGTTGCCCAAAGAGCAAGCGCATCGTACGATCCGGGAAGAAGAAAAAGTTGCTCGTATCAATGTGACCAGCCTCCTCAACAAGTGGCATTATTTTTTCATCCAGGACGCCTAAGAGATTCCTTCTAGCAATGACATAGTCACATTCGCCAATGCCTCCGGGCATGGAAGAAGCTGCCTCTAGGCATGCTTCCAGGTGGGTTGGCTCAAGCCAGCTATCCGCATCCAAAAGCCCTATTCCATCATATTCTTGGCAACTCCGATCAGGCAGCCGACCCCTAGCGGGGTATTGCCGAAGTCATTGTGATTTTGATCGAGCTTGATATGTCGAGATTTCTCTGACTATAAAGAAGAAATGCTGATGGAAAACCGTCAGCTACAAAAAGATGGTCGCATCCAACGTTTTGTTTGCGTACGCTGTCGATACATCGGAAGAGGAATTAATCGGCTTCTTTATAATATGGCGTGACCATTAGGTATGGGTAGTTTTTGGCGCCAAGATCATCCAGAAGTGACATAACTAAAGAATTATAGCTGACCCCATCACACCGAGTAAACATTGGCGCTGCGACTGTCATCGTGCAGCAGAGTGTGGCAACGCGAGGCTGGCCCGACCAGCTCGGCGACCCTTCCCCCACCATGGACAGGCCGGGGGTCTGGATGTCGCATAAGGCCGTTAGCGCACTGACAAACTAACACAGCCGAAAGCACCATATAAAACGCGCCGTCATTGATACTTTAATTGCTGCTCTAATGAATCGACAGAAAAGCTTTCTGGTGGCTCTCCTCGTTGATACCGCTCCCACATAACCGAGTAAGCCGCTTCGATGTGTTTGGTGAAAAGCTTGGTATCAAACAAAGGCGTAGTGAGACGATTTTCGGCTAGCTTGCGTTTGATAGCCGCCAATTTTTCAGGATGCGTAGCAAGATCAATCGCCATGTGCTCATAGGCTTCTGGTGTTGTTGTTATGAGTTCAGGCAGACGTATCGCATTCAGCAAACTTGCAGCCACTCTGCCCGCAAATGTATCTCCAATACAGGTCAACACAGGCAAGCCAGCCCATAGCGCATCACTTGCGGTAGTATGAGCGTTGTAGGGTAGGGTATCTAAGAAATAGGTCTGCTAACTTATGCCGCGCAGATGTTCAGGCAGCGGCATGCGCTTCGCAAAAATCAATCGCTCCGAATTTACGCCTCTTGCCACTGCCTCTTTTCTTAAATTGCTTTCTGCAGACGCTTGTCTTCCAGTAAGCCATAACACACTACCTTCAACTTTCTTGAGTATCCGCATCCAACATCGAAAACATGAGGCGTGATTTTGTAATTGTTATTGAAACAGCAAAACACAAACCCTTCTGGTGGCAATCCTGCTCAGTCCGCGTGAATGCTTTATCAGAAATGAGGCGCTTACGATCATTCGCTTGATAGGTATTCGGCAGATAGACAATCTTTTCCGAATAGAACTTTCTAGATCTCGGAATTACAGTTTGATCGGCAATGATGTAATCAATATAATTTGCGCCCATTGTTCCTGGATAGCCAAGATAGTTCACCTGAATTGGCGCAGGGCGACGAGCGAAAATGCCGTTCGTGCATCTGCGTGAAGCCCTTTAAATCAATCAATATATCGATTTCTGTCGCTCTTATACGAGATGGCAATCTTGCTCGTCGCTTAATGTCTTGGCGTCAATAAAATGCTCAAATGACGCCTTTAAACGCTGACGCATTTCTGAATTATCATCAGGTCCAACTGATATTGCCGTAATTTCAAAACGAGATTTGTCGTGGCACTCAAACATCCCCGCCATAAGATAAGAGATTGCATGTTGACGAAAGTCAGCGGAAACATAAGCAACACGAATTCTGTCGTGATTGTATCGCTCGCCTTGCCAAATCGGCTTTTTAGACGGAGGATTTTTATTCGCGACCCACAGCTTAGCGCATCGCAGTTGGTCTTCAGAAGATGAAGGGATAGCGAGAAATCAAATGGTTGTGTATTTGCATTTCCATTCCTCACAGACGAAATTAGATGCGCGCACTCGGCATCAAAATTGTTCCAATCACAAAGATGCATTTTGGCATGAAGACGGTAGCCTTCCGCGCCGACCAAATCGGGCTTGAGCGCTAGCGCCTTGTCGTAAGCAGCAAAGGCTTCGTCATAGCGCTTGAGTCGCTGAAGACATTGCCGCGACCAAGCCAGCGCCTCCGCTAAATCAGGCTTGAGCGCGAGCGCCTTGTCATATGCAGCGAAGGCTTCGTCGTAGCGCTTGAGTTCGCAGAAACATTGCCGCGACCAAGCCATGCTCGGCTAAATCAGGCTTTAGTGCCAGCGCCTTGTCGTATGCAGCGAAGGCTTCGTCGTAGCGCTTGAGTCGTAGAAGACATTGCCGCGACCAAGCCATGCCTCGGCAAGATCAGGTTTTAGCGCCAGCGCCTTGTCATATGCAGCGAAGGCTTCGTCGTAGCGCTTGAGTTCAAAGAACACATTGCCGCGACCAAGCCATGCCTCGGCAAGATCAGGCTTTAGCGCCAGCGCCTTGTCATATGCAGCGAAGGCTTCGTCGTAGCGCTTGAGAGCGTAGAAGGCATTGCCGCGACCAAGCCAAGCGCCTTCTGCAAATCAGGCTTGAGCGCCAGCGCCTTGTCATATGCAGCGAAGGCTTCGTCGTAGCGCTTGAGTTCGCAGAACACATTGCCGCGACCAAGCCATGCCTCGGCAAGATCAGGCTTTAGCGCCAGCGCCTTGTCATATGCAGCGAAGGCTTCGTCGTAGCGCTTGAGAGCGCAGAAGGCATTGCCGCGACCAAGCCATGCCTCGGCAAGATCAGGTTTTAGCGCCAGCGCCTTGTCATATGCAGCGAAGGCTTCGTCGTGGCGCTTGAGTTCAATGAACACATTGCCGCGACCAAGCCATGCCTCTGCATAGATCAGGTTTTAGCGCCAGCGCCTTGTCATATGCAGCGATGGCTTCGTCGTAGCGCTTAAGAGCGTAGAAGGCATTGCCGCGACCAAGCCAAGCGCCTTGGCCTAAATCAGGCTTGATTGCCAGCGCCTTGTCGTATGCAGCGAAGGCTTCGTCGTAGCGCTTAAGAGCGCAGAAAACATTGCCGCGACCAAGCCATGCCTCGGCAAGATCAGGTTTTAGCGCCAGCGCCTTGTCATATGCAGCGAAGGCTTCGTCGTAGCGCTTGAGTTCCGCTAGAGCTTTTCCCTTGTTACAAAATGGTCCTGAATAATTTGGTTGCAACGATATTGCTTTATCAAAATCTGTAATAGCATCATCATAACGCTTGAGCTCGTTCAAAACTGTGCCGCGGTTATTCCATGTTTCTGCAACGGTCGCGTTGATTGATAAAGCTTGGCTGAAACGCTCAAGCGCTTCATTCGGTCTTTTTAGCGCCTTTAAGATCAGTCCATAGTTGTAAAAAGTCGCGTCTGAGTTTGAATTGAGTTTTAGTGCCGATTTTATATAAGGCTCAGCCTCGGCACATCGTTCGAGATGCGTTAGAAGAACGCTCAATAAATTCAGTGCCGCGACATGGTTTGGTTGATGCCGCAATACCTCTTTGAAGTGTCGCTCAGCATCATTCAGTCTTCCTGCCTGAAATGATGCTATTGCTTGTTTAAAACTATCGTCGCTTGAGAGTGCCATTTTCCAAGTTTATTGCTGCGTTTTGAACATGCATGAATGATGCGTTTAAATTATCTTCAAATCAGGTTATTTCATTTCCGACAGATTAGAAAGGCATTGGAGCGCCTCACACCATGTCCGTCGTCAGATAATTTGAGACAGATGTCGGCGCACGCGCCCTCAAAGGTTCCCCAAGGCCCGGAAGACCATGCTCGCGCATTTGGGATCCCATGCGCCTGGACGCGGAACGTGTGCCGAGCGGTAGTGTGCGCCGACAGACGTCACCTCGGCCACCTGACTTGACGGCTCTTTGTACCAGCGGGCATAGAGGTTACTGCCCTCCCGGAACGAACGCAGCGTCAGGAATACCGGTGCCTCCAGATGTTAAGGAAGCGCAGTCGATATTTGAGTAAGGAAGAAGCCGCTCGCCTCCTGCTTCCATCCGCGCCGATGAAAACCAAATCGCAGCAAAAGTGATCATGCTGCTGTTTTTAACCGGCGCACGCCGTAATGAAGTCACGCAGGCCGAATGGTCGTATATAGATTGGGAGCAATGACTCCGCGGGTGCCGAAGTCGAAAAACGGCCGGCCACGATATGTCCAACTGAACAGCAAAGCACTTGATGTGTTGAGAACCGTCCCGAGGATCGCCGTAATCCGCATGTGTTTCCTGCACCAAGCACGGGCCGACCAATGCCGCACCTGTTCTTTCCGTGGACCGCATTAATAAACGAAAGGGACTTACCGATCTCCGCTTATATGATCTGAGGCACTGTTCGCCAGTTTTTGGTAAACAAGGGCAAAGAACTTTGTCGTGCAGGGGGGCTGCTCGGTCATAAGAAATCTCGCACCACTCAGCGATACGCGCACCTGTCCAGAGAAACGCTTGAGACAGCAGCAGAGACGGTAGCCGATATATTGAACGAGATAGATCGTGGGTGATTGCTCGATCGAGCCTATGATGTGCCTCTACCTACCTATAGCTGAAAGCATCGGCAGCTTTTTCTCACCTTCAATATCCGCTCGAATGAGCCGCAGTATCGCGGATGGCGCTCGCCACGAAGTCTCGCGTTCTGAGTGACGTGCTCTGGATTGTCGGCCCAATATCGAGGACGTTGTCAGCAACGCGTTTGGACTGTGAGCCTTCGAGCAATACGGCAACGATCTCCGCGGCCTGACGAAGGTCTACTTTGCCCCCTGCATCAAAGCGCGTCGATGTGCTGCGGGTTCTAATTTTCTTGCCGCCCTGTCCGTCGAGCCTGGGAGAGGGTAATCACGTCAGCCGAGCCGATTTTGTACTGGTCTTCCGCCTACGCTTGTCGTATACCGTTGGTAATAGGTTTTGCCACCCGAACAGCGGACCTCAAGCATAAAGCCATGCCGGCCCACGTCGAAGAAGTCCACCTTGGGGCGGCCAAAAGCGGACAGGTTACAGTGCGGACAAACGACGGCGTGAGGGCGACTTTTGGCATGGCATTAATTACGGGTTAAAGGGGTAAACGCCGCTAGGATGCTCCACAGGGTAGCTTACTCAGTGTCATGTCACTAGCATCGACTCCAAGTGGCCAACAATTATCAAGCTGTTTTTAAAACTTTGGTCGCCGCAATCGAGGCTTCCTGGAAGAACAATACCACTGGGGTCTAGACACCCTCGTGGCTGCGCGGGGCGGACCTCGTGCGGCGGGTATTCGCGGCACCGCAATATTTTGCCCGCCATTAGACAGGAGTTGACATCGCCACCGGCACGCTTCTTGAACGAGCGAGCCGTCTTTGTGGCGAGGATTAGTGGGCAGACGTTTGCTGATTTCTTGAATGCCAAAGGCGACGGTATGCTGACAGCTTTTAAGCTAATGGGGCATCGCAAGAATGGCATAACGGCGCTACATTGTGAGATGCCGCTACAATAGAAGAATCGAAGCACAGATGAGTGAAATGGAAACGCAAAGAAACTATTTTTTGAAGCGTTAGAGTTTCTTGATTCTGGTGATTTTCATAACGCAGAATTGCGGCTTCGTGATGCGTTATATTTTACGCCTAATAGTGTGCCTGTTTTGACAAATCTATCAGTAGCAATTTCACGTCAAAACAAATTCCGGGAAGCGTACGAATATGCCGAGAAGGCTGTTTCTGCGAATCGCAATAATATCGAAGCGCTTTTTGTTTTATCAGCATGTTACCAATACGATGAGAACTATGTTGAAGTATTGAACGTTTGCGATGAAATAATCGCAATAGAACCTGGTGGGTTTGATGCGCACAATAATCGCGGACTCGCGTTACAGCATTTGAGACGCTTCGCAGAGGCGCTTGATAGTTACGAGCGTGCGATTGCGCTTGAACCAAATGATTTCGAGCCGTACAGCAATCGCGGTAATGTATTGCGTAATCTCAATCGTTACGTTGAGGCATTGGAGAGTTATGAACTTGCCATAGCGCTGCAGCCTGGTGCGTCTGCCGCTTGGCTTGGTCGCGGCAATGTTTTCTACGACCTCAAACGCTACGACGAAGCCTTCGCTGCTTACGACAAGGCGTTAGCGCTTAAGCCTGATTTGGAAGGCGCTTGGCTTGGTCGCGGCAATGTTTTCTCCCCCTCAAACGCTACGACGAAGCCTTCGCTGCTTACGACAAGGCGTTAGCGCTTAAGCCTGATTTGGAAGGTGCTTGGCTTGGTCGTGGCAATGTTTTCTACGACCTCAAACGCTACGACGAAGCCTTCGCTGCATACGACAAGGCGCTAGCGATCAAGCCTGATTTAGAAGGCGCTTGGCTTGGTCGCGGCAATGTTTTCTACGACCTCAAACGCTACGACGAAGCCTTCGCTGCTTACGACAAGGCGTTAGCGCTTAAGCCTGATTTGGAAGGCGCTTGGCTTGGTCGCGGCAATGTTTTCTCCGACCTCAAACGCTACGACGAAGCCTTCGCTGCTTACGACAAGGCGTTAGCGCTTAAGCCTGATTTGGAAGGCGCTTGGCTTGGTCGCGGCAATGTTTTCTCCGACCTCAAACGCTACGACGAAGCCTTCGCTGCATACGACAAGGCGTTAGCGCTTAAGCCTGATTTGGAAGGCGCTTGGCTTGGTCGCGGCAATGTTTTCTCCACCTCAAACGCTACGACGAAGCCTTCGCTGCTTACGACAAGGCGTTAGCGCTTAAGCCTGATTTGGAAGGCGCTTGGCTTGGTCGCGGCAATGTGTTCTTTGACCTCAAGCGCTACGACGAAGCCTTCGCTGCTTACGACAAGGCGTTAGCGCTTAAGCCTGAATTAACTGGCGTGGAGGGTTCTCGGCTTCATGCCAAAATGCATATTTGTGATTGGAATAATTTTGATGCTGAGTGCGAACATCTAATTGCGAATGTTAGGAATGGAAATGCAAATGCACCACCATTTGTATTTCTCGCCATCCCTTCATCCTCTGACCACCAGTTGCGTTGCGCCAAACTGTGGGTTGCAGAATAAATATCCTCCGTCGCACAAGCCGATCTGGCAAGGCGAACGATACGATCACGACCGAATTCGTGTTGCTTATGTCTCTGCTGACTTTCGTGAACATCCAGTGTCATTTCTAATGGCCGGAATATTTGAGTGTCATGATAAATCTCGTTTTGATGTCACAGCTATATCATTGGGACCTGATGATAATTCAGAAATGCGCCAGCGATTGAAGGCATCATTTGAGCGTTTTATTGACGCTGAGACATATAGCGATGATCAGATTGCTAACCTGGTAAAGAATTAGAGATCGATATCTTGGTCGATTTGATGGGGTTTACGGCAGATTCGCGAACAGGCATTTTCGCTCGGCGATCTGCGCCAATTCAGGTGAACTATCTCAGCTATCCAGGAACGATGGGCGCCGAATATATGGATTACATTATTGCCGATCGAATTGTGATCCCAGAGGATCAAGACGAATTTTATTCAGAAAAATTGTCTTTCTGCCCAACAGCTACTCCAACAGTTCAGACGACGCAAGCGTTCATCACAAATGGAGACGTTCACGCGTCCGGAGTTAGGGCTGCCGCCAACGGGCTTTGTGTTTTGTTGCTTTAACAATAATTATAAGATAACGCCTCATATTTTTAACAGTTGGATGCGGATACTCAAAAAAGTCGAAGATAGTGTGCTTTGGCTTTTTGAGGACAATTTGACGATATCAACTAATTTGAAAAAGGAGGCTGAGGCGAGAGGCGTAAACGCAGACCGATTGATTTTTGCGAAGCGATGCCACGACCCGACCATTTAGCAAGACATCGTGCTAGCTGATTTGTTTCTCGATACGCTTCCTTACAACGCTCATACGACTGCAAGTGATGCACTATGGGCTGGGTTGCCTGTATTGACATGTCTTGGAGAGACTTTTGCAGGCAGAGTGGCTGCAAGCCTGCTGAATGCGATACGTCTGCCCGAACTGATAACAACAACACTAGAGGACTATGAGCGTCTGGCGATTGAGCTTGCGACGAATCCAGAAAAATTGGCGAGAATAAAACGAAAGCTAGCCGACAATCGCCTGACAACGCCTTTGTTTGACACCAAGCTTTTCACCAAACATATCGAAGCAGCTTACACCGTAATGTATGAGCGACATCAGGCGGGTTTAGCGCCAGATCATATCATTATCCCGAACTCATGAGTGCTCGGTGTGCGAGAAATGGCACACAACCGACCGCCTATTTCATAGTAGGCACGACGTCCGCTTTGGGTCCTGTGTGGACGGCGCCCACGAGTCAAGGGATTCTTTTGGCTTTCTGCTTGCGATCGGGTGCAAGTCATGTGTCCGGCCTGTTTGTGCGGCGTTCATGACCGCTGGCCCTGATGTGATCCGCAGATCGGGTCACTATCATTCGCTCGCACTCAAGGAGTGCTTGACCCAATCGTCGCCGCGTTCGGTAAACCGCGAAGCATCAGGGTGGACAACTGCAGACAGTTCACCTCGCGCGAGTTCGACCTGTGGGCCTATGCGAACGGTGTCATCTTGGACTTCAGCCGACCCGGCAAGCCCACGGACAATGCCTTCATCGAAAGCTTCAACGCTCGCGTTCGCCTTGAATGCCTGAACCAGCATTGGTTCCTGGACCTTGATGACGCCCGGACAAAGATCGAGCTTTGGCGCCAAGACTACAACGATGTGAGGCCGCACAGTGCAATCGGTGAGAGGACGCCGATGATCATGTTCACCGCCCATAGGAATATCCCGATGGGCTCACCGTGCCGGAAGCTCTCATTTAAACCGGTCCAAATATCCAAAGGGGACCACGTTACCTCTCGACTAACATTCCAATCTGGCCCACTCAATGAAGGCTTTTTATAGTGATTTGATCTGTTTATAGTGATTTGATCTGTATCGCTAAATTGCTACCCTTTCTCAGCTAAATTCAACGATCGAAGTCACTGTCATGCTCCAGGAACTCAAGCAACGCGAAAAAGAAGGACGCCCGATCAATGTTGGACTCACCGGCCTTGGGTCCATGGGTCTGGGCATTGCCTACCAGATCGGCAGGACCCCTGGCATGAGGTTGTCCTTCGTGGCGGATTGCGATGAGGCCGCAGCAAAAAAGGGCGCGGAAGTCTACGGCAAGCCCACGAATATCTTGAAGGACAGTATGGCGGCGCTGAAGGATCCCAGAATCCCCTGCGATGTCTTTGTGGAAGCAACCAACTCCATCGTCGCCGCATACGACTACTGCATGGCGGCAATCCAACGCAATGCTCATTGTGTGCTAATGAATGCCGAAGTGGACGTGATCCTCGGCTATCTTCTGCGCGCTGCTGCGGCGAAGCAGAATGTCATCGTCACCAGTGACGCTGGCGACCAGCATGGCGTGCTTGCGCGCATGATGGAGGAAATCGAGATGTGGGGCTTCGACATAGTCCAGGCCGGTAACATGAAGGGTTTCCTCGACCGTCACCAGACACTCGAAGGCATCGAGCCCATCGCGAAACAGCTCAAACTCTCCAACGTGCAGTGCCTCGCGTACACGGACGGCTCGAAGTTAAATATCGAGATGAGCATCATCGCCAACGAATACGGCCTCACTCCATTCGTTCCCGGCATGGAGGGACCTCGGGCCAACCGGGTTCAGGATGTGACTGCCTTGTTTGATTTTGATAAATACGGCCAGCAGGGTCGCGTGGACTACATTCTAGGCGCGAAGGAGCACGGCAGCGGCGTGTATGTCGTTGGGAAGTGCGACAGCGAGTTCCAGCAGGGCTACCTGAACTACTACAAGGTGACAAACAAGCACCCCTACTACGTCTTCTTCCGCCCGTATCACCTCTGCCATCTCGAAACACCTCGCGCCATTGCGCTCGCCGCGCTCTATGGGAAGGCTGTCTGCACCATGCGCCAGGGCCGCGTGACCGACACCTTTGCGTATGCGAAGAAGGACCTTAAACCCGGCGATAAGGTGCAGCACGCCATCGGCGGAAATGAAATCTATGGCCTCATCGACGAAGCGAAGAAGGCCGACCCCGCCAATCATGTTCCGCAAGGCGTGCTCGTGGTCGAAGGCCAGGCCCAGCGCCCCGTCATCAAGAGCGCGGTGAAGAAAGACCAGCCGATCACCTGGGACGACATCGAGATTCCCGAAAATCGCATGATGGATCTGTGGGAAAAGCAGAAGCCACTCGCTGGTTTGAATTAATCTCGCTTTGGCGGTTCGCTGTGGCCTGACGGCTTTTTTGTACCAGCGGGATAGAGGTTACTGCCCTCCCGGAACGAACGCAGCGTCAGGAATACCTGTGCCTCCAGATGTTCAACGCAGTCGATATTTGAGCAAGGAAGAAGCCGCTCGCCTCCTCGCTTCCATCCGCGCCGATGAAAACCAAATCGCAGCAAAAGCGATCATGCTGCTGTTTTTAACCGGCGCACGCCGTAATGAAGTCACGCAGGCCGAATGGTCGTATATAGATTGGGAGCAATGCACTCTGCTGGTGCCGAAGTCGAAAAACGGGCGGCCACGATATGTCCAACTGAACAGCAAAGCACTTGATGTGTTGAGAACCGTCCCGAGGATCGCCGGTAATCCGCATGTGTTTCCTGCACCAAGCACGGGCCGACCAATGCCGCACCTGTTCTTTCCGTGGGACCGCATTAGGAAACGAGCGGGACTGACCGATCTCCGCTTACATGATCTGAGGCACTCGTTCGCCAGTTTTTTGGTAAACAAGGGCAAAGAACTTTACGTCGTGCAGGGGCTGCTCGGTCATAAGAACTCTCGCACCACTCAGCGATACGCGCACCTGTCCAGAGAAACGCTTGAGACAGCAGCAGAGACGGTAGCCGATATATTGAACGAGATAGATCGTGGGTGATTGCTCATCGAGCCTATGATGTGCCTCCTACCTACCTATAGCTGAAAGCATCGGCAGCTTTTTCTCACCTTCAATATCCGCTCGAATGAGCCGCAGTATCGCGGATGGCGCTCGCCACGAAGTCTCGCGTTCTGAGTGACGTGCTCTTATCGTCGGCCCAATATCGAGGACGTTGTCAGCAACGCGTTTGGACTGTGAGCCTTCGAGCAATACGGCAACGATCTCTGCGGCCTGACGAAGGTCTACTTTGCCCCCTGCATCAAAGCGCGTCGATGTGCTGCGGGTTCTAATTTTCTTGCCGCCCTTGGGATCCGTTTCGATCAAAGCTTCAACGACGTGTTGTAGAGAGTTGGCGAATTGAGGCAGTCGGGTCTCGCCCGATACCAAGCCCCTGAACAAGCGCAGGGGAACTCTAAACGGCCCTTCGTCAGTGCAAAGATAGTACCGAATTGAAAGACGGCGGCGGGCCCTCTTGAACGGGACAACTGCCATCAGCGCACCAATGTCTGTTGAGGAAAGAAAAACCCCCGGCAGTTTCCCGCCGGGGGCTGTTTGTTTCAGACGAACTTCACCTTGATCAGACGATCAGGGATAGAAGTCGCGGTTGACGCGGAAGCGCGCCGCCCAGATGTTCTGGTCGCTGGTGGTGTAATGCCCAACGGTTTAGTACCGTTGGCGCCGCCTTGAAGAGGCCGGCTGTATCAGGCGATGCACTTTGCAGCTTGGAGTAGATCACTTCCAGACCGATCTGGAACGTGCTGCTGACCGCCCACTGGGTGCGCAGACCGGCGCCCCAGATCGACCAATTCATGTCGCACCCGGGTCCACCCCGGTCGTAGAGCCCGTGCACAACAGGTTATTGCCCGCGGTGTTGTAGCTCTGCGCCATGTAGGAGCCCCACAGCGTGGACTTCCACGCCGCGTTCCAGTTGTGGGTATAGGCCGCGTTCACGCCCACGCGGTCGTCACTCGAGATCAGGGCCACTGGCAGGCGCTGCCATAGACCGCGTCGGTATTCACGCCGAAGCCGACGCTGTTACCGCTGTAGATGATGTAGTTCCAGATACCAGCGGTGTTGTTCGCGTAGCGCGAGGCACCTTCAGTGTAGTCAACTTCGGCCTGGAAGTAGTCGCCCGGGCCGATCATCGGAGCGTTGAGCTTGATGCCGCCGCCGACCGCGAAGCCCATCTTGTCAGATCGGATTACCGGTGGTTTCCGTGCGTGCCGTAGTATTGCGGCCGACTACGTTATGCAAGGCACCCATGACCTGGGCAGAACCCCAGGCTTGGTCGACGCGCAAGTTGGCGACCACGTCCGGATAGTCGTGACCCCGGTAGCCCCCGCCATACGTGGCCGCAATCGGAAGGAACCCAGACCCTGCCTCCAGCCCAGCGGTCGTGCTGAACTGCGCTCACGTTGAGGATCTGCGTGCGGCGCTGCTCTTCGGCCGAGAGCGAGGCCGAGAAACCGTTGCCGAACTGCGCGGTATAGGCGAATACCAACCAGCCGCCGTCGCCGGTATCCGACGAAGCGCCGACGTAACCATACTGGTTGGCGCCGATGCTGTAGAAGTCGAAGAACGACGCCGAACGGCCGGCCGTGAAGCCAGCCCACTGGATGAACCAGCGGTTGGCGTAGTTCGCAAAATCGTCGCTGGTGACGCCGCCACCGGCGCCCGTTGCCGAGGCCGTTCTGGCTGGTGCTGACGCCGACGTCGACGTAGCTGCGCACCGTGCCGTATTCCGTCGGGCTACGGGCATCGAGGCGTGATGTTGCCCTTCACGCGCCACGGATTGTCGTTGGTCGACCGGTTCTGCAGTGTTGTTCGCCCACCACTCACTCGTCAAGCTGCCGTTGTAGCCGTAGCCCGTCTCGAAGCGCGCCCAGCCGCCGACTTTCAAGCACACATCGGTGCCCGGGATGTAATAGAAACCCACACCATACAGACTGCAGATCTTCACGTACTCGACCGGTTTGGCCTTGACGGGAAGATCGGCGGCCTGGGCCCCTGCGACTGCAACGAGACCCGCTGCCGTGCCGAGGAGAAGGCTTTTCACCATCTTCATATTGAACCTCCAAACGTTGTTTATCGTGAGAGGGTTCCGTATCCGCCTAGTGCGACCGGCACCGATGGAACTTCCCCTTGCTCCCCGCCACCCGGACGAACTTTTCGCACCCTGCGATCGACCCAGCTTTGATTGCCAAACCTGGGCTTGCCACTCGGTGCGATCCGTCAACCCGGAAAGCGCGACACGGGGATGCCCCCCTCCGTCGCACCTGAGACATTATCGAATGAGCCCTGAGGCGCAATGAAGAAGCGCCATTCCCACAGGGTCCGATGACGCTTTTCATCCGAGTGTTGCGCAAAAAACACGCAATTCTCGGACGCCCCCGCCAGCGCTACAAGGGCCGGCTCTGAAGACGGGCCGGCAACAGCAATTATTCATATAATTCAAATAATTAGACGCCGCCGCCGGCGTGCTGCCCCGATCGGGCGCTAGGCTGAATGGGCGGAATTTCCCGCCCAAATGAGCTGCTTTCCAGTCGATCAGGACGATCTCAGGGTCAAACGGGCCCATTTCGCAGGCATGCCGGAACCGGCCTGGGGGACGATGCAGGGGCGGTGGGGCGGCCGCGGCGATTCGGAGCAGCCGCGGCGATTCGGTGACATCGAGGGTTCGAATAGTTCGATCAGCAGCGCTGGCGGAGCCGGAGGGATTCGAACCCTCGATACGCCTTTGGAGCGTATAACGGTTTAGCAAACCGCCGCCTTCAGCCACTCGGCCACAGCTCCGCGTGCGGGAATGCCTATAGATACCGCATTCCATGGTCAAACAGTGAAGACAACCGCCGCACGCCCTAAATTTTTCTAGTGCCAATGCCGGCAAACTGCGGCAGAAGTCGGTGCGGCGGCCCGTTGCCCGCCGCTGCCCGTTTTCGGATGACGCGATGAACCGCAAACAGCGCCGCGCCGCGCTCAAGCAGAGCCCGCCGGTCGGCGCCAACACGCCCGCTGCCGGCGCTGCCGCGCAATTGTTCGCGCAAGCCGTCCAGTTCGCGCAGCACAACAAGCTCGATGACGCCGCGCGCGCATACAAGCGCGTGCTGGCGCTCAAACCCGATCACGCCGACACCATCAACAATCTCGGCTGCGTATTGCAGGCGCAGGGCAAGCTGAACGAAGCCTCCGCATGTTTTGCGCGGGCGCTCTTGCTGATGCCGCAGGTTTTCCGCGACTACAACGGCATCTACCACACGCTCGTTGCGGTATTGCCGCCGATCGGCGAGGCGGTGCGGCGGACGCGTCGCCGCCTGGCCGAAACGGTTGTCCGCCGATGAGCTGCTTGGCAGCGCCGGCATCGCGACCATCGCAGACGATCCTCTGCTGCTCTGCATGTTGCAATCGGTCCCGGCGCGCGAGGTCGCGCTTGAGCGGGTCCTGACCTCGCTGCGGCTATCGCTGCTCAACGACGCCGTCGCGAATAAGCCCGCGAGCGCCTCCATCGTCGCGTTTGCGTGTGCGCTGGCAAAGCAATGCTTCATCAATGAGTACGTGTTCGCGACCACGCCGGACGAAGATGCAGAAGTCGAACGGCTGAAAGAATCGCTTGCCAGCGCGATCGCTGCGGGCGGCGCCATAGCGCCGATATCGCTTGCCGCCCTCGCAATGTATCAGCCGCTGCATGCGCTGCCGGATGCGCATGCGCTGCTCGATGGGACTTGGCCGCGTGCCGTCGACGACGTCTTGACCCAGCAGCTGCGCGAGCCGTTGCAGGAGCAGCAGCTGCGCGACTCAATTCCCCGCCTGACGACGATCGACGACGACACCTCACAGCGCGTTCGCCAGCAGTACGAGGAAAATCCCTATCCGCGCTGGGTGCACGTCGTGGGCAACGTTACGCCGGTCTCCTACGACCAATATTTGCGCCATATTTTTCCCGCCGTCGCATTCACCCCGCTCGGCAAGACGGAGGCCGTCGATGTCCTGGTCGCCGGCTGCGGCACCGGTTGGCAAACCACCGGAATTGCATTGACTTACAAGGGAGCCGGGTTGCTCGCGGTGGATCTGAGCCTGAGCAGCCTGTGTTTCGCGAAACGCAATACGCCGCCGTCCCTGTCATCCCGGATCGAATATGCGCAAGGCGATATTCTCAAACTTGGGGCGATCGGACGCAGCTTCGACGTCATTTATGCGAACGGCGTGCTGCATCACATGGCAGATCCGATGGAAGCCTGGCGCATTTTGCTCTCGCTGCTGCGGCCGGGCGGGCTTATGAACCTCGGATTCTATAGCGAACTCGGGCGCGCCGACGTGGTGGCCGCGCGCGCCTTTATCGCCGAGCGCGGCTATCGTTCGACGCCTGCCGATATCCGGCGCTGCCGCCAGGACCTGCTGGCGACGCGGTTGCAGAAAATCGCCCGCGTCAACGATTTCTTCAGCACCAGCGAATGTCGCGATATGTTGTTTCACGTGCAGGAACAGCGCGTGACGATTCCTGCGATCAAGGCTTTCATCGGCGAGCACGGATTGCGGTTTCTCGGCTTCGAAGTCGACCAACGCACGCTGCAGAAATTCCGCAGCGAATTCGCCGGATCGTCGATGACCGATCTCGACCGCTGGCACGCGCTGGAGACTCGATACCCCGATATTTTTGAGAGCATGTATCAATTCTGGGTGCAGAAAAGCTGACGGCGCGCGCCGCAGGGCCGCATAAAAAATTTTGTCGCCGCCCGAACTAAAGCGCCAGACGCCGGGTTAACGCTCACAGTGTGACTTGCCTCCGATCGGGACGACAGCCATGACCAGGTTCAATCCGGCGCTCTTTGCCGCTGTTGCCATCGCAGCCATGGCGGCCCTCGCCCGGCCTGCCGCGGCGATCGAATATCCCTGGTGCGCGCAATATGGCGGCAGAGGCGACGGCGGCCGGAATTGCGGCTTTTCGACCTTCGAGCAATGCATGGTGACGGTCAGCGGAATTGGCGGGTTTTGCGAACGCAACTCGTTCTACACCGGCCCCGCCGAGCGGCCCGCCAAGCGCGCGCGCAAGCGTCGCGAGGACTGAGAACCGGCCGAGCTTGCACGCCAGGATGAACCGGGGTCCTATCGCGCGCCATGGCGCAGCAATCCCCGTTTCAACCTGCCGCAGACGATGCAGGAAGCCGTCGCCCTGCACCAGCAGGGCCGGCTGCGCGAGGCCGAGAAGCTGTATGCGCGCGTGCTCAAGGCGGCGCCGGACAATTTCGACGCGCTGCATCTGCTCGGGCTGGTGAAGGCGCAAGCGGGCCAGATGGGCGAGGCCTACCGGCTGATGTCGGCCGCGCTCAAGATCAATCAGCCAAAGCGCCCGATGCCTGGATGAATCTCGCCAACGTGCTGCACGCGCTCAAGCGCGACGCCGAGGCGCTCGATTGCCTCGACAAGGCGCTGGCGTTGCGGCCGGGCGATCCGGATGCCCTGCATAATCGCGGCAACGCGCTGCTCGCGCTTGGCCGCCCGCAGGACGCGCTCGCCTGTTTCGAGCAGGTGCTGGCGCGCAATCCGCGCCATGCCGACGCGCTGCTCAGCCGCGGCACGCGCGCTCGCCACGCTCGACCGCACCGAGCAGGCGCTCGCCGATTTCGACGCCGCCTTGGCGCTGATGCCGGGTCATCCGGCGGCGCTCTACAATCGCGGCAACGCGCTCTCCGACCTCGGCCGCTACGACGAGGCCATCGCCGCCTTCGATCGCGCGCTCACCGCTGCCCCCGACCATGTGCAGGCCTGGAATAATCGCGGCCGCGCGCTGCAAGCGCTCAACCGGCACGCCGACGCGGTCGAGAGCTTCGACAAGGCGATCGCGCTGCAAAAGGATTATGCCGACGCCCATTTCAATCGGGCGCTGAGCCTGCTCACGCTCGGCGACTTGCGCCGCGGCTTCGAGCAATACGAATGGCGCTGGAAGCGCACCGGCATGAGCGACACGCGCCGCGGCTACGGCAGCCCGCTCTGGCTCGGCGAATACCCGCTCGCGCGCAAGACCATCCTGCTGCATGCCGAACAGGGCCTGGGCGACACCATCCAGTTCGCGCGCTATGCGCCGCTGCTTGGCGCGCGCCGGCGCGACGGTCGTGCTCGAAGTGCAGCCCGAATTGAAAAGCCTGTTGGCGGGCCTCGAAGGCGTCGCCGCCTGCCATGCGCGCGGCGAGACGCTTCCCGCCTATGACGTGCATTGTCCGCTCGGCAGCCTGCCGCTGGCGCTCAAGACCGAGCCGGGAAACATTCCCGCCGACATCCCCTATCTGCGCGCCGACGAGGCTCACCTCGCCAAATGGCGCGCCGCGCATCGAGGCGCTGCCGGGCAAGCGCGTCGCGCTGGCCTGGGCCGGCAATGCCAGCCACGCCAATGACCGCAACCGCTCGATCGATCTCAAGCTGCTCGAACCGCTGCTGGCGCTCGACGGCGTTTCCTTCCTGAGCATCCAGCGCGAGCTGCGCGCGCAACGACGCCGAGCTTCTGGCGCGCCATGCCAACGTCACGCCATCTCGGCGGCGAACTCGCCGACATGGCCGACACCGCGGCGCTGGCCGCGCTCGCCGATCTCACGATTTCGGTCGATACCTCGGTGGTGCATCTCGCCGGCGCCTCGGGCGGCCGGTCTGGGTGATGCTGCCCTTTGCGCCGGACTGGCGCTGGACGCTCAACCGGCGAGCACAGCCCCTGGTACCCGCAGGCGCGGCTGTTCCGTCAGCCCGCGCTCGGCGACTGGGCGAAGCGTGATCGCGACGCTGCGCGCCGAGCTCGCGCGCTTCGTCGCTGCACGTGAACGGATCAAGCCGCGGCGCGAATGGCCGGCGCTGGCGACCGGCGCCTGCGGATGGCTCTTGAGCCAATCGCGCGCCGCGCGCTGGGCGCGGCCGATCTCGGCGTCGGCCATCTGCTCGGCGATTTCGCGGCGCAGCCGCGCCGCGTCGGCGTGCCCGCGCATGGCCGCGATGTTGAACCACTTGTGCGCCTCGATCAGATCGACCGCGACGCCCGCGCCGGCCGAATAGATCATGCCGAGCGCAAAGCAGCCGTCCGCGTCCTTGGGCTCGACGGCGTACGCCGCCGCAATTTCGATAGCCATTTCGGCCTCCCCATTGATCGCGACCGGCCGCCCCCGCGGCCGGTCGCGTCGTCCCTGTTGCCGGGCGAAAACTTGTCCGTCCGAACAGCGCGATCATAGGCGAGAAAATTTGAATGACAGTTTAAGCGTTGCGATGAATCGAATGATGAATGCGCGGCGCCATCGGCCGCGCGCAACATGCGAAAAAGCCCTGTATTTCCGGGCTAAATCGAGCGTCCGCCGGGCGCGGTTGAGGAAGCGCTAACCGCGCTGGGTAAGCGGTAACTAACCACCCAGGCGACAATGCCCGGCGCAGGCCTCTTTATAGCGCTGCGCGCGCGCTGCCCGAACAGCACCGCCTGCACCTTGGGATCCTTCATGTCGATGCCCTGGCGCAGCTCGAGGCCGAGCGTCATGCCGCGCTGGACCGCCGGGCGCGCCTTCATGGTCTCGAGCCAGCGCTTGAAGTGCGGAAACTCGTTGATGTCCTGGCCCTGCCGCTCCCAGCCATTGGCCCAGCCGACGATCGCCATGTCGGCGATGGAATATTTGCCGGCGATGAATTCGCGGTCCTTGAGCCGCATGTTCATCACGCCGTAGAGCCGGTTGACCTCGTTGACGTAGCGGTTGATCGCGTAGGTCAGCGTCTCCACCGCGTAATTCTTGAAGTGGTGCACCTGCCCCGCCATCGGCCCGATGCCGCCCATCTGCCAGAACAGCCACTGCTCGACCTCGACGCGCGCGCGCTCGTCGCGCGGATAGAACTTGCCGGTCTTGCGGCCGAGATATTGCAGGATGGCGCCGGACTCGAAGATCGAGATCGGCCGCCCGCCCGGGCCGTCCGGATCGACGATCGCCGGCATGCGGTTGTTCGGAGAGATTTTCAGGAAGTCCGGCTTGAACTGCTCGCCCTTGGAAATGTTCACCGGGATCATGGTGTAGGGCAGCCCGCACTCTTCCAGCATGATCGAAATCTTGAAGCCGTTCGGCGTCGGCCAGTAATAGAGCTCGATCGGCTTTGGCCGATTTTTTGGCCGCTTTGGCCTTGGTCTTCGCCTTGCCCGCCGGCTTCGATTTCGCGGTCCGTTTCGCCTTCGCACGCGCCATTGCCTGCTCCCTGCCCATAAAACTTCGGAAAATCGCCGTCTGACGTAAGGCCGGCGGCGGTAAACCGCAACCGTAAAGCGTCAGCCGGCATTTTCGCCCGTCTGCCACGATACTGGACGAATACAACCTCCGATGGTTATTCTGGTTGCCGTCAGGTTGCAGGCCGCGAGGCCTGCAAGCACTAACAAACGGGGGGATTCCATGTCACAAAGCCATTGTTCGCCGCCCTGCTGGCGGCCGGCCTGATCGCCGCGCCGCTGCCGCGCTGACGCAGACCGCCGCGGCGCAGACCACGCAGCCGGCCGCGCCGGAAAAGAAGCAAGCCAAGACGAAGAAGCCGCCGACGCCGGGTCAGCTCGCCGCGCGCGAGCGGCTGAAGAAATGCGGCGCCGAATGGAAGGAAGCCAAAGCCGCCGGCAAGATCGAGAAGGGAATGAAGTGGCCGAAATATTGGAGCGCGTGCAACAAGCGCCTCAAGGCGGCCGGCTGAACAAATGCAACGCGCGCGTTATCGGCTGCGCGCGATCGTCAACGGCAAAAATACCGAGGGCGTCGGCGAGACTCGAAGTCTCGCCGACGCCCTCTGTCGTCATCGGAACCGGGGCGCCGCGGAGCAACCGCATTGCGCTCGTCACACCATGACGCGCACCGGCCCGTATGACGCAATCTTCGAAACGCTATGGCCGAAGATCGGGAAGAAGCGTCAGACTAGAGCTTCTTCTTCTTCTTCGCTGCCTTCTTCTTTCTACGTTTCGCCATTGCTGCCCTCCTAGCCATGAAACATGGCGGATGTCTGCATCAGTACGGTCGCGGATCGACACGCACTGCACTCCGTTTACTACAGCGCAATGAAAAAAACAGCTGACTCCACTTAACGAAGTGTGTATCCGCGCGCGCGCGACGCGCATTGCAACGTCGTTAACGTCGCGCATGCGCAGCACGACAGCGCGCGCAACGAACGCGTTGCGCATTGTCGAACGCATTTCGCCGAGATTGCAAAAAGCCCGATGAAATAAGGACTTTTTGCAACGACGGTATTGCGTTGTCGTCGCCGCGCGACACAAAAATTTTCGTGCATGCGCGTTAAGTTTTGCATCGACATCGCGCGCAGCGCAGACATCTGCACAGGCAAAAATTTTTTTCACAATTTGCCGCGCAAAACGGCGCGCGCGGACCGGAATCGATCAAAAACGAGCGAATCAGTGCCGAGTGATTCGCGGCGCGCGCAGTTACCGGCGGAAATTTTTCACGCGAATGCGCGCGCCGATCTCATTTCGCGTCGAAATTTTTGTTCACGCGCGCGAATGCGCGGCGAACAATTGCCGCACTGCACCCAAAATCGGATGCAACGCGCGCGATCGTCGCGCGCGTCAGAGTCCGAGTTTCTTTTTCAGGATTTCGTTGACCGCCTGCGGGCTGGCCTTGCCGCCGGACGCCTTCATCACCTGGCCGACGAACCAGCCGATCGCCTTCGGGTTGGTCTTGGCGTCGGCGACCTTGTCCGGATTCTTGGCGATGATCTCGTCGACCGTCTTTTCGATCGCGCCGAGGTCGGTGACCTGCTTCATGCCGCGCTGCTCGACGATCGCGCGCGGGTCGCCGCCCTCGCTCCAGACGATCTCGAACAGGTCCTTGGCGATTTTTCCGGAAATCGTGCCGTCGGCGATCAGGTCGAGGATGGCGCCGAGCTGCGCGGCGCGATACCGGCGAGGACGCGATGTCCTTGCCCTCCTTGTTGAGCCGTCCGAACAATTCGTTGATCACCCAGTTGGCCGCCGGCCTTGGCGTCGCGCCCCTTCGCCACCGCCTCGAAATAGTCGGCGGTCTCGCGCTCGGCCACCAGCACGCCGGCGTCATAGGCCGAGAGCGCAAAATCGCGCATGAAGCGCGCCTTCTTCTCGTCCGGCAGCTCCGGCAGATGCGCCTTCGAGCGCCGTCGACATAGGCGTCGTCGAATTCCAGCGGCAGCAGATCGGGATCGGGGAAATAGCGGTAGTCGTGCGCCTCTTCCTTGGAGCGCATGGAGCGCGTCTCGCCCCTGCCCGGCATCGAACAGCCGCGTCTCCTGATCGATCGTGCCGCCGTCCTCGATGATCTCGATCTGCCGGCGCGCCTCGTGCTCGATCGCCTGGCCGATGAAGCGGATCGAGTTGACGTTCTTGATCTCGCAGCGCGTGCCGAGCGGCGCGCCCGGCTTGCGCACCGAGACGTTGACGTCGGCGCGCAGGCTAGCCCTCCTCCATGTTGCCGTCGCAGGTGCCGAGATAGCGCAGGATCGAGCGCAGCTTGGTGAGGAAGGCCTTGGCCTCCTCGGCCGAGCGCAGGTCGGGCTTCGACACGATCTCCATCAGCGCCACGCCCGAGCGGTTGAGATCGATCGCAGCTCATGTTCGGATGCTGGTCGTGCAGGCTCTTGCCGGCGTCCTGCTCCAGATGCAGCCGCTCGATGCCGATGGTGACCGCCTCGCCGCCGTCGAGATCGACGATCACCTCGCCCTCGCCCACGATCGGCGATTTGTACTGGCTGATCTGGTAGCCCTGCGGCAGGTCGGGATAGAAATAATTCTTGCGGTCGAACACCGATTTCAGATTGATCTTCGCCTTCAGCCCGAGCCCGGTGCGGATCGCCTGCTTGACGCATTCCTCGTTGATCACCGGCAGCATGCCCGGCATCGCGGCATCGACCAGCGAGACGTGGCTGTTGGGCTCGCCGCCGAATTCGGTGGAGGCGCCGGAGAACAGCTTCGACTTGGAGGTGACCTGGGCATGCACCTCCATGCCGATGACGACTTCCCAGTCGCCGGTCGCGCCTTTGATCAGCTTGTCGGATTTGCTCTGCACGTTCATCGTTTAGACCTACCGGTTTGGGGCGTCACGGCAAGCGGCCAGCCGGCTTTCCACAATTGCCCGAATTCTGCATAGCTGTTGCCGGAATTCGGTCTGCATCAGCATGGCGATGTTGCAGGAACAGGGGACGGACGTTGCAGCACCGCGCAGCAGAGCGAACATGCATGAACCAGGAGCAACGGCACTCTTCGGGCTCGATCCTCGGCGGCCTCGTCGCCTTGGCGGCGATCATCTTTATCTTCAGCGGCGGCGAACTGGGCGGCAAGAACAGTCATCAACGGCGACGAGGATCTGCCGCCGATCGCGGACGCCGATCAGAATTAAATCGGCATCAAACATGCGCGATCACCACCACGCCTGCGGCGTAAACCGCCCCGCCGCCTGCTCGATCACTGAAGCCGCCGAAAACAGCGTCTCCTCGTCGAACGGCCGGCCGATCAATTGCAGGCCGAGCGGCAGGCCCTTGCGCGTCGAGCCCCGCCGGCACCGCGATGCCGGGCAGGCCCGCCATGTTCACCGTCACCGTGAACACGTCGTTCAAATACATCTCGACCGGATCGGCCTGGCCCTTCTCGCCGAGCGCCGAAGGCCGCCGACGGCGTCGCCGGCGTCAGCATGGCGTGCACGCCGGCCTTGAAGCAGTCCTCGAAGTCGCGCTTGATCAGCGTGCGCACCTTCTGCGCGCGCAGATAATAGGCGTCGTAATAGCCGGCCGACAGCACATAGGTGCCGATCATCACGCGCCGGCGCACTTCGGCGCCGAAGCCTTTGGCGCGGGTGCGCTCATACATGTCGGTGATGTCGCTCGCCTGCTCGCGCAGGCCGTAGCGCACGCCGTCATAGCGCGCGAGATTGGACGAGGCCTCCGCCGGTCGCCACGATGTAATAGGCCGGCAGCGCATATTTGGTGTGCGGCAGCGACACCTCGACCAGTTCGGCGCCCGCCGCCTTCAGCCAGTCCCTGCCCTGCTGCCAGATCTTTTCGATCTCCGCCGGCATGCCGTCGAGCCGGTATTCCTTCGGAATGCCGATGCGCAGGCCCTTCACCGATTTGCCGACCGCCGCTTCGTAATCCGGCACCGGCAGATCGGCGCAGGTGGTGTCCTTGGCATCGGGCCCGGCCATCGAGCGCAGCAGGATCGCGGCGTCGCGCACGGTGCGCGCGAACGGGCCGGCCTGATCGAGCGAGGAGGCGAACGCCACGATGCCCCAGCGCGAGCAGCGGCCGTAGGTCGGCTTGATGCCGACGGTGCCGGTGAAGGCCGCCGGCTGGCGGATCGAGCCGCCGGTGTCGGTGCCGGTGGCGCCCAGGCACAATTGCGCCGCCACCGCCGCCGCCGAGCCGCCGCGACGAGCCGCCCGGCACCAGCGGCGTGTTGGCGCCCTTCCGCCGCCACGGCGAGATCACCGGCCCGAAATGCGAGGTCTCGTTCGACGAGCCCATGGCGAACTCGTCGTTGTTGGTCTTGCCCAGCAGCACCGCGCCGTCGCGCCACAGATTCGCGGTCACGGTCGAGTCGTAGGTCGGCACGAAATTGTCGAGGATGTGCGAGCACGCCGTCGTGCGCACGCCTTCGGTGCAGAACATGTCCTTGATGGCGAGCGGAATGCCTTCCAGCGGCCCGGCCTTGCCGGCGCGCGATGCGCGCGTCGGACGGCCTTCGCCATCGCGGAAGCGCGCTCCGGCGTCTCCAGCACATAGGCGTTGAGCGCGCGCGCCTTCTCCATGGCCGCGAGATGCGCGTCGGCCAATTCGACGGCGGAGAAGGTCTTCTTCTTCAGCCCGTCGCGCGCTTGCGCCAAGGTGAGCGAATTCAAGTCACTCACGGCTTTTCACTCGATTTGCGCTCATCCGGCTGGCGCGGCGGGCGGCGGCTCGTCCGCGGGCGCGTCGCAGGCAAAGCGCGCGGCCGTGCTCGCGCACGGATCCGCTCGCGGCGCCTCCGGCGGCAGCGCGTCGATCATGTTCCAGAAGCTCATCTCACAGGCGATGCACATTATTACTCCGTCATGAGCGAGGCCTGTGACCCGGCCATCCACGTCTTATGCACGAGATGCCATCGGGTCTCGCGGTGCTCGCCCGGGGATGGTCGAATGATGCGTTCGCCATCATTCCACCACCTTCGGCACGAGTAAAAATTATCCTCGCTCTGCGGCGCGTTCTTGAGCATCTCCTCGGCGTCGCCGCCGTCGGTGACCACGTCGGCCGCTTCTTCATCGCCATCGGCGTCACCGAGGTCATCGGCTCGACGCCCTCGACGTTCACCTCCTGCAGCTGCTCGACGAAGGCGAGCATGGCGTTGAGCTCGGCGTGCAGATTCTCCACCTCGCTCTCGGCGACGGCGATGCGCGCCAGATGCGCGATGCGGCGGACGGTGTCGGCGTCGACGGACATGGAAACCTCAAGGAGATGCAGCTCGCGTATAGCAGAGGGCCGTTTGCGCCTCGCAATCGCTACGCCGCTCTGCGCTGCGCTCGTGGTCCTCGCAAGCATGCACCTCGATGGTCACATGCGACAGGCCCGCGATGCCGGCGAGCCGGCGCTTATAGAATGACGGCGCCTGCGGGCGGTCGGACACCACCGCCGCGATCAGGCCGGCATGGCCGGGCCCGAGCCGCCACAGATGCAGGTCGCTCACCCGGTCGCCGTCGATCTCGAGCCGCTTGCGGATGGCGCCGGCGAGATGGCGGTCCGGCACCATGTCGAGCAGCACCGTGCCGGACGTGCGCATCAGCCCGAACGACCAGCTCAGGATCACGCCGACGCCGATCAGCGCCATCAGCGGGTCCATGAACACCCAGCCGTAGAACGCGCCCGGCCAGCAGGCCGACGATCGCCAGCACCGAGGTCATGGCGTCGGCCAGCACGTGCACGTAAGCCGCGCGGATATTGGAATCGTGCCCGTGGTGATGGTGATGCGCATGGTCGTCATCATGCGTCGTGCGCCGTGATCGTGTGCGCATGATGATGATCCTTGTCGAACAGCAGCCAGGCGCTGGCGAGATTGACGCCAAGGCCGACCGCCGCCAGCCAGGTCGCCTCCGCGAAATGGATTGGCACCGGCGCGAACAGCCGCGTCACCGCCTCGTAGCCGATCGCCGCGGCGATCATGGCGAGGATCACGGCGCTGCAAAACGCCGCCAGTTCGCCCACCTTGCCGGTGCCGAAGGTAAAGCGCGCGATCGCGCGCGTGGCGGCGCGCGAAGCGGTAGGCGAGCGCCGCGATGGCGAGCGCGCCGGCATGGGTCGACATGTGCCAGCCGTCGGCCACCACCGCCATCGAGCCGAAAATGGTGCCGCCGACGATCTCCGCCACCATCATGGCGGCGGTGAGCGCGACCACGAACCAGGTGCGCCGCTCGTGCCGGTCGTGCTTGGCGCCGAGGAAGACGTGGGGGTGCTGCCAGGGCTCGATCGAATGGGTGTGCATGGCGGCGACTCCTGCGGATGGCGGTCGGTCAAGAGATAAAGCGCGGACCGCGGCGGCGCAACCGCTAGGACTATAATCACAATGTCGTGAGAACTTATCCTCGCTCGCTCGGCGCGGCTTTATCATGACGGCGCGGCCGGTTCACTGAGGGCGTCTTCGTCGAGGCGTCATTGAAGATGGAGCAACGGATGCGGCGCCCGCGGGCGGTGGCTGCGCCGTAACCCCGCTCCCGGGCGGCCCTGGGATCGCCGTCCGGCCGCCACTAGGGAGCTGCCTGCGAGGGGCTCGCGACGGAGCCGGCACGGACGAAGGAGCTGGCGAAGCGAGCCCCGATCAGAGGATGGCGCGAAGACCCGGTGGCACGCTAAGCGCTCGGGAAAGCGACGGCCCGGGGCCGGAAGAGCGCCGCGATGGCGCGCCGAGAGGCGCCAGCGCCTGTCGCCACGAGGTGCATGCGCCGCAAGGCGTGAGACTGAATAGGATGCGCCGCTCGGCGCGTCCATCCCCTCGCTTTGCCGAGGGGGCGGAAAGGAATGCCCGCCGATAGCCCGGGCAGACGACGACGGCGGGCCGCGGCGCCGGTAAGAATACGGGCGATGAGCGCACATCGTTCCGGCTTGTAGGCAGGGATTAAGAAAGACGGCGCGACACGGTACGATCGTCCCATGAGCCCCGCCCCGCCGCCACGACCGCTACCCCTACTCGCCGATCGCCGAGCGGCCGCTCTACGACTGGCCGGGCGGCAAGCGGCTGGCGGTCTATATCGCGCTCAATCTCGAATGGTTCTCGTTCGGCGAAGGGCTCGGCGCCGAGTTGGCGCCCGGCGGGCCGCCGCCCGACGTGCTCAATTATGCCTGGCGCGACTACGGCAACCGCGTCGGCGTGTTCCGCCTGGCCGATTTGTTCGCCGAGCTGAAGCTGCCGGTGTCGCTCCTGGTCAATGCGCAATGTATGACGCACGCGCCGCAGGCGGTCGCGGCTTTTCCCGGCGCCGAGATCGTCGGCCACGGCCGCAGCAATTCCGAGCGCCAGGGCACGCTGAGCGAAGACGACGAACGCGCGCTGATCGCGGAGACCACCGCCGCGATCGAAAAACATTCAGGCGCGCGCCCGCGCGGCTGGCTCGGGCCCTGGATCTCGCAGTCGCCGCGTCACGCCCGATCTGCTGCAGGAAGCCGGCTACACTTATTTGCTCGACTGGTGCCACGACGACCAGCCGATCTGGATGAAGACGCGCAACGGCCGCATCCTGTCGGTGCCCTACCCGCAGGAGCTCAACGACATTCCGCAGATCGTCGCGCGCAAGCGCGAGGGCGCCGACTTCGCCGACATGATCGTCGATGCCTTCGACGTGCTGCACGCCGAATGCGCCAAGCGCCCGCTGGTGATGGGCATCGCGCTGCATGCCTACATCGTCGGCCAGCCGCACCGCTTCAAGCATCTGGCGCGCGCGCTCAACCACATCGCGCGCAAGGCCGACGAGAAGGTCTGGTTCACCACCGCGGGCGAGATCGCCGCGCACGCGGCGGCGCTGCCGCCGGGCATGGTGCCCTGAAAATGGCCGTCATCCTGCCCCTCGTCGAAGCCGCCGAGCATCTGCCCGCGCGCGGCGCGCTGATCGGCCTCGATCTCGGCACCAAGACCATCGGCGTCGCCGTCGAGCGATCCCGACCGCAAGCTGGCGACCGGCGTCGAGACCATCGCGCGCACAGAATTTCACCGCCGATGCGCGCCGCCTGCTGGCGCTCGCCGCCGAGCGCGCCGCCGTCGGCTTCGTGCTCGGCCTGCCGGTCAACATGGACGGCTCGGAGGGCCCGCGCGCGCAATCGACCCGCGCCTTCGCGCGCAATTTCGCCAAGCTCACGCGACTGCCGATCGCGCTGTGGGACGAGCGGCTGTCCACCGCCGCGGTCGAGCGCGAATTGATCGCGGCCGACATGAGCCGCGCAAGCGCGCCGAAGTGATCGACCAGCACGCCGCCGCCTATATCCTGCAAGGCGCGCTCGATCGCCTCGGCGCGGCTCGAGCGAAATAGCGAAAAGGGCGGGCCCGACGGCCCGCCCTCTCGCGTCGTCATCGTCGCTGTTAGTCGCACGACCGAAGTTGCCGATCGCCGGCAGCAGAGCGTGCGATCCGGCCGCCCGGTCGATCGCGCACGCCGGCGCATAGTTGCCGCGGTACTGCCGCTGACATAGCTGGCGCCGGTTCGTAGGCGTAGGACTCATAGCGGCCCGGCGCGTAGGCGTAGTCCGGGCCGTAGTAGTCATAGCCGTAATAGCCGCTGATAGGCCGCGCTGGCCGCGGCCGCGCCGACCAGCGCGCCGGCGCCAAAGCCGATCGCCGCGGCGCCGTGTGCCACGTGCCGTGCCAGCGCGCCTGGCTCGGCGTCGCCGCGGCGAGCGCGAGCGCGCCGGCGAGGGTCGCGGCTGCCGCATATTTCGAAAGCGTTCTCATGGTTCATCTCCGTTCTGTCGCCCGCATGCGGGCGTTCACGGTGTTCGTCCGGCCTCCGGCGTTTGCGGTTCCGCCGCAGCGAAACCGGTTCCGGCGACGACGCCGTGTCCTGTCAGTCAACACCTGCCGTCGCCGGACGTTCCGTTAACCGCGCTCGCGCGATAACGCTTCTGTGTGGACCGTTCCGCATCGGGCCTTGCCGGGAACCTGGTTCCGCCTATAGACCTGCCTTTAATGAACATTGCGCCGAAATCCTCGTTCGTCCTCAACCAACGGCATCTGTTGGGGATCGAAGGGCTTTCCCGCGAGGAGATTTCCGGCCTGCTCGACCTCGGCGAGGAATTCGTCGAACTCAATCGTCAGGTCGAAAAGAAGCGCACCTCGCTGCGCGGCCGCACCCAGATCAATCTGTTCTTCGAAGCCTCCACCCGCACCCAGTCCTCGTTCGAGCTGGCCGGCAAGCGGCTGGGCGCCGACGTGATGAACATGTCGACCGGCTCGTCGTCCATGCGCAAGGGCGAGACGCTGATCGACACCGCGATCACGCTCAACGCCATGCATCCCGACATCCTGGTGGTGCGCCATCACGCCTCCGGCGCGGTCGAACTGCTGGCGAGCAAGCTCGACTGCTCGGTGATCAATGCCGGCGACGGCTCGCACGAGCACCCCACGCAGGCGCTGCTCGACGCGCTCACCATCCGCCGCAACAAGGGCGGCATCGAAGGCCTGCTGGTGGCGATCTGCGGCGACATCCTGCATTCGCGCGTCGCCCGCTCCAACATCATCCTGCTCAACGCCATGGGCGCGCGCGTGCGCGTGGTCGCGCCCTCCACTCTGCTGCCGCCCGGCATCGAGCACTTCGGCGTCGAAGTCGCGCGCGACATGCGCGAGGGCCTGAACGGCGCCGACATCGTGATGATGCTGCGCCTGCAGCGCGAGCGCATGAACGGCTCCTACGTGCCGTCGGTGTCGGAATATTTCCACTATTACGGCCTCGACGAAAAGAAGCTCGCTACGCCAAGCCCGGCGCGCTGGTCATGCATCCGGGCCCGATGAACCGCGGCGTCGAGATCGACTCGATCGTCGCCGACGGCGCGCAGTCGCTGATCCGCGAACAGGTCGAAATGGGAGTGGCGGTGCGCATGGCCGTGCTGGAAGCTTTGTCGCGGAATCTGCCGAATGCGTGACATGATGCTGTCTGACCGCCGCCCGATCCTGCTCGCCAACGCCCGGATCGTCGATCCGTCGCGCGATCTCGATATCGTCGGCGACCTGCTGATCGCCGACGGCATCATCCGCGAAGCCAAGAAGGGCATCGGCGCCGCCGGCGTGCCGGAAGGCACCGACGTCGTCGATTGCCGCGGCAAGCTGGTCGCGCCCGGCCTCATCGACATGCGCGCCTTCATCGGCGAGCCCGGCGCCGGCCATCGCGAGACCTTCGCCTCCGCCAGCCAGGCCGCCGCCGCCGGCGGCGTCACCACCATCATCTGCCAGCCCAACACCTCGCCGGTGATCGACGATCCGGCGACGGTGGATTTCGTGCTGCGCGCGCGCGCGCGACACCGCGATCGTGCACGTGCATCCGATGGCGGCGCTGACCAAGGGGCTCGAAGGCAAGGAGATGACCGAGATCGGCCTGCTCGAAGGCGGCCGGCGCGGTCGCCTTCACCGACGGCGACAAGAGCGTGACCAATGCGCAGGTGATGCGGCGCGCGCTCACCTACGCCAACGATTTCGACGCGCTGATCGTGCATCACACCGAGGACCCGGACCTGATCGGCGACGGCGTGATGAACGAAGGCGAATTCGGCGCGCGCCTCGGCCTGCTCGGCATTCCGAAGGCGGCGGAAACGGTCATGCTCGAGCGCGACATCCGGCTGGTCGCGCTGTCGGGCGGGCGCTATCACGCGGCCTCGATCACCTGCGCGGAATCGCTCGAGGTGCTGCGCCGCGCCAAGGATGCCGGCCTCGACGTCACCGCCTCGTGCTCGATCAATCACATCACGCTCAACGAAAACGACATCGGGCCCTATCGCACCTTTCTGAAACTGTCGCCGCCGTTGCGCGCCGAGGACGACCGCAAGCTGCTGGTCGAGGCGCTGGCGAGCGGCCTGATCGACATGGTGATGTCGGATCACAATCCGCAGGACGTGGAGACCAAGCGCCTGCCGTTCGCGGAAGCCGCCCCCGGCGCGATCGGGCTGGAGACCATGCTCGTCGCCGGCTTGCGGCTGGTGCATTCCGGCGAGATCGACCTGATGACCTTGCTGCGCGCGATGTCGACGCGGCCGGCCGAATTGCTCGGCCTGCCCGGCGGCACGCTGCAAGAGCGGCGCGCCGGCCGACGTCATCGTCGTCGATACCGACATGCCCTGGGTGCTCGATGCGGCCGAGCTCAAATCGAAATGCAAGAACACGCCGTTCGATGAAGCCCGCTGACCGGCCGCGTGGTGCGCACCATCGTCGCCGGCCGCACCGTCTACGAATACGTATGACCTACGCGCTCGCTTTCGTCGTTCGGCTATCTGCTCGGCTCGATCCCGTTCGGGCTGATCCTGACGCGCGCGGCCGGCGGGCCCGACATCCGCGCCATCGGCTCCGGCAATATCGGCGCCACCAATGTGCTGCGCACCGGCAGAAGGGCCTCGCCGCCGCGACGCTTGCTTGCGACGCGCTCAAGGGCACCGCCGCGGTTCTGCTCGCCGCGCATTATGCGGCGCCCGATGCGGCGCTCGTCGCAGGGCTGGGCGCCTTCCTCGGCCATCTGTTTCCGGTCTGGCTCAAGTTCAAAGGCGGCAAGGGCGTCGCCGTCTATATCGGCGTGCTGATCGGTCTCTATTGGCCGGCGGCGCTGATCTTCTGCGCCATCTGGCTCGCGGTCGCGGCGTTGAGCCGCTACTCCTCGCTCGCCGCCTTGGTCGCCAGCGCGCTCACCCCGCTGGCGCTGTGGCTGCTGGGCCAGCCGAGCGCCGCCGCGTTATTTCTGCTGCTGAGCGCGCTGTTCTGGATCATGCACCGCGCCAATATCGCGCGGCTGCATCGCACGGCACCGAAAGCCGGATCGGGCGCTCTTCGGCGGCCTAGCCGGCGACCGCGGCGCGCACCGGCGCGCCGTGGGTGTGCGGAATCTTGTCGGCAAATATTTCGACCAGGTGATCTGGCTCGTTTCTTCCGGCATACGGGCGCATTGCTTCATCGATATAGCTGCGCGCGGCGGGGTCCGCGACGACGCGCGCCATCATGCGGCGATAGCGCCGCATGAGCCGTAGCCATTGCGCCGCCACTTTGAGAAAATCGAAGGCGCGCCAAGGATAGAATACGAGCGGATTGACGATCGGCATTCCGTAACGCCGCTGGGTGCGCACCTTGCGCCGGACGATCCCGAACTGGAGCGGATGCACGCCTTCGATCCGCGACGAACCCGAAAAGATCATCATCGCATCCAATATCTTGGTTGGATTGAGACCGCTTGCCACGGCACGGCGCAATATGGTCTCGACGTGTTCGTCGGTGTAGTAGCGCGTCCACGCATCAGCATAGGTGCGCATCCAGGCTTCCTTCGACATCAGCGGATGCGCGGTGCAGGCGTGCTCCAGATCGTATTTGTTCATGTCGGGATCCATCGGCACCCCGCGCATGTACAGATTCTTGTGGTCCTCCGAGCCCGGCAGCGGCGTCAGATAGAAGAACTCCAGCAAATCGATCGGCAGCTCTTTCTTGATGATCTCGATGTCGCGCGCGATCGACTCCGGCGTGTCGGTCGGGAAGCCGAGAATGTAGCCGGCATAGGTCATGACCTTCTGGCTTCGCCAAGCGAGCAGCATCTCGCGATATTCCCAGATCTTGTTCTGCCGCTTCTTGGTGCCCATCAGGGATTCGGGATTGATGTTCTCGAGCCCGATGAACACGGCGTTGCAGCCCGCGCGCGCCGCTTTCTCGATGAAGCCGGGAATGCGGTGACACAGCGTATCGACCTGGAGGATGAGGCGGATCTTGAATTTCTCCCGCTCGCGCAATTCGATCAGGCGGTCGAGAATGGGCTCCCAGTTGCGGTTGCGCGCGAAATTGTCGTCGGTCACAAAGAAGCGCGTGACGCCTTGGGCGGCATTGGCCCGCACGATCGCCTCGACATCATCCGGCGTGCGATAGCGCGACTTGCGCCCCTGCACGTTGATGATGGTGCAGAAGCTGCACTGGAACGGGCAGCCGCGTCCGGCGTCGAAGCTCGAGTAATGCCCGGCCACCCGCGTGACCACCTCGCGCGGCAGGATCGGATGTACCGCGGCGGCCATCTCCGGCAGGTCATCGAGATATTTGTAGATCGGCTTCGCCGTTCCATGCGCGACATCGCGTAGCACTTCGGCCATGTGGCCCTCGGCCTCGCCCGCGAAAAGATGGATGCCGAGGTCAAGCGCATCCTGCAGGTCGGCCGGTAATGTCGGCAGCATGGAAATGCAGCCACTGACATGAAAGCCGCCCATGACGACCGGCAGTCCGAGCTTGCGGAACTGACGCCCGAGATCGAGCGCGCGCGGATATTGGTTCGACTGCACGCCGATCAGGCCGACCATGCCGCCGCCGGCGGCGCGGATTCGCTTGGCCACTCCTTTGACATCGACGACGGTGTTGCACTCGTCGCAGGCTTCGATCTCGATGTCGACATCGGGACCGAGCACGCGCTCGCGGGCGCACTGCTCGACCAGGCCATAGACGCTGGCAAGGCTGTTCGACGGCAGCGTCGAACGCCGCCATTGGATGACGTATCCGTCCCTGTCGTAATGCGATGGCTTGATCAGGACGACCCTGAACGCTCGACTGGCCATTGCAGCGACGCCCCTCAATACGCGGAATCCCGGGCGGCGCGATGCGCCCGCGGGCGCTATATGTGCCGGTTTAGCGGCAATTTTGCAACATTTGCTTTGGGCCCTCGCCCGCCGCGACTCGGGGTTGTAGGCTGTGACGGGCCGCAATCGTTGGCGGGGGCGAGCGTTGAGCGAACGGGTTCGACTGAGCGAGGAGCAGCGGCTCGATTGGTTGCGCCTCATCCGCACCGACAATATCGGTCCGCGCACCTTCCGCGACCTGGTCAATCATTATGGCGGCGCGCGCGCCGCGCTGGCGGCCTGCCCGCGCTCGCCCGCCGCGGCGGCGCTTCGGCGCCGGCGCGCATCTGTTCGCGCGAAGATGCCGAGGCCGAATTGAAGGCGGCGCGTCGCGCGGCATCGATTTCGTCGCGCTCGGCGAGCCGGATTATCCGCCGCGCCTGCAGATGATCGACGACGCGCCGCCGCTGCTGGCGGTGCGCGGCAAGCTCGCCGTGCTGACGCGGCCGCTGGTCGCCATCGTCGGCTCGCGCAATGCCTCGGCGGCCGGCGTCAAATTCGCCGAGCGGCTGGCGCGCGATCTGGGCGAGGCCGGCTTCGGCACCGTGTCGGGGCTGGCGCGCGGCATCGACGCCGCCGCGCATCGCGCCAGCCTCGCGACCGGCACCATCGCGGTGCTGGCCGGCGGCCATGACCGGATCTATCCGGCCGAGCACAGCGATCTGTTGGAAGCGATCCTCGCCGAGGGCGCCGCCGTTTCGGAAATGCCGCTCGCCTGGGAGCCGCGCGCGCGCGACTTTCCGCGCCGCAACCGGCTGATCTCGGGGCTCTCGCGTCGGCGTGGTGATCGTGGAGGCGGCGCGCCGCTCCGGCTCGCTGATCACCGCGCGGCTCGCCGGCGAGCAGGGCCGCGAAGTGTTCGCGGTGCCCGGCTCCCCGCTCGATCCGCGCGCGGAGGGAACCAACGGGCTGCTCAAGCAGGGCGCCACGCTGGTCACCGAAGCGGCCGACGTGATCGCGGTGCTGGAGCCGATCCTGGGGCGCGGCTTCGACCTGCCGGCGCAGGAGCCCACGCCCGAAGTTCCGGGGCCGCTCGACGTCGAGCCCGGCGAGGACGAGCGCGCCCGCATCATCGGCCTGCTCGGGCCGACGCCGGTTTCGATCGACGATCTGGTGCGGCTGTCGCGCACCTCGCCGGCGATCGTGCGCACGGTGCTGTTGGAACTCGAAATCGCCGGCCGGCTGGAGCGCCACGGCGGCAGTTTGGTGTCGCTGCTATAAGATGCGATACGAATCGCGACACCGAAAGGCTCGCAACGCATGTTCATTCCGCCGCTTTGCGCATCCTGGCAATACTTCTCGCGCTCTGTTGGTCGCCGGCGCACGCGCAGGAGCAATCCTTCGCCGCCTTCGAGGCCGCGCTGTGGCCGGACGCGCAGGCCAAGGGCATCACGCGCGCCACTTTCGATCTCGCCCTGCAAAGGCGTGACGCCCGATCCGCGCGTGATCGCGGCCACCAAGCGCCAGCCGGAATACGGCAAGCCGGTCGGCGCCTATGTCAACGACGATCGCGTTCGCGCGGCCGCATCGCCAACGGCCAGCGCAAGGCCAAGGAATGGGCGAAGACCTTCGACGCGGTGGAAAAGAAATTCGGCGTCGAGCGCTGGGTGCTGATCGCGCTGTGGGGCATCGAGACCGATTACGGCGCCGAGAAGGATCGCTGGGACGTGTTCCGTTCGCTCGCCACGCTTGGCTTTGTGCGCTACCGGCATCCTTATTTCCGCAACGAACTGCTCGTCGCCATGCGCATCATGCAGGACGGCCATTTCGCGCGCGACAAGATGGTCAGCTCATGGGCCGGCGCCATGGGCCAGACCCAGTTCATGCCGACCAACGTCGTCGATTATGCCATCGATTTTTCCGGCGACGGCAAGAGCGACATCTGGAGCAATGTGCCGGACGTGCTCGGCTCGACCGCCAACTATCTCACAAGGAGACATTGGAAGCACGGCCTGCCCTGGGGCTTCGAGGTCAGCGTGCCGAAGGGCTTCGACTATATGCAGCAGCCGCGGCAGCTTCGCGGAATGGGCGAAGCTCGGCGTGCGCCGCGCCGACGGCAAGCCGTTCCCGCCGTCCGGCCCGGGCATTTTGTTTTTCCCGAGCGGCGCCAACGGCCCGGCTTTCATCGCGACGGAGAATTACGCCGTGCTCAAGGAGTACAACAACTCCGATGCCTATGCGATCGCGGTCGGCCACCTCGCCGACCGCATGAATGGCGGGCCGCCGATCAAGGCGGCCTGGCCGGCCGACGACCGCCCGCTCTCGCGCGACGCGCGCATCGCGTTGCAGAAAAAATTGTCCGCGCTCGGCTACAAGGTGCTCGACTTCGAAGGACATATTGACTTTCGACCTGCGCGACAATATCCGCGCCGAACAGGCCAAGCTCGGCATGCTGCCGGACGGCAATCCGACCGCGGCGTTTCTGGAAAAGCTCGGCGTCAAGGCTGCCGTAATCAACGTCCGCCGTTTTGGCCGTGTGGCGGGTTTGACGCTTTCGGCCTCGAGGCGGACCATTTCGAGCAGGTAGCCGAGGGTGTCGAGGCCGCTCCGCCGCGCCATGGTGGCGAGATCGGCCGACATGGTCGCCACGTAATTGGCTACCACTGTGCGGTTGCCGGTTTCGCCTGAGGCGGTTTTGGTCGGCCATGGCGCGGGTTCCCAACCGCGAAAATACACAGTCTGATTTGAATAGTAATCTTTTAATTGCTTTTTTAATAAAATACATCCTATAGGTTGTATTGGGGCGCAGATCCGGTCTCTTTCATGCCCGAATTGGCTGTTCATAAAGGTTTTGCTGGCAACCCTTATTTGACAGTAAGGGGTGCCTTCACCATGTTCCGGCCAAAGCAAGCGGTCGATTCCGCCTGGAATCGCGTCGATTTTGGCGGATAACCTATTGGATTCTCATGAAAGTTGTCGTTGTCGAGTTGCCGTCCAAGGCGAAGACGATCAATAAGTACCTGGGCCCCGGCTACGAGGTCCTGGCGTCCTTTGGCCATATCCGGGACCTCCCGGCCAAGGACGGATCGGTCGATCCCGACAATAATTTCAAGATGCTCTGGGAGGTCGACCCCCAGTCGCAGAAGCGCGTCAACGACATCGCCCACGCCCTGAAGAAGGCCGACACCCTGATCCTGGCCACCGACCCCGATCGCGAGGGCGAGGCGATCTCCTGGCACGTGCTGGAAGCCCTTAACGAAAAGCATGCGCTGAAGGGCCAAACGGTCGAGCGCGTCGTCTTCAATGCGATCACCAAGCAGTCGGTGACCGAGGCGATGAAGCACCCGCGCGCCATCGACGAGCGCGCTGGTCGACGCCTATCTGGCGCGCCGGGCGCTCGATTATCTGGTCGGCTTCACGCTCTCGCCGGTGCTCTGGCGCAAGCTGCCGGGCGCGCGCTCGGCCGGCCGCGTGCAATCGGTGGCGCTGCGGCTGGTCTGCGACCGCGAGCTGGAGATCGAGAAATTCGTCGCCAAGGAATACTGGTCGATCGTCGCCAAGCTGGCGACGCCGCGCGGCGAAAGCTTCGAAGCGCGCCTGGTCGGCGCCGACGGGCAGAAAATCCAGCGCCTCGATATCGGCTCCGGCAAGCAGGCCGACGATCTGAAGCAAGCGCTCGAAGCGGCCGCGTTTACCGTTGCCTCGGTCGAGGCAAAGCCCGCGCGGCGCAATCCGCCGCCGCCGTTCACCACCTCGACCATGCAGCAGGAGGCCAGCCGCAAGCTCGGCTTTGCGCCCGCGATCGCCATGCGCCTGGCGCAGCGTCTTTACGAAGGCGTCGAGATCGACGGCGAGACCACCGGCCTCATCACCTATATGCGCACCGACGGCATCGACATGGCGCCGGAAGCGATCGCCGATATCCGCGCGATGATCGGCAAGAATTACGGCAAGGAATACGTGCCGGGCGCGCCGCGCACCTATCAGAACAAGTCGAAGAACGCGCAAGAGGCGCACGAAGCGGTGCGCCCGACCGACCCCCACCGCACGCCCGACCAGGTCGCGAAATATCGTCGACCGCGATCAGGCGCGTTTGTACGAGCTGATCTGGAATCGCGCGGTCGCCAGCCAGATGGAATCCGCCGAACTCGAACGCACCACCGTCGATATCGCCGCCAAAGTCCGGCGGCGCGCATCATCGACTTGCGCGCCACCGGCCAGGTGGTGAAGTTCGACGGCTTCCTCACGCTCTATCAGGAAGGCCACGACGAGAGCCGACGAGGACGAAGAGTCGCGCCGCCTGCCCGCGATGTCGGAAAACGAGACGCTGACCAAACAGGCGATCGAAGCCTCGCAGCATTTCACCGAACCGCCGCCGCGCTTTTCCGAAGCCGCGCTGGTCAAGCGCATGGAAGAGCTCGGCATCGGCCGGCCCTCGACCTACGCCTCGGTGCTGCAAGTGCTGCAAGACCGCGGCTATGTGCGCATCGACAAGAAGCGGCTGATGCCCGAAGACAAGGGCCGCGTCGTCGTCGGCTTCCTGGAAAGCTTCTTCGCGCGCTACGTCGAATACGATTTCACCGCCTCGCTCGAAGAAAAGCTCGACCGCATTTCCAACAACGAGATCAACTGGAAGGAAGTGCTGCAGGAGTTCTGGGTCGGCTTCATCGGCGCGGTCAACGAGATCAAGGAACTGCGCATCACCCAGGTGCTCGACGCGCTCAACGATCTGCTCGAGCCGCATATCTTTCCGGCGCGCACCGACGGCGGCGACGTGCGGCAATGCCCGCACTGCGGCACCGGCAAGCTGTCGCTTAAAGTGGGACGCTTCGGCGCCTTCATCGGCTGCTCGAATTATCCGGAATGCCGCTTCACCCGGCAGATGACGCCGGGCGCTGGCGGCGTCCAGAGCACCAAAGTGCTCGGTGTCGACCCGGTCACCAATCTCGAAGTCACAATTCGCGGCGGACGTTTCGGGACCTATCTGCAACTCGGCGAACAGGCGCCGGTCGAAAAGCGCCAAGAAGGGCGCAAAAGGTCCGAAACGCCCGCGCCGGAGAAGCCCAAGCGCGCCAGCCTGCCGAAGGGCGTGGCGCCCGAGGACATCGATCTCGAAAAGGCGCTGGCGCTGCTCGCGCTGCCGCGCGAAGTCGGCTTATCGCCGGAAGACGGCGAGCCGATCCTGGCCGGCGTCGGACGCTTCGGGCCTTACGTCAAGCACGGCAAGGTCTACGCGAGCTTGGAAGACGGCGACAATGTTCTCACCGTCGGCCTCAACCGCGCGATGCACCTGATCGCCGACAAGATCGCCAACCCGAAAAAGGGCCGGCGCTTTGGCGCCGATCCCGGCAAGGTGCTGGGCGAGCATCCCGACAAGGGCGGTCCGATCGTCGTCAAGAACGGCCGCTACGGGCCCTATGTCAGCCATAACGGCGTCAACGCCACGCTCACCGGCGACAAGACGCCCGATACGGTGACGCTCGACGAAGCGGTGGTCCTGCTCGACGCCCGCGCGGCCATGATGGGCAATTCGCCCAAAGGCCGCCGCGCCGCCGGCCGCAAGACCGCCTCCGGCAAGGTCGCGGCCTCACCCGCTGCCAAACCGAAGAAACCCGCCGCCGCCAAACCAAAGAAGGCAGCCGCGGTTGCAGCCCACGCTAAACCGGCACGCCGCACCAAGGCGACCGCCGCCGAGTAGCTAGCGAAGCTTCGTTTCAATCATTACATTCTTTTCAACGCGCGCCGTTTAGTTGGCGCAGGAAAATCTATTTTGAACAAACCAACCAAACGAACACCCTCCCTCCCCTCCAAGGCTGACATTCTCGCCTTCATCGGCAAGCGGCCCGGCAAAGTCGGCACCCGCGAGATCGCCCGCGCCTTCGGCCTCAAGAACGCCATGCGCGCCGAACTCAAGCGCATGTTGCGCGAACTCGCCGACGAAGGCGCGGTCGAGAAGCGGCACAAAAAGCTGCATCACGCCGGCACCCTGCCCTCCACCGTGCTGGCCGACGTGACCGCGCGCGATAGCGATGGCGAACTCATCGCCACCCCCGACGAATGGGACGAGGAGGCGCACGGGGCCGCACCGAAAATCCGCATTCACACCCCGCGCAAGGCGCGGCCCCATGAGGCCGCCGGCATCGGCGACCGCGTGCTGCTGCATGTGGAGGAAACCGAAGAAGACAACGGCATCCGCCACCGCGGCCGCGTCATCAAGATCATCGATCATCCCAAGCACCGCGTGCTGGGGATATTCCGCAACGACGCCGCATGGCGGCGGCCGGCTGGAGCCGGTCGACAAGAAGATGCTCGGCAAGCAGCTCAGCATTCCGGCCGGCAGCACCGCGCAAGCGCAGGACGGCGACCTGGTCGCGGTCGAGACCAGCCGCGCGCCGCGCTTGGGTCTGCCGACCGGGCGCGTGGTCGAGCGGCTCGGCTCGCTGGCGAGCGAACGCGCGGTCAGCCTGATCGCCATCCACGCCCATACCATCCCGCATGTGTTCCGCCACGACACGCTGGCCGAAGCGGAAGCCGCCCGGCCGGCGACGCTCGCCCACCGCGAGGATTGGCGGCGCGTGCCGCTCGTCACCATCGATCCGCCCGACGCCAAGGATCATGACGACGCCGTGCATGCCGAGCCGGACACGGCGGGCAACAATCACGGCGGCTTCATCGTCAGCGTCGCCATCGCCGACGTCGCCCATTACGTGACGCCCGGCTCGGCGCTCGACCGCGAAGCGCTGGTGCGCGGCAATTCGGTCTATTTCCCCGACCGCGTGGTGCCGATGCTGCCGGAGCGCATCTCCAACGATCTGTGCTCGCTGCGCCCGCGCGAGGACCGCGCCGCGCTCGCCGTGCGCATGGTGATCGGCGCCGACGGCCGCAAGCGCTCGCACACGTTCCACCGCGTCATGATGCGCTCGGCGGCGAAGCTTTCCTACCAGCAGACGCAATTCGCCATCGGCGGGCGCACCGACGAGGATACCGCGCCGCTGCTCGAGCCGGTGCTCAAGCCGCTCTACGCCGCCTACGAAGCGCTCAAGCGCGCGCGCAGCCGAGCGCGGGCCGCTCGATCTCGATCTGCCGGAGCGCAAAATTCTGCTCAAGGACGACGGCACCGTCGACCGCGTGATCACGCCGGAACGGCTGGAGGCGCAACCGGCTGATCGAGGAATTCATGATCCTCGCCAATGTCGCCGCCGCCGAGACGCTGGAAAAAGCGCGCATACCGCTGATCTATCGCGTGCACGACGAGCCGAGCGATGGAAAAGCTCAACGCGCTGCGCGAATTCCTCGCCACCCTCGACATCCCGTTCGCCAAAGGCGGCGCGCTGCGGGCGGAAGCCTTCAACCGCATCCTCGCCCGGGTGAAGGGCCGCGACGCCGAGCAGCTGATCAACGACGTGGTGCTGCGCACGCAGGCGCAGGCCGAATACGCGGCGGAGAATTACGGCCATTTCGGCTTGAACCTGCGCCGCTACGCGCATTTCACCTCGCCGATCCGCCGCTATGCCGACCTGATCGTGCATCGCGGGCTGATCCGCGCGCTCAAGCTCGGCGGCGACGGCCTGCCCGAGGCCGCCGATGTCAAGGCGCTGGCCGAGATCGCCGCGCAGATTTCCGCGACCGAGCGCCGCGCCATGCTGGCCGAGCGCGAAACCAACGACCGGCTGATCGCGCATTTTCTGGCCGACCGCGTCGGCGCCACTTTCGACGGCCGCGTCTCCGGCGTGCACCGCGCCGGCCTGTTCGTGAAACTGCACGAAACCGGCGCCGACGGCTTCGTGCCGGCGCGCACCATCGGCGACGAATATTTCCGCCATGACGAGGCCGGCCACGCCATGGTCGGCGCGCGCTCCGGCACGACCTACCGGCTGGGCGACCGCGTCACCGTCAAGCTGGTGGAAGCAGCGCCCGTTGCCGGCGCGCTGCGCTTCGAGCTTTTGTCCGAGGGACGCGCCCGGCAAACCGAGCCGCCGCCCACGGCACGAACAGCGCCAACGTACCGGCCGCGCGGCAAGCAACGGAAGGCACGATGACGCGAGACCCGACGACCAAAGATTTGGGAAAAGTCTGGGCCGAGCGCATGACCAAGCAGGAACGCGACCAGTCGTTCCCCGACAGCGAGCCGCGCGACGCGGCCACGCTGATGCTGATCGACCGCTCCGGGGCAAAGCCGAAGGTGCTGCTCGGCCGCCGCCACCCCGGTCACAAATTCATGCCGGGCAAGTTCGTGTTCCCGGGCGGGCGCATCGAGCCGCTCGACCGCGTCATGCCGGCGGCGAGCGAACTGCATCCCGACACGGAGAAAAAACTGCTGGAGCGGGTCAAAGCCCCGGGCGACGCCTTCGCGCGCGGCATCGCGCTGGCGGCCGTGCGCGAGATGGCCGAGGAAACCGGCCTGCTGCTCGGCACCAGACGCGACGAGCCGCCGGCGGTGCCGGGCGAGATCTGGGCCGACTTCGCCAAGGCGAACGTGCATCCCGACCTCGCGCAGATCCATTTCATCGCCCGCGCCATTACGCCGCCGCGGCGGCCAAAGCGCTTCGACACGCGTTTTTTCACCGCCGACGTCTCCGCCGATCGCGCACAAGATCGAAGGCGTGGTGGGGCCGGATTCCGAACTGGTCGAGCTCACCTGGGTGCCGATCGAGGAAGCCACCCATCTCGACATGCCGACCATCACCGGCGTGGTGCTGGAAGAACTCGCCGCCCGGGTCGCGGCCGGCATGGGCCACGACCTGCCGGTGCCGTTTTATTTCATGATCGAGAAGCAGTTCTTCCGGGAACTGCTGTAAATCCAGCAAAATCGGGCTTTCTTGACATTTGCCGCGCCGGCGCTAGGTTCCGCGCCAATCGCCGTCTCCACAGTTCCGTTGCGAGGGAAATTCTATGGCCAAAGCCATCAGTCTGAAGATCAAGCTCGTCTCCAGCGCCGGCACCGGCCACTACTACGTGACCCGCAAGAACTCGCGCACCCAGACCGACAAGCTGGCGAAGAAGAAATACGATCCGATCGCCAAGAAGCACGTCGAGTACAAAGAATCCAAGATCAAGTGAGCGCCATGCTGCGCACGCTGTTCGCCGCACTCCTTTTCGTTCCGCTCGCCTTCGCCTCGGCGAGCGCGATGGAAAAGCATCGGCTGGCGTTGCAGATCAGCGACAACGATCCGGTCAAGATGAATGCCGTGCTCAACGTCGCCGCCAACGTGTCGAAATATTATTCCGACAAGGGCGACGAGGTCGAAATCCAGATCGTGGCCTTCAATGCCGGCCTCAACATGCTGCGCCAGGACAAGTCGCCGGTGCTCGAGCGGCTGAAATCCTTCAAGCAAGGCATGCCCGATGTCTCGTTCATGGCCTGCGAGAACACGCTCGCCGCCATGACCCGCGCCGAAGGCAAGGAGCCGCCGCTGGTCGACAACGCCACGCGCGTTCCCGCCGGCGTGGTCACGCTGATCGAACTGGGCGAAAAAGGCTGGACGATCGTTAGGCCGTAGCTCGCTGTCGTTCCCGCGAAAGCGGGTACCCATTCATTACGGGCTCATCGATAGGCCGGGCGCACGGATCCCGGCCCGC
This sequence comes from uncultured Alphaproteobacteria bacterium, assembly GCA_963733315.1. Lineage (GTDB taxonomy): Bacteria > Pseudomonadota > Alphaproteobacteria > Rhizobiales > Xanthobacteraceae > Pseudolabrys. The sequence goes on along the minus strand of CAVTCV010000020.1, from coordinate 284 downwards.
GCTTCGCGCGCGCCCGGACGACGATGAGAAAATGGTGGCCGGCCGGAAGCGGTGTCTTGAGGAGGCCACTCCGCACCGCTTCCGGGCCGGCCGAACCCCGCAGGACCCAGGAGATGCGGCGGACCTGAGCTCTCCGCAGGGCAGTGCATGGGCTGTTGGGTGCGCAACGGCACCGGAATCAGCCGTCCTCGGCAGGTTAGACCAAGCGCCATGCCCGGCCAAATTGGCTTTTTACGGCTTTGAATTTGCGACGAAATCTCTCTAGGCGGCGTCCGGCACAACCC
>CAVTCV010000019.1:0-17211 GCA_963733315.1 uncultured Alphaproteobacteria bacterium | reverse complement strand
GCCTTCCACTTGCTTCGAAGCATCGTATTGCTCGCGTATTTTTTTCCGACTTCAGGCTCGGTCGCCGTCGAGGTCGCGCTGAAGATGGCGCAGCAGTATTGGTGCAATCGCGGCATCGGCGGACGCGTCTCGTTTCCTCGCCTTTAAAGGCGGCTATCACGGCGACACCACCGGCGCCATGGCGGTGAGCGACACCGAGGAAGGCATGCACGCGCTGTTCGCCGGCTTGCTGCCGCAACAGCACATTGTCGATCTGCCGGAGGACGACGAGAAGGCGGCGGACTCGACAAGTTGCTGAAGGAAAGCGCCGAGACGATTGCCGGCATCATCGTCGAGCCGTTGGTGCAGGGCGCCGGCGGCATGAAATTTCACGATGCTGCCGTATTCGGCGTCTGCGCGCGCTTGCCGACAAATATGACTTGCTGTTGATCTTTGATGAGGTGTTCACTGGTTTTGGCCGGACCGGCACCATGTTCGCCTGCGAAGGCGCCGGGGTCATGCCCGATATCATCGCGCTGTCGAAAGCACTGACTGGCGGAACGATGCGCCTCGCCGGACTGTCGCGACCGATAAAGTGTTCGACGAGTTTTGGTCGGACAATGCAGACTACGCGTTGATGCACGGCCCGAGCTATATGGCGAATGCGCTCGCTTGCGCCGCCGCCAATGCCTCGCTCGATTTGTTCGAGCAGGAGCCCAGGTTGCAACAGGTCGCGAGCATCGCTTCCACGTTATTGCATGGTCTCGAACCCTGCCGCAGCATGCGCGGCGTCAAGGACGTGCGCGTGAAGGGCGCCATCGGCGTGGTCGAGATCGACCGTATCGACAATCTCGATGCCTTGCGCGCGCGTTTCGTGGAAGAGGGGGTGTTCATCCGCCCGTTCGGCAATATCGTTTATCTGACGCCCGCCTTCACCATCGCGCCCGACGAACTCAAGAAATTGACCGACGCGGTCGTTAAAGTTGTCGGCGCGCTGAAACAATGATCGGGATGCCCATGCCCGCCTACATCGGTCCGGTGATCGACACCCATCACCACATTTGGCTGCGCAAGGACATCCCGTGGCTGGCCGATCCGCCGATCCCGCGCATGTTTGGCGATTATTTCGGCCTGCGCCGCGACTATCCGGTCGAGGAATTCATTAACGACATGACGCCGCAGGACGTGATGAAGTCTGTGCACGTCACCGCCAATTGGGGCCCAGGCCGCGCGCTCGACGAAACGCGCTGGCTGCAATCGGTCGCCGACAAGCACGGCTTTCCGCACGGCATCGTCTGCGAGGCCGATCTTGACCGAGCCCGACGCTCGATGCCAAGCTGAAGGCGCAGAAGCAGTTTCCCAATCTGCGCGGCGTGCGCGAGCAGATGCTCTATTGGGACAGCGATCCGCTGCGCCAGCGCGTCGCCGCGCCGGATTATTGCAATCGGCCCGATTTCCGCCGCGGCTTCGCGTTGCTGGAAAAGCATGATCTGCATTTCGAACTGCAGGTCTTCGCGGGCAGGCGCATACGCGGTCGAGCTGATCAAGGCCTTTCCGAACGTGCGCATGATCCTGGTGCATGCCGGCATGCTCACCGACGCGCATGCCAAGCATGATCGAGCAATGGCGCTGCGGCGCTCACCGCCATGGCGGCATTCCCGAATCTGCACGTGAAGCTTTCCGGCCTCGGCATGTACAGCCTGGGCCTCACCTATGCCGCAGGCGCGCCAGGTGATCCGCGACGCCATCCAGATCTTCGGGGTCGAGCGCACCATCTACGGCAGCAATTTCCCGCTGGAAAAACTGCACGCGAGCTATGAGGATTTCTTCGCCATTTATCGCAAAGTGATGTCGGAATATTCCGAAGCCGAGCAGCGCGCCGTGCTGCATGACAACGCGGCGAAGTTCTACAGATTGTGATGGCGCGCTGTTGCCGCCGTCCTGCGCGACCGTCTAATTTAGGTCGCAGGCTTGGAGCAGGCCCATGCGCAAACAGCGATCTTATCGTTTGCGACCGGCGCCATCGCTTTGACGCTGCTCGTTTTGCCGCGGCCGGCCCAGGCGATGACGCTGACTGCGCCATCGCGCATTGCTGCCGCGGTTGACACGATAGTCTCGATCGAGCGCGTACGCGATTGCGCGCGCACCTGGGACGGCTATCAATGGCAGTCCCAGTGCCGCGAGGCGCGGCCGCGGCACCATTATCGGTATTCGTTGCGCTCCCGCCTGTGGGGTTTGCGCTGGTGGCTGCGGCACTACTGGCGCTACTTCTAGCGCTAGAACCGACCGCGCTGCCATGCAGATCGTATTCGTCGGCGCGCTCGATCTTGACGGTGGCGATCTCGCCGACGCGCAACGGCCGGCGGCTCGCGACGTAAACGGCGCCGTCGATCTCCGGCGCGTCGGCCATCGAGCGGCCTTTTGAAACGGTCGGGCCGACTTCGTCGATGATGACCTGCTGGCGGGTGCCGACCTTGCGCTTGAGCCGGCGCGTTGAAATCTTCTGCTGCGCCTGCATGAAGCGGTGCCAGCGTTCTTCCTTGACCTCGTCCGGCACGGGCGCGGCCAGATCGTTGGCGGCGGCGCCGCGCACCGGCTCGTATTTGAAGCAGCCGACGCGATCGAGCGCGGCTTCGTCGAGCCATTGCAGCAGATAGTCGAAGTCCGCGTCGGTCTCGCCGGGGAAGCCGACGATGAAGGTCGAGCGCAGCGTCAGGTCGGGACAAATCTCGCGCCACTTGGCGATGCGCTCCAGCGTTTTCTCCTGCGCCGCCGGCCGCTTCATGCGCTTGAGGACGTCGGGCGCAGCGTGCTGGAACGGGATGTCGAGATAGGGCAGCACCTTGCCGCTCGGCCATCAGCGGGATGACCTCGTCGACGTGCGGGTAGGGATAGACGTAATGCAGCCGCACCCAGATGCCGAGCTCGCCGAGCGCGCGCGCACAGATCGATGAACTTCGCGCGCACCTCGCGGCCGCGCCATGGGCTCGCGGCGTATTTGATATCGACGCCCATAGGCCGAGGTGTCCTGCGAGATCACCAGCAATTCCTTGACGCCGGCCGCCACCAGTTTCTCCGCCTCGCGCAGCACATCGGCGGTCGGGCGCGACACCAGATCGCCGCGCAGGCGCGGGATGATGCAGAAGGTGCAGCGGTTGTTGCAGCCTTCGGAAATTTTCAGATAGGCGTAGTGCCGCGGCGTCAGCTTGATGCCTTCCGGCGGCACCAGATCGAGGAACGGATCGTGTTGCGGCGGCACCGCGCGGTGCACCGCATCGACCACGCTCTCGTATTGCTGCGGCCCGGTGATCGCCAGCACGTCCGGGTAGGCGGCGGAAATGCTCTCCGGCTCGGCGCCCATGCAGCCGGTGACGATGACCTTGCCGTTTTCCTTCAGCGCCCTGCCGATCGCGGCGAGCGACTCCGCCTTGGCGCTGTCGAGGAAGCCGCAGGTGTTGACGATGACGAGGTCGGAGCCGGCGTGCTCGCGCGAGAGCTCATAGCCCTCGGCGCGCAGACGCGTGACGATGCGCTCGCTATCGACCAGCGCCTTCGGGCAGCCGAGCGAGACGAAGCTCACCTTCGGCGCGGCGGTATCGGTTTTGTTGTCGGGATCGAGCATGCGGGCATGGAGCTAACCGCGAACGCGCCGCCAGCGCAAGGGCGGCCGACCTAGCGGTTCCGCCAGGCCTCCGCCTCTTCGTAGAACTTCTTCTCCCAGGCCTTCTGGTTGTCCATGCCCTCGCGGATGAAAGGCGTGAACACGGCGAGATGAGCAGCAGCCAATTCAAGACATTGGCGGGAAAGCGCAGCGGCTTGCGGAAATCGACGAACAGCACCACGCGCGTATGCGGCGTGCGGTTCCAGGCCTCGTGCTCGTAGGCGTCGTCGAACATCGACCGCTTCGCCTTCCTGTCCAGCGGTAGACGTCGTTGCTCGACGCGGATGCCGAGTTGCTCGCGCGGCTCCGGCACGATCAGGCCGAGATGCAGCCGCAACACGCCGTTATACGGCCCGCGATGCGGCGGCAGGTGCTTGCCCGGCTCTAGGATCGAGAACATCACCGTGATCAGGCCGGGGATGTTCTGGCAGACGCGCCAGGTCTCCGGGCACAGCTTGATGTTGTTGTCGGAGCGGAAGCCATAGCCGCAGAGGAAGAACGTCTTCCAGCCGCGGTCGTTGCTGATGACGGAGACGTCGGTCGACAGTTCATGGAAGCCGGGCAGGTCGTCCTTGCGGGTGAGCACGTGGTCGAGCTCGGCGCGGATCAACGCGCCAGTCGCGCTCGATCGCCTTGGTCCAGGGAAACACCGCGTTGTCATAGATCGGCGGATTGCCGACCTTGCTGAATTTGAGATTGATCCGCTCGACGAAGGCGACGACCGCCATGAAGGCGCGCGTGACCAGGCCCGGCCGGTTGAGCGGCTTGATGCCGGCGGTGCCGAAATTCTGCTGTGGGTCTGGCTTCTCGGCGGCTGCGACGGACGGCTCTGCTACGCTCACTAATCACTCCTTCCACCGAATGCGGCTGCCCGCCCGCACCCCCGACGGGCGGAAATCGGCCCTCGAATCGGCACTTATGCCGCCGAGCCGTTGTCACATTAGCAATGGGAGGTGGCGGTTGGAAGTTGCCGCGCGCGCAGGCCCGCGGTGTGCCCGGTTGGCGAGCGCGGACCGGGCGGCTATGCTCCCCGGTCGAGAGGCCGCCCATGAAACGCATTCTGCTGGTTCTGTCCGTTCACTCTTGTCGGGCTGTCATCGGCGGCAATGGCCGGCGCGCCGGAGGTCTGGCGCTACAACAAACACAGCCCGGAACCGCCATTCCCGCTCAGCGAGCGCTCGGAATCGGTTTGGGCCTCAGGCGCCTGCTGGAGCGAATGCGGCTCCCATACGACCTGGAATCTGGTCGCCTGTCTCGATCATGACGCGCAAGGGCGTTGCCTGAAATACGCCGACGCCGATGACCGCGCCTGTCAGCGGACCTGCCGCACGCAGGGCGGGCCGTTCCTGCCGATCGACACGCTGTTCCCGCTCGATTTCTAGCGCGGCTTTTGCCGGCGCTCAGCTAACCGACGACAGCTCGACGTTTGTTGGCCCCGGATTCGCACGGCTTGCCGATCGCGTCGTCTGCATAGTCTTCGCAGACTTGCGCCAAGACTGTCGCGACCTCGGCCTTGCTCTGGTTGGTCAATTCAACCAGCGGCAGGCGAACCTTAGCCGACATAAGGCCAAGCAGGCTCAACGCGTATTTGAGCGGAGACGGACTGGTCTCGCGAAACAGCGCGACGGTCAATTTGGCGATCGGAATGGCGCAGCGCTGCGCGCTGACGATCTGGCCCTGACGGCAGGCTAGAAACATATTCCGGCACAATCCCGGCACGACGTTGGACGTGACCGAAATGCAGCCGTTGCCGCCTTGCGATAGGAAAGCCAAGGCCGTTGCATCATCGCCTGTGAGAAGTCTGAAGTCCGGTCCCAACAGCGACCGCAGCCGCGTCGGCCGGGTCACATCGCCGGTGGCATCCTTGAGCCCGATGATATTCGGCAGTTCGGCCAGTCGGGCAATCGTTTCGTCGGCAAGGCCGCAGACGGTTCGCGATGGCACGTCATAGAGAATCATCGGCAATCCGCTCGATTGAGCGATAGCGCGAAAATGCTCATACAAACCCGCTTGCGTCGGCTTGTTGTAGTACGGCACGACGGACAGGGTGGCGTCGGCTCCCGCCGCCTCGGCGTCCCTGGTCAATTCGATGGCGTGGGCGGTCGAATTCGACCCGGCGCCGGCGATGACCGGCACCCGGCCGTGCGCAACGGCAGCCGCGATTTGAATAAGCGTTGAATGTTCTGCGACACTGATCGTGGGCGATTCGCCGGTGGTTCCGCAGACGACGAGCCCGGTGGCGCCGGCCCGGATCTGCCGATCGCAAAATTGTTCGAATGCCGCGACATCGATGTTATCGTCGTCGGCAAACGGTGTCGGCAGGGCGGGCGCATAGCCCGAGAGCTTCGAGACGTGGCGGCCGATGGTGATCATCGTCGTCGCCTCAAGCCACCTGTCGCAATTGTATGACGTTTGATGGTAGATGGTCTGCCGGGCCGACTTTGCGGCTCATATCGAGTTCAAAAACACCTGGCACCATGACGACCGCTTGCGGCCGATTGCCGTTCTCAAACATGGCGAAGCGGAGTGCCTCGGCGCGATTGACGAAAAGTCCGCCACAAATGCCTTGCTGGTCTTGAACAACCCAATTCCCCCGGCTGTCTTTTCCGATCATGAAGAGCGGAATTCGCGAATTCGATTCGGGGGAGGGAGGCTCAACATGTTTCATGACACTTCTCCTTTGAGTTTCGGTGCGATCTTCAAAGTGTGGAATGGACCGTGAGATACGCCAGCGCGACGATGAGCCGGAGCACGATTGTTGCCGTGAATGCGGTGGCAAAGAGCGCAAGCGCAAGAGCGAACGGACGGGCGCGATTTGCCGTCGCATGAGCCCACCGCATGCGACGGTGCCACGGCATCGCCGAAGCGACCGATTTGGATGAGATCGAAGTAGCGGTTCGCGAAGCAGCAGAAGGGCGAGAGTTGATCGACATGCGAGATCTCCTGCCCACGCACGTTTCAACGCACGACCGGCAAATCGTCGTCGTTCTTGGACGTGTGTTTGTAACGGTTGCGGTAGAGCTCGGCCTCGATCAGCGCTTTTTGCATCTGCGCTTCGCTCATGACCTCTATCGTGCGCATGAACCATTTGGCGACGGCCACAATAGTCTTGCGAATGAAACCGACGAACGTCGACAAGCGCGAGTTGGTAGACGCAATTTTCCCATGTGCGAGGACGGACATGTTTGACTCCTCTAGAGGCGAGCCGATGCCGGCCGGCCGTAACCGCGACTCCGTTTCGGGCGCGCGGGCTTGGCCTTCCCGCCACTGAGGTGCGAGAGGCCGATAATGGAGCCGATCAGCAGGAACAGGATGACGAGCTTGAGGTTTTCGACCAGCAGGGCAGTCATCGAAGTCACTCTTTGTTGTTTTTGCGGGGGCCTATCCGGCCACCGTGCGCGCAATGTGTGGCGCGCCGCGTAGGAATTCGATTGGGAAATCAATGCTTGGTTATAAACGCGTCATAAAGACCGAGATTTGTGACACGCCGGAACGGCCGAATACATCGGTCTTTATTTTCTCTTGACGTAGCGCAATGACATTCCGCATCGTTTCTTTATCGGTCGGAACCTATTTGGAAGCTCGCTCCGAACCAATTGAAAGGGAGCACTTCATGCTCGACTTCATCATGCTCGCAATGGGTCTTGTCTTCTTCGCGCTGGCGATTGGCTACAGCTACGCCTGCGACCGGCTTTGAGGGGGCTGCCATGATCTTCGACTATTCGCTCGCCGGCCTCGTGACCGCGGGACTGCTGTTCTACCTCACCTACGCTCTGCTGCGGCCCGAGCGGTTCTAGCGCGCTTGATCCGAAAAACCGGGGACCGGTTTTAGGAAACGATCATGCGTCAAAAGAGAGATGTGCCATGACTGCGATTGGCTGGATTCAAATTCTGCTTTATTGCGCGATCATCGTCGCGATCACGCCGGTGCTCGGCGGCTACATGACACGCGTGTTCAACGGCGAGCGCACCTTCCTGTCGCCGGTGCTGCGGCCGGTCGAAGCCGCGATCTACTGGGCCGGCGGCGTCGACGAGAAACGCGAGCAGCATTGGCTCATGTACGTGGTCGGCATGCTGCTGTTCCATGTCGGCGGCTTTCTCATCCTCTACGTCCTGATGCGTGTGCAGGCGTTGCTGCCGTTCAATCCGGCTGAACAGACGGCGGTGGCGCCCGATCTGTCGTTCAACACGGCAGTGAGCTTCATCACCAACACCAACTGGCAGAACTACGGCGGCGAGGGCACGATGTCGTACCTCACGCAGATGCTCGGCCTCACCCACCAAAACTATTTGTCGGCGGCGACCGGCATTGTGCTCGCGATGGTGCTGATCCGCGGCTTTGCTCGCGCGTCGATGAAGACCGTTGGCAATTTCTGGGTCGATATCACCCGTTGCACGCTCTATATCTTGATGCCGATCTGCGTCGTCGCCGCGCTGTTCCTGGTCTGGCAGGGCATGCCGCAGACGCTCGGTCCCTATGTCGATGCGACGACGCTGGAAGGCGCCAAGCAGACCATCGCGGTCGGCCCGGTCGCTTCCCAGGTCGCCATCAAGATGCTCGGCACCAATGGTGGCGGCTTCTTCAACGCCAACGCGTCGCATCCGTTCGAGAACCCGACCGCGCTGTCGAACTTCTTGCAGATCATCTTGATCTTCACGCTCGGCGCTTCGCTCACCAACGTGTTCGGCCGCATGGTCGGCAACCAGCGCCAGGGCTGGGCGATCCTCGCCGTCATGGGCGTGCTGTTCATCGCCGGCGTGATCGTCTGCTACTGGGCGGAAGCCAATGGCACGACCGCGCTCAACGCGCTCGGCCTCAGCGGCGGCAACATGGAAGGCAAGGAGGTCCGCTTCGGCATCGTGGCCTCGGCTCTCTTCGCCGTCATTACGACGGCCGCCTCCTGCGGCGCCGTCAATGCCATGCACGACTTATTCACCGCGCTCGGCGGCATGATCCCGCTGATCAACATCCAGCTCGGCGAAATCATCGTCGGCGGCGTCGGCGCCGGCCTCTACGGCATGCTGCTGTTCGTCATCATCTCGATTTTCGTCGCCGGTCTGATGGTCGGCCGCACGCCGGAATATGTTGGCAAGAAAATCGAGGCGAAGGAAGTCAAGATGGCCATGCTCGCCATCCTGGTCCTGCCGTTGATGTATCTCGGCTGGACGGCGGTCGCAGTCGTTTTCCCGCCAGCAGTGGCCTCCATGAACAATGCCGGACCTCACGGCTTCACCGAGGTGCTGTACGCCTATACCTCGCAGACCGGCAATAACGGCTCGGCCTTCGCGGGGCTCAACGGCAATACGATGTTCTACAATCTCACCGGCGCGGTTGCGATGTTCGTCGGGCGCTTCTTCATGATCATCCCGGCCATGGCGATCGCCGGTTCGCTCGTGGAGAAAAAGAGCATCCCCGCGTCCACCGGCACGTTCCCGACCACCGGCGGCCTGTTCGTCGGCCTGGTCGTTGGCGTCATCGTGATCGTCGGCGGCCTCACCTTCTTCCCCGCGCTCGCGCTCGGACCCCTCGTCGAGCATCTCGCGATGACCGCGGGCACGCTGTTCTAATACGGATTCATTCGGAGTTACGGCAATGGACACTTCCAAACTGCGCAAACGGATGCCTGTTTCCACGCTCTTCGACCCGAAGATCGTGCTGCCGGCGATCGGCCAGGCCTTCGTCAAGCTCAACCCGGCCACTCTGATGAAGAATCCGGTGATCTTCGTGCTCGAGGTCGTCACCGCGCTGACCACCGTGTTGCTCGTGCGCGACCTTGTGCAGCATCACGCCGGTGTCGGGTTCACCTTCCAGATCGTGCTGTGGCTGTGGTTCACCGTGCTGTTTGCGAATTTCGCCGAAGCGGTGGCGGAAGGACGTGGCAAGGCGCAAGCAGATACATTGCGCCGCAGCCGCGTCGAGACGAAGGCGAAGAAGCTTTCGGATCCGAAACAGCGCACCAGCTATAAGGCGGTCTCGGCGCTTGATCTGCGAGCCGGCGATTTTGTTGTCGTCGAGGCTGGTGATGTGGTCCCCGGCGATGGCGACGTGATCGAAGGTGTTGCTTCGATCAACGAGGCGGCCATTACCGGCGAATCCGCCCCGGTGATCCGCGAATCCGGCGGCGACCGCTCGGCGGTGACTGGAGGCACCACCGTCATTTCCGACTGGATCGTCGTGCGCATCACTTCGTCGCCCGGTTCGTCCTTCCTTGACCGCATGATTGCACTGGTGGAAGGCGCCGAACGGCAGAAGACGCCGAACGAGATCGCGCTGAACATCCTGCTCGTCGGTCTGACCATCATTTTCGTGTTCGCGACCGCGACCATCCCGAGCTATGCGACCTATGCCGGCGGAGCGATCTCCGTCGTTATTCTTGTCGCATTGTTCGTGACGCTGATCCCGACCACCATCGGCGCGCTGCTCTCGGCCATCGGTATTGCCGGCATGGACCGTCTGGTGCGTTTCAACGTGCTGGCGATGTCTGGCCGCGCCGTCGAAGCGGCCGGCGACGTCGATACGCTGCTGCTCGACAAGACCGGCACCGTCACCTTCGGCGACCGGCAGGCGAGCGAGATCATCGTGGTGCCAGGCGTGACCGAGCGCGAGGCCGCGGAGGTAGCATTGCTCGCCAGCAATGCCGACGAGACCCCGGAAGGCCGCTCGATTATCACGCTGATGCAGGAAAAATACGGTGTGAAGCGTCCGCCGGCGCCGGCCGACGCCAAGTTCATCGAGTTCTCGGCGACGACACGGATGTCTGGTGTCGATATCGGACCCCGCAAGATACGCAAGGGCGCCATCGATTCCGTGGTCAAATTCGCGCGCGAGCAGGCGGGTCAGAACGTGGCGGAGCCGCCGGCGTTCCGCGCCGCCGTTGATAAGATCGGGCGTTCCGGCGGCACGCCGCTCGGCCTGGTCGACGGCAGCCGCATTCTCGGCGTGATTCACCTCAAGGACGTCATCAAGCCGGACGTGAAGGATCGCTTCGCGGCGCTGCGCCGCATGGGCATCAAGACCGTGATGATCACCGGCGACAACCCGGTGACGGCGGCTGCGATCGCCTCGGAGGCCGGCGTCGACGACTTCATCGCCCAGGCGACGCCCGAGGATAAGCTGCGCTATATCCGCGGCGAGCAGACGCACGGGCGGCTGATCGCCATGTGCGGCGACGGCACCAATGACGCGCCGGCGTTGGCGCAGGCTGATGTCGGTGTCTGCATGCAGACCGGCACGCAGGCCGCGCGCGAGGCCGGCAACATGATCGATCTCGATTCCGATCCGACCAAGCTGATCGAAGTGGTCGAGATCGGCAAGCAACTGCTGATGACGCGCGGCGCGCTCACCACCTTTTCGATCGCTAACGACGTGGCGAAGTATTTTGCCATCATCCCGGCGATCTTCCTCACCTTCTATCCGCAGCTGGCTGTGCTCAACATCATGCATCTGGCCACGCCGCAGAGCGCGATCCTGTCGGCGATCATCTTCAACGCGCTGATCATCATCGCGCTCATTCCGCTGGCGCTGAAGGGCGTCGCCTACCGTCCGATCGGCGCCGGCGCGCTGCTGCAACGCAATCTGCTGGTCTATGGGCTGGGGGGCATCGTGCTTCCGTTCGTCGGCATCAAGGCGATCGACCTCCTGGTCAACGCCTTGCATCTGGTCTGAGGAGAATTCGTCATGCTCAAAGAAATCCGCCCGGCCATCGTCCTGGTCGTCGCCCTGACCGTGATCACCGGCTTGGTGTACCCGCTGGTCATGACCGGAATTTCCGGCCTGATCTTCCCGTACCAGGCGCAAGGCAGCCTGATCGAGAAAGACGGCAAGGTCGTTGGCTCGGCTCTGATCGGGCAGGTGTTCGCCGACGACAAGTATTTCCACGGCCGGCCGTCGGCGACCAATGCGCCGGATCCGAAGGACGCGACCAAGACCGTCGACGCGCCCTACAATGCCGCGAACTCCATGGGCTCGAACCTCGGCCCGACCAGCAAGGCGCTGGTCGACCGCGTCAAAGCCGATGTGGACAAGCTCAAGAAGGAGAACCCACGGGCCGCGATCCCAGTCGATCTGGTGACCACCTCGGGCAGCGGTCTCGATCCGGATATTTCGCCGGAAGCGGCGCTATTCCAGGTGCCACGGGTGGCGAAAGCTCGTGGGCTGCCGGTTGAGCGCGTCCGCGCCCTGGTCGAAAGCCAGGTCGAGGGACGCACCTTCGGCCTCTTGGGTGAGCCCCGGGTCAACGTGCTCAAGCTTAATCTCGCGCTCGATGGGCTGAAGTCCTAAGAGCGAGCGATTTATCCCCGCGTACTGCCCGTCTCGGAGCGAGCCCGAGACGGGTTTTTTCTGTATGATGCGCTAGAGGAGCCGTATGCCTGGCGACGAAGCGCAAAGAGCCTCGCCTGATGCCTTGCTTGCTCTCGCCAAGAAAGAAGGGCGGGGGCACCTGAAGATATTTCTCGGCGCCGCCCCCGGCGTCGGCAAGACCTTTGCCATGCTCACCTCCGCGCAAACCGAGAAGGCGGGCGGGCGCGACGTGGTCGCCGGGCTGATCGAGACGCACGGCCGCCGCGAGACCGAGCGATTGATCGATGGATTCGAGGTCCTCCCGCGCAAGTCGATCGTCTACCGCAACCAGATCATGAAGGAGTTCGATCTCGACGCCGCGCTCGCGCGCCGGCCGAGCCTGCTGCTGGTGGACGAATACGCCCACACCAATGTGCCCGGCAGCCGCCACCCCAAGCGCTGGCAGGACGTCGACGAAATTCTCGCCGCCGGCATCGACGTGTGGACCACGCTCAACATCCAGCACCTGGAAAGCCTCAATGACGTTGTGCTGAAGATCACCAAAGTCCGCGTGCGCGAGACGGTGCCCGACACGGTGTTCGATAAGGCGGACGAGATCGTACTCGTTGATTTTCCGCCCGACGAATTGCTCAAGCGCCTGGCCGAAGGAAAAGTCTATGTCCAGGACACCGCCGCCCGCGCCGTCGAAAGCTTTTTCAAACCGCAAAATCTCACCGCTTTGCGCGAGCTCGCGTTGCGGCGCGCGGCCGAGCGCATCGATGCCGATCTCATCGAACGCATGCAGGCGCAGGCGATCGAGGGGCCGTGGGCGGCGGGTGAGCGCATCCTCGCCTGCATCGGGCCGGACGCTATTTCGCCGACCGTCGTGCGCACCGCCAAGCGGCTCGCCGACCTAATGGACGCGCCTTGGCTCGCGGTTACCGTAGAGCGGCCGGGCACAAATCTCGACAATGCCGCGCGCCAGAGGTTGGACGATGCCATGCGGCTTGCCGAAGCGCTCGGCGCCGAAACTCAGACATTGACCGGAAACGATCTTCCCGCGGAGTTGCTGCGTTTCGCTAAATTCGAGAACGTCACCCAGATCGTGATTGGCCGCTCGCACGGCGGCTTCTTCAGCGAACTGCTGCACCGCTCTTTGCCGCACGAGCTTGTCCGGCGCACACAAGATATCGCGATTTATGTGGTGACTCGGCAGACCGATACGCCATCGCCCATGCGCGTTCGGCGCGGCGCCGGATTCGCCTTGCAGCCATTGCCGTTCCTTTATGCGACGCTCGCAATCGGTGCAGCGCTGGCGATCGGCGAAGGGTTGACCGCGCTGACGCCGATCCCGAATCTGTCCATGCTGTTCCTGGTCGCCGTGTTGTTGACCGCCGTGAATTTCGGCATATGGCCAGCAATCTACGGGTCCATGCTGTCGTTCCTGGTTTACAATTTTTTCTTCATCCCGCCGCTCTACACCTTCACCGTTGCCGAGCCCTATGAACTGCTGGCGCTGGTCATTTTCCTGATCGTGGCGGTCATCACCTCGGCGCTTGCCGGCCGGGTGCGCGAGCAGGCGACGGTTTCGGCCAGTCGCATGCGGGCCATGCGGCGGCTTTATGAATTCACCCGCCGTCTGTCGGGACTGGCGTCGTTCGACGCGGTGGCCGAAGGCGCCGCCAGCGAAATCCACGCCAGCCTCGGGCGGGCCGTGGTGGTGCTGTTGGAGCACGACGGCGATCTGACCTTGACCGCCGCCTGGCCGCCGGAAGATGTCCTCGACGCTGCGGCCACGACGGCGGCGCGCTGGGCCTATTCGCATGTCGAGCCGGCGGGCACCGGCACGTCCACCCTGCCGATCATTCCTTGGTACTTTGTCCCCTTACGGACCGGCGACAAGACCTTGGGCGTGATTGGCGTCGGCGAAGCGGCGAATGCGACATCGCTCGACTCGGAAGCGCGCGCTTTGCTCGACACGCTGGTCGAGCAAACCGCCGCGGCGCTGGAACGCGCTTCGCTCGCGCGCGACATGGTGAGCGCCAAAACGGCGACCGAAACCGAACGGGTGCGCAACACGCTGTTGGCTTCGATTTCGCACGATTTCCGCACGCCGCTTTCGTCGATCCTCGGTTCGGCGACCAGCCTGATCGATTACGGCGACAAGCTTGGGGTCGAGGCGAAGCGGGATCTGTTGACGCAGATCAAGCAGGAGACCGAGAACCTCGACGAAATGGTGCGCAACCTGCTGGCCATCACGCGGATAGACGCGGGAGCCCTGGAATTGCGGCGCGATTGGATCGACCTGCGCGAGATCGTCGATCGCGTCACCAATGCGGCCCGGCGTCGCGGTACCCGCCAACGGATCGAAGTTGCTTTGCCCGCCGATTTGCCCCTGGTCCGCGCGGACGCCACTCTGGTCGAGCAGGTGATCGGCAACGTGATCGGCAATGCAATTGTCCATACCCCACCGGCGACCAGCGTGATCGTGGACGCGCTGGTTGGCCCGGAGAGGATCGAACTGCGGGTCACCGATGACGGCCCCGGCATTCCGGCGCAGGCACTGCCGCAAGTATTCGACAAATTCGTCAAAGCCGATACCACGCAAGCTGACGGCGGGCAGGGGACCGGTCTCGGCCTCGCCATCGCCAAGGGCATCATGGAGGCGCATGGCGGCTCGATCGCGGCCGAAAGCCCCTATGCGAACGGCCGCGGCACCCGCATTGTGCTGACCTTTCCGCGCCACGACGTGCCAACATGAGTACGAAGACACAGGTTCTCGTCGTGGACGACGAGGCGGCGATCCTGCGCTTTCTCAAGCCGGCGCTGGAGGCGAACGGCTATGAGATGGCCAGCGCCGGCACCGTCGCCGAGGCGACGAAGCGCATTGCCGCTGAATCTCCAGACATCGTCCTGCTCGATCTCGGGCTGCCCGACGGCGATGGCAAGGACGTGATCCGCCGGGCGCGTGAATGGTCGGATGTGCCGATCATCGTGCTGTCGGCGCGCGAGCGCGAAACGGAGAAGATCGAGTCCCTTGATCTCGGCGCCGACGACTACGTCAACAAGCCGTTCAACGTCGGCGAACTCCTGGCGCGGATGCGCACGGCGCTACGCCATCGCATGCAGCGCAAGGCCGAAATCCCGCTTTTGCGCGTTGGCAATCTCGAAGTCGATGCCGTGCGCCACCGCGCGACCCGTGCGGGCACGGAACTCAAGCTGACGCCCAAGGAATTCGAGCTGTTGTCGTTTCTCACGCGCCATGCCGGCCGCGTGGTCACTCATAAGCAAATCCTCACAGCCGTCTGGGGACCGGCGCATGCCGAAGACACGCAATATCTTCGCGTCTATGTCGGCCAGCTTCGCCAGAAGGTCGAGGAGCACGCCGACGATCCGCGCATTATTCTCACCGAGCCGGGCATTGGTTATCGGGTTGCCGAGAACTGACGCCAGGGTCCTGCGGCGACATTGGACGGCCGCGGGCAAATTCCACTGCCCGCACTGAGGGTCGGCAACGGTCTTGGCGTCAATGGCGGAAGGGGTGTCCATCATATCGCTTTGATATTATTGCTATTTTAGTCCGTTTGTTTTCTTGACCCACAACTTTGCCCAGGCGGCACAGCTGGCTTTGGGCGAACACTCACGAACATTTGATCGTTGGCCGGCCCAGGCCTTCAGAGAATGAAGGCGGCGCGTCATTGATCGTCTTCCGCATACGCGTTGCACAACTATGTCGGACTCAGCAATTCGCATTTTGGCGGAAGACTAGATGACACCGGAACAAGTCAAATTAGTTGCGGACAGCTTTAGGAAGATCTTGCCGATCGCCGGCGTCACCGCCGACCTGTTCTATGCCCGCCTGTTCGAGATGACGCCGGAAGTCCGTCCGCTGTTTCCGACTGACCTCGCCGAGCAGAAAAAGAAATTCATCACAATGCTCGCCACCATAGTTACCAACCTCAAAGAGTTCGAAAAGATCGCTCCTGTGGTTGAGGACTTGGGAATGCGCCACGTCGCCTATGGGGTTATCGACAAGTACTATGAAACGTTCGGCGCCGCGCTGTTGTGGGCATTGGGAGAGAGCCTTGGTGTCGATTTTACGCCGCCCGTTAGGACAGCTTGGAGCGAAGCCTATACGACCTTGGCCGGCGTAATGAGGGGAGCGGCCGCCAACTTGCCGCCACCGAAACTCGCTTGTTAAGGCCAGCCAAGGCGCCGAACGTTTGTACGTCCTCGAATGCTCTCGAATAACTCTCGATGCCAGACGGTGCGAGCGCACATTCAGCGCAGTAGTGAGATATCTGCTTCTCTAATCGGCCGATCTGGGTCAAGGACTTTCAGACTGTCCACTGCTGCAACGGTCTTGCTTTCATTCGGCCCGACTCAAGCTTACGGTTGTCGTCATGTACCAGCCCGATCATTTTCGCGTCGATGATGTGCTGCAGATGCATGCGCTGATGCGCGCTAGGCCCTTTGCTGCGCTGGTATCTGGAGGCTCGGGTAGTCTCTATGCCAGCCACTTGCCGACCGTGCTCAAGGACGGTGGACCATACGGTGTTATCGAATGCCATCTCGCACGCCCCAACCCGCATTGGAGGGATCTTGCTGAGGCCAATGAGGCGCTGATGATCTTCCAAGGACCTGAAGGCTACATCACACCCAACTGGTACCCCTCCAAAGCTCAACATGGAAAGGCAGTGCCTACATGGAACTTTGCGGTCGTTCATGCGTATGGGCGCCCCAAAGTGATGAAGGAAAAGGACTGGCTGCTCCGGCACGTAACTGAACTTACCGCGCAACAGGAACGCAGCGAAGCCAAGCCATGGGTGCCATCGGATGCGCCCGGTCCTTACATCGAAGTCATGTTGCGCGGCATTGTAGGATTTCGCTTTGCTATCACGCGGCTCGAAGGCAAGTGGAAGATGAGCCAGAACCGCGAGCGGCAGGATCAAGTTGGTGTCGTGGAAGGCCTTAGCAAGCGAGGCGACGGCGATGATCTCGAGATTGCCAAAGTCATCTCGCGCCGGATTAAACCAACTAGCTGATCAATTGAGCAGAGCTCACCAATTTCGAGTGAAACAGTCACAAGCACCAGAGTCCGTTTGTGGCACATTCGCAACGTGCACACGGTTTGGTCTATTGGACTAACAGCGGACATTCGTTGGCACCGGAGTTGGATGGCTCCGCAGCGAATGATGACCCGTGCGCGCCGGCCACACATGACCCAAAGGACATCGGTTGGTACGTCAGTCTTTGTTGCGGCGATTTAGCGAATAGGGACGGTGGGGCG
>CAVTCV010000018.1:0-103715 GCA_963733315.1 uncultured Alphaproteobacteria bacterium | reverse complement strand
CTGGCCGGTTCGACGGGCTGGAAAGTTAGGTGGCTGCGCTTCAGGCTGACGATGGAGCGAGGTCCGCATGAGCGGCCTCAAGCATCAGAGGAGAAGCGCAGCCATGAAATATTATGCCGGGTTGGACGTGTCGATAAAAGAGACCAGTGTTTGCATCGTGGATAGTACGGGCCAGGTGGTTCGCGAGGTTAAAGTAACAACCGAGCCTGAGGCTATTCTTGCGGTTTTGGCGGATGAAGCCCTCACCATCGAGCGGATTGGCCTCGAGGCGGGACCATTATCGCAATGGCTATACAGCGGATTGGCCGAGGCAGGATTGCCAGTTATCTGTGTCGAGACGCGGCACATGAAGGCGGCACTTTCGGCACAGGTCAATAAAAGCGACCGCAACGATGCGCGGGGCATCGCCCACATGATGCGTGTCGGTCTGTACCGGCCGGTGCATGTAAAGACGTTGGCCAGCCAGAAACGCCGCATGCTGCTGACGAGCCGCAAGCTGCTGCAAGCCAAGGCGCTCGACATCGAGAGCGATCTTCGCGGCACGCTGCGTAACTTCGGCCTCAAGGTTGGCATGATCAGCACGGTCAAGTTCGAGACCCGAATTCGCGAGCTCATCGCGAAATATCCGGACTTGGCCGCCATCGCCGAACCGTTGCTGATTGCTCGGAGAGTCTTGCGCGAACAGCTCGGTGTACTTCACCGTCAGTTGCTTGCTGCCGTACGCCACGACGAGGTCTGCCGCAGACTAATGACGATGCCTGGCGTCGGGCCGGTGGTCGCACTGACGTTCCGCGCCACGGTTGATGTGCCTTGCCGCTTCACAAGCTCCAAGGCGGTTGGTGCCGTTTTCGGGTTAACGCCGCGCAGACATCAGTCGGGCGAGATTGACCGAATGGGCAGCATCTCGAAATGCGGGGATGCGATGATGCGCAACATATTGTTCGAGGCGGCCCAATCCATGCTGACCCGCACCATCAAGTGGTCGTGGCTCAAGGCCTGGGGAATGAAAGTCGCCCGACATCGTGGAATGAGGCGAGCGATCGTTGCCGTGGCCCGGCGAATGGCTGTCATCATGCACCGCATGTGGGTTGATGGTACGGAGTTCCGCTGGACCAATTCCACTGCCGCGACCGCTTGAGCGGCTCAGGGCAAAACTGAGAAGGAGAAGACCAGAGTTCCGCCGGCCGGTGGAGCGATGTCCCTCGCAGGGACGATGGGTGAGGCGAGTTCGTTCCGTCCCTTGTGCCTGCCGTAAAACTCACGGCAAGGACGTGCGGTAGATTGATCCGCCCCATCTTCCTGATCCCATCATGGGAGGGCCCAAGTGCCGATCCCGAAGAGAAGCGAGGCCCCTGCGAGTGACATCAGCACCAAATCGATGGAGCAGTCTGAAAGCGCTTGACACCAACCCGCCCCAATAGAGAAGGGACGGAGATTTCTCTCCGCCCCCCGCACAGATCCCGGCGAGCGCTGCTAACGCACCGGGCTCCCACCTTGGATGGTGACGAGGAACCGTTGTTCGGGCCACGGGTGCAGGATGCGTGGGAACGGCAAGTGCTGGTCAGCAATCTTCTTCATTCTCGTCCACGTTAATCGGCGTCGTTGGCTTCGACGCATCAGAGCGCGGTGCCAACGTTCGATCATGTGATGCCGGAATGCTGAGATCGCCGAACCGCTCATCGGCACGGCATAATAGGCCATCCAGCCGCGCAGAACCTGGCAGAGCCAGCGGCCCTGCCTTTCGGTCCCTTCGTGGCGCATGGCCATGAGCTGCTCCTTGATCTCTCGAAGCTTGGCACGCATTCGCTTGGCCACCGGTTTCCTCCCGAGCACGAAGCCTGAGCCGCTCCGTCGGGTCGCGCAATAATGCGTAAACCCGAGGAAGTCGAACAACTCCGGCTTGCCGAGACCCCGAGCATGCCAATTCGCAATTGCGGATCGGCCAAACTCGATGAGCCGCGTCTTGTCGGGATGAAGGGTGAGCCCAAAGCGTGCGAGCCTTACCTTGAGATCGGCAAGGAACTGCTCTGCCTCGTGCCGATGCTCAAAGCCGACGATGGTGTCGTCCGCATAGCGCACGACAATAACGTCGCCAGTAGCACATCGCTGCCGCCACTGGTGGGCCCATAAATCGTAGACGTAGTGGAGATAGATGTTGGCCAAGAGCGGGCTGATGACCGCGCCCTGTGGCGTCCCCTCCTCCGTCACGATCAGTTGCCCGCCTTCGAGCACACCTGCTGCCAGCCACTTCGCGATCAGCCGGATGATCCGTCGATCGCCTATCCGATGTTCGACGAAGCGGATCAACCAGGATTGGCTGACCTTGTCGAAAAAGGACTGGACGTCGCAATCGAGCACCCAGTTGATGCACCGCCTGCCGATCCCGAACGCGAGTGCATCCAGCGCTTGGTGCTGATTGCGCCTCGGTCGGAACCCGTAGCTGAACCCCAGGAACTCCGCCTCGTAGATCGGCGTCAGGATCGCAACCACCGCCGCCTGGACGATCTTATCTTCCAGTGCAGCGATGCCGAGCGGCCGCTGTCTGCCATCTGCCTTCGGAATATAGGTCCAGGCGCGATGGCAGCGCTCGATACGCTCCCGTATGGACGCGAGAGTGGAGGTCCGAGAGTATTCTCCTCGAGCCCTTTCGCGTATTCGGTCCACGTCATCTCGTCGACACCTGGCGCAGCGGACTTCTTCAGACCGAAGTAGCTCGCCCGCAAAACATCGATGGTGAGATGATGCAGGAGCGCCGTCAGCTTACCCTGTTTGTTCCTGGTGACGGCTTCTCGTATGCGGGCCTGCGCCTGTCACACGGCTGCCCGGCTCTGCGTCCGGCCCGTGCTTTGCAGTTCCGCATTCTCCTTGGCCCCGCCCCTTCGCTCCACGAGCTCCGCCGCAGCCGAGGCCGCTTTGTTCGCTCGCTTCTCTGCTACTACGGGCAGGTCCGACTTCTCCCTCGCGCTCATCGTCGGCTACGGCCTCCGGCCTTCCCGACGCGATCCCGGCCACGACTGGTCGGGACAGCGATGGAGATCTCCCGGTTCCCTAACGAAAGGCTTCTGCGCATGCCAGGGTCTACGACGACGCGGGGCCGGCTCGTGTCTCGCGATTGCGACACAAACCATCTTGCTTTCTGTTGGACGGAAAACATCAGCGCCCCGAACTTGTCTTACGCCGCTCAATACCTAGCCTACGCACTCCCCTGTCAACGCTTCGCTTGCAGCCTCACGGCTACACGCGCATGAACTCGGGGCCGGTGTGGCTCGCTATACCTTCACCGTGACGGACTTGCACCGTCTACCTTCCGCCGGTCTCCCCGGCGCACCCGTCCACACATGGCACAACGCGGACAAACCGATCAGGTCCGCCAATGTCCCCTTTCAGGGGGTAAAGCAGACGTACCGCCCCGCATGTTTTTATGAGTACATGCTCTAGCGTTGCAGCCGCAGCCCGAGCAGGAAGATATTCGAGGTGTAGTCGTTGCCGTCGACGTTGGAGTGCAGCCAATTGCGCCGCACCTCACCCTTGAGCTGGACCTCGCGGCTGAGCTTGTAGGTCAATCCGAAGCCGATCTCATAACGCAGGTCCTGACGGTCGGGGCTCGTTTCGCCCGGCGTCGTAATCACGCAATCGCAAATCGCCGCCGCGCCGAGCGAGGTATCGTTGCCGCCTTTATAGCTGTCGACGCCGAACCCGAATTTCGCCGACGCGATCAGCCAGCGCCGCAGCGAATGGTCGATCTGCAAACCGATGTCGCGCGAGAGAATACCAGACACGCCGGGAATGGTGGATTCGCCCACCACCGAGGCGGCGCTGAGCTTGACGGTGGTCAGCGCGTTCGCGGTCCAGACCAGCGAGGCGTTGCCGATCAACGCGCCGAGATTATCGAAGCGCGGGTCGGCATAGCTGCGCCGCGTATAGCCGACCGCGACTTCGCCGGTAAGTCGGGCGGGCAAGTCGAAGGTCGAGCCGATCTTGCCGGTCAGGCCCGTCGAATCGCGCTGGAAACCATTGATGTCGGCCGCGAGATCGTGCACGCGGCTGTCGACGCTCAGCTCGGCGAACGGCTTCACGCCCGGCATGAGTTCATAGGCGGGGCGGAACGTGCCGGTATATTGATTGTAGTTTCGATCGGCGTTGCTCGCGATCGTACCGTCGGTCAGCGTCGAATCCTGGTAGGCGGTGCGCTCGACGTCGCCCTTGACGCCGAGGTCGAGGCGATTGAACTGGTGCGTAACTCCGGCATTGCCGCCGAACGTGGCGAAGACTGGAAGCTTGGCGAGGCCCGCTTGCAGGTTCGGGCTGCCCGGATTGTCGGTCGAGATCAGCAACCGGGTGCCCAGATCGACGCGCGTCATCCTGGTGACGTCGATGCGGCCGTCGATCTTGCCGTCGAAATAGGGACGGCTGAGCGTCGGCGTCTCGTCGGGGCTATAGCCGGTATAGCTGCCGCGCAACTCGGCCTTGAGTTCGTGCCGCGACCAGTTCGATTGCGCCCGCAGTTCCGGCGCGACGGTATAGACCCAACCAGCCTGGCCGCCCGCGGCGTGCGATGGGTTGGTATCGTAGCCGCCGATCAGTTCGACCGCCGGAAACAGATCGAAGGTGCCGGCGCGCACGCCGAGCGGAGCGTAAGGATCGTCCGGCTCGCTATGCGCCTTGGGCTTGGGCGGCAGCTTGCGGATCGGGCCGAGTTCGACCGGCGGCGCTCCCGGCGCACCGGCAAAGGCGCCGGTGTCGGGCGGCGGCGTCTGATAGCGCGAGACGGTCAGCGGCACGGCGACGCCGGGCGCGACGGCTTGCGCGTTCGCCGCCGCCGGATTGGCGCCAGCCGGCCCGAGATTGGCGCCGGGCGTCAAGGTATTGGCGTCGCCCGTCGCCGCCGCCGGATTGCGTGCCGGTTGCGGCCCTTTGAGTTTGATTTTCCTGCGCGCGTTGGTGGAATCAAAACCGGTTTGGCCGGCACCGGCCGCCGGAGCCCAATAACCGACCGGCGGTCCCAGCGGCGCCGGCCCCGGCTGCGTGAATCTCTGAAAGCGCGGGGGGTTGCGCGGGTTGGTTTGCAAAGCCGGCGACAGCGGATCCGGCGACGGCGGCGGCGGTGTTTGCGCGAGCGCATCCGCGCTCCACAACGCCAGGCCAGTCGCCATGAGCAGACGCGCGCCGCGTAGCGCAACCGAAGTGAAAGGACGTAAGCGCGGCACGGCGGTTTTGCTCTCCCGACCACGGCCGAACGCCGGGCGGCCGCGCCTTTTCAAAAAGCGCGTCCGCCCGCGGGCTTTGGTTAACGGAAGTTAAAACCGTATGGTTAACGGGACGTTGATGAGGCGTCGGCGGCCGGAAACCCGCGCTTCTCCCCTCCCCCCACGAGCATTTGCGAGTGGTGGGGAGGGGTTGGGGGGTGGGGGGCAAACAAAAAATTGAATGGAGCTGGCCGCCAAATCGAGACGGCGTCCCCCCCACCCCGGTTTGCATCGCTGACGCGATACAAACCGACCCTCCCCACCGCTTCGCGGGCGGAGGGTCAAATCAAATCCAGCCCTTGAGCTCCCGCAGGACCACATCGCGGATGACCGCCATGCCGTCTTCCGAGTTGTTGAGGCAGGGGATGTGCGCGAAATTCTCGCCGCCCGCCCGCCTGAAGACGTGGGCATTCTCCATGGCGATCTCCTCCAGCGTCTCCAGGCAATCGGCGGTGAAGCCGGGCGTGATGACGGCGAGATTCTTCACGCCTCTGCCCGGCAGCGCCTGCACGGTGTCGATTGTATAGGGCTTGAGCCATTCCGCCGTGCCAAAGCGCGACTGGAAGGTCAGCATCAGCTTGTCTTCGCCGAGCTTGAGCTGCTCGCGCAACAGCCGCGTCGTCTTGGCGCATTGGCAGTGATAGGGATCGCCCTTGGTCAGGTATTCCTCGGGCATGCCGTGGAACGAGGCGACGATCAGGTCGGGCTTGAACGACAGCTTGGCGAGGCCGGCCTGCAGCGAGTTGGCGAGCGCCTCGATATAGACCGGCTCATCGAACCAGGCCGGCGCGACGCGCAGCGCCGGCTGCCAACGCATCTTGGCCAGCGCCTCGAAGGCCTTGTCGCAAACGGTCGCCGTGGTAGCGGCGGCATATTGCGGATAGAGCGGCACGATCAGCATGCGGTCGCAGCCGGCCTTCTGCAGGACGTCGAGCCGCGAGGCGATCGACGGATTGCCGTAGCGCATCGCCCAGTCGACGAGGATGCGCGGATCGCCGGCGAGGCTTGCGGCGAGCTTGTCGGACTGCGAGCGCGTGATGGTCTTGAGGAAGGATTCGTTCTTCTCCTTGTTCCAGATCTTGTCGTAGTCCCTGCCTTTCCGGCCCGGGCGCACGGTGAGGATGATGAGATTGAGGATCAGCCACCACTTGACCGGATTCTCCTCGATGACGCGGCGGTCGGAGAGGAACTCTTTGAGATAGCGCCGCATCGACCAGTAGTCGGTGGCATCGGGCGTGCCGAGATTGACCAGCAGTACGCCGATGCGGCGCGGCGGGATGGCGGGATGGCTCGGCGGCAACGGGCGGGGCTCGGTCATAACCGCAATCAGCGGCAAACGAAGGAGCGGGTCAAGAGTATGCCCCTACCCCACCGGCCGTTCGTCGGCGATCACCTTGCCATCATTCGGCAGCGCGCCAGGGCCGACCAGCTTTACCGCGCCTTTCAGCTTGGTGACCGATTGCAGCGTGGCGGCGACCGCGGCCTCGAGCGCGGCATCGGGCGCCGCGCATTCCGCCAGCAGCGTCATGCTGTCCTGCTCGGCTTCGCGCCCGACGACGAGCCGCAGGCGGCCGAGCTGCGGATGCCGCGCGGCGACCTCGGCAACCTGCTTGGGATGCACGAACATGCCTTTCACTTTGGCGGTCTGATCGGCGCGTCCCATCCAGCCCTTGATGCGCGCATTGGTGCGCCCGCAGGGCGATAGGCCGGGCATGATCGCCGACAGGTCGCCGGTGCCGAGCCGGATCATCGGATAGTCCGCGTTGAACGAAGTGACCACCACCTCGCCGACCTCGCCTTCGGCCACGGGATCGCCGGTGCCCGGCCGCACGATCTCGACGATCACGCTTTCGTTGACGATCATGCCTTCACGCGCCGAAAACTCATAGGCGATCACGCCGAACTCGGCGGTGGCGTAGCATTGCAGAACGGCGACGCCGCGTTTGCCGAGTTCCTCGCGCAGCGAGGCCGGTAGCGCCGCGCCAGACACCAGCGCGCGCTTGATCGACGACGCGTCCTTGCCGGTCTTCCCGGCGGTGTCGAGCAGGATCTTCAGGAAATCCGGTGTGCCAACATAGCCGGCGGGCTTGTAATGCGCGATCGCCTCGAGCTGCTGCTCGGTATTGCCGACGCCGCCGGGGATCACCGCGCAGCCGAGCGCCTGCGCGCCCGATTCCAGAATGAACCCGCCGGGCGTGAGATGATAGGCGAACGAGTTGTGCACGATGTCGCCGATACGGAACCCGGCGGCAAAGCAGGCGCGCGCCGCGCCCCACCAGTCGACGCCGTCGCCTTCCGGCTCGAAGATCGGGCCGGGAGACATCAAGAGCCGCCGCGCCCGGTTCGCGGGCGTGACGTTGAGGCCGCCGAACGGCGGGTGCTCCTTCTGCAACGCCGCGATGTCGGACTTGCGCAGCACCGGCAGCTTGGCCAGCGCCGCGCGCGTGGTTACGGATTTCGCATCGACGCTGCTAAGATGCCTGGCCCAGCCCGGCGCGTTCATGGCGCGGGCGATAATGCCCGGCAGCGCAGCGGCTTCTTCACGCGCGCGCTGCGCGGAAGCGCGTGTTTCAAGCGAATCGTAGTGATCCGGC
Organism: uncultured Alphaproteobacteria bacterium; assembly: GCA_963733315.1. Taxonomy (GTDB): domain Bacteria; phylum Pseudomonadota; class Alphaproteobacteria; order Rhizobiales; family Xanthobacteraceae; genus Pseudolabrys. The sequence continues at coordinate 95,875 of CAVTCV010000018.1, read as the reverse complement.
ATGCCTCACGCCAGCCAGCGCTTCCTGCGCCGGTAATGCTTGCCGTCGCGGAAGCTTTTGCGCCGGCCGCCGGATATGCCGAGGTAGAACTCCTTCACGTCCTCGTTTTCGGCGAGCGACTTGGCGTCGCCGTCCATCACCACGCGGCCGTTTTCCAGAATATAGCCGTAGCGCGCGAAGCGCAGCGCCATGTGGGTGTTCTGCTCAGCGAGCAGGAACGAGACGCCCTCCTTCTCGTTGAGGCCGTGCACGATCTCGAAAATCTCCTCGACGATCTGCGGCGCAAGCCCCATCGACGGCTCGTCGAGCAGGATCATCTTCGGCCGCGACATCAGCGCGCGCCCGACCGCGCACATCTGCTGCTCGCCGCCGGAGGTGTAGCCGGCGACGGCGTCGCGCCGCTCGGCGAGTTTGGGGAAATAAGAATAGACCAGGTCTAGGTCTTGCCGGATCGCTGAGCGGCCGTCGCGCCGGGTAAAGGCGCCAGTGAGCAGGTTCTCTTCGACGGTGAGATGGGCGAAACACTGCCGGCCTTCCATCACTTGGATGCAGCCGCGTCGGACCAGCTCGTTCGGCGACTGATCCTGGACTTCCGCGCCATCGAACAGAATGGAGCCCTTGGTGACGTCGCCGCGTTCGGCGTGCAGCAGATTGGAAATCGCCTTGAGCGTGGTGGTCTTGCCGGCGCCGTTGGCGCCGAGCAGGGCGACGATGCCGCCCCTCGGCACGTCGAGCGAAACGCCCTTGAGCACCAGAATGACGTGGTCGTAGATGACTTCGATATTGTTGACCGAAAGGATTTTCTCCGCCGCAGCGGAAGCCGTCGTTTCGGTCTGTGTTGCCGCCGACATAATCGCTCCAGACAGGCCCCTCTCCCCACCGACACGGCGGGGAGAGGGATTGTGTGCTCAGATTACGACGACTTGTCGCAAGCTTCCGTGCGCTTCGGCCAGGGCTGGTTCTTGGTCACGTAGTCCAGGGCCGCCGCATCGAGCAGCGGGATGACCTTGTCCTTCATGGGCGAGATCCAGTCGCTGACCTTGACCCACTTTGCGCCGTCCCACTGCTGCACATAAGCGGAGTGGTGGCCGTTGTGGTCGGTGCAGCTCACCGAGATCGGCGCGCCGAAATCGGGCAGACCGATTTCCTTCCAACGCGCCGCCGTGATCTGCAGCGATTCCAGACCGCGGCGCATTTCCTCGCCGGTGATGTCCTTCTTGCCGGTGAGTTTCTGCGCATTGAGGATCGCCTCGGCAATGACCACCGAATTCATCACGCCGCGATTGTAGAAGTTCTCGCCGACCTGGCTCGCCGGCGTCTGGCTATCCTTGCCGATCACGAACTTCTGGATGTCCTTGATCGCGGGGTAATCGGCGCCCACGGCGTTGAAGTTGAGCGAGAGATAGCCCTTGGCGGCCGCTCCCGCCGGACGCGCGTCGTCTTCGCTGCCGGACCACCACACGCCGATAAAGTGATCCATCGGGTAACCGGTCTTGGCGGCTTCCTGCACCGCCGTCGGGTTCATGGCGCCCCAGCCCCACATGATCATGTAGTCCGGGCGATCGCGGCGAACGCTCAGCCAGAGGCTCGACTGGTTCTGCATCTGGGCCGGCGGCACCGGATATTTCTTGACGTTGAAGCCGTAGTCCTTGGCCAGCTGGTCGAGCAGCGGGATCGGCTCGAGGCCATAGCCACCGTCGAAGTAGATGTAGCCGATGGTCTTGCCCTTGAGCTTGTCGAGCCCGCCTTCCTTGGCACCGATATAGCGGAAGATGATCGACAGCCCGTCCCAATAGGTCGCGGGCGGGTTGAAGATCCACGGGAAGTCTTTGCCGACCGCCGAGGCCGACAGGCCGTAGGCCATCGACAGGACGGGAATGTGATCGACCGCCGCTTTCGGGATCAATGCCAGCGTGATGCCGGTCGAATAGGGCGTGATCACCGCCGGGTGCTGGTTCTTCAGCGATTCATAGCACTCGACGCCTTTTTCGTTCTTGTAGCCCGTTTCGCATTCCACGAACTTGATCTTGGAACCGCCGATGCCGCCGTCGCGCGCATTGAGCATGGTCATGTAGTCGTGCATGCCGTTGGCGATCGGAATGCCCGAATTCGCGAAAGGACCGGTGCGGTAGGTGAACAGCGGTACGAGGGTTTCCGCGGCAGCCTGCGAAACCAGGGCGGAACCGCCGACCAGGCTTACGAGCGCTGCGCCGAGAACCAAATGTTTCAAGCGCATCTTTGTCTCTCCCTTTGCTTCCGCCGGCGCTTGGTTGCTCCGGCTTTTACGTCCGACCCTCGATCGAGAGGGGTACCCCTGTCCGGTGCCGATACCACCGGAAAGGGAATTGCTTTAAGTGTGCGCCTTCAATACGGGAAAGGCCACACCCTCAGTTTTTGCTTCCCGATCTGCCAAAGCCGCGCCAGGCCATTCGGCTCCGCGATCAGGAAGAAAATAATCAGCGCCCCCAGGATGATGAAATTCATGTGCTCGACGGTGGCAGAGGTGATCGGAAGGTTGAATTTGGTCTGCAGCATGCGCAACACGATCGGCAGTCCGTAGATCAAGGCCGCGCCGAAATACGAGCCGAGCAGACTGCCGAGGCCCCCGATGATCACCATGAACAGCGTGAGGAACGATTGATTGATGCTGAAGCTCTCCGACTCGGCGTTGCCGAGCCAGAGGAACACCAGCATGGCGCCGGCGACGCCGCAGTAGAACGAGGACACCGCGAAGGCGAGCAGCTTGGTCGGATAGAGCTTGATGCCGATCAGTTCGGCGGCGATGTCCATGTCGCGCACCGCCATCCAGGTGCGGCCGATGCGGCCGCGGATCAGGTTCGAGGCGAGCAGGGTCATCACCGACACGATTGCGAGCACGATGAGGTAGCGGGTGACCGGCGTCGCATTCGGGCCGGTGATCGGAACGCCGAACAGCGTGCGCGCCGGCACTTCGATCGAGGCTGAAATATTATAGTTGTAGAGCCAGGGAATGCGGATGAAGCACCACGACAGGAAGAATTGCGACGCCAGCGTCGCGACCGCCAGATAGAAGCCCTTGATGCGCAGGCTGGGCAGCCCGAACACGATCCCCGCCGCCGCCGAGAAAAAGCCCGAGCAGACGACCAGCACCACGATATTGATCGACGGGAAAAACGTGGCGAGCTTGTAGCAGGCGAACGCGCCCACGCCCATGAAGGCGCCGGTGCCGAGCGACAGCAGGCCGGCATAGCCGATCAGCAGATTGAGCCCGATCGCGGCGAGCCCGAAAATCAGCACCGGCGTGAGGATCGAATCGACGACGAAGTCGGAGGCGACGAACGGCACCACGACGAATGCCGCCAGCAGGATCACGATGATGCCGATCTGGTCTTGCAGAATCGGGAAGAGCGCCTGGTCCGCGCGGTAGCTTGTCTTGTACTGGCCGGCTTCGCGGTAGAACATCGCGCCCTCAAATCCGCTCGATGATGCGTTCGCCGAACAGGCCCTGCGGCCGGAACAGCAGGAAGATCAGCGCGATCACGTAGGCGAACCATTCCTCGATGCCGCTGCCCAACAGCGGCCCCCAATAGAATTCGCCGATCTTCTCGCCGACGCCGATGATGACGCCGCCGACGATGGCGCCGGGGATCGAAGTCAAGCCGCCGAGGATGAGCACCGGCAACGCTTTGAGCGCGATGATCTCGAGCGCGAAGGACACGTTCGAGCGCGCGCCCCACATGATGCCAGTCGCCAGCGCGACGATGCCGGCGGCGAACCACACGATCACCCAGATGTATTCGAGCGAAATGCCGACCGAGAGCGCGGCGCGGTGGCTGTCGGCGACGGCGCGCAGCGCGCGCCCGATGCGCGTCTTCTGGAAGAAGATCGCCAGCGAGGCCACCATCAGCGAGGCGATGACCGCGGCGGCGATGTCGATCTTCTGCATCTGCACGAAGCCGCCGAACATCTTGACGGTGTAGGACCCGCTCGGCAGCAGCAGCTGGTCGGCGATCATCACCTTGGGGTCGCCGCCGAAAATCAATTCGCCGGAGCCGATGAGGATATAGGTGAGGCCGAAGGTCGCCATGAACAGGATGATGTCCGGCTGGTTGACCAGCGGCCGCAGCACGAAACGTTCAATCGAGAGCGCCAGCAGGAACATCACGCCGATCGTCAAAGCGAGCGCGAGAAATGCCGGCACGCCATGCGCGTACAAACCAACCAGCGTCAGCGCGGCGAATACAACCATGATGCCTTGCGCGAAATTGAATACGCCGGAAGCCTTGAAGATCAGCACGAAGCCGAGCGCGATCAGCGCGTAGAGCACGCCCGAGACCAGGCCCTCCCACAGCGTCTGCACGAACAGGTCGGGCGCCGTGCCCATCTGCACGAACGGGTCGATGAAGATCATGTAGAGGAGGTGCATCAGGTAGCCCCGCCGCATCGTGGCTCCCCACCCCCTTGTGGGGAGGGGTTGGGGGTGGGGGTAAGAGTGGAAGGCCGGAAGGACCCCCACCCCGGCGCGCCAAGGCGCGCCGACCCTCCCCACAAGGGGGAGGGTAAGAAAATTGCGCCTCGCTGAGAGATTTGAGTCATCACAACGCTCTCAATGCCCCACGCCGAGATAGGCGTCGATCACGCCCTGATCGCCTTTGATCTCGTCCGGCGTGCCGTCGGCGATCTTGATGCCATGATCGAGCACCACGACGCGGTCGGACAGGTCCATCACCACGCCCATGTCGTGCTCGATCAGCGCGATGGTGGTGCCATAGTGGTCGTTCACGTCGAGCACGAAACGCGACATGTCCTCTTTCTCTTCGAGATTCATGCCGGCCATCGGCTCGTCGAGCAGCAACAGGTCCGGCTCCATGGCGAGCGCGCGGCCGAGCTCGACGCGCTTCTGCAGGCCGTAAGGCAGCCGGCCGACCGGGATGCGGCGGATTTCCTGGATCTTGAGGAAGTCTATGATCTCCTCGACGCGGCGGCGGTGCTCGACTTCCTCGGCCAAGGCCGGCCCGAAGCGCAGCAATTGCCAGAAGAAATTCTTGTGCATCTTGAGCGTGCGGCCGGCCATGATGTTGTCGAGCGCGGTCATGCCGCGGAACAGCGCGACGTTCTGGAAGGTGCGCGCGATGCCGCCATATGCGGCGTCGTGCGGGCGCATCCTGGCGCGGGTCTCGCCCTTGAACGTGATACGGCCCTGTTGCGGGTGATAGAAGCCGTTGATGATGTTGAGCATCGAGGTCTTGCCGGCCCCGTTCGGCCCGATGATGGCGCGGATCTCGCCCTTGCGGATATCGAAGGAGACATCGCTCACCGCGTTCACGCCGCCGAACGACAGCGACACGTTCTCGACCGACAAGAGCACGTCGCCGACCGCCACTTCGGGCCCCGTGCCGCTCGGCGCTCTCATGCGATTTCCCCATGGCGGGCGCCCACCCCCCCTGGAGGGGGAGGGTCGATGCGCGAACCGCATCGGGGTGGGGTGACAACTCGCAAGAAAGTTCACCCCTTTCCAGTTCGCTTTGCGAACCGACCTCCCCCATCCAGGGGGAGGTGAAGAAAGAGTGCGGCGCGAACGTCTGCGTCATGCTGCTTTCCCCAGGACGGGGGCGACCGGCTCGGTCTGCATGTCGCGGATCTTCACGCGCGCATTGATCGTGCCCTTGTGGCCGTCCTCGAAGGTGACCTCGGTCGAGATGTTGGCTTCCTTGGAGCCGTCATAGAGCGCATTCACCAGCGGGCCGTAACGGTCGGCGATAAAGCCGCGGCGGACCTTCTGCGTGCGCGTCAGCTCGCCGTCGTCGGCATCGAGTTCCTTGTGCAGGATCAGGAAACGCTTGATCTGCGCGCCCGCCATCACTTTGTCCTGCGCGAGCGAGCGGTTCGCCTCGGCGACATGTTTCTCGATCATGTCATAGACCAACGGATGACCGGCGAGTTCCTGATAGGAGGCGTAGACCACGTTGTTGCGCTCGGCCCAGCTGCCGACCGCGGTGAGATCGATATTGATCATCACCGCGACGAAATCGCGCTTGTCGCCATAGGCGACCACTTCGCGGATGTTCGGATAGAATTTGAGCTTGTTCTCGATGTATTTCGGCGGGAACAGCGTGCCGTCGTTGAGCCTGCCGACGTCCTTGGCGCGATCGATGATCTTCAGGTGCCCGGTCTTCTCGTCGAAAAAGCCGGCGTCGCCGGTCTTCACATAGCCGTCCGGCGTCATCGCCTCGGCCGTCTTGCCGTCGTCCTTGAAATAGCCGGAGAACATGCCTGGCGACTTGAACTGCACCTCGCCGTCCTCGGCGATGCGGATGTCCACGTTCGGGCAGGCCGGGCCGACGGTGTCGGAATAGATTTCGCCGTCCGGCTGCGCGGTGACGTAGAGGAAGGCTTCGGTCTGCCCGTAGAGCTGCTTGAGATTGAGACCGATCGACCGATAGAAGTTGAACAGGTCCGGCCCGACCGCCTCGCCCGCGGTATAGGCCACGCGCACGCGCGAAAAGCCGAGCACGTTCTTGAGCGGGCCATAGACCAGGATATTGCCCAGCCAATAGAGCAGCCGGCCGCCGAGCGGCACCGGCTGGCCATTGAGGATGCGCTCGCCGTATTTGCGCGCCACGCCGATGAAATAGTGGAACAGCTTGCGCTTGAGGAAGCCGGCGTCCTCCATGCGGATCATCACGCGGGTGAGCAGGACTTCGAGCGTGCGCGGCGGCGCGAAATAGAAGCTCGGGCCGATCTCGCGCAGGTCGGCCATCGCCGTGTCGGTGTTTTCCGGACAGGCCATGCAGAAGCCGGCCACCAGGCCTTGCGCGTAGTTCAGATAATGATCGCCGACCCAGGCGAGCGGCAGATAGGCGAGCGCGACGTCGTTCTCGTTCAATTTGTCGAACGTGACGGTGTCGGTCGCCGCTTTGATCGAGCGTTCGCCGGTCAGCACGACGCCCTTGGACGTGCCGGTGGTGCCGGAGGTGTAAAGAATGATGGACGGATCGGCGCCTTTGCCGGCGGCGATCTCGGCATCGAGCCAGGCGGCGACGCTCGGATCGGCGAGCGCCTTGCGCCCTTCCGCGATGATGTCGTCGATCGGATGCAGGTGGCCGTGGTCGTAGTCGCGCAGGCCGCGCCGCTCGTCGTAGACCATCTCCTCGAGCTTGGGCAGACGATCCATCACCGACATGATCTTGTCGACCTGCTCCTGATCCTCCACCGCGGCAAAGCGCACCTCGGCGTGCGCGAGCACGAAGGCGAGTTCGTCGGCCACCGCGTCGGCGTAAACCGGCACCGGCACCGCGCCGAGCATCTGCGCCGCCATCACCGACCAATAGAGCTTCGGCCGGTTGGCGCCGACGATGGCGATGGTCTCGCCGCGCTTGAGGCCGAGCCGGTTGCAGGCCGACCGCGTAGGCGCGCACGATGTCGAGCACCTGGCTCCAGGTCCAGGATTGCCAGATGCCGAGATCCTTCTGCCGCATTGCCGGCCGCGCGCCATACAAATTAGCGTTGCGAATCAAAAGCTTAGGAAATGTATCCGCCGGCGCGGCGGTGATCGTCGCCACTAGCCCATTCCTCCCGAACGGCCGCGCTCGTGCATGGCGCGGCTTCTTAACCCCTCGCCGCCTGATGGCGGTCTTATGCCACGATATGAAAACACCGCTGCGGGCGGTCAAGCCTTGCGCGGGTCGGTATTTGGTCGCAGGAGGCCGCTAAATTATTCCGCCGCCTTGAGAAACGGCGCGGCGCCGGCGCGGAAATGCTCGTATAAGCGCCGCTTCCTCGGCCTTGACGACGGCAATGTGCCGCTCTTTCACCGGGCCGTAGCCGCGGATTTTTTCCGGCAGCGACGCCAGCGCAACCGCCGAACCGTGATTTTCCGGCGTCAGATGGTCGACGATCTCGGCCAGAAGCTTCTCATAGTCGGCGATCAGCCGGCGCTCGGTTTTCCGCTCGGCGGTGTAGCCGAACGGATCGAGCGGCGTGCCGCGCAGGAACTTGAACTTCTTGAGCACGCGGAGCAGGCCGAGCATCCACGGCCCGAACGACATCTTCTTCGGCTCGCCGGTCGCCTTGTCGCGGCGCGCCAACAGCGGCGGCGCCAGCATGGAACTCGAAGCGCAGATTGTCGCCGTCGAAGGTGGACCTTCACGCGCTCGACGAATGAGGTGTCGGTGTAAAGCCGCGCCACCTCGTACTCGTCCTTGTAGGCCATCAGCTTGAACAGATAGCGCGCCACCGCTTCCGACAGCGCGCATTCGCCGGGCGCCTTGCTGGCTTCCGCCGCTTTGCACCTTCTCGACCCAGCTGCGATAGCGCCGCGCATAGCGCGCGCTCTGATAGGCGGTGAGGAAGGCGACGCGGCGCTCCACCGTCTCGTCGAACGACTGCGACAGCTTGAGCGAGTCGTTGGCCAGTTCCGGCGCCGGCTTGACCAGCGCCTCGACCGCGGCCGGATCGACCGCGGCGCGGCGGCCGTAGCGGAAGGCGGCGATGTTCATCGCCACCGCCTCGCCGTTCATCTCGATCGCCTTCTCGATCGCCTCCGCCGACAGCGGCAGCGCGCCGGCCTGATAGGCGTAGCCGAGCATGAACATGTTGGCGCCGATCGAATTGCCGAGCAGCGCGGTGGCGAGCCGGCTGGCGTCGACGAAATGGCTCTGCCCGGGCCCGGCGCGCCGTGCTGATGGCGCGCTTGAGCCGCTCGGTCGGCAGCGAATAGTCGGCGTTGCGGGTGAAGTCGCCGGGCAGGAATTCGGCGGTGTTGACCACGACGCGCGTGTGGCCCGGCCTTGATCGCGCCCAGCACCTTCTTGTTGCCGGCGACCACGATGTCGCCGCCGAGCACCAGGTCGGCGCCGCCGGCGGCGACGCGGATGGCGTGGATGTCGTCCGGCGTATTGGCGATGCGGATATGGCTGTAGACCGCGCCGCCCTTCTGCGCGAGGCCGGCCATGTCGATGACGCCGACGCCCTTGCCTTCCAGATGCGCGGCCATGCCGACGATGGCGCCGATGGTGACGATGCCGGTGCCGCCGATGCCGGTGACGATGATGCCGTAGGGATGGTTGGTGAGCGGCAGCGCGCGGCTCGGGCAGCGCCGGCCAGTCGGCCGGCTCGGCGACGCCCTCGCCCTTCTTGAGCTTGGCGCCGTGCACGGTGACGAAGGACGGGCAGAAGCCCTTGACGCAGGAATAATCCTTGTTGCAGCTCGACTGGTCGATGGTGCGCTTGCGGCCCCATTCGGTCGTCAGCGGCTGCACCGAGACGCAGTTCGATTTCACGCCGCAGTCGCCGCAGCCTTCGCAGACCAGATCGTTGATGACCACGCGCTTGTCGGGATCGGGGAAGGTGCCGCGCTTGCGGCGGCGGCGCTTCTCGGCGGCGCAGGTCTGGTCGTAGATCAGCACGCTCACGCCCGGCACGGTGGCGAGCTCGCGCTGCACGGCGTCGAGCTCGTCGCGGTGATGGACGGTCAGGCCGCGCGGCCAGTCGGTGTCCTTGGGATATTTCCACGGCTCGTCGGTGACGACGACGACGCGCTTGGCGCCTTCGGCGGCGACCTGGCGCGCGATCTGTCGACGGTGAGGCCGCCGTCATTGGCCTGGCCGCCGGTCATCGCGACCGCGTCGTTGAACAGGATCTTGTAGGTCATGTTGACGCCGGAGGCGATCGCGGCGCGGATGGCGAGATAGCCGGAGTGGTTGTAGGTGCCGTCGCCGAGGTTCTGGAACACGTGGTCGCGCTTGGAGAACGGCGCCTCGCCGATCCAGTTGGCGCCCTCGCCGCCCATCTGCGTGTAGCCGAGCGTCTTGCGGTCCATCCACTGCGCCATGTAGTGGCAGCCGATGCCGGCATAGGCGCGGCTGCCTTCCGGCACGCGGGTCGAGGTGTTGTGCGGGCAGCCGGAGCAGAAATAGGGAATGCGCTGGGCGACGTCGGTGGTCTCGGCCGAGCGCGCGCTGCGCCGACTTTCAGCCGCGCCACGTTGGCGGCGAGTTCGTCGTTGGCGCCGTAGCGCAGCAGCCGCTCGCCGATGCAGATCGCGACGTCGTTGGGATCGAGCGCGCCCTTGACCGGGAACAGCCAGTTGCCCTGCTCGTCCTTCTTGCCGATGCAGACCGGCTGGTTGGCGGTGCCGTAGAGCTCCTCGCGCACCTGCACTTCGATCAGCGAGCGCTTCTCCTCGACCACGATGATGAGGTCGAGCCCTTGCGCGAACTCGGCGAGCTCCTGCGCGGCCGATCGGCCAGACGCAGCCGACCTTGAACAGGCGCAGGCCGAGGTCGTTGCATTTGACCTCGTCGATGCCGAGCTCGTCGAGCGCCTGGCGCACGTCGAGATAGGCCTTGCCGGTGGTGATGACGCCGATCTTCGGATTGCGGCCGCCCGAGGTGACGATCTTGTTGAGCTTGTTGGCGCGCACGAAGGCGAGCATGGCGTCGCGCTTGAAATCGTGCAGGCGCGCTTCCTGGCCGAGGATGGTGTCGGCGAGGCGGATGTTGAGGCCGCCGTCGCGGCATGCGCGAAATCGGCCGGCGTGACGATCTTGACGCGGTCGAGGCTGCCGTCGACGACGCCGGTCGACTCGACCGTCTCGTGCATGCATTTGAGCGCGGCCCAGGCGCCGGTGAAGCGCGACATCGCCCAGCCGTAGAGCGCGTAGTCGATGATCTCCTGCACGCCGGCCGGATTGAGGATCGGCATCATCACGTCGACGAAATGGAATTCGGACTGATGCGCGGTGGTCGAGGATTCCGCGGTGTGGTCGTCGCCCATCAGCGCGAGCACGCCGCCGTTCTTCGAGGTGCCGGCGAGATTGGCGTGGCGGAACACGTCGCCGGAGCGGTCGACGCCCGGGCCCTTGCCGTACCACATGCCGAACACGCCATCGAACTTGCCCTCGCCGCGCAGTTCGGCCTGCTGCGTGCCCCACAGCGCGGTGGCGGCGAGGTCCTCGTTGATGCCGGGCTGGAACTTGATGTCGGCGGCGGCGAGCTGGCGGCCGGCGCGCATGAACTGCTGGTCGAGGCCGCCGAGCGGCGAGCCGCGATAGCCGGTGACATAGCCCGCGGTGTTGAGGCCGGCGCGGCGGTCGCGCTCCTTCTGCATCAGGCAGGCGCGGACCAGCGCCTGATAGCCGGTGACCAGGACGCGGCTCTGGGCCAGATCGTATTTGTCGTCGAGGCTGACGGGTCGCAGCGTCATGAGAGGCCTTGGCAGTGCCGCGGGCCGTTATGAGCGGTGGCCCCGGCACCACTCATATAGGCTGCGGCGGTCGGACGCAAAACCGCGAAAACGCCGAGAAAACCTTACACCGCAAGGGCCTGCGGTCAATTTCGTTCTTGGCATGGCGGGCAGAAGGAAATTTCAGCCGGGCGGCGTTTGGCGCATTTTGGCGCAATGCAGCAAGCCACTCGTCGCGGCAAGCTGCGGACGCCCCTGCGCGAACGTGGGTGGTCAAATCATTGTGCGGTCTGTAATAGGGACGCGTCCGCCGGGTCCCTTGAATGCTGCAATCGCCTTCCGCCTCGATCGAGAGCCGTGCGTCCTGGGTCGTCGCCAGCGTGGCGCTGGTGCATCATGATGATGGCGTTCGGCGCCGCCTGGATCACCGCGGTGGCGCTCAAGGACATCGCCGCCGAAGTCGGCGGCACGCGCTCGATCCCGGCGCTCGCCAGCGCGCTCGCCTGGCTCGGCTCCGGCGCCGGCGGCATCATGATGGGCCGCATCGCCGACCGCATCGGCACGCGCTGGACCGTGATGTTCGGCGCGCTGATGATCGGCGCAGGGCTCGACGCTGTCGACTTTCGGCCCGCCCTGGCCGCTGTGGATCGGGCACGGGCTGTTCATCGGCCTGATCGGGCTCGGCGGCATCAATGCGCCGCTCTACGTCTATGTCAGCCGCTGGTTCGACCGCCGGCGCGGCTCGGCGCTGGCGCTGATCTCGAGCGGCAGCTATCTCGCCGGCGCGATGTGGCCGCCGGTGTTCGAGCGCGCCATCGCCGCCTTCGGCTGGCGGCAGACGATGCTGTGGTACGCGCTCGCCGAGATCGTCGTCATCGTGCCGCTGGCGGCGATTTATTTCCGCCACCCGCCGGAAGTGATCCATCCGGCCGAAGCGTCGCGCGGCGCGAGCGGCAAGAGCGCGCGTGCTCGGCTGGCCGCCCAATGTGGTGTTCGCGCTGATGTGCGGCGCGGCGGTGCTGTGCTGCATCCCGATGGCGATGCCGCAGGGCCATCTGGTCGCCTTCTGCAGCGACCTCGGCATCGCCCGCTCGGTCGGCGCGTTGATGCTGTCGGTGCTGCTCGGCACCGCGTTCCTGTCAGCCGGCAGATCTGGGGCGCGATCTCCGACCGCATCGGCGGCCTCGCCACCGTGCTGATCGGCTCGGCCTGGCAGGCGGCGGCGATGACCGCGTTCCTGCTCACGCAGAACGAAGTCGGCCTGTTCACGATCGCGGCCGCCTTCGGGCTCGGCTTTTCCGGCATCATCCCGGCCTACGTGCTGGCGCTGCGCGAATTGTTCCCGGCCGCGGAAGCCTCCTGGCGGATTCCGACGCTGCTGTTGTTCAGCGGCGCTCGGCATGGCGTCCGGCGGCTGGCTCGCCGGCCTGCTCTACGATCATTTCGGCTATTACGCGCCGGCCTTCGCCGCCGGCATCGGCGCGAATCATTCTCAATCTGATGGTGGTCGGCCTGCTGGTGGCGCGGCAGCGCTACCAGCGCGGCTTACGCCTAACTTGATGTGGGCGGGCTGATCACCCGCACGCCGACCAGGATGCCGAGCGCGATCAGCGCCGGAACGAGCGCGAACCAGCTCCCGGCCGCGGCCAGCGCCGCGGTCGCCGCCCAGGCGATCGACGAGAACGCTTCGGCGAAGGTCGCGATGCGCGAGGAGGTCTGCCGGCGGCGGAACTGGCTGCGCTTGGCCTGGGTGCGGAAGCAGATCTGGATGAGCGTGGCGGCCGCCGCGGCGGCCAGGATGCCGAGCGCCGCGACAACAGCGGCGGACAGCGCTTCGCACGGCGAGCACGCGCCACGATCGGCGCGAACACCAGGGCGATCATGCCGATCACCGCCTCGATCTTGGCGCGCAGCACGCGGCCGGCGGCGATCGGCGCGCTGGCGACCAGATCGGGCGCGTCCTCGCCGGAGATCGACAGCCAGGCGAGGCCGCCGGCGAGCTGGCCGGCCGCCATCACCACCACCGGGATCAAGATGACGATAGGAGCCGGTGGCGTCGCGGAAGGTGACCCACAACAGCACCGCCGGCGGCAGCAGATAGAGGATCTGCATCAGCGTCTGCGACACCAGCCAGGGATCGCGCACGCAGCAGCGTCCATTCCTTCTGCCGCAGCACGCGCATCGGCGAGCGGCGGCGGAAAGCGAGCGACCAGCGGCGCTGGCGCACGACGGCGCTGCCGACGCTCGCCGGCGCGCCAATGGCGTGGTCGCCGAAGCGGCCGGAGAACAGCGCGATCGCGGCGATCGAGCAGACCGAAGCTCGCCGCGACGACGGCGACGAGCGCGCGCGGATCGCCGAGCACGGCACGCGCCGGCCACCAGAAAGCGCTTTGGGTGTCGGGCGCGTGCGCCAGCATCCAGGGCGATTGCAGCGCGGCGAAGCGCGAAATGCTGCCGGAGGAGAAGATCGCCGCGATCTGCAGGCCGATGACGAAAGCGGCGCCGATCACCGCCGCGACGATCTGCGCGATCAGCCGCGTGCGCTTGGCGCCGACCAGGCGGAACAGCGCGATGGTGAGCGCGAGCGCCGCCGCCGTCGCCACCGCGCCCATGCCGGCGACCACGCCGATAGGCCGCGAGCCAGCGCGCGCCGCCGCGCATCGCCAGCACGTCGATGAACGGCGCGGCCAGCAGCACGGCGACGAGCACCGCCGCGACAGCGATGCGGCCCATGCGCACCGCGAACACCTTGCGCGCCGACACCGGCGAGGTCAGGATCAGGTCGAGATCGGAGCGCGCGTAGAAGGCGCGGGTGACCGATTCCATCGCCTGCGACAGCAGCAGCGACCAGGACAGCACCAGCGTGCCGGTGATGCCGACCAGCGTCGCCTTGTCGGCGGCGACGGTGGCGTCGGCGTAGCCGGCCACGATCCAATAGGCGAACACATGCATGAAGGCGCCGAAGACGATCAGCGCGATGGCGACCGTGCGCGCGCGGTTGCGGCGGCCCGCGGTCATCAGCGAGACCCAGTCGCGCCAGCCGAGCCGCAGCTCGTGGCCGGCGAGCCAGGTCAATGTCGCGGGATCGCTCACGCGGCCTCGTTTTCCTCGGCGACCAGCGTGAGGAAGGCGTCCTCCAGGCTGGTCGCGGTTTTCCCGGTCTTGCGGCGCAATTCGTCGAGCGTGCCCTCGGCGATCAGGCGGCCGCTGGCGATGACGCCGATGCGGTCGGCCATGCGCTCGGCGACTTCGAGGATGTGCGTGGTCATGATGACGGTGCCGCCGGCCGCGACGCGCTCGCGCAGCACGTTCTTGACGACCCGCGCGGAGCCGGCATCGAGGCCGGTCAGCGGCTCGTCGAGGATGATGAGCTTGGGGTCGTGCACCAGCGCGCCGGCGAGCGCCACCTTCTGCCGCATGCCCTTGGAGAAGCCCTCGCAGCGCTCGTGCGCGTGCGGCTCGAGGCCGAGCCAGCCGATCAGTTCGCGCGCGCGCGCTTCCGCCTGTCGTGGCGTCGATGCGCCAGAGGCCGGCGACGAATTCGAGATATTCGAACGGCGTGAGCTTGTCGTAGATCATCGGCTCGTCGGACAGCCAGGCGGTGATCTGCTTGGCCGCGACGGGGTCGGCAAGCGCGTCGATGCCGCCGATGGTGATCGCGCCGGCGTCGGGCCGCAGCAGTCCGACCACCATGCGCAGCGTCGTCGTCTTGCCGGCGCCGTTCGGGCCGACCAGCGCGTAGAATTCGCCGCCGTAGATGGTGAGATCGAGCGCGTCGACCGCGGGCCGGTCGAAGCTTTTGCTTAGGCCGCGCACCGCGAGCGCGATCGGACGGTCGGCCGGAGACTGCATGCCCGCTCTCTACAAGAGAGTGGTTTCGGCGGCGTAAATCGCCGGACGACGGTGGTCACGTGGTTAAGCGTGCGGAAACCATGTTCTTACGCGGCGCGCGCGGCCTCGCCCCAGGCACCCAAAGTGTGCGCTTTCTCTTGCGCCAAATCTACGCGCGTTGCCTGCGCGCCGGCGGCCGGGTCATACGCTTTTGGCGCGACCGCGAGCAGGCCGGCTCTCGCGTCGGGATCTTTCAGCATCGCGGCGAAGCGCGCCTCGTCGCGCCACACCCACTTGCCGCGTTGCAGCCGGGCATAGACCTCGCCCGTGTCGTAGTCGGCGAAATTGATCGCCGGAATCCAGCGCGCGCATCGTTTGAGAAATTCGACATTGTGCTCCGGCGCCAGGTTCTCATGGGCGTAGACCTCGTCGGGCTTCTGCGCGTCGATGTTGATCTTCCTGAACCGTTCGATATCGAGCATGCGCTTGATGTCGAACACGGTCATTTCGCCGTTCCAGCCGAAGGCCACCGTCCGCGGCGGGCGTCCTTCCGCGACGCTGTTGTCGAGGAATTCGAAGTGGACCCGCTGCCGCGCGCTCAACGCCCAGGTGAAAAACAATTCGGGCATGCCGGTATAGGCCTCGACATTATGCGCCAAGAGATCGTCGACCGCCTTGTAGCGACCGACCTTCAACCCGCGGATCCAGGCGCGCTCGACGGTCGCCTCAGGCGGCGTGACCATGAAGAACATGTAGACGAGGTTGCCGAAGCGCGTCAGCAGCTTGGTCGATCCCTTGCCTTCCAGTTCGGGCTCGAAGCTGTCGAAGCGGAAGCGGTCGATCAGCAAATGCGGCATCTCTCCGCGCGCCGCGCGCGCCGCCATGCGGCGGTCGAGCTTCTTGTCGATGATTTCGACCTCGTGACCCGACAGCGTCCCGGCATATTTGTAAGCCGCGCCGAGCGAGCCGTAGTCGAGCAGAAACTTCCGCCAGATGTCGGGGCTGATCAACGCGAATTCGTCCCAGGGGAATTTGAGCTTGCCCGCCAGGATTTTCTGTAGCGGCCGCATCGAGCTTTTGCCGGAAGCCGACGCGCCCTTGACGTTCATGACGACCGGCCGCTCCTGCCGCGGCAAGGCCCGGTAGCCTTCGCGCGTAACCGCGTCTTCAACAAACGGCGCAATAGCGTCGCCGATGACGTCGCTGCCGTAGTCGTTGCAGACCAGCGTCAGCGCAAGCTCGGCGAGCAGCGCATTGTCGCCGAACAGCCGGCCGCGCCGGCTCACGACTCCGGTAGCGATCCGGTACAAGGCGTCGAAGCAGGCTTTATCCAACCGGCCGCCGGCGGTCAGTGACTTTTCGCGCCATTCGGACACGATTCGCCGGTCGCGGTCGGCAACGGTCTCCAGCGGGTGGGGCGGCTTCTTCGGCGTGGCAAGGCCGAAGAGCCGCCGCCAGCCGCGTTCCTGATCGGCTTCGATGGATGGCTCCGGCTCGGCGAACGCTTTTGCAAGCTCGCGCTCGATGATGATGGACGCGGCGTTCTTCAACTGGTCAAAGACACGCACGACGTCCGCGCGATGCGGCGCGATATAGCGGTCGAGAATTGTCGCCGCGATTTCACGAAAGTTCCGGCCGAGGTCCTCATAGTCGCGGCCGTCGGGCACGCCGATGCCGGTTGTCACATGAATCAGCAACTCGTGGACCATCAACCGCTCGGCGCGGAAGGTGACAAGCTCGTGCACCGGCAGGCCGCAGTATTCGCTCAACTCGTGCGCTTTTGCGATGCTTGTCGAGACGTTCTCAGGGCGGAAGATGGTCGCGAGCGGCAGGTACTCGCGCGGCACCTCCGATTCCAAACCGGGGTTCCACGCGCCGAATTCGGCGGGCGGCGGTTCAACAACGATCTCGCCCGCCTCTCTCATGGTCGCTCCAACGCCGCGCAAGGCCCGGCCGGGACATGAAGGCTAGACCTTCGCCACCATCTTGAACATCGCCTCGCCGTACATCGTGCGCGCGTCGGTGGTCAGCGGCGCGACGGCGGCGACGAAGGCGTCGTGTTCCTGCGGCGTCAACTCGACGATCTCGCAGCCGGCCTCCTCGATGATTTTGCGCGATTGCTCGTGCTCCTCGACCGCGAGCTTGCGCTGGAAGGCGACCGCTTCGGTGACCGCTTGCTGCATCGCGCGCTTGAGATCGTCCGGCCAGGCGTCGAACGAAGCGCGATGCAGGAACACCGGGCGCGAAATATAGAAGTGAGAGGTGAGCGTGTGGAACTTGTGGAATTTGTGCACGCCATAGGTGACGGTGTTGGCGAGCGGATTCTCCTGCGCGTCGAGCGTGCCGGCCTTGATCATGGCGATGGCTTCGGTCAGGTCCATACGCATCGCGATGGCGCCAAGCAGTTCGAAGGTGCGCCGCTGAATCTCGCTCGGCAGCACGCGGATTTTCATGCCCTTGAGATCGGCGGGAACGTGCACCGGGTGCAGTCGGTTCGATATGTGCCGGAAGCCGTTCTCGAACCAGCCGAGAATGCGGTAGCCGATCCTCTCTTCTGTCTTGCGCGCGAGATATGCCCCGAGCGCACCGTCCATCGACGCGCGCGCCTGTGCGTTGCTGGCGAACAGGAACGGCAGATCGACGAAGCCCAGTTCCGGCACGCGGTCGGTCAGGTAACTCGACGACTGATAGCCGAGCGTCGATCTCGCCATTCTCGACCAGCGTGAGGATGTCCTCGGCCTTGTGGCCGTGGTCCATGATGTTCCAGACGTAATCGATCGCGACGCGGTCGCCGAATTGGCCATGCAATTTGTCGCCGATAAATTTCAGCGCCTTGGAAAAGCCGGTGGTGGGCGGCCCGTAGCCGCCCATGCGAATCGGAATGGGTGCGCTCATTTTCACGTCCTGAAAGCAGGGAAATCGCGGGAAAGCGCGCGGAGCATAGCCGCAGCGCTGGCACGATGAAATGCCCATCCGGATGCGCTATATTACCGGCAACAGTCAGGGAGAAATGCCATGAACAAGCCGACCAAGATGGCCGAGATGAAGCCCGCCGATATGTCGCCGGAGGAGTGGCAGGCGCGCGTCGATCTCGCCGCCGTCTATCGTCTGACCGCCCATTACGGCTGGGACGACGTGATCTACAACCACTCCTCCATGCGGGTGCCGGGCGAGCCGCGCAATTTCCTGATGAAGAAGCACGAGCTGCTCTACACCGAGGTGACCGCGTCCAACCTGGTGAAGGTGAACATGGACGAGGACCTCGACGAGAAATCCGGCGTCAACCGCCCCGGCTTCACGCTGCATGGCGGCGTGCTCGGCGCGCGGCCGGACGTGAACTGCGCGGTGCACGTGCACACCGAAAACGGCGTGGCGCTGTCGGGCCTCAAGCACGGCCTGCGCATGGTCTGCCAGCAGGCGCTGCGCTTCTACCAGCGCGTCGGCTATCACAACTACGAAGGCATCACCGAGGACTTCGACGAGCGCGCGCGTATCAACAAGGCGCTGGGGCAGAACCGCGCGCTGATCATGCAGCACCACGGCATGCTCACCGTCGGCAAGACCGCGCGCGAGGCCTTCGTGCTGATGAAATATCTGCTCACCGCCTGCGACATCCAGTTGAAGATGGAAGCGACCGGCAGCGAGATCATCGAAATTCCGCCGGAGATCTGCGCCAAGGTCGCCGAGCAATTCCAGCATCACGACTCGGGCCGCGGCAGCGCCGATTGGCCGGCCTATCTGCGCGTGCTCGACAACATCGACCCGGGCTATCGGAACTAGACCGGTATCGGGATAGTGCGGTCGTTGCCAGAGCGAACGGCTTATGCAATGACGCTGCCACTCAAACGCCACCAGCTTGGCCGGGCCGCGGGCTCTCGCGCGTTCTTTTTCGGCCAAGCCGCAATTGCCGAGATCGGACCATGACGAAAGTTCTCAAGCCGCTGCTCGCGAGCGCATTCCTGATCGCCGCCATCGCTTCGGCGCATGCGCAATATCCCAATCGCCCGATCCACGTGATCAGCCCCTACCCGGCCGGCAGCGCGTCGGACACCGTGACCCGCGTGGTCATGGACCAGGTTTCGCAATTGATCGGCCAAGCCGTCGTCATTGACCTGAAGCCGGGCGCCGGCGGCGCCACCGGATTTGCGACCGTGGCAAGGTCCGACCCCGACGGCTACACGCTGGCGACCAGTTCGTCGTCGATGGCGACCGAAAGCGTGCTGCACAGCAAGCTGCCCTACGATCCCAACAAAGATTTCGTCCACGTGGTCCTGCTCGGCACCTCGCCGAACATCCTGGTCGCCTCGGTCAAGAGCGGCTTCAAGACCGTCGAGGACCTGGTCAAGGCCGCGAAGGAGAAGCCCGGCACGTTGACATTCGCGTCCGCCGGCATCGGCTCGTCCTCGCACATGGCAGCCGAGCGGTTCCGTCTGGCCGCGAACATCGACGTGCGCCACGTGCCGTTCAAGGAAGGCGGCCTGGTGCAGGTGATGAACGGCAATATCGATTTCTATTTCATTCCGCTGGCGGCGGCGTCCTCGGCGCTGCACAGCGACAAGCTCACCATCCTGGCGGTGAGCTCGCCCAAGCGCGTGCCGGTGATTCCCAACACGCCGATCGGTCGTTGAAGCCGGCTATCCGGGCGCGGTGTTCCGCTTCTGGAACGGCATCTCGGCGCCGGCAAAGACCCCGCCCGACGTCGTGAAAAAACTGCACGACGTGACCGAAGAGGCGCTGAAGAACCCCGCCGTGCAAGAGAAGCTCGCCAAGCTCGGCGTCGAACCGGCGCAGATCAGCACCGAGGAATTCGGCAAAATTCTTCAAGGAAGATTTCGACGCGACGGTCGATCTCGCCAAGAAAGCCAACATCAAACCGGTCGACTGAGCTTTCGGCTGGCGGCTCTCCAGGACCCGGAGGGCCGCCGGCCTCGCATTCTTCATCGTTGGAACCTCCACAATGACCATCAGCCCGCCGCGCATCGGCCCGCAGCCGTGGGACGTCGTGCGCACCAAGCTCGACCAGTCGCTGCCCTTCGCCAATATGCGCGACACGCCCTATTACCGCGACGCGGTGTGGGAGCAGTTCTCCAAGGCCGAATACGAGCGCCGCTACCGCGCGCTGCGCGGACAAAATGCGCGAGCACAAGCTCGACGTGGTGATCGTGCCCGGCGGCCCGAGCCACTGGAGCTTCGGCGGCGGCATGCTGTGGCTGACCGGCCATTGGGAATGGCACGCGCTGTCGAGCTACGTGCTGGTCCCGCTCGAAGGCGATCCCACGCTTGATCTATTCCATGGGCGGCACGCACGCCGAAGCCGTGCGCCGGCAGGTCGAAGTCGCGGTCAAGGACGTCCGCCATAGCCGCAACGGCCGTTACGCGGACATCATGGTCGAGCGCATCCGCGAACTCAAACTCGAGCGCGGCCGCATCGGCCTGATGGAGATCGATCCGCGCCACGCCGACTATCTGCCGGTGAACCAGTACAACGTGCTGCGCGAGAATTACGCCCGATGCGGAGCTCGTCTTCACCAAGGGCTTTCTGCACGAGCTGCTGTCGATCCACAGCGCCGAGGAGCTCGACTGCGTTCGCAAGGCGGGCGTGCTGTGCCAAAAGGCCATGGAAGCGATGGTCGCGCGGGCGCGTCCTGGCGTGAAAGAGTACGAACTGCGCGCGGCGGCGGGCGCGGCCATCATGGAGGGCGGCGGCGATATCGACTTTCTCATCATCGGCTCGACGCCGATGGCGAACCCATCGATGATCTTCGGCAACCCGCGTCCCTCGGGACGCGTGCTGCAAAAGGGCGATATCATCAATATGGAGCTCGCCGCCGGCTATCGCGGCTACACCGCGCAGATCGGCTCACCCATCTGCGTCGGCGAGCCCACCGACATGGTGAAGAACTTCTGGAACGACATCACGCTGCCCGGCTACCGGCGCATCGTCGCCGAGATCGCGCCGGGCAAGCCGGTGGAAGCCATGCGCACCGCCAGCAAATTCTTCCGCGACAAGGGCTACCAATCGCGGCCGACGCAGACGCACGGCATCGATCTCGTCACCGACAAGCCGCACGTCGTCGCCGAGCATGTCTCCGCCGAGAAGTTCGAGGAAGTGCTCAAGCCGGGCATGGTGATCATGGCGGAGCCCAATCCGATCACGCCGGACGGCCTGTTCGGCATTTTCCTCGGCCACACCTTCATCGTCACCGACACGCGGGCACGAAATCTGCGACGACTTCCCGTTGGAGATCGCGGTCGCGCGGGGCTGACGATTGCCGCTACCCCGTTCGTCCCCGCGAAAGCGGGGACCCGCAGTCTTAGATACGGATGTTGATGTAGTACTGGATGCCCGCTTTCGCGGGCATGAGCGTGAAAGCGATCATCCCCACTTCCAGAAATCGCGCCCCTCTTCGCGCATGAAGCGGGCGAGCACCATCTTGTGCACCTCGGAGGCGCCGTCGACGAGCCGCGCCGAGCGGCCGTAGCGGTAGATCCATTCCAGGATCGTGTCCTTGGAATAGCCGCGCGCGCCGTTGAGCTGGATCGCGACGTCGGCGGCCTGGTGCAGCGCGTCGGCGACCTGCACCTTGGCCATCGAGACTTCCTTGCGCGCGCGGTCGCCCTGATCGAGCTTCCAGGCCGCGTGCATGGTGAGCAGCCGGCCGATCGCGATCTGGTGCGCCACCTCGCCGAGCTTGATCTGGATGCCCTCGCGTTCGGCGAGCTTGCTGCCGAAGGCGCTCGCGCTTGCCGACATACTCCTGCGCGATCTCCATGCAGCGCTTGGCGAAGCCGAGCCAGCGCATGCAATGCGTCAGCCGCGCCGGCCCGAGCCGGATCTGCGTGACGCGCAAGCCGTCGCCGACCTTGAGCAGGATGTTTTCCTCCGGGATTTCCAGCCCGTCATATTCGATCTCGCAATGGCCGCCGTGCTCATGCGGTCCCATGATCGGAATGCGGCGCAGGATGCGCCAGCCGGGCTGGTCCTTGTGATAGAGGAACGCGGTGAGGCCGCGGCGCGGCTCGTCCGAGGTGCGCGCCATCAGGATGAAATGCGCGGCGCCTTCGGCGCCGGTGATGAACCATTTGTGGCCCGCGGATGATGTAGCGGTCGCCCTTCTTCTCGGCGCGCGTCAGCATCATGCCGGGATCGGAGCCGGAGCCGGGATGCGGCTCGGTCATGGCGAAGGCCGAGCGCACCTTGCCGTCGACGATCGGCTTGAGCCATTTGTCCTTCTGCGCTTGCGTGCCGGCGCGCGCAAGCAGATTCATGTTGCCGTCGTCCGGCGCCATGCAATGGATGGCGAGCGGGCCGAAGATCGAGCGCGCCGCCTCCTCGTAGATCGCCGCCCAGGCGACGATCGGCAGTCCCATGCCGCCGTATTCCTTGGGCGCCTGCGGCGCCCACAGGCCGGCCTTCTTGGCTTTCTCGCGCACCGGCGCGAGCCGCTCATGCGGGATGTTCTCGTGCTCGGTGAAATTGGCCGGATCGGCTTCGAGCGGCAGCACGTGCTCCTCGACAAAAGCGCGCACGCGCAGGCGGATGTCCTCGATCTCGGGCGACAGCGTGAAGTCCATAGTTGGTTTCCTTACCCTGAAATCATCACCACCTGGCCGCCATCGACCACGATGGTCGCGCCGGTGATGTAGCTGCCGGCGTCGGAGGCGAGCAGCAGCAGCGCGCCGTCGAGATCGCCGTCGCTGCCGAAGCGGCCCATCGGAATCGTCGCGCTTGAGCGCATCGCCCGCCTCGCCGGCGAGATATTTGTCGTTGATCTCGGTGACGAACCAGCCGGGCGCGATGGCGTTGACGCGCACGCCCTTGAAGGCAAGCTCTACCGCCAGCGCCTTGGTCACCTGCACCACGGCGGCCTTGGCGGTGGCGTAGGCGCGACTGCCCTTGGACACGCCGAAGCCGAGCACCGAGGCGATGTTGACGATGGCGCCCTTGGCTGCTTGGCCGCCAGCATGCGGCGCGCCGCCTCCTGCGCGTTAGTAGAACACCGCGTCGAGGTCGAGGCCGAGCACCTTGCGCCATTCCTCGGCCGTCACCTCGACGGCGCGGCGTGGACGATTGCGCGATGCCGGCATTGTTGACCAGGATGGTGACGGTGCCGAAGGCCTTTTCGGCGGCGTCGAAGGCGCGCGTCACGGCGGCGCGGTCGGTGACGTCGGCCTCGATGGCGACGGCCCTGCCGCCGGCCGGCTTCGATCTGATCTCTTCGACGTCCGCCAGCCGGTCGGCCCGCCGCGCCACCAGCGCGACCGCCGCGCCGTTATCGGCCAGCGCCTGGCGAATTGCGTGCCCAGCCCGCTCGGACGCGCCGGTCACCAGCGCCACGCGGCCTTGCAGGCTGAACATCTCGGCGGCTTTCATCCGGCGCCTCCTCAGTGCCCACCATAAAGCGCATGCGGCAGCGCCGTCGCAAGCCCCGGCGCGGACCAGAGCACCACCAGGGCGAAAAGCTGGATCAGCACGAAGGGAATGATGCCGACATAGATATGCCGGGTGGTGATCTCGGGCGGCGCCACGCCGCGCAGATAGAACAGCGTCGGCCCGAGCGGCGGATGCATGTAGGACGTCTGCAGGTTCATCGCCATCATGATGCCGAGCCAGACCGGATCGACGCCGGGCATGGTCAGCAGCGCCGGCGCCACGATCGGCACCACCACGAAGATGATCTCGAAGGCGTCCATCACGAAGCCGAGCAGGAACATCGCCAGCATCACCGCCAGGACCGCGCCGTTCACGCCGCCCGGCAGATTGGTGAGCGCGCGATTGACCATGTCGTCGCCGCCGAGCGCGCGGAACACCAGACTGAACATCGTGGCGCCGATCAGGATGAGGAAGATCATGGCGGTGATCTGCGTGGTCTTCTCCACCACCGGCATCATCAGGCCATGCAAGCCAGCCTTGCGCATGGCGAGCAAAATCGCGCCGACGGCGCCGATCGAGGCGGCTTCGGTCGGCGTCGCCACGCCGCCGAGGATCGAGCCGAGCACCGCCAGGATCAGCAGGATCGGCGCGACCAGCACCGCGGCGAGTCGGCGCGCCAGAGCAAAGCCGAGCGGCGCGTGCGGATCGGGCGGAATCGCGGGCGCGGCTCTCGGGCGCAGCAGCGCGACCCCGATCACGTAGAGCAAATAGAGCGCGACCAGCGCGAAGCCGGGCAGCAGCGCGCCGGCGAACAGATCGCTGACGGTGACGGATCGCGGCGCGAAGATTCCTTTCGCCAGCTGCGCCGCCTGATAGGCAGTTGCCGAGCTGGTCGCCGAGCAGCACCAGCACGGTGGCGGGCGGGAAGATTTGCGCCAGCGTAGCGGTGGCGGCGACGGTGCCGGCGGCAAGCCGCGGGTCGTAGCCGAAGCGCAGCATGGCCGGCAGCGCGATCAGGCCCATGGTCACGGTGGTGGCGCCGACGACGCCCTTCGCCGCCGCCAGCAGCGTGCCGACCACGATCACCGAGATGCCGAGCCCGCCGCGCAGCGTGCCGAACAGCCGGCCCATGGTCTCCAGCAGTTCCTCGGCGACGCGCGAGCGCTCGAGCATCACGCCCATGAAGATGAACATCGGGATCGCCAGCAGCGTCTCGTTGGTCATCACGCCGAAGATGCGCTGCGGCAGTGCGCCCAGAATCCCCAATCCCATGACGCCGAGCATGTGGCCGAGCATGGCGAAGGCCAGCGACACGCCGGCGAGCGTCAGCGCCACCGGATAGCCGGCCATCAGCGCGGCGATCACCGCGACGACCATGAGGATGGCGAGGAGTTTCGGCGAGCGGGCATCAGCCCCCACCCGGTCGACTTCGTCGACCACCCTCCCCCGCAAGCGGGGGAGGGATAAGAACAGCGAGCGCCCTAATCGCCTGCGCAACTCCTTGCAGCGCCATCAGCACGGCAAACAAGGGGATCAGCGTCTTGAGCACGAACACCAGCGGCAGGCCGCTCGTCTCCTGCGAGCGCTCGAGGATCGCCCACGAGCGCGCCGCGTAAGGCACGCCAAGCCAGACCAGCACCGCGGCGAATGGCAACAGCAAAAGCAACGAGCCGACGAGATCGATGATGGCTTTGGCGCGCGGCGAGGCTTCGGCATAAAACACGTCGACCCGCACATGGCCGCCGGCCTTCAGCGTCCAGGCCGCCGCCAGCATGAACAGCGAGGCGTGGGCGTAGATCACCGTCTCGGTCGCCCAGATCGAGCCCAGCGCGAACAGATAGCGCGCGATCACCAGCGTGAATTCCAAGAGCACGACGCCCAGCGCCAACCACGCCACCGCGCGGCCAATGGTCGCGGTCAGGCGGTCGATGCGGTCGGCGAGAGCCGTTAGGGAGGCAAAAGTCATGGCGCGGATGATGGCATAACGGTAGGTCTTTTGCTTATAGTACGGCCATGTCGGGACACGACCACCATCACGACCACGATCATTCCGAGCTGTCGGAAACGCAGTTGCGCGTGCGCGCGCTGGAAACCGTGCTCACCGAAAAGGGCTATGTCGATCCGGCCGCGCTCGATCTGCTGATCGAGACCTACGAGAAAAAGGTTGGCCCGCGCAATGGCGCCCAAGTGGTGGCCAAGGCCTGGGCCGACCCGGCCTACCGCGCGCGGCTGTTCAAGGACGCGACGTCGGCCATCGGCGAACTCGGCTATGCCGGCCGCCAGGGCGAGCACATCGTGGCGCTGGAGAACATGCCGAAGCGGCACAACATGGTCGTGTGCACGCTGTGCTCCTGTTACCCGTGGCCGGTGCTCGGCCTGCCGCCGGTCTGGTACAAGTCGGCGCCCTACCGCTCGCGCGCGGTCTCCGATCCGCGCGGCGTGCTCAAGGATTTCGGCGTGACCCTGCCGGCAGACACCGACATCCGCGTGTGGGATTCAACCGCCGAGATCCGCTATTTGGTGATCCCGATGCGGCCTCGCCGGCACCGAGGGCTGGAGCGAGGACAGGCTCGCCGAACTGGTGACGCGCGACTCGATGATCGGCACCGGGCTGGCGAAGCAACCATGAACGGCGCGCAGGACATGGGCGGCATGGACGGCTTCGGGCCGGTCGAGCCGGAGCCGAACGAGCCGGTGTTCCACGCCGAGTGGGAGAAGCGCGCCTTCTCGCTGACGCTGGCCATGGCCATGCCGGGCCAATGGAACATCGACATGTCGCGCTTCGCGCGCGAAAACCGCGACCCGGCCGAATACTTGTCGATGAGCTATTATCAGATCTGGTTCGCGGCGCTGGAGACCATGCTGAAGGAGCGCGGCATGGTCAGCGACGACGAAATCGTCGCCGGCCATTCGCTGCACCTGCCGAAGCCAGTGCCGCATGTGCTTTCGCCCGACGACGTGCTGAAGGTGCTGCATCGCGGCGGGCCGACCGAGCGCGAAACCAATTCCGCCGCGCGTTTCCAGCCCGGCGACCGCGTGCGCGCTAAAAACATCAATCCCCTCACCCACACACGACTGCCGCGCTACGTGCGCGGCCACGTCGGCACGATCGAGCGCGTGATCGGCTGCCATGTCTTTCCCGACAGCAACGCGCAAGGCGCCGGCGAAAATCCGCAGTGGCTCTACACCGTGTGTTTCGACGGACGCGAGTTGTGGGGTCCCGATGGCGATCCCACCAGCACGGTCTCGGTCGACGCCTGGGAACCGTATTTGGAGCCAGCCTAAAGATGCGCTTATAATTTCGCCATGACCCACGATCACGATCATCATCACGAGCACGGCTCGGAACTCTCCGAGATGCAATTGCGCACGCGCGCGCTGGAAACGATCCTGCTCGAAAAAGGCTACATCGATCCGGCGGCGATCGAAGAGCTGATCGAGACCTACGAGAAGAAGATCGGCCCGCGCAACGGCGCGCAGGTCGTGGCCAAGGCCTGGGTCGATCCGCAATTCCGGAAATGGCTGTTCGAGGACGGCACCGCGGCGGTCGGTTCGCTCGGCTTCGGCGGCCGCTCCGGCAATCATTTGGTGGCGCTCGAAAACACGCCGTCAGTGCACAACATGGTCGTCTGCACGCTGTGTTCCTGCTACCCGTGGGCGGTGCTAGGCCTGCCGCCGCTCTGGTACAAGTCGGCGCCCTACCGCTCACGCACGGTCGCCGACCCGCGCGGCGTGCTCAAGGATTTCGGCGTCGAGCTGCCGCGGGACACCGAAATCCGCGTGTGGGATTCGACCGCCGAGTTGCGCTACCTGGTGGTGCCGGTGCGGCCCGCCGGCACCGAGGGCTGGAGCGAGGAGAAACTCGCCGAACTCGTGACCCGCGACAGCATGATCGGCACGGGCCTCCGAAATCGTCGAGGGACTTGCATGAACGGCGCGGCGGACATGGGCGGCATGCACGGCTTCGGACCGGTGGTGCCGGAGCCGAACGAGCCGGTGTTTCACGCCGAATGGGAGGGCCACTCCTTCGCGCTTAACATGGTGACTGGCGTCGCCAAACTTTGGAACATCGGATGCCTTCCGCTTCAAGCGCGAGAGCCTGCCGCCGCCGGAATATCTCAACCTCAGCTATTACGGACTGTGGACGCGGACGCTCGAGCTGATGATGCTGGAATACGGCGTCGCCACGCCAGCACGAGATCGCGGCCGGCCACGCCATCGCACCGATCAAGAAGGCGGCGCACGCGGTGACCGCCGCCGAGTGCGACAACATGGTGCGCTGCGGTTCGCCCTATAGCCGGCCGGCGCCAGCGCCCGCGCAGTTCAAGGTCGGCGACAAAGTGCGCGCCAGGAACATGCATCCGCAACACCCACACGCGGCTGCCGCGCTACGCGCGCGGGCATGTCGGCGAGGTGGTGCGCATCGTCGGCTGCCACGTATTCCCCGACAGCAATGCGAGCAATCGCGGCGAGGACCCGCATTGGCTCTACACCGTGCGCTTCGACGGGCGCGAATTGTGGGGCGCCGACTAGCGATCCGACCGCTGCGCGTCTGCATCGAGGCCTGGGAGCCTTATCTGGAGCCGGATATGATCGACCAAGCCGCCGCAGCGCCGCGCCACCAAGAACGTGCCGAGCATCCCGCGCGACGCCGACGGGCCGGTGTTCCGCGAGCCGTGGGAGGCGCAGGCCTTCGCCATGACGCTGGCGCTGCATGAGCGCGGGCTGTTCACCTGGAGCGAATGGGCGGCGGCGCTCGCCGCCGAGATCAAGCGCGCGCAGGCCGCCGGCGATCCCGACACCGGCGAGACTTATTATCAGCACTGGCTCGCCGCGCTGGAAAAATTGGTGGCCGAGAAAGGCGTCGCCAGCCGAGGACACGCTGCACCGCTATCGCGATGCCTGGGACCACGCCTGCGATCGCACCCCGCACGGCAGCCGATCGAGTTGCGGCCGGACGACTTCCGTTAGACGCCCACCATCCGCTCGCTCACCATGTAGCCGGTGAGCAGCGCGGCGCCGAACAGCAATGATCAGCAAGGCGGCGGCGGTCTCCATGCCGCGCAGGAACAGCATGCCGGCGCCGGGCTTGCCCTTGGCCAGCCGCCCGGCAAAACCGCGCGCGCCGACCGCGATGGTGGCGACGATCGCAACCGTGATCGCGGTGCCGAGCCCCATCACGAAGGTCGAGGCGACGCCGATCCAGAACAGCCCCTGCGCCAGTGCGAACACCAGCACGATGATTGCGCCCGAGCAGGGCCGCAATCCCACCGCGACGATCGCCGACAGCCCGCGGCGCAGCCAGTGCGGGCCCTTCAATTCGCTCGGCTCCGGCGCGTGGGCATGGCCCCAGGCATGCGCCTCGTCCTCATGATCGTGATCATGGTCGTGACCGTGCGAATGGCCATGATCATGGTGGTGGTGCCCATGATGATGGATCATGATGATGGTCGTGCGCATGGTCATGGTGATCATGCGCGCGCGGGCGCAGCAGATGCCAGAAGGCGCGGCCCTTCACCCATAACAGACGCAGGCCGATCAGGACGATCAGCGCGTAGCTCACGATCTCGATCACGCGCACCGCGTTGCCCATCACGTGCGCGGTGGCGCCGAGCAGCACCGCGGCGATGCCGACGATGGCGATCGCCGTGAAGGCCTGCAGGATGGCGGAGGCAAACGACAGCGCGATGCCGCGCCGCCATGTCTCATCATTGGCGACCAGATAAGACGAGATCACCGCCTTGCCGTGGCCGGGGCCGGCAGCGTGGAAGACGCCATAGGCAAACGAAATGCCCATCAGGCCCCAGGCCGCGCTGCCGTCCGCCTTGGCGGCGCGGATCGACGCCCGACAACATGCGGTAGAATTCAGCCTGTTTGGCAAACATCCATCCGGTGAAGTCGCTGAACGGGCCAAAACCGCCAAACGGGGATGGCGCGGAGCCTCGGGCCATGCCGAAGGCTTGCGCCAGCGCGGCATCGACCGCGCCGAACAGCAGCACCATGCCAAGTGCAACAAGCGCCCAGTGCGCGAGCGTGAAACGGCGGCCGGTTTTCATCTTGCAGTCCCTCACGCCGCCCCACGCGGTCGGTGTCTTACGGACAATGCACCAGGATCTTATTGGCAAACTGCGCGCCCCAGGCCATCGTGGTGTTCGTCTGGTCGGCGGGAATGGCGCTCAGCGCCTTGCCCTCCGCGTAGGTCATCTCGCGTGGCTTCACCACGTCGGCCTTGCAACGCGGCGCGCCGACCAGGTGGACCGGCGTCGTCCTTGGCCCATTCGAAGTCGACGAAGATCGTCGGGTCGTAAATCTCGACCTTAAGTTCCTTCGCCTTCACCGGCGTCCTTGAACGGCAGCGTGAAGTTCAGCGTGAGGATGGAATCGTTGTAGTCGAGCCAGTAGTCGGGCGCAGGCTCGGTGAGCTGGCGTCTTCTTGCCGTCGGCGGTGGCATAGGTGAAGTAGTCGTATTCCTTCAGCGACTCGACATTCACCTTGGCGAGCGGGGCAAGCTCCTCGCGGGTGAACTTGCCCTTCTCCTTGGCCTCGAGCCCCTGCGTGGCGAAGGCCGAGAACATGTCGTCGAAGGCCCAGTGCTGGCGCACGCCGGTGATGCTGCCGTCCGGCGCATAGACGAGCTCGGTATGCATGGTCACCCAGACATGCGGATGCGCGCGCGCCGGTGCCGCGAAGGCAAGCGTGGCCAGGGCGAGTAGCAGAATGCGAAGGAAAGCCGTCATGCGGCGCACATTATCATGGAGTACGGCATAAAGGTGGCGTGTAACAGTGTTGCGTCCTGCCGCTCCCGGCGACTTCTATTTCGGACTGATGCCGGCGGCCTTGATCAGCTTGCCATTGCTGGCGAGCTCGCTGGCGACGAATTTGTCCATCTCGGCCGTCGTCATCGGCATCGGATCGACCGCGAGCTTCTTCATCTTCGCCTTCATCTCCGGCGTCGCCAGCACCTTCATGCCGGCGGCGTGGAATTTTTCGACGATGTCGCGCGGCGTCTTCGCCGGCATGAACACAGCGTACCAGACCGTGGTCTCGGCGTTGACGAAGCCGAGGTCGCGCGGCGTCGGCACGTTGGGCAGATCGGAGGCACGCGTTGCCGTCGACACCAGAAGCGGCACGACACGGCCGTCGCGGATCAACGGCAGCGCGGTCGAGATCGGCGTGAACAGGAAATCGATGCGGCCGCCGAGCAGATCGGTCAGCGCTTCGGCGCCGCCTTTGTACGGCACGTGCGTCGTCTGGATACCGGCGGCAAAGCTGAAGCGCGCGGCGCTGATGTGCGTCGCGGTGCCGACACCGGCCGAGCCGTAGTTGAGGGTGCCGGGCTTCGCCTTGGCCGCCGCGATCAGGTCCTGCGCCGTTTTCCAGCCCTTCGACGGGATCACCAGCAGCACATTGGAGTTTTGGCCAATCATCAACACGCTGGCGAGATCCTTGGCGACGTCATAGGGGAAATTGGGCACGATGAACGGCGCGATGGTCTGCGCCGAGGAATTGGCGAGGATGGTGTAGCCGTCGGGCTTGGCGCGCACGACCTCGCCGATGCCGAGCGTGCCACCGGCGCCGCCCTTGTTTTCGACCGTGATCGTCTGGCCGAGTTCCCTCGACATCGCATCGAACACCGTGCGCGGCACGATGTCGGTGGCGCTGCCGGCGCCGAACGGGATGTAAGCGCGGATCGGCTGCGCCGGCCAGGTTTGAGCGTGGGCGGCGACTGACAAGGCAAGACCAAGCGCGACCAGCGCGCCGCGGCAGACGAGTTTCATGACATCCCCTCTCTCATTTCGGCGGCACATTATCGCCGCACTGTCCCGAACGTCCATGCATTCTATATGCCAGCCGCGCCGCCGTCCGCGCGCGGATCGTGGCCGCCCTCCACCGTGCCGTCCGGATGCAGGATGACGGCGCCGGCATGGCCCATCGTGTCGGAATAGGGCTCATCCAGCACGGCGACGTCGTGGCCGGCCGACATGAGGCGGTCGACCAGATTACCGTCGAAGCGGGATTCCATGCGCAGATGGGTGTGGGTCGAGCCCCAGGTGCGGCCGAGCAGCCAACGTGGTGCGTCGAGCGTCTTGTCGAGCGGCTGGCCGAACAAGACGTAACGCGTGAACACGGCCGCTTGCGTCTGCGGCTGGCCGTCGCCACCCATGGTGCCGTACGCCATGAGGCGGCCGTCCTTGAGCGCGGCGAGCGCCGGATTGAGCGTGTGGAACGGCCGGCGACCGGGCGCCAGCACATTGAGCGCTTTCGGATCGAGCGAAAAACTCGCGCCGCGGTTCTGCATCAGCACGCCGGTCCGCGGCAGCACGACGCCGGAGCCGAATTCCCAATAGAGCGACTGGATGTAGGAGACGACGAGGCCTGAGGAATCCGCCGCGCCCATCCAGATGGTGTCGCCTTCGCCATACGGGGCCGGCCATCTGGCCGCTTTCTTGCGGTCGATTTTACCGGCTTCAGCGTCGAGAAATTTCGGCGACAATAATTGGTTGAGATTGCCGTCGATTTCGTCCGGATCGGTGACAAACCGGTCGCGCACCCGGAACGCGCGCTTGGTCGCCTCGACCAAGCCGTGGATGTGCTCGAAGCTCTCCCCTTGAGAAACGCGCAAGCGATCGAACAGCGCCAGGATCATCAGCGACGTCTGTCCCTGCGTCGGCGGCGGCGTGTTGTAGAGCGTGCCGGCGCCGATCGGGACGCTGAGCGGCTCGGCGATTCTCGCCTCGTACTTCTCCAGATCGGTCCGCGTCACCGGGCTGCCGATGCGCTCCAGATCGGCGGCGATCTCGCGGCCGACATCGCCGCGGTAGAAATCGTCGAGGCCAGCGTTAGCGAGATGCTCAAGCGTCGCGGCGAAAGCGCTTTGCTTGAGCCGCGCGCCAACCTCCGGCGGCTTGCCGTCAACGAGGAAGGCCTGCAGGAACCCTGGCGCGGTTTCCAACTCGGCATATTTCTCGACCGTCAGCCGCGCCTGGCTGCGCGTGACCGTGTAGCCCTCGCGGGCGTGTTTGATGGCGGCTTCCAGCAGCACATGCAGTGGCAGCTTGCCGCGATTGGCTTTGGCCGCTTCGGCCGCCAGCATCCAAGCCGCGACCGCGCCTGGCACCGTGAGCGCGGCGAGCGGCCCGCGCGCCGGGATCTCGTGGTGCCCGGCGTCGCGATAGAGCCGCGGCGTCGCCTTGGCGCCGGCCCGCCCCGCCCCCATGATCGCGCGCACGCGGTCGGACGGCTCGCGGATCAGCCAGAAGCCGTCGCCGCCGATGTGATTCATGTGCGGATAGACCGCGGCAATCGACGCGGCCATCGCCAGCATCGCCTCGATGGCGTTGCCACCTTCGGCAAAGATCGCGCGGCCGTCCTCGACCGCGGCCGAATGCGGTGCACAAACGACGCCGCGGCGATGTCCGGCGGTGTGGAGGTTCATGGCGTCAGGCTTTCAATGCTGCAAAATGTCGGACGCATCGAGTAAAGGGTGCTACGATGCGCAACGCACCAGGACCACCACCTCACAGAAAGATAGACGCATGTCCAGCCTCCGCAGTTTTGCAGCTTTGACCGCGGGCGCGTTCGCGATCGCGGCCTTGTCTTTTCCTTCGTTTGCCGGCGCGCCGCGCGACCGCACCGCCGTCACGGCCGAGTTCTCAGCGGAAAACAAACCGGACGATAAGAACAAAAAAGTAGCGCCGAA
The DNA here is from genome assembly GCA_963733315.1 of uncultured Alphaproteobacteria bacterium. Classification (GTDB taxonomy): domain Bacteria; phylum Pseudomonadota; class Alphaproteobacteria; order Rhizobiales; family Xanthobacteraceae; genus Pseudolabrys. The sequence goes on along the minus strand of CAVTCV010000018.1, from coordinate 62,806 downwards.
AGCCACTATACAAAAACAGGCGCCGGTACGGGTCGCACCGCGCGTCATCGAGCGCCATGTGACCCCTCCGGCCGGCGGACAAAAGAAGTTTGAGGTAAAAAAGAAAATCGAAGTGCAGAAGAAGATCGAGGTTCAGAAGAACATCGGCACGCAGAAAAATATTCAGGTGCAGAAAAAGCTGGTCGGCCCGAAGACGGCGCACAAGGTCTTTACGCCGCACGGGAAAAATTCCGCCGTCGTGATCACCTCCAAGATTTGCGGCGCGCCGACGCGCGGCGCCTTCCGCACCTCGATCCGCGGCCGCAATTATTCGCTCTGGCGGAGCGGCTATCGCGCGCGCTACCACGGCGGCTGGCGGACATTCGTCGCGCTCAGCGCGCTTGGCGCCATCACGATCGGCGCCGCCGAATATTATCCGTACGCCTATATCGACGCCCCGGCGGACTATTGCGACGGACTGACCGAGGACGGCTGCCAGATGGTCTATGACGAGGTCGAAACCGAAGAAGGCGACGTCGTCCCGCAATGCGTCGCTTACTGTCCGTGGCAGCAATAGCGCGGCGCCTAAACGTCGGGCTATGAATTGACGGGCTCGATCGTCGCGCGGTCGAGCCCGCGCTTCTTCAGCAGCGCATCGATCGCCGGCAGGCGGCCGCGGAAGGCTTTGTAGGCCTCCGCCGGATCGCGGAGATTGCCGGCGCTGTAGATAAAGTCGCGCAGGCGCTGCGCTGTCGCGGGATCGAAGGCGTTGCCGGTCTCGGTGAAAGCCTCGAAGGCGTCGGCATCGAGCACCTCCGACCACATGTAGGAGTAATAGCCGGCCGCGTAGCCGCCGCCGGAGAACAGATGCTGGAAATGCGGCAGCCGGTGGCGCATGACGATCTCCGCCGGCATCTTGATGCGCTCGAGATCGTCGCGCTCGAACCGGCTGACGTCGAGATTGGCGGGGTCAGGCAGGGTGTGAATGTCGAGATCGACCAGCGCGCAGGCGGTGTATTCCACGGTAGCGAAGCCCTGGTTGAAGGTGCGCGTCGCCAACACGCGGTCGAGCAAAGCTTTCGGCATCGGCTCGCCCGTGCGCGCATGGCGCGCATAGGTCTGCAAAATCTCCGGCACCTCCAGCCAATGCTCGTAAAGTTGCGAGGGCAGTTCGACGAAATCGCTTGGCACCGCGGTGCCGGCGAGCAGTGGATAGGTCACGTTCGACAACAGCCCGTGCAACGCGTGGCCGAATTCGTGAAACAGAGTGCGGGCATCGTCGAACGATAACAGCGCCTTCTCGCCCGCGGCAGGCTTGGAGAAGTTGCAGACATTGAGAATGATCGGCCGCACCTCGCCGGACAGTTTTTCCTGGCCGCGCAGCGAGGTCATCCAGGCGCCCGAGTGCTTGGAGCCGCGCGCGAAATAATCGCCGATGAACAGGCCAATGTGCGCGCCGCTTTTGTACTTGACCTCCCAGGCACGCGCGTCCGGGTGATAGAGAGGCACGCCGACCGGCGTGAAGCTCAAGCCGAACAGCCGGCGCGCGGTGTCGAAGGCCGCCTCGACCATCTTGTCGAGTTGGAAATACGGCTTGATCTCGGCTTCATCCAGATCGTATTTCGCCTTGCGCAGCTTCTCGGCGTAATAGCGCCAGTCCCACGGCGCCAGCGCGAAATTGCCGCCCTCCTCCGCGATCATCGCCTGCAGCGCGTCGCTCTCGGCCACCGCCTTGGCGCGCGCGCGGCCCCAGACCTCGTCGAGCAGCTTGCGCGCTGCCTGTGGCGTCTTCGCCATCTGATCGTCGAGCCGGTAGTCGGCGTAGGTGTCATAGCCGAGCAATTTTGCGCGCTCGGCGCGCAAACCGACCATCTCGGCGATCAGCGCGCGGTTGTCGGTCGCGCCGCTGTTTTCGCCGCGCCTGATCCAGGCCTGGAAGATTTTCTCGCGCAGATCGCGGCGCGAGGAAAACTGCAAAAAGCTTTCGCACGAGGAACGCGCCAACGTGATGACGTATTTGCGCGGCTGACCGCGTTCTTCGGCAGCGGCCTTCGCCGCAGCGCGGGCGAAATCGGGCAGACCGGCAAGGTCGCTTTCGTCGAGCAGCAGCGCATACGATTTTTCGTCCGCCAGCACGTTCTGCCCGAAGTTCGTGCCGAGGCTCGCCAGCCGCTCGTTGATTGCTGCCAGGCGATCCTGCGCCAGCTTATCCAGACCGCCGCCGGCGCGCACGAAACGTGTGTGATAGCGGTCGAGCACGCGCGCCTGCTCGACGTTAAGCCCGAGTTGGTCGCGCCGCGCGTAGAGATCGGCGATGCGGGCATAGAGCGCGCGATCGAGGTACATCGCGTTGCTGTGGCGGGCCAAGAGTGGCGACACATCGCGCTCGACCGCTTCGATGGCATCCCCGGTGTCGGCGCCGGCCAGCACGAAGAAGACGTTGCAGACGCGCTCCAGGTCGCGCCCGCCGTTCTCCAACGCCACGATCGTGTTGTCGAAACTCGGCGGTACCGGATTGGCGGCTATGGCGTCGAGTTCGGCACGATGGCGCGCGAGCGCCGCATCGAAGGCCGGTTGGAAATGCTCGGGCTTGATCTCCGACAGCGGCGGCAGGCCGAACGGGCCGGCCCAGTCGGCGAGCAGCGGGTTTTGGTTTTCGGCGCAGGAAGGCGATGGTGTCATGCGCCCTATCTAAAGCGGGCCCGGTGAATCGCCAAGGCGCGGGCTTCAAGTTCCACGAACCGGCAGCCCCAACGCCGCGCCGCCGGCAATGCGCGCCGCCGGGCCGAGCGCCTCCTCGATGCGCAGCGCCTCGTTCCATTTCGCCATGCGCTCCGAACGCGCGAAAGACCCGACCTTGAGCTGACCGGCATCCCAGCCGACCGCGAGATGCACGATGGTGACGTCCTCGGTTTCGCCCGAGCGCGCGGAGACGATTGTACCGAGCCCGACTTCGCGCGCGGCGGTCAGTGCGGCGTATGTTTCGGTCAAGGTGCCGGCCTGGTTCGGCTTGATCAGCGCCGCGGTGACCGTTTTCGCCGCCGCGGCCTGCCGCGCGCGCGCGGCGTCGGTCACCAGGAAATCGTCGCCAACCACCTGTACGCGCGCGCCATAGGCTTTGGTGAAACGCCGGAAGCCTTCCACATCGTCTTCTGCCACTGGATCTTCGACCATCACGATCGGGTAGCGCGCGATCCAGCCGCCGAGCATGTCGACCAGAGCATCGCTGTCGAGCTCGCGGTCTTCCAGCGCGAGTCGGTAGCGGCCTTTGCTCCCAAACGAAGAGGCGGCGATGTCGAGCGAGATAGCGACGTCGCTGCCGGGCACAAACCCGGCGCGCTCGATCGCGCGCACCAGCATGTCGAGCGCTTCCTCGTTGGAGCCGAAGGCCGGCCAATAGCCGCCCTCGTCGGCAACGCCCTGCAATAGACCGTGCTCGGCCAAGAGCTTGCCGGCGGCGGCATAGACCTGCGCCGTGATGTCGAGCGCCTCGGCGAAGCTTTCCACGCGCGGGCACACGACCATGAAATCCTGCACGTCGACGCGGCGCGCAGCATGCGCGCCGCCGCCGAAAATCTGGATTTCCGGCAGCGGCAGGCGGCCAGGCTTGCCCTGCGACAGATAATGCCAGAGCGGGACGCCTTGCGCGGCGGCCACGGCATGCGCGACCGCCATCGAGACGGCGATCATGGCATTGCCGCCGAGGCGGCTTTTGTTCGGTGTGCCGTCGAGCGCGAGCAAAATTTTATCGACCGCCGCCTGGTCGGCGGCGTCGGCGCCGCGCAAGGCGGCGGCGATCTCGCCGGAGATATTGGCCTGCGCGCGCCGCACATCGAGGCCGCCGAAGGCCGCGCCGCCGTCGCGCAGATCGAGCGCTTCGCCCGAGCCGGTCGAGGCGCCGGCCGGGGCGATGGCGCGGCCGCGCGCGCCGCCGTCGAGCACGATCTCGGCTTCGACCGTCGGCCGGCCGCGCGAATCCCACACCCGCCGGCCATGCACCGAAACAATCGTGGTCGCGCTCATGCCGCGGGTTCCTTGATGCCGATCTCGCGCGCCCAGGCGTTGCGGATCTCGGAGAGGCGATCCGACGGATGCGCGAGAAACTTCAGGGCCACGTGCCGGATCTTCGCCTTGTCGCTGTCCGTGGTGACATATTCGGCGGGCGATTTGCCATCAACCCGGGCGAGGAACAGCCCGGGCAGCAGGTGCGCCGCGCGCCGCTCCATCGCCTGTGGCGCCTCCCAGGTGACACCGGCGAGATAGGTCCGCGCCAGAACATCGAACAGGTCGAGGAAGCGCGCCGCCGCCCACGGCGTCCACAGGCATTTGAGCAGCAGGTGATTGAGGCAGAAGGCGAGGTCGAAGGCCGGGTCGCCGTACCAGGCGCATTCGGCGTCGAGAAACACCGGGCCGCGCGGGCCGATCAAGATGTTCTTCGGGCTGACGTCGCCATGCACCAGCGTCAGCTTGGTGGCGAGTGTTGCGCGCGACAATTCCATCAAGGCTTCGGCGGCCTGCGAACGTTTCGGTGCGGTCGCCTCCAAATAGGCGGCGAGCCGGATAGCGTGAAACGTCTCATCAGTCGCGAAGGCAGCGGCGATGGCCTCGCTTCGCGCGGTCGCGGCATGGATGCGCGCGAGCGAGCGGCCGACCGCGGCGGCAAAGGCCTCGTCGGTATGGCCGTCGCGCAACTCGCTCTTCCAGTTGTGGTATTCGGCCGGGTCGAGAAAGGCCATGGCGAACAAGCCTGCGGCCGGGTCCTGACCGAGCAGTTGCGGCACCGCGTCCGGCAGAATGCCGCGCACCACCTCCATCCATTTCACCTCGTAGGCATTGCGCGCGACCGAGACGTACCAGTCGTCGGCGACCTTGAGCTTGGGCAGCGCCCGCTTGATCGCGAAAGTCCGCGCTGGCGTGTCGACCTTCCAGATGTCGGAGGCGACGCCGCCGGTCAGCGCCGTGTAACGCGCCATCTCGCCGGGCGCGGTGAGGCCCATGCGCGCGAGCGCGGCATCGAGGGCGGCACGATCGGCAGGTCCGGCTTCGGTCATCGCGGGCGGATTAAACCCTCCTCGTCCGGCGCTGTCATCTTTACCCGCGCAGCGCCCGTAACGCATTGAAGATGACCGCCACGTCGATCACCTCCTGCAGCAGCGCGCCTTCGACCGGTGGGAGGTGACCCAGCGCCGCCGCGATCATGGCGAGGAAGGAGAGGCCCATGCCGGCGATGACGCTCTGCAAGGCGATGAAGCGCGAGCGCCGCGCGATCCTGATCGCCGGCAGCACGCGATCGAGCTGATCGACCAGCAGCACCACGTCGGCGGCCTCCGCCGAGGCCGCCGCGCCCTTGGCGCCCATGGCGAGGCCGATATCGGCAGCGGCCAGCGCCGGCGCGTCGTTGACGCCGTCGCCGATCATCATCACCGGGCCGTTCTTGCGCTCGGAGAGCACCACCAGGATCTTTTGGTCGGGCGCGAGCTCGGAACGCACCAGGTCGATTGACAAGCCGGTGGCGACCGTCTGCGCGACCTCGTGGCGATCGCCTGTTGCCAGCACGATGCGCTCGATGCCGAGCGCGCGCAGCGCCTGCAGCAACTGCTCGGTGCCGGCGCGCAGTTGGTCGGACAGGATCAGCACGCCGGCGAGCCTGCCGTCGATCGCCACCGCCGAGGCGAGCGCGCCCGGCGCCCGCTCACGCGGGAGCATCGACGAAGCAGCGCCGCCGACCGCGCCGGCGATGTAGTGCAGCCCGCCGACCATTACCGCGCGGCCGTCGACCTTGCCGGCGACGCCCTCGCCCGGCGTCTCCACCACCTCGGTCGGGATCGCCAGCGCCAGGCCTCTGTCGCGTGCTGCGGCGACGATGGTCTGGGCAATGATGTGTTTGGAGGCCTGGTCGAGCGAGGCGGCGATGCGCAGCAGTTCGTCAGGCGTGGTGCCCTCGATCGCGCGAATCGCGACGATCTTGGCCTCGCCGTGGGTCAGGGTTCCGGTCTTGTCGATGACCAGCGAGCGCACCTGCGCCAGCGTCTCGATCGCCTTGCCGCCCTTGATCAGGATGCCGAGCTTAGCCGCGCGCGACAGGCCGGCGACGATTGCCACCGGCACCGCCAGGATCAACGGACAAGGCGTCGCCACAACCAGCACCGCCACCGCCCGCACCGCGTCGCCGGTCAGCAGCCAGGCCGCGGCGGCCAGCGCCACGGTAACAGCCAAGAAGACAATAGCGTAGCGGTCGGCCAGCCGCGACATCGGCGCGCGCGAGTGCTGTGCCGCCTCCACCAGGCGAATCACTCCGGCGTAGGTGCTCTGCGCGGCCGCCCGCGTGGCCGTGAGGTCGAAGGCGTCGCCGACATTGGTCGAGCCGCTGAGAACCTGGTCGCCGGTCCTGAACTGCACCGGCAGCGATTCGCCGGTGAGCGCCGACTGGTCGAGCACCGCCACGCCTTCGGCCACGGCGCCGTCCACCGGCACCATATCGCCGCGCCGCACCAGGAGCCGGTCGTCGGGCGCGATCAGGTCGAGCGCGACCTCCTCCAGCTGGCCGTCCCGGTGGCGAATCGCCGTGCGCGGCACCCGCGACAGCAGGGCCGTCATCTCGCGCCGGGCCGCCCGCTCGGCGTAGCTCTCCAGGAATTGGCCCCCGGCATACATCAGCGCGACGATGGTGGCCGCCAGGGTCTCCCCGACGACAAGCGCCCCGGTCATCGACAGCGCGGCGACGATGTCGAGCCCGAGGTCGCCGCGGCGCAGGCTGGTGACGATCTCGGCGATGAGCGCCAGCAGCACCGGCGCGGTGACCGCCGCCCAGATGACCGGCGACCAAGCGCCGAAGCCGGCGAGCCTGGCGGCCAAGCCGGCGGCGAGGCCGAACGCCACCAGCGCGGCGAGGAACTGGCGGGCACTCTTGAGCGCGTTTGCGATCGACATCATCGATCCATGGCCCGTCGCGGAGCCCGCGGCCATGACCAAAATCAAACGCCGGCGGCTCTTCTATGGACTTGATCTGACACGCGGATTCGTGGACATTGCGGCCGCTTATAAGGAGTGTCCCATGGCCGTTAGCCGCCGCATCGTCTGGCTCAACGTCGTCACCGTGATCAGCGCCGCGATCCTGATCGGCGCCGAGGTGTTCGGCGCCGCCTTCGCCGGCTCGTGGGCGCTCGCCACGCTGTTCGACCTCGGCACCATCGGGCAGAGAATCCTCGACGGCGTGTTCGTGCTCTGCGGAGTCGCCGTGATGGTGCAATTCATTCGCAACGCGCACCGCATCGAGCCGTTCACCGCGCGCGGCTGATCGCTCGCGCGGCGACGCAGGCCGGCAAATTGCGAAAAAGTTAAGAAAGTTTTGCGCGGCGAGAACTAAAACTCTTGCGTAACGCGAAAAAATTATTTATTTCAACAATGCCCAAATTCGCACGTGCCTGTGGCCGTGTGTCGGTCGGTAGGTAGCGGGACAAGAGGCCCGCCAGCCGCCTGGAGAGAGAAGCCAAAAGCTCTCCAAGAAATCTGACCGGCAGCCGGAGGCGAAACCGGCACACCCTGCTCTCAGCAGGGGACGCGGCTTGAAGCAACGACGATCGGGCTTCCTTGGTCTCTGCCGGTCTCCACCACCGGCGCGGGTCACCGAAGAGGCTTGTTCATCTTTGCCGGCCGTGCGGACGGGGGTCTCCCCTATCCAATCCAAGGCAGCATGAGCGGCAGAGGAGCGTAAGCGTCGGCGCGTCCCCATCGCGCGCAGACGATGCAGCTCCAAAAGCCGCGACATCAGGGGCTTTTAGCGAAGCCCCCTGAGCCGTGGGGAATAGCGCCAATGACCGAGCGCATCCGCGAATTCCTACGCAAACGCACCGACGAAGGGCCCTGCCTTGTCGTCGATCTCGACGTCGTGAAAGACAACTACACCGCCTTCGCCAAGGCGTTGCCCGACACCCGCGTGTTCTACGCGGTGAAGGCCAACCCGGCGCCGGAGGTGTTGTCGCTGCTGGCCAAGCTCGGCTCCTGCTTCGACACCGCCTCGGTCGCCGAGATCGAGATGGTGCTCGCCGCCGGCGCCACGCCCGACCGCATCTCCTACGGCAACACGATCAAGAAGGAGCGCGACATCGCGCGCGCCTTCAAGCTCGGCGTCCGCCTCTATGCGGTCGACAGCAAGCCCGAGGTGGAGAAGGTCGCCCGCGCGGCGCCCGGCTCCAGGGTGTTCTGCCGTATCCTGTCCGACTGCGTCGGGGCGGAATGGCCGCTATCGCGCAAGTTCGGCTGCGAGCCGGCCATGGCGGTGGACGTGCTCGAGCACGCCCTTAAAGCGGGCCTGGAGCCGCATGGCGTGTCGTTCCATGTCGGCTCCCAGCAGCGCAACCAGCATGCCTGGGACCGCGCCCTCGCCTCGGCGGCGGCGGTATTCAAGGAGTGCGGCGAGCGCGGCATGAACCTGTCGATGGTCAACCTGGGCGGCGGCTTCCCGACCAAGTACCTGAAGAACGTGCCGACGGTGAAAACCTACGGCAACGCCATCTTCAAGGCGCTGCGCAAGCACTTCGGCAACCGCATCCCGGAGACCATCATCGAGCCGGGCCGCGGCATGGTCGGCAATGCCGGCACCATCGAAGCCGAGGTCGTCCTCGTCTCCAAGAAGAGCGAGGAGGACGACGTGCGCTGGGTCTACCTCGACATCGGCAAGTTCGGCGGCCTGGCCGAGACCATGGACGAGTTCGATCCGCTACCCGATCCGCACCGCGCGCGACGCCGATCCCATGGCGCCCTGCGTGCTGGCCGGCCCGACCTGCGATTCGGCCGACGTGATGTACGAGAAGCAGCCGTACCCGCTGCCGGTGAGCCTGGAGATCGGCGACAAGGTGCTGATCGAAGGCACCGGCGCCTATACGGCGACCTACTCGTCGGTGGCCTTCAACGGCTTCTCGCCGCTGAAGACCTACCACATCTGACATCGACGGGAGGCGGTTCGCCGCCTCCCCTTCCCCTCAACTCGACTGCATGCGTCTCGTCAGCGCGCGCCTGCGCGTGCGTCAAGTGAGCCTGGAAGGACCAAATCTCATGGTCACTATTCGCCTGGAACGCCCGGTGGACGAGGCAGCGCGTGAGGCGCTGCTCGACACCGCCTATGGGCCGGTTCGCCACCAAAAACCTTCGGCGCGGCTGCGCCGCGACCGGCTGCCCGCCGACGGCCTCTCCTTTGTCGCGATCGAGCGCGGACGCATGATCGGCACCGTGCGGCTTTGGCCGGTCAATGCCGGCGAAGCGGCCGGCGCTCCTGCTCGGCCCGCTCGCCGTCCATCCGCAAGCGCGCAACCGCGGCATCGGATCGGCGCTGATGCGGCGCGCGCTGGATGCGGCGTCATGTCTCGGCCACGGCGCCGTGCTGCTGGTCGGCGATGAGGCCTATTACGGCCGGTTCGGCTTCTCGGCCGAAAAGACCGCGACGCTCACCCTTGCCGGCGCCGACCCGGCGCGGCTGCTTGCACGCGAACTCAGTCCCCGGCGCGCTCGATGGCGCGCACGGCCGCATTCGCGCCAGCGGCGCACGCACGCCGATCCCGGCGCTTGCCGCATTCGGGCCCCTCGCCGGCCAGCACGCGGCGGGGCTGCTCCCGCACGCCGCATAAATCGGTTCAAAACCCGTGGACGCCGCGCGGCAATCCGCGCGGCGCCTATTCCGTTGCCTCTTGGCTGACGCTAAGACCATTTTTGAATTCTGGAGGCTGCTAAAATATGACGAATTGGCCCGTTCACGCTCGCATCACCGGCCCCATCGTCATGATCGGCTTCGGCTCGATCGGCAAAGGCACGCTGCCGCTGATCGAGCGTCATTTCAACTACGACAAGACGCGCTTCGTGGTCATCGATCCCGAGGACAAGGACCGCGCATCTGCTCGACGAGCGCGGCATCCGCTTCATCCACCAGGCCGTCACCAAGGACAACTACGAAAGCATTTGCTCAAGCCGCTGCTGACCGAAGGCGGCGGCCAGGGCTTCTGCGTCAACCTGTCGGTCGACACCTCCTCGATCGACATCATGGAGTTCTGCCGCGAGATCGGCGCGCTCTACATCGACACCGTGGCGGAGCCCTGGCCGGGCTTTTATTTCGATCCCAAGATCGGGACCGCCGGCGCGCTCGAACTACGCGCTGCGCGAAACGTCGCTGGCCGCCAAGCGCCAAGCGCAAACCCGGCGCGGCACCACCGCGGTGTCCTGCTGCGGCGCCAATCCCGGCATGGTGTCCTGGTTCGTCAAGCAGGCGCTGCTCAACGTCGCCGGCGACGTCGGGCTCAAGTTCAAGGAGCCGAAGACGCGCGAGGAATGGGGCAAGCTCGCCAAGAAGGCTCGGCGTCAAAGGCATCCATATCGCCGAGCGCGACACCCAGATCGCCAAGAATGCCGAAGCCGCATGGATGTCTTCGTCAACACCTGGTCGGTCGAAGGCTTCCTGTCGGAAGGCATGCAGCCGGCCGAACTCGGCTGGGGCACCCATGAGAAGTGGATGCCGACGAACGGCTTCAAGCACAAAACGGCTGCCAGGCGGCGATCTATCTGACGCAGCCGGGCGCCAATACGCGCGTGCGCTCATGGACGCCGACGGCGAAGGCGCAATACGGCTTCCTGGTCACGCACAACGAGTCGATCTCGATCGCCGACTACTTCACGCTGCGCAATGGCCGCAAGACGTGACCTACCGGCCGACCTGCCACTACGCCTACCACCCGTGCAACGACGCGGTGCTGTCGCTGCACGAGCTGTTCGGCCAGGCCGGCAAGCGGCAGAGCAGCGATCCACATTCTCGGACGAGCACGAGATTCCCGACGGCGGCTCGACGAGCTCGGCGTGCTGCTCTACGGCCACAAGAAGAACGCCTATTGGTACGGCTCGCAGCTCTCGATCGAAGAGACGCGGCGGATCGCGCCCTACCAGAACGCCACCGGCTTGCAGGTGACGTCGCGCCGTGCTCGCCGGCATGGTGTGGGCGCTGGAGAATCCGGAGGCCGGCATCGTCGAAGCCGACGAGATGGATTTCCGCCGCTGCCTCGAAGTGCAGATGCCGTATCTCGGCCCGGTGATCGGCGCCTATACCGACTGGACGCCGCTCGCCGGCCGGCCGGGACTGTTCCCGGAAGACATCGACAAGCGCGATCCCTGGCAGTTCAAGAACGTGCTGGTGCGCTGACGCAAACGACAGCGCTGGATATGCAACGGGCGGCCGCAAGGGCCGCCCGTTTCGTTTTGGTGCCGATCGCTTGCCGCTATTTCGGCGGCTCCGGCGGCTTCTCGCCCGGCTTCGGCGGCGGCGCCGATTCGATGGCGGCGGAGGCGCCCTGGGTGGAGGACGGCGGCGGCGCATGCACCGCAGGTGGCGGTGGCGCATGCACCGCGGCCGGCGGAGGCGCGTGCACCGGCGGCGGCGGCGGTGCGTGCACAACGGGCGGCGGCGGCGCGTGCACGACAGGCGGCGGTGTCGGCTGGTGCGGCGGCGGCCGGATGAACGACGTTCGGCGGCGGCGGAGGTCCACCGGCCGGAGCTCTAGCGCCACCCATCGGCGGATTCACGACGCGGCGCTCTTCAAGCTTTTTCTGCGGCTGCACTTGACCGGCGCGGCCGGCGCGATCACCGGCGCCGGGCCGTTATGCTGGATCACCGCCGGACCCGTCTTCGGCGGCGCGCCGGGAGGTCCCTGCGGCTGGCGGCTGCGGCGTCACGGTGCCCTGCACAGCGCGCGGCGGATGACTGCCGAGTTGGCCGCGCTCGCCCTTGCCGAGCGCTTTCGGGCGGCGGCGCGTTGACCGTCGGCGCAATCGCCGTGGTTGGTGCGCTGGATGGTCACCGGCGCGACGCGCCGGATCGCGCCCTTGGTGCGCAGGTCGTCGCGGCGGATGGTGACCGCGCCTTGCACGCCAGTGGTCGCGCCGAAGACACGCGGGCGCACGTTATAGGCATGCAGCGTCACATGGGTGCGGCCGGCGATGAAGCCGGGCGCCAGGCCCGGATTGACCCAGACGCCGCCGGCCCTCGATGTGCACCGGCCGGTTGATGATGCGGGTGTCGCGCAGCATGGCCGTGCGGCGGTCGCAGCGGCACATAAGTAGCGGCGCAGGCTCCGGCTCGCCGATGTAACGCAGCGGCACGAAACTCCAATACTCCGGCTCGCTCGTCATAAGCGTCGACCAGATCGTCCGGCGGCATCGGCGCCCAGCCGATGTCGTCGCCGCCGTAGCGCCAGTCGACCCAGGCCGGCGCCCATTCGTCGCCCGGCACCCAGAACCAGCCGAGGCTGCGATCATGAGCCCAGCGGCCGTAGTGATAGACGACCCAGCCCCAGTCATCCTCTTGGTCGTCGGACACCCAGTACCAGCCCCAGTCGTCGGTATAGACCCAGTGGCCGTATTCATAAGGCCGCCAATCCGGCGGCACGCCGTCCGGCACCCAGACCTGGCCGTAAGAGGCGTGGCGCACCCAATGGCCGTAGGCATCGAGGGCGGCGGCCATGTCCTCGGAGCTTTGCGCGATCGCCGGCGTCAGCGCGCCGGCCGACGATCGGCACCGAGACGCCGGCGACGGCGAGCGCAAGGCCCGTCGCCGCGCCGAGCAAGAGGCGGCGCACGATAGATTGGTTGATCATTGAGCGGTCCCCATGGGCAATCGATTGATAGCAGGCAACGGTCGATAGACCGGAAAGTTCCCGAATGTGGAACAAGCAAGCTGAACGGCAGCCGAATTGTCAGGGCGCAATGGCGCCGCAATTAAAACGACAAAGCGCCGGCTTCCCCCGCCTCGGTGCCGAAAGCGAGCGTCAGGCCGTTCTTGTCCCAGCCGAGCGCGGTCACCGGCGAACCGCCCTTCGCCTTCACCTCGATCAGCGCGCCGTCGTCGATGCGCACCAGCACGACGGCACCATCGGCATAGCCCACCGCCACCACCGGCTGGCGCGGATGGCAGGCGACGACGGCAACGCGCGCCGGCGACGGCGCCTGCAGCTTCGGCTGGCGGCCCATCGGCCCGTCCTTGCCGTCGAACGGCCAGAGAATGAGCTGCTCGGAGCCCGAGGTGGCGAGGAAGTCGCCGTCCGCGGTCCACGACAGCGAGCGCACGCGCGCCGAATAGCCCGACATGCGCATGTGCTTGGCGTCGGCGAGGCGCCAGCCGTGCAGCGTCGGCTCCTGCATGGCGGTGACGAGGAATTTGCCGTCCGGGCTGAAGGCGACGCTCGAGATGCGAGCCCTTCCATTCCAGCCTTTCCGGCTGGCGCGCCGGCGGCATTGGGAAACCACAGCGTGACGCCGTTGTAGTGCGCGATCGCCGACGCGGAAGCCTTTCGGCGCAAACGCCAGGCCGGCGACCGTCGAGGGCGCTTCCAGTGCTGCGCGTCTCGCCCTTGCCGGTGAGCACATGCGCGGTCTTGCCCGCCGACCAGGCGACGGCGCCGTCCGGGCCGAGCGCGACCTGATCGATCCAGCGCTTCTTGTCGTCGGCGGCGAGCTCTTTGTGCTCGCCGTTGGCGTCGGTAGCGACGAGCTTGCCGTCGTCGCCGCCGGTGACGATGCGCTCGCCGTCCGACGCGCTCGACGAGGATGCCGCCGCTATGGATGGCGACGCGCTTTTCCTCGTCGCCGGCGAACAGCAGCGCCTCCTCGCCCAGCACGAATACCGGCGTCGTGCCGAGGAAATGCACGCCGACGATCGGTGCGCCGGCTTCGATCGGGCGGACGCGGTCGGCGAGAGAGGGGATGGGGGCTTGGTGTCGGTCATGTTTTTGTTCCGCCCTCATCCTGAGGAGGCGCGAAGTGCGTCTCGAAGGATGGGGCGGCCCCATGCTTCGAGACGCGCCCTTCGGGCGCTCCTCACCATGAGGCCGATTGAGATCTAGGCGATGCAGCTCTCGAAGCCCTGGCGCGAATTCTCTCCTCCGGCAAATTCCGCCCGATGAAGACGGCGCGGCTTTCGCGCTTCTCGCCCTCTTTCCAGGCGCGCTGGTGGTCGCCGTCGAGGATCATGTGCACGCCCTGGAACACGAAGCGCTCGGGATCGTCCTTGAACGACAGGATGCCCTTGCAGCGCAGGATGTTGGGCCCGTCCTTGGCGACGAGGTCCTGGATCCAGGGAAAGAACTTGTCCGGGTTGAGCGGCTTGTCGGTCTTGAGCGCGACCGACTGCATGTCCTCGTCGTGGTAGTGCTTGAGCCCGCCGTGATCGTGGTGATGCCCGTGATCGTGGTCATGATCGTGATGATCGTGATCGTGGTCGTGCTCCTCGGCCTCGAGGAAGGCCGGCTCGATGTCGAGGATGCGGTCGAGATCGAAGGCGTTGCGGCCGAGCACCTCGGCGATGTCGATCTTGCGCCCGCTCGGTGCGGTGCAGCCGGGCGTAAGGATTGATGCCGCGGATGCGCGCCTCGATCTCGGCGAGCTCGGCCGGCGCGACCAGGTCGGTCTTGTTGATCAGGATGACGTCGGCGAAGGCGATCTGGTTCTTGGCCTCGGGCGCGTCCTTGAGCCGGTCCTTCAGCCACTTGGCGTCGGCGACGGTCACCACCGCGTCGAGCTTGGTCTTGGCGCCGACCTGCTCGTCCATGAAGAAGGTCTGCGCCACCGGCGCGGGGTCGGCGAGGCCCGTGGTCTCGACGATGATGGCGTCGAACTTGCCCTTGCGCCGCATCAGCCCGTCGATGATGCGCACCAGGTCGCCGCGCACGGTGCAGCAGATGCAGCCGTTGTTCATCTCGAACACTTCTTCGTCGGCGTTGACCACCAGCTCGTTGTCGATGCCGATCTCGCCGAATTCGTTGACGATGACGGCGTATTTCTTGCCGTGCGGCTCGGACAGAATGCGGTTGAGGAGCGTGGTCTTGCCGGCGCCGAGATAGCCGGTGAGCACGGTGACGGGGATTTTGGCGGGGTTCTGGGACGCGTCGGTCATGAAATGGGGGCTCCTTGAGGGAGGAGATATAGGGGGTCCAGGGGCGGCGTGCAAAAGCGCGGGCTAACCCGTCCTCCGATCCGGCTTTTCTCCGTATCGGGGAGGAAGCTGACGCGCCCTTTTGATTTATGTCTAATATCTCCCGCGCTGCCGCTGCTAGACACAATCAGGCGTCCTTTCGCCCGGTCAGGATCGATGGCCCTGCGACGCGTTTCGCGCGATTTCTATCCGGTGCCGGCAATGGAGACGAGCACGTGGCGCAAGCACGGCCGGACCCGCCTTCATGCCCCTCCTCGCTCGGCTCTGGCGCCGAGCGCCGGCCGCGCACGAAGGCCTGGCCGCGAGCGGGGTGAGCCTCGGCGAGATCGCCGGCCTCGCGCCGGACGAAGCGCTGCACCGCCTTCATAGCAGCCGCGGAAGGCCTCACGCCCGGGCAGGTCGAAAGCGCGGCTGCGCGCGGTCGGCCCCAACCAAGTCGCGCAAGCTGCGCGCCACACGATCGTCGGCGAGATCTGGTCAGCCGCTCGATCAACCCGCTGAACCTGCTTCTGCTGATCGCTCGCGACTGCGTCCTACTTTTCGGGCGATCAGCGGGTCGCCATCGTGATCGCGCTCATGGTGGCCCTGAGTATCTCGCTGGGTTTCGTCCAGGAACATCGTTCGAACAAGGCCGCCGACGCGCTGCGACGGATGGTGCGTGATCACCGCCACCGTGCGCCGGCAGATGCCCAGCGCAGCGAAAGAGCATGTCGAAATCCCGATCGAGCAGCTGGTGCCCGGCGACATCGTGCTGCTGTCGGCCGGCGACATGATCCCCGCGGACGTGAGGCTGATCTCGGCGAAGGATCTCTTCGTCAACCAGTCGACGCTGACCGGGGAGGCGATGCCGCTCGAGAAGCACGCGCAACCGCATGCCGGCACCGCGGAGACGCCGTTCGATCTGCCGAACATCTGCTTCATGGGCAGCGTTGTCGTCAGCGGCGTCGGCTCCGGTGTTGGTCGTGCTCACCGGCGCCCGCACCGCTTTCGGTCAAGTGGCGGGCACGATCGCCGAGCAGCGCGTGCTGACGAGCTTCGACAAGGGCATCACGCGGATCACCTGGATGATGATCGGCCTCATCTCGATCATGGCGCCGCTCGTGTTCCTGATCAACGGCCTGAGCAAGGGCAATTGGTTCGAGGCGCTGCTGTTCGCGGTCGCCGTAGGCGTGGGGCTGACGCCCGAGATGCTGCCGATGATCGTGACGGTCAATCTGGCCAAGGGCGCCATGGCAATGTCGAAGAAGAAGGTCATCGTCAAGCGCCTCAACGCCATCCAGAACTTCGGGGCGATGGACGTGTTGTGCACGGACAAGACCGGCACGCTGACGCAGGATCTGGTCGTCCTGAAGCGCCACCTCGACCTGAACGGCAAGGATTCCGACCGCGTTCTCGAATATGCCTACTTGAACAGCCTCTACCAATCCGGCCTCAAGAACCTGCTCGATGTCGCGGTCCTGAAACATGTCGAACTCGACGAGAAGCTGAAGGTCGAGGAACGGTTCAGCAAGATCGACGAGATTCCCTTCGACTTCGAACGGCGGCGGATGTCGGTCGTTCTCAAGCGCGGCGACGACGCCCACATCCTCATCTGCAAAGGCGCCGTCGAAGAGATTTTCGCGGTCTGCACGCGCTACGCCGACAACGACGAGACCGGCGCGCTCGACCCGAGCCATTTCGCCCAAGCCAAGGAGACGACCGCCAAGCTCAACGCGGATGGATTTCGGGTGATCGCCGTCGCCTTCAAGGAAATGCCGCCGGAGCAGGCGACCTATTCCGTCGCGGACGAGGCCGGCCTCACATTGCTTGGCTATATCGCGTTCCTCGATCCGCCGAAGGAGACCGCCGGTCCGGCCATTGCCACGCTGAAGGCCCGTGGCGTGCAGGTGAAGATCCTGACCGGCGACAATGACATTGTCACGCGCAAGATCTGTCACGACGTCAGCGCTGCCGGTCGGATCGCATCGTTCTCGGCGATGAGATCGAGACGCTGTCGCCCGATCAACTGGCGGACTTGGCCGAGACCGCGACGGTGTTCGCCAAGGTCTCGCCGGCGCAGAAGGCGGCGATCATCGATGCCCTGCACCGCAAGGGGCACGTCGTCGGCTATCTGGGTGACGGCATCAACGATGGACCGGCGCTCAAGGCCGCCGACGTCGGCATATCAGTGGAGAGCGCCGTCGATATCGCCAAGGAAACGGCCGATATCATCCTGCTGGAAAAGAGCCTGGCGGTACTCGGCGACGGCGTGATCGAGGGCCGCAAGGTCTTCGGCAACATCACCAAGTACATCAAGATGGGAGCGAGTTCGGGCTTCGGCAACATGTTCAGCGTGATCGGCGCCAGCATCTTCCTGCCATTCCTGCCGATGGCGCCGATCCAGGTGCTCACCAACAACCTGCTGTATGACTTCTCGCAGACCACGATCCCGACCGACAATGTCGATGCCGAATACCTGGCGGTCCCGCGGCGGTGGGACATCGGCAACATGTCGAAATTCGTGCTGTTGATCGGACCGATCAGCTCGATCTTCGACTACGTCACGTTCTTCGTGATGCTCGCCATCTTCCATGCGTGGGACAAGCCGGCGCTGTTCCAGACCGGTTGGTTTGTCGAGAGCTTGCTCACCCAGACACTGATCATCCATATCATCCGCACGGCCAAGGTGCCGTTCTTCGAGAGCAGGGCCAGCGTGCCGGTGATTGCGACAAGTCTTATCATCGCCGCGGTCGGGATCGCGCTTCCGTTTTCATGGTTTGGCGGCGCCTTGGGCTTCGTGCCGCTGCCGCCGACTTACTGGATCTACCTCGGCCTGATTCTCGTGAGCTATGCCGTCTTGACGCATCTCATGAAGACCTGGTGCGCGCGCAGATTCGGATTGAGCTGAATGATGGCTTCGCCATGAACAACTCAGCATTGCTATCGGATGTCCTGGTTTGGATTGGCATCGCGTTCTGCATTACGCAATCCGCGATTTTTTCCGGGCTTAATCTGGCGCTTTTCAGCATCAGCAAATTGCGGCTGGAGGTCGCAGCGGCAGGCGGCAATCGCGACGCAGTCGAGTTGCTTGAACTGCGCAAGGATTCCAACCTCACCTTGGCCACGGTCCTTTGGGGCAATGTGACGATCAACGTGCTGCTCACGCTGCTGTCGGATTCCGTCCTTGCCGGCGTCGGAGCGTTTGTCTTCTCGACCATCGTCATCACGCTGTTCGGCGAAATTATTCCGCAAGCTTATTTTTCGCGCCATGCGCTGCGCATGGCGGCGCGGCTGGCGCCGCTGCTGAAACTGTATCAGGTGGGGCTGTTTCCGGTCGCGAAGCCGACGGCGATTGTTCTCAATTGGTGGCTCGGGCTGGAAGGAATTCGATTTTTGCACGAGCGCGATTTTCGAGCGCTTATCACCAAGCACGTGGGAGCCGCGGGCGCGGACGTCGGACAATTGGAGGCGATCGGCGCGCTAAATTTTCTCGACCTCGACGATATCCTTGTCGTGAACGAGGGAGAGCCGATCGACCCTCGCAGCATCATCACGCTTCCCATCGAAAACGAACGGCCCTTGTTGCCGAAGTTCGAACGCTCGCCCGATGACCCGTTCCTGCGGCAATTGAATGCCTCCGGAAAAAAGTGGGTCATCATCGTCGATCCTTCGGGCCGGCCATCATTTGTGTTGGACGCGCACCATTTTCTGCGCGATTTACTCTTCGATACAATGTCGGCTGGCCCGGAACTCTACTGGCATCGTCCGATCATCGTAACGGATATGCGCACGCCATTGGGCGGCGTGATCGGCCGCATGAAGGTGAAGCCGGAACATCCGGAAGACGATGTCATCGACAACGATTTGATCCTGGTCTGGGGCGAACAAAAACGCATCATAACCGGCGCCGATCTTTTGGGCCGACTGTTGCGTGGAATTGTGACGCAAGATGTTCAAGGACGTGCCCCCGCCAATTCGGTCCCGGCCGCCTGATCTTCGGCCATGGGCGCCGTCTTGGGCCGACCGCCTCGCCCCTGCACCGCCGTCACATACATGCAGACCTGTGCGCGGTTCTCAGCGAGCGACGCTGTTCCGATTGAACATGCGGCCGCCGCCGCTCAACACGGCCTGGCCGGCGGGCCAAAAGCAAACAAGGCGCGGGCATTTAATCGGCGGCTACTGCAAAAAGATAAACGCGAGGATGCCTAAGACAACAACACCGGCAACGACTCCATACGTCACACGGTCAGCCATGCTCATTACGTGCGGCGGCGCGATGATTTTCGTCATGTCCATAACCCTTTCAAAGAAACGATGCGGCGGCACACGCCCCGCAGCCGCACAATGCAGGTCGTCGCGAGCACAATTAAATAAAGAGGTCTTACGTCAGCACCTTGGGCATATAGTCATCATAAACACAAGCGCATCGGGCGGACGAGCGCTGCCTCCGGGCCGCGTTTTGCGCGGGCCCGCCGGGTTCACTCGCCATATTTATGAGCCGCTCGCTTCTTCTGCCGGACGATTTCCGTCGCGTTCCTTGGTCAGGCGGTCGAGTTGCGCCTGCTGATCGGCGAGGCGCTTCGACACCAATTCGTCGTCGGCGGCCCCGGAAAAAGCCGCCGCCTGCTCGACCAGTTCGCGGATGTTTTCCCTGATCGCCGCGATGCGTTCGTCGATCTCCACGAGGGTCGGTCCAACGGCCGGCATCGATCCGTCTCCTCAAATTGTGTCCGCCGCGGCACCATGGCACCGCGCCAATGCGGCGCCAGCATCGCAAGTGGATCGGCGAAGCCTATTCCGCCATGGCGTCTTGCGGAAGGCCCGTCGAAAGCGATCCGTGCTAGGATTACCGGCATGCCGCCTACCCCCGACACACGCCTGCCCGCCGTCGGCGTCTTCTGGGTCGACGAGGCCGACTACCCGGCGGTGCTGAAGGTCTTCGATGACCCCGACACGTTTCCGCCGGCCTGGCCGCAATGGCGCAAGATGGCCGAGGAGATGGAGAAGGGATTGAAGGCCTACGGCCACCCGGTGATGCGTGTTCGCCTCGATCCGAAAACATTCCCGATCTGGTGCGCCGCGCATGGCCTCACGCCGGGCCGGCAGGGACGCAAGGCTTTCGTCGCGGCGGCGGTGAAGGAACGATACGGCGATCAGACGTAGAGCGCAGCGTCATTCCCGGGAGGCGCGCGATGGCCGCGCGCCACGGCTATCATAGCGCCGTTTGCTTGTGCCCGCATTCCCTGCAGGTAAATTCGACGCGCGACTGGCCTTTCGACGCCTTGACGCGATTCGGTGCGCCGCACTTTCCGCACTTCGTCTCGATACGGGTGTCACCCTGCGTGACGGTGACCGATTTCCGCTCCATCGCCTCGCGGATGAGACGTTCGGTTTCCTCGCGCATCGCCTGCTTCGACATATCGGCCCTGTTTGCTTGTCCACGGTCCCGCGGCGGCAGCCTATAGCAGAGTCCTGCGGTCAACGCACCGCCCCCGGTGGGCCCGTAGGGCGGAGCACAGTTCTCCCCCTTGTGGGGGGAGAGACCGAGGGGGGTCGATCGGCGCCGGTATGGCCACCCCCCGAGCGAGCAGGCTGCGACCCGATCTTTACGCCTTCCTTATAAAACCGCGGCGTTTTCCCAATCGAATCTCTACGCCTCCGTCCGCATATATTGCGGCGTCGGCCGATAACGCAGGGGATGCCAAAATGGTCCGCGCGCTTTCATTTCTTGTGGCAGCCGTCGCGCGGCGATGGAAAGCAGCGACGGCGTACAATCCTGAGCGGCACTATATGCGCGGCCCGGGTCCGAAATGGCGGGAGAAGCACGCCGTGTCGGGCGAGCCTCCGATGCGGATCGACGCCATGGACCGTGTCGTTTCATCGCGCTGACCGAATCATCCGGCGCCGGTCTCTTGCGGCGCAGGACGCTGTGCGGTCGATGTGAGATGATGTCATGCTGAGCGATCCAAAACACCAGGAACGTCTCGAACGGCTGGCCGAGCGGCTTCGGCTAGCGACAGCGGTTACGTCCGATCTCATTGTCGATGTTATCGCCGGCGCCTGCACCCGGATTTAGGTTTTACACAAGGCTGGAAGGACCGCCCGGACCGATCAATTGATCGCGGCCGGCGCTTGGAGCGAAGTGGCGCTCGCTCTGATCGAACTCGAGCTGCCGGCATGGACGCTTCGCCGCCTCATCTACGAGGATGGCGAATGGTTCTGCTCGCTCTCCAGGCAGCCCAATCTGCCCGTGGAATTCGATGACACGGCGGACGCGAGGCACGAGTTCTTGCCTGTGGCCATCCTCAGCGCATTTGTTGAGGCGCGCCGCCAAAGTAACGTCGCACGCGAAACCAGTGCGCCGACCGTGTCGCAAATCCGGTCAGTCAACGCGATCTGTTGCGACAACTTCGCCTGAGCGAACGTCGAGTTGGAATGCGGAAAAATCCCGGTATCCCCACCTCCGGGTCAGCCTATGCGCTGACCCGCTTTTTTATGCGGCTAGCGATCTTCAGCGTCTTCGCGGCGCTTGGCCAGCAAGCATTCGGCAGAACGCTTGCGAACATGCTGATCCTGGCCGTTGCCTACTGCGTCGTCGCAGCGGCGATTTTGCGCGAGCAGCCTTTCGGCCCGCAGCTCGCCCATTTTGACGAAGCCGCGGCCTATGCCGTCATCGCCGTTTGGGCGGCATGGATGTCGTGATAGAAGCGGCCGCCCCACCCTGCTTCGGCGGGATGACCGGCAGCAGCAGGTAGGACTCCCGCTCGCCGCCGGCATAAACGGTGTTGCTGCCGGTGTTGTAGTCGGCGTGATAGTGCATGTAGGACTGGCTGCCGACGCCGTCGCGCGGCTGAATATCGAGCCGGATGCGGTGGCCTTTTTTGAAGACCATCGAAGTCGGCCAGATCTCGACGTCGACCTTCACGACGTCGCCGGGCTTCAGGAACAGCCGGCGCCGGTGCTTGTGATAGGGCCGATAGGGCAGCGTGAGCTCGGGGTCGAGCTCGCGGTGCGAGACGCGCAGCCAGCCCTTGGCCACCGGCACCGGCGTGCCCTGCTGGCCGGTCTCCAGCACTTCGTTGCCGTCGGCGTCGAAATTGCGCAGCGTCAGGAACAGGTCCATGTCCTCGGTCTCGCTCGACACCCAGAACGAGGCGGCGAGCGGGCCGGTGATCTCGGTGTCGCGATCGAGCGGCGGCGTCTGCAGCGCGATGCCCATGCCCGGCGTGATGCCGCCGCCCATCACCTGCGAGGAGGCCGCCGAGGTCGAACCCATCGAGCCGAGGTTGAACGACGGATAGGTGCACGGCGTCTCCTTGGCCGGCTTTTCGCGCACCAGCGAGCCGACGCGCGGCTCCTTGCCGTCGGCGGCTGTCGACAGATCGAAATAGAATTTGGTCCACTGCGTGCGGGCGAGCGGCCACTCGCGCTCGTGCCGCCATTCGATCTCGTCGCGGCCCTTGCGGATCGCGAGCTTGACCGGCGGCTCGTCCATCACGCCGTTGTCAATGTCTTTGAGCCAGTAGTCGAAGAACCGCAGCTGATCGGCCCGCCCCTCCTCGGTGTAGAACGGATGCACGTGAGTGCCGGCCTGCATACGCAGCTTCTTGTGCTTGGAGGCGGCGCGCATGAAGGCTTCGGTGTTGCCGCGCAGATGCAACGCCATGCCCGACCAATTGCCGACCGAGAGCATCGGCATGGTGATCTTGTCCCATTGCGCCTGCGCGCCGCGGAAGGCGCCGCTGTCGAGATTGTTGCTCAGCCAGAAATGCAGCGTGTTGACCGCCCAGGCGTTGGGGATCTGCTGCGCGGCGCGGCCGACGGTGTGATGCATCAGATGCGCGGTGAACCAGTTGGTCATGAACACACTGAGGATTCCGCCGTGGAACAACGCATCGCGGTAGAGATCGGCGAAGCCTTCCCACGGAATGATCGCCTTCAGCGACGGCGGCTGCTGATTGGCGGCGAACCACTGGTTGATCGCGAAGTAGGAAATGCCGGTGAGGCCCGACCTTGCCATTGCACCAGGGCTGCGCCGCCGCCCATTCGATGGCGTCGTAAAAGTCGATCGACTCGGCAAGCGACCATGGCTCGCACTGGCCGGGCGACTTGCCGCTGCCGCGGCCGTCCACGCGCACGGCGGCGTAGCCGCGCGGCACCCACCAGAGCGGGTTGACCGTCTCCCAGTTCATGTAAGGATTCGGCTTCTCGTCCAGCGTGTCGGGCGGAACCCAAAGCTTGTCCTTCTGGTAGGGTCCGAGGTTGATGAGCGCCGGCACGCGCGCGCCGTCCTTCGGGCGGAACACGTCGGCCATGAGCCGGGCGCCGTCGCGCATCGGCACTGCGACGTCCTTCTCGATCAGGATTGTTTCGGTGGCGGCGCTGCTGTGGATGTTCATGCGTGCAATTCCCGCAAAGATGGTCTCGGTTGGGCGCTCATATAAAGGAATTTGGGGCGGCAGCACAAAGCCGGATTCCAGCGGGCTGCAAAACGGCTGGCAACAAGTGCCACGAATTCAGCTAGTCTTTGCTTCGGTCAATACCTTCGACGGCATACGGACCAAAAAAATTGGGGAGGTGGGGATGGCATTCAAGACAAAAATTATGGCGGCGCTCTTCGCCGCCCTGGCGATAATTACAACGGCGCCCGCCGCACTCGCGCAAAGCGACTACCCGGACCACGCGGTGCATATGCTGGTCGGCTATCCGCCGGGCGGTCCGGTGGACATTATCGCCCGGGTGATCGGCGACAAGCTGGCCGCGCTCTGGAGCCAGGCGGTGGTGGTCGAGAACATTGCCGGCGCCGGCGGCAACATCGCGGCCGATCGTACCGCCAAGGCCGCGCCCAACGGCTACACGCTGTTGATGTCGACCAACGCCCAGCTCGTCGTCAATCCCAGCCTTTACAAGATGACGTTCGACCCCGCCAAAGACCTGATGCCGATCTCGCTCGCGGTCTACTCGCCCAATATCCTGGTGGTGCCCAACGACGTGCCTGCCAAGTCGGTTGCCGAACTGGTCGCCTATCTGCGCGCGAACCCGGGCAAGACCTTTGCCTCGGCCGGCGTCGGTACCACGCAGCACCTCGCCGGCGAGTTGTTCAAGTCGACGGCGCATGTCGACATCCAGCACGTGCCTTATCGCGGCGCCGCGCCGGTGATCACCGACCTCTTGGCCGGCCGCATCACCATGTTCTTCGGCGCCATCTCGCCGCTCATTCCGCTGGTGCGGCAGGGCAGGATGCGCGCGCTCGCCGTCACCTCGCCAAAGCGTTTTCCGGCGGTGCCCGAACTGCCGACCATGATCGAAGCGGGATATCCCGGTTTCGTGTCGGTGCTCTCCATGGGCCTGATGGCGCCGGCCGGCACCTCGCCGGCGATCGTCGACAAGATTCGCCAGGACTGCGTGAAAGTGCTGGCCATGCCGGACGTGCGCGAGAAACTCGCCAACATCGGCATGGAAGTGGTCGGCAGTTCGCCGGCGGAATTCGCCGCCACCATGGCGGCGGAACGGCCGCAATGGGCGAAGGTCATTCAAGAGGCCGGGATCAAGCCGAGCAACTAATCGGAAGGCCGGCTCAGACGGCGACCAGATCGTCGTCGGCCGGAATGGCTGTGGCCGTCAGATCGATGGGGTGGCCGACGAATTGTTCGGCGGCATCCAGGCTGTCATTGATCACGCGGAAATAGACGACTTTGCCGTCGTGGTAGCGGGCGACATGCGCGACGCAGTGCGAGATCAGGCGGCCGGTTTGCCGTTGCAGGCAGGTGATGCGGCCGAACATGGCCGAGTGATCGCCGTCGACCAGCAGATGGTCGATGTGCAGGCTCTTGAAGTCGATGATCTGCGGCACGACACGCGCGAAGCGGTCGATCACGGCCGCCTTGCCCTGCCAATAGCCGCAGACCTGCATCACCTCGGCCGGCCCGGCGACGTGCCACTCCACGTCGTCGTCGAGCAGCGCGCCGATCCGTTGCGGATCGCGCGAAATATAGGCGCGATAAAATTCATCGACGACGGAACGTTGCACAGGCGCAGTCATCAGCGATCCCCTTCGCCTGCAAGTGAATGCCGATTTTGTTGATATTGTCTTACCCGGCGCGGGTTCCAAAATGTGGCCGCGCGGCAACAACATAGATTGTTGCCAAATTGAACAGCGTGGCGCCGCTATTGCTTCGTCAGCGTATACACGTAATCGTTGAGGCCGACTTCGGCGGTGCGTTCATCGACGAAATGGAAATCGAATTCGCAGCCAGTCTCCAATGTTTTGAAGCTCGTCCCCTTGAAGCCGAGCGAGGCGGCAAGCGCGGCCGGATCGACCGATTTGTTTTTCGATCGCATCTCCTCGAAGGCGCCCTGGAACAACAGATCAGCGGTGTAATCTTTGATGGCGTAATGGGCGCCCTTGCAGGGGAACGGCGGCGGGTCGGCGATCGCCTTGGCGCCGATGCTGATGGTCTTGCCGACCAGGCGCGCGCGCTCCTTCTCGTCGGGCTTGCGCTCACGCGGATCGGCCCACGGTGCGACGACTGCGCCGGCGATTGTTCACTTGCCCATATAGGAAGGCTCGGCCGCCTGAAGCGACGTGGCGTTGGCGACGACAAATAAAGCGCCGAGCGCGAAAAAGCCCAAGTTTCGCAAATTCATGTCACCCCTGCACTACCGTCACATGGGTGCCGACCGGCACGCGATTGTACAGATCGATGATGTCCTGGTTGAACAGGCGGATGCAGCCCGACGAGACCGCCTGGCCGATGGTCTCCGGCTCGGTGGTGCCGTGTAGGCGGAAAAACGTGTCTTGGCCGTCGCGATAAAGATAGAGCGCGCGCGGTCCGAGCGGATTGTCGGGGCCGCCGTTCATCCCGCTGGAGTAATGCCGGTAGAGCGGGATCGCCGCCATCATGTTGGCGGTCGGCGTCCAGTGCGGCCACTTCTCCTTGCGACCGATAATGGCTTGACCGTGGAAATTGGTGCCTTCGGTGCGGCCGACGCCGACGCCGTAGCGAATAGCCTTGCCGCCGGCCTCGACCAGATAGAGGTGGCGCTCCGGCACGTTCACCACGATGCTGCCCGGCTTCTCCTTGCCGTGCCAGGCGACCTCGGCGCGCAGCATGCTGGGGTCGACGGTGGTCGTGTCGATCGGCGGGGTGACGAAGCCGCCATCGCTGACGGCGCCGTAATCGGCGGTGACGCAGCCGGCCAGCAACAGCGGCAGACCGGCGACCAGCGCGCGGCGGGAGATGGTGTGAACTTGTCCGGCCGGGCGGCCAGGAAGAGAACGGAAGGGACGTTGATTCATGTTGCACTCATTTGGTCGCCGCCATTGTGCGGAGCATCGGCCGGTCATGCAACAGGACGTTGACGGTATTCAACGCCGGCGCGCTATGCTGCCCGCGCCATGCTGAACGCCGCTTTTACCCTGCTCGTCGTCGCCGTGCTGATGGGCTCGCTGCTGGCGGTGCCCTATTTGCGCGAGGGCGCCGCACCACCCTGGCTGCTCGGCGTGCTGCATGGGCTGATCGCCATGTCCGGCCTCGCGTTATTGGCGCTCGCGTTGCGCGGCTCGCCGCGCGGGGTCGCGCAGGGCGTCGGCTCCTTCGGCGCGATCGCCGCCGCGCTGATCGCAGTAGCGGCTCTGGCCGGCCTCGTTCAATTCATCCTGCGGCTGCGTAGGCAGCGGCCGCCGGGCGCGTTGATCGGCGTGCACGCCACGCTGGCGATTGGCGGCTTCATCATCCTGCTGGTGTACGTGCTCGGCTAGCTTACGCGACGCCCTCGCCCTCTGTTATCGTGGCGCGAGACAGAATAGGGCGAGACATCACCATGCAACCGCAGTCGGCCTACGACCATACTTTCCGCGCCATCCACGACGACGAAATTCCCTGGCAGGAGGGATCAAAATCCGTGCTGACGCTGCCGGAGGGCGTGCAGGTCAAGATTTTCGCCCACGACAAGGCGATGGGGCGGGTCGACATGAAGGTGAAATTTCCGCCCGGGTACGTCGAGCCCGAGCACGCGCACAAGAGCTGGCACTCGATCGTCGTGCTCAAGGGCCGCATGTGTGTCGCCGGCAAGGATCTACGTCCCGGCGACTACGTGTTCGGCTGGGACGAATTGCACGGGCCTTATGAATATCCCGACGGCTGCGAGGTCTTCGTCGTGTTCATGGGCGACAGCGTCGCGCATGAATGGGACGCCGACAAACACAAGGCGCATCGAAACATCTGGCAGCCGGAAACAGAAGCCGGCCGGCAAGGCGTCGAGCGCCACATCGCGCAGCGCAAGTCAGGTTGATCGCGCGCACAGATGCGCGCGTGCACAACGATGCGATGTTTGAATTTGGTGGATTAAGGGCGCGCGTCGGGAGCGGCATAAGTGGGGTCTTGCCTGACTGATGCGACCCGCGAGGCCGCTCCCGGCGTGGCGTCCGCGTATTCGCCGCTATGCTGTCGCCCGAACGTTTGCGACAGCAATCCTCGCGGCACTCTGACCCGGTGGTACCATTTAGACCTCCGTGCCTAACGCTGTTATCCTCCGCCCACTCCGCGCGCGCGTCAAGTCACGACGCGCGATCAGCATGAATTTTGCGTTTCAAGGTTCCACGCCGACGGCGGTATAAATTACGCCCGCAGCTTCCTGCGCCGCTCGTGATCAGTGATGATGCCGATGATGGCGGCGATAACGCCAGTGGTGGCGAACAGGCCCTTCCTCGCTGACGTAGTAGCGCTGATCGGTGCCGAGCACGCCTTCGACGCCGCCAATGACGCCGCCGACCGCGGTGCCGACAACGGCGCCGACAGGACCGGCGATGCGGCTGCCTTCATAGAAACCATGCGCGGCGCCGCCGGGTACACCCTGCGCGTGGGCGGCAAGCGGGATGACGAGCGCCGCGGCAAACGTGCTCACAATCAGCAAGTGCTTTTTCATAAGACTCTTCCATTTTTATTGAGGGACGATGGTCGGTGAGACAGCACGGAATTGACACGACTATGCGGCTATTCGGTGGCGGGACGGACCGGCGCAGATGGCAGCGCTTGCGCGACTAGGCCCGCGGCTTCCTGCGCCGCTCGTGCACACTTTCGATCTGGAGCGCGCGCTTGGCGTAAATTCCACGCTCGCCGCAGCGCGTGCAGCGCACGGAAAATTCGTCGGGCAATGCCTTGAGCTTGTAGACGTAAATCGGCGCCGCACATTTCGCGCAGGCGAGCACGCCGCGTTCGTAGGTGGATTTTTTCGGCCGCGTTTGCAGGAGCGACATTCGATCCCGTCCCGGGTTACGCCCGGTTTGCCAGAAAATCACTGTTCGATCGTTAAAGCGGCGCTGCCATTTGCGCAAATTTCGAGCGGGAAAACCCTATCGGATTACCGGCGGCGGCAGCGGATCAGGCAGAGAGCTGCGGCAATTCGCGCCGCGTCTGGCAGGCCTGCCAATAGCCGAGCAGGCGCTCGGCCGACTCGGTCGATAGCCGCTCGTACTGCTCGCACATCTGCTCGAGCTTTTCCTCGCGCTCTTCGCTGATGCCCGGCAGATTATTGAGCACCGCGTGCGCGACCATCCATTCCAGTCCGATCGCCTTGCACAACGCCATGGCGCCGAACGGCTCGCTGTCGCAGATCAGCCGCGACACCAGCGAGATCGGAACGCCGCTGAGGATCGACAGCGCGGCGACGAGTTCGGCGATGCGGTTGCCGTCGGCGAATTGCAGCACTTTCCAGCGGGTCTGCTCGGTGTCCTGGCTGAAGGAATGCACCAGCCGCTCGGCGGCGGCGAACTCTTTCGCCGACACGGTCATGGTGCCGGCCTGGGCGGCGATCTGCGCGAGCACGCGGTTGATGGCGTCGCGCTGCTCCGGCCCGGCGGCGGCCAGCATGCGTTGGCGCGCCTCTTCGGTCGCGTGGCTGAGCAGCCGCTTGAACAGCGCCGGCGAGATATCGGGGCGCCGCGTCATCGCCTGCGTGAGTTCGTTATCGCCGCTCGCGCGCATCGCCAGCATCGACATGCCGGTCGAGGAGAAGCGCGCGCCGATATTGACGGCGACCTTGGTGACCACCTCGCGGTCGCCGCGATCGACCAGCACGTCGGTGACCACCGGGCTCAGCGTGACGCGCTCGGCGATCTTGCTCAGATGCGACTGGCCTTTGCTTTCGGCGATCGCCACCAGACTCTCATCGGTCAGCCGCGGCGATTGCGCCAACACCGGGCCGGCGACGGCGATATCGTCATCGCTGGCGAGGCGTTTGATGACGTTTTCCGGCGCGCTCGTAATCGGTGCGACCTCGCGGCTCAGCTCGACGCGCGCTCGGCTTTCGACATGCTCGATCAGGCGCACCATGACGCCGTCGAACACCGCCGAGATCTCTTCGGTGATGCGGTCGTGACCGGCCAGAAACAGGGCGGTGACGCTCTTCAAGATCGACAGGTGGCGTTCGGTGGAATTGCTCTTGAGCGCGACCTCGAGCTCGCCGATGATTTGCAGCGCGTGAGACAAATTCGGTCCCCCTTCAGCGGGAATACGTCCCGCGGCCGCGCCAAACTCTCGCTTGGTACTACAAATTGCGGTCAGTAGAATTGTACCGCATTCATTAAAGTTGCTTTAAGCCGATCTACCCGGTGCCCGCATGGAATAAGGACGGCACCGGTCCGTAACGCTGCGGGCCCGCCCTTGCCGCATGATATGTTATAATGTTACATATGCGCTCCGGGGCGCCTCGAGCCCCTGCAAACCACCGGCTTTTCCCGCATGAAATCCGCCGCCGGGCTCGCTGCCCTCGCCCTCGCCGCACTCATCCTTGCGCCGCCGCGAGCCGGCGCCGCCGACGGCAAGATCGCCGTCGTGGCGGCGGAGAACTTCTACGGCGACATCGCCCGCCAGATCGGCGGCGACCGGGTCGCGGTCACCAGCATCATGAACAGCCCGGACCAGGACCCGCATCTGTTCGAGACCACACCCGGCATCGTGCGGCAGATCGCGGGCGCGCAGGTCGCCATTTTCAACGGCGCCGATTACGACCCGTGGATGGAAAAGCTGCTCAACGCCGCCCCGCGCGCCGGCCGCCTCACGATCAACGTCGCCGCGCTCACGCGGCACAAAGCGGGCGACAACCCCCATCTCTGGTACGACCCTTTGATCATGATCAGAGTCGCGCGCTTGCTGAACGCGGATTTCGTCAAGGCGGACCGGGCGCATAGCAAGGAGTACGACGCGCGGCTCGCCGCCTTCGAGGCCTCGCTCAAGCCGGTCAACGACAAGATCGCCGCCATCCGCGGCAAATATGCCGGCGTTGCGGTCACCGCCAGCGAGCCGGTGTTCGGTTACATGGCGCAAGCGCTCGGCCTGACCATGCGCAACGAGCGTTTTCAGCTTTCGATCATGAACGACACCGAGCCGAGCGCACGCGACGTCGCCGCTTTCGAGACGGACCTCAAGGAGCGCAAGGTCAAGGTCATGTTCTACAACACACAGGCATCGAGCAAGATCGTGCAGCACCTGGTCGCGCTAGCGCGCGCGAACGGCATTGCGGTGGTCGGCGTGACCGAAACCGCGCCGCCCAATCTCAGCTATCAGGACTGGATGCTGGGCGAACTCAGCGCCGCCGAAAAAGCGCTGGCGGGTCCGAATTCGTGAAACACTATCCCCGTAAGCCATGAACGTCGTCGAACTCGAGCACGCGACGCTGCGCGTCGGCCATCGCATCGTGCTGACCGACGCAAGCCTCGCCATCCGCGCCGGCGAATTCATCGGCGTGCTCGGCCCGAACGGCGCCGGCAAGACCACGCTGATGCGCGCCATTCTCGGGCTGCTGCCGCCGAGCGAGGGGGCCTTGCGCGTGTTCGACCGCGCGCCGCAGCGCGGCGACCACAACATCGGCTATCTGCCGCAGGTGCGCACCGTGCTGCCGGATTTGCGAGTACGCGGCCTCGATTTCATTGGCGCATCGCTGCATGGCCAGCGCTGGGGCTTACCGTCGCTGTCGCATCATGACCGCGCCATGATCGAAGAGACGCTCGATTCTGTCGGCGCGCGCGACTTGGCAAACCGTCCGCTGTCCGCCATGTCGGGCGGCGAGCGGCAGCGGCTTCTGCTGGCGCAGGCACTCATGGGATCGCCGAAACTGCTGCTGCTCGACGAGCCGTTGATCAGCCTCGACGCGCGCCACCAGGAGGTGGCGATCGACGTGGTGCGCAGGGTCTGCCGCGAGCGCCAGCATCACCGTGTTATTCAGCGCGCACGAACTCAACCAGTTGCTCGGCACGCTCGACCGCGTGCTCTACCTCGGCAACGGTCAGGCGGTGCTCGGCACCGTCGACGAGGTGATCACCGCGCCGGTGCTGTCGCGGCTCTACGGCACCGACATCGAAGTGGTGCGCGCAGCCGGCCACATCTTCGTCATGTCGCGCGGCCGCGACGTGGAAACGTCCGCCCATCAACACGATCATGACCACGGCGACGGCGGTCACGAGCATCATCATCACTGACATGTTCCAATACGATTTCATCACCAATGCCTTCGCCGCCGCCGGCATCGTCGCCGTGGTGTCGGGCATCGTCGGCTATTTCCTGGTGATGCGCGGGCAGACTTTCGCCGGCCACGCGCTCTCGCATATCGGCTTTGCTGGCGCGACCGGCGCTGGGCTGATCGGGCTTGCGCCGCTTGTGGGGTCTGCTTGGCTTCACGCTCGCGGCTGGCATCGCGATGGGCGCGTTGAGCGATCGCATCAGCAACCGCGACATCGCCATCGGCATCGTGCTGTCGCTGGCGCTCGGCTTCGGCCTGTTGTTCCTGCACTACTACACGTCGTTCGCGACGCAGGCGACCGCGCTTTTGTTCGGCAATGTGCTGGCGGTCGACCACGCAAATGATCGCGACGCTGGCCGTGCTCGGCCGTTATCACGCTCGTGGCGCTCGCCGTGATCATGCGGCCGCTGATCTTCGCCAGCCTGCAGCCCGAATTGGCAGAAGCCAAGGGCGTGCCGCTGCGTGTGGTCTCCACCGCGTTCCTCGCCATCGTCGCGCTCGCGGTCTCCGAGTGCGCGCAGATCGTCGGCGTGCTGCTGGTGTTCACCCTGATGGTCGGCCCGCCCGCCGCCGCACAACGCCTGGCTAGCGGCCTGTGGAGCGGGCTCGCGCTCGCAGCAGCGCTTGCTTTGGGCGAAGCCTGGGTCGGCATCGCCGTCGCTTATTACACCGACTGGCCGGTCAGCTTCTGCATCGCCTGCTTGAGCGCGCTCGGTTATTTCGCCGCCTTGGCTGCGTCGGCCTTGCCGGCGAGACGACTGCGCGCCGATCATGCTAACGAGGCGGCATGAGCCGAAATCGTCATCGCCCTTGCCGCCGTCGCGCTGCTCTGCGCCCAGCCGGTCCGCGCCGCGCCGATGACCTGCAGCACCGAACAAAAGGCCTGCCTTGCGCCCTGCCTGAAGTTCCCGCCCGCGGTGGCGGCGGACTGCACCGCCGCCTGCCGCGCAGCGCTTTAATTATTGCCGGCATACCGGCTGCTGGGACAACGGCACCAGCCGGTATTGCGGCCTGTTGCGGCAGTAGCCGCGCGCTAATTAACCACCAGCCCGAGTTTCTTGATCAGCGCCGCCCAGCGGCCTTCCTCGCGCTGGATGTTGGCCGCGTATTCTTCCGGCGTTGAGGCGACCGGACCGCCGCCGTCGGCGATGATGCGCGCCTTGACGTCCTCCGACGACACGATCTTGCGCAGTTCCTTGTTGAGCCGTGCGATGATGGCGGGCGGCGTGCCGGCCGGCGCCACCAGCCCGTAATACTGCACGATATCGAGCCCCGGCATTCCGGCTTCGGCGGTGGTCGGCACATCGGGAATCGCGGCGAGGCGCTGCGGCGCGGCCACCGCGATGGCGCTTGATCTTGCCGGCCTTGATGTTGCCGATCGCCGGCGGCAGCGTGTTGAAGCCGAGCATCACATGCCCGCCGAGCAGGTCGGTGGTGAGCGGTCCGGTGCCCTTGTAGGTGACGATGGTCATGTCCGCTCCGGACATTCCCTTGAACGCCTCGGCACCGAAATAATTGAGCGTCGGCGCCGGCGGCGTGCCGACCGTCAGCTTGCCCGGCTCCTTCTTGGCGAGCGCGACGATGTCCGACATGGTTTTCACCGGCACCGAAGGATTGGCCATGATCACGATCGGGATCGAGGCGATCAATCCGATCGGCGTGAAGTCCTTCTGCAGATCGTAGCCGGTGTTGGCGGGCAGGCTCGCGCCGGTCACCAGCATCAGGATGGTGTAGCCGTCGGGCGCGGCCTTGGCGGCGTCGCGCACGCCGATCACCGAGCCGGCGCCCGGCTTGTTGACCACGATCACTTGCTGGCCCAGCGCATCGGACAATTTCTGCGCGATCACGCGGCCTTCGGTGTCGACGCCGCCGCCGGGCGGGAACGGCACGATCAACTGTACGACGCGGTTCGGGTAATCGTCGGCCGCCGCTTGAAACTGCCAACCGAAGAATGCCGCTACCAAAAACGCGGCGAAGGCCGCGCGCTTGAATGGTGCCCAATGTGCATGGTGCGCCATCGTATCCTCCCTGTTTTATTCGTTGCCAAGGATTTTGGCAGGTCCCGCCGCGGTTTGAAACCGGGGGTGCTCGCGGTTCAGGGCTGCGCCAGCATCATCGCCAATCCCGCCGCGATGAACGGCAGCGGCAGCGACACCCCCGCGCGCAGCCAGACCATGCGCGGCGGCATCAACGGCACTTCCCAGACCACCAGCCGGTGGATGGCGTAGAGCGCCCAGGCGGTGGAATAGGCGATCACCTGCGGTGCGCCCTGCTCCGCTCTTGAGCGCGGCCGAGCCGATGGCGAAGCCGACCACTGGTCCGCCCGGCGTGAGCGCGCCGCCGAGCGTCGCGATGACGACGCCGAGGAAGCCTGAGTCCGGTCCGATCCAGGAGGCGACCGTGGCCTTCGGCAAGATCTCGGCGATGAAGCCGGAGCCGATCACGCCGGCGCCGATGCGCGGCAGCAAGCGAATGAATTCCAGTACACCGTCGCGCGCGCCCTCGTTGAACAACACGCGCCCGCGCAGCGCCGCGGTAAAGGCCAAAGCTGCGACCACCAGCCAAAGGAGGATATTGACGGCAAGAAACATCAATCGCCTTTCTCGACCGTTACCTTGACGCCGGCGCGCACAGCGATGCGCGCCAATAGGCCGGCGATCAGCGGCAGCGGGATCGCCTCGACGATGCGCCAGATGACGAAGTGCGGTCCGAAGAACGGCAGCTCCCACACCAGCGCGCGTGTGTAGCCGCACAGCGTCCAGGCGGTGATGAAGGCGACCACCGCGCCGGCATCGGCGCCCATCACCAGAAAGGCGCCGGCCACGGGATAGATCGTGATCGGCCCGCCCGGCAGCAGGAAGCCGAAGAACGCCGCAACCAACAGGCCGGTGAAGCCGGACTCGTGGCCGACCCAGCGCGCCACCAGTTCGCGCGGCAGGATCATGGTGACGAAGGCGCCGATCAGGCAGCCGGCCAGCACCTTGGGCAGCATCTCGCCAAACAAAGTGAGGTCGCTGCCGAAGATCGAGAGGAAGTGGTCGCGTCCGTCGCGCACATAGACGGCGGCGGCGGCGGCCACGGCGACGGCGGCGATGACCGCGGTCGACACATCGAAGGCGCGCCGGCGGCGACGGGGAGGAGAGGTGGATTCGGTCAAATCCGGCAACCGGAAGGAGGTGGGCTCGAAACTATAGTGGTACCGCCCGGATTCGGGCGAGCCGTCTGGTATCACGTTTACGACGGCATGGGCAGCGGGAACTTCCCGCCCGATCTCGCATTATCGCTCTAACGTTCACCCATGGAGGGAGCGATGAGGACCGCATTGGCAGCCGCGGCGATCGCGGTGGGGTTGGCCTGCATACCGACGATGGCCGGCGCGCAGGAACGTTATGGCGACGGCGCGATG
The DNA here is from genome assembly GCA_963733315.1 of uncultured Alphaproteobacteria bacterium. GTDB lineage: Bacteria > Pseudomonadota > Alphaproteobacteria > Rhizobiales > Xanthobacteraceae > Pseudolabrys. The sequence goes on along the minus strand of CAVTCV010000018.1, from coordinate 27,962 downwards.
GGCGCGGTAGCGGGCGCCGTCGTGTTTGGGCCGATCGGTGCGCTAGCGGGCGGGCTGACCGGCTTCTTTGCCGGGCCGAACATTTCGCGTGGGCTCGGCATCCATCACCATCATTACCGGCACCGGCACTACAGCTCGCGCACCACGCGCCGGGCGGAATAAGAGTTAGCCATCTCCTGCGATGTTCGGCCCCGCTATGGGGCCGATTTTTTATTCCGCCGGGACTTTGGCCGGCACCAACGCTTTCGCAGGCGAAGCCGCGTCTAGCGTTGACCGGTGCCGACCCGCGCGCTAGCTTTCATGCATGGGGATGGAGTCCCCCCAAAACCGCCTGAAGAGGCTGATGACTCCTACCGTGGAAACTGCGGTAGGAGTCCGTCCGAGACCCGCCGCGAGGCGGGTTTTTTGTTGACGAAGGCCGATACACTCGGCCCAAGGCGGTGAGGTTGAAATGACCAGTGTCTGGGCACTTGCGGCGCTATGGCTGGGTCTGGCGCTGATCGCAACGCTGCTTTCGATTTGGCTCCGCGTATCTACGGCGCTCTCCGAAATCGTCGTCGGCACGGTCGCTCAATTGATCATCGGCGCGATCGTCGGATCGGCGGTGCTCGGCACCGATGAGTCCTGGATCAAGTTTCTCTCCGGCATCGGCGCGATCGTGCTGACTTTTCTCGCTGGCGCAGAACTCGATCCGGCGGTCTTCAAGCAGAAATGGAAGGAAGCCACCGCGGTCGGGCTTGCCAGTTTCTTCTTTCCGTTCCTCGGCTGCGCCGCCGGCGCCTATTATGTGCTCGGCTGGGACGTGATGCCGAGTTGGCTCGCCGGCGTCGCGCTGTCGACGACCTCGGTCGCGGTTGTCTACGCGGTGATGATCGAGTTCGGCCTGAACAAGACCGAATACGGCAAGACCGTGCTGGCCGCGTGCTTCATCAACGATCTGGGGACCGTGCTGGCGCTCGGCTTCATCTTCGCGCCATTCACGCTGAAGACGCTGATCTTCGCGCGTTGGCCAATCGCCGCATTCGCGATTTTGCCGTGGCTGACCCCGCGCTTCTTCCGGCTGTACGGCAATCGTCCGTCCGAGCTGGAAACGAAGTTTCTGCTGCTTTGTCTGCTCGGCTTTGGCGCGTTGGCCGGATGGGCCGACAGCGAAGCCGTGCTGCCGGCCTATATCATCGGCATGGTGCTCGCCGGCACGGTCGGCAAGGACCACGTTCTCATTCGCCGCCTTCGCACGCTCACATTCGGCCTGCTGACACCGTTCTACTTCATTCGCGCCGGGTCGTTCGTTTCGATCCCCGCCCTGGTCGCCGCGCCGTTTGCATTTGTCTTCATGCTGCTGGTCAAAATCGTATCAAAGTTCATTGGCGTCTATCCGGTCACGAGATTCTTCAAGACGCCAAACCCGGAGGCGATGTACACGACGCTGCTGATGTCCACCGGGCCTGACCTTCGGCACGATCTCATCGCTGTTTGGGCTTTCGCATGGAATCATCACGCAAGCGCAATATTCGATCCTCGTCGCCGTTGTGATCGGCAGCGCGGTTATCCCGACATTAATCGCCAATGCGTTCTACCTGCCGAAACATCTCCTGCCAAAATCGGACGACGAAACATCCGAAATTGCCATGCCCGCCGCCACGGGCGCGAAACCAGCCAGCGCCGCCGAATAAAGTCAACGAGCACCGCGATGTTCAAAAAAATCCTTCATGCCAATGACGGTTCCGATCACGCCTTCAAAGCACTGTCGTTTGCGCTCGATATCGCCAAGCAAAATAAGGCCGAGCTTCACATGGTTTCGGTCGAAGAAATTCCTTACATGCCCGAATACATCGAAGAGGTTCGGGAGGAGAAGGGAACGGCCGCGCGCCGCTACCATGCCGTTATTCAGCGTGCGACGGCAATGGCCCAAGAGCACCATGTGAAGCTGCAAACGCATGTCTTGGCCGGCCACCCGGTGCGCGACATCGTCGAACTCGCCGCAGAACTCAAGGCCGACTTGCTGGTGATCGGCGCCACCGGCCATTCGGCGTTTTACGAGCGCATGATCGGCAGCCGGGCCGACCGGCTAATCCAGCTCGCGCCGTGTCCGGTCCTGGTCATAAAATGACGGATGCGTGACTGAGGCTAAAATGGGGGGTGACGATGCAGCTTGTTCGCGATGCCGTCCTGCTCCGCGTCTTTTTCGGCGAGGACGACAAATATAAAAACCTGCCACTGTACGAGGCGATCGTGCTCAAGGCGCGCGAAATGCACCTGGCCGGGACGACCGTGCTGCGCGGCAGCCTCGGCTTCGGACATTCGAGCCGCATTCACACGACAAAAATCCTGCGCCTGGCGCAAGATCTTCCGATCGTGCTCGAACTCGTCGATACGCAAGACAAGGTCGATGCCTTCCTGCCGGTCCTTGACGAGATGATGTCCAGCGGCTTGATCACGCTGGAAAAGGTGCAAGTGCTGCAATACGGCAAGCCGGCTCGCGCTACGCCGTCATGACATCGGCCGCAGGCCCAATTTGTCCAACAGCCGCAGGTCGCGGTCGCGCTCGGGGTTGGGCGTGGTGAGCAGCTTCGGGCCGTAGAAGATCGAATTGGCGCCGGCGAGGAAACACAAGGCCTGCGTCTCCTCGCTCATGTCCTCGCGGCCAGCGGAGAGCCGCACCACCGAGGCCGGCATCGTGATGCGGGCAACCGCGACGGTGCGCACGAAATCGAGCGGGTCGAGCTTGGCGGCACGGCTGAGCGGCGTGCCTTCGACCTGCACCAGCATGTTGATCGGCACGCTTTCCGGATGCACCGGCAGATTGGCCAGCGTCGCGATCATGCCGACGCGGTCATCGAGCCTCTCGCCCATGCCGACAATGCCGCCGCAGCAGACATTGATGCCGGCATCGCGCACGCGGTCGAGCGTGTCGAGCCGGTCTCGGTAGGTGCGCGTGGTGATGATTTCGCCGTAGAACTCCGGCGAGGTGTCGAGGTTGTGGTTGTAATAGTCGAGGCCGGAGGCCTTCAGCCGGCTCGCCTGCTCTCCCGTCAGCATGCCGAGCGTGGCGCAGGTCTCGAGCCCGAGCGCCTTGACGCCCTCGACCATGGCGCACACCTGCTCCAAATCGCGGTCCTTCGGCTCGCGCCAGGCCGCGCCCATGCAAAAGCGCGAGGCGCCATTGGCCTTGGCCGCGCGCGCTTCGGCTAGTACGGCCTCGACTGCCATCAGCTTTTCGGCCTTGACGCCGGTGTCGTACTGCGCGGCTTGCGGACAATAGGCGCAATCCTCCGGGCAGCCGCCGGTCTTGATCGACAACAGGGTCGAGATCTGCACCTCGGTGGGATCGAAATACTGCCGGTGCGTCTGCGCCGCCTGGAACATCAGCTCCGGAAACGGCAGCTCGAACAGCGCGCGGACCTCGCCGCGCGTCCAGTCGTGCCGGGGCGGGAGCGGGCCTGGACGCAGGGACGCGGCATGCGCAAGCGACATAATTTGACCTCTAAGCGGCGGAATTCATCATGATTTGGGCCGATTGTAGCGCCAGACGAGGCCGTGATAAACCTATCCAAAGCCAAATGCCGGGTGCCGCCATGAAAAGACTGTTTACCGTTGCTTTCGCGCTGACTGCGCTGGCCTCGCTGATGGGCCCCATTTACGCGCAAATGTCCACGCGGCAAGTCCAAAAAAACGCCGCTCCAGGCCGAGTACGAGCAGAAGAAAAAAGCGGCCGAGAAGACCGACCAGGAATACCAAGCCGCGATGAAGAAAACACAAGGCCAGGCAGGCCCGCAATCCGTCATCGATCCGTGGGCGAATATGCGCGAGGTCGACGGTTCGCAGCCCAAACGCTGACGGCTGCGCGCATGAACCGGCTGATGATCAGTCGCTTTGCCTCGGTGCTGGTCGGCGCCGCGGTGCTGTTCGAATTGCAGTACCGCCTCGAACTGGCGCTCTACATCGCCTTGCCGGTGGCGATCGTCGCCTACCTCGGCGTCAAGGTCGGGCTCGGCCTGCTGCTCGGCGCCGACAAGGCAGCCTGACGCTCACCACCAATGCCGGCGCCAGCCCCAATAGGGCCGGTAATAAGGACCGCCATAATAGACCGGCGGCGGCCCGTCATAGACCGGCTCTTCTTCGACATAGGGTCCGCGCGGCCCCGGATACGGCGCAGCGGCGCGGCGCGGAACGCGTCCGCTCAGGTCGAGCGCGGTCTGGATCGCAAAGCCGCTCTTGTCCTGCCAGGTGACCGCGCACCACCCGTCGGTGCAATCCCCGGCATCGATCAAGCTGCCGCCGGGAATCTTGGCGACGATTTCGCTGGTGGTGCCGGGCGCGGCGCGCAGGTTGACGGTGGAGGCGACGTAAGCCGGTTTTGCCAGGGCGCCGGTGGCGGACAATGCCAGGATACCGAGCCCGACGAAAATTCGCGCGTGTCTCATGACGCAGCTCCTTCATGTCCCGGCGTTTAAAAACGCCGCGGACGTGGCGGAATTCCAGCCTGCAAAAAAGGCGCAATTCAGGCTACGGTTCGGCATGGACGAGGAAGTCACCCGCGACGACATCGCGCGCGTCGAGGCGCACATCGAGCAATTGGCCGAGGGCATCGAGCGTTGCCGCAAGTTTTCGCTGACTGCCAAGATCACCATTGCCGCCGGCGTCGGCTGGATCGCGCTGTCGATGTTGTCGGTCGTCTCATACACCCCCGAGACGACGATCGCCGCACTGGCCGCGATCATCATCGGCGTAGTGCTGCTCGGCTCCAACGCCACCACGTGGACGCAGACCGAAAACGCCATGCGCGCAAGCGAAGCGATGCGGGCGGACATGATCGGGCGGCTGGAACTGCGCGTGGTGGACGAAGGCGTCAAGCGGCTGCATTGAGCGTCGGCGCAATGCAAAGACGAGATGTAATTTCCAAACACCCAAGCAGGCGTGCGCCATCGCCCCTGTTCTTTGCGGCGCGGGGTGCGCCAGCCTTCGCTCCTGCGGAGCTTCGGCTGGCAAGCCGTCGCGTGCGAAGGCTGCCCGCCGAAGCCCCGCGTAGGCGGGCGTGATTCATCACCCGTATTCTTTGGGGCCCCGGGTAGGCCATCTTGTCCTTTCACCCCCGGGCAAGCCCGAGGGGATGGAGCGCCGCGAGGCGCATCCATTCAACTCACGCCTTGCGGCGTGCGCGTCCTTGGCGAAGGACGCGCGCCCCGCGGCGCTCCATCGCGGCGTCTTCCTTCCGGCGCCGGGCCGCGCTTTCGGCTCAGCTCTTGGCGTGCCCATCGGGTTACCCCGACGGCCGGCCGAGCCGACCACCGTCAGCGAGCTCCTCGCAGGGGGCCGTAGTACCCCCGTCCCAATCGTAGGGCTTACCTGGCGCACCTTCCGGATCGACAAAATATCCATCGAGCCACCACGGCAGGGTCTGGCAAGCCGTTCGGCATTACTTCGCATTATCGCGGGAACAAAGTATTCGGGAGGCTCCCTTTGAAATAGAGATCAACGATTTTGTTTGCCTCCTTCATGCAAGGGTCGCGCTTGGCCGACGGCCAGCGCCAACCATAGACTTTGATATTATGCGCGTGAAATTTTGTGATGGCTTTAAGGAGATCGTTATCGCTGCGAATGGCAACGCCTGTCGCTCCGACGTTCACCGCTTTTTGCAGGAAATCGTCGACATCATCGTAGCCGACGACCCAAAGATTTTTCTCGCTTGCTGACATGAACGCCCCCGTCGTCTTCGAGGCAAGCATCACATAATTTTAATGTACTCTCAACAGTTGTATAAACGGTGGGGCTGTTCGCGGGATGGTAAGTTTATTTTGCCGTCTCCGCCGCACCCACCTCAATCCTGAAAAATCAGCATCACGAACGCAGCGAACAGCACGACGTGCACCGCGCCTTGCAAAATGTTGGTGCGGCCGCTGGCGAAGGTGACGACGCTGACGACCAGCGTCACCGCCAGCAGCAGGTCGTTGGCGCTGGCGAGGCCGAGAAAGACCTCGTGCGCGGTCAGATAGCTGATCACCAGCATCACCGGCACCGTCAAGCCAATCGTCGAGAGCACCGAGCCGAGGAAAATATTGATCGAGCGCTGCACCTTGTTCATCCAGGCCGAGCGCGTGGCGCTGATCGCCTCCGGCGTCGCCACCAGCATGGCGATGATGACGCCGCCGAGCGGCGCCGGCACCTTCAGCGTCTCGATCAGGTAGTCGATCGGATGCGCGAGCTGCTCGGCCAACAGCACCACCGGCAAAATGTAGGCGACGAGCAGGCCGGCGTGCCAGGCGAGCCCGCGCGCGCCTTTCGCGGTGTGCGTCGGCTCTTCCGCGGCCTCCTCCTCGGTCATGAAGTAGCGGCGATGCCGGCCGGTCTGGATGGCGAGGAAGGCGCAATAGAGCCCGATCGAGATGACGACGAGAAACGCCTGCTGCGCGATGGAGAGCGTCGGCCCCGGCGTGGTGACGGTGAAATTGGGCAGGCTCAGCGTCAGCAGCGCCAGCGGGATGATGACGCTGAGATAGGTGTTGGCGCTCTGCAGATTGTAATGCTGCTCGCTATGGCGCCAGCCGCCGACGAGCAACGACACGCCGACCATGCCGCCCAAGATGATCATGACGATGGCGAACAGCGTGTCGCGCACCAGCGTCGGATTGTTGTCGCCGTGCAGCATCACCGCGGTAATGCTCATCACCTCGATGGCGGTGACCGACAGCGTCAGCAGCAGCGTGCCGTAGGGCTCGCCGAGGATTTCGGCGACGTGGTCGGCGTGGCGGACCACGGCGAGCGCCGAGCCCATCACCGTGCCGAACAGCCAGGCAAAGACGAAAGCGAGCCAGAACGGATTGTCGAGCCGCGCGTACATCGTCTCGCCGGAGAACGCGAAGACCGCCGTGGTCGCCACGCTGAAGGCGAGGAACCATTCGTCGCGAACGAGCGAGCCGAGCGCACTGCCGCTCTTGGCTTTCATGGGTCTCGAACTCACGCCGCTTTCTTGCCATGCGCCATCATAGCGCGGCGCGGGCAATTTGCGGCGTTGCCAAAACTTTTCATAAGACAGCGGCGATGGAGCGGATACGGCCCGCCCTCCCCTGGAGAGGGAGGGTGAAAATACGCCGCCGGGGATCGCGCCGCCGTCAGACGACGTCGTGGATCAGTGCGGGCCGCCGAACGCGTAGGCGAGGCCAATCAGCCCGGTATGGGGCGTAATGTGGACGTTGCCGCCAACAAAATCCTGGCCGGACGCCTGCGTCGGGAAGAATCCGAAACTGGCGTGACCGTAATCGGCATAACGGTACTCGCCGCGCAACAGCCAGTTTTGCCAGATTTTCACTTCGACGCCGCCACCGGCGGTCCAGCCGGTTCGCGTCACCGAATTCGTCTGAGAATTGGATACGATACACCACGCGCCCGAGCTGGTGCACGACGCGCCAAGCTCGGCCCGCAGCCAGCTCACGCCGCCTGTGGCGTAAAGCAGCCAGTCCGGCGCAACGAGATAGCCTAGTCGGAGGCGGCGCTGCCGTCCCACGTCTCCTTGACGGACGAACTGTCGAGCGCAATCGTCGCAGCAGGCGTACCCGGCGCCCAGGTTCCCGGAATCCCCGAAAGCGATTTGTTGTTGCTGCCCAAACCAATATCGCCTTCGATACCGGCGATCCATCGCGGCGCGACTTGCCAATTGTAACCGAAGTAAATCGACCCTCGGAAACCGGTGCTGTCGAACGACGCGGGATTGCCCTGCGGCAACCGGAAGTTTGACCCGGAGAAGCAGCCAACCTGCAAGCAGTCAGTTGTCCAGGTGCTGTCGGCCGCGCGTACGCCAAGCAAACCGCCGACATAAAATCCGGTCCAGGTCATGACCGGCGCGGGAGATGCCGCTTGCACAGGCGTCACGAAGTCGAGCGCCAAGGCCGCGATACCGCCAACAACAAACCTTTTCATTTTCGCCCCCAAGGAAACCGCTCAACCCGTCAACGTTGAGCGTTTCGCAAGATAACTATCACCAATCATTATCGAACAAAGCGAGCGCGCCGGGCGGGACGCGCCTCCCTTAACTGCCCTAAACTGCACGAATTACCCTGCCACCGGCTTATTTAGTTGTTCGTGTGGCATATTTGCCATAGGCGGAACACCACCTGGCGGCAGGATCTACTCCGCCGCTTCCATCCGCGGCGTCGCCTTCTCGACCCGCGCGGCGCAGAACTTGAACTCCGGAATCTTGCCGAAGGGATCGAGCACCGGGTTGGTCAGGATGTTGGCCGCCGCCTCGACATAGGCGAAGGGGATGAACACCACGCCGTCGGGAATCGCGTCGTCCTGGCGCGTGTTGAGCTCAACCTCGCCGCGTCGCGTCGTCACCTTCACCATGTCGCCCGGCTTGATGCCGAGCTTGGCGATGGTGCCGCGGGAGACGGCAGCGATCGCCGCCGGCTCCAGCGCATCGAGCACCGAGGCGCGGCGCGTCATGGCACCGGTGTGCCAATGCTCGAGCTGGCGGCCGGTGGTGAGGATGAACGGATATTCGTGGTCCGGCGTTTCGGCCGGCGGTATGAGCTTGGCCGCCACCAGCTTGGCGAAGCCGCCGGGGCGCGGGAAGCCCTTGTCGAACACCACGTCGCGGCCGGGAACGTCCGGCGCGTCGACCGGATAGGTCACCGCGCTTTCGCGCTCGACGCGCTCCCAGGTGATGTTGTCGAGCGAAGGCATCAACGACGCCATCTCGGTGAAGATCTCGCTCGGGTGCGTGTAGTTCCAGTCGAGGCCGATGCGGCGCGCGATCTCCTGCGTGATCCACCAATCCTGCCGTGTGTCGCCGGGCAACGGCAGCGCCTGGCGGCCCATCTGCACCTGGCGATTGGTGTTGGTGACGGTGCCGTCCTTCTCCGGCCAGGCCGAGGCCGGCAGGATGACGTCGGCATAGACCGCGGTCTCGGTGAGGAAGAGGTCCTGCACGACGAGATACTCGAGATGGGCGAGCGCCTGGCGCGCGTGATTAAGGTCGGGGTCCGACATCGCCGGGTTTTCGCCGAGGATGTACATGCCCTTGATGACGTTGTCGTGGATCGCAGTCATGATCTCGACCACGGTCAGGCCCTTCTTCGGGTCGAGCTTGGCGTTCCACAGGCTCTCGACCTTGGCGCGGATTTCCGGCGTCTCCACCGATTTGTAGTCGGGGAAGAACATCGGGATGAGGCCGGCGTCGGAGGCACCCTGCACGTTGTTCTGCCCGCGCAAGGGGTGCAGGCCCGTGCCGGGGCGGCCGATCTGGCCAGTGATCAGCGACAGCGCGATGAGACAACGTGCGTTGTCGGTGCCGTGGCTGTGCTGCGACACGCCCATGCCCCAGAAGATGATGGCGGAATGCGCGCGCGCGTAGGTGCGCGCCACTTCGCGCAGCGTGTCGGCCGGGATGCCGCAGATCGGCGCCATTTCCTCGGGCGTGAAGTCCTTGACGTGCTCGGCGAGCTCGTTGAAGCCCTGCACGTAGGTCTGGATGTATTGCTGATCGTAGAGCTTTTCGGAAACGATGACGTTGAGCATGGCGTTGAGCATCGCCACGTCGGCACCGTTCTTGAACTGCATCATGCGCCATGCATGGCGCTTCAAGGCCTGCCCGCGCGGGTCCATCACGATCAATTTGGCGCCGCGCTTGGCCGCCTGCTTGAAGAAGGTGGCGGCGACCGGGTGGTTCTCGGTCGGGTTGGCGCCGATGACGACGATGACATCGGAGTTCTTCACCTCGTTGAAGGTCGCCGATACCGCGCCGGAGCCGACGCCTTCGAGCAGCGCGGCGACCGACGAGGCGTGGCACAGCCGCGTGCAGTGGTCGACGTTGTTGGTGCCGAAGCCGGCGCGCACCAGCTTCTGGAAGAGGTAAGCTTCTTCGTTCGAGCACTTGGCCGAGCCGAAGCCGGCCAGCGCCTTCGAGCCGTCGCGGTCGCGGATTTTTTTGAGGCCCGAGGCCGCCTTGTCGAGCGCCTCGTCCCAGGTGGCTTCGCGGAAATGCGTCCACGGGTTCGACGGGTCGATGAACTCGTGCGGGATCTTCGGCACACCCTCCTTGCGAATCATCGGCTTCAACAGGCGCTGCGGATTGCTGACGTAATCGAAGCCGAAGCGGCCCTTCACGCACAGGCGCTGCTGGTTGGACGGGCCGTCGCGGCCGGTGACGTAGAGCAGCTTGTCGTTCTTGATTTTGTAGGTGAGCTGGCAGCCGACGCCGCAATAGGGGCACACCGAGTGCACTTCGCGGTCGGGGAATTCGGTGCGCACGTTTTCCTTGTTCACCAGCGTCGCCGGCATCAGCGCGCCGGTCGGGCAGGCCTGCACGCACTCGCCGCAGGCGACGCAGGTGGAGGCGCCCATCGGGTCGTCGAAGTCGAATACGATCTTTTCGGTGTGGCCGCGGCCGGCCATGCCGATGACGTCGTTGACCTGCACTTCGCGGCAGGCGCGGACGCAGAGATTGCACTGGATGCAGGCGTCGAGATTGACCGCCATCGCCGGATGGCTGCGGTCGGGCTGCGGCGCGTGGCGCTGGCCGAAGCGGCTGGTGGCGACGTTCATGCGGTCGGCCCAGGCCCAGAATTTCGACTGCGGATCGTGCGACGTCTCGCGCGCCGGCTGGTCGGATATCAGCAGTTCGAACACCATCTGTCGCGCGGTCTTGGCGCGCTCGGAGACGGCCTTGACCTTCATGCCTTCGCTCGGCTTGCGAATGCAGCTTGCCGCCAGCACGCGCTCACCCTCGATCTCCACCATGCAGGCGCGGCAGTTGCCGTCGGCGCGGTAGCCGGGTTCAGGCGAATAGCACAGATGCGGGATGTCGGTGCCCAGGCGCTTCGCCACCTGCCAGATGGTCTCGCCATCGAGCGCTTCGACGTCCTTGCCATCGAGGATGAACTTCACCGACTTGGCTTTGCCGTTACCTGCGGTCATGGGTGTCAGCCTTCCGTCACCAGGTTCCCAGCGGTTTCGATCAGCTCCTCAGGGAAATATTTCAGCACGCACATCAGCGGATTGGGCGCGGCCTGGCCGAGGCCGCAGATCGAGGCATCGCGCATGGCGTTCGACAGCTCGGTCAGCAGCGCCGGGTTCCACGGCCCCTGCGCCATCAGCTTGACCGCCTTTTCGGTGCCGGCACGGCACGGCGTGCACTGGCCGCAGCAACTCGTCCTCGAAGAACTTCATCAGATTGAGCGCCACCGCTTTCATATCATCCTTGTCGGACAGGATCACAACCGCGTGCGATCCCACGAAGCAGCCGTATTTTTCAAGGGTTCCGAAGTCGAGCGGCTCGTCGGCCATCGAGGCCGGCAGGATGCCGCCGGAGGCGCCGCCCGGCAGATAGCCCTTGAAAACATGACCCTCGGTCATGCCCCCACAGAATTCCTCGATCAGTTCGCGCGCGGTGACGCCGGCCGGCGCCAGCACCACGCCCGGCTTCTTCACCCGGCCCGACACCGAGAAGCTGCGGAAGCCCTTGCGCTCGCGGCGCCCCTGCCCGGTCATCCAGGCCGCGCCCTTTTCGATAATGTCGCGCACCCAGAACAGCGTCTCGACGTTCTGCTCGAGCGTCGGGCGGCCGAACAGGCCGACCTGGGCGACGTAAGGCGGACGGTGGCGCGGCAGGCCGCGCTTGCCTTCGATCAATTCGATCATCGCCAACTCTTCGCCGCAGATGTAAGCGCCGGCGCCGCGCCGCAGATGCAGCTTGGTGTGCGGCGACAGCCCCGCCTTCTCCGCTTTCTCCATTTCCTCGGCCAGCATCAGCCGCAGTTCGGGATATTCATCGCGGATGTAGAGATAAGTCTCCGCCGCCTCGACCACCCAGGCCGCGATCAGCATGCCCTCGATGAAGCGGTGCGGATCGCGCTCGAGATAGTAGCGGTCCTTGAACGTGCCCGGCTCGCCCTCGTCGCAGTTGACCGCGAACATGCGTGGCGCCGGCTCGGCGAGCACCAATTGCCACTTACGCCCGGTGGGAAATCCGGCGCCGCCGAGGCCGCGCAGGCCGGCATCGCTGACGATCTTGATCAGCTCGTCGCGCGTGCGCGTGCCATCGAGACATGACTTGAGCAGCTTGTAGCCACCAGCCTTGCGGTAGGCGGCGAAAGCCGGCGCCCGGCGTCCAGGCATCGGCGTGCTTCTTCGCCTTGACGTCGGCGGCGATGGTAGTCCGGCGTCGCCTTGAAGGTCTGCAGATGTCCGACGGCGGCGACCGGCGCGCGGTCGCAGGCGCCCATGCAGGGCGCTCGTACCACGCGCACGTCCTTGCCGAGAATGGCCGGCAATTTCTTCAGCAACGCCTCCGCGCCGGCCATGGCGCAGGAAAGCAAATCGCAGATGCGCACGGTCACCGCCGGCGGTGGCGGTCCGTCCTTCACCACGTCGAAATGCGAATAGAAGGTGGCGACCTCGTAGACTTCGGTCTGCGCCATCTTCATCTCGGCGGCGAGCGCGGAAAGATGCGCGGCCGACAGGTGGCCGTAGTGGTCCTGGATCAGATGCAAGTGTTCGATCAGCAGATCGCGCCGGCGCGGCCGGTCGGTGAGCAGCGCACGCACTTCATCGAGCGCCTGCGGATCGACCTGGCGGCCCTTGGGGGTGCGCGGCGGGCGGCGGCGGCCGTTGCGCGGCGGCGCCTTCACGTCCTGCTCGGTAACACTCATTTCGCTCTCCTGCGGCGAGAAAAGCCGCTTTAAATCGCGGGATACAAGGCCCACCCGTCAATGGCTTGATAGGTTTTCTCTATTAAGATGATATCTATTCTTGTAAAATCCAATTGTTCCCGTCAAAAAGGCGGTGGCGAGATGCACTGTTTCCTGTCTGGTCCCTTTCTGAAGCCAACGCAAATCGACGCGAAAGGCCCGCTTTGATCGAAAAGCTCGAATTTCTGCTCGCGCTCGCCCGGGAAAAGCATTTCGGCCGCGCCGCCGAGGCCTGCGGGGTCACGCAACCGACTCTGTCGGCCGGCGTCAAGCAGATCGAGGATGGCTTCGGCGTGCTCCTCGTCAACCGCGGCTCGCGCTTCCAGGGCTTCACGCCGGAGGGCGAGCGCGTGCTCGACTGGGCGCGGCGCATTGTCGGCGACGCCCGCGCCATGCGCGAGGAAGTGCATGCGCTCAAGCACGGCCTGTCCGGCCGGCTGCGCATCGCCGCAATCCCGACCACGCTGGCGATGGTCGAGCGGCTGACCACGCCCTATCGCGCGCGGCACCCGAACGTTCAATTCACCATCTACTCGCGCAACTCGCTCGAGATTCTCGACCTGTTGGAGAATCTCGAGATCGAGGCCGGCATCACCTACGTCGAGAACGAACCGCTCGGCCGCGTCAGCACCGTGCCGCTTTATCACGAGCGCTACCGGCTGCTCACCTCGGCGGATGCGCCGCTCGGCAACCGCGACAGCGTGACCTGGGCGGAAGTCGCGCAGGTGCCGTTGTGCCTGCTCACGCCCGACATGCAGAACCGCCGCATCATCAACCGCCTGCTCAAAGCGGCCGGCAGCGAAGCGCGACCGACGCTCGAATCCGATTCGATGATTCTGTTGTACTCGCACGTGCGCACCGGCCGCTGGGCCAGCGTGATGCCGGCGAAAATTGCCGACACGCTGGGCCTCACCGATACCATTCGCGCCATTCCGATCACCCAGCCGGAGGCCGTGCAGACCATCGGCCTCGTCGTGCCGTTGCGCGAACCGATGACGCCGATCACCGCCGCTTTGGTGGCGGAAGCGCGCAGGGTCGCGGTTTCGCTGGACGACTGAGTTCTGCGCGCATTAGCCATTAGTCGTAGACGCGCGGGCAATGCCAGGCGCACGCTCTAGTTTTTGCTCAGAAACATTAATCTGAATCATTCTCGTCAATAGAAATAGTCGTTCGCTATTGCGTCATGTGAGTTTTCTATCGACCCATAGGAACACTTTTATTGATTCAATTAATCCCCGTCCGCACTCTGTGGCCAATAGCAAACTCACGGCACGTTCCCGCGCATTCTGGGTCTGACAAAAAAGAACGATAGGAAACCAAGGGGAGAACGACGCTATGAGCTTGCTCTCGATACTCGATCGTAATCACACGATCGCGAAACCCGGATTCAGCCGGTGGATGGTGCCGCCGGCCGCGTTGTGCGTGCATTTGTGCATCGGCCAAGCTTACGCATTCAGCGTATTCAATCTGCCGATGACCAAAGCTGCTCGGCATCACGCAATCGACGCCGGCCGATTGGAAGCTGACCGAACTCGGCTGGATCTTCTCGATCGCGATCTTCTTCCTGGGCGCCTCGGCGGCCGTGTTCGGCCGCTGGGTCGAGGAAGGCGGACCGCGCCGCGCGATGTTTACCGCCGCGCTGTGCTGGGCGGGCGGCTTCTTCGTCTCCGCAGTCGGCGTCTACGCGCATAGCCTCTGGCTCATCTATCTCGGCTACGGCGTGCTCGGCGGTTGCGGGCTCGGCATCGGCTACATCTCGCCGGTCTCGACGCTGATCAAATGGTTCCCCGACCGCCCCGGAATGGCGACCGGCATGGCCATCATGGGCTTCGGCGGCGGCGCCTTCATCGCCTCGCCGCTGTCGGTCTGGCTGATGAGCAAGTTCTCCACTGCCACCCACGTCGGCGTCGCCGAGACCTTCATCGTGCTCGGCGTCGTCTACTTCTGCTTCATGATGGTCGGCTGCGGTGATCGTGCGCGTGCCGGCGCCCGGCTGGAAACCGGCGGGCTATACGGCGCCGATGGTCGCCCAGAAGCTGATCACCCAGAACGACGTCTTCGTCTATGACGCACTGAAGACGCCGCAGTTCTGGCTGATCTGGTGGATCCTCTGCCTCAACGTGACCGCCGGCATCGGCGTGCTCGGGCAAGCCTCGGCCATGAGCCAGGAAATGTTCCCCGGCCACATCACGCCGGTCGCGGCGGCTGGCTTCGTCGGACTGATGAGCCTGTTCAACATGGGCGGCCGTTTCTTCTGGGCTTCCACGTCGGACTATATCGGCCGGCAAGAACACCTACTTCGTGTTCATGGTGCTCGGCTTCCTGCTGTATTGCGCCGTGCCCCATACCGGCACGATCGGCAGTGTCGCGGGCTTCGTGATCTGCTTCCTGATCATCATCAGCATGTATGGCGGCGGCTTCGCCACCGTGCCGGCCTATCTCAAGGATATGTTCGGCACGCGCTATGTCGGCGCCATCCACGGCCTGCTGCTGACGGCATGGTCGATGGCCGGCATCTTCGGGCCGGTGCTGGTGAACTACATCCGTGAGTACAACGTCACGCACGGCGTGCCGAAAGCGCAGGCCTACAACGTCACCATGTACATCATGGCCGGGCTGTTGGTCGTCGGCTTCATCTGCAATCTCATGGTGAAGGCCGTGCACCATCGCTTCCACATGAAACCCGATCACGATGCCGAACTCGCGCAGGTGGCCGTTGCCGCCGCGGGCGAACCGGCAGGCGCATAAAGGAACACAACAATGACCAGCGAAACACAAGACAGCTCGATGACCCTGAAGCTCGCCCTCGCCTGGGGATTCGTCGGCATCCCGCTTGCCTGGGGCGTGATCCAGACGCTCCTCAACGCGATGAAGCTGTTTCAATAGTCTCAACGCGTAACGCGGGCGCCGCCTCCCTCATCCGTTCGGGAAGCGGCGCCCGTTCGTTTATCGGGGCGGCATTCGATGCAGCGTCACTACGTCTACGGCACGGTGCGCAACACCAGGCGCAGCGCGATCTACGTGATCCGCGTCAAGGACGACGCGATCGATCCGATCGAGGCCGACGAGATCGCCGAGCTGATGCGCGAGAAGATGCTGGCGCGCGGCAAATCCGCCGCTGACGTGGTGGTCGTTGAGGGAGAGGCCAAGGAAACGCTGCGGCTCTACGGCGCGCCGCATGCGACCGCGCGCGTGCGCGCGGCGATGTTCAACGCCGCCATCAGCTGGCGGCCGATCGAGTTGGAGTGATACTTCCCTCGCCCCGCGAAGCGGGGAGAGGGAAAGAGCTTACGCCACCTGCACCTCCAGGTGCTTGAACATGGCGCGCTTGGCTTCGTCGTCGAACTCGGTCTTGAACTTGTGCTTGGTGCGCAGCTCGTTGGCGCGCGCCGCCGCCGGCCGCGCCGAGATTTCGTCGACCAGCCGCTTCAGGTTGGGGAACTTGGCCCAATATTCCTCGCCCAGCGCGTTGGGGATGAGCCGCGCCCAGCCCCACACCGCCATGTCGACGATGCCGTAGGCGCCGCCGACCATGTATTTCTGCTTGGCCAGGCGCGCCTCGAGAATGCCGAAATGGCGCTGCGCTTCGTACATGTAGCGGTTGATGGCGTAGGGGATTTTTTCCGGCGCGTATTGGCGGAAATGCACCGATTGCCCGGCGAAGGGGCCGACGCCGGAAGCGACGAACATCAGCCACGACAGCAATTCGCCGCGCAGCTTATCGCTCTTTGCCGGCAGGAATTTTCCGGTCTTCTCGGCGAGATAAAGCAGGATCGCGTTCGAAATCGAACACGACCGCGTCGCCGTCGACGATCGCCGGCACCTTGGCGTTCGGATTGATGGCGAGGTATTCCGGCGTGTGCTGCTCGCTCTTGCGGGTGTCGACCGGCACGGCCTCGTAAGGCAGGCCGGTTTCCTCCAGCATCAGCGCGACCTTCATCGGATTGGGTGCGCCGCTGTAGTAGAACTTGATCATGGTTTCTCCCGTTTGCGTTTCTAGCCGCCGCTTTTTTACCTCTTCCGTGCGGAGAGGTCGACGCGCAGCCGAACGCGGATAAACCCGCATTCGGGTGTGCATCGGATACGGATTATAGCCTATTGAGAGGCGCCTGCCCCCTCATCACGGCTCTTTTCTGCGAAGTTGGGACGCCGCGCTTGCAGTCACCACAGTGGGAGGCAATCGCGCGTCAGACCGGAGCCAAGGCCGCGCGGCGGGCCGCCGCCAAATCGATCGGCGCCGATGGCGCGGCCGCGGGCTGCGCCTTGCCGCCTGCCGCCGCTTCCTGCGCCTGCATCTTCATGCGCCGCTCGCGGAAGGCAATGATGCTGCGCGCCGTCTCACGGCTGAGCGTGCGGTAGCGCTCCAACTCGCCGCGCAGATCGTCGGGCGTCATGTGGCGTCCGGCCGTCTGCATCAGCAGCAACTCGCGCGTCGTGGTCCAGGAGCAATCGGCCGCCTTAGCCAGAACGATCAGCATTTCATTGCCGTCATCGAGCAAGGCGCGCTCGACCATATCGACCGGAAAGCGGCCGAGCTTGGCCAACGAAATCACCACCCTGTTGAACTGTTGCGCACGGGCAGGCGCGTGAACATTGGCTTCCGCGTCCGGCTGCGCTTCGAAGCGGCGGCGGACATCGTGCGCGGCGGCATTGTATTCCTGCGAGGCCTGACGCGCGCCTTTTTGCATCGCGCGCGCCACGTCGTCGACGCTGTCGCGGATCGCGGCGGCGGCCTGCGGATTGGCCGCCTCCAGTTTGGCGCGCACCGACGCCGACGCGGCATCCAAGAGCTTGATGAAATATTGGCGCGGAATATCGCTGCGCTGGCCGAGCGTCAGGGTCAGCTTGCGGTCGCGCCGCGCGTAGGTGGACAGGCGTTCGTAGCCGGCGAGCGAAAAACGCGCGCCGTGGTTGCCCGCGACCTTGCGCAAGACGCGGCGGTCGCCGCGCTCGACCAGAACGTCGGTGACCGCCTCGCTCAGCTTCAGCCGCTTGGCGATGGCGAACAGGTGCGCCTGGCTCTTGGTGCGGGCGTTTTCGACCAGGTCGTCGTCGCTCAACTGTTCGGAGTGCGCCAGCACCGGGCCGGCGACTTCGATCGCGTCGTCAAAAGCGAGCGAGCGGATCAGCCTGGGCGGGGCGCCGCCCACCTCGGCCATTCGTTGCGCAAGTTTGGCCCGCGCCTTGACTTCGATATCGGCCGCCAGTTCCTGCAGCACGTCGTCGAACAGCGCGATCTGTTCCTTGGAATAGCTGCGCGCGCCGGCGACGAACAGGTCGCTGATGCGCTGGAGGATGCGCAAACGCTGCTTCACGCCGCCGGTCTCTACGGCGACGATCAGTTCATCGATCAGCGAATGTTCTGCGGCTGACGGCGAATTCGTTTCAGACGGCGGGAGAACGGTTTTGGGCATCGATACGCCGGGTATGGAGTGCAACTGTCTTTTTCAACTTAGCAAAGAGACCCGAAAAGAGGTTCCACTAACTCGGCACAAAATGTCTAAAATTTTAACGAAACGGTGCGGGCGCCGTTTGACGCGCCGGCGCCAAATGCAAGAAGCCCGCCTTGCGGCGGGCTTCTCGGCATAACAGATCGACGCGCGGCGGCGTTAGAACAGCCCGACGATCTTGCCGTCCTTAACGTCGATCGAATCCGCCGCCGGCACCTTGGGCAGGCCGGGCATGGTCATGATCTCACCGCAGATCGCCACCACGAACTCGGCGCCGGCCGACAGCCGCACTTCGCGCACGTTGATGGTGTGATCGGCCGGCGCGCCCTTGGCGTCCGGATTGGTCGAGAACGAGTACTGCGTCTTGGCGACGCAGATCGGCAGCTTGCCGTAGCCCATCTCCTCCCAGGTCTTGAGCTGATCCTTCACCGACTTGTCGGCGGTGACAGTCTTGGCGCGATAGATCTCCCGCGCGATGGTGCCGATCTTCTCGAACAGCGGCATCTCGTCGGGATAAAGGAACTTGAGCTTGCTCTGGCTCGCGTCGATCACCTTGACGACGGCCTTGGCGACGTCGGCGGCGCCTTCGCCGCCCATCGCCCAGTGGTCGGCCATCAGCGCCTCGACGCCGAGCGCCTTGCACTTCTCCTTCACCAGCGCGATTTCGGCGTCGGTGTCGGCCGAGAAGCGGTTGATCGAGACGACCGCCGGCAGCCCGAATTTCTTCACGTTCTCGACGTGGCGCTGCAAGTTGGCCATGCCGGCTTCCAGCGCCTTGAGGTCTTCCTTCTTCAGATCGTCCTTCTTGACGCCGCCGTGCATCTTGAGCGCGCGGATGGTGGCGACCAGCACCACGCAATCGGGCGTCAGCCCGGCCTTGCGGCACTTGATGTCGATGAACTTCTCGCCGCCGAGATCGGCGCCGAAGCCGGCTTCGGTCACGACGTAATCGGCGAGCTTGAGCGCGGTGGTGGTGGCGAGCACCGAGTTGCAGCCGTGCGCGATATTGGCGAACGGGCCGCCGTGGATGAAGGCGGGCGTGCCCTCCAGCGTCTGCACCAGGTTCGGCGCCAGCGCCTCCTTGAGCAGCGCGGTCATCGCGCCGTGCGCCTTGAGGTCGCTTGGCGCGCACCGGCTTGCGGTCGCGGGTATAGGCGACGATGATGTTGCCGAGGCGGTCCTTGAGGTCGTCGAGATCCTTGGCGAGGCAGAAGATCGCCATGACTTCGGAGGCGACGGTGATGTCGAAGCCGGCTTCGCGCGGATAGCCGTTGGCGACGCCGCCGAGCGAGCAGACGATCTCGCGCAGCGCGCGGTCGTTCATGTCCATGACGCGGCGCCAGGCGACGCGGCGCGAGTCGATGCCGAGCGCATTGCCCCAATAGATGTGGTTGTCGATCAGCGCCGACAGCAGGTTGTGCGCCGAGGTGATGGCGTGGAAGTCGCCGGTGAAGTGCAGATTGATGTCCTCCATCGGCACGACCTGGGCGTAGCCGCCGCCGGCGGCGCCGCCCTTCATGCCGAACGAGGGCCCGAGCGACGGCTCGCGCAGGCACAGCATCGCCTTCTTGCCGATGTGATTGAGCGCATCGGTGAGGCCGACCGTCGTCGTGGTCTTGCCCTCGCCCGCCGGCGTCGGCGTGATCGCCGTGACCAGGATCAGCTTGCCGTTCGGCCGGCTCTGCAGCGACTTGATGTAGTCCATCGAGACCTTGGCCTTGTAGTGGCCGTAGGGCTCGAGATTTTCCGCGGCGATGCCGAGCTTCTCCTTGGCGATCTCCATGATCGGCCGCTTGGTGGCGGACTGGGAAATTTCGATGTCGGATTTCGGCTTCTGATGCTGCGAGGCGGGCATGGGTCTATCCGTTCAGTGACTATGCGGTGAGCCGGCGATTTTGGCTTTTGCGTTAAGGAGAAATCAGGTGAACTTCGCCCCGGCGGCGACGTTGGCGGACTTGGCCCATTCGGACGCATCGATCTTCTTGCCGCCGGCCGGCTGCACGCGGGTGACCTTGAAGCGGCCGTCGGCGCAGACCACGGTGAAGCCGTCGGCCTCGACCGCGACGATCTCGCCGAGCTTGCCGGCGATGCCCTTGGGGTCCTTGGCCGGCAGCGGCTTGGCGTCGAAGATCTTCAGCGTCTTGCCGTCGAGCGTGCACCAGGCGCCGGGCGCCGGATTGCAGCCGCGGATCAGGCGGTCGATCTGCTCCCACGGCTTGCCCCAGTCGATCTTGGCGTTGTCGGGGCCGCAGCGGCCTTCGTAAGTCGCCTTCGACTCGTCCTGCTTGATGCGCGGCGCCTTGCCGGCCTTGACGAGATCGACCGATTCCATCATGGCCTCGACGCCCATCGGGAACAGGCGGTCGAAATAGACGGTGCCGAGCGTGTCGGTGCCGGAGATCGGCGTCTTCTTCTGCAGCAGCACGTCGCCGGTATCGAGCCCGTTGTCGGGCCAGAAGATCGACAGGCCGGTTTCCTTCTCGCCCTTGATGATCGGCCAGTTGATGGCGCTGGCGCCGCGATAGGCCGGCAGCAGCGAGGGGTGATACTGGATCGAGCCGTGGGTCGGGATGTTGAGGAACTCCTCCGGCACGAACAGCGTGACGAAGGCCATCACCTGCAGGTCGGGCTTGAGCGCCTTGAACTCCTCCCAGACCTCGGCGTCCTTGTAGGACGCCGGCTGATAGACCGGCAGCTTGGCGGCGAGCGCCGCTTCCTTGAGCGGATCGGCCTTCGCGCCTGGCTTTCTCCGGCGCGACATAGACGGCGACACGTTCTCGCCGCGCTTGAGCAGCGCCTCCAGCACGGCCTTGCCGAAGGCCTGCTGGCCGTGGACCACGATACGCATTGGAATGAACTTCCCTTCAGTTTCAATTCGCTCATGCGCCGAGCTTGTCCGCGGCGATCCAGAATCGGAAGCGCACGTGCGCTCCCTGAGCGGCGGTGCCCACGGCCGACGCCCGGGGCATGACACTGATCGTTACGCGCGCCGCTTTCGCTTCTCCGGCGCGCGTGATCGCGCCCGACGCCTTGATCTCGGCGATCTCCGTGGCGCGATAGCCGAGCACCTTGGTCAGGATTTCCTCGGTGTGCTCGCCGAGCAGCGGCGAGCGCTTCACCTCGGCGATCGAGTCCGACATCTTGATCGGATTGCCGACGGTCAGGTACTTGCCGCGCGTCGGGTGATCGACCTCGACCACGGTGCCGGTCGCGCGCAGCGACTGCTCCTCGGCGATCTCCTTCATCGACAGGATCGGGCCGCACGGGAATGTCGTGCTTGTTGCAGATGTCCATGGCCTCGAACTTGGTCTTGGTCATGGTCCAGTGCCTCGATGCGTGTCGAAGATCTGCTTGAGCCGCGGCAGGCGCGCCGGCGGCGTGGCGTAGTCCGGATCGGTCTTCCATTCCGGCTTGCCGATCACGTCGCAGATCGCGTCCCACACCGGCGCCTGGGTGATGAAATAGATGTAGGCGTTGGGATCGGTCTCCCAGCCCTTGCACTTGAGGATCCAGCCGGGCTGGCCGCCGCCGGAATCGTTGCCGGCGCGCGGCACCGCCTTGCCGAACGGAACGCCCTCGCCGTACTGGCTGTATTCGGTGAGCGGGCCGTGCGCGAGGCGCTGCTGGTCGCGCAGCTTGACGCGGCAGAGATTGAGCACGCCGTCCTGCATGGCGCACAGCACCCTCTGGCCGCGGCCGGTGCGGATGCGCTGATAGAGCGCCGAGACGATGCCGAGCGCGAGATGCAGGCCGGTGCCGGAATCGCCGATCTGCGCGCCGGTGACCAGCGGCGGGCCTTCGTGGAAGCCGGTGGTCGAGGCGGCGCCGCCGGCGCATTGCGCGACGTTCTCGTAGACCTTGCAGTCCTCGTACGGGCCGGGGCCGAAGCCCTTCACCGAGGCGACGATCATGCGCGGGTTGAGCTTGTGGATGTGCTCCCAGGTGAGGCCCATGCGGTCGAGCGCGCCGGGCGCGAAATTCTCCACCAGCACGTCGCAGGTCTTGATCAGGCGCTCGAGGATCTCCTTGCCCTTGGGATGCTTGGAGTCGATGGTGATCGAGCGCTTGTTGTGGTTGAGCATGGTGAAATAGAGGCTGTCGGCGTTCGGCACGTCCCGCAACTGGCCGCGCGTGATGTCGCCGACGCCGGGACGTTCGACCTTGATCACGTCGGCGCCCATCCAGGCGAGAAGCTGCGTGCAGGTCGGGCCCGACTGCACGTGGGTGAAGTCGAGAATGCGCACGCCGTCGAGCGCCTTGCCGGCCTGGCCCATAGGCTTGGTGCTCGGCTTCGGCAAGCCGATTGCCGTTGCCGTTCGCCTTCTTCGCCGGCTTTTTCGCCGCGAGCTTGACCACCTTGCGCGCGGGCTTCTTGGCCGCCGGCGCGGCTCTTTGCCTTTGCACGTTTCGCTTTTAGCCATTGTCGCTTCCTCCACTGGCTCGAATTTGCGTGTGCGTGCAGTGCCGGCGGCGCGAATTGCCGCCCGCCAGTGACGTTCTTGCGTCTATTTCTTCTTCAGCGCGCTTTGCGGATTGAGATTGCCGATGCGGCCGCTCTCGCTGCCGGCCGCCGGATCGATCACCGCGTTGATCAGCGTCGGCTTGCCGGAGTCCATCGCCGCGTTGACGGCGCGCTTCAGCTCGTCGGGCGTCGTCGCATTGACGCCGACGCCGCCGAACGCCTCGATCATCTTGTCGTAGCGCGAGCCCTTGACGAACACGGTCGTCGCCGGATCGGAACCGCCGCCGGGATTGACGTCGGTGCCGCGATAGATGCCGTCGTTGTTGAAGATGACGACGCAGACCGGCAGGTTGTAGCGGCAGATCGTCTCCACCTCCATGCCGGAGAAGCCGAAGGCGCTGTCGCCCTCGATCGCGAGCACCGGCTTGCCGGTCTCGATCGCGGCGGCGATGGCAAAGCCCATGCCGATGCCCATGACGCCCCAGGTGCCGACGTCGAGGCGCTTGCGCGGCTGATACATGTCGATGACGCCGCGCGCGAGATCGAGCGTGTTGGCGCCCTCGTTGACCAGGATGGCGTCCGGCCGCTCCTTGATGATGGTGCGCAGCACGCCGAGCGCGCCGTGGTAGTCCATCGGCACGTTGTTGTTCATCAGCCGCGGCGCCATCTTGGCGATGTTCTCTTCCCTTCTTGCTGATCGCACCGGTCCAGTCGGCCGGCGGCGCCGGCCAGTTGTCGCCCATGCCGTCGAGCAAGCGCGGCGACGCAGGAGCCGATATCGCCGACCACCGGCGCGGCGATCTCGACGTTGCTGTCCATCTCCCTCGGCTCGATGTCGATCTGGATGAACTTCTTCGAGTGCGGCTCGCCCCAGTTCTTGCCCTTGCCGTGCGACAAGCAGCCAGTTGAGCCGCGCGCCGATCATCATCACGACGTCGGTGTCCTTCAGCACGGTCGAGCGCGCGGCGGCGGCGCATTGCGGATGCGTGTCGGGCAGCAGGCCCTTGGCCATGCTCATCGGCAGGAACGGAACGCCGCTCTTCTCGACCAAGGCGCGGATCGCGTCGTCGGCCTGCGCATAGGCGGCGCCCTTGCCGAGGATGATCAGCGGACGCTTGGCGCTCTTGAGCACGTCGAGCGCGCGCTTGACCGCGGCCGGGCGCCGGAATCTGCGCCGGCGCCGGGTCGATCACCTTGACCAGCGACTTCTGCCCGGCCTCGGCCTCCATCACCTGGCCGAACAGCTTGGCCGGCAGATCGAGATAGACGCCGCCCGGACGGCCCGACACCGCGGCGCGGATCGCGCGCGCGACGCCGATGCCGATATCGGCCGCATGCAGCACGCGGAACGCCGCCTTGCACAGCGGCTTGGCGATGGCGAGCTGGTCCATCTCCTCGTAGTCGCCCTGCTGCAGGTCGACGATCTCGCGCTCGGACGAGCCGCTGATCAGGATCATCGGGAAGCAGTTGGTCGTCGCATTGGCGAGCGCGACCAGGCCGTTGAGGAAGCCCGGCGCCGAGACCGTGAGGCAGATGCCCGGCTTTTGGTCAGGAAGCCGGCGATCGCCGCCGCATTGCCGGCGTTCTGCTCGTGCCGGAACGAGATCACCCGCATGCCCGCGGCCTGCGCCATACGGCCCAAATCGGTGATCGGGATGCCCGGCACGCCATAGATCGTCTTGATGCCGTTCAGCTTCAGCGCGTCGATGACGAGGTGAAACCCGTCCGTCAGTTCGCGCTCCGCTTCGGTCAGCGGTCGCCGGTTTCTTTTCTTGTACTGCTGCATCAGCCATGGGAATCCTCCCTTCACGTCCTGTAGTCGGGTCTTTCAGTCCAGATAGTCGGCGTAGCGCGCGACGTGCTCGGCGAGGCCCAGCGCGTGGTCGCGCACCAGCCCCTCGGCGCGGTCGGTGGCGCGCGCCTCGAGCGCCTCGATGATGCTGATGTGGTCGCGGATCGAGCGGTCGGCGCGATCCTTCTCGCCGATGGTCTTGCGACGGATCATGCGCATGTGGGTGAACAGATTTTCGGCCAGGTCGATCAGCACGCGCGTTGCGCGCTCATCCGGATGATGGTCTGGTGGAATTCGATGTTGACGTCGGAATATTCGTCGAGCTGGGCGCGCACCTTGCCGTTCTCGAAGGTGGCGAACATCCGGCGCAGGCCGGCGATTTCCTCCTCGCGTGGCGACTTCCGTCATCAGCCGCGCCGCCATGCTTTCGAGCGCCGCCCAGGCGGTGATCATCTCGATCACCTCGCGCTTGGTCTTGCGCACGACGTAGATGCCGCGGCGCGGCACCGAGCGCACGAAGCCCTCGCTCTCGAGCTGCGCCATCGCCTCGCGCACCGGCGTGCGGCTGATGCCGAAATCCTGCGCGAGCTTGCGCTCGTCGAGGCGGATGTCGTCGCGGCTGCGGTAGATGTCCATCGCGACGATGGCGTTCTTCAAGGCGGCATAGGCCTTGTTCTTGAAGCTCGGCGTGTCGTTGAGGGACACCAACGCCGGGTGCGACGCGGCGGCGGCTTTCGGCGGCGACGGCCGATTGCGGCTACGCGGGCTCACGCGACGAAGCGAAGGATCGTGGCTACTCATGACTGGTATACAATATGCCAGATGACCCGACGCGCGCAACGACCTTCTCGGCGGGTCACTCCGGTACCGCCCGTTTATGACGCGAGCCCGGACAATCGAGCGCGGCCGGAACCGCAAAAAAACAAGGCCTCATCGGGTGAGGCCTTGTTCGAGGTTTCAATGCTGCGAATGAAGATGCAGCGGCATTTTTTCAAGTCTTATCAGGTCGCGTGGGCGAGCTTGGCTTCGCCCGTCGCGATCTTCGTGCGCATCGGCTTGAGCACGAACAGCGCCAAGGCGACGACGACCAGGTTCATGGTCGCGGTGACCACGAAGACCATGTGCCAGCTGCCGGTCGAGGCCTTGATCAGGTTGGCCACCGGGACCAGGAACGCGGACGCGCCCTTGGCCGTATAGAGCAAGCTCAGGTTCACGGTCGCGAACTTCGGCCCGAAGCTGTCGGTGCAGGTCGACGGGAACAGGCTGAAGATTTCGCCCCAGGTCAGGAAGATCAAGGCAGCGAAGACCACGAACGCCCACGGTTGCGTGCCGGCCGAGCCCAGCAGCCAATAGGCCACTGCGCCGAGACCGAACGCGATCGCCATGGTGTATTCGCGGCCGATATTGTCGGACACCCAGCCGAACAGCGGGCGAGCCGCGCCGTTGCAGACGTTGTCGACGATCAGCGCTACCGACAGCGCGGTCGCGCCGCCGAGGATCGCCACATTGGCGATATTGTAGTCTTTCGCGATCAGCGCGATTTGCGCCGTAGCCATCAGGCCCGAGGCCGACACCATGATGAACATGATGTAGAGTACCCAGAACACCGGCGACATCAGCACCTCGCCCGGCGCGTAGCTGCGCGCCGACTGCGGCACCTTCGGCGCCGCAAGATCCTTGAGTTCATCGGCCTCCGGCGCGCGCAACAGCCACGCCAGCAAGAAGACGATCACGCCTTGCACGAGGCCGAACCAGAAGAAGGCCGCCTCGTAGCCGAAGTTTGCGATCACTTCGCGGATCGGAACCACGGTAAGCGCGGCGCCGGCGCCGAAGCCTGCGGCCGTGAGACCCACCGCGAGACCGCGGCGATCGGGAAACCATTTCACCGCTTGGCCGACGGCTGTGGCGTAAATCGCGCCGCCGCCGATACCGGAGACCACCGCGCCGAAATAGAGCATTTCGAGCGAGCCGGCTTTCGAATTGATGATCCAACCGAGCGCGATGAAGACGCCGCCGAAGGCGACCATCAGTTTTGGCCCGTTGCGCGGACCGATGCGATCGACGATCCAGCCTTCGATCGGCGTCAGCCAGGTTTCGAGCGCGACGAAGATGCTGAAAGCGACCTGAATGGCGGCGATCGACCAGCCATGTGCGGCGTTGATCGGACGGACGAACAGCGTCCAGCCGTATTGCAGGTTCGCGATCATGATCATGCAGATCACGCCGGCGATGAGTTGGGTCCATCTTTCGCGATTAATCGACGACGTTGCGGCTTTATCAGCCATTTGTTCTCTCCTTGGTTTCCCCGTTTTACTTGTCGATCTTGTTGATCGTCGGCATTGCCGAGTGCGCAGGTGCGGGAGCTGTTATTCCGGTCCTCCCCGATCGCTTATCCTTGCAACTTCCTGCCAGTCTCCGTGGCAGTTTCGTCGAATTCGCCTCGCCGGCCACGCCGTCGTCCTCCGTCGGCTACAATAATCCATCAAAATCGCCCTTAGCTATAGATATCTTCTACAAAAATACGCAAAAAATTTACCGCAAAATCAATGGGTAAAGTCGGCTGTCTTAGTCTGACACAGGTGTGCAGCGCACAGGATTTATGCAATGTGCGCTAACGACCGGCGCGGTTCCATCCGACATAGCCTTCGCCGGCGCGCCGATAACACGCGCATTGAATTCACAAATGCCCTTGCATCGGCGCCGCCGAGGTTGTTGTAAGCATCATGACCGACGCAGCCGAGACGCCTGGACCGCCGCCGCGCCCCGTTGCATTTCTCGATCGCGACGGCGTGCTCAATGTCGATCATGGCTACACGTTTAAACCCGATGATCTCGAACTGGTTCAGACCGCGGCCGCGGCGGTGCGATTGTTGAACGAGGCGGGATACACCGTGATCGTCGTCACCAATCAGTCCGGGGTCGCGCGTGGACTTTATCCCGAAGCCGCGGTGAAGCTGTTCAACACGCATCTGCAAGACGCCTTGCTAGCCGACGGCGCGCGGATCGACGCGTTCTATTATTGCCCGCATCACCCGGAGGGGACGGTCAAGGAACTCGCGATCCATTGCCATTGCCGGAAGCCGCAGCCGGGCATGCTCGAACAGGCGGCGCGCGACTGGCCGATCGACCGCAGCCGCAGCTTTCTCATTGGCGACAAGGACCACGACCTCGCCGCCGCCAAGGCGTTCGGCATTCGCGGCGTCAAATTCGACGCCAAGGCCGGCACGCTGGAGGATCTGGTGCGCAAGGCGCTTGCGCCGGGCGCCGACTGACAAACGCAATACGACAAAACTACAAGCGTGAACGATCGCTAAGAAACGTAGTGCCTGCCAAACGCCTCGGCGACTGCGTCCGGCGACAGATGATGCGTATCCATGTGCCAATCGCCGCTGGCAATGCCATCGCCTCGATCCGACAGCGCATAAACGTCGAGGAAACCCATGCCGGCAGCCAGCGCGCGCTCCTTCAATGTCGCATTGAAGATTTGGAGGAGGTGGACAAATTGGCCGGCCTCATCTTTCGACAGTGCGTCCATCTGAATGTTGGTGGCAGGCACGCCGGCGACAATCAGCCGA